>NZ_JBVIXA010000001.1:606268-1530849 GCF_055594065.1 Streptomyces sp. NPDC040610 | reverse complement strand
GTGGGGGGGGGGGGGGGGGGGGGGGGGGGGGGGGGGGGGGGGGGGGGGGGGGGGGCGTGGGGGGGGGGGGGGGGGGGCGCGCACCCCCCCCCCCCCCCCCCCCCCACAACAAGTCCCACACCGCGCGGGCCGCCGGAGAGGCCACCACGGGGGTGCCGACTCCCGCACCGCACAGGCGAACTGAGCGCGGGTCAGGAGAAGACGGCGAGGCTCTTGGCCTTGCCCTTCGACTCCTCCGCGAGCACCAGGAAGCGGCCCTCGGGGCCGAAGACGGCGACGGGCCCGGCGCCCGCGTACTCGTCCGGCATGTCGATCCGCACGCCATTGGCGAGCAGCCGCGCCCGCTTCTCGTCGACGTCCCAGCGGGGGAACGCCGCGGTGGCCGCGTCGGCGACCGGCATCACCGTCAGCTCCTCCTGGAGCTGGTCGAGGGTCTTGGCCGAGTCCAGCTTGTACGGCCCGACACGGGTGCGGCGCAGCGCCGTGAGGTGGCCGCCGACGCCCAGGTCGGCGCCGAGGTCACGGGCGAGGGCGCGGATGTACGTACCGGAGGAGCAGACGACGGACACGACCAGGTCCAGGACGGGGGTGCCGTCCTCGGCGACCGCGTCCCGGATGTCGTACACCTGGAAGGAGGAGACCGTGACCGGCCGGGCCGGGATCTCGAAGTCCTCGCCCTGGCGGGCGCGCGCGTACGACCGCTTGCCGTCGATCTTGATGGCGCTGACCTTCGACGGGACCTGCATGATGGCGCCGGACAGCTTGGCGATGCCCGCGTCGACGGCGTCGCGCTTGACGCCGGAGGCGTCCGCGGACGAGGTGATCTCGCCCTCCGCGTCGTCCGTGACGGTGGCCTGGCCGAGGCGGATCGTGCCGAGATACTCCTTCTCGGTGAGCGCCAGGTGGCCGAGCAGCTTCGTGGCGCGCTCGACGCCGAGCACCAGGACACCCGTCGCCATCGGGTCGAGGGTGCCGGCGTGCCCGACGCGGCGGGTCTTCGCGATGCCCCGCATCTTGGCGACCACGTCGTGCGAAGTGAAGCCGGACGGCTTGTCGACGATGACAAGGCCGTCCGGCGTGGTGCTGCGCTTGGTCATTACGAGGCGTCGCCGTCCTTGTCGGCGGTGCCGCCCGCGGCGTCGGCAGCGTCGGGGGCGTCGTCTTCGTCCTCGGGCTTGCGGTACGGGTCGGCGCCGCCCGCGAACTCGGCTCCCGCGGAGGCCTCACGGACCTTCGCGTCCGAGGCGCGCGCCCGGTCGAGGAGGTCCTCGATGGCCCGGGCGTTGTCCGGGAGGGCGTCCGCCACGAAGGTCAGCGTCGGCGTGAACTTCACGCCCGCCGCCCGGCCGACCTCGGAGCGGAGCACGCCCTTGGCGCTCTCCAGGCCCGCGGCCGCGGCCGCGCGCTCCTCGTCGTCCCCGTAGACCGTGTAGAAGACGGTCGCCTCCCGCAGATCACCCGTGACCCGGGTGTCCGTGATGGTGACATGCGTGCCGAGCCGCGGGTCCTTGATCCCGCGCTGCAGCTTCTGGGCCACCACCTCTCGGATGAGGTCCGCCAGCCTCTTCGCCCGCGCGTTGTCGGCCACTGCTCCGTCTCCTTCTGTGCTGTGCTCGTCGCTGGTCGTTCAGGTCGTTCAAGCGTCGTCGTCACCGTGGAGGCGCCGCCGTACGGACAGCAGCTCCACTTCGGGCCGGGCGGCGACGAGCCGTTCGCACCGGTCCAGTACGTCCGTGATGTGCCCCGCGTCCCCCGAGACCAGCGCCAAGCCGATCTCGCTCCTGCGGTGCAGGTCCTGGTGGCCGACCTCCGCCGCGCTCACCGCGTACTTCCGCTGGAGTTCCGCCACGATCGGGCGGACGAGGGAGCGCTTCTCCTTCAGCGAATGTACGTCGCCGAGGAGCAGGTCGAAGGACAGAGTCCCCACATACATATGTGTCCCGGATAACCCGCCGGTGCGGGATCGCGCCCTGCGCACGGTTGGCAGGGTCACCAGAACCGTACAACGCGGGGCCGGGTCGGCTCGACGGATATTCGCCCCTGCCGCCCCTACCCGTCCCGTACCTGGGGGCTCCGCCCCCAGACCCCCGCTCCTCAAACGCCGGAGGGGCTGAAAATCTCGCCGGTGCGGCAAGGTTTTAGCCCGTCCGGCGATTGAGGACGAGGCGCGAAGCGCCGAAAAGCGGGGGGAACGGGGGCGCAGCCCCCATAAAAGGGGCGGGGGCTGCCCGGGGGAAACTCCCCGGGCAACCCCCGTCCGCAACCGCTAAGCCCGCGGCTTCTCGCGCATCTCGTACGTCGCGATGACGTCATCCACCTTGATGTCGTTGAAGTTGCCGAGGTTGATACCGCCCTCGAACCCTTCGCGGATCTCGGTGACGTCGTCCTTGAAGCGACGCAGGCCCTCGATGTTGAGGCTCTCCGCGATGACCTTGCCATCGCGAAGCAGTCGGGCCTTGGTGTTGCGCTTGACCTCGCCGGAGCGGATGAGAACACCCGCGATGTTGCCCAGCTTGGACGAGCGGAAGACCTCGCGGATCTCCGCCGTGCCGAGCTCGACCTCTTCGTACTCCGGCTTGAGCATGCCCTTGAGGGCCGCCTCGATCTCCTCGATGGCCTGGTAGATCACCGAGTAGTAGCGGACGTCGACGCCCTCGCGCTCCGCCATCTGCGCGGCACGGCCGGCCGCGCGGACGTTGAAGCCGATGACGATGGCGTCGGAGCCCATGGCCAGGTCGATGTCCGACTCGGTGACCGCACCCACGCCGCGGTGCAGCACGCGGATGTCGACCTCCTCGCCGACGTCCAGCTGGAGCAGGGAGGACTCCAGGGCCTCGACGGAACCAGAAGCGTCACCCTTGATGATGAGGTTGAGCTGCTGGATCTCGCCGGCCTTGAGCACCTTGTCCAGGTCCTCGAGCGAGACACGGCGGACGCGCTTGGCGAACGCGGCGTTGCGCTCGCGGGCGGCGCGCTTCTCGGCGATCTGACGGGCCGTACGGTCCTCGTCGACGACCAGGAAGTTGTCGCCCGCGCCCGGGACGTTGGTGAGACCCAGGACGAGGACCGGGGTCGAGGGACCCGCCTCTTCCACGGTCTCGCCCTTGTCGTCGAGCATCGCGCGGACTCGGCCGTACGCGTCGCCGGCGACCATCGTGTCACCGACGCGCAGCGTGCCGCGCTGGACCAGGACGGTCGCGACGGCGCCGCGGCCCTTGTCCAGGTGCGCCTCGATCGCGATGCCCTGCGCGTCCTGCTCCGGGTTGGCCCGCAGGTCGAGCGAGGCGTCGGCGGTGAGGACGACGGCCTCGAGCAGGGAGTCGATGTTGAGACCCTGCTTGGCGGAGATGTCGACGAACATCGTGTCGCCGCCGTACTCCTCGGCCACCAGACCGAACTCGGTGAGCTGACCGCGCACCTTGGTCGGGTCCGCGCCCTCGACGTCGATCTTGTTGACCGCGACCACGATCGGCACGTCGGCCGCCTTGGCGTGGTTCAGCGCCTCGATCGTCTGGGGCATCACACCGTCGTTGGCCGCCACCACAAGGATCGCGATGTCGGTCGACTTGGCACCACGGGCACGCATGGCGGTGAACGCCTCGTGACCCGGGGTGTCGATGAAGGTGATCGCGCGGTCCTCGCCGTTGACCTCGGTGGCGACCTGGTACGCACCGATGTGCTGCGTGATGCCGCCGGCCTCGCCCGCGATGACGTTCGTCTTGCGGATGGCGTCGAGCAGTCGGGTCTTGCCGTGGTCGACGTGACCCATGACGGTCACGACCGGCGGGCGGGACATGAGCGCCTCTTCGCCGCCCTCGTCCTCGCCGAACTCGATGGAGAACGACTCGAGCAGCTCGCGGTCCTCCTCCTCGGGGCTGACGATCTGAACGGTGTAGTTCATCTCGTCGCCGAGGAGCTGCAGCGTCTCGTCGGAGACGGACTGCGTGGCCGTGACCATCTCGCCGAGGTTCATCATCACCGCGACGAGCGACGCCGGGTTGGCGTTGATCTTCTCGGCGAAGTCGGTGAGGGAGGCACCACGCGACAGGCGAACGGTCTCGCCGTTGCCGCGCGGCAGCATCACGCCGCCGACCGACGGGGCCTGCATGGCCTCGTACTCCTGGCGCCTCTGCCGCTTCGACTTGCGACCGCGACGCGCGGGACCGCCGGGACGGCCGAAGGCGCCCTGCGTGCCACCGCGGCCACCCGGACCACCGGGACGGCCACCGAAGCCGGGACGACCGCCGAAGCCGCCGCCACCACCGGGACGACCGGCACCGCCGCCGCCACCGGGACCACCCGGACGACCGGCGAAGCCACCGCCGCCACCGCCCGGACCACCGGGACGACCGGCGAAGCCGGGACGGCCACCGCCGCCACCGCCACCGGGGCGACCGCCGCCACCGGGACCACGGCCACCGCCGGGGCCACCACCGGGACGCGGGCCCGCGGCGGGACGCTGCGGCATCATGCCCGGGTTCGGACGGTTACCGCCGGGGGCTCCGCCCGGACGCGGCGCCTGCGGGCGCGGCATTCCGGCCGGGGACGGACGTGCGCCGCCCTGACCCTGCGGACGGGGACCACCCTGGCCGCCGCCCTGGCCCTGGCCCTGCGGGCGCGGGCCGCCGGGGGCACCCTGGCCACCGGGGCGCGGGGCGCCACCCGGACGGGGCGCCTGCGGGCGCGCCATGCCGGTGGAGCCACCAGAGGTGAAGGGGTTGTTGCCCGGGCGCGGACCGGCCGGACGGCCGCCCGGACGCGGGGCGCCACCCTGGCCGCCGGGGCGCGGGGCACCCTGACGGTCGCCGCGGTCGCCGCCGCGCTGGCCCTGACCCTGACCCTGGCCGGGGGCCGGACGGCCACCGGGCTTCGGGGCGCCGGGACGGGCGCCGGGACGCGGGCCCGCCGGGGCCGAGGACCCCGAGGAGGCAGCCGGAGCCGGGGTCGCGGGAGCGGCCGGCGGCGCGGTGAACTCGGGCGCGGCCGGAGCCGGAGCCGCCGGAGCGGGCTTCGGCGTCACGGGCTTGGGCGCGACCGGGCCCGGGCGGGGGCCCGGAGCGGGCGCCGCGGCGGGCTTGTCGGCAGCTGCCGGCTTGGGCGCCGGCGGCTTGGGCGCGGCCGGCTTGGCGGCCTGCGCGGGAGAGGGGGCCGACGGGGTCGCCGGCTTGGGCGCGGCCGCCTTGCGGGGCGCGCCGGGCTTGGCGGCGGACTTGCCGTTGCCGCCGCCCTGCTGCAATGCGTCAGTCAGTTTGCGTACTACGGGCGCCTCGATCGTCGAGGACGCCGAACGTACGAATTCACCGAGTTCTTGGAGCTTGGCCATGACGACCTTGCTCTCCACCCCGAACTCCTTGGCGAGTTCGTATACCCGGACCTTAGCCACTTCGCTCCTTTTAGGTCCGGGTTACGCCGGACCGTCGCTACTTCATGGGCGTACTCATCGCGTACTCATCGAGTGCTCATCGCAATCTCGACCTACTTCCAACTCGCGAGGTACCAGGGCCGCGCGGGGATCCGCACGGCGCTTCTTACGGTGTTGCCTGCTGGGCAACGGTCTCGGCTGTCTCGACATTCCGGCGCAGTTCCGCGGTGTCGAGCGGTCCCTGGACCCGGAAGGCCCGCGGGAACGCCCGGCGGCGGAGCGCAAGATCGAAACAGACCAGGGCGGGGTGTACATACGCACCCCGGCCGGGCAGCGTACCGCTTGGATCGGGGACGCAAACGTCCTCGATCGTCACGATGCGCAGCAGCTCACTCTTGGCCGCTCGCTCCCGGCACCCCACACAGGTGCGCTCAGGGCATGCTCGGGCATGCGTCCGGCCAGACACGCTTAAGTCTACCTCCCCGCACCGACCTCACCCCTTTGGGGCAAGAATCGAACGGATGTTGTCTTGATCAGTTCGGGAAACCCGGGGACCCGGAGTGATCAGCCCTCGGAGTCCCGCGCCGCGTGCTCGGGCAGCTCGGTGTCCGGCCGGATGTCGATGCGCCAGCCGGTCAGGCGGGCGGCGAGGCGGGCGTTCTGGCCCTCCTTGCCGATCGCCAGCGACAGCTGGTAGTCCGGCACCGTCACGCGGGCGGAGCGGCCGGCCAGATCGACGATCTCGACCTTGCTGACGCGGGCCGGGGACAGCGCGTGCGCCACCATGTCGCCCGGGTCGTCCGACCAGTCCACGATGTCGATCTTCTCGCCGTTGAGCTCGGCCATGACATTGCGCACCCGGCTGCCCATGGGGCCGATGCAGGCGCCCTTGGCGTTCAGGCCCGAGCGGGTCGAACGGACCGCGATCTTGGTGCGGTGCCCGGCCTCGCGCGCGATGGCGGCGATCTCCACAGACCCGTCGGCGATCTCCGGGACCTCCAGCGCGAACAGCTTCTTGACCAGGTTCGGGTGGGTGCGCGAGAGCGTCACGGACGGGCCGCGCACGCCCTTGGCGACCCGCACCACATAGCTGCGCAGGCGCATGCCGTGCCGGTACTCCTCGCCCGGCACCTGCTCCTGCACCGGCAGGATGGCCTCCAGCTTGCCGATGTCGACCAGGACGTTCTTCGGGTCGCGGCCCTGCTGGACGACACCGGTGACGATGTCGCCCTCGCGGCCCGCGTACTCGCCGAGGGTCGCGTCGTCCTCCGCGTCGCGCAGCCGCTGCAGGATGACCTGCTTGGCGGTGGTGGCGGCGATGCGGCCGAAATCGGACGGGGTGTCGTCGAACTCGCGGGGCTCCTGGCCCTCCTCGAGGTCTTCGGGGTCCTCCTTCGCCCAGACCGTCACGTGACCGCTGTCGCGGTCGAGCTTGACGCGCGCGTGGCGGCGGCTTCCCTCGGTGCGGTGGTAGGCGATGAGGAGGGCCGACTCGATCGCCTCGACCAGCAGGTCGAAGGAGATCTCCTTCTCCCGCACCAGACCTCGCAGGGCACTCATGTCGATGTCCACGGCTACGCCTCCTCCTCTTCCTTCACGTTCTTCTCGTCGTCGTTGTCGCTGTCCCCGGCGGCGCCGTCGGCACCGTCCGCGGACTTGCGGTTGAACTCCACCTCGACGCGCGCCTTGGCGATCTCCGCGAAGGCGAGCCTGCGGGCGGTGGGCTTGCGGCCCTTCACTCCGGGCACTTCGAGGTCCACGCCCTCGTCGTCGACCTTCAGGATCCGCGCGGTCAGCTCGCCGCCCTCGGTGAGCTGGAACTTCGCGAGGCGTCCGATGGCGCGTACGTAGTGGCGCTGTTCCTTCAGGGGGCGCTCGGCGCCCGGGGAGCCGACCTCGAGCGTGTACTCGCCGTCGCCCATCGCGTCCGACTCGTCGAGCTTCGCGGAGAACTCGCGGCTCAGCTCGGCGATGCGGTCCAGATCCACGCCGTCGTCGGAGTCGACGACGACTCGCAGCACCCGCTTGCGTCCGACCGAGGCCACTTCGATCTCTTCGAGATCCAGGTCCTTCGAGCTGACGAGCGGTTCCAGCAGTTCTCGCAGCCTCTCGCTCTGGGTGGTGCTCATCCGGGTGACTCCTCGGCCGCGTGTGCTGTTGTGGGATCGTCGCGTGTCAGGTCAAAGGGTATCCGGTCGCGGAGGGTGTTGCCGTCCACCGCCGGGGCTCCGCACACCCCGGTACGAGCCGATCGCACGTACGAGGACAGGGCGCAGGTACGGTGATCACCGGGCCCGCGCCCGCCCCTGCCGTCACCCGAGGGCACCGCCCTCCCCCGCACCCCCGCACACACCCCGCGCTCCTGCCCGCACCACCCTCACCCCCGCCCTCCCTGCCCTAGCGGCCAACCTTTCCGAGGACGTCTGCCGTGCCGTCGTATCTCACCCCTTCGTGGACCCGCCCGGGCCCACGCCGAAGGAGCCTGCTGACCGGGGCCGCAGCCGCGGCCGGCACCACGCTGCTCGCCGGGTGCTCCGGCTCCGGCGACTCCCCCGGCGACGGACGCCCGTCCGCCGACGACCGGCTGCGCGCGCGTGCGGCGCGGGACAGCGCCGGGCTGCTGCGGCAGTACGACGCCGTGCTCGCGGCGCACGCTCCCCTGGCGGGGCTGCTGCGGCCGCTGCGGGCGGAGGTGGCGCGGCACGAGAAGGCGTTCGACGCGGACCCCGAGCCCACGCCCGCCAAGTCCCCCAAGGCCGCCAAGTCCACCGCCCCCGCCCCGGTGTCCGTCCCCGACGGCGAGCGGGACGCCCTGCGGTTCCTGGCCTCCGCGGAGCGGGAACTGTCCCGGCGGCGCGGCAAGCAGCTCCTGGACGCGCCCGCCGAACTGGCCCGGCTGCTCGCGTCGGTCGCGGCGGCGGGCGCCGCGCACGCGTACCTGCTGACGGAGGACGACAAGTGAGCCGAGAGAGCCGCGCGGACGCGGACAGAAAAGCAGACAGAAAGCCGGAGCTGAAGGCCCTGCAGGCGGCCCTGCGGGCCGAGCACGCGGCCGTGTACGGCTACGGCGTCGTGGGCGGCCGCATCGGCGACGAACGGCGGGCGGAGGCGCGCACGGCGTACGACGCGCATCGTGCGCGCCGGGACGAACTCCGGCGCACGGTACGCGGCCTCGGCGCCGATCCCGAGCCCTCCGCCGCCGCCTACGCCCTGCCGTTCCCCGTCCCCGACTCGACAGCGGCCGCACGCCTCGCGGCCGAGCTGGAGGAGCGGGTCGCCGCGGTCTACTCCGACCTGGTCCGCGCAACCGAGGGCGCCCGCCGCGCCACCGCGGCCGAGTCCCTCCGTGAGTCAGCGGTCCGAGCGGCACGCTGGCGCGGCGGGAGCGTAGCCTTCCCTGGGCTCGCGGAACGCTCCCGAGCGTCGGGGGACGGCGCTGCGGGCGCGTCACGGGGGTCCTGAGGGCACTTGCCGCGGGAACGGGTCGAGGGAGAGTGCGGCTGTCGGCCTGAGCGGGGCTTGGGCGTGCGGGTGCTGGCGGCGTGAGTGCGTCGTTGGTGGGGGCTCGCGTTCGGTACGCGCGCGTCCTCGGCGTGGGTGCGCCGCCACGTACGTCCGCCCTCGGGCAGTCGGAACACGAACGCCTTCGGGCGACCGGGAAGGGAACACCTCGCGCATGGCTTTCGAACCGCCGCCGCGCCTCGTCCGTGCGCTCGGTGAGGCGACGCGCGACGCCGCCACCGACGACTGGCTGCACCGGCTGCCCGAACTCGCCGAGGAGGCCGTCGCACGGCACGGGCTGACCGTGGAGCGGGTGCAGGTGCCCGGGGGCCGCAGCAGCCTCGTCGTACTCGTCCGGACGCGCGAGGGTACGCCCGCTGTGCTCAAGCTGGTGCCGCCACGGTCACGGCCCGACAGCGAGCGGGCCGCGCTCGCCCACTGGGGCGGGATGGGGGCCGCGCGGCTCCTCGACGCCGCCGACGGGGCGCTGCTCGTCGAACGGCTGCAGCGGGACGTGTCCGTACGGTCCCTGCCCGAGGCCAAGTCCATGCTGGAGGCGGCCGGGACCTTGCGGCGGCTGTGGGTGGCGCCGCCCGCCGGGCACCGGTTCGAGACCGTCGCCGAGCGGACGGGGCGGCAGGCCGAGGCGATGGCCGCGTGCCCCGATCCGGACGCACGGCCGCTCGTCGCCGCCGCTCTCGCCGCGCGCGACGAACTGCTCGGCTCCGTGCCCTCGGAGGGGGGTGGGCTGCTGCTGCACGGGACCTTCCGGCAGAGCAAGGTGCTCGCCGCCGAGCGGGTGCCGTGGCTGGCCGTGGGGCCCGATCCGGTCGTCGGGGAGGCCGCGTTCGACCTGGCTCGGCTGGTGCGGGACCGGGTGGAGGATCTGATCGCTTCGCCGTCGGGGGCGGCGGTTGCGCGGCGGCGCGTGAAGCGGCTTGCCGAGTCGTTGGACGTCGATGCCGAGCGGTTGCGGGGGTGGGCGTTGTTCCGGGCTGTCGAGTCCGGTGTGCGGGCACTTCGCGTGGGGCGGGAGCAGGACGCGGAGTTGCTGCTGGAGTTCGCGGGGTGGGTGTAGCCCTGCCGGGGGCTCTCCCCGACCCCGCCCCTTCCCGAAACCGGGGCTCCGCCCCGGACCCGCTGTCGGCGCTCCGCGCCTCGTCCTCAAACGCCGGACGGGCTGAATACTTGCGGGGGCGGGCCTGAGGGTGCCGGGCTGTTGGTCAACCTCGGAGAGGTTGGGCGGGTGGGTGGGAGAGAGCCCGTCCGGCGCTTGAGGGCGAGCGCGCAGCGCGATCGGCGGCGCACCGCCCCCCGTCCCCCTTACGCCGTGAGGCGAGCGATCGCGTCGGCGACCGACAGTTCCTCCCGCTCCCCCGTCCGGCGGTCCTTCAGCTCGACCACGCCGTCGGCGGACCTGCGGCCGGCGACCAGGATCGTGGGGACGCCGATGAGCTCGGCGTCGGTGAACTTGACGCCGGGCGAGACGCCGGCGCGGTCGTCGACGAGGACACGTACGCCCGCGGCGTTCAGCTGCTCGGCGACGTCGAGGGCCAGCTCGGTCTGGACGGCCTTGCCGGCGGCGACGATGTGGACGTCGGCCGGGGCGATCTCCTTGGACCAGCACAGGCCCTGCTCGTCGGCGGTCTGCTCGACGAGCGCGGCGACGGCGCGGGAGACGCCGATGCCGTAGGAGCCCATGGTGACGCGGACGGGCTTGCCGTTCTGGCCGAGGACGTCGAGCTGGAAGGTGTCGGCGTACTTGCGGCCGAGCTGGAAGATGTGGCCGATCTCGATCGCACGGTCGAGGCGAAGGCCGGCGCCGCAGGCGGGGCAGGGGTCACCGGCCTCGACCACGACGACGTCCAGGTAGTCGTCGACCTCGAAGTCACGGCCGCAGACGACGTTGCGGGCGTGCGTGTCGGCCTTGTTGGCGCCGGTGATCCAGGAGGTGCCGGGCGCGACGCGCGGGTCGGCGATGTAGCGGACCTTCTCCAGGCCCTGGGGGCCGACGTAGCCGCGGACGAGGTCGTCGCGGCCCTCGAAGTCCTCGGCGGTGACGAGCTCGACCTCGGCGGGCGCGAGGTGCTCGCCGAGCTTGCCGAGGTCGACCTCGCGGTCGCCGGGCACGCCGACGGCGACGATCTCGCCGTCGACCTTGACGAGGAGGTTCTTGAGGGTGGCGGAGGCCGGGACGCCCAGGTGCTGGGCGAGGGTCTCGATGGTGGGGGTGTCGGGGGTGTCGAGCTCCTCGACGGCGGGGTGGCCGTCGGTGGACACCGGCTTGAGGGCGAAGGTGACGGCCTCGGTGTTGGCCGCGTAGTCGCACTCGGGGCAGTCGACGAAGGTGTCCTCACCGGCGGGGGCCGGGGCCAGGAACTCCTCGGAGGCGGAGCCGCCCATGGCGCCGGACACGGCGGACACGATGCGGTAGTCCAGGCCGAGGCGCTCGAAGATGCGCTGGTAGGCGGCGCGGTGCAGGGCGTACGCCTCGGCGAGGCCCTCGTCGGACGTGTCGAAGGAGTACGAGTCCTTCATCTGGAACTCGCGGCCGCGCAGGACGCCCGCGCGCGGACGGGCCTCGTCGCGGTACTTGGTCTGGATCTGGTAGAGGATCACCGGCAGGTCCTTGTAGGACGAGCACTGGTCCTTGACGACCTGGGTGAAGATCTCCTCGTGGGTGGGGCCGAGGAGGTACTCGGAGCCCTTGCGGTCCTTGAGGCGGAACAGCAGGTCGCCGTACTCCTCGTAGCGCCCGCTGGCCTCGTAGGGCTCCTTGGGCAGCAGGGCCGGGAGCAGGACCTCCTGGCCGCCGATGGCGTCCATCTCCTCGCGGACGACGCGGGCCACGTTCTCGTAGACCTTCTTGCCGAGCGGCAGCCAGGTCCAGATGCCCGCGGCGGTCCTGCGGACGTAACCGGCGCGCACGAGCAGCTTGTGGTTGAGCGTCTCCGCGTCCGCCGGGTCGTCGCGCAGTGTCTTGACCATCAAACGGGACATGCGCTGGACCTGGGCCATGGTGATCTCCTGCTGCGTAAGGGTGATGGGCGCAGGTTAGCCGGGGCACGCGCGCACGCGGAAATCGATTCAGCCGCCGGGGCGCCGGAGCGGCAGTGGCGCGCCCATCACGGCGTACGGCTTGGGGGCGCTCGGGAAGAGCACGTTGCGGGCCAGATCGGTGTAGCCGAGGGAGCGGTACAGGGCGCGGGCGGGGCTCTCGGTGTCGATGGCGGAGAGGATGGAGCGGGGTTCGGCGGCGGCGTCGGTGATGGTGGTGATGAGGGTGCGGCCGAGGCCGCGGTTCTGGTAGCCGGGGCGCACGTGCAGCTCGGTGATCACGAAGGAGTCGTCGAGCCAGCCCTCGAGGCCCCAGCCGCGCAGATAGGGCTCGACGACGGTGGACCACCAGTGCGCGCGGTCGTTGGGCATGCCATAGACGAAGCCGACGAGCCGTCCGTCGCGGGTGGTCGCGCCGAGCGCCCGGGCGCCGGGGTGGGTGAGGTGCCGCAGGACGATCTGGCGGCGCACCGCGATCTCGTCGTCGCTGAGCCCGAAGGCGAGGGCCTGTACGCGCAGTGCGTCGTCCACCCGCGCGGCCAGGTCGACCGGCCCGATCACGACGTCGTCAGTCATGCGCGAACCCTACTTCGCGGCACGTCGTGGCAGTACGGAGCGGGCGCGGCGGCCGGGCGCGAGCGACTGGATCAAGACGTGCGCGGGGGTGACGGCGAGGGCGGTCGGGCTCGCGGGAGCGCCGTGCGCCCGGCGCCGTCGCGGGCCGGAGCAGCTCGGAACGGCTCAGAACAGCACGCTCATGAACGCCCCGACTTCCTTGAACCCCACCCGTCGGTAGGTCGCCCGTGCGGCCGTGTTGAAGTCGTTGACGTAGAGGCTGACGACCGGGGAGATGTCCGCGAGGGCGTACTTCAGGACGGCCGCCATGCCGGGGGCGGCGAGCCCCTGCCCCCGGTACTCGGGCGCGACCCAGACGCCCTGCACCTGGCAGGCGCGGTCCGTGGCGGCGCCGATCTCGGCCTTGAAGACGACGCGGCCGTCGGCGTCGATGCGGGCGAAGGAGCGGCCGGAGCCGACGAGTTCGGCGACCCGGGCCTGGTAGAGCAGGCCGCCGTCGCCTGCGAGCGGGGAGATGCCGACCTCCTCGGTGAACATCGCCACGCACGCCGGCATGATCGTCTCCATCTCGTCCTTGCGGACGCGGCGGACGTACGGATCGGGCGTGATGTCGTCGGGCAGCCGGTCGGTGACCATCAGGGGCTGCTGGGAGCGGACCTCGCGGGCGGGTCCCCAGGACGGTTCGAGCAGGCGCCACAGGCGGGCGGTGGGCTCGGCGGGGCCGACGATGGAGGAGCAGCGGCGTCCGGCCCTGCGGGCGCGGTCGGCGAAGCCGCGGACGGCGCGCGGGGTGGCGCAGATCGGGACGAGGTTGGCGCCCGCGTAGCACAGGGACTCCAGCATGCCGTCCTCGTACCAGCCCCACATCTCGCCGCCGAGGCGCCACGGGTCGAGGCCCGCGACGCGCACCCGGGCCGTGACGAAGGCGTTCGCGACCGGCTCGCGGTCGAGCACGGCGAGCGCGGCGTCCAGGTCACTCGGATCGAGGACCCTGGTGGTGGTCTGGGTCAACACGTGCGGGGGCCTCACCATACGGTCTGCTGATCTCCGCACTGTACCTGGCGAGGTTCCGCGACGCCGCCCGGTTACCGCCCGGTCGCCGTGCGGCGGCCGGGCGGCGACCTGCGCGGTCAGCGGCGCCGCACGTGGCCGTGGCCGACCTGGATCTCGTCGATCTTGAGCTGGCGGTGGAAGTTGGGGGCGGTGGCCGCGGCCCAGGTGGTGCTGATGTCGAGCCTGAGCAGCCGGGTCCGGACGCCGTCGCCGAGGTCGATGAAGCGGATGCCGCGGGCGCTCTCCAGGACGCCCGTCTTGATCTGCTGCCACCGTCTGCCGTCGTCGCTGACGGACACGGTGTAGTCCTTGATGCGGGCGGAGTCCTCCGGCCTGCCGAAGGTCGAGCGGTTGTGGGTGGGTGACCACTCGCGCTGGTTGATGCCGAGGAACGCGGCCTTCTTCCGCTTGCCGAGGTCGAGCGTCACGGAGACGGGGAGGGCGCCCTTGTTGTCCGAGTACGTGGTGAAGTCGCCGTCGGTCAGGGCGGGGTCGTCGGCCTTGACGGAGCCGGTGGGGTGGTAGCCCTCGCGGCCGCGTTCGGTCTCGACCTTGAAGACGGTGTCGTACGCGTCCCAGTTCTCGATCGACCGGATGGTGAGGCGGCCGTCGCTCTGGGCGAACGGCAGCGGCTCGCCGGTGCGCAGGTCGGTGACGCGCTTGACGCGGTGGCCGTTGTCGCGCAGGCGGATCCGGTCGCCGGTGGTGGGGCGGGTGGTGACGTGGACGTACTGCGTGGTGGGCCTGGCGCGGCTGAGAGTCACGTAGCCGTACGCGCCGTCGTTCCATGTGCCCGGCTGCATGCCGCCGTGCAGGTAACCGCCGCCGTCGACGCCGTGCAGGGACTCCCGGACGGGCGGCAGGTAGTCCTTCATGAAGTCGGTGAACTTCTGCTGCTGGGGCGGGAATCTGCCGTCGACCATGGCCTGGAGGTCCATGAGGGACTTGATGGACGTGCCCGAATTGGCCACGTAGCGGCCGACGTTGAGGCCGGTGTCGACCGGGCGGTCCTGGCCGTCGTACCACCAGGCGCCGGTGCTCGGCACCTTGTAGCAGGACTCGGTCAGGCGCGGCATGGGCGTCCAGATCGCCGAGGGCTGGTCGTAGGCCGGGGTCATGCCGGTCTTCTGCTCGTGGGACACCATGTCCATGGCCGGGGTGTCCTCGTTGTTGTTGCTCAGCGTCATGTCGGGGCGCTGCTCGCGGATCCGCTCGTAGAGCTTGTGCTGCTCCCAGTACTCGTTGTCGTTGTCGATCCAGAAGCCGGACAGGCCGGGGTAGTTGTCCATGACCTCGAAGAAGTTGTCGTAACCGAACTCGCCGAAGCCGGGGCGCCGGGTGAGGTCGATGTCGCGGCCCTTGTGGGCGGAGTAGGCGGCCGAGTCGAGGGTCTCGACGCCCTGTTCGTCGTGCCACTTGGGGTCGTCGGTCATGTAGAGGATCGTCTTGACGCCCTTGGCCTCGCCCGCCTTGATCAGTTCGCCGAGGAAGTCACGCTCGGTGGAACAGGTGCCGGGGATGTCCGAGGGCCAGGGGCGGGCGTAGCCGAGGCGGGAGTGGAAGGTGGCGAGGACGATGTAGCTCGCGTCGAGCTTCTTGGCCTCGTCGACCCAGTAGTCGGGCGTCCAGCCGCCGTCGGTGACGGCCTTCTCCCAGGCCCGGCAGTCGTAGTGCTTGGGGCTGGTGAACATGCCCCAGTGCAGGAACAGCCCGGCGGTGGCG
Source organism: Streptomyces sp. NPDC040610 (assembly GCF_055594065.1). NCBI lineage: Bacteria > Bacillati > Actinomycetota > Actinomycetes > Kitasatosporales > Streptomycetaceae > Streptomyces > Streptomyces sp. NPDC040610. The sequence goes on along the minus strand of NZ_JBVIXA010000001.1, from coordinate 1,515,578 downwards.
TTTCTGAGCATGGACTGGCGGGGCGGGTCGGGGGCGGGCTTGTGGGGCTGCGCCGTGGAGGTGCCGGTGCCGGCGAGGAGCAGCCCGCCGAGGAGGGCGAGGACGGCGGCCCAGAGGGGCAGGGGTCTGGTGCGGGTGTGGGTGCGGGTGCGGTGCCTCGTGGCGGGTGTCATGGGTGGTGGACCTCGGTTCCGTGGACGGAGACCTTGCGGGGCGTGAGCTGTCGGGCGTCTTCGGCGTCCTCGACACCCTGGTCATCGGATGAATCACCGCCGGGGACACGGCAGCCAAAGACGGCGGAGCCGGACGCCGTGACGGCGACGGCAGGCCGCAGGCCATGGCTCCGAGGTGGCCCAACCTTGTGAGTCTTACGGAACACGGGGGCTCCCTCGGACATCGGCGGGGACGAGGCCGCCGCGAGGTAGCGCTTCCTCGATCCAGGTGCCCGAACAAGGTCCTGCCATACATCGGAGCTGTCAAGACGGTGCACTGGCGGAACCGCGAACATGCAGTTCAACGGGGAGGGTGCCGGACTCGCCCCCGGCCCGGGGAGTCCTTCCCGCGGGCGCGCGGTTGGTCGGGCACGTGCGGCAACTGTGCCACCGCTGCGCGGCGGCTTCCTCCCACCCGCCCACCCGTGAAGGTTGGCCCCGGGGAAACCCCTGGAAACCCGCGGCAGCTCCCGGCGAGGGAGTTGTGGGGTCGGGCGGCCAGGGAGTTGTGGGACTCAGGGGGCCGCAGGGAGACCGGTGCGGCTCCCGACCAGGAAGCCGTGAACCCGAGGGGCACCTCCGGAAGAGCCGACGCAGCCCCGCCCAGGAAGCCGTCAGACCCAGTGCAGACGTCACGGGTGAGCGGAATAACCGGCGCGCCAGCGGCACCACCACCACAGCCGGGCAGCCAGGCAGCCGCCAATTCACCCGCAGGCCCCCGGGCTACGCAACCGACCCGAACCACAGGCCCCCGGGGCCACCACACTCACCCCCGGCCCATCCAACGCCCCACAGCCACGGGTGGGCGCGTGGGGAGAATCCGCCGCGCCAGAGGCGGCACCCCCACGGCGGGACAGCCGCCGACGGCCCCCAGACACCCCGCCGCACACAACCAACCCGAACAAGAGCCCCCGGAGCACCACACCAACCCCGACCACCGCACGTCCCACAGCCACGGGTGGGCGGGCGGGAGCAAACCCGCCGCGCCAGCGGCGGGACACCCCCCACGGCGGGCCGGCCGCCGACGGACCGCAGACACCCGCCCGGCAGGGCACCCCGCACAAGGCCCAGGGGCCAGAACTAGCTGACCGAGACCGAAGGCTCCCCCGACATCACGCCGTCCTTCTCCATCTGTTCGGCGATCTTGAGGGCCTCTTCGATGAGGGTCTCGACGATCTTGGACTCGGGGACGGTCTTGATGACCTCGCCCTTGACGAAGATCTGGCCCTTGCCGTTGCCGGAGGCGACGCCGAGGTCGGCCTCGCGGGCCTCGCCGGGGCCGTTCACGACGCAGCCCATGACGGCGACGCGGAGCGGGACCTCCATGCCGTCCAAGCCCGCGGTGACCTCTTCGGCGAGCTTGTAGACGTCGACCTGCGCGCGCCCGCAGGAGGGGCAGGAGACGATCTCCAGGCGGCGCTGCTTGAGGTTCAGGGACTCCAGGATCTGCATACCGACCTTGACCTCCTCCGCGGGAGGCGCGGAGAGGGAGACGCGGATCGTGTCGCCGATGCCCTCGGAGAGCAGCGCGCCGAAGGCGACGGCCGACTTGATCGTGCCCTGGAAAGCGGGCCCGGCCTCGGTCACGCCGAGGTGCAGGGGGTAGTCGCAGGCGGCGGCGAGCTGCCGGTAGGCGTTGACCATGACGACGGGGTCGTTGTGCTTGACCGAGATCTTGATGTCCCGGAAGCCGTGCTCCTCGAAGAGGGACGCCTCCCAGAGGGCCGACTCGACCAGCGCCTCGGGCGTCGCCTTGCCGTACTTCTTCAGCAGGCGGGCGTCCAGAGATCCCGCGTTGACGCCGATGCGGATCGGGGTGCCCGCGTCGCCCGCGGCCCGCGCGATCTCCTTGACCTTGTCGTCGAACTGCTTGATGTTGCCGGGGTTCACGCGCACCGCCGCACACCCGGCGTCGATCGCGGCGAACACGTACTTCGGCTGGAAGTGGATGTCGGCGATCACGGGGATCTGCGACTTGCGAGCGATGGTGGAGAGCGCGTCGGCGTCGTCCTGCGTGGGGCACGCCACCCGTACGATCTGGCACCCGGACGCCGTCAGCTCGGCGATCTGCTGCAGCGTCGCCCCGATGTCCGACGTACGCGTCGTCGTCATCGACTGCACCGACACCGGCGCGTCCCCGCCGACAGCCACCGAACCGACCTGGATCTTGCGGCTGACCCGGCGGTCGGCGAGCTTGGTCGGTACGGACGGGATTCCGAGAGAAACGGCAGTCATCTGGCGTGCATCCCCAAGGTGTGGATCAAGGTCCCGAGTTCGGCGGGCACCGGTCTTCGCGGCGTCGCCACCCGATCGCGGCTTCGCTGCTACATCGCTCATTCGCGGGTTCGAGGTTACGGCACCCCACAGGGCTCAAGCACATCCCGCCCCGATGTCCACCCATTGGCGGGCGGCCTCGCACACACAGCGGCGGTCGGCCACACATGGTGCCCGACCGCCGCAAACATCGCGTGTCTAGGAAATTCTCACCGGGTTAACCACATCCGCGATGAGCACCAGAATGGTGAAGCAGATGAAGATCCCGGCGACGACATAGGCGACGGGCATCAGCTTCGCCACGTCGAAGGGGCCGGGGTCCGGCCGCCGGAACACCTTCGCCACGTTGCGGCGCAGCGACTCCCACAGTGCACCCGCGATGTGCCCACCGTCCAGCGGCAGCAGCGGCAGCATGTTGAACAGGAACAGCGACAGGTTGAACCCGGCGAGCAGGAACAGCATCATCGCGATCTGGTTCTCCGGCGGGATGTCCAGGGTGAACACCTCACCGCCGACGCGGGCCGCGCCGACGACGCCCATGGGCGAGTCCTGCTTGCGGTCGCCGTCGCCGAAGGCCGCGTCCCACAGGTCGGGGATCTTCGAGGGCAGCGCCACGATGGACTCGACGCCGTTCTCCATCATGTTGCCCATGCGGTCCACGGACTCGCCGAAGGACTGCTGGACGATGCCGGAGGCGGGCGTGAAGCCGAGGAACCCGGCGTACACATACTTGCCCTCGACGTAGCCGCCGTCGCCGTCGGTCTTGCTGACCTGGTTCTTGATCAGGTTGGCGTGCAGGTCGAGGCGCTTGCCGTCGCGCTCGACGGTGAGCGTCGCGGGGCCGACGGTCTCGCGGATCTTCGACTGGAGCGCGGACCAGTCGCCCACGTCCTTGCCCTGGAAGGCGACGATCTTGTCACCGGCCTTGAGGCCCGCGGCCTTGGCGGGGGCGGGCTTGTCGCCCTTCGCGCAGGTGTTGCGGTTCTGGCTGGCCTCGATGACGCAGTCGGAGACCTTGCCGACCGATGTCGTCTGCGTGCTGATGCCGAAGGTCATCATCACGCCGAGGAAGATCACGACGGCCAGGATCAGGTTCATGAAAGGCCCGGCGAACATCACGATCACGCGCTTCCAGGGCTTGCGCGTGTAGAACAGGCGGCTCTCGTCGCCCGGCTTGAGCTCCTCGAAGGCCGCGGAGCGGGCGTCCTCGATCATGCCGCGCCAGGGCGAGGTGGAGCGTGCCTCTATCTTCCCGTCCGGTCCCGGCGGGAACATGCCGATCATGCGGATGTAGCCGCCGAGCGGGATGGCCTTGATGCCGTACTCGGTGTCGCCCTTCTTGCGCGAGAACAGCGTCGGGCCGAAGCCGACCATGTACTGGGGCACCCGGATGCCGAACATCTTCGCGGTCGACAGGTGGCCCAGCTCGTGCCAGGCGATCGAGAACAACAGCCCGATCACGAAGACGACTATGCCGAGGATCATCATCAAGGTCGTCATGCACGAGCCTCCGCGGTCGTCTGGTTCCCCGTCGTCGACGAGGTGGTCGTGGCCGTCAGTTCACGGGCCCGGGCGCGCGCCCAGGTCTCCGCTTCGAGGACGTCCGCCACGGTAAGCGAGGTTCCCGCGCGCGGTGTGCCGTGTTCGGCGACGACCTGGGTCACGGTCTCCATGATGCCGTTGAAGGGCAGCGCGCCCGCCAGGAAGGCGTCCACGCACTCCTCGTTGGCGGCATTGAACACCGCCGGGGCCGTGCCCGCGAGCTCCCCGACGTGCCGGGCGAGCCCGACCGAGGGGAACGCCTCGGTGTCGAGGGGGAAGAACTCCCAGGTCGAGGCCTTGGACCAGTCGAAGGCGGGGGCCGCGTCCGGCACCCGCTCGGGCCAGCCGAGGCCGATCGCGATGGGGCCGCCCATGTCGGGCGGCGTCGCCTGCACGATCGTGGAGCCGTCGACGTACTCGACCATGGAGTGCACGTACGACTGGGGGTGCACGACGACCTCGATGCGGTCGAAGGGGATGTCGTACAGGAGGTGCGCCTCGATCACCTCCAGGCCCTTGTTGACCAGCGTCGCGGAGTTCACCGTGATCACCGGGCCCATGGCCCACGTGGGGTGCGCGAGCGCCTCCTCGGGGGTGACGTGCGCCAGATCGGCCTTGGTCCGGCCCCGGAAGGGGCCGCCGGACGCGGTCACGACGAGCTTGCGGACGTCGGCGCGGGTGCCCGCGGCGAGCCCCTGGAACAGCGCGGCGTGCTCGGAGTCGACCGGGATGATCTGGCCGGGCTTGGCGAGCGCCTTGACCAGCGGGCCGCCGACGATCAGCGACTCCTTGTTGGCCAGCGCGAGCGTGTGGCCCGCCTCCAGGGCGGCGAGGGTGGGGGCGAGGCCGATGGAGCCGGTGATGCCGTTGAGGACCGTGTGGCAGTGGGCCGAGTCGGTCGCGGCGAGCTGCGTGGCCGCGTCCGGGCCCGCGACGATCTCGGGCAGCGGCTCCCCGGTGCCGTACTCCTCGCGCAGTGCCTCGCGCAGTGCCGGTACGACGTCCTCGCGGGCGACCGCGACGGTGCGCACCCGCAGTCGCCTGGCCTGCTCGGCGAGGAGCGCGACGCGGCCGCCCGCGGCGGACAGGGCCGTGACGCGGAAGCGGTCGGGGTTGCGCAGCACCAGGTCGATGGCCTGGGTGCCGATCGAACCCGTGGAGCCGAGGATGACGATGTCCCTCGGTCCTTCGGTCCCGACGGGGTCGAAGACGAGGTGCGGGTCGGCGAGGGGGGCAGGGCTTTCGCTCATGCCCCCATTGTGGCCGTAGCGGGGCCGGGATCCGACAGCGCCTCTCGGCTCGCGCCGCGCCCTCGCGGGGGCGCCCCAGTCCCGCCCCTTCTCCGAAACCGGGGGCTGCCGCCCCCTGGACCCCCGCTGATCGGCGCTCCGCGCCTCGTCCTCAAACGCCGGACGGGCTATCTATAGCCCCTCGTGGGGGTCCCCCCTGCTCCTTAAGAGCTTGGGGGAGTTTGAGGAGCGGGGTCTGGGGCGAAGCCCCGGTTTCGGAGCGGTGCCTCAGCGGATGGGGCGGTGGACGTTCTCCCGTGTGCTCGCGCCCGGTGTCGCGTCCGCGATCCACGGGCCGTCGCCGCTGGGGTCGATGACGCCCTGCTCCAGCCAGGTGTACGTACCCGAGAGGACGCCCTTGACCACCCGGCGGTCCAGGTCGTCGGTGTTGGTCCACAGGCGGCCGAAGAGTTCGTCGACGCGGATGCGGGACTGGCGGCAGAAGGTGTCGGCGAGCTGGTAGGCCTCACGGCCGTGGGCCTCGGTGGTGCGCAGGAGTTCGGCGCGCACACAGGCCGCGCTCATCGCGAACAGTTCCGCGCCGATGTCGACGATCCGCCCGAGGAAGCCCTGCTTGGTCTCCATCCGGCCCTGCCAGCGGGACATGGCGTAGAACGTGGAGCGGGCCAGCTTGCGGGCCGAGCGCTCGACGTACCGCAGATGGGCAGCGAGGTCCGCGTGCCCGGCCGGATGGAAGTCGGCGTACGTACGCGGGAGTTGACCGGGCCCGGCGACGAGCTTGGGCAGCCAGCGGGCGTAGAAGACACCGGCCGCGGCCCCGGCGCGGGCCTTGTCGGAGAGGGTCTTCTCGGGGTCGATGAGATCCCCCGCGACCTTCAGGTGGGCATCCACGGCCTCGCGGGCGATCAGCAGGTGCATGATCTCCGTGGAGCCCTCGAAGATGCGGTTGATGCGCAGGTCGCGCAGGATCTGCTCGGCGGGCACGGCCCGCTCGCCGCGCGCGGCGAGGGACTCGGCGGTCTCGAAGCCGCGGCCGCCGCGGATCTGCACCAGCTCGTCGGCCATCAGACAGGCCATCTCGGAGCCGTACAGCTTGGCGAGGGCGGCCTCGATGCGGATGTCGTTGCGGTCCTCGTCGGCCATCTGCGAGGACAGGTCGAGCACGGCCTCCAGGGCGAAGGTGGTCGCGGCGATGAAGGAGATCTTCGAGCCGACGGCCTCGTGGTACGCGACGGGCTTGCCCCACTGCTCGCGCGCGGCCGACCACTCGCGGGCGATCTTCAGGCACCACTTGCCCGCGCCGACGCACATCGCGGGCAGCGAGAGGCGGCCGGTGTTGAGGGTGGTGAGCGCGATCTTCAGGCCCGCGCCCTCGGGGCCGATGCGGTTGGCGGCGGGGACGCGCACCCGGTGGAAGCGGGTGACGCCGTTCTCCAGGCCGCGCAGGCCCATGAACGCGTTGCGGTTCTCGACGGTGACGCCCTCGGACGCGGCCTCGACGACGAAGGCCGTGATCCCGCCCTTGTGGCCCTCGGACTTGGGCACCCGCGCCATCACGACGAGCAGGTCGGCGACCACGCCGTTGGTGGTCCAGAGCTTCACGCCGTCCAGGACGTAGTCGTCGCCGTCGGGGACGGCTGAGGTGGCGAGACGGGCCGGGTCGGAGCCCACGTCCGGCTCGGTGAGCAGGAACGCGGAGATGTCCGTGCGGGCGCAGCGCGGCAGGAACGCGTCCCGCTGCTCCTGGGTGCCGAACAGCTTCAGGGGCTGCGGTACGCCGATCGACTGATGGGCGGAGAGCAGCGCGCCGATCGCGGGGTTGGCGGAGCCGACGAGCGCGAGCGCCTTGTTGTAGTACACCTGCGTGAGGCCGAGCCCGCCGTACTTGGTGTCGATCTTCATGCCGAGCGCGCCGAGCTCCTTGAGGCCGTTGACCACCTCGTCCGGGATCAGCGCCTCGCGCTCGATGCGGGCCGAGTCGATCTTCGTCTCGCAGAAGTCACGCAGTTTGGCCAGGAACTCCTCGCCGCGCTGGGCCGCCTCGTCGGTGGGCAGCGGGTGCGGGTGGACCAGGTCGAGCCGGAAGCGGCCCAGGAACAGTTCCTTGGCGAAGCTGGGCTTGCGCCAGTCCTGCTCGCGGGCGGCCTCGGCGACCTGCCTGGCCTCGCGTTCGGAAACCTTGGGCTCTGTGGAGTGTGGTGCGGACAAGAGGCTCACCTCGCCGCGAGTCGGGATCATGGGATCGGATGGTTACTCACCGGTGCTACTGGATCGTTGGTACCCGATTCCGGGCATTGTCACCAGCCTTCGCGCAGCGAACGCCCACCCGCTGGCAACGGAAACGGCCGGAGCCCCCGCACAGCGGGCTCCGGCCGTTCTGTCCCCGGTGCGACTAGAGCTCGATGCCCGTCAGGACCATCACGCGCTCGTACGTGTAGTCGTCCATGGCGAAGCGGACGCCCTCGCGGCCGACGCCGGACTGCTTCACACCGCCGTACGGCATCTGGTCCGCGCGGTAGGAGGGCGCGTCGCCGATGACGACGCCGCCGACCTCCAGGGCGCGGTGGGCGCGGAAGGCCGTCTGCAGGTCGTGGGTGAACACGCCCGCCTGGAGGCCGTACTTGGAGTCGTTGACGGCGTCGTACGCGGCCTGCTCGCCGTCGACCTTCGTCACCGTCATGACGGGGCCGAAGACCTCCTCGCAGGCGATCGTGACATCGGCCGGTACGTCGGCGAGGACGGTCGGCGCGTACGTGGCGCCGTCGCGCTTGCCGCCGGTCAGGAGCTGGGCACCGGCCTGCACGGCCTCGTCGACCCAGGACTCCACACGCTTGGCCGCGTCCTCGTTGACCAGCGGGCCGACGTCGGTCTTCGGGTCGGACGGGTCGCCGGTGACCTGGCCCTCCACCGCCTTGACGATCTTCGGAAGCAGCCGGTCGTACACCGACGCGTCCGCGATCACCCGCTGCACGGAGATGCAGGACTGGCCGCCCTGGTAGTTGGAGAAGGTCGCGACGCGCGCGGCGACCCAGTCCAGGTCGGCCTCGGAGGAGAAGTCGCCGAGGACGACCGCGGCGCCGTTGCCGCCGAGCTCCAGGGTGCAGTGCTTGCGCGGCACCGAGTCCATGATCGCGTAGCCGACCTTCTCGGAGCCGGTGAAGGAGACGACCGGAAGCCGCTCGTCCTGAACGAGCGCGGGCATCTTGTCGTTCGCGACCGGGAGCACCGACCACGAGCCCGCGGGCAGCTCGGTCTCGGCGAGCAGCTCGCCGATCAGGAGGCCCGACAGGGGGGTCGCGGGGGCAGGCTTCAGGATGATCGGCGTGCCGACGGCGATCGCCGGGGCGACCTTGTGGGCGCACAGGTTCAGCGGGAAGTTGAACGGCGCGATGCCGAGGACGACGCCCTTGGAGAAGCGGCGGGTGAAGGCGAGGCGGCCCTGGCCGCCGGCGTCCGTGTCCAGGCGCTGGGCCTCGCCGCCGTTGAAGCGGCGGGCCTCCTCGGCGGCGAAGCGGAACACGGAGACGGCGCGGCCGACCTCGCCGCGCGCCCACTTGATCGGCTTGCCGTTCTCGGCGGAGATCAGCTGCGCGATCTCCTCGGTGCGCTCGACGAGGCGGCGGCTCACGTGGTCGAGGGCGGCGGCGCGGACGTGCGCCGGGGTCGCGGCGAACTCGTCGCGCACGGCGTAGGCGGCCGCGACGGCCTCCTCCACCTGCGCGTCGGTGGGCACGGCCGCCTTGCCGACGAGGCGCCCGTCCCAGGGCGAGGTGACGTCGAGCGTGGTCTCACCGGTGGTCTGGCGACCGGCGAGCCAGAAGGCGTGGATGGAAGTCATGAGAATCCCGGCCCTTCCGCGGAGGTTCGTTCGTCTTCGGGGGTACGGGGTCCACCGTAGGGGTGGAGGTTTCTGCGGGGGGTTGTCCGAGTCGGCGTAGTGGGGTTGCTCGGCGCACCGTTCTGGCAGGGCTGGCTCGGCCGGGGCCCGGGGCGGCCGGAAGGTTCTGGCAGGCCCACCTTCCCGCCGATCGCCGCTCCGCGGCCCGTCCCACCCGCACGGGACGTCCAGCCCCTTTCAGCCCGTCCGGCGCTTGAGGACGAGCCGCGGAGCGGCGACAAGCGGGGGGCCGGGGGCGCGGCCCCCGGTTTCGGAGAAGGGGTGGGACTGGGGCGCCCCGCGAGGGCGACGGTCGTGGCCGGAGGTCATTCGCCCGACGTCGACGTCGCCTTCAGGGACAGCCACAGCTCCATCCGGACGTCCGGGTCGTCCAGGGAGCGTCCGAGGATCTCCTCGACCCGCCGCATGCGGTACCGCAGCGTGTGCCGATGCACCCCGAGGTCGGCGGCAGCGGCATCCCACTGCCCGTGCCGCGACAACCACGCCCGCAGCGAGGCGACCAGATCCCCCCGCCCGGTGGCATCGTGCTCGCGCAGCGCCCGCAGCAACCCGTCCGCGAACGCCCGCACCGCGTCGTCGGCGAGCAACGGCAGCACCGACCCCGCGGCCAGCTCCTCGTGCTCCACGAGACACCGCCCACGCCGCCGGGCGACGGACAGCGCCTGCTCGGCCTGCTTGTAGGCGGGCGCGGCGGCGATGGGCCCGGCGGGCGCCGAGAGCCCCATGAGCGGCCCGGGCTCCTCGGCGGGTTCCCGCCCCTCGGCCCGACCGGCGTCGACGAGCGCCGCGTACTCGACGGTGGCGAGCTGCGCCGCCCCGCCGTCGGCGACGAGCAGCACGAGCCGCTCGCCGTAGGGCACGACGAGCAGCGCCTCGCCGAACCGCGCCGCAGCCGACTCGACGGCGTCGACCAGCTCCGCCGACCAGGCCCCCTCGGCCGCTCCCGCCCCCTCGCCCGCCGCCTCCGCGGGCCCGGCCGCCTCGGCGACGACCAGCCGGAACGGCGCGTCGAGCAGCCCGCCGTACAGATCACCGGCGACCGCGCGGGCGTGATCCGGCTCCCCGGCGAGCAGCATCCGCAGCACGGCGGAGCCGATCCTGGCCTCCGCGGCCTGGAGGGAGCGGGACCGCTCGGTGGTGAGGGTGAGGAGGGCGATGGCGGAGTGCACGGCGTAGCGCTCGGCGGTCCCGAGGGTGGAGGCCGTGCCGACGGCCAGCGCGGCCCGCGGCCGCCGCCCGGTGCCGAGGGTGTGCAGCTCGACCCGGTCGTCGGCCCCGGCCACGACGAGGCTGGCGGGCGCGGGCCGCTCCCGCAGCCGCTCGACGTCGGGGGTGAGCCGGACGGCGCGCCGGACGGCCCACTCGGGCGCGGTGGCGACGACGGCGCCCGAGGCGTCGTACAGCGCGGCCCAGCCGTCGACCTGCGCGGCGAGCGCGCCGAGCAGCCCCTGCGCGCCGTCGCCGAGGGCCTGCTTGGTCAGCTCGCGCTGGGCGGCGAAGCCGGCGGTGACGGCGCGGTACTGGTCGGCGGCGATGGCGGCGGAGACGGCCTTGCTGATGGCGAGGAAGGGGGTGCGGCGCGGCACCTCGATGAGCGGCAGCTCCTCCGCCCGTGCGGCCTCGACGAGCGCGTCGGGGATGTCGGGGTAGTTCACGCCGACCGCGAAGCCGAGCCCGACGACACCCGCGCCGACGAGCCGCTTCACATAGCGCCGCATCGTCTCCGGGTCCTCCGCGTCCAGCTGGAGCGCGGTGATCAGGAGCAGCTCGCCGCCTTCCATGTACGGCACGGGGTCGGCGAGCTCGCTGACGTGGGCCCAGCGCACGGGGGTGTCCAGGCGGTCCTCGCCCGCGCGCACGGTGAGCTTGAGCGCGGAGTGGTGGACGAGCGAGGCAAGCGTGGGCGGCATGGGACCTTCAGGTCGTACGGCGGCGGAGTCCGGTCGGCGGGACCGCGGGCGGGTGCGGTGCGGAGGCGGCGGGTGCCGCGGGCGGGTGACGTGCGGAGGAGGCGGGTCCTGCGGGCGGGTGCGGGGGTCGTGCGGGCGGGTGCCGGTGAGCCGTACGCCGGGCCGGGCCGCCGAGGGCTCATCAGTTGATCTTTTGGCCGTCGCGTATGACGGCTGCTGTCGATTCTGCCTCACCGTATGGTCGCCCCGGGCAGCTTGCGGGGTATAGACAGCGCCCTTCAGCGCACGCCGGGGGCGTGCTCTCACCTCTGCGCGCCCCCGCCTCACGCCGAGGTCGCGCCGGGGCGGGCGGGTCGACCGGCCCACCGGAAACGGTGGCGCACGCCCCCGAACTCAAGCCCCCAGATCCACCCACACGCCGTACAGCCCCACCGGAATCAGACCCCCCGCGGACACACGAGGGTCACCCCCGCAGATCCACCAGCAACGGCGGCGCGTGCTCCCCCCGCACATCCGTCAGCGACAGCACCGCGTGCCCCGGCGGCACCGCGTGCGCCAGTTCGGAGGCCGACCAGCGCTCCCGCTCGACCTGGCGGACGGTGACCGCGCGGGCGGTCGGCGCCCGTCCGGTGATCACCCGGCGCAGGGCGTGCACGACCTTGCCGAGGGGCTCCTCGGCGATGATCTGGCGGTCGGTGACGTCCCGCGCCTCCGTCCACTCCTTGCCCCAGACCTCCGCGAAGTCCTGCCCGTCCCAGGGGGTGAGCCCGGACAGGGCCATGCGGCAGCCGACGGCGCCGAGGAGGGGCGTACGCAGCGGGCGCGGGGCGTCGTCCAACGTCCGCAGTGTCATCACGACCCCCGCGTTCGCGGACCGCAGCCGCTGGATGCGGCGCACCGCCTCCGGCGTGACCGTGCCGGTCGCGTCGTCGAGGACCAGGCAGGCGAACAGGGAGCGGTCGTCGCGCACCGCCGCGGACGCGGTGAACTGCGCGAGCACGAGCCGCGCCAGGATCCGGGAGGCGTCCGCGTGCCCGCGCTCGGGCAGGTCGATGCGGACCCGCACCGGGTGGTCGAGGGCGCGCAGGGAGAAGGGCGTGGTCTGGCCGGAGGTGTCGAAGAACGCGGCGAACGCGGGCCGGTCGAGCAGTGCGATGCGGTCGGCGAGGATCGCGCCGGGGTCGCCGGGGTGCCCCAGCTGCCGCTCGCGGGCGTCGAGTTCGCGCAGCATGACCTCCTGCCCGGCGTTCTGGAGGGCCTTGCGGAGTGCTTCGAGGGGGCCGGGGACGCCGTCGAGCAGGGCCCGCAGCTCCGGTACGGCGGGGAACCGGCCGTGGACCGCGTGGAACGGGCCGAGGAGCTGGGCGAGGACGGTGGTCGAGCGGCGGCTGTCGGCCCCGGGGTGCGGGTCGACGAGGTCGCCGACCAGCGCCTCGGCGAGGACGGCGGCGGCCTCGTCGGGGTCGGTCGTGCCGCCGTAGAGGTCGAGGTCGTACACGGAGTCCGGGTGGCCGACGCGCACCACCACGTCGTAGTCGTCGCCGGGCCCGAGGCCCGCGCCCGACGCGCCCACGACGACGACGGCAGCGCGCCCCGCGAGGGCCTGCAGGCACAGGGCCTCGGCGAGCGGCCACACCACCGTGCCGGTCTTGCCGGACCCGGCGGGCCCGACCGCGAGCAGGGAGGTGCCCATCAGGTCGGGGCCGAGCGCGAGGCCGGTGCCCCGGTAGGCGTACGGGTTGCGCGGGTCGTCCACCGTCGTGCCGATGCACACCTGCGCGGTGGCGAGGTCGTGCCGGGCCGCCCGCGCGGGCAGGTCGCGGTCGCCGGAGGGGTGCGGGCAGGCGGCGGCGCCGTCGCGGACGACGGCCTCGGTGAAGGTGGCGAGGGGGCTGTTGCCGGAGCGCACGGAGCGCCAGGCGCGGGCGATGCGGGCGACGTCGATGTCCCGCATCCGCCCCGCGCGGGCGTCGGCGGCGAGCCGATCGGCGGCGGCACCGGCTCCGGCGGCGCGGAGCTTGGGCCACTCGGCGGGGTCTTCCTCGGGCGGGGGCGGCGGGGCGGCGGGCGCGGGGCGCTTGAGGCGGGGGGCGACGAAGCGGCGCCACACCTCGCCCCAGCGGCCGACCCGGCCGACGGCGATCATGATGCCGAGGGCGATGACGGTGTAGTACGTGTTCCAGACGATGGCGTTGCCGACCCTGTCGCCGGTGTAGATCCAGGCGTCGGGCAGGAACAGCTCCAGCGGGACCACCCACCAGCCGCCCAGATAGCCGTTCCACAGCAGCGACCAGACGAGCCAGCCCACCAGGAAGGCGATGACCGCGCCGCTGAGGAGCTGCCGGGTCGGGACGACCTCCGGCTCCTGCTCGGGCCGCGGGCGGTGCCCGAAGCGCCAGACTCCGGGGACCGTCGCGGGGCGGGGCGTGCGCAGCCAGGCGAGGAACTCCTCGCCCTCGGTGAGCGTCGGCGCGCCCGGGGCGCGGGTGGGCCGGGGCGGGAGGGCACGCGCGGCGCCGCCACTCCCGGCGTGCGCGGCGCTGTGTCCGGCGTGCCCGCCACCGCTCCCCGCGCCGTTCCCGGCGCGCCCGGCCTCACCCGCGGGCCGCCCGGCCTCGCTGATGGCGCGCTCGACGTCGCCCCCGCCGCCTCGCGGCAACATGGGCCGCGGCGCCGGCCGCGGCACCGGCGTGGCGTGCGTACCGCGAGCGTCGTGCGTGCCGTCGGAAGTCATGGCCCTTGCCCCCTGACCTGCCCTGTCCAGTGGTTCACGGTGGTTCGCGGCTCAATCTAGTGCCCGCGCCCCGCAGTTAGGCGGCGTGCGCGCCGAACACGCCATCGGGTCCGGGTGTCCGCGGCGGACCGGCCCGGGACATATCGGTGCCATCGGCTGCGACACACCCCTGTTCACCGGTATGTCCACTACGGACAACCGCCACGCCCAACATCTCCCCCGTGGAGCATGCCCGCCCCCCTTCCCCGCCCCTAACCTGCGGAGAAAAGCCAGAAGCGTCCGAAAGACGAGCGTCGGAGAAGGCGCGCGTCGCACGCGTCCGTACGACCCACCCCCAGGAGCCCTCATGACCGACCTTCCCCAGGAGCGCCGCGTCGTCACCGCCATCCCCGGGCCGAAGTCCCAGGAGCTGCAGGCCCGCCGTACCGCCGCGGTCGCGGGCGGCGTGGGCTCCGTGCTGCCCGTCTTCGCGGCGCGCGCCGGCGGCGGCATCATCGAGGACGTCGACGGCAACCGTCTGATCGACTTCGGTTCCGGCATCGCCGTGACGAGCGTCGGCGCCTCCGCCGAGGCCGTCGTACGCCGCGCCTCCGCCCAGCTGCAGGACTTCACCCACACCTGTTTCATGGTCACGCCGTACGAGAGCTACGTGGCCGTGGCCGAGGCCCTGGCCGAGCTGACGCCGGGCGACCACGCCAAGAAGTCCGCGCTGTTCAACTCGGGCGCCGAGGCCGTCGAGAACGCCGTCAAGATCGCCCGCGCGTACACCAAGCGCCAGGCCGTCGTCGTCTTCGACCACGGCTACCACGGCCGCACCAACCTCACGATGGCGCTGACGGCGAAGAACATGCCGTACAAGAACGGCTTCGGCCCGTTCGCGCCCGAGGTCTACCGCGTCCCGGTGGCGTACGGCTACCGCTGGCCGACCGGCGCCGAGAACGCGGGCCCGGAGGCCGCCGCCCAGGCCATCGACCAGATCTCCAAGCAGGTCGGCGCGGAGAACGTCGCCGCGATCATCATCGAGCCGGTGCTCGGCGAGGGCGGCTTCATCGAGCCCGCGACCGGCTTCCTGCCCGCGATCAGCAAGTTCGCCACCGACAACGGCATCGTGTTCGTCGCGGACGAGATCCAGTCGGGCTTCTGCCGCACCGGCCAGTGGTTCGCGTGCGAGCACGAGGGCGTCGTCCCGGACCTGATCACGACGGCCAAGGGCATCGCGGGCGGCCTGCCGCTCGCCGCCGTCACCGGCCGCGCCGAGATCATGGACGCCGCACACGCGGGCGGCCTCGGCGGCACCTACGGCGGCAACCCGGTGGCCTGCGCCGCCGCGCTCGGCGCCATCGAGACGATGAAGGAGCTCGACCTCAACGCCAGGGCGAAGAAGATCGAGTCCGCCATGAAGGCCCGCCTGACCGCGATGGCGGAGAAGTACGACATCGTCGGCGACATCCGCGGCCGCGGCGCCATGATCGCGATCGAGCTGGTCAAGGACCGCGCGACCAAGGAGCCGAACCCCGAGGCGGCCGGCGCGCTCGCCAAGGCCTGCCACGCCCAGGGCCTGCTGGTCCTGACCTGCGGCACCTACGGCAACGTGCTGCGCTTCCTGCCGCCGCTGGTGATCGGCGAGGAGCTCCTGAACGAGGGCATGGACATCATCGAGGCCGCGTTCGCCGAGATCTGATCGGCTTCGGCCGGGTACGCGACCGACGTACCCGGCCGAACACGGCATCGGGAACCACCTCGGAAACCGTCTCGGAAGCCGCCTCGGAAACCGTCTCGGGAGCCATCCCGGCTGGCGCAGGAGCACCCCTGACATGTGCCGACCTCACGCCGTGTGGAAGCTGTGACCAGGGGTGACGGGCAGGGCCTGTGAAGAACGTGTGGGAGCCCCATGTCGGGATACGGTTCCGCCTGTTGGCCCCCTTCCTCCTGACGTACGGTTTCTGCAGATGAGAGAAACACCCCGCCCACGGGAAACCGCGGGCGAGACCGGGTCGGAGCCTCCCCAGCCCCGCCCTGGGCGTGCCTTCGCGCGCACACCTGGAGCCTACGGCTCCGGAACTCCTCACCGATCGGATGGCCGCCCGCCCCAAACCCCCCGGGGCGCGCGGCAGCCCGGTCAGCTCGGCCGCCTCGGAACTACCCCCCCTGTTCCGGGGCGGCCGACCACTTGTCTCCTCCTGGGCCTCGCTCTCGGCGTCCTCTTCGCCCTGTTCACCTGGCAGGTGGCGGCCGACGGTCCGCTGCGCCGCCTCGACGAACGCGCGGGCCGCGCCCTCATGGACGGCCCCCCGCCCCAGCGCCTCGCCGAACTCCTCGCGGACCTGGGCAACATGACGGTCGCCGTGCCGGTCCTCGCCCTGGTCGCCGCGTACACCGCCTGGCGGACCCACCGGACCGCCACCACCCCCTGGTGGCCACCACCCCTCACCGCCGTCCTCACGATGATGGCCGTCCCCCTCCTCGTGATCCCCCTGAAACTGGCCGTCAGCCGCACCGGCCCTCCCGGCATGGACGGCAACGGCTACTTCCCCTCCGGCCACACCGCCACAGCCACCGTCGCCTACGGCGCCGCCACGCTCCTCCTGCTCCCCCACCTCCACCACCCCACCACCCGCCGCGCCCTGACCCTCACCTGCACCCTCCTGAACCTCGCCGTCGGCTACGGCCTGGTCCACAGGGGCTACCACTGGCCCTTCGACGTCCTCGCAAGCTGGTGCCTGAGCGGAATCCTGCTGCTCGTCATGGCGACGAACACGGGACGATACGGTCGGGGGCCGGCCGCGGACTAGCGCTCTCCGCGGCCCATCGCAGACTCCGAGGGGGAGCACATGGCCGACGAGCCGGAGCGGACGGGACAGCTGGAGCCTGTCGCCGTCACGTACGAACGCGGGGACTACGCCCTCACCCGCTCCCCCGGGTACGTGCTCCTGCCGCTGCACGGCCGGTTGATCCACCACGATCCGGCCTGCACCCACCTCACCGACTCCGGGACGCTGCCCCGCTTTCCCGACCCCGACGGCCTGCTGTGGCGCCGGCTGATCGACTCCGCGCCGTCCCAGGACACCGCGGGTCGCGCCGAGTTCGCCAAGTCCATCGGCCTCACCGGCGGCAAGGGGCAGCCCATCACGGGTGTGTGCGGCTGTGTGCTCGCGCCCGTGTCCGCCGCCGTGGCCGAGACGCTGCCGCCCTGGCCGCTGGCCGAGGCGCTCGCCGCGTTCGACCGGAAGCGGAGCGCGGCCCCGCTGGCCGAGATGGCCGCGCAGGCCGAGGAGATCCGGCGGGCCTTCCCGTGGGAGGACTGGCCGACGCTGCCACTCGACCGGTTCGCGCTGGGTCTCGGCGACAGCGCGCAGACCAGGCCCTACTGCTATCTCCTGGAGTTCGCCAGCAGCACGCTCGGATCCATCGCGGGCGGCTCCGCGCGCAAGCACCTGATCTACTTCCGGGCCCAGGACGGCAGTTGGTGGCACGACTCGCGCTACGCGAGCGCCGAGGAGGCCTGGGAGCAGGTGCGCGCCGGTCTCGTCGAGGCCGTCACGGCCGCCCGCGAGGGACGCACGGCCGACATCGACGCCATCGACGCCATCCGCTCGGGCCCCGCGCTGGTCGCCAAGACCCTGCGTGTGTACGCGCCGGACTCCGCCCTCAGCCTGTACGCGCACCCCTGGGTGGCGCACTTCCTCCAGCGGCTGACCGGAGAGCCCGTGCCGAAGCTGGAGCGGTTCGCGCTCCAGGCGCGGCTCAAGGACGTCATCGACACCGACCTGCGTTTCGCCGGCTGGTCGTACGACGAGGCCGTGATGTTCCTGTTCTGGTGGGCCGACCCGCAGCGCACCGAGCAGATCGTGAAGATCGCGGCAGGCCGGGACGGCAGCGTGTGGGAGGCGTGCCGCGCGGGCGGGTACATCGCCGTCGGCTGGGACGAGGTCGGCGACCTGCGGGCGTACGCGGACAAGGACGAGTACGCGGCGGCTTTCAAGGCCGCGTACTCCGAGGAGTACCACGGCCACCAGCCGAAGATCACCGCGAAGGCCAACGAGCTGTGGAAGCTCCTGAGTCTGCGCCCCGGTGACATCGTCGTCGCCAACACCGGCGCGAGCCAGGTCCTGAGCGCGGGCCGGGTGACGGACGAGGGCTACGCGTGGCGCCCGGACCGTGACGACCACCGGCACACCGTCGGCGTCGACTGGGACGACCGGTACGCCACGCGCCTCGAGGAGCCCGAGCGGTCCTGGGCCACGGTGACTGTCAAGGACGTACCGGCCGCCCTGTGGACGAAGATCCGCCGCGCCAAGTCGGACGGCGTGCGGACGGGCCCCGACGACGAGGCATCGGCGGATGCGCTGCCGGAGGTCGCGGCGGCGGTCGCGCAGCCCCTGGACGCGGAGCTGCGCACGCTCGCGGACGCCCTCGAACGGCGCGGCCAGGCCGTCCTGTTCGGCCCGCCCGGCACCGGCAAGACGTACACCGCGCTGCGGTTCGCGGTGCGCCGCCTCGGCGAACTGTCCGGGCTGCCCGGCGTCGACCCGTACGCCGAGCCGGGCACGGCGGCCTTCGGCGCGGCGCTCGACGCGCTCACGGCCGCCGGTCGCCTGACGACCGTGACGTTCCACCCGAGCTACGGGTACGAGGACTTCATCGAGGGCTACCGGCCGGTGCGGGCGAGCGGCGCGGGGGCGGGCGGCATCTCCCTGGGCCTCAGCGACGGCGTGTTCAAGCGGGTGTGCGCGGCCGCCGCGGCCGACCCCGGCCATCCCTACCTGGTGGTCGTGGACGAGCTGAACCGCGGGCATCTGCCCAAGATCCTCGGTGAGGCGGTGACGCTCCTGGAGAAGGACAAGCGGGGCCGCTCGGTCACGCTGCCGCTCAGCCAGGCCCCGTTCACGATCCCGCCGAACGTGTACGTGATCGGCACCATGAACACCGCCGACCGCTCCATCCGCGCGCTGGACGCGGCCGTCCGCCGCCGCTTCGCCTTCCTCGAACTCCTCCCGGACTCCGCGCCGCTCCAGGGCTGCCATGTCGACCAGTTGCACCTGGCCGACCTTCTCGACACCCTCAACCAGCGGATCCGCACCCATCTGGACCGCGAGAAGCAGATCGGGCACGCCTTCTTCCTGCCGGGCGGCGCCCCCGTGGACTCCGCCGCCGAACTCGCCGCGATCGTCCGCAGCGAGATCCTGCCGCTCCTCCAGGAGTACGCGTACGACGACTACACCCTCCTCGCCGCCTTCCTCGGCGACGACCTCGTCGACACCGGCACGCACACCCTGCGGGACCTCAGTGACGAGGACCTGGTCACCGCGCTGTACACGGAACTCCAGGTCAAGGGCGGGACGGAGTAGCGTGCCGACACCCGTGAGCGGGGCCGGCACGCCGGTGGTGGGGGTGCGGGAGTACGCGACGGCCCTCGTCGAGGGCGTCACGCTGAGCGCCGCCGACCGTCGGCTGTGCGCCGGACAAGGCCTCGTGGACCGCCTCACGGTTCGGGAACTCGCGCGCGGGCGGCTGGAGGTGACGGCATACCAGCACGTCGGCGTGGTGCGCCTCGACGCCTGCGAGATCCGCGTCCGGCCCAAGTACCTGGGCGAGGACCTCGACGTCCTGCGGATGCTCGCGTACGCCGCCGACGGCACCTGCCCGCCCCTGGACGCCCACCGCACGGCCGCCGACGGCGCCCCGAACCTGCGGGATCTGGTGGCGCTGCTCGTCACCGAGCACGCCGAACGGCTGCTCGGCCACGGCGTGCGGCGCGACTATGTGACGTCCGAGGACGACCTGTCGGCCGTCCGCGGGCGGCTCCTGGTGGACCGTCAGGTGCTGCGCCTGCACGGTCGCGTCGACCGGCTCGCCTGCCGCTTCGACGACCACGACGCTGACGTGCTCGACAATCGCCTGTGCGCGGCCGCCACCGACCTCGCCGCCCGCACGACGCGTGACCCGGCCGTGCGGGCCAGGGCCCGACGGGCGGCGGCGCGGTTCGCCGCGCTGGCGCCGGGGCCGCTCGGGGACCTGCGGACGGCGCTCGCCGGGCTCGACTACCACCGGCACAACGAGCACTACCGCGCCCCGCACCGCTGGTCCGCGCTGCTCCTCGGCGGCGGCGGCATCGCGGACCTGTTCGCCGCCGGACCGCTGGCCTCACGCGCGTTCCTCGTCGACATGAACACCCTCTTCGAGGCCTTCGTGACCCGCCTCCTCACGGACGCGGCGGACGGCGAGTACACCGTCCAGGGCCAGTCCCGGCAGCGGGGTGTCCTGCACGACGAGCGCCTCGACCGGCCGTACAGCGAGGTCCGGCCGGACGCGGTGATCACGGGCCCGGACCTGCGCCTGCCGGTGGACGTCAAGTACAAGCTGTACGGCACCGGCACCCGCGGCGGAAAGCTGAGCACCGCCGATCTGTACCAGGCCTTCCTGTACGCCCACGCGCTCGCCCGGCAGCCGGAGGGCCGGGTGCCGACCTGCGTCCTCGTCCACCCCGGCGGCCCTTCCGCGCACCGCGAGAGCGTAGCCGTGCGCCGAGGGGACGGCGGCGGGACGGCGGCCCGGGTCCGGTCGCTGCCGCTGGATCTGCCATGGGTGCTGCGGGAGTTGGCCGGGTCCGGGCGGGCGGGGGCGTTGGCGCGGGTGTGGGGCCAGGTGCTGGCCTGACCCCCAGCGTCCAGCGGTTCCGCATCGGCCCGGTGAGCCGCCGTACCCGCCCCTCAGCCGAAGTAGCTGTCGAAGTTCCTTGAGAACTCCCAGTTGTTGAAGCGGTCCCAGTTGATGGACCACGTCATCAGGCCGCGCAGGGTGGGCCACTTGCCGTGGGGCTTGTAGGGGCCGCAGTTGGTGTTCTTGGTCAGGCAGTCCAGGGACTTGTTGACCTCGGCGGTGGAGACGTGGCCGTTGCCCGCGTTCACCGAGGCGGGCATGCCGATGGCTATCTTCTCCGGGGGCAGGGGCGGGAAGACGTTGGCGGCGTTGCCCTTGACCGGGAAGCCGGTGAGGAGCATGTCGGTCATGGCGATGTGGAAGTCCGCGCCGCCCATCTGGTGGTACTGGTTGTCGAGGCCCATGATCGGGCCCGAGTTGTAGTCCTGGACGTGCAGCAGGGTGAGGTCGTCGCGCAGGGCGTGGATGACCGGGAGGTAGGCGCCCGCGCGCGGGTCGGCGCCCCACTGGCCGGGGCCGTAGTGCTGGTAGCCCAGCTGTACGAAGAACGTCTCCGGGGCCATCGTGAGGGTGAAGCCGGGGCCGTACTTGGCCTTGAGCGTCTTCACCGCCGAGATCAGGTTCACGATCACCGGGGTCGTGGGGCTCTTGAAGTCCGTGTCGTTGGCGTTCAGCGACAGCGAGTGGCCCTCGAAGTCGATGTCCAGGCCGTCGAGGCCGTACTCGTCGATGATCGCGGAGACGGACGAGACGAACTTGTCCCTGGCCTGGGTGGTCTTCAGCTGCACCTGGCCGTTCTGGCCGCCGATGGAGATCTGGACCTTCTTGCCCTGGGCCTGCTTGGCCTTGATGGCCGCCTTGAACTCGTCCTTCGTCTCGACGTTCGGGCACTCCGTCTTCGGGCAGAGGCCGAAGCGGATGTCGCCGGACGTGGCCGAGGTGGGCTCGCCGAAGGCCAGGTCGATGATGTCCCAGCTCGCCGGAGTGTCCGCGAGGCGCGTGTAGCCGGAGCCGTTGGCGAAGCTGGTGTGCAGATAGCCGACGAGGGCGTGGGCGGGGAGGGCCTCGGCGTCGGCGGACGGGGACTTGGTGTCGGCGGGCGCCGAAGTCGTCGGGGGCGCCGAGTCCGCCGTGCTCGGCGCGGCGAGCAGGCCGGACGCCGCGAGCGCGAGTGCGGCCGCCGCAGTGAGGAGTCTGGGTCTGCGCAGGGGTGAGCGGGAGCGGTCCACAACTGCCTCCGGAGGTGGGGGGATTGGAGAGCAGGACGCGCTCAAGATGGTCCAGACCAATGCTGTTGTCAAGGGTGTTGGCAGGACTGCCGCAGGGCCGGTGCAGGGCTGCTGTCCCGTCTTCTGCAGGGCTGCCGTCCGGTCTTCGCACAGCACCGCCCCCGCCGTGTGCAGGGGGTGTCCAGCGGTGCTGAGGGGGCGTCGGCGGTGCCGAGGGAGTCAGGACCTGTTACGTCCTGAGCAGGGTGCCGCTCACTCCTCGCCGCCCTCGGCGTCCTCAGCACCCTCCCCGGCCCCGCCGCCCCCGCCCCGCTCCGCCCGCGCCAGCGACGCCGCCGCCTCGTGCATCGCGAGTTCCAGCAGCGCCGGATCGACCAGCGTGCCGGAGCCGTCCGGTGGGATCAGCCAGCGGACACCGCCGGTGGACCGGCCTGGGTAGGGCACGACGATCCAGGTGCCGCGCCCCGCACCCCGCACCCCCGTGCCCAGCCAGCGCGCGACCGTGCCCGCGGGCACGAAGAAGCCCATCCGGGCGTCGCCGAAGTCGGCGAGCACCGGGCCGGGCTGGTCCACGACCCGGGCCAGCACGTCCAGCGTGGGGTAGCCCAGATCGCCGGGCAGGATGAGCACGTCCCAGAGCCGGCCGGCCGGGAGCAGGACGACCCCCAGGGGGTTGCGTTCCCACTCCCAGCGGCAGGCGTCCGGATCCGGTGCCACCGACACCAGCCACTCGACCGCCGACTTGCTCCCCGAAACCGTCATGGCGAACCTTCCTCTCGTCGGTCACGCATACGCGTGTCACGAGGAAGAGCGGCCCCGGGGGCGGCCATTACGCAGCTTCCGCTACTGAGTGGTAGTGAAGCGCGTCACGGAGCGGTGCGGCGTACGCCGGTGCAGGTCCGGGTCAGCTGTCGAAGCCGAGTCCCATCTTGTCCATCGCGCGGAGCCATACATTGCGGCGCCCGGCGTTCTCGTCGGCCCGCGCCAGGGACCACTTGGTGAGCGCCACGCCGGTCCAGGCGAACGGCTCCGGCGGGAACGGCAGCGGCTTGGAGCGGACCATCTCCAGGCGCGTGCGCTCCGTGCGCTCGCCCGCGAGCAGGTCGAGCATCACCTCGGCGCCGAACCGCGTGGCCCCCACCCCGAGTCCGGTGTATCCGGCGGCGTACGCGACCCGCTCCCCGTACGCCGTGCCGAAGAACGCCGAGAAGCGCGAGCACGTGTCGATCGCGCCGCCCCACGCGTGCGTGAAGCGCACCCCCTCCAGCTGCGGGAAGCAGGTGAAGAAGTGCCCGGCGAGCTTCGCGTACGTCTCGGGGCGGTGGTCGTACTCGGCGCGGACCTTGCCGCCGTACGGGTAGACGGCGTCGTACCCGCCCCACAGGATGCGGTTGTCGGCGGAGAGCCGGAAGTAGTGGAACTGGTTGGCGGCGTCGCCGAGGCCCTGGCGGCCCTGCCAGCCGATCGCGGCGAGCTGGTCGGGGGTCAGGGGCTCGGTCATCAGGGCGTAGTCGTACACCGGGACGGTGTACGGACGGACGCGCTTGACCAGGGACGGGAAGACGTTCGTGCCGAGGGCGACCTGGCGGGCGTAGACCCGGCCGTAGGGCGTCCGGATCGCCATGCCCGCGCCGGGCGAGGCGAGTTGGAGGGCCGGGGTGTGTTCGTGGACGCGCACGCCGAGGTCGAGGCAGGCGCGCTTGAGGCCCCAGGCGAGCTTCGCCGGGTGCAGCATGGCGACGCCGTCACGGTCCCAGAGGCCGCCGAGGAACGTGGGCGAGTCCACCTGCGCACGCAGCGCGTCCGCGTCGAGCATCTCGGCGCCGCCCGCGAGGCCGAGCCCGGCCATCTCCTCGTACACCTCGTGCAGTTCGGCGAGCTGGTGCGGCTGGGTGGCCACGTCGATCTCGCCGGTGCGCTCGAAGTCGCAGTCGATGCCGTAGCGGGCGACGGCGGCCTCGATCTCGTCGAGGTTGCGGGCGCCCAGCTCCTCCAGCTTCGCGATCTCGTCCGGCCAGCGGGCGAGGCCGTTGGGCAGGCCGTGGGTGAGGGACGCGGCGCAGAAGCCGCCGTTGCGGCCGGAGGCGGCCCAGCCGATCTCGCGGCCCTCGACGAGGACGACGTCGCGGCCGGGGTCGCGCTCCTTGGCGATCAGGGCCGTCCACAGGCCGCTGTAGCCGCCGCCGACGACGAGCAGGTCGCAGCGCTCGTCGCCGACCAGGGCCGGTTCGGGGTCGGGCTTCTTGGGGTCGTCAAGCCAGAACGAGACCGGCTTGGCCTCGGCGAGAGACGTGGTCCAACGGGTCATGGCGCTTGGGGCCATGATTTCCAACTCCTTCAGGGCTCTTACAGGGATTTCTTGGCGCGGCGCTTTCCGACGATCATTCCTGCCACCACGAGAAGGACGGCAATCAGGAACATGGCCGTGCCGATCACATTGATCTGAACGGGCGTACCCCGCTGCGCGGATCCCCAGACGAACATGGGGAAGGTCACAGTCGATCCGGCGTTGAAGTTCGTGATGATGAAGTCGTCGAAGGAGAGCGCGAAGGCGAGCAGCGCGCCCGCCGCGATGCCGGGGGCGGCGATCGGCAGGGTGACCCGCAGGAAGGTCTGCACGGGCCCGGCGTAGAGGTCCTGCGCGGCCTGTTCCAGACGCGGGTCCATGGACATCACGCGCGCCTTCACGGCCGTCACCACGAAGCTCAGGCAGAACATGATGTGCGCGATGAGGACGGTCCAGAAGCCCAGCTGAGCGCCCATGTTGAGGAACAGCGTGAGCAGCGAGGCGGCCATGACGACCTCGGGCATCGCCATCGGCAGGAAGATCAGCGAGTTCACGGCGCCGCGCGCCCGGAAGCGGTAGCGCACCAGCGCGAAGGCGATCATCGTGCCGAGGACGGTCGCGCCGAGCGTCGCCCAGAAGGCGATCTGCAGGCTCAGCGACAGCGAGCCGCACATGTCGGCGACGCCGCAGGGGTCCTTCCAGGCGTCCGTCGAGAATTCCTGCCAGGAGTAATTGAAGCGGCCCTTCGGCTTGTTGAAGGAGAAGACCGTGACGACGACATTGGGCAGCAGCAGATAGCCGAGCGTGACAAGACCGGCGATGACGACGAGATTCCGGCGCAGCCAACGGAAAAAGGCGGAGAAGAAAGACATCAGACGAGATCCTCCGTCCCCGACTTGCGGATGTAGAACGTCACCATGAACAGAATCGCGGCCATCAGGATGAAGGAGAGCGCCGCGGCCGTCGGGTAATCCAGAATGCGCAGGAACTGCGTCTGGATGACGTTGCCGACCATGCGGGTGTCGGTGGACCCGAGCAGGTCGGCGTTCACGTAGTCGCCCGCCGCCGGGATGAAGGTGAGCAGGGTGCCGGAGACGACGCCCGGCATGGACAGCGGGAAGGTCACCTTGCGGAAGGTGGTGGACGGCCGGGCGTAGAGGTCGCCCGCGGCCTCGTGCAGGCGGCCGTCGATGCGCTCCAGGGAGGTGTAGAGCGGCAGGATCATGAACGGCAGGAAGTTGTACGTGAGTCCGCAGACCACCGCGAGCGGGGTGGCGAGGACGCGGTCGCCGTCGGTGGCGCCGAGCCAGTTGGTGACGTCGAGGAGGTGCAGGTTGTTCAGGGCGCCCACGACCGGCCCGCCGTCGGCGAGGATCGTCTTCCACGCCAGCGTACGGATGAGGAAGCTGGTGAAGAACGGCGCTATCACCAGGACCAGGATCAGATTGCGCCAGCGGCCCGCGCGGAACGCGATCAGATACGCCAGCGGATAGCCGAGCAGCAGACACAGGATCGTCGCGGCGCCCGCGTAGATCACCGAGCGCAGGAACTGCGGCCAGTAGTCGCCGAGCGCGTCCCAGTAGGTGGCGAAGTGCCAGGTGACCTTGTAGCCCTCTTCGAGGGAGCCGGTCTGCACGGACGTCGACGCCTGGTAGACGAGCGGCAGCGCGAAGAAGACGAGCAGCCAGAGGATGCCGGGAAGCAGCAGCCAGTAGGGGACGAGGCGGCCGCGCTTGCGGGGCGGGCGCGCCGGGGGCTCGTCGGCCTCGGGGGGCGCCTGCACGGGGGCCGTCACGCGTCCTCCTCGACCTTCTCCACGCCCGCCTCGGCATCCTGGTCGGCGTCGAGCCCGAAGGTGTGCGCCGGGTTCCAGTGCAGGACGACCTCGGCGCCCGGGACGAGCCGGGTGTCGCGCTCGATGTTCTGCGCGTACACCTCGAAGGCGTCGCAGACGGGGCTGTCGACGACGTACTGCGTGGAGACGCCGATGAAGCTGGAGTCGGCGATGCGGCCGGTGATGCAGTTGCGGCCGTCGGGGATCGCGCCCGCGTCCTCGGCGTGCGCGATCGAGATCTTCTCCGGGCGCACGCCCACCAGGACCGTGCCGCCGGTGGTGGCGGCGGCCGTACATCGCGCCCTGGGCAGCGTCAGCTTCCCGCCGCCCGCCTTCAGGAACACGTCATCGCCGCTGGCCTCGGCCACCTCGGCCTCGATGAAGTTGGACGTGCCGAGGAAGTTGGCGACGAACGTGGTGCGCGGGTTCTCGTACAGGTCGGCGGGGGCGCCCTGCTGCTCGACGCGGCCGCCGTTCATCACGGCCACGGTGTCGGCCATCGTCATGGCCTCCTCCTGGTCGTGCGTGACGTGCACGAAGGTGATGCCGACCTCGGTCTGGATGCGCTTGAGTTCGAGCTGCATCTGACGGCGCAGCTTCAGGTCGAGGGCGCCGAGGGGCTCGTCGAGGAGCAGCACCTTGGGGTGGTTGATGAGCGCGCGGGCGACGGCGACGCGCTGCTGCTGGCCGCCGGAGAGCTGGTGCGGCTTCTTGCGAGCCTGCTCGCCGAGCTGGACCAGGTCGAGCATCTCGCCGACCTGCTTCTTCACCGACTTGATGCCGCGTCGGCGCAGGCCGAAGGCGACGTTCTCGAAGATGTCGAGGTGCGGGAAGAGGGCGTACGACTGGAAGACGGTGTTCACGGGGCGCTTGTAGGGCGGCAGCGCGGTGACGTCCTGCTCGCCGAGGCGGACGGTGCCGCTGCTGGGCTCCTCCAGGCCCGCGATCATGCGCAGGGTGGTGGTCTTGCCGCAGCCGGAGGCGCCGAGCAGCGCGAAGAAGGAGCCCTGGGGCACGGTGAGATCGAGCGGGTGCACGGCCGTGAAGGAGCCGTAGGTCTTGCTGATACCGCTGAGGCGTACGTCGCCGCCGTGCTCTTTGGGTTCTGTGGCAGTCGTCATGTTGGCGTCCAGAGGAGGTCGAGGAGGTTCCGGCGGAAGTTCCAGAGGAGGGCGCGGAGAAGTGCGTCAAGAACCGGTGAGCTTCGCGAACTTCCCCTCGTACGCGGCCTCTTCCTTGGGGGTGAGCGAACGGAAGGCGTGCGACTTCGCGGCCATGGCCTTGTCGGGGATGATCAGCGGGTTCGCCGCGGCCTTGGGGTCGATCTTCGCGAGCGCGTCGCGGACGCCGTCGACCGGGCACACATAGTTGATGTAGGCGGCGAGGCGGGCCGCGGGGCCGGGCTCGTAGTAGTAGTCGATGAGCCGTTCGGCGTTCCGCTTGTGGCGCGCCTTGTTGGGGACCAGGAGGTTGTCCGTCGAGGTCAGGTAGCCGCTGTCCGGGATGGCGAACTCGATGTCGGGGTTGGAGAGTTTGAGCTGGACGACGTCCCCGGCCCAGGCCACGCACGCGGCGAGGTCGCCCTTGTCGAGGTCGGCGGTGTAGTCGTTGCCGGTGAAGCGGCGGATCTGCTTCTTGTCGACGGCCTTCTGAAGCCGCGCGACGGCCGCGTCGAAGTCGTCGTCGGTGAACTTCGCCGGGTCCTTGCCGAGGTCGAGCAGCACCATGCCCATGGAGTCGCGCATCTCGGACAGGAAGCCCACGCGCCCCTTGAGTTTCGGCTCGTCGAGGAGCTGCGACACCGAGGTGATCTTCTCCCCGTCGGTGGCCTTCTTGTTGTACGCGATGACGGTGGAGATGCCGGTCCAGGGGTACGAGTAGGCGCGCCCGGGGTCCCAGTCGGGTGAGCGGAACTGGGCGGACAGATTGGCGTAGGCGTGCGGCAGCTGGGCCGGGTCGAGCTTCTGCACCCAGCCGAAGCGGATCAGGCGGGCGGCGAGCCAGTCCGTGACGCAGATCAGGTCGCGCCCGGTGTCCTGCCCGGCGGCGAGCTGCGGCTTGATCTTCCCGAAGAACTCGTTGTTGTCGTTGATGTCCTCGGTGTACTTGACCTTGATCCCGGTGCGTTTCGTGAACGCGTCGAGGGTGGGGCGCCGCTCGTCCTCGTCGACGTCCATGTACTCGGTCCAATTGGAGAAGTTGACGCGCTTCTCCTTGTCCGAGCGGTCGTCCGCGGCGATGCCGCCCTCGCCCTTGCCGGCCGCGGGGATGCCGCACGCGCTCAGGGCGCCGAGCCCGCCCGCGGCGAGCAGGCCGCCGCCGGAGGCGCGCAGCAGCGACCGGCGGGTGAGCGCGGCCCTGCCGTTCCTCAGGCTGCGGTGCATGGCGGCCACCTGGGCCGGGGAGAGCGGGTCGGGCTCGTACTGCTCCATGTGCTGATCGCCCTTTCGGGAGGTGAGCGGGCGGGTGCCGCCGGTCGCGCGGCGCCCGCCTTCGCGTTCCGGCTATCGGTCCCCGAAGATCGTGCGGTGCCAGTCCTTCCTGGCCACCGCGGTGTTGTCGAACATGACGTGCTTGATCTGCGTGTACTCCTCGAAGGAGTAGGCGGACATGTCCTTGCCGTAGCCGGACGCCTTGTAGCCGCCGTGCGGCATCTCGCTGAGGATCGGGATGTGGTCGTTGACCCACACGCAGCCCGCCTTGATCTCGCGGGTCGCGCGGTTGGCGCGGAAGACGTCCCGGGTCCAGGCGGAGGCGGCGAGGCCGTAGGGGGTGTCGTTGGCGAGGCGGATGCCGTCGGCGTCGGAGTCGAAGGGCAGCACGACGAGCACCGGTCCGAAGATCTCCGCCTGCACCGCCTCGCTGTCCTGCGCGGCGTCGGCGATGAGAGTGGGCCTGTAGTACGCCCCGGGGTGGTCGAGTGCCTCGCCTCCGGTCACCACGCGCGCGTAGGAGCGGGCCCGGTCGACGAAGGCGGCGACGCGGTCGCGGTGCGTGTGCGAGATGAGCGGGCCGAGGTCGGTGGCCGGGTCGAAGGGGTCGCCGAGCCGCACGGTCGCCATCAGGTCGGCGACGCCCGCCACGAAGGCGTCGTACAACGGCCTCTGTACGTACGCGCGCGTGGCGGCCGTGCAGTCCTGGCCGCTGTTGATGAGGGCGCCCGCGACGGCCCCGTGCACGGCGGCCTCCAGGTCGGCGTCGTCGAACACCACGAAGGGCGCCTTGCCGCCGAGCTCCAGGTGCAGCCGCTTGACGGTGGCGGTGGCGACCTCCGCGACGCGCTTGCCGACGCCGGTCGAGCCGGTGAAGGACGTCATGACGACGTCGGGGTGCCCGACGAGGTGCTCACCGGCCTCCCGCCCGGCCCCGGTGACGATGTTGACGACACCGTCGGGGATCCCGGCTGCGGTGGCGGCCTGCGCGAACATCAGCGAGGTGAACGGCGTCAGCTCGGACGGCTTCAGGACGATGGTGTTGCCCGCCGCGATCGCCGGGAGCACCTTCCAGGCGGCCATCTGGAGCGGATAGTTCCAGGGCGCGATGGAGCCGACGACGCCGATCGGTTCGCGGCGGACGTACGAGGTGTGGTCGCCGCCGTCGTACTCCCCCGCCGACTGGCCCTGGAGGTGGCGGGCGGCGCCCGCGAAGAAGGCGGTGTTGTCGATGGTGCCCGGTACGTCGAACTCGCGGCTCAGCTTGATCGGCTTGCCGCACTGCAGGGACTCGGCCCGCGCCAGCTCCTCGGCCCGGTCGGACAGCTCGGCGGCGAAGCGGTGCATCGCGTCGGAGCGCTCCCCGGGGCTCGCGGCCGACCAGCCGACGTACGCGTCCGCAGCGGCGGCGACCGCGTCGTCCACGTCCTTGGCGCCCGCCAGCTCGTACGTGAGGACCTCGTCGCCCGTGGCCGGATCGACCACCGCGTGGGTGCGTCCCGACGTGCCCTGGGTGAGGCGTCCGGCGCTGTACTGGGCGCCGTCCGCGAACCGGTCCCGCGCCTGGAATGTGTGCATGACGCTCTCCTCCGCCGACCGCCCCGTCCCGAGAGGGTCGGCGTAGTTCCAGATCGATTTGAGTGCCGATCCTGACAGGGGGTCGATGGTCCAGCAAGTGATTCCGTTGTTGCCTTTTGGTTACGCGACGGAATCTGTCGACCAGGTGTCGAGTCGGCTTGGAAATTGTGGGACGGAGTGTCAGTGGTGCCTGCCAGAGTGGCGTGCATGAGCCATTTCTCGGGGGAGGACACGGGCGTGGACACGGGGGAAGACAGGGAGAGGAACAGGGCCGAGTACCTGTACTTCTGGGGGCACGCACCGCGCCGTGACGGCGCGCTGGGACACAGCTGTTTCAGCCAGTGGTGGCCCTCGCCGTTCACGGCCGACGGCGTGGAGTACGCGACGGCGGAGCACTGGATGATGGCCGCGAAGGCCCGCCTCTTCGGCGACGCCGACGCCGAGCGGGCGGCGCTCACGGCCCGGACGCCCGCCGAGGCCAAGCGGGCCGGGCGGCTGGTGCGGGGGTTCGACGACCAGGTCTGGGAGCGGGAGCGCTTCGGGATCGTGGTCGAGGGGTCGGTGCGGAAGTTCTCCTCGGACGAGGCGCTGCGGGCGTATCTCGTGGGCACCGGGGAGCGGGTCCTGGTCGAGGCGAGCCCGGTGGACCGGGTGTGGGGCGTCGGGCTCGCCGCCGACGATCCGCGGATCGGGGATCCGGCCGGGTGGCCGGGGCTGAATCTGCTGGGGTTCGCGCTGATGGAGGCGCGGGGGCGGCTGCGGTAGCCGCGTTCCGCTCCCGCTGTGGGTGCCTGGGTCGCCCGGGGGGCGGCGGGCCCAGGTGGGCACAGCCCAGGCCGACGAACGGTGTGGGGCACCCCGGAACTCCCCGGGGACCCCGTCCTACGATGATCCCCGACCCCTCGGGGTCATCGATCAGCCGATCACACCGCGTTCCCGGGGAGGAACCCAATGTCCGACCACCGCACCACCCCCGTCGCCCAGGCGCAGGCGCACACGTTCATCGCCGGACTGCCCAAGGCCGAACTCCACGTCCACCACGTCGGCTCCGCCTCCCCCCGGATCGTCTCCGCCCTCGCCGCCCGGCACCCCGACTCGAAGGTGCCCACGGACATCGAGGCCCTCGCGGACTACTTCACGTTCACGGACTTCGCGCACTTCATCCAGGTGTACCTGTCCGTCGTGGACCTGATCCGCACCCCCGACGACGTCCACCTCCTCACCTTCGAGGTGGCCCGCGAGCTGTCCCGGCAGAACGTGCGGTACGCCGAGCTGACCATCACCCCCTTCTCCTCCACCCGCCGCGGCATCGACGAGCGCGCCTTCATGGCCGCCATCGAGGACGCCCGCAAGACGGCCGAGGCGGAGCTGAACGTCGTCCTGCGCTGGTGCTTCGACATCCCCGGCGAGGCGGGCCTGGAGTCGGCGGAGGAGACCGTCCGGCTCGCCACCACCGACGGCATCCGCCCCGAGGGCCTGGTCTCCTTCGGCCTCGGCGGCCCCGAGATCGGCGTACCGCGCCCGCAGTTCAAGCCGTACTTCGACCGCGCCATCGCCGCCGGCCTGCACTCGGTGCCGCACGCGGGCGAGACCACGGGCCCGGAGACCGTCTGGGACGCGCTCACGCACCTGCGCGCCGAGCGCATCGGCCACGGCACCAGCTCCGCCAAGGACCCGAAGCTCCTCGCGCACCTCGCCGAGCACCGCATCCCGCTGGAGGTCTGCCCGACCTCGAACATCGCCACGCGCGCCGTCGCCACCCTCGACGAGCACCCGCTCAAGCAGTTCGTGGACGCGGGCGTCATCGTCACCATCAACTCCGACGACCCGCCGATGTTCGGCACCGACCTCAACAACGAGTACGCGGTCGCCGCCCGTCTCCTCGGCCTCGACGAGCGCGGCATCGCCGACCTCGCGAAGAACGGCGTCGAGGCGTCGTTCCTCGACCGGGCGGGCAAGGACAGGATCGCCGCGGAGATCGACGCGTACACGGAGAACTGGCTGGCCTCCTGACCTGGCTTGACGCACAGGGACCGGCCCTGTGGCACGTGGGGACCAGCCCCCTGACGCACGCGTGAGCGCGGCGCGGGCGGGCCCCGGGCCGACAGGGCCCCGGGGCCCGTCCCCCGCCACAATGGGTGCCATGCGCACCGTGACTGCCGTGGCCCACCGAGGTGACCCCTACCGCGTCCGCGAGAACACCCTCCCCTCCCTGCGCTCCGCGCTCGAACGGGGCGCGGACGCCGTGGAGATCGACGTCCGCCTGACCCGCGACGCCGTCCCCGTCCTGCTGCACGACGCGACCCTCGCCCGCCTCTGGGACCACGACCGGCCGCTGTCCGCGCTGTCCGCCGACGAGGTGCGCGGGCTGACCGACGGCGGCGTACCCACCCTCGAAGAGGCCCTGAAGGAGACGGACGGCCACCGCGTCCTCGTCGACCTGCCCGGCGCGACCCCCGAGTCGGTGCGCACGATCGTCGGCGTCATCGCCGACTGCGGTGCCGCGGAGCGGGCGCACTACTGCGCGGGCCCCGACGCGATGCTCGCGGTGCGGGCCGCGGACCCGGCCGCGGAGATCGCCCTCACCTGGAAGTCGCTCGCCCCGCCCCGGCCCGCCGTGCTCGCCGCGATCGCCCCGCGCTGGCTCAACTACCGCTTCGGGCTCGTGAGTCGGGACCTGGTCGACCGCGTGCACGCGAGCGGCCTGCTGGTCTCCGCGTGGACTCCCGACACCCGGCGCTCCATGCGTCGGCTCATCTCCCACGGGGTGGACTCGATCACCACCAACCGCGTGGACGCACTCGCCGCCGAGCTGTCACGAGAGCCCCGGCGGCACCGTCGGCGGACGGGCAAGGAACTTCACGAGTGAGCACAGCGCACGCAGCGGACGGCGCGGTGGGCCGCAAGCCGCGACGCCGACCCAGCGGAGAACCGTAGCGCCGAACCCTCGGCCAGACCCTAGCCCGGCTCCCCCGCCACCAGCCCGACCGGCGGCACGATGGCCTGCGCGTCCACGCCCTCGCCGACCCAGAGGCCGATCAGGAGCGCGGCCGTCGCCTCGACGAGCCCGGCGCGGTCGAGGCCGCCCGCGTCGTAGGGCTCGCAGCCGATGTCCCGCACCAGTGCGCGTACGACACCCAGCGCGTCCTCGTCGTCACCGCACACCGGCACCGCGAGCCGCCGCCCGTCGAACACGGGGGGCGCGAGCCGCCACACGCTGTCGTGACACAGGTTGAACGCCTTCACCACATGGGCCCCTGGCGCGGCGGCGGCCAGCCGTTCGGCGGCGGACTCGGCGCCCCGCGTGAGCAGCGCGAAGCCCTCGCCCACGGGGTTGCCGCAGTCGATCAGGACCCGGCCGCGCAGGGCGTCGGCGAGCCCGGCGGCGACGTCGGCCCCGGCCGCGTACGGCAGCGCGTGCAGCACGGCGCCGTCCCCGAACTCGACGGCGGCCCGCAGGGAGCCGTGCCCCACCGCGCCGATCCGCCCCGCGAGCGCGGCCGCCCGGCCCTCGTCGCGCCCGCCCACGAACACCTCGTGCCCGGCCCGGGCCCACTGCGTCCCCAGCGCGTCGGCCATGTTCCCGGCCCCAAGAATCCCGATCCGCATACGTGTGACTCTCCCTCGCACATCCCATGCCCCGGCCCACCGACCGGCACGAGAACGACACTAGAAAGCCGCTCGGGCACCGATCGGTAAGTCTCGGCCCGCCTCCACCGCCTCCGGCCCCCTCGGGCACCATGCGAAGGGTGACGCCTCACACCGCACCCCACGATCCGACCCGCGACGCGCCCCGCCGTCCGCCCCAGCCCCCGCCCCACGAACCCACTGACCTCCTCGCCGACTGCCGCGCCCGCCTCGCCTTCGACCTGCTCGCCAACACCTGGAACGCGGTGACGCTCTGGGCCCTTCGACACGGCCCCCTGCGCCCGCGCGAACTGCGCGACCGCATCGGCGGCATCAGCCCCAAGATCCTCACGGAGACCCTCCGCCGCCTGGAGCACAACGGCCTGCTGACCCGCCACGCCTACGCCGAGTCCCCACCCCGCGTCGAGTACGCCCTCACCGACCTCGGCCGCACCCTCCTCCCCCCGATCGAGGCGTTCGGCGCCTGGGCCCACGAACACGGCGACGAGGTCCTCGCGGCCCAGGACAGAGCCGAGGACCCCTGAGGGGATCTCCCCTACAACTCCCCCTAGACACCCACCAGTTGCCCCGGACCCGCCTCAGGGTCCCCACCCCTCCCCAGAGACGATCCGCCCCCACCCGCCCGCCGCACAGGATGAGAGGGAACCCGCAGCCACTCACCTGGAGCAGCTCATGCGTGTACGTGCCGGTCTCTCCGCCACGATCGCCACCGCCGTCGTTCTCGGCCTCACGGCCGCCGCGGCACCCGCCCTCGCGAGCGGCGCCGAGGCGGCGCCGGCCACCGTCGCCGCGGACACCCGCTCGGAGCCCGACGCCGACGCGCTGCGTGCGGCCATCGCCGGGCTTCCCGACGCCGACGCGACGGCCGCGCTGGTGCGGGTGCGGGGGAAGAAGACGTCATGGCACGGGAGTTCGGGGGTGCGGGATCTGAGGTCGGGGCGGGACGCCCTCCCGGAGGGGCGGTTCCGGGCCGGGTCCACGACGAAGGTGGTGACGGCGGCCGTGGTGCTCCAGCTCGCCGCCGAGGGCAGAGTCGACCTGAACGCGCCCGTGCAGCGCTATCTGCCCGACCTCTTCACCGCGAACGCCGACGCCTTCCGCAAGCCCATCTCCGTACGCCAACTCCTCAACCACAGCAGCGGATTGCAGCCGGGCCGCTCTCTGGGCAAGACCTTCGAGGAGCTGTACGCGCACCGCTTCGAGACGCTCACCCCGCGGGAGGTCGCCGTCACGTCGATCGCGAAGGGGCCCGCGTACGACCCGGGGGTCAAGCAGGAGTACCTGGGCATCAACTACACGCTCCTGGGGCTTCTCATCGAGAAGGTCACGGGGCGGTCGTACGAGCACGAGGCCACCCGGCGCGTCCTCGATCGCGCGGGCATGCGGCACTCCTCCTTCCCCGGCACCGACCCGCGCATCCACGGCCCGCACAACCGCGGCTACCAGGCCGTGAAGACGCCGGACGGCGGGACGCGCCTCGTCGACGTCACCGAGTGGAACCAGCGGGACCGGATGGCGGGCGGCGACATGATCTCCACGACGGCCGACCTGGAGCGGCTGACCGTCGCGCTGTTCAAGGGCAGGATCGTGCCGAAGCCGCAACTGGAGGAGATGTTCACGGTGCCGTCGGACATCGCGGGCGCCACGATGAGCGCGGGCCTGACGCGGTACGAGGCGCCCGACGGGCGGGTCGTCTGGCTGAAGACCGGCGGGCGGCACGGCTACAACTCGATCGTCGCCGCCACCCGGAACCTGGACACCGTCCTCGTCTACTCGGTCAACTCCACCGACGCCAAGGGCCAGGACATGAACCCGGTCGCCCAGCGCATCGTCGAGGCGGCGCTCAGGCCCGCCCGCGGCTGACCCCCGCCCGCGGGCCGGACCTACGCGTTCGTCCCGCCGTCCACCGTGAGCTCCGCGCCCGTGATGGTGCGCCCGCCCGGACCCACCAGGTGGGCGACCGTCGCCGCGATGTCGTCGGCGTCGGAGTAGTGGCCGAGGGCGGAGATGCCGCGCTGGAAGTCGGAGCTGTCCCCGTCGGCCGGGTTCATGTCCGTGTCCGTCGAGCCGGGGTGCACGGCGTTGACGGTGATGCCGCGGGGGCCGAGTTCACGGGCGAGGGCCTTGGTGAAGCCGCTGAGGGCGGACTTGCTCATGGAGTACAGGACGATGCCGCCGAACGGCACCCGGTGCACGAGGTTGCTGCCGATGCTCACGATGCGCCCGCCCCGCGGGAGATGGGCGACGGCGGCCTGTCCGGCGACGAACGCGGCGCGGGCGTGGATCGCGAGGGTCCGGTCGAGCTCGGCCAGGCTGACGTCCTCGAACGGCCCGTACGGATACACGCCCGCGTTGTTGACCAGGATGTCCAGGCGGCCCAGCTCCCGCGCCGCCCGCTCCACGGCCTCCCGCACCGCGTCCGCGTCCGCCGCGTCGGCCTGGATGGCGACGGCCCGCCGCCCCGCCGCCTCCACGTCGGCCACGACGGCCTCGGCCTTCGCCTTCCCGGCCGCGCTCACATAGGTGAACGCCACATCGGCCCCGTCCCGCGCGAGACGCCGCACGATCGCCGCCCCGATCCCCCGGCTGCCACCCGTCACCAGCGCGGCCTTGCCCAGCAGCTCAGTCATCCCGACCCCAAGTCTCGATCTTGTACGCATCCGTGCGCCGACCCCGGACCACATTTCTGTGTCGATCGGCACAGAAAACTTTCACACGGGCGCACCAGCACGTCAAGGCCTATATTTGTCAGTCACTACAGAATTGCGACGGCCACTGGGGCGAGGGAGGCGAAAGACGTGGCGGGACGCGGACGACCCCGGGCGTTCGACCGGGAGACGGCCCTGCGCCGGGCCATGGAGGTGTTCTGGCGGCAGGGCTACGAGGCCACGTCGATGACGGACCTCACCTCCGCGATGGGCATCGCCTCCCCCAGCCTGTACGCGGCCTTCGGCTCCAAGGAGGCGCTGTTCCGGGAGGCGGTCGCGCTGTACGGCGCCACGGAGGGCTCCGCCATGGCCCGGGCGATGACCGAACTCCCCACGGCGCGGGCGGCGGTGGAGGCCGTGCTGCGCGAGAACGCGCGCCTGTACGCCGACGAGAGCAGCCCCAGCGGCTGCATGATCGTGCTCGCCGCGACCAACTGCTCGGCGGCCAACGCCCCCGTGCAGGAGCACCTGTCGAGCTGGCGGAAGGCGGGCGCGGAGATGATGGCCCGCCGCCTGGACCGGGGCGTGCGGGAGGGCGAACTCCCCGCCGGTACGGACACCGAGGCCATGGCCGCCTTCTACACCACGGTCATCCAGGGCATGTCGGTCCAGGCCCGCGACGGGGCGACCGGCGCCGATCTCGCCAAGACGGTGGACCGGGCGATGGCGGCCTGGGACGTGGTGGCCGCGCCCGCTACAGACCTGCCAGCGCGTTCCAGCGCTTCGCGAACTCCGTGCGCTCCTCCGAGGTGATGTCCCGTGCGATGGCGAGTCGCTTGCGCATGCCGTCGTCCGGGAAGATCAGCGGGTTGTCGGCGAGCGCCGCGAGTTCCTTGTCCTTGGACGAGGCGAGGACGTCGCGGGCCGCGGGCACGGGGCAGACGTAGTTGACCCAGGCGGCGAGTTCGGCGGCGACCTCGGGCTCGTAGTAGTGGTCGATGAGCCGCTCCGCGTTGGCCTTGTGGCGGGCGAGGTTCGGGACCATCAGGGACTCGGCCCACAGCTCCGCGCCCTCTTCGGGGACGACGAACTCGATGTCGGGGTCGTCGGCGCGGAGCTGGATGACGTCACCGCTGTAGGCCTGGCAGGCGAGGACGTCGCCGCTGGAGAGGTCCTTGATGTAGTCGTTGCCGGTGAAGCGGCGGATGTGGTGGCTGTCCACGAGCTTCTCGACCCGGTCGCACATCCGGTGGAAGTCGTCCGCCGTCCACTGCGTGACGTCGACCCCGTCCCCCTGCATGAGCAGCGCGAACGCCTCGTCGAGCCCGGAGAGCAGCGTGACGCGCCCCTTCAGATCACCCGCCCACAGGTCCGACACGTGCCGGATCTCCCGCCCGAGCCGCTTCTTGTTGTACGCGATGCCGGTGATCCCCGACTGCCACGGCACCGTGAACCTGCGGCCCCGGTCGAAGCTGGGCGAGCGCAGCAGCGGGTCGAGGTACTTGGTGACGTGGGGCTGCCGGGCCCGGTCCAGCTCCTGCACCCAGCCGAGGCGCACGAAGCGGGCGCACATCCAGTCGCTGATGACGATGAGGTCGCGGCCGGTCTCCTGGTGGTTCATCAGGGACGGGCTGATCTTGCCGAAGAACTCGTCGTTGTCGTTGATCTCCTCCGTGTAGCGCACGTCGATCCCGGTGCGCTTCTCGAAGGCCTCCAGGGTGGGCCGCTTCGACGTGTCCTTGTCGTCGGTGTCGATGTAGAGCGGCCAGTTGGCGAAGGTCACCTTCCGGTCCGTGCCCGAGCGGTCGGCGGCGCCGCGCTCGTCGGGCGCGATGTACGCGGCCGGAACCCCACAGCCGGTGGCGAGCGCGACCACGCCGGCGGCGGTCGCACCGCCCCCCAGGGCACGCAGCAGGGACCGGCGGGACACGGGGTCTTTCGGGATCGCTCGCACCTCGGCAGCATGCACGGGCGCGCGGGGGCCCGGCAATGGACGGTGCGTCGGGGCGGGGGCGGCGCGGCCCGACAGGCTGTCGGGCCGCGTGGGGGCGCGGGCCCGGGGCGAACCCGACACGGAGCCGGGCCCGGGACCGCGCGGGCCGTCAGCGGGCCGGGCCCAGCCACCCCGCCAGGTCCGACGCCGTCACCCGGGTCAGGGGCGCCTCGTCGACCGGCCCGGGAAAGAGCCGGTACGCCGTGCCGGACGCGACGCCCCGCGCCCCGGCCAGGTCGCCGTGCACGAGGGCGACCAGCGCGTGCCGGTCCGTCAACTCCGGCTCCGCGCACAGCACATCGGGCTCCCACGCGTCCCGGATGCGCACCGCGAAGTCGGCGCGCGGCTCGTCCGGCTCCCGGCGGTAGCCCCACAGGACGTGGCCGCGTCCGCGCACCAGGACGTCGCCGTCGGTGCGGGCCGCCGCCGTCCAGCAGGCCAGGTCCCACAGCGTGGCCCGGCCTCCGGCAGCGAAGGTGTCGACGAGGTCGTGCCCGGCGCGGGCGAGGGCCGCGCGGTGGCGCCAGACGCTGTGGTTGCCGTCGCCCGTGGCCAGCGTCAGATCGGCCCACCAGGCGCGGCGCGCACGCAGGTCCACGATCATCGGGATCCGCAGCGCCGCGTCGCCCGCGAGGTCGAACCGCTGCCGCACGGTGCGCGGGTCGTAGCGGACGCGCTCCTGCCGCGCCGTGTCGACGGCCATGAACCCGGCGAAGGCATCCGGGAGTTGGTCGAAGGGCACGTTGTTGTACGACAGGACGGCGGGCACGACGTACCGCACTCCGGTCTTGACGAGCCGCGGCAGGTCCAGGTCCAGATACTCGGTGGCGCCGTGCGGCGCGGGCGCCGAGGTCAGGTCGCCCGAGTGCACCGCGGCACCGCCCGCGTACTCCAACTGCGTGTAGTCGCACAGCCCGACGAACCGCCACGCCTCGTCGAACATCGCGACGGACAGATCGAGGTCGACCCGCACCCCCTTGGGCTGCTGCCAGTGCAGGAAGAGCCGCACCCGCTCACTGTCCGCGGGCATGGCCAGCGAGCTGCCGCGCGGCACGGACACGAGCGACACCGCGGAGGCGCGCTCGGCGAACGGCACGGGCAGATCGTCGAGACCGGCGTCGAGCACGGCGACGTCGTACGGCACGCCCGCACCGGTGCGGCTGGTTTTCAGCCCGTCCGGCGTTTGAGGACGAGCCGCGGAGCGGCGATCGGCGGGGTCCGGGGGCGGCGGCCCCTGCCCGCGGCGGAGCCGCTGATCGATGCTGCGGGAAGGGGCGGGACCGGGGCTCACCCCGCGAGGGCCCACCCCCACCGCAAGCCGCCGCACAGCCTCCGCCTCGATGAGCTCCGCGGCCCGCGAGGCCACCCGGGCGGGCAGCGGCGGACGCAGATCGTCGACGGCGTAGCCCTTCGTCACACGCCCACGCGGAAAGAAGACCCGCCGCCCCCCCGGGCGCCCCACGCACCTTCATCCGGCCGTACGCCCCGAGCAGCGGCCCCGCCCCCGCCCGCGGCAGAGCGTGGGCCAACGCCTCGGTCACCGGCTCGGGCAACGTGGTCTCACCGGAGCGGGCGAGCAACACATCGAGCCGACGCAGCAGTTCACCGGGCCGGGCCCGCAGCAGCGCGGTGGCCGCCGTGGTGTCCCACCGGGCGAGCGCCGCCTCGACACGGCCCTGCCACCCGGTGTGGCGCAGCCGGTCACCGTCAAGACGGATGTCGTCGTGCCGGGCGGCCTCACCGAGCAGCACCTCGGTGAGCACCGACTCGTCGAGCCGCGTACCGCGCAGGACGGCGAAGGCGAGCGCGACACGGGGATGCCGCTCGGCCCGCTCGAAGGGGTGCAGAATCTCACCGACCCGCTTCCAGGCCCCGGGATACCGGGCGAAATCCTCACAGAGCTGCCGCAGGTCGAACGCCCCGAGCAGCCCGAGAAGTTCCCGCCGCACCACCCGGGACACCCGCCGCAGGCGCGGCAGTTCGAGCAGGTCGGGGTCGCCGCCGGAGCGCACGACGAGCAGCCGCAGCACATCCGTGGCCGTGTTCACGTACCGGGCGAGGAGCGGCCGCCCGGCCGGGTCGTCCAGGAGCGGGGCGAGGGCCAGGGCCTTGCTCTCCCGCAGGGGTATCTCGTCCGGCAGCCAGCCGAAGTCGCCCTGCGCCCGGTCCTCGGCGTGGGCCCGCGCGAGCAGCAGCACCAGGTCGTCGTGGTCCTGCGGGTTCAGCGGGGTCCGGCGGGCGAGGAGCGCCGCGAGTTCCGCCGCCGCGTCGTCGGGCGCGCCCAGGCGCAGGGCGCGCAGGATCTCGCCGCCGTCGCCGCTGTGCTCGGCCCCGGTGTCGATCCAGGGGTCGGTGGGCCCGTCCGTCTCGTAGCGCCGCTCGCAGATCGGGCAGGCGTACCAGACGCAGCACCTGTCGCAGCAGCCCGTGTCCCACGCCACGCCGTGGCAGTTGTCGCACACCAGGTGCGCGCAGGGCGCGAGCGCGCGCACCCGCGTCTTCGTGCCCGCGCAGTTCATGCAGGGCTGGTTCGGCTGGGCCGCGAGGTAGGTGATGACGAGGGAGGTGTAGCGGTCGTACGCGTGCTGGTACGGGATCTCGTCGGGGAACCGCGCGAACAGCGGGGCGTGGTGGCGGTCGGAGCCCATCAGGGCGTCGACGTCCGCGAGCAGCCGCATGCCGGTCACGGCGAGTTCGGCGGCGGGCAGAGCCACGAGCGCGCGCCGCAGCGGGACGGTCAACAGGTGCCCGCGGTCGGCGAGTTCGGCTTCGAGGACGACCACGGCGGCGTCGGTCTCCGCGGACCGTCCGGCGCCGGAGGGAACGTACACGCTCTGCCGTCGGCGCAGCAGCAGCGCGGCGAGATCGTCGGTCGTCGTCATCAGGTCACACCCCCGTCGTACAAGAAGAAGCGGGGGCGGAGAGTGTGTGCGCTACGGATCTTTTTGCAGAAGAAGGGAGAAGGAAGCACACAACGGGAGCCGCCCCCGCGTACGCAACGGTACGCGGGGGCGGCTCCCGAAGGCACCCGAATTAACCTTCGATGGACGTCATCACGTGCTTGATGCGCGTGTAGTCGTCGAAGCCGTACGCCGAGAGGTCCTTGCCGTAGCCGGACTTCTTGAAGCCGCCGTGCGGCATCTCCGCGACCAGCGGGATGTGGGTGTTGATCCACACGCAGCCGAAGTCGAGGGCCTTGGACAGGCGCATCGCGCGGGCGTGGTCCTTGGTCCACACCGAGGAGGCGAGGGCGTAGTCGACGCCGTTCGCGTACTCGATGGCCTGGGCCTCGTCCGTGAAGGGCTGGACGGTGATGACGGGGCCGAAGACCTCGTTCTGGATGATCTCGTCGTCCTGCTTGAGGCCGGAGACGACGGTCGGCGCGAAGAAGTAGCCCTTCTCACCGACCCGCTGGCCGCCCGCCTCGACCTTGGCGTGCGCGGGCAGCCGGTCGATGAAGCCGGTGACCTGCTTCAGCTGGTTGGCGTTGTTGAGGGGGCCGTAGAGCACGTCCTCGTCGTCCGGCTGGCCGGTCTTGGTGTCGGCGGCGGCCTTGGCGAGGGCGGTCACGAACTCGTCGTGGATGGACTCGTGGACGAGCACGCGGGTCGCGGCCGTACAGTCCTGGCCCGCGTTGAAGAAGCCCGCCATCGAGATGTCCTCGACGGCCTTGGCGATGTCGGTGTCCTCGAAGACCACGACGGGCGCCTTGCCGCCGAGCTCCAGGTGGACCCGCTTGAGGTCCTTGGAGGCGGACTCGGCGACCTGCATGCCGGCGCGCACGGAGCCGGTGATGGAGGCCATGGCGGGCGTCCGGTGCTCGACCATCGCGCGGCCCGTGTCACGGTCGCCGCAGATGACGTTGAAGACGCCGGGCGGCACGATCGAACCGATGATCTCGGCCATCAGGACCGTCGACGCGGGGGTCGTGTCGGACGGCTTGAGGACGACCGTGTTGCCCGCGGCGAGCGCCGGGGCGAACTTCCACACGCCCATCATCATGGGGTAGTTCCACGGCGCGACCTGCGCGCAGACGCCGATCGGCTCGCGCCGGATGATGGAGGTCAGACCCTCCATGTACTCACCCGCGGCGCGCCCTTCGAGCATCCGGGCCGCGCCCGCGAAGAAGCGGATCTGGTCGACCATGGGCGGGATCTCCTCGGACCGCGTGAGTCCGATCGGCTTGCCCGTGTTCTCCACCTCGGCCGCGATCAGCTCCTCGGCGCGCTCCTCGAACGCGTCGGCGATCTTCAGCAGGGCCTTCTGGCGCTCGGCGGGCACCAGGTCGCGCCAGGCCGGGAACGCGTCGGCGGCGGCCTTCATGGCGGCATCGACGTCGGCCTGACCCGACAGCGGTGCCACCGCGTACGCCTCGCCGGTCGCCGGGTTGATCACCTCGGTGGTCCGCCCGTCGGCCGCGTCCCGGAATTCGCCGTTGATGTAGTTGCGCAGACGGCGCAGCTCGGTGGTCACTGCCAAGCCCTCCTGTCCAGTGGATGAGACA
The DNA here is from genome assembly GCF_055594065.1 of Streptomyces sp. NPDC040610. Taxonomy (NCBI): domain Bacteria; kingdom Bacillati; phylum Actinomycetota; class Actinomycetes; order Kitasatosporales; family Streptomycetaceae; genus Streptomyces; species Streptomyces sp. NPDC040610. The sequence continues at coordinate 1,472,945 of NZ_JBVIXA010000001.1, read as the reverse complement.
CCCACCCTAGTCGGTGCACCGACGCTTTCAACATACCCAGCCGCCCATATCTGCGAAATCCGTGCCTGCAGAGTTGTCGAACAACGAATTTCATTGCTCCGGGCTTGCGGAACAGACGAGACGTCGTGCACAGTGAAGTCGTGGCAAGTCGAAGCGCAGACCCCAGCAGCTCCCGCGGTGGCGGCGGCCCGTCGATCGACGCCGTCTCCCTGGCGATCATCGAACAGCTCCAGGAGGACGGCCGCCGTCCGTACGCCGCCATCGGCAAGGCCGTCGGCCTCTCCGAGGCGGCCGTGCGCCAGCGGGTGCAGAAGTTGCTCGACCAGGGTGTGATGCAGATCGTGGCCGTGACGGACCCGCTCACCGTGGGCTTCCGGCGCCAAGCGATGGTCGGGATCGACGTCGAGGGTGACGTGGACCCGGTCGCGGACGCCCTGGCCGCCATGCCGGAGGCGGAGTACGTGGTGATGACCGCGGGCTCGCACGACCTCCTGGTCGAGATCGTCTGCGAGGACGACGACCACCTGCTCGAAGTCATCAACAAGCGGATCCGCGCGCTCCCCGGCGTGCGCTCCACCGAGAGCTTCGTCTACCTCAAGCTCAAGAAGCAGACCTACATGTGGGGAACCCGATAGCCGTGAGCACCAAGGACCTCAGCCGGACCGCGTACGACCACCTGTGGATGCACTTCACCCGCATGTCGTCGTACGAGAACGCGCCCGTTCCCACCATCGTGCGTGGCGAAGGGACCTACATCTACGACGACAAGGGCAAGAAGTACCTCGACGGCCTCGCGGGCCTGTTCGTGGTCCAGGCGGGCCACGGCCGCCGCGAGCTGGCCGAGGTCGCCGCCAAGCAGGCCGCCGACCTCGCCTTCTTCCCCATCTGGTCGTACGCCCACCCCAAGGCCGTGGAGCTGGCGGAGCGCCTCGCCCACCACGCCCCCGGCGACCTGAACAAGGTCTTCTTCACCACCGGCGGCGGCGAGGCCGTCGAGACCGCCTGGAAGCTGGCGAAGCAGTACCACAAGCTCACCGGCAACCACACGAAGTACAAGGTCATCTCGCGCGCGGTCGCCTACCACGGCACCCCGCAGGGCGCCCTGTCCATCACCGGTCTGCCCGCCCTGAAGGCCCCCTTCGAGCCCCTCGTGCCCGGCGCCCACAAGGTCCCGAACACGAACATCTACCGCGCCCCGATCCACGGCGACGACCCCGAGGCCTTCGGCCGCTGGGCCGCCGACCAGATCGAGCAGGAGATCCTCTTCGAGGGCCCCGAGACCGTCGCCGCGGTCTTCCTGGAGCCGGTGCAGAACGCGGGCGGCTGCTTCCCGCCGCCGCCCGGGTACTTCCAGCGCGTCCGCGAGATCTGCGACAAGTACGACGTGCTGCTCGTCTCCGACGAGGTCATCTGCGCCTTCGGCCGCCTCGGCACGATGTTCGCCTGCGACAAGTTCGGCTACGTCCCCGACATCATCACCTGCGCCAAGGGCATGACCTCGGGCTACTCCCCGATCGGCGCCGCGATCGTCTCGGACCGCATCGCCGAGCCGTTCTACAAGGGCGACAACACCTTCCTGCACGGCTACACCTTCGGCGGCCACCCGGTCTCCGCCGCTGTCGGCCTCGCCAACCTCGACCTGTTCGAGCGCGAGGGCCTCAACCAGCACGTGCTCGACAACGAGGCCAACTTCCTGACGACCCTGCAGAAGCTGCACGACCTGCCGATCGTCGGCGACGTCCGCGGCAACGGCTTCTTCTACGGCATCGAGCTGGTCAAGGACAAGGCCACCAAGGAGTCCTTCACGGACGAGGAGTCGGAGCGCGTGCTCTACGGCTTCGTCTCCAAGAAGCTCTTCGAGTACGGCCTGTACTGCCGCGCCGACGACCGCGGTGACCCGGTCATCCAGCTGTCGCCGCCGCTGATCTCCGACCAGTCGACGTTCGACGAGATCGAGGGCATCGTGCGGCAGGTCCTGACGGAGGCCTGGACCAAGATCTGAGCCGCCGCGGCCCCTTCGGGGTCCGCCCCGCCCCGAGCACGGTGACCGGCCCGGGTGCACCCATCCGAGTGAGATGGGCGCACCCGGGCCGCGTCCTTGTCCGGCCCCCGGCGCCGAATCCTTAGCGTGCCCAGTGACCGATCGGCCCAGCCTTCGTTCCCCCGTACGGGGGAGGCAATCTGATCTGAACCGAGGTGTACGCCATGGTGGCCCCGCCGGACAACGACGTGCTGTGGGCACGAGCCTTGCACGTCACACTCAACGGATCCGCCGCGCTCACCGGCGTCTCGCTCGGTGTCCGCGAGGGCGAGATCCTGGCCGTCGGCGGCCCGCGCGGCAGCGGCAAGACCACGCTCCTGCGCTGTCTGTCCGGCCAGCTCCTGGCCCGCCAGGGCGAGGTGTGGTTCAACTCCGCGCCCGTGCACACCATGGGCCCGCTCGCCCGCGAACGGCTGCGCCGCGACAAGTTCGGCTGGATCGACCCCGAGCCCCGGCTCGTCCCCGAACTCAACGCCTGGGAGAACGCCGCCCTCGGCCTGATGCTGCGCGGCGGCGCCCGGCGCGGCGCCCGCACCGCCGCCCACGAGTGGCTGGAGCGCCTCGACATCGGCGACTGCGCCCGCAAACGCCCGCACGCCCTCACCCAGGCCGAGCGCCAACGCGTCTGTGTGGCCCGCGCCCTGGCCTGCACGCCGTCCGTGCTCTTCGCCGACGAGCCCACCGCACCGCTGCACCGCGCCGACCGCGCGCACGTCCTGCGCACCCTGACGACGGCGGCCCGCTCGCACGGCATCACCGTCGTCCTCGCCACCCACGACGCCGAGGTCGCGTCCCTCGCCGACCGCACGGTGACGCTGCTCGACGGGCGGCGCGTGCACACCGTGCATCTGCCGGGGGACGAGGCCGGGCCCGGCGGACGGACCGGGGCCGCGAAGAGCTCCCGCGCCGCCGCCCCCGCCGACACGGCCACCCCCACCGACTCCGACACGGAAGGCCGGGCCGCGTGCTCGCTCTCCGCCTAGCCCGCGGCTCCCACCCCCTGGTCCAGTTGCGCAGGCTCCTGGTCGCCGCCGCTGCGGCCGGAACCGGCTTCCTGCTCCTGTGCGCCCTCGGATACGCGATGGGTCACGCCGGGTCGACCGGCGCCGTGCTCCGGCTCGCCTGGTGCGCCGCCCCGCTCGCCGCCACCGTCTACTTCGCCGTCGCCGTGGCCCGCACCGACCCCGGCACCCGGCCGCGCCCCGGGCTCGCCTCCATCGGGCTCGGGCCCGGCCGCCTCATGGTCGTCTCCGCCATGACCACGGCCGTGGCCTGCACGCTCGGCTCGATGCTCGCGCTGCTGTTCTTCCTGCATCTGCGCGGCGACCTGACGGGCCTGCCGTTCGACGGCGCCGCGGCCGAACTCCTCGCCGCCGACCGGCCGTTGCCGCTCGCCGCCGCCCTGACCCTGCTCGCACTGGTGCCGCTCACCGCGTCCGTGGCCAGCGCCCTCGTGCTGCGCCCGCGCCGGGCCCGGCCCGGATCCGACGCCGAGCCCGACGCCGACCCCACCGACCTGGCGCCGCCGACCGCCGCCCCCGGCGGCCTGCCCTGGGGCGTCGCCCTGTTCGCCGCCGGGCTCGCCGCCGAGACGTACGCGAGCAGCGCCGACGACGGCTCGGGCCCGCGCCTGCCCGGCGGGCTCGCCGGCAGCCCCGTCGGCGCGCTCGCCGGGTGGGGGCTCACCGCCCTCGGCCTCGCCCTCGCCGGGCCCGCCCTGACCCATCTCTGCGGGCGGATCCTCCAGGCTGTGCGGCCCGGGGCGCTGCGGCTGCTCGCGGGGCGCGTGCTCCAGCAGGAGGCGCGGCGGATCGGGCGGCCGCTGGGCGTGGTGTGCGCGGTGGCGTCGGGCGCGTACGCGGCCCGCACCCTGTACGCCGACACGGCGGGCGGCGGCTCGGACATCGGCCCGCTCACCACGCTCGGCGCCGTGGTCGTCGCGGGCTGCGCCGTCCTGACGCTGGCCACGGCCGCGGTCGAGGCGCGGCACGCCCGGGCCGACACCACGGCGGCGCTGTTGCGGCTCGGGGCGCCCGCCGCGTTCCTGCGGGGGTGCGCGGCACTGCGGGCGGGGGCGCTGCTCGCGGTGTTCGGGCCGGTGACGTGGCTGGTGGCGGAGCTGTCGGCGATGCCGCTCGTGCGCTGAGCGGGGCCGCTCCCCCGCCCGGGGTGCCCCGGGGTTCCGGCGCTCTCGAAAACTCGTACAAGAAATTTCGCGAAGGGCGATGAGTTCCGCGCCGGAGGGCCGTCTAATCCTGCGTAAGACGCACACAGGCGCTTACACAAGGCACACACCCCACGGGAGACGCACATGTACCAGCAGATGATCTTCGTGAACCTGGCCGTGAACGACGTCGAGGCCTCCAAGAAGTTCTTCACCGCGCTCGGCTACTCGCTCAACCCCCAGTTCTCGACGGACGACACCGCCTGTGTGCAGATCAGCGACACGATCGTCGCGATGATGCTCAGCAAGTCGCACTACGCGCAGTTCACGACGAAGGAGATCGCGGACGCCACGAAGTCCAGCGAGGTCCTCGTGGGGCTGAGCGCCGAGAGCCGCGAGGCCGTGGACACGCTCGTCGACAAGGCGGTCGCCGCGGGCGCCACGGACGGCAAGACCCAGGACTACGGCTTCATGTACGGCCGGGCGTTCGACGACCTGGACGGCCACACCTGGGAGGTCATCTGGATGGACCCGACGCAGGTCGAGGGCTGATCCGAGTCTGCGTCCCAGGGGTGCATAGCATGGGCGGATGCTGCCCTCCGAAGCATCCGCCCCGCACCCCGGTGACCGTGAGATCGAGACGCTCGCCGAGTTCGACGAGATCGTCGCAGCGGGCGGTTCGCTCGCCGGACACCGCGTCCAGGCGGTCGACCTGACGGGCCGTACGGCCGCACTGCTCACCGCGGACACCACGGGTGCCGTCTTCCTCGGCTGCCCCATGGAGGAGGACGCCGCCGCGCGCGTCCGGGCCTCTGGGGCTCTGGTCTTCCCGCCCGTCCCGGGGCTGCCGTTCGACCCCTACCGAGGGCTCCTCTACACACCGGACGAGCTGTTCGCGGGGCTCGCCGACGGGGGGTACGAGGCGACGCCGGACGCTCGCGCGTACGCCTGGTTCCAGCGGACCAAGGCCGACGGGGACGTCTTCGCCTCGATGCTGCGCGCCGTGCACGACGACTCCATCTCCGACGCCCTCGACGAACTCCTGCACGGGCAGCGGGTGGTGGGCGTCATGGGCGGCCACGCGATGGCCCGGGGCACCGAGGAGTACGCGGGTGCCGCCCGGCTCGGGAGGCAGCTCGCGCGGGACGGGTTCACGGTGGCCACGGGCGGCGGGCCGGGGGCCATGGAGGCGGCGAACCTCGGGGCGTACGCGGCGCCGCACGACGACGCGATGCTCGACAAGGCGCTCGCGGTCCTCGCCAAGGAGCCGTCGTTCACGCCGTCGATCACGCACTGGGCGCGGGCCGCCTTCCAGGTGCGCGAGCTGTGGCCCTCCGGCGGGTCTTCCGTCGGCATCCCCACGTGGTTCTACGGCCACGAGCCGCCGAACGCCTTCGCCTCGCACCTGGCCAAGTACTTCGCCAACGCCACCCGCGAGGACGGTCTGCTCGCCCGGTCCAACGCGGGCGTCGTCTTCCTGCCGGGGGCCGCGGGCACCGTCCAGGAGATCTTCGACAACGCGACCCCCAACTACTACGAGTCCCGCGGCGGCCCGACCCCCATGGTCCTGGTCGACACCCACCACTGGACCCAGCACCTCCCGGCCTGGCCCCTCCTCCAGTCCCTGGCGGCGGGCCGGGAGATGGAGTCCCGGATCGCGTTGGTGGCGGACGTGGGGGAGGCGGCGGCGACGCTGGCGTCCCTCAGCGGGACCTAGGCCCGGGTGGGCACAGTCCGGGCCGACAGCGCCGTCACGGCGACGCTCACCCGAACGAGGCCCGCTCCAGCCAGAACTCCAGCAGCTTCCGGTCCCCCAGCACCTCGACCCGCCCGGAGTCCAGCTCCCGCCGCCGGTAGAAGGCGAGCAGGACCTCGGTCAGCGGCCCCCGCACGGCGACATCGGCCTTCTCGTGGGCCCGCCGCCACACCACCCCTTCCTCGGCGAGCTCCACCACCCACTCCGCGTCGAGCGAGGCGTCCGCGTCCACCGCGTGGAGATGGATGGTCCGCCCGCCCCCACGCAACTCCGCCGCGTTGTCCGAGAGCTGGGTCCGCTGGACGTACTGCACGATCTCCAGCCACTCGTCGATCGCGTCGGCGGCGACCTCGGGCGCGACGACGTACTCGACGCCCGCGGCGATCGCCGCGTCGGCCCGGTGCACGGCCACCTCGTGCGTCATCCGCCGCGCCCAGAACTCGGCGGTGTGCTCCCCCGCCCACGTCCACACGGCGGTCTCCCCCGCGGCCCCCGCGAGGGCCGCGTCGATCAGCTCCGCCGTCTCGGCGAGCCACGCGTCGAGCGCGGCGGGGTCGTCGTCGCCGGGGCCCTCGAAGTCCGGGACGTCCGACTCGGGGACGTGCTTCTCGGCCCGGGTCCGCACATGCGTCTCGACCCACCGCACGGCGCCGCCGGTGTGCCGGGCCAGCTGTCCGAGGGTCCACTCGGGGCAGGTCGGCACGGTGACCGTCAGGTCGGCTCCGGCCAGCGTCTGCCGGAACAGCGCGAGTTGACGGCCCACTTCTTCGCGGTACCGGTCGTATCCAAGTCTCGTCATGGCCGAACCATAAGTCGGCGTCCCGCGCCCCGGCAGCCGTGTTTCCGCCACCGCGGCCCGGCGGCGCCCTTCAGCCGAGCACCACGACATCACCCGAGTCGAACGTGACCCCCACCGTCTCCCCCACAGCGGGCGCGTCCCGCAGCGCGCACGCCGCTTCGAGCCTCGGCCCGCCCGGGGGCTCCAACTGGAGGGCGACATGGGTGCCCCGGAACGTACGCGCCGCGACCACGCACGCGAGCCCGTCCCGCGCCCCCACGAGCCGCACCCCGGCGGGTCGTACGAGCAGTCGGCACGCCCCCTGCCGGGTCCCGTCGGGCACCGGGACCTTCCCCCACACGGTGTCCGCGGCCTCGCCGGTGACGGTCGCGTCGACCACGTTGTCGAAGCCGAGGAAGCGCGCCACGAACTCGTCGGCGGGGTTCCGCCACACCTCCAGGGGCGTGCCGGACTGGGCGATCCGCCCGTCCCGCATCACCACGACCCGGTCGGCGAGCGCGAACGCCTCGCCCTGGTCGTGCGTGACGGCGAGCACGGTGGTGCCCAACTCGTCGAAGAGTTCCCGCAGTTCCACGACGAGGCGTTCGCGCAGCGAGCGGTCGAGCTGGCCGAGGGGTTCGTCGAGCATGAGCAGGCGGGGGCGCGGCGCGAGCGCCCGGGCGAGCGCGACGCGCTGCTGCTCGCCGCCCGACAGCGCGGACACGGCCCGCTTCTGGGCGCCCGGCAGCCCCACCAGGTCGAGCAACTCGGCGACCCGCAGGGCCTGTTCGGCGCGCGGGACGCCGTGCATGCGCAGCCCGAAGGCGACGTTCCCCGCCACGTCCCGCTGCGGGAAGAGCTGGTGGTCCTGGAACATCAGGCCGACGCCCCGCTTGTGCGCGGGCACCCCGTCCTGGTCGCGCCCGCCGAGCACGACCCGTCCGGCGTCCGGGCCCTGGAGCCCGGCCACGACCCGCAGCAGCGTCGACTTGCCGCTGCCGCTCGGCCCGAGCACGCACACGATCTCGTGCTCGGCGACGTCGAGGCCGACCCCGTCCAGGGCGGCGCGGGCCCCGAACCGTACCGTCACGTCCTCGAGGCGCAGCAGCGCGTCGGAGGCGGCGCCGGTCGCGTCGGGCTTCGCCTGCGTGGCCGTCATCAGAACTCTCCCGTCGTACGTTCCGTGCGCAACCGCTCCAGGAGCAGCAGCGACACCGCGCACACCAGCATCAGAATCGTCGACAGGGCCATCGCCTGCCCGTAGTTGAGGTCCCCGGCGCGTCCGAGCAGCCGCGCCACGGCGACCGGCAGCGTCGGGTTGTCCGGCCGGGCGATGAACACGGTCGCGCCGAACTCACCGAGCGACACCGCGAAGGCGAAGCCCGCCGCGATCAGCAGCGCGCGCCTGACCAGCGGGAAGTCGACCTCGCGCCAGGCCCGCAGCGGCGAGGCCCCGAGCACCGCGGCCGCCTCGCGCAGCCGTCCGTCCACCGCGCGAAGGACGGGCAGCATCGTGCGTACGACGAAGGGGACACCCACCAGCGCCTGCGCGAGGGGCACCAGGATCCAGGACGCCCGCAGGTCCAGCGGCGGCTCGTCCAGCGTGATCAGGAAGCCGAAGCCGACGGTCACCGCGGACACGCCGAGCGGCAGCATCAACAGCGCGTCGAACCCGCGCACGAGCCTCCCCGCACGCCGGGTGAGCGCGGCCGCCGCGAGCCCGCCGATGACCACCGCGATGGCCGTGGCCACGACCGCGTACCGCAGTGAGTTCCCGATCGCGTCGATGGCCGGGACGAGGAACGCTCCGCCGTCGGCCGACCGCAGCGTCTCGTAGTACAGGAATCCGTAGCCGTCGGGTCCGTCGAACGACCGCTGCACCAGGACGCCGAGCGGCAGCAGGATCAGCAGCGCGACGGTCAGGAGCACGAAGCCGAGCAGGCTCCACTGCCCGGCGCCGCGCGGCCGCCGCACCGTCACCGAGGCGTCCACCAGCTTCAGCGCGCTCTCGCGCCTGCGCACCGTCCAGGCGTGCACGGCGAGGACCGCGCCGACCGCCGCGAACTGCACGATCGTGAGGACGGCGGCGGTCGGCAGGTCCAGGAGTTGCGCGGTCTGCCGGTAGATCTCGACTTCGAGGGTCGAGTACGCCGGTCCGCCGAGGATCTGGACGACGCCGAACGACGTGAACGTGAACAGGAAGACCATCAGCGCGGCCGCCGCGACGGCGGGCGCGAGCGCGGGCAGCGTCACCGTCCGCCAGGCCCGTGCGCGGGAGGCGCCGAGCATCCGCGCGGCCTCCTCCTGACGCGGGTCGAGCTGTGCCCAGAGCCCGCCGACGGTGCGGACGACGACGGCGTAGTTGAAGAAGACGTGCGCGAGCAGGATCGCCCACACCGTCGTGTCCAGGCGCATCCCCCACAGCTCGTCGAAGAGGCCGCCGCGCCCGATCAGCGCGAGGAAGGCCGTGCCGACGACGACCGTCGGCAGCACGAACGGCACGGTGACGACGGCCCGGAGCAGCTGTTTTCCGGGGAAGTCGAAGCGCGCGAAGACATACGCGCCGGGGAGCGCGACGAGGAGTGTGAGCGCGGTCGACGCGAGCGCCTGCCAGGTGGTGAACCACAGCACCTGCTGGATGTCGGACTGCCCGAGGACCTCGGTGATCCGCCCGAACCGCCAGCTGCCGTCCGGCTTCAGGCCGCGCGCGACGATCGCGGCGACCGGATAGGCGAAGAAGACACCGAAGAACGCGACGGGCAGGGCCATGAGGCCGAGCCGAGCCGCGCTCCCGCGCCGCCCCCCGGGAAGACCCCGACGGGCCTTCCCGGAACGGGGCTCGGCTACTTCAGAACGAGCGAGGTCCACGACTTGACCCACTGCTCACGGTTGTCGGCGATCTTCTTGGGGGCCATCGTCTGCGGCTTGTCGACCGTCACGCCGTGCTGCGTGAACAGCTTCGGCAGGGGCACGCCCTTGACGGCGGGGTTCACGAACATCTGGAGCGGCAGATCGGCCTGGAACTTCTTGCTGATCATGAAGTCGAGGAGCGCCTTGCCGCCCTTCTCGTTCTTCGCGCCCTTGAGCAGGCCCGCGTACTCGATCTGGCGGAAGCAGGTGCCGGTGGCGACACCCGTCGGGGCCACCTTGGGCTGCGGCTTGGCGTAGAGGACCTCGACGGGCGGCGACGAGGCGTACGACACGACGAGCGGCCGGTCGCCCTTGGCCTTCTTGCCGCCGGCCGAGCCGGAGAACTCCTCGTTGTAGGCCTGCTCCCAGCCGTCGACGACCTTGACGCCGTTGGCCTTCAGCTTCTTCCAGTACGACTGCCAGCCGTCGTCGCCGTACTTCGCGGCGGTGCCGAGCACGAAGCCGAGGCCGGGCGAGGAGGTCGAGGCGTTCTCGGTGACGAGGAGGTTCTTGTACTGGGGCTTGATCAGGTCGTCGAGGGTCTTCGGCGGCGCCAGCTTCTTGTCGGCGAAGTACTTCTTGTCGTAGTTCACGCAGATGTCGCCGGAGTCGATGGGCGTGACGCCCTTCTCGCTCCCGGCGGGCCGGTACTGCGGCAGGATCTGGTCCGCGCCCTTGGCCTCGTACGGCTCGAAGACGCCGTTGTCGAGCGCCCGGGAGAGCAGGGTGTTGTCGACGCCGAAGAAGACGTCGCCCTGGGGGTTGCCCTTGGACAGGATCGCCTTGTTCACGGCCTGCCCGGCGTCGCCGTCCTCCAGGACGCGGACCTTGTAGCCGGAGGTCTTCTCGAACTCCTTCAGGACGCCCTTGGAGACGTTGAAGGAGTCGTGCGTCACCAGGGTCACGGACTTGGAGTCCGACGCCTTGGAGCCGCTGTCGGAGCTGCACGCGGTGACCGCGACGAGCCCGAGCCCCACGGCGACCGCCGTGACCGAGGCCTTCTTGATGGTGCTCACGAAAACATTCCTCCTGGAGTTGACCAGGAAGAGACGCGGCCCCGCCCGGGACCGACGGATCGGCGTCCCGGGCGGGGCGCAACAGCTTGAGTAGCGACCGAACTTCCTACCCAGAATGACCTGGGCGAGGTTCAGAGGGTCTGCGGCCGATTACCGCACTCTCAGCGCTGTGGCGCTCCCCTGTCGGAATATGAAGATGTACGGACGCCCGCCAGACTACCTCTCGGCCGCCGCGGGACTCCTTTCGGCCGCGCGGGACTACCTTTCGGCCGCCGCGAGCTGCCCGCACGCCCCGTCGATCTCCTGGCCGCGGGTGTCGCGGACGGTGACCGGCACCCCGTGGGCCGCGATGGCCTCGACGAAGGCCTTCTCGTCCTCGGGCCGCGACGCCGTCCACTTCGAGCCGGGCGTGGGGTTCAGCGGAATCAGGTTCACGTGCACCGGCTTGCCCTTGAGCAGCCGTCCGAGCCGGTCACCGCGCCATGCCTGGTCGTTGATGTCCCGGATCAGGGCGTACTCGATGGACAGGCGGCGGCCCGACTTGGCCGCGTACTCCCAGCCCGCGTCCAGGACCTCGCGCACCTTCCAGCGCGTGTTGACCGGGACCAGGGTGTCGCGCAGCTCGTCGTCGGGCGCGTGCAGCGAGATGGCGAGGCGGCACTTGAAGCCCTCGTCCGCGAACCGGTGGATGGCGGGCACCAGGCCGACCGTGGACACCGTGATGCCGCGCTGCGAGAGGCCCACGCCGTCCGGCTCGGGGTCGGTGAGGCGGCGGATCGCGCCGGTCACGCGGTTGTAGTTCGCCAGCGGCTCGCCCATGCCCATGAAGACGATGTTCGACAGGCGGGCCGGGCCGCCGGGGATCTCGCCGTCGCGCAGGGCCCGCATGCCGTCGACGATCTGGTGCACGATCTCGGCCGTCGACAGGTTCCGGTCGAGACCGGCCTGGCCCGTCGCGCAGAACGGGCAGTTCATCCCGCAGCCCGCCTGCGAGCTGATGCACATGGTGACCCGGTCGGGGTAGCGCATGAGCACCGACTCCACCAGCGTGCCGTCGAACAGGCGCCAGAGCGTCTTGCGGGTGGTGTCGTCGTCGCAGCTGATGTGCCGCACCACGGACATCAGCTCCGGAAGCAGCGCCTCCTGGAGCTTGCCGCGCGCACCGGCCGGGATGTCCGTCCACTGCTCGGGGTCGTGGGCGTACCGGGCGAAGTAGTGCTGCGAGAGCTGCTTGGCGCGGAACGGCTTCTCGCCGGTCGCGGCGACGGCTTCCTTCCGCTCGGCGGGCGTGAGGTCGGCGAGGTGCCGCGGCGGCTTCTTGGCTCCACGGGGCGCGACGAAAGTGAGTTCTCCGGGCTTAGGCATGGTGAGTCCATTGTCCCAGAGATACGACAAGGGGCCCGCACCCTGTGGATAACGGACCCCTTCACGCGAAACCGCAGGTCAGCGGCGTCGACGAGCGACGAGGATCAGCCGGTGCCGACGAACGCCACCAGGAGCAGCCACACCACCGGCGCCGTCGGCAGCAACGAGTCGAGGCGGTCCATGATGCCGCCGTGGCCCGGCAGCAGCGTGCCCATGTCCTTGATGCCGAGGTCCCGCTTGATCATCGACTCGCCGAGGTCGCCGAGCGTCGCGCTCGCCGCCACCGCGAGGCCGATGAGCAGGCCCTGCCACCAGGTCCCGTCGTCGATCAGGAAGTGCATGCACAGCGCGCCCGCCGCCATCGCGAAGGTCACCGCGCCCAGCAGGCCCTCGCGGGTCTTGCCGGGGCTGATGCGCGGAGCGAGCTTGTGCTTGCCGAAGCGCCAGCCGATCGCGTACGCGCCGGTGTCGCTGACCACGGTGAGGACAAGGAAGGTGAGCACCCGCTGCGGACCGTCGTCCGCCCTGAGCATCAGCGCGACGAACGTCGCGAGGAACGGGACGTAGAAGGCCGCGAAGACACCGGCCGTGACGTCCTTCAGATAGCCCTCGGGCGGCTCGGTCATACGCCAGACGAGTACCGAGAGTGCGGTCAGCGCCATCGCCACCCAGGCACCCTCGGCCCCGCGGACGTACCCGGCGACAACCATCGCGGCGCCGCCCACCGCGAGCGGTACGAGCGGCGCCTTGATGCCCTTGCGCTCTTCGAGGCGTGACGTCAGCTCCCAGAGGCCGACGACCACGGCGACCGCTATGACGCCGACGAAGACGGCCTTCACGATGAACAGCGAGGCGACGATGACCGCGCCGAGACCCACGCCGACACCTATGGCCGCCCCGAGGTCACGGCCCGCGCTCTTCTTCTTCGGCGGGGCTGGGGCGGGCTGTGCTGCGCCGGTCATGGGCTCCTGCGGCTTCTGCGCGGGGTGCGCTGAGGGCGCGGGCGGCATCCCGTCACGGAACAGGGGGCCGCTCGGCTGAGCAGCCCCCCGGTCGTCGTCCTGGTGTCCGCCGCTCGCGGCTACGTCGGGAACGATGGGCATGGGCTGAGTCTCCGAAGGAGTCAGTGCATCCTGCGCATCGTATGCGGGACCCGCCGGGGCAGCACCCTGGACCGGTCCCTGGTCGGGCGCCCCCCAGTACCCGGCTCTGGGCGGCGCCCCCCAGGAAGTGTCGTTCACGGAATTCGGATTCCTCAGACCTAGATCGGACGTCGAGTCGGACTCGATCAGACCTCGAGCAGCTCGGATTCCTTGTGCTTGAGGAGCTCGTCCACCTGGGCGACGTACTTGGACGTGGTGTCGTCGAGCTCCTTCTCGGCCCGACGCCCCTCGTCCTCGCCGATGTCGCCGTCCTTGATCGCCTTGTCGAAGGCCTCCTTGGCCTTGCGGCGGATCGACCGGATCGAGATCTTGGAGTCCTCGGCCTTGGTCTTGGCGACCTTGATGTACTCCTTGCGACGGTCCTGGGTGAGCTCGGGGAACGTCACTCGGATGATGTTGCCGTCGTTGCTCGGGTTGACGCCCAGGTCCGAGTCGCGGATCGCCTGCTCGATGTTGCGCAGGGCGGTCTTGTCGAACGGGGTCACCACGGCCATGCGCGGCTCGGGCACCGAGAACGAGGCCAGCTGGTTGATCGGCGTCAGCGCGCCGTAGTAGTCGGCCACGATCTTGTTGAACATCGCCGGGTGGGCACGGCCCGTACGGATCGCGGCGAAGTCCTCCTTGGCGACCACGACGGCCTTCTCCATCTTCTCCTCGGCCTCGAGGAGGGTCTCTTCGATCACCACTTGCTCCTGCGTGTCTTGAGTAGGCCCGGCTTCCAAGGATCGGCCGGCTGCGTCGCGTCTCTTTCCTGCACGGTGTCCGACCGGCAGGGCTTTGTCCATCCCCTCGAAGGGGTCGTCCATCCCCTCGGGGGACGGACGTGGCTCAGGCCCGGGAGTCCTGGTCGCCCACGAGGGTGCCGATCTTCTCACCCTTGACGGCCCGCGCGATATTGCCCTCGGCGAGCAGTTCGAAGACCAGGATGGGCAGCTTGTTGTCCCGGCACAGCGTGACCGCGGTGGCGTCGGCGACCTTCAGGTCGCGGGTGATGACCTCGCCGTACCCGAGGGCGTCGAACTTCACCGCGTCCGGGTTCGTCTTGGGGTCGGAGTCGTAGACGCCGTCGACGCCGTTCTTGCCCATGAGCAGGGCCTCGGCGTCGATCTCCAGGGCCCGCTGGGCGGCCGTGGTGTCGGTGGAGAAGTACGGCATGCCCATGCCCGCGCCGAAGATGACGACGCGGCCCTTCTCCAGGTGGCGCACGGCGCGCAGCGGGATGTACGGCTCGGCGACCTGCCCCATGGTGATGGCGGTCTGCACGCGGCAGTCGATGCCTTCCTTCTCCAGGAAGTCCTGGAGGGCCAGGCAGTTCATGACCGTGCCGAGCATGCCCATGTAGTCGGAGCGGGCCCGGTCCATGCCGCGCTGCTGGAGTTCGGCGCCGCGGAAGAAGTTGCCACCGCCGATGACGATGGCGATCTCCGCGCCGTCCCGCACGACGGCCGCGATCTCACGGGCGATCTTGTGCACCACATCGGGGTCGACGCCGAGTCCGCCGCCTCCGGCGAACGCCTCGCCGGACAGCTTCAGCAGGAAGCGCCCGGCTACTTTGCCGTCGTCACTCTTGGTGTCGGCCTTGGTCATGGAGTTCTCCTTGTGGTGCACATACGAAGAGGCCATTGCCGGTGGGGTGGTGTACATCCCATCTGCGGCAATGGCCTCCTCGTCAGATCTTGCGGTCGTCCGTCGCGTGCGAAGGCCGGTTGTTCCCGGTGCCTTCGCGTACGGCGTCACTCCCGTCGCGTACGCCGCCGCGCACGCGGGCGACCGCGGTAGACCTTAGCGGGGTCCACCGCCGATCGTGGTTCGGACTCAGATGCCGACCTTGATGCGCGAGAAGCGCTTCAGGGTGACACCGGCCTCCTGCAGGACCTTCTCGACGGACTTCTTGTTGTCGAGGGCGTAGGGCTGACCCAGGAGAGTGGCGTCCTTGAAGAAGCCGTTGACGCGACCCTCGACGATCTTCGGGAGCGCGGCCTCCGGCTTGCCCTCGGCGCGGGTGGTCTCCTCGGCGACGCGACGCTCGGTCTCGACGACCTCGGCCGGAACGTCCTCACGGGTGAGGTACTTCGGCGCGAAGGCGGCGATGTGCTGGGCGATGCCCTTGGCGGTCTCGGCGTCGGCCTTGTCCAGCTCGACCAGAACACCGATCTGCGGGGGCAGGTCGGGCATGGTGCGGTGCATGTACGCGAAGACGAAGCCGTCGTTGAACTGCGCGAAGCGGTCCAGGACGATCTTCTCGCCGAGGTTGGCGTTGGCCTCGTCGACGTACGCCTGGACCGTCTTGCCGGGCTCGATCTCGGACGCGAGCAGCGCCTCGAGGTCGGCCGGGGTGGTCTTGGCGATGTGGGCGGCCAGGGCGTTGGCCACCGACTGGAACTTCTCACCCTTGGCGACGAAGTCGGTCTCGCACTTGAGCTCGACGATGACGCCGGTGGAGTTGTCGTCGGCGATGAGGGAGACCACGGCGCCGTTCTCGGCGGAGCGGCCCTCGCGCTTGGCGACGCCCTTCTGGCCCTTGATGCGCAGGGCCTCGACGGCCTTGTCGACGTTGCCGTCGGCCTCGTCGAGCGCCTTCTTGCAGTCCATCATGCCGGCGCCCGTGAGCTCACGGAGCTTCTTGACGTCAGCGGCGGTGTAGTTCGCCATGATTCTCGGAAATCTTTCTCGAAGTCGAAGATCTACGGGTGAACGGCGGGGGCCGCGCTCGTGGCACGGACCCCCGCCGTCAGCAGCCGATGCTTCAGCAGCCGCCGCTGCTCGCGGCCGATGTGGCCGCGCGGTCGAGCGGCCGGCGCCGAAGTCAGGCCTGCTCGGCCTCCGCGGCGGGGGCCTCGACGGTCTCGGCGACGGCCTCGGCCGGCTTCTCGTCGGCCTTCGGAGCCTCGACGGCCTCGGCGGCGTCGGCCTTCGGGGCCTCGTCGGCCTTGGGGGCCTCGGCGTCGTCGGCCTTCTTCTCGCCCTCGAGCAGGTCGCGCTCCCACTCGGCGAGCGGCTCGCCCGCGGCCTTCTCGCCCGGCTTGGAGTCACCGGTGGCGACGCCGGAGCGGGCGATGAGGCCCTCGGCGACGGCGTCGGCGATCACGCGGGTGAGCAGGGTGACGGAGCGGATCGCGTCGTCGTTGCCCGGGATCTTGTAGTCGACCTCGTCGGGGTCGCAGTTGGTGTCGAGGATGGCGACGACCGGGATGTTGAGCTTCCGGGCCTCACCGACCGCGATGTGCTCCTTCTTGGTGTCCACGATCCAGACGGCGCTGGGCACCTTGGACATCTCGCGGATACCACCGAGGGTCTTCTCCAGCTTGGCCTTCTCGCGCGAGAGCACGAGAAGCTCCTTCTTGGTGAGACCCGACGCGGCGACGTCCTCGAAGTCGATCTGCTCGAGCTCCTTGAGGCGCTGCAGACGCTTGTAGACGGTCGAGAAGTTGGTGAGCATGCCGCCCAGCCAGCGCTGGTTGACGAAGGGCATGCCGACGCGGGTGGCCTGCTCGGCGATGGCCTCCTGCGCCTGCTTCTTCGTGCCGACGAACATGACCGTGCCGCCGTGGGCGACGGTCTCCTTGACGAACTCGTAGGCGCGGTCGATGTACGACAGCGACTGGAGAAGGTCGATGATGTAGATGCCGTTGCGCTCCGTGAAGATGAAGCGCTTCATCTTCGGGTTCCAACGGCGGGTCTGGTGACCGAAGTGGACGCCGCTTTCCAGCAGCTCCCGCATCGTGACGACGGCCATGGCCGTACTCCTTGGTGTTCTCGGTTATGTCCTGACGCCCGGCGCGCGCCGTGCCACGTACTCGCGTACGGGACCGAAAGGCGCTGACACCGTCGGCTGCGAGAGCCTGATGTCGGGGCGTGCGAAGTCGACCCGGTGACCCGGATCGCCACATGAAGTGTACGGGACCCGCGAGGCCGCGGGTGACGCCGCTGTCCACAACCGGCTGGTAGTCCACAGTTCCCGGCCATGATCCCTGCGAATCCGTCCGGGACGGGACCGTTCTCGTATGACGTGTGAACGACTGCCTCGACTGCGGGGCGTGCTGAATGCGGCGGTGTGGGTGACGGTGCTGCTTGTGCTGACCTGCTCGTCCGTGGGGGTGGCGGGGGCGGGGCCGGTGGAGCCGGAGCGCCGGGGCGCGGGCCGGGCGTCGGGGCCGGAGCCGCCGCCGGGGGCGGGCCAGGGCCGGGTTCCGGTCGTGGGTCGCGCCTGGCCGGTGGGGGCGCGTCCGTGGGTGGTACGGGGGTGGGAGCCACCGGCGACGGAGTACGGGGCGGGGCACCGGGGCGTGGACCTGGCCGCGGCGCCGGGCTCGCCGGTCCGCGCGGTGGCCCCCGGCCGGGTGTCCTTCGCGGGCCGGGTGGGCGGCCGCGGGGTGATCTCCGTGGAACTTTCGGGGACGGGCAGCCCGCCCCTGCGCACGACCTACGAACCGGTGCGGGCCACGGTGAAGAAGGGGGCCAGGGTGGCCCCGGGCGAGCCCTTGGGCACGGTCGAGCCCGCGTCCCGCTTCCACTGCCCCACGCCCTGCGTCCACTGGGGCCTGCTCAGAGCGGACACCTACCTGAACCCGCTGAGCCTGCTTCCCCCATGGCTACTGGGCCGGGCCCCGTCCCGCCTGCTCCCACTGGCGGCGTAACGGCTGAGGACGCAACGGCTGGCGGCGTAACGGCTGGCGGCCTAGCAGCTGTGGGCAGCCACCCTCCACCCAGCCCTCGGCCCTCGGCCAGAAGCCTCAGCCCCGAACGCCCCGCAGAGCCATGGCCACAGCAGCCTCCGTGATGGCACCGGGCTCCTCGGCCACCCCGAGCTCGATCCGCCGCACCGCGGCATCCACGATCCCCTGCAGGAGCATCGCGGCCATCCTCGGCTCCTGATGCCCGAGCGCGGCCAGCGCCTCCACGATCATGGCCACAAGCCCACCGTGCGCGGCCCGGATCTTCTCCCGCGCCCCGGCGTCCAGCTCACTCGCCGAGATCGCCACCACGGCCCGGTGCCGCCGGTCCCCGACCAGCGCGAGCTGCCGCCGCACATAGGCCTCGACCTGCGCCTCGGGCGATTCGGCCGCCTCCATGGCCGCCGAGACCTCCGCCGCCCACACGGGGAAGTCGACCTCGCAGAGCTCTTCGACGACGGCGGCGCGCGAGCGGAAGTACTCGTAGACGGACGAGCGCGCGAGGCCCGTGCGCTCGGCGAGCGCCGGGAACGTCAGCGCCTCCGTACCGCCCTCGGACAGCAGGGATCGCGCGGCGTCCAGCAGGGCGCCTCGCTGCATCGACCGGTGCTCGGCCACAGAGGCCGCTCGAATCCTTGGCACGCCCCCACTTTACGGACGCGACGCCCGCCACGGGAGCCCGCCAGGCAGCCATTCCTCCTGGCAGCGACGGCGCGGGCGCGCGAGGAAGGCGCGGACAAGGCACAGGCAAGGCGCGGACAAGGCTCAGGCAGGGCGCGGGCAGGGACGATTCAGCGCGCTCACCACCGCCCTCACCGACCAAAACTGGCCAGCTTCGCCCGCAGCTGGAGCACCGACTTCGTGTGGATCTGGCTGACCCTGCTCTCCGTCACACCGAGCACGTTGCCGATCTCGGCGAGCGTGAGCCCTTCGTAGTAGTACAGCGTCACGACGGTCTTCTCCCGCTCGGGCAGCGTGTTGATCGCCCGCGCCAGGAGCCGTCGCAGCTCGCGGTCCTCGGCGACCTCGACGGGGTTGTCGGCGGCGGTGTCCTCCAGCGTGTCCATCAGGCTCAGCCGGTCGCCCTCGCCGCCGACGTGCAGCAGCTCCTCCAGGGCGACGACGTTCGCCAGGGACAACTGGCTGAAGACCGCGTGCAGTTCCTCCACCTGGATGCCCATCTCGGCGGCGACCTCGCCCTCGGACGGGGTGCGCCGCAGCCGCGCCTCCAGGGTGGCGTAGGCCCGCTCCACGTTGCGCGCCTTCTGCCGCACGGACCGGGGGATCCAGTCGAGCGCCCGCAGCTCGTCGATCATCGCGCCCCGGATCCGCGTGATCGCGTACGTCTCGAACTTGATCGCCCGGTCGATGTCGAACTTCTCGATCGCGTCGATGAGCCCGAAGACCCCCGACGACACGAAGTCCGCCTGCTCGACGTTGGGCGGCAGGCCGACGCTCACGCGGCCCGCGACGTACTTCACGAGCGGTGAGTAGTGCAGGATCAGCTGCTCGCGCAGCCGCCCGTCGCCCGTCGTCTTGTACGACCGCCACAGCTCGTCCAGCGACGTGGGAGCGGGTGGCCGCTCCCGCTCGCCGCTTCGGGCGGCTGGGGGAACCGCCGCCCGGTCGGACCCTGACGTGTGCTGGGGCATGCGTCGCCTTGAGCCGTTCTGCCGTGAACTGGAAAAGTTGCCGGATTGTGTGAGGTTGCGGTTTTGCGTGAAGTGAATGAGGTTGTCCGTCTGATTGCCTGTCTGCACCGGATTCGTCGTGAGCGTAGCGTGACTGAAGCGTCGCAGTGAGCGAAGAGTATGGGATCGCACGTACGCAGATACGTTCCGCTTGACTCCCCGAGGGATCACCTCCGTCGCGCTCCGTAACCGAACCAGCCCGCCAACTGCGTGATTTCCCAAGGTCGTCGAGGGTTCATCCGTCCGGCGCAACACGCACCGTCACGCATCACCCTCTTCCGGAAAGACCGACAGAAACGCCTGGCGTGTCAACTGCCAGCCGTCGCCGTGTCGTTCGACGAACCCGAGCGAGCGAAGTTCGTACAGCCGCACGACCGCGTCGTCCGCACTGGTGCCCGCTTCTCGCGCGATGTCCCGGACCCCGGCGCTCCCCCGCGCGGGCAGCGCGGCAAGCACCCGGGCCGCCCCGGGGTCGAGCAGATCGCGCGGCACCACCGGCCCACGCCGCCTGGGCGCGAGGTCTCCCATGTCCCCGACCAGCTCCACGACTTCGGCGGCATCCCCGACAAGGACCGCGTCCCCGCGCAGGAGTTCGTGCACCCCCGCCGACAGCCCACTGGTGACCGGCCCCGGCACGCCCATGGTGTGTCTCCCGAGGTCCCGTGCGCAGCGTGCCGTGACCAGCGCGCCGCTGCGGTAGGCGGCCTCCACGACGACCGTGCCCCGGGTGAGCGCGGCGATCACCCTGTTCCTGAGGATGAATCTGCTCGGCGTCGGATGGTCGCCGGGCGGCAACTCCCCCACGACGAGCCCCTGTTCCGCGATCCGCCCGATCAACTGCGCGTGCCCCCGGGGATAGGGCCGGTCGACCCCGCATGCGAGGACCGCCACGGTGGCGCCGCCCGCGCCGAGAGCACCCCGGTGCGCGGCGCCGTCCACGCCGTACGCGCCACCGGACACCACCACCCATCCGCGCTCGGCCAGCCCCGCGCCAAGACCGGCCGCCATGTGCGCCCCGTACTCCGTGCAGGCGCGCGCCCCCACGACCGCCACCGACCGCAGCGCCCAGATCCGCAGGGACGGCCGCCCCCGCACCCACAGCCCGACCGGCCGCGCGTCCCCCAGGTCGTCCAGCTGAGCGGGCCACTCGGCGTCCCCCGGCATCACGAACCGCGCCCCGGCCTCGGCGGCGGTCTCCAGATCCCGCACCGCCCGCACCCGCCGGGCCCGGGCCCGCAGCCCCTCCCACCGCTTGGCGGTAACCCCCGGCAGCCTCGCCCTGCGCCCCACATCCTCAAGGCCTTCGAGAACGTCTCCGCCCCCGCTCCCGTCGCCCCCCTCCACGCGAGCGCCCCCGGCAAGGGCGTCGACCCCGTCGACCAGGCACCGCAGCACCGCGACGGCCCCCCACTCCCGCAGCCACCGCCCACCCACGGCGTCCCCGGGCTCCAGCACCCGAGTCAGGGCGACCCGGGCCAGACGCTCGTCGTCGGGGAGAGCCGGGGGTGGCTTGCTCGGCGGACCCGGGTGAGCGTGGCCCGGACGGGCCGGGGCCCCTCCGCCGAGCGAGCGCAGGTCGGCCTTGTGCGGACGGGCTGGGGCACCTTCGCTCGGCGAACTCAGGTGGGCCTTGTCCGGACAGGCTGGGGAACTCTCCCCCTGCGAACCCAGGTGAGCCTCGTCCGGACGCCCCGGGGAACCCTCCCTCGGCGAACCCAGCTCGGCCACGTCCGGACAGGCCGGGGAACCCTCCCCCGACGACCGCAGGTCTCCCGTGTCCGGGTCGCACCCGGGCCTCTCCCCCGGACACCCCAGCGGAGCCGTGTCCGGGAACGCAAGGAATCTCCCGCCCGGCAAGCCCGACCGCACCTCGCCCGAGCCATCAGGAGGCCTCGCGCCCGCAGAACGCGGAGGCGCCGAGTCCACGAGTCCCGGCGATCTCCCACCCGGCAAACCCGGCCCCGCCCGGCCCCAGCCGCCCGGTGACCTCTGCCCGGGTTGTGCCGGGGATGC
The DNA here is from genome assembly GCF_055594065.1 of Streptomyces sp. NPDC040610. Classification (NCBI taxonomy): domain Bacteria; kingdom Bacillati; phylum Actinomycetota; class Actinomycetes; order Kitasatosporales; family Streptomycetaceae; genus Streptomyces; species Streptomyces sp. NPDC040610. The sequence goes on along the minus strand of NZ_JBVIXA010000001.1, from coordinate 1,451,375 downwards.
GCCGCCCGGCACCCCCAGCCCCACCTCGCCCCTCACGGCCGCGCCCCCACCACCATCGGTACTCCCCGTGGCACCCCCGTCCGCAGCTGCAGCGCCAGCGCCACATCGTCCGCGTCGGGGCGGTCGTGGCCCGCGAGGTCGGCCACGGTCCAGGCGACCCGTAGGACGCGGTCGAGGCCGCGGGCGGTGAGGAAGCCGCGCTCCAGGCCTCGTTCGGCCTCGGCCATGGCGCCGGGGACCGCGTGCCATCGGCTGCGCAGTTCGTGGCCGGGGACGTCGGCGTTGGTGCGCCAGGGTGTGCCCTTGAGGCGGGCGACCGTGCGCTCCCGGGCGGCGCGCACGCGGTCGGCCACGACCTGGGTGGACTCGCCGCGCGCCCCCTGCGCGGTCAGTTCGGAGCGGGTGACGGGCTCCACGTGGACTCGCAGGTCGACCCGGTCGAGGAGGGGGCCGGAGAGCCTGGCCTGGTAGCGCCGGATGCTGTTCGGGGAGCAGTCGCAGCTGTCGCCGGTCAGGCTGAAGCGGCCGCACGGGCAGGGGTTGGCCGCGAGGAGCATCAGGAACCGCGAGGGCAGCCGCACCACGCCGGCGCTGCGTGCGATCACGACGTACCCGGACTCCAGGGGCTGGCGGAGCGCGTCCAGGGCGTGGCCGCTGAACTCGGGGGCCTCGTCCAGGAACAGCACTCCGCGGTGGGCGAGCGAGACCGCTCCGGGCCGGGCGAGCCCCTTGCCGCCGCCCACGAGCGACTGCATGGTCGCGGAGTGGTGGGGCGCGCAGAACGGCGGGATGTCCACCAACGGCTTGCCGGGCGGCAGCATGCCCGCGACCGAGTGGACGGCCGTCACCTCCAGGGACTCGGCCCGGGAAAGGCGGGGCATGATCGTCGGCATCCGCTCGGCGAGCATCGTCTTGCCCGCGCCCGGCGGTCCCTGCAGGAACGTGTGGTGCCCACCGGCCGCGGCCACCTCGATCGCCGTCCGCGCCGACACCTGCCCGACCACGTCCGCGAGGTCGTGCCGCTGGTCGTGCTCCGAGGTGCCGACGCCGCTCACTCCGGTGCCGAGCCCCGCGCCGGGCAGGCTCAGGCCGGCCATCAGCGGGTCCGGGCGCCCCGACGCGGCGGGGTCCTCCTCCGGGACGGGCTCGTCGGTGAGGACCGCGATCAGCTGTCGCAGGCTGCGCACCCCGAGGACGGACACCCCGGGCACCAGTGCGGCCTCCGCCGCCGTGCACTCCGGCACGACCACTTGCTCATAGCCCGCCTCCGCCGCCGCGAGAACCGCAGGGAGCACCCCGCGCACCGGGCGCACCCGGCCGTCGAGCCCCAGCTCGCCGATCATCACGATGTCGGCGAGGACGCGAGGGTCGATCCGCTCCGATGCGCCGAGGACAGCGCAGGCGACGGCCAGATCGAAGCCGCTGCCGCCCTTCGGCACGGACGCGGGGCTCAGGCCGACCGTGAGCTTCTTCTGCGGCCACTCGCCCCCGGAGTTGACGACCGCCGCCCTGACCCGGTCCCGGCTCTCCGTGAGGCTCTTGTCGGGAAGGCCCACCAGCGTGAACGCCGCGACTCCCGGCTCCAGGTCGGCCTGCACCTCGACGACGACGCCCTCGACGCCGACGAGGGCCACGGAGCAGGTGCGTGCGAATCCCATCAGGCCACCCCCCGAGCGTGCTCGACCACGGGGGCGCCGCGCTCGGGCACGACGACGCCCACCAGGTCGATGCGCACGCCGCCCGGTGGCGACCCACCGTGTTCCTGGAGCCAGCGCTCGGCCAGGCCGCGCAGCCGCTGGGCCTTGGCGGGCGTCACCGCCGCCATCGGGTGCTGGAAGGACGCCTCCCTGCGGGTCTTCACCTCGCAGACGACCAGGGCGTCGCCGTCGCGGGCGACGATGTCGATCTCGCCCGTCCTGCCGCCGCGCCAATTGCGGTCAAGGACCGTCATCCCGGCCTCGGCCAGCCGCCGCGCGGCCAGCTCTTCGCCGTACTTGCCGAGTGCACCTCGAGCGTTCATGTCGGCACCACCTCCGACACCCACGGTCACGTGGCGGAGCCGCACTATTGGATCTTGGTGCGTTACTGACGGGTTGTGGACAACTCCGTCACCCGGTCGTGTCAGAGGCGGGCGCTCAGCCGCCCGGCAGCTCGAGGTCGCTCTTGTTGAGTTCCTCGATATTCACGTCCTTGAACGTGAGCACACGGACCTGCTTGACGAACCGCGCCGGTCGGTACATGTCCCACACCCAGGCGTCCGCCATCGACACCTCGAAGAACACCTCACCCTGGACCGAGTGCACCTGCATCTCGTAGTCGTTCGTGAGGTAGAAGCGTCGCTCGGTCTCGATCACGTATTTGAACAGTCCGACGACGTCTCGGTACTCCCGGTAGAGCTTCAGCTCCATCTCGGTCTCGTACTTCTCGAGGTCCTCGGCGCTCATGGCATGTTCCCCTTCAGCCGTGCGTCCCCCTATTGTGCGCCAGCCCCGGGAGGCCCTACACGATTTCCGTGTCCAGGGTCTCGGGCGTGCTCGGAGGACCCTCGTCGAGCAGCTTGCGCAGCAACTCGGCGAGCCTGGTCGGATACACCGTCTCATGGGCCCGGGCCAGTTCCTGGCACGTCCACCAGCGCGCTCCGGCGACACTGCGCCGCTCCAGCTCGGTCAGGCCCTCCGCGCGCGTCACCGTCTGCGCGGTTCGCGCCAGGTAGTACCACTCGTCCTGGTCCCAGCGCCGTCCGGCGAAGGGGAAGGAGCACACCCGCCGCCACAGCACGGGGCCGAGTTCGACGTCTGTGATTCCGGTCTCCTCGGCCAGCTCGCGCAGCGCGGCCTCCGCGCGCGTCTCGTCGCCCTCCAGGCCGCCGCCCGGCGTGAACCACCAGTCGTCCGCCCTGTCGCCCGGTTCGTACCCGTGCAGCAGCAGGATCCGGTCCTCGGGGTCAAGGAGCACGACCCGCGCCACCTTGCGCAGCGGGCGCCCCGCCACCGCTTCGGCGCCGACGGCCCCCGTCACGTCCTCCACGCCCTCAGCCGACACCAGCGGCCTCCGCCGTCCCACCAGACCCAGCAGGCCCACCAGATCCGCCGGACCCACCAGCCCCGCCAGAGCCCCCGGCCCCGCCCCGCTCCCGGCCACCCCGCCCCGCCCGCTTGGCGATCGGCCCGTACGCCGCCCCGCCGAGGACCAGCACCGCGCCCACCACCACCGAGGTGAGGATCAGCCGCAGCGGCCCCGGCTCGGACGTGCCGCCGCCCTGCAGGCCGTCGAAGCCGGTGGCGCGGTCGAGCATGCCGTCCAGGGGCCAGGCCACGGCGTCCACACGGGCCTTGACGGCGCTGCGCGGCACGGAGCCCTTGTCGGCGTCCTCCAGGTGCACGCTGGAGTCCATCGAGCCGCTGCGCTCGTCGCCGAGCAGGAACAGATGGCCCTTGGGCACGGTGGTCGCCGGGATTCCGGTCGCTGCGGCGCCCATTCCCTTGGGGAGATACGGTTCGTCGATCTGCTTGCCGTTGACCGTCAGCTTGCCGTCCGTGCAGCAGGCGATCCGGTCGCCGCCGACGCCGACGACCCGCTTGACCATGGGCAGGTCGCCCCACGCCTTCTGCCGGAAGACGACGACGTCACCGCGGCGGACGTCGTCACCGTCGATGCGCTCCGCGAGGACGCGGTCGCCCGCGCCGATGGTCGGGGTCATCGAGCCGGTGGGGACCGTGTAGGGCTGGTAGACGAAGGCGCCCCAGACGAAGCCGCCCAGGAAGAGGACACAGCCGAGGGCCACGGCGACTCCCGACAGCGTGCTGCCGAGCCGTCCGTGGCCCTCGTCCGTACGTCGTGTCGTGCTCATCCCAGTGCTCCCCCGGCTCGGAGACGACCCCGCGGCCCTTCGTACCGCCTATGCGAGCGACGTACGACAACGACGTGCTGCGGCGGACGAGGGCCGTGGAAGATCGGTGATCTGGGACGGCAGACTACCCGGCGGTACCCCCGCCAGAAACCCTGGTGGTGTGCCCGGAATCCAGGCGCGCGGCCACCCGCCGACGGCGCCAGAGCACGAGCGGCACGGCGCCCGCGAGGCCGAGGGCGGCCGGGGCCGCGCTCAGCGCCTGGCTGATGCCGGGCTGGTCGAAGGTGTCCGGGACCGGCAGCGTTCCCCAGCGGGTGGGGGGCCAGGCGATCACGAAGGCGCGGCCCACGACGTTGTCGACGGGGACGGCGCCGCCGCCGGGCTGGTTCTGGTGGTAGCGCGAGTCCAGGGAGTTCTGCCGGTGGTCGCCCATGACCCAGATTTTGCCCTTGGGGACCGTGACCTTGAACTGGCCGCCCTGGTCGTCGACCGTGCAGGGGGTGTTGCCCTCGAAGACGTAGTTCTTCTCGTTCAGCGCCTTGCCGTTGACCTTCACCGGGCCGGTGCCCTTGCACTCGACGGTGTCGCCGCCGACCGCGATGACGCGCTTGATCAGGTCCTTCTCGTCGGCGGACGGCATCAGGCCGATCCAGCCGAGGACCTTCTGCACCGCGTTCGGGTCGGGGGTGGGCTCGCCGTCCAGCCAGTGGCCCGGATCCTTGAAGACCACGACCTCGCCGCGCTCGGGCTCGGAGCCGAACCACGGCGTCAGCTTGTCGACGAGCACCCGGTCGCCCTGCTGCAGCGTGTTCTGCATGGAGTCCGAGGGGATCGAGAACGCCTGGACCAGGAAGGTCTTGATGACCAGGGCGAGGATCAGCGCGATGCCGATGAGGAGCGGCAGCTCCTTCCAGAAGGACTTGGGCTTCTTGCCCTTCGCCGGCTTGGGCGGCTCCGTGCCCTCAGGGCCGGGGACGCCGGTCTCGCCGGGAGCCGCGGAGCCGGGGGCCGCGGTGTCAGGGCCGGTGCTCATCCCGTCCCCCGCGGGTGCGGGTACCGGCCCTGCGGAGTGCCCAGGCTGCTCCTCGGGCCCCTCGTGTCCGGATCGTGCGCCGACCGCCACATCCCCCACATCCACTCCTCAGTCCGTACCGCCGCCTGCCCCGTACGCGATGCAGGCCCACCACTCCCATAACGAGCGGGAGTTCCGCAGGGGTCGGGAGGCCGGTAATTCCGTTGCGATCGCCGGGAGCCACCCTATGCGACGCTCCTGTGGCCGTGGCCGACCCGGCGGGCGCGTCGGGCACGGACGCGTACGCATCGGGTTCGTCCAGCTCACGCCAGTGACCGAACGGCCAGGCGATGACGAGCGCGCGGCCCACCACCTCATCCTCCGAGACGGTGCCGCTGAACTTTTCGTTCCGGTGGAAGCGGGAGTCGGCGGAGTCCGACCGGTGGTCGCCCATCATGAACAACCGCCCCTTCGGCACCTTCACCTTGAACTCGAACAGGGAGGGCTTGTCCCCGGGGAAGAGGTACGGCTCGTTGATCGCCACGCCGTTGACGGTGACCTTGTCGTTCTTGTCACAGCACTGCACGGTGTCGCCGCCGACGCCGACGACGCGCTTGATCAGGTCGCGCTCGCCGTCGGACGGGAGCAGTCCGATGAAGGTCAGGCCCTGCTTGATCTGCTTGATCACGACGGGGTCGTCCTTCTTCTTGCCGCGCTCCTCCTCCAGCCAGTTGCCGGGGTCCTTGAAGACGACGACGTCCCCGCGCGAGGGCTTGCCGCCGAACCACGGGGTGAGCTTGTCGACTAGGACGCGGTCGCCGATGCGGATCGTCTGCTCCATGGAGCCCGAGGGGATCACGAAGGCCTGCACCAGGAAGGTCTTCAGGACGAGGGCTATCAGCAGGGCGACGACTATGAGGAGCGGTATCTCCTTGATCGCGGAGCGGCGCCTGCGGCGCTTGACCTTCTTCGCGAGCTTGCGGCGGTCGGCCCGGCCGGGCAGCACGGGGCCGCTGGTCGGGCGGGTGCCGGTGGGCAGCCGGGTGTCGGCCGCGTGGGTGGCCTTCGCGCGGCCGCGGTTACCCATGCGCGCCGCCTGGTGCCGGCACGCGCGCGTAGGCGTCGGGACGCTTCAGGGAGGTCCAGCGGCTGAGCGGCCAGACGATCCAGTCGACCCTGCCGATGACCGCGTCGACGGGGATCATGCCGCCGCCGGGAGAGCCCAGGTGGTCGCGGGAGTCGCTGGAGTCGCCGCGGTGGTCGCCGAGCAGGAAGAGGGTGCCGTCGGGCACGACGACGTCGAAGGGCACCTTGGAGGGGGCGTCCCCGGGGAAGAGGTAGGGCTCGTTGACGGGCTCGCCGTTCACCTTGATCCTCCCCCGGTTGTCGCAGCAGACCACGCGGTCCCCGCCGACTCCCGCGACCCGCTTGACGTAGTCGGAGTCTCCGAAGTAGCCGCTGCCGTCGAAGACGACGGCGTCTCCGCGCTGGGGACCGGAACCGAAACGGTACGCCAACTTGTTGACGAGTACGCGGTCACCGGGCTGGAACGCGGGCTGCATGGAGCCGCTGGGGATCGCGAACGGCTGCACCACGAAGGTGCTGAGGACGAGCAGGACGCCCAGGGTGAGGAGGGCGGTCAGGGTGAGCCGGCCGCCCGGGAGCCAGTCCATGACGGACGCGAAAACGGAACGCGACCGCTCCTCCGTGCCCTCGGAGTCCGGTGCGTCCGCGGATGCGGTGTCGGACTCGGAGGAGGGGGAGGAGCGGTCGCGCTCCGTGTGCTGTGCTTCGGTGTCCATCGGGGCCAGATGCTATCCGGCCCGGCTGTGGACCCGCGTGGGAGCTCGGCCCGGGGGCCGGGCGCGAGATCAGTTCTCGCGCTTCTCCTTGATCTTCGCGGCCTTGCCGCGCAGGTCACGCAGGTAGTACAGCTTGGCGCGACGGACGTCGCCCTTGGTGACGAGCTCGATCTTCTCGACGATCGGGGTGTGCACCGGGAAGGTGCGCTCGACGCCCACGGAGAACGAGACCTTGCGGACCGTGAAGGTCTCGCGGACACCGGCGCCCTGGCGGCGGATGACTACGCCCTTGAACTGCTGCACACGGGAGCGGTTGCCCTCGATGACGCGGACGTGGACGTTGACGGTGTCACCCGGGCGGAAGGCCGGGATGTCGCTGCGCAGCGACGCGGAGTCGACGGAGTCGAGCAGGTGAGACATGATCGTCTGCTTTCTTCGCTGATGCCACAGGTCATCAGCGGTACGTGGTGATGAGGATTCGGTAGCTGATCGCGTCGGGCCGGCGTCGTTCCCCCTGTGGCAGGGGCGCAGGCTGGACGTACAGCAGCGGCCTATTCTTCCACGGCCTCGGGGTCTCGCCCAAATCGGCCGTCGGGCCCCGGGCGCCACCCCAGGATCGAGAGCATCTCGCGGTCCTTCTTGTCGAAGGCCGCGGGGTCGCAACGCTCGATCAGGTCGGGCCGGTTGGCGGTCGTACGACGCAGCGCCTCGTCCCGGCGCCAGCGGGCGATCTTGCCGTGGTGGCCGCTGAGCAGGACGTCCGGGATGCCGTGGCCGCGCCACTCCGGGGGCTTGGTGTAGACCGGGCCTTCGAGGAGGTTGGCCATGGCTCCGGGCGCGAAGGAGTCGTCGCGGTGGGACTCGGCGTTGCCGAGGACACCGGGCAGGAGCCGGGCCACGGCCTCCGTGACGACCAGGACGGCGGCCTCGCCGCCCGCGAGGACGTAGTCGCCGATGGAGACCTCGTAGACGGGCATCCGGGTCGCGTACTCGTCGATGACGCGGCGGTCGATGCCCTCGTAGCGCGCGGGCGTGAAGACCAGCCAGGGCCGCTCGGAGAGCTCGACGGCGAGTTCCTGGGTGAAGGGGCGCCCGCTGGGCGTGGGGACGACGAGGACGGGCCCGTGCGCCCCCGCCTCGTACCCCTCGGCGAGCACGTCGTCGAGGGCGGCACCCCAGGGGTCGGTCTTCATGACCATGCCCGGGCCGCCGCCGTAGGGCGTGTCGTCGACCGTGTTGTGCCGGTCGTACGTCCACTCCCTGAGGTCGTGCACGTTGACGTCGAGCTGCCCGCGCGCGCGGGCCTTGCCGACGAGGGAGACGTTCAGGGGTTCCAGGTACTCGGGGAAGATCGTGACGACGTCGAGCCGCATTACGCCTGGTCCTCCGGGGCCGCCTCGGCGTCACGCGCGGACGCGACCTCCGCGCGGTCGTCGATCAGGCCGGGCGGCGGGTCGATGACGGCCCGCTGCTCCTCCAGGTCGATCTCGGTGACGATCTGCTCGACGAACGGGATCATCACCTCGCTGCCGTCGGGCCGCTCCACGATGAACAGGTCCTGCGAGGGCAGGTGGGAGATCTCCGTGATCCGGCCGATCTCGGCGCCGTCCTTGGTGACCACGTCGAGGTCCATCAGCTGGTGGTCGTAGAACTCCTCCGGGTCCTCCGGGAGCTCCTCCGGGTCGACCTCGGCGATCAGCAGGGTGTTGCGCAGCGCCTCGGCGCCCGAGCGGTCGCGTACGCCCGCGAAGCGGAGCAGCAGCCTGCCGCTGTGCACCCGGCCGGTCTCGATGGTCAGCGGCCCCACTCCGGCGGGGTCGGTGGCGAGCACGGCGCCGGGGCCGAGCCTGAGCTCCGGCTCGTCGGTGCGCACCTCGACGGTGACCTCGCCCTTGATGCCGTGGGCGCGGCCGATCCGCGCGACTACGAGCTGCACTGTGCTGTCTCTCCCTTGCTGAATACGACTGCGGGCCGGGGACGGCCCTGGAGCCCTCCCCGGCCCGAGCCGGTGCTACGTGTGGTTCAGTGAACCTGGTCCACGTCGACGAGGTCGACGCGGACACCGCGGCCGCCGATGGCGCCCACGACGGTCCGCAGAGCGCGTGCGGTGCGGCCGTTGCGGCCGATCACCTTGCCCAGGTCGTCCGGGTGGACCCGGACTTCCAGGACGCGTCCACGGCGCAGGTTGCGCGAGGCGACCTGCACGTCGTCGGGGTTGTCGACGATGCCCTTCACGAGGTGCTCGAGAGCCTCCTCGAGCATGCTCAGGCCTCGGTCGACTCGGCCGCGGACTCGGCCGGGGCCTCGTCCTTCTTCTCGGCCTTCTTCTTCTGGGTGATGGCGTCACCCTTGGGCTCGCCGTCGGCGTCCTTGGCCACGGCCTCGAAGAGGGCGCGGTGGTCGGCCTTGGGCTCCGGCTGCAGCAGCGGAGCGGGGGCCGGCAGGCCCTTGTGCTTCTGCCAGTCACCGGTGAGCTTCAGGATCGCGAGGACCGGCTCGGTCGGCTGGGCGCCGACGGACAGCCAGTACTGCGCACGCTCCGAGTTGACCTCGATGCGCGAGGGGTTCTGCACCGGGTGGTACAGACCGATCTCCTCGATGGCCCGGCCGTCACGGCGGGTACGGGAGTCGGCGACGACGATGCGGTAGTGAGGCGAACGGATCTTGCCCAGACGCTTCAGCTTGATCTTGACTGCCACGGGAGTGGTGTCTCCTGGTCTTGACGTGGTTGGGCACAACGGGATGCCGCGTGGGGTTGCGGTACTCGAGGTGCCCGATGGACGCGTCAGCCGGAGGAGAGAGGGGTCCTGTGCGACTGTCGAGTACAGCTAGCCATTGTGCCACACGCCCACCCGTCTCCCACCGCCACCCTCAACCGAGACCCTTCGGGCCACTGCTTCCTCCCAGGGGGGCGGCCGAATCCGGCCCGACCGCCCCGCACCAGCTCATCGCGGGTGGACCCGGCTCACCCCGCTCCCGCGCCGACGCCCACCACCTCCGGGATCCGGAAGGGCTTGCCGCAGCCGCCGCACATGATCGGCGCCTGGGCGAGGACGGACGGCACGACGCGGACGTTGCGCCCGCAGTCGCAGACGGCCTTCACGCGCACGCCGCCTCCGGAGGACCCGTGCCGGGCGGCCGGGCCGCGGAAGGTGCGTGAGGTGTCGGCCGTGGTGGCGACCGTGTGCGCGCGCAGGGCGCGTTGCAGCCGCTCGATGGTCGGGCGATAGCGCTTCTTGGCCTCGGGGTTGAGCGTGACCAGGGAGAAACCGCTGCTCGGATGCGGCTCCTCCGGGTGGTCCAGGCCCAGCTCCTCGGCGATCGAGAGGAATCTGCGGTTGTGGTAACGGCCCGCGCGTGAGGTGTCGCGTACGCCGCGGGCCGCGGCGATGCCGTGGACTGCCTCGTGGAGCAGTCGTTCGAAGGAGAGCTCGGCGCCACAGGCGGACGACGACTCTCCGATCAGGGATTCGGGCGCGGCTAGGTCCGGCAGCTCGGAGTGGTGCCGCTGAATGTCGGCCCACGCCTGTGCCAGCTCTGCGGCGAGAACAGGTGGTGTCGTGCTCACGTCGTGACAACGAGCCGGGGTGCCTCCGGGTTCCATTCCGGGGCATCTCAAATAATTTGCACTTACCCGTCAGTTGCCGTTGATGCGTCCGGACGAGGGCGGGTGCGCTGATCTGCGGAGAAGCCTCGCAGCTCACAACAAGGCGGTACGTAGTGGCGCGTACGCCCCGGCGCGTAGGTCAACTCCGTGCGCCGGGGCCCCTGTTGCGAAGAGGACCGGCCGACGCCTCCTGAAGGCACCCCAGCCGGAATCCGGGATCTCAGTACGCGCGTGCCACGACGGCGACGTTACCGGGTGCGTCATCGGCGTCCGGCACCGCCCCGTCCTCCGTGACCAGACACCGTACGGTCACGCCGTGCTCGGCCAGCCGCGCCTCGCCCGCCGGGCCGAGCGCCGCCCACGGCAGGCGCGCCCAGCCGCCCGCCGCCGCGGCCTCGACGGCCTCGACGGCGTCGGCCACGTCGGTCGTACGGGACTCCCGGCGGGCGCGGGCCTGGGTGAGCAGCAGTTCCTGGTCCTCTTCGAGGACGGTGGGCAGGAGCGTCGTGAGGGCGTCGAGGGCCACGGGCTGCTTGCCGCCCGCGATCCGGCGTACGAGCATCGCGGTGCCGTTCTCCAGGTCGCGCGGCCCGATCTCGACACGCACCGGCACGCCCTTGAGCTCCCAGTCCACGGCGCGCCGCCCGAAGGGGGTCTCCGTGCGGTCGTCGACCTGGACGCGTACGCCCGCCGCCGTCAGCCGCTCGCCGATCTCGCGGGCCTTGGCGAGCACGGCGTCGTCGTCCTTGACGGCGAGGACGACGGCCTGGACGGGCGCGAGGCGCGGCGGCAGGCGCAGGCCGTTGTCGTCGCCGTGCATCATCACCAGGGCGCCGATCATGCGGGTCGTGGAGCCCCAGGAGGTCTGCCAGACCAGTTCCTGCTCGCCGTCCTTCGACAGGTACCGGGTGCCGAAGGCCCTGGCGAAGTTCTGGCCGAGTTCGTGGCTGGTGCCGAGCTGGAGGGCCTTGCCGTCGCCCATCATGCCTTCGAGCGTGAGGGTGTTGATGGCGCCCGCGAAGCGCTCACTTGCCGTCTTGCGGCCGAGCACGAAGTCCATGGCGAGGAGGTCCCGCAGGAAGGCTCCGTAGACGTGCCGGTGGATACGGGCGGCGAAGTCGCGCGCCTCCTCGTACGTCGCGTGGGCCGTGTGGCCCTCCTGCCACAGGAACTCCGACGTGCGCAGGAACAGGCGCGGCCGCAGCTCCCAGCGGACCACGTTGGCCCACTGGTTGATGAGCAGCGGCAGATCGCGGTAGCTCTGCACCCACTTGGAGAAGTACTCGTTGACGATGGTCTCCGAAGTGGGCCGGATGACGACCGGCTCCTCCAGTTCCTTGCCGCCGCCGTGCGTGACGACGGCCAGCTCCGGAGCGAAGCCCTCGACGTGCTCCGCCTCGCGCGTGAGGTACGACTGCGGGATCAGGAGGGGAAAGTACGCGTTCTGGGTACCCGTCTCCTTGATGCGTGCGTCCATGTCGTGCTGCATCCGCTCCCACAGCCCGTAGCCGTACGGTCGGATCACCATGGTGCCGCGCACCGGCCCGTTGTCGGCCAGCTCGGCCTTGGTGATCAGCTCCTGGTACCAGCGGGGGAAGTCGTCCGCGCGGGGCGTGAGTACGGGTGCCTTTGCCATGGCGCGCATGGTACGTCCGAGCCGTCTGAAGGGCCGGAAATTTACGGTCCCAGGGGGCGCACGACGGTGGCACGCAAGCATTGCCCCACAACCCCTGGACGCCACGACGGATGCGGAGTTCCCTGGCATACGGGGGGAGCGTGAACGCACGTCGTGGGGGCGGACGAATCGTAGAAATCGGCACGACAACTCTCGGCGGATTGGGGCGCTTTTCGATGACACCTACGCTCGTGCACTCCCACCGCCCGCGCGCGGGTGCGACCCCACGTGTGGACCGGTGCGCACGCGCGCGTGACTGGGCGGAGATCCAGGAGAGGATGCTGGTCCCGCTCTACGAAGCGGTGTACGGACGACTGGAAGTGGGCCGCGGCACGCGCCTTCTCGACCTGGGCTGCGGGTCCGGGCTCGCCCTGCTGATGGCGGCCTCGCGGGGCGCCTCGGTGACCGGCGTGGAACCGTCGGCGCCCGAACGCCTGGCGCTCGCCCGCGAACGCCTCGCGCCGGACGCGTCCGCGGGCGCACGCCCAGGGGCCGGGACCCGCCTGGTGGAGGGCTCCCCCGAGGACACCGCGTCCCCGGACGACCCGCCGTACACCCTGGTGACCGCGTTCCAGCCGATCGGGTGCGTGGCCGGCGACTCCGAGGGCCTCTCGGCACTCCTGGAGTCGGCCTCCCCGCTCGCCGAGCGAGGCGCCCCCGTGGTCCTCGTCGGCTGGGGCCCACCGGAGCGCTGCACCACGTCCTCCGTGCTCCGGGTGGCCACGAAGCTCGCCGACCCGTTGCGCAGCGCGCACAGCTGGCGCCCGGCGTGCCGGGACGACCTGGAGGAGGTGGCGCACCGCGCGGGCCTCAAACCGGACGGCTCGGGCCGTGTGGCATGCCCCTTCGGCTACGCGGACATGGACAGCGCCGTCCGCGGCCTGCTGTCCACCGGCCTGTTCGACGCGGCGGTGGGCGCGACGGACGAGGTGCAGGTCGACAAGGAACTGACCGAGGCACTACATCCGCATCAGCGCCGCGACGGCACGCTGTGGATGCCGAACGTATTCCGCTACTTGATCGCACGCACGCCTTAACAGCCACGGCTACGTAGACACTGCCGACCAACAGCCACTGCTTCGTACGCACGGCTGAGCACGCACTACAGGGGACGGGGCGCGCCGAAAACCGCCCTCTACGTAGACCCCACACCGACGCGCCTCACTCCTTGAGCGCCGCCTGCCATGTCCAGACCGTCCGGCGCTCACGCCCGCCGAGGTCGCCGCGCCCCGTGCACCAGAGCAGCACGGCCGCAGGGTCGCCGTCCGGGGCGTCCGGGAAGAGCCGGGCCAGCACGCGCTCGCACAGCGCCCGGGGCGGCAGCCACGCCACGGCGAGGCCCTGGGTGATGTCGTGCGTGTGCAGCAGGATCTCGGCGGTGCCCATCGCCGCGAAACCCGTGGGGTCGCACGGCCCCCGGTGCCAGGCACGGGCATCGGCCGGGGAGGCGTCGATGGCGGTGGCGAGGAGCCCCGCGGCGGCGGTGATGACGCGCAGGATGTCGGCCGGTGTGGCGGACGGGCGGACGGTCAGGTCGAACGGCAGGTACGCCGTGTCCGGGCGGGCGCTCAGCTGGCCCGCGTAGGCCAGCAGGTCGTGTGCGATGTGTGTCGCCGTGGTCCGGCAGCTCCACTCCAGGGAGCCCGCGGGGACGGGGGCCCAGTCCCGGTCGGCGTGCGGGCCGAGCGCCCGCAGCAGTTCGGCGGCGGCTTCCCTGACGTCGCTGCTGTCCATGGCGGCACGTTGGCCAGCCCGGTGGCGCGTGTGCCTCACGTTTCCTTGGTGAGCCGTGCAATACCGGCCACCCTGTAGGCGTCGGCCTCCTCCAGGGTCTCGTTCTCCAGGAGGGACGCGGCCAGGGCGTCCAGTTGGCCGCGGTGGTCGCGGAGTTGGCGGCAGGCGCTCTCGTAGCACTCGTCGACGATGCGGCGCATCTCGCCTTCGATGGTGTCGAGGGTTCCCGGGGCGGCGGCCAGGCCGTAGGCCTGCTGGGCGTCGTTCGGGAGGGCCGAGAGGCGGCCCACGCGTTCGCTCATGCCCCAGCGGGCGACCATGCCGCGGGCGATGTTGGTGACCTGCTCCAGGTCGTTCTCGGCGCCGGTCGTGATGACTCCGTAGACGACGTGTTCGGCCGCCATGCCGCCCAGGGCGCCGATGATGCGGCCGCGCAGATACTCCTCCGTGTACGCGTACTTGTCGGCGTCCGGGGTCGACAGGGTGACGCCGAGGGCGCGTCCGCGCGGCACGATGGTGATCTTACGGACGGGGTCGGCGCCCGGCTGCAGCATCCCGAGGAGGGCGTGCCCGCTCTCGTGGTACGCGGTCCGGCGGCGCTCCTCGTCGGGCATCACCAGCGGCCGCTCGGCGCCCAGTTGCACCTTCTCCAGGGCTTCGGAGAGGTCGGACTGCGTGACCAGCTCCTGCCCCCGCTTCACGGCGAGCAGGGCGGCCTCGTTCGCGAGGTTGGCCAGGTCCGCGCCCGTCATGCCCGGGGTCGTGCGGGCGATCTGGGCCAGGTCCACGTCCTCGGCGAGGGGGATCGCCCGGGTGTGGATGCCGAGGATGGCCTCGCGGCCGCCGCGGTCGGGCGGTGACACGTTGACGACGCGGTCGAAGCGGCCGGGACGGGTCAGGGCCGGGTCGAGGATGTCGGCGCGGTTGGTGGCGGCGATGACGATGACGCCCTCGGAGCCGGAGAAACCATCCATCTCGGTGAGGATCTGGTTGAGCGTCTGCTCGCGCTCGTCGTGCCCGCCCATGCCGCTGCCACCGCCGCGGGCCCGCCCGATGGTGTCGATCTCGTCGATGAAGATGATGGCGGGCGCGACCTTGCGGGCCTCGGCGAACAGCTCGCGCACCCGCGAGGCCCCCACCCCCACGATCATCTCGATGAACTCCGACGCGGACGCCGAGAAGAACGGCACCCCTGCCTCACCGGCGACGGCCCGCGCCAGCAGGGTCTTGCCGGTCCCGGGCGGCCCGGCGAGCAGCACACCGCCGGGCATCCGCGCGCCCATCTTCCGGTAGGCGTCGGGGTTCTTCAGGAAGTCGACGACGTCGTTCAGCTCGCCCTCGACCTCGTCGATGCCCGCGACGTCCTCGAAGGTGGTCCGCTTCTTGCCCGGCTCCAGCTCGACGGGCTTCGGGGGCTGCTTGCGCCCGAGCATGCCGCCCGCGCCGCCCATCCCGGACGCCATCCGCCGTGCGATGAAGATCCACAGCACCACGAGCAGCAGCATCGGGGCGAGCGAGATCAGGAGGTTGGACAGGAAGCTGCGCTCCTGCACCACCGGCTCGGCGGTGACCGTGACCTTGTTCTTCGTCAGATCGCCCCACAGCTTGTCGTCCGCGAATTCGGGCCGCTGCGTCTTGAACTTGGTGTATTCGTCACCCCCGTCCGGATCCTTCTGCTCCTTCTTGAGCTGCCCCTGGATCGCGTCGCCCTTGGAGTAGATCTTCGAGACGTTTCCGGAGTCGACCTGCTTGCTGAACTCCGTGTACGAGATGGTCGGCTCGTCGCCGTCGCCGAAGAAGGAGAGAACGAGGTTGGCGACGAGATAGACGATCAGGGCCGTGAGGATCAGCCCGCCCCAGCCACCGGGCAGCTTCCGCTTCGGCGGCGGCGTGGGCGCGGGTTCCGGAGCACCCTCGGAGCGCCACGGCTGCTCGGGCTTCTGACGCGGCGGCACGGGGTTGCTCATAAGCGGACGCTACGACACAAAAGGCCCACCGGCACCCGCTCCGGGCCCGCCAGGGGACACACGCGGGCCCCCGCCCCTGCACCCGCCCGCGGATACGCCAGGGGCGCCCCACCACGTGGTGGGGCGCCCCTGGACGACGTACCGAAAGGGCCGTGCTCAGCCCATGAACTTCTTGAACTCGTCCGGCAGCTCGAAGTCCTTGCCGCCCTGGCCCCCGGCCGGGAGCCCGAACGCCCCGCTCGCGGCGGCTTCCTCGGCCGCGGCGCGGCGCGCGGCGGCCTCGTCCTCCTGCTGCTTGCGCTTCATCGGGTTGCCGGAGCGCTGCTTGCCCTTGGCCTGCTTCTGCTTCTTCTTCTGCTTGCCGGGGCCACCGCCCATGCCCGGCATCCCTGGCATCCCCGGCATGCCGCCGCCCTGCGCCATGCGGGACATCATCTTGCGGGCCTCGAAGAACCGCTCGACCAGGTTCTTCACGGCGCTGACCTCGACACCGGAACCCTTGGCGATACGGGCCCGCCGCGAGCCGTTGATGATCGTCGGCTCCTGCCGCTCACCGGGGGTCATCGACTTGATGATGGCCGCGGTGCGGTCGACGTCGCGCTCGTCGAGGTTGTTGATCTGGTCCTTGATCTGCCCCATGCCGGGCAGCATCCCGAGCAGCTTGCTGATGCTGCCCATCTTCCTGACCTGCTCCATCTGGGCCAGGAAGTCGTCGAGCGTGAAGTCCTTGCCGCCCTTGCTGCTCGCCAGCTTGGAGGCCATCTTCTCGGCCTCTTGCTGCGAGAAGGTCTGCTCGGCCTTCTCGATGAGCGTGAGCATGTCGCCCATGCCGAGGATGCGGGACGCCATGCGGTCCGGGTGGAACGCGTCGAAGTCGTCCAGCTTCTCGCCGTTGGAGGCGAACATGATCTGGCGGCCGGTGACGTGCGCGATCGAGAGCGCGGCACCACCGCGGGCGTCGCCGTCGAGCTTCGAGAGCACGACGCCGTCGAAGCCGACGCCGTCCCGGAAGGCCTCCGCCGTGTTGACGGCGTCCTGACCGATCATCGCGTCGACGACGAACAGGACCTCGTCGGGGCTGACGGCGTCGCGGATGTCCGCGGCCTGCTGCATCAGCTCCTGGTCGATGCCGAGGCGTCCCGCGGTGTCGACGACGACCACGTCGTACTGCTTCGTACGCGCGTACTCGATCGAGTCCTTGGCGACCTGCACCGGGTCGCCCACGCCGTTGCCCGGCTGCGGGGCGTAGACCCCGACGCCCGCGCGCTCGGCGACGACCGACAGTTGGTTCACGGCGTTCGGGCGCTGGAGGTCGCAGGCCACGAGCAGCGGGGAGTGGCCCTGGGCCTTCAGCCAGCGGCCGAGCTTTCCGGCCAGCGTGGTCTTACCGGCGCCCTGGAGGCCCGCGAGCATGATGACCGTGGGCGGCTGCTTGGCGAAGCGCAGGCGCCGGGTCTCGCCGCCGAGGATGCCGATGAGCTCCTCGTTGACGATCTTGATGACCTGCTGGGCCGGGTTCAGCGCCGCGGAGACCTCGACACCGGTCGCCCGCTCCTTGACCTGCTTGATGAAGGCGCGGACCACCGGCAGGGCGACGTCCGCTTCGAGCAGGGCGATACGGATCTCGCGCGCCGTGGCGTCGATGTCAGCCTCGGAGAGCCTGCCTTTGCCGCGGAGGTTCTTGAATGTCGCTGCGAGGCGATCGGAAAGAGTGTCGAACACGGCGGTCGCGAATCCTCGGGATCGGGGGCGGGCGGGCGAGTCGCCCTCCAGGGTATCTGCCTCTCGCCGGGACGGGTGCCCTCCGTCCCCACCTGACCTCGGCCGGGCCCCGGGCGAGGCCCACGGGCCCGGTCCGACGGCGCTCGCACGCCTCGTACGACAGCACAGACGCACGCCGTACGACGGGCACAGACGCACCCCGTACGAAGGGAACCCGCGCACCTCGTACGACGAGCCCCGCGAGCGACCGTCCCCCTACCCCCGCAACACCGCCTCCACCTCCCGCGCCACCCCCGCCGCCCGCTCCCCCGCCAGCGGCGCCCCGTCCGACCCCGTCACATAGAAGGCGTCCACCGCGTTGGACCCCAGCGTCGACACATGCGCACTGCGCACCCGCACCTCCGCCGCATCGAGCGCCCGCCCGATCCGGTGCAGCAGCCCCGGAGCGTCCTGGGCCCGCACCTCGATCACCGTCGCCCGCCGCGACCCCGCCGACGCCACGGTGACCCGGGGCGGCGGCGCCACCGTGCCCCGGCGCCGTGGATACGCGGCGTCCCGCTCGGCGAGCCGGGCCGCGATGTCGAGGGACCCGTCGAGCGCCCGCACCAGGTCGGCCCGCAGCCGCGCGGCCTGGGGCAGCGAGCCGTACTCGGCGGCCACCCGCCACTGGAGCATCAGCACCGAGCCGGGCATCTCCTCGGGCAGCCCGACCGCCCGCAGCTCCGCGGTGCGCACGGTCAGCCGGTGCATGGCGAGCACCCCGGCGACGGCGGGCAGCACCCCGCCCTGCTCGGGCACGGCGACCAGCAGCTCCACCCCCAGCGGCTCGGCCTGCTCCCCGGCCGGACCAACAGAGCCCCCAGGCCCCGCAGGCCCCCCAGACCCCGCGGAAACCCCAGAGCCCACAGAGCCCTCAGAGCCCCCAGAGCCCTCAGAAACCGCAGCCCCCTCGCCCCCCGCACCACCCAAGGCGCCCCCGCCAGAATCCGCCCGCAACGCCACCACCGGCGCCCCCGTCCGCACCGCCTCCACCGCGAGCCGTTCCTCCTCCGCCGAGGCGGGCGCGCCGTCCCCGACCGCGTACGGGTCCTCGACCTCGTCCCCCGCGAGCACCGCCGCGACCCGTTTGACCAGGTCCGCGACCAGCGAGCCGCGCCACGACGACCAGGCCGCGGGCCCGGTGGCGAGCGCGTCCGCCTCCGTGAGGGCGTGAAGCAGCTCCAGGGTGCCGGGCGAGCCGACGGCCTCGGCGACGGACCGCACGGTCGCGGGGTCGTCGAGGTCGCGCCGGGTCGCGGTCTCGACGAGGAGGAGGTGGTGGCGTACGAGACAGGCGAGTACGGCGACGTCGGCGCGGTCGAAGCCGATCCGGGCGGCCACGTCGCGGGCGATGATCTCCCCGGCGACGGAGTGGTCGCCGGGCCAGCCCTTGCCGATGTCGTGCAGCAGGGCGGCGACGAGCAGCAGGTCGGGCCGTCCGACGCGGCGGGTGAGGTCGGCGGCGCGGACGGCGGTCTCGACGAGGTGCCGGTCGACGGTCCAGGTGTGGACGGCGTTGCGCTGGGGGCGGCACCAGACCCGCTCCCAGTCGGGCAGCAGCCGGGTGATCAGGCCCTCGGCCTCCAGCGCCTCCCAGACCTGGACGGTCGGCCGCCCGGCGCCGAGCAGCGTCACCAGTTGCTCGCGGGCCTCGGCGGGCCACGGCGTGGGCAGCGGCCGGGCGGCGGTCGCGATGCGGCGCACGGCGTGCAGGGACAGGGGCAGCCCGGCCTGCGCGGCGGCCGCGGCGGCCCGCAGCAGCAGCACGGGGTCCCGCTCCGGCCGGGCGGCGCGCGCGAGCACGACCTCGCCGTCCTGCTCCACGACGCCCTCGGCCAGCGGCGACCGCTCGGCCACGGACGTCTTCCCGCCGCCGAGGAGTCCGCGCAGCCGCGGCCTCGCCTTCCGGGACCGCAGCACGCGTCCGACCTCGCGCCAGGTCACGTCGCCTGCGTAAGCGACGGTGCGCGCAGCCTCGTACACCTGCCGCAGCAGGGTGTCGGCGTCGAGCAGGCCGAGTTCGGCGGCGACCTGGTCCTGTTCCTGGAGGGTGAGCCGGTCGGTGGCGCGGCCGGTCGTCAGGTGCAGGACGTCGCGGACGTCGAGCAGGGTGCTGCGGGCCTCGGCGAGGCCCTCGCGGGGCGCGTCCGCGAGCCAGGAGGCGGCTACGGCCCGCAGCGCGGTGGCGTCGCGGAGTCCGCCGCGGGCCTCCTTCAAGTCGGGTTCGAGGAGGTGGCTGAGCTCGCCGTGGCGCACGGCCCGGTCCGCGCACAGTTCCCGCAGCTCGGGCAGCCGTTTGGGGGCCTGGTTGCGCCAGTCGGCGAGGACCGCGCTGCGCATCCCGGTGGTGAGCCCCAGGTCACCGGCGAGGTGCCGGGCGTCGAGCAGGCCGAGGTGGACCTTCAGGTCGTCGGCCGCCGTCTTGCGGGCCTCGGCGGGGGTGCGCACGGAGTGGTCGAGGGCGAGGCCGAGGTCCCAGACGGGGTACCAGATGCGGTCGGCGAGGGCGGCGACCGCGCCCGGGTCCGCGGTGCCGTCGTGGAGGAGTAGCAGGTCGAGGTCACTGCGGGGCGACAGTTCGCCGCGGCCGTAGCCGCCGACGGCGACCAGGGCGATGCCCCGCGACGCGCCGGGCCCGGTGTCGGCGGTGCCCGCGGCGAAGAGCCCGTTCAGCCAGCCGTCCGTCAGCTCGGCGAGGGCGGAACGGCGCGGCGGCCCGGACCGCGCCTCCTCCTGGAGGAGGCGCAGCCGGGCCGCCGCGTAGCCGCTGGGTCCGGAGTCTTCCGTGTCTGCCGAGTCTGCTGATTCCTTCGGTACTTCCACGCTCGTCACCCGGCGGCTCCTGTTCTCTGTGGGACTACAGCGCGCACGCCGTGCGCGTCACAGCGCGTCGGGTCCGCGCTCGCCGGTCCGCACCCGGACCGCCGTGTCGACGGGGACGCTCCACACCTTGCCGTCGCCGATCTTGCCGGTGCGGGCCGCCTTGACGACGACCTCGACGAGCTGTTCGGCGTCCTCGTCCTCGACGAGCACCTCGATGCGGATCTTCGGTACGAGGTCGACGGTGTACTCGGCGCCGCGGTAGACCTCGGTGTGGCCGCGCTGCCGTCCGTAGCCGCTGGCCTCGGTGACGGTCAGGCCCTGGACCCCGAAGGCCTGCAGGGCCTCCTTGATCTCGTCGAGGCGGTGCGGCTTGACGACCGCGGTGATGAGCTTCATGCGTCCACCTTCTTGTTCTTCTGGGCCGTCGGCTGCGCGGCCCCCTGGACCGGGCCCGGCACGGCGGTCGTGCGGGGCGCGGAGCCGCCGCCCGCGCCGCTGAAGTCGTACGCGGTCTCGGCGTGCTGGACCTGGTCGATGCCGCCGACCTCCTCGTCCTCGTCGACGCGCATGCCGATCGTCTTGTCGATCAGGAAGGCGAGGACGGCGGAGGCGACCAGGGAGTAGCCGAGGACGGCGCCGACACCGGCGGCCTGCTTGCCGAGCTGTTCGAGGCCACCACCGTAGAAGAGACCCTGCGCCTCGGACTGGCCGCCACCGGTGGCGAAGAGACCGACGAGGAGCGATCCCGCGATGCCGCCGACCAGGTGGACGCCGACGACGTCGAGGGAGTCGTCGTAGCCGAACTTGAACTTCAGGCCGACAGCCAGGGCGCACAGCAGACCGGCGACGGCACCGATGGCGATCGCGCCGAGGGGCGAGCAGGAGCCGCCGGAGGGGGTGATGGCGACGAGTCCCGCGACCGCGCCGGAGGCGGCGCCGAGGGTGGTGAACGCGCCGTGGCGGATCTTCTCGTAGGCGAGCCAGGCGAGCATGGCGGCGGCCGTGGCGATCTGGGTGTTGATGAACATCAGCGCGCCGACGCCGTCGTCGTTGCCGAGCCAGGACCCGGCGTTGAACCCGAACCACCCGAACCAGAGGAGACCGGCGCCGAGCATCACCAGGGGCAGGCTGTGCGGGCGCATCGGGTCCTTCTTGAAGCCGACGCGCTTGCCGATGACGAGGATCACGCCGAGGGCGGCGGCACCGGCGTTGATGTGCACGGCCGTGCCGCCCGCGAAGTCGATGACGCCCATCTCGAAGGCCCAGCCGCCGGTGCCCCACACCCAGTGCGCGACCGGGAAGTACACGATCGTCGCCCACAGGGCCACGAACAGCGCCCACGCGGTGAACTTCACGCGGTCCGCGAGCGCGCCGCTGATCAGGGCGGGCGTGATGACGGCGAACATCAGCTGGAACACGGCGAAGACGTAGACCGGGATGGTGTACCCGTCCCACAGCTCGTTGAGGCCGATCCCGCCGAGGCCCACGTAGTCGCCGTTCCAGCCGAAGAGGCTGCCGTGGTCGGTGCCGAAGGCGACGGAGAAGCCGTAGAGCACCCACAGGACGGTGACGATCCCGAGGCTGATGAAGCTCATCATCAGCATGTTCAGGGTGCTCTTGACGCGGACCATGCCTCCGTAGAAGAAGGCGAGCCCCGGCGTCATGAGCATCACCAGGGCGGAGCAGATCAACATGAACCCGGTGTTGGCGGCAGACAGCTGCGGGGCGTCTGCGGCAAGCGTGATGCCTGGGGGCATCGGCGTCTCCTCGTCGTCGGATACGGCCCGTGCGGGCTTCACCCTCTGCGGTGCGAGGACGGTGGGCCGGTTATGCCGCATGAGGTTGGCGCAGCGCGGTTTCGGTCAGTGCCGCTCGATGTTTCGCGCCAGTGACGAAGAGGTCGTGCGTGTTACGCGTGGATGAACCGCGGGGTGCGCGGGACGGGGCGGTCCTACCCTCACGGGACCGGCCGCGGCGGGCCTATCCGGATGACCTGGCATGGGGGAGCCGAGTCGGGCTGTCGGGATGGGCCGGCCGCGGCCGGAGTGTGCGGGGCGCGCCGGTCAGGCGGCCGGGTGCGCGGGCATGTCAGACGGCCTCCGCGGATTCCGGCATGTCGACGGCGAGCTGGTCGGTGAGCCGGACCACGTCCGCCACGTCCCCGAAGTCCCGCAGGGCGTTGTCGACGGTCTTGCGCAGCCGGGTGTTGACCCGCTCGGAGCGCACCTTCTTGGCGATGGCCAGGGCCTCGCCCGCGAGCACCGTGCTCTGCTCGGGCTCCTTCTGGAGCAGGTGGACGGTGGCCATGCCGATCAGGTTCAGTGCGTACGACCGCTGGTGCTCGGGGTCGTTGCCGAAGAGCTCGACGGCGCGGGCCATGACGGGCTCGGCCAGCGAGGCGTACGTGGGGCTGCGCCCGGCCACGTAGGCCAGGTCGCGGAAGGAGTGGGCGTTCTCGCCGTTGAGCTCGGCCTCGGAGAAGAAGCGGATCCAGTCGGGCTCGGGCTCGTCCCAGTCGTCCGCGTCGGCGAAGGTGTCCTCGGCCATCCGGACCGCCCGTTTGCAGCGGCCTGGCTGCCCCATTCCGGCGTAGGCGCGGGCCTCCATCGCATACAGCATCGACTGGGTGCGCGGGCTCGCGCAGTCGCGGCTGCCGTACTGCGCGAGGTGGATCAGTTCGAGGGCGTCGTCGGGCCGGCCGAGGTGGATCATCTGGCGGCTCATGCTGGAGAGGATGTACGACCCGAGGGACTTCTCGCCGGCTTCCTTGGCGGCGTGCAGGGCGAGCACGAAGTACTTCTGGGCGGTGGGCTGGAGCCCTACGTCGTAGCTCATCCAGCCTGCCAGTTCGGCCAGTTCACCGGCGACCTTGAACAGGCGCTTGGAGGTGTCCTCGGGCTGGGGCTCCTGGAGCAGGTCGGTCACCTCGTGCAGCTGACCGACGACGGCTTTTCGGCGCAGGCCGCCGCCGCACTGGGCGTCCCACTGGCGGAACATCACCGTGGTGGACTCAAGCAGGTCAAGCTCGGGCCGGGAGAGGCGGCCGGGGCGGCGCGAGGTGAGCTGCGGCTCGGGCTCGGGCACCGGGGCGGAGGGGCCGGGCACGAGCCAGCGCTGCATGGGCTCGATCAGGGCGGGTCCTGCGGACAGGGCGAGCGAGGTGCCGAGGAAGCCGCGCCGCGCCAGCATCAGGTCGCTGCGGCTGAACTCGCTGATCAGCGCGACGGTCTGGGGGCCGGTCCAGGGCAGGTCGATGCCGGACACGGACGGGGACTGGTGGGCGGCGCGCAGGCCGAGGTCCTCGACGGCGACGACGCAGCCGAAGCGCTCGGAGAACAGCTCGGAGAGGATGCGCGGGATGGGCTCGCGGGGGTTCTCGCCGTCCAGCCAGCGGCGCACCCGTGAGGTGTCCGTGGAGATGTGGTGCGCGCCCAACTGGCGTGCTCTGCGGTTCACCTGGCGGGCCAGCTCGCCCTTCGACCAGCCGCTGCGCACGAACCAGGAACCGAGCATCTCGTTGGGGCGCTTCTCAGCGTTCGCACCGCTACCGCCATTGCCGCCCACTGGAACGCCCCCATCCCTCAAGCCACTTGTCCGAGGTCCACGTCAAGCCCTAACAGAATGCCGCGTGTTGCGGCGGTCCGTCCGGAGAATGTCACCCTTCGAACGGGAAACCGACTTGCCTCCGGCATACCCACGAGTGCGCAAGTCCCCGAGCCATGTACCGAAAGTAATCCTACGATCACCGCTCCGGCGAGGGCGAACGCGGAAACGCCACCATTCGCCACCCCTTCGAATGAACTCCTTGCCCGCCGCACACGATTCACTTGACACCGGACAACCAAAAGTGGGCGGAGCGGAGCACGCAGGGGCGCGGGCAACGGAGTGCACCACCTGTAATGCCTCCGAGCGCGGGCACCAGTTGACGGCGGAACGCGGCGAAAGTCGGCGAGAGTCGGCTTGAGACGTGCACAACGCGTCCAGGCGCGGCGAGTCACGGTCCGGATCCGTCACGTCACCACCGCGCACACGTAACCACCGCACACGCGACCCGTTGGAGGGGGCATGGGCTTCACGATCGGCGGCATCCGGGGGACCAAAGAGCCCCGGTTCGGTGTCCGGGGAACGAAGGACGTCCGGGGGACCGAGCAGACAGGCGAGACGGGCGCGAGAGGCGCGGCGGAAGCAGGCGCGGAGGCGCGTGTGCCGCGCGCGGCCAAGGAGGCGCGCGCCACGAAGGAGCCGCGCGCCGCCAAGGACGCCCGTGCCGCCAAGGAGACCCGCGCCGCCAAGGAGACGAAGGAGCCGCGCTCCGGGTCCCGTCGGCGCTGTCGCTCGACCGCCGAGGAGTGCACGGCCGTCGCCGAGTACACGGGCCTGTGGGGCTGGGCCGTGGTGCCCGGCGCACGCGCCCAGGACGGCCGCTGTTCGTGCGGCCGGGCCGACTGCGCCGCCCCCGGCGCCCACCCGCTGGACTTCGCCCCGGAGATCGCCGCGGGGGCCACCCTCGACAAGGTGACCGAGGCCTGGTCGCAGTTCCCCGGCGCGGCGGTGATGCTGCCCGTGGGCCGCGGGTTCGACGTGATCGAGGTGGCCGAGGCGGCGGGGCGGCGCGCCCTGGTGCGCCTGGAGCGGATGGGCCTGCCGCTCGGCCCGGTGACGGCCACTCCGGACGGCCGCACGCACTTCTTCGTGGCCCCCGGCGCCGCCGCCGAACTGCCGCAGCTGCTCTACCGCATGGGCTGGGACGACACCGGGCTCGACCTGCACGGCCTCGGCCCCGGCGCGCACATCACCGCCCCGCCGTCCGACCGCGCGGGCCTCGGCCCGGTCCGCTGGCTGCGCTCCCCCGACCCCGAGTCGGTCACGGGTCCGCCGCACGCCCGGCTCCTCCTCGGCACGCTGGCGTACGTCGCCCACCGGTCGCCCGCGTAACACGCGCCCCGCGCGGGGCGCACGCACCGCACGCGGCGACCACATGACGAAGTGCCCCACTCCCGGCTGCACCCGGGGGCGGGGCACTTCTTCGCTGACGGAGCGCACCACGCGCAGGCGCACTACCCGCAGACGCACCACACGTAAGCGCCGCACACGTAAGCGCCGCACACGTAAACGCGCCAGACCTGAGCGCACCACGCCTGAGCGCACCACGACGCCCGCCGCCTCAGTCTCCGATCAGCGCGTCGACGAACGCCTCCGGCTCGAACGGCGCCAGGTCGTCCGCGCCCTCGCCGAGGCCGATGAGCTTCACGGGGACGCCCAGCTCGCGCTGGACCGCGACCACGATGCCGCCCTTGGCGGTGCCGTCGAGCTTGGTGAGGACGATGCCGGTGATGTCGACGACCTCGGCGAAGACGCGGGCCTGCACCAGGCCGTTCTGGCCGGTGGTGGCGTCGAGGACGAGCAGCACCTCGTCCAGCGGCGCGTGCTTCTCGACGACGCGCTTGACCTTGCCCAGCTCGTCCATCAGGCCGGTCTTGGTGTGCAGTCGGCCCGCGGTGTCGATGAGGACGACGTCGGCGCCCTCGGCGATGCCCTCCTTGACCGCGTCGAAGGCGATCGACGCCGGGTCGCCGCCCTCGGGCCCGCGGACCGTGCGGGCGCCGACGCGCTCGCCCCAGGTCTGGAGCTGGTCGGCGGCGGCGGCGCGGAAGGTGTCGGCGGCGCCGAGGACGACCGAGCGGCCGTCGGCGACCAGGACGCGGGCGAGCTTGCCGGTGGTGGTGGTCTTGCCGGTGCCGTTGACGCCGACGACCATCACGATGGCCGGGGTCTCCAGGCCGGACTCGGTCTTCACAGTGCGGTCGAAGTCCGTGCCGACCAGCGTGAGGAGCTCCTCGCGGAGCAGGGCGCGCAGGTCCTCGGGGGTGCGCGTGCCGAGCACCCGGACGCGCTCGCGCAGCCGCTCGACCAGCTCCTGGGTGGGGGCGACGCCGACGTCGGCGGTCAGGAGGGTGTCCTCGATCTCCTCCCAGGTGTCCTCGTCCAGGTGCTCGCGCGAGAGGAGCGTGAGCAGGCCCTTGCCGAGTGCGTTCTGGGAGCGCGAGAGGCGCGTGCGCAGGCGCACCAGGCGGCCCGCGGTGGGCTCGGGGGTCTCGATCTCGGGAGCCGGCGGGGCCGCGGGCTCCTCCGTCGTGACGGGTGCGGACGCCGAGGGCTCGGCGACCGGCAGGTCCACCTCCTCGATCGTGCGGCGCGCTTCGTCGCGCGGCGTCTCGGCCTCGTCGCCGACGTGCGGCTCGGCCGGAGGGGCGGTGATGGTGGGCGTCGCGGAGGGGGCCTTCGCCTGGGGCAGCTGCTTCTTCTTGCGGCTGCCGACGACGAGCCCGCCGATCGCACCGACCACGACCACGGCGATGACTACAGCAAGGATGACGATTTCCATAACTCACCCAGTATCAGTCATGGGCCCTTCGGGCAGCCTCCTTGTGTCTTCCTCCAAAGGACATAGGCCACTAGCCGCCATTACTCGGACTAAAGTACGATGGAAGAGGCTGCGTCAACGCGCGTAGAGTCCCATCTGCTGATTCACCCAGCTCACCCCCACCGGCCGGCGACGACGTCGACGCAAGCCGAGCGAGAGGCACGGAACCACCCCTCATGAGCACCACCGCCGAAACGGCCGAACACGAAGGCGCCATGGAGACCCGAGGCCTTGAGCCCGTCCCGGACTCCGAGCGCCACGGCAGGACCCGCGAGCTGTTCCCCACCTGGGTCGCCGCCAACATCAGCGTTCTGCTCCTGACGATGGGCGCGGGCCTGATCGTCTCGAACGGCCTGAACTTCTGGCAGGTCCTGGTCGTCGCCCTGGTCTCCCCCGTCCTGAGCTACGGCCTGGTGGGTCTCGTCTCCATCGCGGGCAAGCGCGGCGGCTCCCCGGGCATGACACTCTCGCGCGCGGTCTTCGGCCAGCGCGGCAACCTCTTCCCCGGCGCGCTGATCTGGGTCGCCCGCTGGGGCTGGGAGACGATCAACGCGGTCACGGGTGCGTACGCGATCCTCACCGTGCTCGACATCTGCTTCGGCGTGCAGGCGAACACGGCCCTGAAGGTCATCACGCTGCTCGCCTTCGTCGCCGCCACGTTCCTCATCTCCGGCCTCGGCCGCAAGGTCCTGCACGTGTGCAGCACCTGGTCGACGTACCTCTTCGGCGCGTTCAGCGTCCTGGTGCTCGTCTATCTCCTCACGGACACCGACTGGGGCCAGGTCTTCGACAAGCCCGCGGGCTCCACGGCGATGATGATCGCGGGCATCGGCACGATCGCCGCGGGCGGCATCAGCTGGGTGCCCACGGGCCCGGACTTCACCCGCTATCTGCCGCGCACGGCCCCGAACAGGCCGCTGGTCGGGCATGCCGTCGGCGGCGCGGCCATCGTCGTGGTCCCGATGGTCCTGATGGGCGCGGTCATGGCCGTCTCGCAGCCGAAGCTGTCCTCGGCGCAGGACCCGGTGGCCTTCCTCGGCGACCTGCTGCCGACGTGGATCGCGGTGCCGTATCTGATCATGGCCCTGATCGGCATGCTGCTGATCAACTCGATGTCGATGTACTCGGCGGGCTTCACCGCCATGACGCTCGGCATCAAGGTCCCGCGCGCGTGGGCGGTCAGCGTGAACGCCGTCATCAGCCTGATCTTCGGCTACCTCCTGATGAACGTCGCCACCAGCTTCATGGGCTCCTTCATCTCCTTCCTGACGCTGCTCGCGGTCGCCTTCTCCGCCTGGATCGGCGTGTTCGGCATCGACATGCTGCGCAGGAAGACGTACGACGGCGAAGCGCTGATGGACACCAAGCGCACCAGTGCGTACTGGTACAAGGCGGGCTTCGCCTGGCAGGCCATGACCGCCTGGGGCGTCGCGCTCGTCGTGGGCCTGCTCTTCACCAAGGTCGACTGGTTCAGCGGCCCGCTCGCCACGTCCTGGATCGGGCGCAACGGCCTCGGCTGGCTCGTCACGATCCTGGTCGCGGGCGCGCTCTACGCCCTGCTGCCGCGCCAGCCCCTCCCCGAGACGGCCACCACGGCCGGGGCGACGGAGCCGGCCAAGGCCGCCGCCAAGGCGTGAGCACCCTCACCCCCCGCCCGCCCCTGGCCATCTGACGCAGCGTCAGCTACCGTCCCCCTTCGCCGCACCCGGTGAAGGGGGACGTTCCGCATGCCCGTCACAGTCGTACGTTTCAACCTCGTCGATCCCGCGGCCACCCCCGACACGCTCGGCGCCCGCTACCGCGCCGCCCTGGAGATGTCCGCGTACGCCGACGACCGCGGCGCCTCCACGATCCAGACCGAGGAGCACCACGGCGTCGCCAACAACTGGCTGCCCTCGCCGTTCGCCTTCGCGGGCGCGGTGTTCGGGGCGACGCGGCGGATCGCGGTGACCGTCTCGGCGGTCATCGGGCCGCTGCACGATCCGCTGCGCCTCGCCGAGGACATCGCCGTGCTCGACCTGCTGAGCGGCGGCCGTCTCGTCACGGTCGCGGGGATCGGCTACCGGCCCGAGGAGTACGCGGCCTTCGGCGTCGAGTGGACCCGGCGCGGCAAGCTCCAGGACGAGCTTCTGGAGACCCTGCTCAAGGCGTGGACCGGCGAGGAGTTCAGCCATCGCGGCCGCACCGTGCGCGTCACCCCGCGCCCGCACACCCGGCCGCACCCGCTGCTCCTGGTCGGCGGCTCGTCGCGGGCGGCGGCCCGCCGCGCCGCCCGGTTCGGCCTGCCGTTCTTCCCGAGCGCGCATCTGCCGGAGCTGGAGGCGTACTACGACGAGAAGCGCGCCGAGTACGGCACCGAGGGCTGGACGATGATGCCCGCGGCCGAGACCCCGCTGCTGCACCTCAGCGAGGACCCCGACCGCACCTGGGCCGCGTACGGGGAGCACTTCCTGCACGAGGCCCGCACCTATGCCTCCTGGCAGTCCGACGACATCCGCTCGGCGGTGCGCTCGGCGGCGACGACAGTCGACGACCTGCGTGCCGAGGGCGTGTACCGGGTGCTCACGCCCGACGCGTGCGTGGCGCTCGCGGAGTCCGGGGCGAATCTCGTGCTGCATCCGCTCGTCGGCGGGATGCCGGTGGACGAGGGGTGGCGGAGCCTGCACCTGTTCGGCGACAACGTACTGCCCCGGCTCAAGGACTGACGTTGCGGTCCTTGAGCCGGGGCAGCTTCCTCAAGAGGAGCGGGGCAGCGGGGATTAGCCCATCTCCTCCAGGGTCTTGCCCTTCGTCTCCTTCACGAACTTGGCGACGAAGGGGATCGAGAGCGCGGCGAACGCGCCGTAGATGATGTACGAGCCGGTCAGGCTCCACTCCGACATGCTCGGGAAGGTCTTGGTGATCGCGAAGTTGGCGAGCCACTGCGCGGAGGCCGCCACACCGAGCGCCGCGGCGCGGATCCTGTTCGGGAAGATCTCGCCGAGCAGCACCCAGACCACCACGCCCCAGGACAGCGCGAAGAAGAGCACGAAGGCGTTGGCGGCGATGATCGCGGTCAGGCCCTGGCCCTGCGGCAGCGAGACGTCGTCACCGGAGCCGGTCCGGTAGGAGAACGCCCAGGCCATGGTGAACAGGGCGATGGCCATGCCGGCCGAGCCGATGAGGGCGAGCGGCTTGCGGCCGATCCGGTCGACGAAGATCATCGCGATGACCGTGCCGACGATGTTCACGATCGACGTCTCGAAGGAGTACAGGAACGAGCTGCTCGGGTCGTGGCCGATCGACTGCCAGAGCTGGTTCGAGTAGTAGAAGATCACGTTGATGCCGACGAGCTGCTGGAAGATCGACAGGAAGATGCCGATCCAGACGATCGGCAGGAAGCCGAACTTGCCGCCGAGCAGGTCCTTGAACGTCGACTTGTCCTCGCGGTGCATGGCCAGCTCGATCTCGGCGGCGCGCGCGTCCACGTCGACGGAGGTGCCCTCGACCTCGGCGAGCACCTTCTTGGCCTCGGCCTGGCGGCCGACGGAGAGCAGGAAGCGCGGGGACTCGGGGATCACGAAGGACAGCAGGCCGTAGAGGACGGCCGGGACGACCATGACGCCGAGCATCCACTGCCAGGCCTCGAGGCCGGCCAGCTTGCCGCGCTGGTCGCCGTCCGCCATGTTCAGGATGCCCCAGTTGACGAGCTGGGAGACGGCGATGCCGACGACGATGGCGGCCTGCTGGAACGAGGCCAGGCGGCCGCGGTAGGCGGGCGGCGCGACCTCGGCGATGTAGGCCGGGCCGATCACGGAGGCCATGCCGATGCCGATGCCGCCGATGAAGCGCCACACGGTCAGGTCCCACGCGGCGAACGGCAGCGCGGAGCCGATGGCGCTGGCCGCGAAGAGGACCGAGGCGATCTGCATACAGCGGATGCGGCCGATGCGGTCGGCGATGCGGCCCGCCACGGCGGCACCGACGGCACAGCCGAGCAGGGCGGTGGCGATGATCCAGCCCAGCATGTCCGCGTTGACGTCGAACCGGTCCTGGATCGCGACGGTCGCGCCGTTGATCACGGAACTGTCGTAGCCGAAGAGGAATCCGCCCATCGCGGCTGCCGCCGTGATGAAGATGACATGGCCCAGATGGTCCGGGTGGGCGTCCCTGGCCCCTGGCTGCGGCGGCTGCGCTGTGCTGGTCACGTGTACTCCTCGGGCCACCGGCTGCGTTGCCGGGGGTGGGGGTGAGAGCCCTTCAAGTGGCGCACAACTTCACGCCGCCCACCACCTGAAGGTAAAAGCAACGTTGCAGAGACTATTCCTTCAAGTTGCGAAGTCAATAGTTCGTTAACAGTGAATCTGAGCCACACAAGACGACACCCCGTGTTCAAGTTATGAACACGGGGTGGGTCAGTGGAGTGAACCGGGTGGAGGGCTAGCGGAGTCGCTGGCTGATCACCTTGGAGACGCCGTCGCCCTGCATGGACACGCCGTACAGCGCGTCCGCGACCTCCATCGTCCGCTTCTGGTGCGTGATCACGATGAGCTGCGAGGCCTCCTGCAGCTCCTGCATGATCCGGATGAGCCGCTGCAGGTTGGTGTCGTCGAGGGCCGCCTCGACCTCGTCCATCACGTAGAACGGGCTGGGCCGCGCCTTGAAGATCGACACGAGCAGCGCCACGGCGGTCAGGGACCGCTCGCCGCCGGACAGCAGCGAGAGCCGCTTGACCTTCTTGCCGGGCGGCCGGGCCTCGACGTCGACCCCGGTGGTGAGCATGTTGTCGGGATCGGTCAGGATCAGCCGTCCCTCGCCGCCCGGGAAGAGCCTGCTGAAGACCCCCTCGAACTCCCGCGCGGTGTCCCGGTAGGCCTCGGTGAAGACCTGCTCGACGCGCTCGTCGACCTCCTTCACCACCTGGAGGAGGTCGGCGCGGGTCTTCTTGAGGTCCTCCAGCTGCTCACTGAGGAACTTGTGGCGTTCCTCCAGGGCCGCGAACTCCTCAAGGGCCAGCGGGTTGACCTTTCCGAGCTGCTGGTACGCCCGTTCGGCTGACCTGAGGCGCTTCTCCTGCTCCGCGCGGACGTAGCGCACCGGCTTGTTGCGCGGGTGCTCCGGGTCCTCGGGCAGCTCCTCGCCCTCGGCGGCGGGCGAGGGCGGCACGAGCTGGTCGGGCCCGTACTCGGAGACGAGCCCCGCGGGTTCCACGCCCAGCTCCTCCAGGGCCTTGGTCTCCAGCTGCTCGATCCGCAGCCGCTTCTCCGCGCCGAGCACCTCGCCCCGGTGCACCGAGTCCGTCAGCTTGTCCAGCTCGTCCTTCAGCTCGCGCCCCTGGTTCCGCTCGGCGACGAGGTCCCTCTCCCGCACCTCCTTGGCTCGCTCGGCGGCGGCCCGCTCCTGCTCCGCGCGGACCAGGGAGACCTCGACGTGGGCGAGCAGCTGGCGGGCGCCGGAGGCGACGGCCTCGGCGACGGCGGCCTCGTGGCGCAGCCGCGCCCTGCGCTGCTCGGCACGCGCGCGTGCCTCGCGTTCGGCGCGGGCTGCGCGGTCGAGGCCGTCGGCGCGGCCTGCGAGGCCCTTGACCCGCTCCTCGTGCGTGCGCACCTGGAGCCGGGCCTCCATCTCCGTCTGGCGGGCGTTGGCGCCGTCGGCGGCGAGCCGGTCGCGCACGGAGGTGTCGGGCTCCTCGTCGGCCGGTGCCTCCTCGGCGACGGCGAGCCGCTCGGCCAGCTCCTCGACCTCCGCCGTGGCCCGCTCCAGGGCCTCCTGGGCCTTGGCGGCCGCGGCGGCCGACCGCTCCGCCTCACCGGCGGCGCCGCGCGCCTGTCCGGCGAGGGACCCGAGGCGCTGCGCGACGGCCGACTTCTCCCGGTCGGCGGCGCGCCGCCGCTCCCCCAGCTCCTCCACGAGCGCGGCGCACTCCGCGCGCAGCTCCCCGGCCCCCTGCTGCGCCCCGGCCAACTCCTCGCACCGCACGTCCAGTTCGGCGAGCTCGGCCGCCGCCTCGTCGACGGACGCCTGCACCTCGAGGAGACTCGGCGCCCCCGCCGACCCGCCCTGCGCGAAGTGCGCCCCGAGCACGTCCCCCTCAGCGGTGACCGCCGTCAACTCCGGCTGCGCGTACACCAGATCCTCGGCGTCCTCCAGCGTCCCGACCACGACGACATCCCGCAGCAGCCGCCGCACGGCAGGCATCAACTCGGCGGGCCCGCGCACGAGTTCGGCGGCACGCGGGGGTCCGCCCGGGGACGACTGCGGCGGTACGTCGCCGGGGGTGCCGTCCGGCCGACCGGCACCGGAGGTCCCGCGCGCGGCGCGTGCACCGGGGGTGCCGTCCGCGGCCTCCGGCGAGGCGCCGACAGCCGAACCGGAGGAGGCGGAGCCCGCCGCCCCGTCACCAGGCCCCTGGCCTCCCGCACGCGCGGCCGCGCCCCCTGCCGCCCCGGCACCGTCCCCGTCAGGCGCCCCCGCCAGCAACAGCGCCGCCCGCCCCCCGTCCTGCTTGCGCAGCAGGCGGATCGCTTCTGCAGCCGATGCGGGCGTCGACACGGCGATGGCGTCCGCCGCGGCGCCGAACGCCGCCGCCACCGGCACCTCGAAGCCCGGTGCCACGCTGAGGAGTTCGGCGGCGGGGCCGAGCAGCCCGGTGAGGCGGTCCTGGGCGGCGAGCAGCGCGCCGGAGCCGTCCTTGCGGCGCAGACCGAGGGCGAGGGCGTCGTGCCGGGCGGCGACAGCGGCCCGCTTCCGCTCGGCCGCGGTGACCGCCTCGCGGGCCGCGGTCGCCTCGGCCTCGGCGTCGGCGAGGGCGCGGCGGGCCTCCTCGTGCCGCTCCCCCAGCTCGACGTCGCCCGCGTCGAGGCCGTCGACCTCCGCCTTGAGCTGTTCGTACTCCTCCTGCGCGGTGACCGCGCGCTCGCGTGCCTCGTCGCGGGCGAGCGCGAGCCGGTCGATCTCGGCCTGCGCGGACGCCGCCCGCGACCGGGCCGCGTTGACCTGCCCGCCGAGCCGCGCGAGGCCTTCGCGCCGGTCGGCGATGGCCCGCGCCACGTCCTTCAGGCGCCGTTCCTCGGCGGCCAGTTCGCGTTCCAGGTCGGCGCGGTGCGTGACGGTGTCGTCGAGGGCGTACTGCGCGGCCTCAAGGGCGGCTTCGAGCTCCGCCTCCTGTTCGCGGATGCGGGCGGCCTCGCGCTCCATGTCCTCGGGCTCGCGGCCGCGCCGCTCCTCGGCGGGTGCCGAGCGGGCGCTCTTGATCCGGGCGTCGGCGAGCGAGATCGTCCCGCGCACCCGCTCGGCGAGCTGCGACAGCTCGTACCAGGTCTGCTGGGCCCGCTGCAGCCGCGGGCTGAGCCGCCGCACCTCGTCCTCCAGGACCGCCTCGCGCTGGAGCGCGGTCTTCAGCTCGGCCTCGGCGGCGTCCTTGCGGGCCTTCAGCGCGGCCTCGTCGGCGACCTCCGCGTTCAGGGCCTGCCGCATGCCCACGAGGTCGTCGGCGAGCAGCCGCAGCCGGGCGTCGCGCAGGTCGGCCTGGATGACGGCGGCACGCCGGGCGACGGCGGCCTGGCGTCCCAGGGGCTTGAGCTGGCGGCGCAGCTCGTCGGTGAGGTCCTGCACGCGCGCGAGGTTGGCCTGCATCGCGTCCAGCTTCCGCAGCGCCTTCTCCTTGCGCTTGCGGTGCTTGAGGACGCCGGCGGCCTCCTCGATGAAGGCGCGGCGGCCCATGGGGTCGGCGTGCAGGACGGAGTCGAGCTGGCCCTGGCCGACGATGACGTGCATCTCGCGGCCGATGCCGGAGTCGGAGAGCAGTTCCTGGATGTCGAGCAGGCGGCAGGTTTCGCCGTTGATCTGGTACTCGCTGCCGCCGTTGCGGAACATGATCCGCGTGATGGTGACCTCGGCGTACTCGATCGGCAGGGCGCCGTCGGAGTTGTCGATGGTGAGGGACACCTCGGCGCGGCCGAGCGGCGGCCTGCCGGTGGTACCGGCGAAGATGACGTCCTCCATCTTGCCGCCGCGCAGCGATTTGGCGCCCTGTTCGCCCATGACCCAGCTCAGCGCGTCCACGACGTTGGACTTGCCGGATCCGTTCGGTCCGACGACGCAGGTGATGCCCGGTTCGAATTTCAGCGTCGTCGCCGACGCGAAGGACTTGAATCCGCGCAGTGTCATGGCCTTGAGGTGCACGCCGCGTGACTCTACCTTTCTCGATGAGTTCACCGAGGAACGTGCGAGCAGTTTCACGGCGGAAGGTGCAGGGCACATCAGGTGTAAGGCCCCACGGGGGCAGGGCGACGGGCAGGGCCCGGTCAGCGGGAGCGGACAAAGAGCCGGAGCGGGCAAAGAGCCCGGGGGCGGGAGCGACAAAGAAAGAAGGGACGCCGAAGCGTCCCTTGCAGATCTCTCGGATCTATCGCGGATCTCCTGGATCTATTCGATCAAGAAGATCTCTCTTGTTCAGCGGCTTATGACGGGCGGCCCGACCACGCGTGGCAGGAAAGTCCGTTGCCGTGGGCTCGAGGTGGCGTGGGTCAGGTGAGCGCAGGCTCCGCCTGGGGTACGTCGAGACTCTCGAGGAGCGCGTCGTGAGAAGCGGCAGCCGCCAGCGTGTCGTTCTCCGCCTGGATCCTGACGAGCTCGGATTCCAGGTCCTGGACGCGCTGCTGGAGCCGTCGCATCTCGGCGAGGAGTCGCGGGTCGCTGCCGCCGACGTAACCGAGAAGCGCCTTTGCCATGATGAGTGGTCCTCCACACTGAGTGACCGACCGAATCGGTGTGGGTCGTGAGGGAATCGCACCCGCGGTGCCTGGCACTCTTCTGTTCTTGCTGCCGTTCTCACATGCCAAACAGCTAAGGTGCGCGGGGCTTCCAGAGTCTCACCAAAAAGTTTGACGGTCAACACGATCACGCCCCGTATTGACGGGCAACCCGGGGGCGCGCGGCCGTGGAACTACGGCGCTGCCTCTGCGGCGGGGCCCTGGGGGCGTCGAGATCATCCTTACCCGCGGAGCCTGCCACGGCAAGCCCTTCTTGGCAATCACCAGGTCTTTCCTGCCTCAGGCAGGTGCCACGGCCACACCCGCCGGAGCCCCGCCGTCCGGACCCGCGTCAGCGAATGGCGAACGACTCGTAGCCGCCCCGGGGCGTGTCCCAGATCTCAGTCACACCGTCGACGCGGCCGGGAGTGTCGCCCGTACGCAGCCAGTCGAGGAGCCGCTGGCAACGCTCGCGCGAACCCTCGGCGACCACCTGCACACGGCCGTCGTCGAGATTGAGAGCAAAGCCACTCACGGCTCCGATCTCCAGCGCCTTGGCCCGCGTGAACCAGCGGAAACCCACTCCCTGTACACGGCCGCGCACCCAGGCGGTGAGCCGGACTTCTTCGTTCATAAGGTGCACGCTAACCGGCCAATTGCTCAGTGAGCACTTCGCCCCCTTGCGCCATCGCGTACAGTCGCGACTCGACGAGCCTCACCCGTATGGGTGAGTCACGTCGACGGTCAGAACGACGGCCCGGGCAAGCGCCGGGAGTCAGGACGAAAGGCCAGGAGATGGGACGCCACCGACGCTCCGCCGCCGGCCGCGCCGCCACCGGCCGCGCCGATCATTCCCCCTATTCCGATCACCCCGAACTTCCCGATCATTCCGATCGATCCGCCGACCTCACAGGTTCCGCGGACGCTTCGGGCGCCGCCGGTTCCAGCTCTTATGAGAACGCTTCCGGCGCGTACGGCTTTTACCCCGGGCGCGCGGAATACGGGGCGTACGCGGGTTCCGAGGGATTCGACGCGTCCTCCTCCGACGCCTATCTCTTCGGGACCTCGACCACCGCCGAGACGGCCGCGAGCGCCCTGCCCGGCGGGGCGGGCCGCGGACGCGGGACGTCGCACCGGCGCAGGCGTCGCGCCTCCACGCCCGTGCGCACCGGACTGCTCGGTGTCTCCGCCGCCGTCGCGATGGGTGCCGTCGCGGTGGCGTCCGGCCTGGTGCCCGGCGGCGACACCTACTCGCTGGGCGGTGGCGGCACCCCCGGCGCGGTCCGGACCACCGGTTCCCCCTCCGGACTCGACCCCCAGGGCGGCGCCGACGGCGCCGCCGAGGGCAGCCGGGCCACCCCGGGCCCCGGCTCCGACACCTCGGCCCCGGCCCCGTCGGGGTCCAGCGCCGAGCCGTCGAAGAAGCCGTCGGGGAAGCCTTCGACCAGCCCGTCCAAGCCGCAGGACGACCGCGGCGGCAAGGGCGACGAGGGCGACGAGAAGGACAAGGCCGAGGAGGGCAAGGGGACCGACAAGGACCGCAAGGACCCCGGCAGGGGTTCCGGCGCGGGCGCCCAGGACCCGACCCCGTCCCCGAGCCGTACGACGCCGGAGAAGCCGAAGGCCCCGCCCGCGCCCGCGCAGCCGTCGGCCGACGAGACCGCGGCCGAGGCCGAGGTGCTCGCCCTGGTCAACCAGGAGCGGGCCAACGTGGGCTGCCGCCCGGTGACCGCCGACCCCGGCCTCGCCACGCTGGCCGGGAACTTCAGCGCCGACATGGCCGAGCGGGACTTCTTCGCGCACACCGACCCGGACGGCGCGACCCCGTGGGACCGCGCCGAGAAGGCCGGCATCCAGGACTTGGGCGGCGAGAACATCGCCCGCGGCCAGGCCAACGCCCAGTCCGTCATGGACGCCTGGATGAACAGCCCCGGCCACCGGGCCAACATCCTCAACTGCGGCTACAAGACCCTGGGCGTCGGCGCGCACTTCGGCCCGGGCGGGCCGTGGTGGACGCAGGACTTCGGCTTCTGAGCGGACAGCTCGGCCTCTGAGCCCGCGGCTCTGCTCCCGGGCCGCAGCTCCGCCGGGCCCTGCCCCCCTCCGCGCCCCGACGACCTCCGCACCCCCGGCGTCAGGCCGCCACAGCCGCGCGGCCCGCGGCGACGACGCGCGCCGTCTCGGTGACCCGGCGGCCGAGGTGCTCCGCCGTCGCGATGTCCGCCTTGTGCACGGCCTCCGCGCCCTCGTCGGAGTTGCTCTGGGCGGCGGCGCCGGAGAAGAAGCCGAGGCGGTTGAGGTCGTTCTCGGAGCCCTCGGAGGAGTTCCAGCCGGGGAGCAGGCCGAGGTTCACCCAGTGCATGCCCTGCTGGGCGGCGAGGGTCTGGAAGTACTGCAGGGTGTGCAGCTTGTCGCCGCTCTTGGACGCGGAGTTGGTGAAGCCCGCGGCGAGCTTGTCCTGCCAGGCGCGGGTGAACCAGCGCTTCGACGAGGCCTCCGCGAAGACGTGGAAGGCGCCCGACGCGGTGCCCATGTAGGTGGGCGAGCCGAAGACGATCGCGTCCGCCGCGTCCAGGAGCTCCCACTGGGCCTCGGTGATCTCGTCGACCTTGATCAGGTGCGTGGTGGCACCGGCGTCCTCGGCGCCGGCGCGGACGGCTTCCGCGACGACGGCGGTGTGGCCGAATCCGGAGTGGTAGGCGATGGCGACAACGGGGCTGGACATGGCGGAGTACTCCTCGATGGGGACGGGGGTGGGGAGACGGCGGCATCGGACACAAGACCGACCGGACACAAGACCGACCGGCCGACCGGCCGACAAACGAAAGGAAAGCACTAACTTCTAGTTAGCGCAACCCATCAGTGAGCGCTGCGGGAGAGTACGCTAGGGGTATGGACTCCCTCGCACGCCCCGAGAGCGCCGCCGACGCGGACGCGGACCTCGCCTACAACGTGTTCGCCCGCGCCTGCCCGTCGCGGACCACGCTGGAGCACGTCACGGGTCGCTGGGGCGCGCTCACGCTGGGCGCGCTGCACGACGGGACGTTCCGGTTCAACGAGCTGCGCCGCCGGGTCGACGGCGTGAGCGAGAAGATGCTGTCGCAGACGCTGCACGCGCTGGAGCGCGACGGCCTGGTGCACCGCGACGCGCAGCCGACGAACCCGCCGCGCGTGGACTACCGCCTCACCCCGCTGGGCGAGCAGATCGCCGAGCGCCTGCTGACCCTGATCCGCTTCGTGGAGGGCAACCAGGACGACGTGCTGGCGGCCCAGCGGCGCTACGACAGCCAGGCCGGGAGCTGAGCCGTTACGACAGCCTCGGCGGGCGCTGGCAGCGCGGGCAGAAGTAGCTGGACCTGTTCATCCAGGGCCGCCGCCGCATCGGCGTCCCGCAGCGCCGGCAGGGCTCGTCCTCGCGGCCGTACGCGTCCAGGGAGCGGTCGAAGTAGCCCGACTCGCCGTTCACGTTGACGTAGAGGCTGTCGAAGCTGGTGCCGCCGACGGCGAGGGCCTCGTTCATCACGTCCCGTACGTGGCCGAGGAGTTCGGCGGTGCGGGGCCGGGTGAAGGTGGCCGTCGGGCGTTCGTAGTGCAGCCGGGTGCGCCAGAGGGCCTCGTCGGCGTAGATGTTGCCGACGCCGCTGATCAGGGACTGGTTGAGCAGCGCGCGCTTGATGGTGCTGCGGCTGCGGCGCAGGCCCTGGTGGAAGGCCTCGTCGTCGAAGAGCGGGTCGAGCGGGTCGCGGGCGATGTGCGCGATGACGTCGGGCAGGCCGTCCGGGGTGTTCTCGTGCAGGGAGAGCCCGCCGAAGGTCCGCTGGTCGACGAAGCGCAGCTCGGTGCCGGCCGCCTCCGGGGCGGCGCCGCCGATCTCGTCCGTGAAGCGCACCCGGATCCGCAAGTGCTTCTCGTCCGGGGTCTGTTCGGTCTTGACCAGGAGCTGGCCGCTCATGCCGAGGTGCGCGAGGACGGAGGTGCCGCTGTCCGCGAGGGGCAGCCACAGGTACTTGCCGCGCCGCATGGGGGCGCCGAAGCGGTGGCCCTTGAGGCCGAGCGCGAAGTCCTCGGCGCCCGCGATGTGCCGCCGGACGGCGCGCGGGTGCAGGACCTCCACGTCGGCGACGGTCCGCCCGCCGACCCAGCGCTCAAGACCGCGCCGTACGACCTCGACCTCGGGCAGTTCGGGCACGGGGGTCCTCCGGACGGGTGCGGGCTGGGGCACCTCAAGGGCCGGACGGGCTGGGTTCAGCCCGTCCGGCCCTTGAGGACAGTTGCCGTACGGCTCAAGCGGATTCGGCTTCGCCGAACGGCGAATCCGGCGGCGTGGCGTCGGCTTCCGCCGCCTTGGCCCGCTCGTCCGCCGCCGCGCGAATGGCGCGCCAGGCGGACTCCGCGGCCTGCTGCTCCGCTTCCTTCTTGCTGCGGCCGGTGCCGGTGCCGTACGAGACGCCTCCGACGCGGGCGGCAGCAGTAAAGGTCTTCTCGTGGTCCGGGCCGCTCTCCGAGACGAGGTACTCGGGCACGCCGAGGTTCTCCGTCGCGGTGAGCTCCTGGAGGCTGGTCTTCCAGTCCAGGCCCGCGCCGAGGTTCGAGGACTTCTCGATCAGCGGGTCGAAGAGCCGGTGCACCAGCTCGCTCGCCGCTTCCAGACCCCGGTCCAGATAGACCGCGCCGATCACCGCTTCCAGGGTGTCGGCGAGGATGGACGCCTTGTCCCGGCCCCCCGTGCCCTCTTCGCCCCGGCCGAGCCGGATGAAGGAGCCGAGTTCGAGCCCGCGGCCCACCTCCGCCAGCGCACGCGAGTTGACCACCGCGGCCCGCAGTTTGGCCAACTGGCCTTCGGGCAGGTCGGGGTGGGTGCGATACAGCGTGTCCGTGACCACGAGGCCGAGCACGGAGTCCCCGAGGAACTCCAGGCGCTCGTTGGTGGGCAGACCGCCGTTCTCGTACGCGTACGAACGGTGGGTGAGCGCACGCACCAGAAGGGCGGACTCGAGCTGATACCCGAGCCGCCCTTCCAGAAGCGTGTGGGACGAGGCTGCGTTGTTGCTGTCTGCCTGCATCTTGGCGTCATCCGCCTTCTTTGGGCTAGACACAGCGCCTCTCACCAGCCGCTCAGACCTCGAGGACCTGGCGCTTGTTGTAGGTGCCACAAGCGGGGCACGCGATGTGCTGCAGCTTGGGCTCCTGGCAACGCTCACACGAAACCAGGGTGGGGACCGCAGCCTTCCACTGCGACCGGCGGTGGCGCGTGTTGCTGCGCGACATCTTCCGCTTCGGAACAGCCACGGCTACTTCTCCTGCTTCTCGTCGACGTGCGCCGTTCGAGGCGCGTCGCCGCTCATCTCGTCCTTCTCGCCGTCCTGGATGGTGCCAGCGAGTCCTTGCAAAGCCGCCCAACGGATGTCGACGGCGTCATGGTGGTGGTCCGGGTCGTCCGCGAGCCGCACTCCGCATTCGGAGCACAGTCCCTCGCAGTCGTCCTGGCACACCGGCTGCATCGGCAGTGCGAGCACCACCGCGTCCCGCAGCACGGGCTCGAGGTCGAACATGCCGTCCTCGAGAAGAAGCCTGTCCTCGTCGTCCTCGGCGTCGTCGGCCGGTTCCGCGGTGCGGCCCCGGTCGTCGGCGTCAGGGTACGAGAACATCTCCTGGAAGTCCGCTTCGAGCGCGAGCTCGACCGGCTCCAGACACCTTACGCACTCCCCCTTGGCCGATGCACGGGCGGTGCCTGTGACAAGCACCCCTTCCATGACCGACTCCAGGCGGATGTCCAGCTCGACCGGGGCGCCGTCCGGCACCCCGATGACCCCTTCGACGCCGAACGGAGCCGGCGAACCGGGGGCGTCGATGGTGCGGGTCACCCTCTGCATGGCACCCGGACGCCGACCCAGCTCGTGTGTGTCGAACACAAGCGGGTTTCGGTGGTCGAGGCGCGTGCTCAGGGCTTTTCCTGCTTTCGAATCCTGGGAGTGTGGCAAGGAGGCCACCGCGCCGAGGCCGCGAGAACGCGGTGTGAGCGGGCAGCTCGGACCGCGGACATACGCGCGACCGAAGAGCCAGGATACTGGACCTTTCGCTCTCGGCCCAATCGGCCTGCGCCCGGCCACGGTGCCCGCGCCCGGTCCCGCCTAGCGCCCCTGCTCGTACTGGCGCAGCTGCTCCGCGCTGATCATGGTGGTGTCGAAGAGGCTGGTCTCGTCGAGCACGGCGGGCGCGGGGCTCTGCTGGCCGTAGCCCTGCGGCTGCGGCGGCTGCGGGGCCTGCTGCTGGTTCGGGTCGTAGCCCTGCTGCTGGTACGCGTAGGGGTCCTGCTGGTACGCGTACGGATCCTGCTGGCCGTACCCCTGCTGGTACGCGTACGGATCCTGGCCCGCGTACGGATCCTGGCCGCCGTACTGGTCCCCGCCCTGGGCGTAGGCGGCCTGCGCGTACTGGTCCTGGGCGGGCTGTCCGTACTGGTCCTGCTGGTACGCGTACGGGTCCGGCTCGTGCTGGGGCGGTGCGGGGGCGTACGGCTGCTGCGCCGGGATCGGCGGGGTGGCGGGCGGGGGCTGCGGGGCTGACTGGCGCGCGGGGCGGTCGGGGGTCTCGGCCAGGTCCGCCAGGTAGTCCGCGTCGGAGCTGTGCTTCTTGGCCGTGGCCTCGCCCAGCTCGCTCAGCTCGTCGGCGGGGGCGCGGCCGTGCAGGGTCTGGCGGCCGCGGCCGACGGCCTCCAGGGTCTTGGCGAGGACCGCCTCGAAGGCGCCGAGCTTCACGTCCACGTACACGTCGGCGTTGCGGCGCAGGGTCTCCGGGTCG
The DNA here is from genome assembly GCF_055594065.1 of Streptomyces sp. NPDC040610. Lineage (NCBI taxonomy): Bacteria > Bacillati > Actinomycetota > Actinomycetes > Kitasatosporales > Streptomycetaceae > Streptomyces > Streptomyces sp. NPDC040610. The sequence goes on along the minus strand of NZ_JBVIXA010000001.1, from coordinate 1,409,187 downwards.
TGGCTGCGCTCGGGGGCGTCCTCGTCCTCGTAGCCCTGCTCGTCGACGCCGGGTCCGGTGCCGAGGAGCTTCTCGCGGCCGCGGCCGACGGAGCCGAGGGTCTTGGTGAGGACGACCTCGAAGTTGGCGAGCTTGCTGTCCACGTAGTCGTCCGCCTCCTGGCGGACCTCGGTGGCCTCCTGCCGGGCCTCGTCGAGGATGCGGTCGGCCTCCGCCCGGGAGCGGCGCGCGACCTCCGTGTCGGAGATCAGCGAACCCCGCTCGGCGTGCGCGCCCTCGATGATCCGCTCGGCCTCCTGGCGCGCCTGCTCGACCAACTGCTCCCGGCCGCCGATCAGCTCCTGGGCCTGGGCGAGGGAGCCGGGCAGGGCCTGGCGCACCTCTTCGAGCAGCGCCAGGAGCTCGGCGCGGTTGACCACGCACGAGGCGGACATCGGCATGGACTTGGCGCTGCCGACCGTCTCGACGATCTGGTCGATCTTCTTCTGCACGTCCACCGCGGGCTCGCCACTCTCTACAGCTGGTTGGGAGACGGACGGGACGACTGTAGCCCCTGATCAGCCCTTGGCGAGGCGCTTGTTGAGGCCTTCGAGCACGACCGGGGGAACCAGGTGCGCGATGTCGCCACCCCAGGACGCGACCTCCTTGACCAGCGAGGAGGACAGGAAGCTGTAGGCGGGGTTGGTGGGCACGAACAGCGTCTCGACGCCGGTGAGGCCGTTGTTCATCTGGGCCATCTGGAGTTCGTAGTCGAAGTCGCTGACCGCGCGCAGGCCCTTGACGATGGCCGGAATGTCGCGTTCCTTGCAGAAGTCGACCAACAGGCCCTGGAACGACTCGACTTCCACGTTGCCGAACTCGGCGGTGACCTGGCGGATCAGCTCGATCCGCTCGTCGATCTCGAACAGGCCCTTCTTGGACTTGTTGATCATCACCGCGACGTGCACGACGTCGTACAGCTTGGAGGCGCGGGCGATGATGTCGAGGTGTCCATTGGTGATGGGGTCGAACGACCCCGGACAGACGGCGCGGCGCAACGGAAGTCCCTCGCTCTCCGGTCGGGTCATGGCGCGATCTCTGGCTCTTGGTACGAAGAGGCGGCGCGACCGTACCAAAACGTTCCCTCGCCGTAGCGACGGGACCTCAGTGCCTCGAAGCCGTCCGGCCAGCCGAATTCTCCGCCCCTCGTACTGCGTTCAACGGTGACGAGCGCGTCGTCCGTGAGCCAGCCTCCCGAGCGGAGTGTGAGCAGGATCTCCCGAAGATCGTTGTCTCCGACGGCGTAGGGGGGGTCGAGAAACACCAGGTCATAGGGGGTGGCAGGGGTTGACTCCCGGATGACCTGGGCGGCCTTGCCCGCCCTGGCCTCGGCTCCCGGCAGGCCCAGGGCCTTGATGTTCTCGCGGATGGTGCGCGCGGCGCGGGCGTCGGCCTCGACGAGCAGGGCGTGCGCGGCGCCACGGGACAGGGCCTCCAGGCCGACGGCGCCGGAGCCCGCGTACAGGTCGAGGACACGGGCGCCGTCGAGGGTGCCCTGGAAGGCCTGCCAGGTCGAGAACAGGCCCTCGCGGGCGCGGTCCGATGTGGGCCGGGTGCCGTTCCCCGGCGGGACGGCGAGGCGGCGTCCGCCGGCCACGCCGGCGATCACGCGGGTCATTGGGTCTCTGCGTCCTTCGGCTGGGGGTGGGGCCTGCCCTTGGGGGTGGGGCCTGCCTTCACGATATGCCGTGCGGGCGCGTCAGCCCCTGTCAGGCCTTGTCAGCCCTTGTCAGCCCTTTTCCAAGTACTGCTCGCGTTCCGCGTCCAGGAGTGCGTCCAGGGCCGTGCGCAGCTCGGGCAGGTGCTCCAGGTCGGGGTCGCGGGAGACCACGGCGGTCGCCTCCTCGCGGGCCGCGGCGATGATCTCCTCGTCGTCGATGACGGCGAGCATGCGCAGCGAGGAGCGGACGCCGGACTGGGCCTGGCCGAGCACATCGCCCTCGCGGCGCTGCTCCAGGTCGACGCGGGAGAGCTCGAAGCCGTCGAGGGTGGCCGCCACCGCGTTGAGCCGGGCGCGGGCGGGGCTCGCCTCCGGCATGTCGGTGACCAGGAGACACAGGCCGGGCGCGGAGCCACGGCCGACGCGGCCGCGGAGCTGGTGCAGCTGCGAGACGCCGAAGCGGTCGGCGTCCATGATCACCATGGCCGTGGCGTTCGGGACGTTCACCCCGACCTCGATCACCGTCGTGGCGACCAGGACGTGGGTCTCGCCCGCGGTGAAGCGGCGCATCACGGCGTCCTTGTCGTCGGGCTGCATGCGGCCGTGCAGGACCTCGACGCCGAGGCCGCGCAGGGGGCCGTGGGCCAGTTCCTCGGCCACGTCCAGGACGGCCAGCGGGGGACGCTTCTCGGCGTCGTCCGCCGGGGACTCCTTGGACTCCTTCTTGGCCGTCTTGCCCTGCTTGCTGCCCTGCTTGCCCTTCTTGGGCTCGTCCGGGCCCTCGTCGTCCAGGTCGCCGATGCGGGGGCAGACCACGTACGCCTGGTGGCCGTTCTCCACCTCCTCGCGCACGCGCTCCCACGCGCGGGCGAGGAAGTGCGGCTTGTCCTGGGACGGGACGACGTGGGTGGAGATCGGCGAGCGGCCCGCGGGAAGCTGGTCCAGGACGGAGGTCTCCAGGTCGCCGAAGACCGTCATCGCGACCGTGCGCGGAATGGGGGTCGCCGTCATGACGAGGAGGTGGGGCGGCTGCTTGCCCTTGCCGCGCAGGGCGTCGCGCTGCTCGACGCCGAAGCGGTGCTGCTCGTCGACCACGACCAGGCCGAGGTCGTGGAACTGCACCTTGTCCTCGATCAGGGCGTGCGTCCCGATGACGATGCCCGCCTCGCCCGTGACCAGGTCGAGCAGGGCCTGACGGCGGGCGGCCGTGCCCATGGAGCCGGTGAGCAGCGTGACCTTCGTGGCGTGCTCCGCTCCCCCGAGCATGCCGCCTTCCGCCAGCTCGCCCATCATCTCGGTGATCGAGCGGTGGTGCTGCTGGGCCAGGACCTCGGTGGGCGCGAGCATCGCGGCCTGGCCGCCCGCGTCGACGACGGCGAGCATGGCGCGCAGGGCCACCATCGTCTTCCCGGAGCCGACCTCCCCCTGCAGGAGGCGGTGCATCGGGTGTTCGGTGGCCAGGTCGTCGAAGATCTCCTTGGAGACCGTGCGCTGGCCGTCGGTGAGGGTGAAGGGCAGCTTCGCGTCGAAGGCGTCGAGGAGGCCGTCCGGGCGCGGTCTGCGGGCCACCGCCGGGAGCTGCGCGTCCGCGAACCGGCGCCGGGCCAGGGCGACCTGGAGCACGAACGCCTCGTCCCACTTCAGCCGGTCCCTGGCGGTGGCGATGTCCGCCTTCGCGTGCGGTCGGTGGATCTTCAGGAGGGCTTCGGGGAGCGGGATCAGGCCCCGGCCCTCGCGCAGGGCGGGCGGCAGCGGGTCCAGGGCCTCCTGGGCGCTGGGCAGCACCGCGTCGACGGACTTGGCGATCTTCCAGGACTCCAGCTTGGCGGTGGCCGGGTAGATCGGGATGAGCGCCCCGGCCCAGGAGTCCACCGCGTCCGCGGCCGAGTCGCCGTCGCCCCGCAGCAGTTCGTACGCCGGGTGGGCCAGCTGCATCTTGCGGTTGAACACGGACACCTTGCCCGCGAACATCGCCCGCGTGCCCGGCAGCAGGTCCTTGTGCGGCTTGTGGATGCCCCGGCCGAAGAAGACCAGCTGGAGCTGGCCGCTGCCGTCCGTGATGGTCACCTCCAGGCGCTGGCCGCTGCCGCCGTTGAACCGCAGCACGCGGGCGGTCGCCACCTGGGCGACGACCGTGACGTGCTCGTCCAGCGGGAGGTCGGAGAGGCGGGTCAGCTCGCCCCGCTCCGCGTACCTCCGTGGGTAGTGGTGCAGGAGGTCGCCGACCGTGTGCAGGCCGAGGTGCTCGGCCATCACCTTCGCGGTGGCCTGGCCGAGCGCGTTCTTCAATGGTTCCTGGAGCGCGTGCACGAGATCCATTGCACACCACGGGACTGACAATCGGGGGCAGGGGGCGGGTGAAGGGGGCCGGGGCCCTGCGGGGCTCTCCCCGACCCCGCCCCTTCCCGAAACCGGGGGCTGCGCCCCCGGGCCCCGCTGATCGGCGCTCCGCGCCTCGTCCTCAAACGCCGGACGGGCTGAGTACCTGCCGGGGCGCGCGCAGCGCGATCGGGGGCGCCACCGGCCGAGGGGTCACTCCACGCCGATGAGGAGCAGGGGCGCCTGGGGCCCGCCCCGGTACAGCACCGTGTCCACGGCCAGGTGGCCGTCGCGTACGTGCTTCTCCAGGTATGCGGCGACCTCGTCGGACACCGCGTCCCCGAGGATGAGCGTCACCATCTCGCCGCCCGCCGCCAGCATCCGGTCGAGCACGGCCGCCGCGGTGCGCGCGACCTCCGGGCCGATCACCGCCACGTCGCCGTCGATGAGGCCGAGCACGTCCCCGGCCTGGCAGATGCCCGCCGTCGTCCAGGACTGCCGCTCGGCGACGGCCAGTTCGGCGTACCGGGTCGCCCCGGCTGCCGAGGTCATCGCGACGACGTCCTCGTCGAACCGGCGGTCCGGCTCGTGCACGGCGAGCGCCGCGATGCCCTGGACGGCGGAGCGGGTCGGGATGAGGGCGACGCGTACGCCTTCGGAGCGGGCCTGTTCGGCGGCCGCCGCCGCGGTGTGGCGCAGCCCGGCGTCGTTGGGCAGCAGGACCACCTCGCGCGCGTGGGCGCGCCGGATCGCCTCCACGAGTTCCCCACTGGCGGGCGGCTCCCCCGCGCGCGCGGGCACCGTGGTCGCCCCGGCCTCCGCGTACAGGGCGGCCAGGCCGTCCCCCGGTACGACGGCGACGATGCCGCGCTGCACGCGCTCCCTGGGCGGCTGTTTCGTCCGTACGGTGTGGGCGTCGCCGACTCCGAAGTGCGTGATCCGGATGCGGTACGGGCGACCCGCCTCGACCCCCGCCTCGACGGCCGCACCCGCGTCGTCCACGTGGACGTGCACGTTCCACAAACCGTCGCCGCCGACGACCACGAGGGAGTCCCCGAGGACGTCGAGCCGGGTCCGCAGCCGGGCCACGGCGGCGTCCTCGGCCTCCAGGAGATAGATCACTTCGAAGGCGGGGCCGGGGCCGTCGGGGGCCGGGTCGGCGCATTCGGTGAGTGCGGGGACGGTCCGTCCGGCGGCGCCCACAGGGCCTTCGGGCAGGGCGGTGGGTGGTCCTTCGTACGCATCGGCGGTGTCCCCGGAGACACCGGCGAGCCCTCCGGCCGCCTCGACAGCCCCCCGGGATGCCTCCGCACCGCCGCCCGCAACAGCCCCACCGGCCTCCGCCCCGACCCCGGCGGCAAGCCCGCCCCCCACCACCCAGGGCCGCACCGTCTCCCCCGACAGCGCCCCCACCAACGCACCCAGGACCGCCACCAGCCCCCGCCCACCGGCGTCCACGACCCCCGCACGACCGAGTACCGCGAGCTGCCCCGGCGTCGCGTCCAGCGCCGCGCAGGCGCCGTCGTACGCCGCGCGGGCCACCACCGCGCAGTCGCCCGCCGACCGCGCGGCCCCGGCGGCGGCCTCCGCCGCCGCCCCCGCGACCGTCAGGACCGTGCCCTCCACGGGATGGGCCACCGCCTGGTACGCGGACTGGGCCGCCCGCTCCAGCGCCAGGGCGAGGCGCGCCGCGTCGGCGTGATGAGCGTCACGGCGCCGCTCATGGCCGCCTCGCCTGTCCTCGTCGCGGGACTCATGGGGCCCATGGGGCTCATAGGCACCGCCGCCGTCCCCCTCACCCCCACGCGCCCCCTCCGAGCCCCCGCCCGCCTCCTCCGAAAGAACCTGGGCCATCCCCCGCAGCAGTTGGGCCAGGATCGTCCCGGAGTTGCCCCGGGCGCCGATCAGCGCGCCGTGGGCCAGCGCGCGGACCACCTCGGTGAGCTCGGGGCGGGCCGGTTCGAGGCCGGTGAAGACCGCGTCGACCGCCTGGGAGGCCGACTCCATCGTCAAGTAGAGGTTGGTCCCGGTGTCCGCGTCCGCGACCGGATAGACGTTGATCGCGTCGATCTCCTCGCGGGCCTGTCCCAGCGCGTCCAGAGCGAGCACGCTCCATGCGCGGACTGCGACAGCGTCGAGGTTCTGCGGCAACGGTCGCCTCCTAGGAGCGTCGCGGGACGCCTCCGTCGTGCCTCACGGGATGGTGGGACGCAGCGTAGACCTGGGCCGGAGGAGGTCCTGGGGGTGGGGCCGGGGGCGAGACATGGTAGTTTCGTTGTACCGAAGCAGTCGTTGTATGCTGCTCCGGTTGCCCGATACGCATCGGGCCATTCCTCCTGGCAACGCCACTCCGATCATTGCACTGATCCCGGCATGCCGGGTTTAACCGTAAGTGCATCTGAAGTCTTTGGAGTGACCCGTGGCTGCCAACTGCGACGTCTGCGGCAAGGGGCCGGGCTTCGGCAACAACATCTCGCACTCGCACCGCCGTACGCCCCGTCGCTGGAACCCGAACATCCAGCGTGTGCGTGCCGTGGTCGGCGGGACGCCGAAGCGCCTCAACGCCTGCACCTCGTGCATCAAGGCCGGCAAGGTCTCGCGCTGACGCCAGCGCGGCCACCTAGCTGGTTGCTGAATCAGCCGGTTCCCTTCGGGGGGCCGGCTTTTTCGTCTGCCCTGCTCGGGTCCGCCGCCGCGTCCGCCCTGCTCGGGTCCGCCGTCGAGCCGCCCCCGTGCGGGGTGCCTGCCAGAATCTGACGGATGCGCTTCGGCATCCTCGGCCCGCTCGACGTCCGCACCCCCGACGGCACTCCCCTGGACCCCGGCGGACCGCGCCCCCGCGCACTGCTCACGCTGCTGCTCCTGGACGCGGGCCGCACGGTCCCCCTGGCGCGGCTGACCGACGGGCTCTACGGCGACGAGCCGCCCGCGGGCGCCGCGAACGCCCTGCAGTCCCAGGTCTCCCGGCTGCGCAAGCGCCTGGGCCTGGACATCGAGGCCACCCCCACCGGCTACCGCCTCACGGTCTCCCCCGAGGACGTCGACCTCCACCGTTTCGAGCGCCTGGCCCGCGAAGGGCGGCGGCTGCTCGGCTCCGGCGATCACGGCCGGGCCGCCGCGCTCCTGCGGGAGGCGCTCGGCCTGTGGCGGGGCCCCGCCCTCGCCGAACTGCCGGGCGCCGCTCCCCTCGTCACCCGGCTCGAAGAGCTGCGCCTGGCCGCCGTCCAGGACCGTGTCGACGCGGACCTCGCGGTCGGCGGCGGCCCCGACCTCGTACCGGAACTGCGGGAACTGATCTCCGGGCAGCCGCTGAGCGAGCGGCTGTACGGGCAGCTGATGCGGGCGCTGCACGCGGCCGGGCGGCCCGCGGAGGCGCTCGCGGTCTACGAAGAGGTGCGGCGGGCCCTGGCCGACGCGCTGGGCGCCGACCCCTCGGCCGAGCTGTCCGCGCTCCACCTGGAGCTGCTGCGGGGGCAGGGACCGGCCAGGCAGCGGGGCGTCCCGGCGCAGGTGACGCGGTTCATCGGACGGGCCGACGAGCTCGCCCGGATCGGTGCGCTCCTCGCCGACGCCCGCCTGGTGACGCTCATCGGGCCCGGCGGCGCGGGCAAGACGCGGCTCGCCGTCGAGGCCGCCCGCGCGCTGCCGGACGTCTGCTTCGTGGAGCTCGCGCCGCTCGCCGACGGGTCCCAGGTGCCGTACGCGATCCTGACCGCGCTCGGCGTGCGGGACGGCCTGCACGCGCCGGGCGGTGACGCCACCGAGCGGCTGCTGTCCGCGCTCCACGGGCGTGAGCTGCTGCTCGTCCTGGACAACTGCGAGCACCTCGTCGACGCGGCGGCCGCGGTGACCGGGCTGCTGCTCGGCGACTGCCCCGGGGTGCGGGTCCTGGCCACGAGCCGGGAGGGTCTGGGGATCACCGGCGAGGTCCTGTGGCCGGTTCCGCCGCTGGCCGCCGAGCCCGCGGCCCGGCTCTTCGCCGACCGGGCGGCCTCCGTGCGACCCGACGCGGCGAGCCTCCGTGCCGAGCACGCACGACGCCTGACCGACGAGATCTGCGCGGCCCTCGACGGGCTTCCGCTCGCCATCGAGCTGGCCGCGGCCCGGCTTCGCACCCTGACCCTGGACGAGCTGGCCGCGCGGCTCGGCGACCGCTTCCGGCTGCTCTCGCGCGGCGACCGCACGAAGGCGCCCCGGCACCGCACCCTGCACGCGGTCGTCGAGTGGAGCTGGGAGCTGCTCGACGACGAGGAGCGCGGCCTCGCCCGCCGGCTGACGGTGTTCCCCTCGGGGGCGACGCTCGACGCGGTGGAGGCGGTCTGCGGGATCCCGTACCCGGAGGACCTGCTCGCCTCGCTCGTGGAGAAGTCGTTCCTCGACGTGGCCGACGGACGCTACGGCATGCTCAGGACCATCCACGCGTTCTGCGCCCGGCAGCTCGCCGCCGCGGGCGAGGAGGACCGGCTGCGGGACGCGCACGCCGCGTACTTCCTGCGCCTGGCCGAGCACGCCGAGCCGATGCTGCGCGGCGGCGGCCAACTGCCGTGGCTGGCCAAACTGGCCGCCGAGCGCGGCAACCTGGACGACGCGCTGCGCCACCTCACCCGCACCGACCCGCACGGCGGGCTGCGGCTGCTGGCCGCCCTCTCCTGGTTCTGGCGGCTGCGAGGGCTGTACGGGGAGCGCAGGGCGCGAGCCCTCGACCTCCTCGGCGCCGTCGGCACGGAGCCGCCGCCGGGCCTCTTCGAGGAGTACGCCCTGTGCGTGATCAACACGATCGCGGGCGACGGTGACGACCCCGCGGAGCCGGAGCGCATCGCCCGCGCCGACCGTCTCGTCGCCGCCCTGGAGGGCCCGCTCAGGCTGCCGCACCTGATCGTGCAGTGGTCGGTGGCGGGCGGCCCCGACCACAGCATGACGGAGCGGGTCCGCGCCCAGGTCGGCGCCCACCCCTGGGGGGTGGCGCTCCTGGACCTCGGGCTCGGCTTCCAGGAGCAGTTCGCGGGCCGCCCCGACGCGGCCGGGGCGGCGTTCGCCCGTGCTCTCGCGGGCTTCCGGCGGACCGGGGACCGCTGGGGCATGGCCAACTGCCTCGATCCGCTGGGGATGTTCGCCGACTGGCGGGGCGAGCGGGACCGGGCGCTCACCCTGCTCGACGAGGGCCTGGCGCACGTACGCGACCTCGCGGCCCCCGAGGAGACCGCCGACCTGCTGCACCAGCGCGCCACGGTCCTGCTGCACCGGGGCGACTTCGAGGAGGCCGCCGCGCACTACACGCGCGCCGCCGACCTGGCCCGCGCCGCCGGTGTCCCCGACAAGGTGGCGACCGCACGGCGCGGCCTGGGCGACGTGGCCCGCCTCTCCGGAGACACGGCAGGCGCGCGTGCGCACTACGAGGCGGCTCTGGAGACGTACGCCGCCAACTGGTTCAGCCTCGGGCAGAGCGTGCGGACCCTCGTGGGCCTGGGCCGTACCGCGCTCGCCGAGTCCCGCCCGGAGGAGGCCGCCGACTGGGTGGAGCAGGCCCGCGTCCTGGCCTCGGACACCGGGGAACTGGCCGAGGTCGCCGAGGCGCTGGCGGCCCTCGCCACGGACCCCGAGGAGGCCGCCCGGTTCCTCGGGGCCGCGCACGGCCTGCGCGGCACCTTGATCGCCGGTGACCCCGATGTCGTACGCGTCGAGGCGGCGACCCGCGCGCGGCTCTCTCCGGAGGCGTACGAGAAGGCCTTCGAGCAGGGCCGCGGCCTGCGGTCGGCGGCGGTCAGGGAACGGTAGGCGCACGGTCAGCGGCCGCGTCGATGCTGCCCCCATGACGACCTCGACGAGCACCCCGCGGACCGCCGCCCACAGCCTCGCCCACCTGAACGTCCTGATCTCCGGCGCCAGCGTCGCGGGCCCCGCGCTCGCCCTCTGGCTCGCCCGCTACGGAGCCCGCGTCACCGTTCTGGAGAAGGCGCCCGCGCTGCGCGAAGGCGGCTTCGCCGTCGACTTCAGGGGCGAGGTGCACCGCACGGTGCTGCGCCGCATGGGCATCTGGGACGAGGTCCACCGCAGGCAGACGCACATGGGCCGGCAGACCATCGTCGAGGCCGACGACCAGGAGCGGGTGGATCTGCCCGCGTTCCTGATGAGCGGCGACGTGGAGATCTTCCGCGGGGAGCTGTCCAAGATCCTTTACGAGCGGACCAAGGACCGCGTGGAGTACGTCTTCGGAGACTCCGTCGCCTCGCTGACCGAGGACTCCGAAGGCGTCGACGTGACCTTCGACCACGGCGCTCCCCGCCGCTTCGACCTCGTCGTCGGCGCCGACGGGCTGCACTCCCACACCCGCCGTCTGGTCTTCGGCGACGAGTCCCGGTACCTGCGCTTCCTCGGCTACTACGTGGCGGGGTTCGGCATCCCCAACCACCTCGGCCTTAACCGCACCGCCCGCATCTACAGCGAACCCGGCCGCAGCCTCATGGTCAGCAACTACGACGGCGACCCGGCGCGGGCCGGGGTGGGCCTGGTCTTCAAGTCCGAGCGGCTCGACTACGACCGGCACGACCTCGGGCAGCAGCAGAAGATCCTCGCCGACCGGTTCGCGGGCCTGGGCTGGACGCACGCGGCCAGGGCCCTGGACGGCCTGGAGAGCGCCGGGGACCTGTACTTCGACGCCATCGCGCAGATCCACGTCGACCGGCTCTCCCAGGGCCGTGTGGTCCTTCTCGGCGACGCCGGGTACGGCGCCACGATGGGCGGCATCGGGACGGGCACCGCGCTGGTCTCCGCGTACGTCCTGGCCGGCGAGCTCGCGGCCGCGCGGGGCGACCACCGGGTCGGCTTCGCCGCGTACGAGGCGGAGATCCGCGCCTACGCGAAGGGCTGCCAGAAGACCTCGGGCAACGCGGGTCCCTTCCTCGCACCGGCGACCGAGAAGAAGATCCGCAGCCGCGACCGGATGTACCGGATCCTCAGCTCCCGCCTCCTGGCGGGCTTCTTCAAGAAGCTCACCGAGAGGGCCGCGAGCGACCTCACGCTCAAGGACTACGCCCGGCAGCCCGCCGCGGACTACGCCTCCTCGAACCGCCAGCCGTGATCCACCGGTCCGATCCCGCCGCCGAGCGCGAACCCGGCGGCGATCGCCCCGGTGACGTACTCCTTGGCGGCCGTGACGGCCTCCGGAACGCTCCGCCCCTTCGCCAGCTCCGAGGCGATCGCACTGGCGAGGGTGCACCCGGTGCCGTGCGTGTGGCGGTTGTCGTGGCGCGGGGAGCGCAGCCAGTGCTCCTCGGAGCCGTCCGTGAGGAGGTCGACGGCGTCCCCGGCGAGATGGCCGCCCTTGATGACGACCCACGCGGGGCCGTACGCCAGGACGGCCGCGGCGGCGCGCCGCATGTCGTCCTCGGACCCGACGCGCACGCCGGTCAGCTGGGCGACCTCGTCGAGGTTGGGGGTGGCGACGGCGGCGACCGGGAGGAGCTTGGTGCGGACGGAGTCGAGCGCGGAGGCGGCGAGCAGCGCGTCCCCGTGCTTGGAGACGCCGACCGGGTCGACGACGGCGGGGGCGTCCGTGGCGGAGATCAACTCGGCGACCGCCTCGACCAGTTCGGCGGAGGCCAGCATCCCCGTCTTGACGGCCTGGACGCCGATGTCGTCGACGACGCTGCGGTACTGCGCCCGCACCGCCTCCACGGGCAGCTCCCAAGCGCCCTGCACGCCCAGGGAGTTCTGCGCCGTGACGGCCGTGACGACGCTCATACCGTGCGTGCCGAGCGCGAGCATCGTCTTCAGGTCGGCCTGGATCCCGGCCCCGCCCCCGGAGTCGGAGCCCGCGACGGTGAGCACCCGGGGCGGCGCCGTACGGGACGTACGGGGCGTGTGCGGTAGGCCCGCCGCGCTCACGAGTCGCCGCCGTTCTCCCCGAAGTGGTCCCAGCCCTTGCTGGTCCAGGGCGCGCCGTCGACCGTGACCTGCGGCTGCGCGGAGGGGTTCAGGACCTCGCCGATGACCTTCCAGCGGGCGGGCAGCTTCACGTCGGACGGGAAGGTCGCCACGATCGCGTGGTCCTCGCCGCCGTTGAGCACCCACTGCAGCGGGTCGACGCCGACGGCCTGCCCGATGTCGTTCATCTGCGAGGGCACGTCGACGTCGCCGGAGCGGATGTCGATGCGCACCTTGCTGGCCTCGGCGATGTGGCCGAGGTCGGCGATCAGGCCGTCGCTCACGTCCGTCATGGCGGTCGCGCCGAGCCCGGCGGCCGCGGGGCCCGCGTGGTAGGGCGGCTCGGGCCTGCGGTGGGCCTCCACGAAGGCGCGCGGCGAGCGGAAGCCGCGGGAGAGCACCGCGTGCCCGGCGGCGGACCAGCCGAGCCAGCCGGTGACGGCGACGGCGTCGCCGGGCTGGGCGCCCGCGCGCGTGACGGGTTCGTGGTTGCGCAGGTCGCCGAGCGCGGTGATCGAGACGGTGATCGTGTCGCCGCGTACGACATCGCCGCCGACCACGGCCGCGCCCGCGACCTGGCACTCGTCGCGCAGGCCGTCCATGAGCTCGATGGGCCAGCTCGCGGGGAGTTCGGCGGGCACCACGAGGCCGAGCAGGATCGCCGTGGGCACGGCGCCCATGGCCGCGATGTCGGCGAGGTTCTGGGCGGCGGCCTTGCGGCCGACGTCGTAGGCCGTGGACCAGTCGCGGCGGAAGTGCCGGCCCTCCAGGAGGATGTCGGTGCTGGCCACGACCCTGCGGTCCGGGGCGGCCACGACGGCGGCGTCGTCGCCGGGGCCGAGGCGTACGGCCGGGGTGGAGGTGAGCCGCGAGGTGAGCTCCTTGATGAGCCCGAACTCGCCCAACTCGCCGACGGTGCCCTTCATGCGCGTGCTGCTCCTTCTGCCACGGTCGCCGCGGTCCGCTTGCGGTCGCGAGCCGTCCCTGTCGTCGGTACGGTCGACGGAGCCGTCAACCTGTGTTGTCCGTCCGCCGCGATGTGCGCGCCACAGCTCCCCCGGGTCTCCCCGTGGCGAGCGGCGACGCGGTACCGTGGCGTCCCTTCTCCCCACATGATCCTCGTGGCCGCCCTGGAGGTTCCGTGGTACAGGCGTACATCCTGATCCAGACCGAGGTCGGCAAGGCGTCGACCGTCGCCGAGCTGATCGGCAAGATCCCGGGAGTGATCCAGGCCGAGGACGTGACCGGTCCCTACGATGTCATCGTGCGCGCGCAGGCGGACACGGTCGACGAACTCGGCCGCATGGTGGTTGCCAAGGTCCAGCAGGTGGACGGCATCACCAGAACCCTGACCTGCCCGGTCGTGCACTTGTAGCCCCCGTCTACCCTGGCCCGGTGAACATCCCCCGTCTCCGGCGCCGCTGTCTCATGGGCGTGGCCGCTTGCGCGACGCTGATCGCGTCAACGGCCTGCTCATCAACGGACGACACTGCGTCGGTGGTGGTTCCGTCCCCGGCGGCGAAGGCCGCGGGGCTCTGCCGGGATCTGCGCGCGCAGCTCCCGAAGAAGGTCGACGGTCTTGAGCGCACCGACCCCGGACCGAAGTCGGAGTTGACCGCCGGGTGGGGAGACCCGGCGATCATACTGCGCTGCGGTGTGGAACGGCCCCCCGAGATGTCCGACCCCGAGGTGGCCAAGTCGGACGGGGTGAAGGTCAACGGCGTGGCCTGGCTCCTGCAGAAGCGCGACGACGGCAGTTACGTCTTCACCACCGCGCTGCGCCTCGCCTACGTGGAGGTGACGCTGCCCAAGGAGCGGACAGGGGGCGGCCTCGGTCCGCTCACGGACTTCGCCGCCCCCATCAAGAAGACGATCCCCAAGGGCGTGGCCTAGCCACGCCCGGCCGGGCGCTAGCGCAGCCCGGTGGAGCGGTTCAGCGCCGCCTGGATGAGGCGGTCCACCAGCTCCGCGTAGCCGACGCCGCTCTTCTCCCACATCTGCGGGTACATGGAGATCGGCGTGAAGCCCGGCATCGTGTTGACCTCGTTGATGACGAACCGGCCGTCCTCGGTGAGGAAGAAGTCCGCGCGCACCAGGCCCTCGCAGGACGTCGCCTCGAAGGCCTCGACCGCGAGCCGCTGCACCTCGGCGGTCTCCTCGGGCGTCAGCGGGGCGGGCACGAGGCCGGGCGTCGAGTCGATGTACTTCGCCTCGAAGTCGTAGTAGTCGTGCGCCTGCACCGGCGGGATCTCGGCGGGCACGCTGGCGCGCGGTCCGTCCTCGAACTCCAGGACGCCGCACTCGATCTCGCGGCCGCGCAGCAGCGACTCCACGATGATCTTCGGGTCGTGGCGCCGGGCCTCCGCGATGGCCTCGTCGAGGCCTTCGAAGGAGTCGACCTTGGTGATGCCGATCGAGGAGCCCGCACGCGCGGGCTTGATGAACAGCGGCCAGCCGTGCTCGCCCGCGAAGTCCGCGATGCGCTGCCGGGCGTTCTTCTCCTCGCGCTCCCACTCGCGGGGGCGGATCACCAGGTACGGGCCGACGGGCAGCCCGAAGGAGGTGAAGACCCGCTTCATGTACTCCTTGTCCTGGCCGACGGCCGAGGCGAGCACACCCGCGCCCACGTACGGCACGCCGGACAGCTCCAGGAGCCCCTGGAGGGTGCCGTCCTCCCCGTACGGGCCGTGCAGCATCGGGAAGACCACGTCGACCTCGCCGAGCGCCTTGGGCACCGCGCCGGGCTCGCTGTAGACGACCTCGCGGTTGCCCGGGTCGACGGGCAGGACGACGCCGCCGCCGTCGGACTCGGCGAGCTCCGCGACGCTGGGGACCTTGCGGTCGGCGATGGCCATCCGGTCGGGGTCGTCCGCGGTCAGCGCCCAGCGCCCGTCCGTCGTGATGCCGATCGGCAGCACGTCGTACTTGGTCCGGTCGATCGCGCGCAGGACGGCACCGGCGGTGACGACGGAGATGCCGTGCTCCGAGCTGCGGCCGCCGAACACGACGGCCACACGCGGCTTGCGGGGGCTCTGGGGGAGGTTCTCGCTGCTCATATCGCGTTGAGCGTACCCGCTGGCCCCGGCGGAGTCAGTGTGCCGCCCGTCAGCAGCGGGTCAGCGGCGCTCGGGCTTGGCGCTGCGCGACATCAGCTCCTTGAGGGCGACCAGCGGCGGCGTGCCCTCGTGCACGATGCCGACGACCGTCTCGGTGATCGGCATGTCGACGCCGTGCCTGCGGGCCAGATCGAGCACGGACTCGCAGGACTTGACGCCCTCCGCGGTCTGCTTGGTGACCGCGATGGTCTCCTGCAGGGTCATGCCCTTGCCGAGGTTGGTGCCGAAGGTGTGGTTGCGCGAGAGCGGCGATGAGCAGGTGGCCACCAGGTCGCCGAGGCCCGCGAGCCCCGAGAACGTCAGCGGGTCGGCGCCCATCGCGAGGCCGAGCCGGGTGGTCTCGGCGAGCCCACGCGTGATGAGCGAGCCCTTGGTGTTGTCGCCGAGTCCCATGCCGTCCGCGATGCCGACGGCGAGCCCGATGACGTTCTTCACGGCGCCGCCGAGCTCGCAGCCGACGACGTCGGTGTTCGTGTACGGCCGGAAGTACGGGGTGTGGCAGGCGGCCTGGAGGAGCTGGGCGACCGTTTCGTCGGTGCAGGCGACCACGGACGCGGCGGGCTGGCGGGCGGCGATCTCACGGGCCAGGTTGGGCCCGGTGACGACGGCGATCCGCTCGGCGGGCGCCTTGGTGACGTCCTCGATGACCTCGCTCATGCGCATGGCGGAGCCCAGCTCGACGCCCTTCATCAGCGAGACGAGCACCGTGTCGGGGGCGAGCAGCGGGGTCCAGGCGGCGAGGTTGCCGCGCAGCGTCTGCGAGGGCACGGCCAGCACGGTGAAGTCGGCGTCGGCCGCGGCGGCGGCCGGGTCGGTGGTGGCGGTCAGGTTCCGCGGCAGCTCGACGCCCGGCAGATAGTCCGGGTTGGTGTGGGTGGAGTTGACCGCCTCGGCGAGTTCGGCGCGGCGGGCCCACAGGGTGACGTCGCAGCCGGCGTCGGCCAGGACCATCCCGAAGGCCGTCCCCCACGAGCCGGTTCCGAAGACGGCGGCCTTCAGGGATCGGGTCACTTGCTCTCCTCCGAACTGCCTTGCTCTGTACGGCCGCTGGCGGCGGAGCTCCCGTCGGCGGAGGTCTCCTTGGCCTTGCGGCGCTGCGCGAGACGAACCTCACGCGGGTCGTAACGCTTCTGCGGGGCCCGCTCGCCGCGCAGCTCCTCCAGGAGCTCGGTGATGGCCGCCATGATGGCCTCGGTGGCCTCCTTCAGGAGGTCCGGGGTCATCTCCTTGTCGTAGAAGCGCGCCAGGTCGACCGGCTCACCGGCGAGCACGTGGTGCGTCTTGCGGGGCAGCACGTCGGGCTTCTTCGCGTACGGCGGCAGCACCTCGTTGGCGCCCCACTGGGCCACCGGAATGACCGGGCACTTGGTCTGCAGAGCCACGCGGGCGACGCCCGTCTTGGCCGTCATGGGCCACAGGTCGGGGTCGCGGGTGAGGGTGCCCTCGGGGTAGAACGCCACGCATTCGCCGCGCTCGACGGCCTCGATGGCGGCCCGGAAGGCGCTCAGCGCGTTGGTGGTCTCGCGGTAGACCGGGATCTGCCCGGTGCCCCGCATGAACGCCCCGACGAAGCCCTTCTTGAAGAGCCCGTGCTTGGCGAGGAAACGCGGGACCCGCCCGGTGTTGTACTGAAAGTGGGCGTACGCGAACGGGTCGAGATGGGAATTGTGGTTCACGGCGGTGATAAAACCGCCGTCGGCCGGAATGTTCTCCATTCCCCGCCAGTCCCGCTTGATCAGAACCAACAGCGGCGGTTTAGCGATGACCGCCGCCAAGCGGTACCAGAAGCCGATTCTGCGGCGGGACACTCGGACACCTTCCTCCATGAGCCTGGTCGGCCGCACAAGTGTCGCCCCGGGCTGCCGTCCTGTCGAGAACACCGTACGCCCACCCGTCCGCCCTCTCCCCGTCACGCCCCGCCTGGCCCGTGCGCGCCGGGCACCGGCCCGCCGCACCGGCGGCCACCCCCGCACCCCACCTCCCGTCCGCCCCCTTCCCGCAGGTCACAATGGGCTCACGCGAAGGACGGAGCCGGGCGTGCAGTGGACCGTGGTGATACCGCTCAAGCCCCTGGAGCGGGCCAAGAGCCGTCTCGCGCCCGCCGCCGGGGACGGCCTGCGGCCCGCCCTCGCCCTCGCGTTCGCGCAGGACACGGTGGCCGCGACGGTGGCCTGCCCGTCGGTGCGGGATGTGGTGGTCGTCACGGACGACGTCCGCGCGGGCCGCGAACTGGCCGCGCTCGGCGCCCACGTCGTCCCCGACGCCCCGGGGGACGGCCTCAACGCCGCACTCGCGCACGGGGCCCGCCAGGTCCGCTCCCGGCGCCCCGAGGCACCCGTGGCGGCCCTCAACGCCGATCTGCCCGCGCTGCGCCCCCGTGAATTGGCCCGTGTCCTCGACGCCGCCGCCCCATTCCCCCGCGCTTTTCTCCCGGACGCCGCGGGAATCGGCACGACGCTGCTCACCGCGGGCCCCGGCACGGAATTGCACCCCCAATTCGGCGGGCCGTCCCGTGCGCGCCACCGGGACTCGGGCGCGGTGGAACTCGGCGCCGGGCCCACCGGGACCACGGAGCCCGCGGTCACCGCCGGAGCGGTCGACGACATCGGGTACGCCGGTTCCGTACGCCAGGACGTGGACACCGGCGACGACCTGCGGGCCGCGCTCGCCCTGGGCGTGGGCCCGCACACGGCGGCGGCCGCCGCCGGGCTGCTGATCCCGGACTGAGTACGCTTCCCCCATGCAGGCCACCGCGTACACGTACGACTCCGACACCCGCACCGGCAGCGTGCTCCTCGACGACGGCACCCCGGTGCCCTTCGACGCCCCGGCGTTCGACGCCGGCGGCCTGCGGCTGCTCCGGCCCGGCCAGCGCGTACGCATCGAGGTGACCGGAGAGGGCGAGGGGCGCCGGATCACGCTGGTGACGCTGCAGACGTTCTGAGCGGGGCGAGCGGGCCGCCGGGCCCCCGAACACGCCGCGGGCCGGGCTCCCCTCAGGGAGCCCGGCCCGGCGCGTGAGTGCCCTCTGCCCTTACTTCTTGCGGGCGGTGGCCTTCTTGGCGGTGGTCTTGCGCGCCGTGGACTTCTTGGCGGGCGCCTTCTTCGCCGTGGCCTTCTTGGCGGGCGCCTTCTTGGCGGCTGCCTTCTTGGCGGTGGTCTTCTTCGCCGTGGCGGCCTTGGCCGTCTTCTTGGCCGTGGTCTTCTTGGCCGTGGCCGTCTTCGCCGCCTTCTTGGCGGTCGTGGCCTTCTTGGCCGTCGCCGTCTTCTTGGCGGTGGTGGCCTTCTTGGCGGCGGTGGTCTTCTTCGCCGTCGTCTTCTTGGCCGTGGCCTTCTTGGCGGTGGCCTTCTTGGTGGCCGCCTTGGCGGTGGTCTTGGTGCCGCCCGAAAGGCTGCCCTTGGGCGCCTTCTTGACCGCCACGTCGTTCTTCGGGAGCTTCTTCGAGCCGCTCACCAGGTCCTTGAAGCCCTGGCCCGCGCGGAAGCGGGGCACCGAGGTCTTCTTGACCCGAACGCGCTCCCCGGTCTGCGGGTTGCGGGCGTACCGGGCCGGGCGGTCGACCTTCTCGAACGAGCCGAAGCCGGTGACCGAAACTCGGTCTCCACTGACAACGGCACGGA
This sequence comes from Streptomyces sp. NPDC040610, assembly GCF_055594065.1. Lineage (NCBI taxonomy): Bacteria > Bacillati > Actinomycetota > Actinomycetes > Kitasatosporales > Streptomycetaceae > Streptomyces > Streptomyces sp. NPDC040610. Next base: position 1,390,509 of record NZ_JBVIXA010000001.1, on the reverse strand, counting down.
CGATGGCGTCCAGAACCGCGTCCACAGCGTCGGCGGCCTGCTGACGGCCACCAACCTTGTCGGCAATCGCTTCTACGAGCTGCGCCTTGTTCACGTCTTCCCCTTCGGAGACATTGCCTGAGCGAATGTGCCAGGCTTTTTCGCACGTTAGGCAGATATATACCGCAAATCAAACACGAAACGGGCTAATCACCCTTGTGCCGCAACGACCTGGACTCTCGAGGAGTTCCTCGAAGGCCCGTTGAGGCCCGTCGCGACCCGGCAGGCCCGTTGAGGCCCGCCGCTCAGTCGTCTTCAGGGATTCGGCCCTCGTCGCCGTCGTCGAGGTACGCCATCAACCGCTCCAGACGCCTTGCCGCATCGGCGAGATCGTGTTTGGCCGCGGCCGTAATGACCAGCAGCTTCCGGGTCAGCGCCATCCGTACGCCCTCCGGGACTTGCAGTGCGCGCACTCGGGAGTGCGCTTCCTTCAACTGGTCCGCCACGAGTCCGTAGAGCTCGAGTTGGTCGTCGCGTCCCATGCACCGATTGTGCCATCTGGGGCGAGTTGTCGCCTCCGCAGGGGGTAACTACCCTCCTCCGGCGCCCATCTGAGGATAACCGCATCCCTGGGGTGCAAGTGGATTTCCGGCCTCTTCTGCCCTTCAGATCAAGGCAGTTGAGACCACCCGTTCAGGTCATCGGGGGGCATACGGGGGCCGGACACAGATGTACCCCCAACCGTCCACGATTGGGGGTACATCGGGTGCCGGGGCACCGTCGGGCAACTCGCGCGGGTGCGCTGGGCCGCCCGGGGGACGCGCGTCAGGCGGCCTGCACGGTGCGCGGCTTGTGCGCGGGGCGGCGGGACTCGTAGACCGCGATGTCCTGCTCGTTCTGGAGGGTGATGCTGATGTCGTCCAGACCGTTCAGGAGCCGCCAGCGGGCGTTCTCGTCCAGCTCGAAGGAGGCGCTGACGCCGGGGGCGCGGACTTGGCGTTCGTGCAGGTCGACGGTGATCTCGACGGTCGGGTCCGCCTCCGTCAGGGCCCACAGCTCATCCACGGCCGACTGCTCCAGAACCACCGTGAGCAGGCCGTTCTTGAGCGAGTTCCCACGGAAGATGTCGGCGAAGCGGGCCGAGATGACGGCCTTGAAGCCGTAGTTCTGCAGCGCCCAGACGGCGTGCTCGCGGGAGGATCCGGTGCCGAAGTCGGGTCCGGCGACCAGGACCGTGGCGCCCTGTCGCTCCGGTTTGTTGAGCACGAAGTCGGCGTCCTTGCGCCAGGCCTCGAAGAGCCCGTCCTCGAACCCGTCCCTGGTGACCTTCTTCAGCCAGTGGGCGGGGATGATCTGGTCGGTGTCGACGTTGCTGCGGCGCAGCGGCACGGCCCGGCCGGTGTGCGTGGTGAAGGCTTCCATGGCTGATCAGACTCCGGCGGTCGTGGGGGCGTCGGCGAGGTCGGCGGGCGAGGCCAGGTGGCCGGTGACCGCGGTGGCGGCGGCGACCTGCGGCGACACCAGATGGGTGCGTCCGCCCTTGCCCTGGCGGCCCTCGAAGTTGCGGTTGGAGGTGGACGCGGAGCGCTCGCCGGGGGCGAGTTGGTCGGGGTTCATGCCCAGGCACATCGAGCAGCCCGCGTGCCGCCATTCGGCGCCCGCCGCCGTGAACACCTTGTCGAGGCCCTCCTCGACGGCCTGCAGGGCGACCCGCACCGAGCCGGGCACGACCAGCATCCGTACGCCGTCGGCGACTTTGCGCCCGTCGAGGACGGCGGCGGCCGATCGGAGGTCTTCGATACGGCCGTTGGTGCAGGAGCCTACGAAGACGGTGTCCACCTTGATGTCCCGCAGCCGCTGCCCGGCGCTCAACCCCATGTACTCCAGGGCCTTTTCGGCGGCGAGCCGCTCCGAAGCGTCTTCGTACGAAGCCGGGTCGGGGACGTGTCCCGACAGGGGCAGGCCCTGGCCCGGGTTGGTGCCCCAGGTGACGAACGGCGACAGCTCGGTGGCGTCGATGTAGACCTCGGCGTCGAAGACCGCGTCGTCGTCGGTGCGCAGCGTCCGCCAGTACGCGACGGCCTCGTCCCAGTCGGCGCCCTGCGGGGCGTGGGGGCGGTCCTTGATGTACGCGAAGGTCGTCTCGTCGGGGGCGATCATGCCCGCGCGGGCGCCGGCCTCGATGGACATGTTGCAGATGGTCATGCGGGCCTCCATCGAGAGCTTCTCGATGGCCGCGCCGCGGTACTCCAGGATGTAGCCCTGGCCGCCGCCGGTGCCGATCCGGGCGATGATGGCGAGGATCAGGTCCTTGGCGGTGACGCCGTCGGGCAGTTCGCCGTCGATGGTGATGGCCATGGTCTTCGGGCGGGCCAGCGGCAGCGTCTGGGTCGCGAGCACGTGCTCGACCTGGGAGGTGCCGATGCCGAAGGCCAGCGCGCCGAAGGCGCCGTGCGTGGAGGTGTGGGAGTCGCCGCAGACCACCGTGGTGCCGGGCTGGGTCAGTCCCAGCTGCGGTCCCACTACGTGGACAACGCCCTGCTCGACGTCGCCCAGCGGGTGCAGCCGGACGCCGAACTCGGCGCAGTTCTTGCGCAGCGTCTCCAGCTGGGCGCGGGAGACGGGGTCGGCGATGGGCTTGTCGATGTCGAGGGTCGGGGTGTTGTGGTCCTCGGTGGCGATGGTGAGATCGAGGCGCCGCACCTGGCGCCCGGCCTGCCGGAGGCCGTCGAACGCCTGCGGGCTTGTCACCTCGTGCAGCAGGTGCAGATCGATGAAGAGGAGGTCGGGCTCGCCTTCGGCGCGCCGGACGACGTGGTCGTCCCAGACCTTCTCCGCGAGAGTCCTACCCATCGCTTTCCCTCCGACCGGCGTCGTGCGCCGGCCCAACTAGAGAATCGGTTCGCCGACGCCGTACCCCTCGTGACTGCGTGCCGGACGCCGGCCGCGAATCCGTTGGTCTGCGGACCGCTCCTACAGAGTGGCGGGTTCCCGGAATTTTTGAACTTGCGTTTCACAGAGTGAGACGCGAGTATCGTTGCATGGACAACTCTAGCGGCGTAGGCGTTCTCGACAAGGCAGCCCTTGTCCTGAGCGCCCTGGAGTCCGGTCCCGCCACCCTTGCCGGGTTGGTCGCGGCCACCGGGCTCGCACGACCCACGGCCCATCGTCTGGCCGTGGCTCTGGAACACCACCGGATGGTGGCGCGAGACATGCAGGGCCGTTTCATTCTGGGCCCGCGCCTGGCCGAGCTGGCCGCGGCGGCGGGCGAGGACCGGCTGCTCGCGACGGCCGGTCCGGTGCTCACGCATCTGCGGGACGTGACGGGCGAGAGCGCGCAGCTGTATCGCCGCCAGGGCGACATGCGGATCTGCGTGGCCGCCGCCGAGCGCCTCTCGGGTCTGCGGGACACGGTGCCGGTCGGTTCGACGCTCACGATGAAGGCGGGTTCGTCGGCGCAGATCCTGATGGCCTGGGAGGAGCCGGAGCGGCTGCACCGGGGTCTGCAGGGCGCGCGGTTCACGGCGACGGCCCTGTCGGGTGTGCGCCGCCGGGGCTGGGCGCAGTCGATCGGTGAGCGGGAGCCGGGGGTGGCGTCGGTGTCGGCGCCGGTGCGCGGTCCTTCGAACCGGGTGGTGGCGGCCGTCTCGGTCTCCGGACCGATCGAGCGGCTGACGCGGCACCCGGGCCGGATGCACGCCCAGGCCGTCATCGACGCGGCCGGCCGCCTCTCCGAGGCCCTGCGCCGCACCAGCTGACGCAGCCACCCCCATCTCCGGCCCGCGGCTCCAACGCCGCAGCGGCGGGCGGGAGTTGGGGGTGTCGTGCATCCGCACACGGAACACGAAGAAGCCCTCCCCGACCGGGGAGGGCTTCCTGTTCGCGTACCCCCGACCGGATTCGAACCGGCGCTACCGCCTTGAGAGGGCGGCGTGCTAGGCCGCTACACAACGGGGGCTTGCTCGTACTGCTGATACTGCGCTGGGCTACCAGGACTCGAACCTAGAACAAAGGAACCAGAAACCTTCGTGTTGCCAATTACACCATAGCCCACTGGTGGTCTAAACCAGACCACAGTACCCCCGACCGGATTCGAACCGGCGCTACCGCCTTGAGAGGGCGGCGTGCTAGGCCGCTACACAACGGGGGCCCTAGCGATCCTGCATTGAGGTCAGCGGGTGCGACCCGAACTGTCCTCACGGGAAGGATCTGTACCCCCGACCGGATTCGAACCGGCGCTACTGCCTTGAGAGGGCAGCGTGCTAGGCCGCTACACAACGGGGGCTTTGCGGATCGTGATCCGCGGTTGCAGATGAGCTCTGCGAGCTGGCCTACCAGGACTCGAACCTAGACTAACGGAACCAGAAACCGTCGTGCTGCCAATTACACCATAGGCCATCAAAGCGCAACCCCCTGCGGGGGCTTTGTTTGACTTGCGCTTCCCGGCCGGACCTTTCGGCCCTCTCGGGCGGCGCAGGAAGAACATTACCCGAAGGTGGACGGCGCTCCAAAACGGGTATCGGCCAGCAACAGCGCGGGCAGCTCGGCGAGGCCGCCGATGCGGTGGATGCCCGACGGGCCTTCCTGGGCCGAGCCGTTGCGGTCGAGCCAGATACCGAGCAGGCCCGCGTCGCGGGCGCCGCGGGCGTCGATCTCCGGCTGGTCGCCGACGTAGGCGATCTCCGCGGGCGCGAGGTCGAGCTCCGCGCACACGGCGTGGAACGCCTCCGCCGCGGGCTTGGAAACGCCCAGGTCGGCGGCGCACAGGACGGCCTCGAAGCGGTCGCGCACGCCGAGGGTGCGGAGCTTGTGGTCCTGCACGAAGTGGGCGGAGTTGGACAGGACCGCGTGCCGGTAGCGGTCGGCGAGGGCGTCCAGGGTCGGCAGGGTGTCCGGGAAGAGGGTCCAGGCGGCTTCGTAGTGCGCGCGGTAGCGGGCGAACCAGGCGTCGGCCTCGGTGTCGTCGAGCGCGGCACCCACGAAGTCGCGCACCCGGTCGCGGCGCTGCGTCTCGAAGTCGACCTCACCGGCCCCGAAGCGGGCCCAGTGGCGCTCGGTGGTCTCCTTCCACAGCGCGAGGGCCTGCTCGGCGGTCCCGTACCCGGCCAGGAGGTCCTCGGCGACGAGGTGGGCGCGTATGCCCTCGGTGTCGGCGTGCGCGTAGTCGAAGATCGTGTCGTCGATGTCCCAGACAATGGCTTTGATCGGCACAGCGTTGATCGTCATGGTCCGAACGTACGTGAAGGGCCCGGGAGCCATGGTGGCTTCCGGGCCCTTCGTACGGGACGTACCCGCGCGGTTACGCGGTGAGCTTGGCCAGGGCCGCGTCGACACGGGCCAGGGCCGTCTCCTTGCCCAGGATCTCCAGGGACTCGAAGAGCGGCAGGCCGACCGTGCGGCCGGTGACGGCGACGCGGACCGGGGCCTGTGCCTTGCCGAGCTTCAGGCCGTGCGCCTCACCGGCGGCGAGGACGGCCTCCTTGAGGGACTCCGCCGAGGTCCAGTCGGCCGCGTCCAGCTTCTCGCGGGCCGTGCGGAGCAGGGCGTCGCTGCCCTCCTTCATCGCCTTCGTCCAGGACGCCTCGTCGAAGACCGGCTCCGGCAGGAACAGGAAGTCGACGTTGTCCGTGATCTCGGAGAGGACCTTGATGCGGGTCTGGGCGTGCGGGGCGATCGCGTCCCACTTCTCCTGGTCGAAGGCGTCCGGCGCCCAGGGGGCGAAGGGGGCCTTGAGCCAGGGGGCGCAGGCCTCGGCGAAGGCCTTCACGTCCAGCATGCGGATGTGGTCGGCGTTGATCGCCTCGGCCTTCTTCAGGTCGAAGCGGGCCGGGTTGGCGTTCACGTCCGCGAGGTCGAACTTCGCGACCATGTCGGGGATCGTGAAGACGTCCTGGTCGGCGGAGAACGACCAGCCGAGGAGGGACAGGTAGTTCAGCAGGCCCTCGGGCAGGAAGCCGCGCTCGCGGTACAGGTTCAGGGACGCCTGCGGGTCGCGCTTGGAGAGCTTCTTGTTGCCCTCGCCCATCACGTACGGGAGGTGGCCGAAGGTCGGGATCTCCTTGGCGATGCCCAGCTCGATCAGCGCCTTGTAGAGCGCGATCTGGCGCGGGGTCGAGGAGAGCAGGTCCTCGCCGCGCAGGACGTGGGTGATCTCCATGAGGGCGTCGTCGACCGGGTTGACCAGCGTGTACAGCGGGGCGCCGTTGGCGCGCACGATGCCGTAGTCGGTGACGTTCTCGGCCTGGACGGTGATCTCGCCGCGCACCAGGTCGGTGAAGGTGGTGGCCTCGTCGGGCATCCGGAAGCGCACGATGTGGCTGCGGCCCTCGGCCTCGTACGCCTGCTTCTGCTCGGCGCTCAGGTCGCGGCAGTGGCCGTCGTACCCGGAGGGCTTTCCGGCGGCGCGGGCGGCCTCGCGGCGGGCGTCCAGCTCCTCGGTGGTGCAGTAGCAGGGGTAGGCGTAGCCGCCGTCGAGGAGCTTGGCCGCGACGTCCCGGTAGATGTCCATGCGCTGCGACTGCCGGTACGGCGCGTGCGGGCCGCCGATCTCGGGGCCCTCGTCCCAGTCGAAGCCCAGCCAGCGCATGGAGTCCAGGAGCTGCTCGTACGACTCCTCGGAGTCGCGGGCGGCGTCCGTGTCCTCGATGCGGAAGACCAGGGTGCCCTCGTTGTGCCGGGCGTAGGCCCAGTTGAACAGGGCGGTGCGGACCAGGCCCACGTGCGGGTTGCCGGTCGGGGAGGGACAGAAACGTACGCGGACGTTTGTCGCGTTAGCCACGCTTGATCACCTTGTTGGTGAGAGTGCCGATGCCTTCGATGGTGACGGCGACCTCGTCGCCGACGTTGAGGGGGCCGACCCCTGCCGGGGTGCCCGTGAGGACGACGTCGCCGGGGAGCAGCGTCATGGCCTCGGTGATGTGGACGATGAGGTCCTCGATGGGACGGATCATGTCCGCGGTCCGGCCCAGCTGGCGCTGCTCGCCGTTGACCGTGCACTGCACGGTCAGGTCGGCGGCGCGGGCCAGGTCGATGTCGGTCTCCACCCAGGGGCCGAGCGGGCAGGAGGTGTCGAAGCCCTTGGCGCGCGACCACTGGTTCTCGCGCTTCTGCACGTCCCGCGCGGTGACGTCGTTGGCGCAGGTGTAGCCGAGGATGACGTCGGCGACGCGCTCGCGCGGCACCTCGCGGCACATCCGGCCGATGACCACGGCCAGCTCTGCCTCGTAGTGCACTTCCTGCGAGAACGAGGGGTACTCGACGGGGTCGCCGGGGCCGCACACGGAGGTGGACGGCTTGAAGAAGGCGACCGGGGTGTCGGGGATCTCGTTGCCGAGTTCCCGGGCGTGGTCCGCGTAGTTGCGGCCGATGCCCACGATCTTGTTGGGCAGGACCGGCGGGAGCAGGCGGACCTTGTTCAGCGGGACCTTCGTGCCGGAGAGCTCGAAGTCGGCGAACGGGATGCCCTTGATGATGTCGAGGACGAGCTCGTCGGGGGCGTCGCCCTCGACCGCGCCGAAGGCGACATTGCCGTCGATGGAGAACCTGGCGATGCGCAACGGGGCCCCTTGCGTTTGGGTGGAGTGTGACGCGTCGAGTCTATGGGGCTTCGCCGCTGTCCTCTTTGTTCACCGCCGTGCGGCTCGCCACCCGGGGCGGTGGGCGGTCGGCTACTGCGGCACGTCCATGAGGGTGGTGCGCTTCGGGTTGGCCGTCTGGGCCGGCAGTTCCGTGGTGTGTTCCGGCTGCTCCGTCGCGGCCTGCACCTCGTCGGCGTCCTTGAGGTGCGCGAGGGTGGTGCGGCGCGGGTTGGCTATGTTGCGGAACATCAACGTGGACTTCATCTGCCGTTTCGACCCTGTCGGTTGGGGCGCCGCTCGGTGGACGCCGGTTGTCGGTTTCGCCATCCCTGTAAAGCGTCAGGCTAAACATGCAATTCCCGACCAAAGTCCAGAAGAGGCCATGATCTTCATGTGAGTTTGCTCACTTAGTAGTGGGCAAAAGGGTCAATTCCGGCTCGCGGTCCAACCATTGAAAACGGACATTGCCCGCCTGAAGCGCTCATTCCGCTCCTGATCATGAAGACTGGGACACCCGTCGCACCCGACGTTCTCGTACGGGAAAGTCCGTTATGGGCGACTTCACTTTCTACGTCTCGTAACGCGCCAATCACGTGGTGTCACGGAGTTCATGGGCTGACCCACGGGCCTTGTTGGAGATCCTGCACTGTGCTGGAATTCCCGGGACCGCCGCGGGATCGAACCGGCGCACAGGGGCGCAACGCAGCGCCGAGTGGCGGCGGGAAGGGGGAGAGCAGCGCCGGTCTCACGACCACCAAGGGGTGCCTGGCGCCCCGAGACGCCGACACCGTCCCGCCGTCCACGCGGCAGGACGCCTGGTCCAGAGGTTGCGACGCTAGTGCAGGGACGTTTCAAGAGGGATGGCAAGGGGTCTCCCCAGGCCGGTCGCGGCCGAGGGGATGCTTCGGCGGAGCCGGAGCGCGGCGGAAGTGACCGCGGCTCCTCGGCCCAGCACGCCCAGAACCCCGGACAGGTGCAGTCCGGTGACGGCGGTGCGGGCGGTTCCGGCCCGGCCGCGGGCGGAGCGCCGAAGGGATCCAAGACACCCCCGGGTCCCGGCCCGCGAATAGCCCTGCGCAACTGGCGCATCTCCACACGCCTGGTCTCGCTCCTCGCGCTCCCCGTCATCGCCGCGACCTCGCTGGGCGCGCTGCGTATCAACTCGTCCCTCGACGAGATCGAGCAGCTCGACAACATGAAGCTGCTGACCGACATGACCAAGCAGGCCACCGACCTGGCCGCGGCGCTCCAGGAGGAGCGCGACCAGTCGGCGGGCCCCCTCGCGCACGGCGCGAAGGACTCGGACTTCGCCGTCAAGGGCACCCGGGTCAAGACGGACCGCGCCTACCGCACCTTCCTGCGCGGCACCCAGCAGCTGGAAGACAGCGACAACGACAAGGGTCTGCTCGGCGTCCGCCAGAGCACCATCCAGATCACCCGGCAGCTGCAGAAGATCAACGAGGTGCGCCGCAACGCGTACGCCGACGACAAGTCCTTCTCGCAGACGGTCGACGCCTACAGCCAGCTCATCGAGCAGCTCCTGAAGCTCTCCCAGGACATGGCGCAGGCGACCAGCAACCCGGACATGATCCAGCGCACCCGTGCGCTGTCCGCGTTCTCCTCCGCCAAGGAGTACGCCTCCGTGCAGCGCGCCATCATCGCGGCCGCGCTGCCCGCGAACAACCGCGAGTTCGGCAAGCTCTCCGAGACCGACCGCCGCTACGCCTTCTCCGCCCTGGACAAGGAGGGCTCGGAGCTCCAGTCCTTCAACCGGATCTACACCGGTGACCGCGAGAAGCTCCTCAAGCCCATCAGCGAGGGCAACTCCGCCATCCAGGCCGCCAACTCCTACGCCAAGCGCGTGCTGGAGCAGGAGGGCGGCATCAAGCTCCGCGGCAAGCGCTCCTACAAGGACTGGGTGGACGCCGACTCCACCAAGATCTCGGAGATGTCGAAGATCGAGCTGACGCTGCTCGACGAGATGGAGCAGAAGGCCCGGTCGCTCAGGAACGAGTCCGAGCAGCAGGCCATCCTCAACGGTGCGCTCATCCTGCTCGTGCTCGGCGTCTCGCTCGTCGGCGCCTTCGTCGTGGCCCGGTCCATGATCCGCTCGCTGCGCCGGCTCCAGGACACCGCCACCAAGGTCGCCCAGGACCGCCTGCCCGAGCTGGTCAAGCAGCTCTCCGAGTCCGACCCGCAGGACGTCGACACGTCCGTGGAGTCGGTCGGTGTGCACTCCCGGGACGAGATCGGCCAGGTGGCCGCGGCCTTCGACGACGTGCACCGCGAGGCCGTCCGCCTCGCCGCCGAGCAGGCCCTCCTGCGGGGCAACGTCAACGCGATGTTCACCAACCTCTCGCGCCGCTCCCAGGGCCTCATCCAGCGCCAGCTCTCGCTCATCTCCGAGCTGGAGTCCCGCGAGGCCGACCCGGACCAGCTGTCCTCGCTGTTCAAGCTCGACCACCTCGCGACCCGCATGCGCCGTAACGGCGAGAACCTCCTCGTCCTCGCCGGTGAGGAGCCGGGCCGCCGCTGGACCCGGCCCGTGCCCCTCGTCGACGTGCTCCGCGCCGCCGCGTCCGAGGTGGAGCAGTACGAGCGCATCGAGCTGTCCGCCGTGCCCTCGACCGAGGTCGCCGGACGCGTCGTCAACGACCTCGTGCACCTGCTCGCCGAGCTGCTCGAGAACGCCACCTCGTTCTCCTCGCCGCAGACCAAGGTCAAGGTGACCGGTCACGCGCTGCCCGACGGCCGCGTGCTCATCGAGATCCACGACACCGGCATCGGCCTCTCCCCCGAGGACCTCGCCGCGATCAACGAGCGGCTCGCCTCGCCGCCCACCGTGGACGTCTCCGTCTCCCGCCGCATGGGTCTGTTCGTGGTCGGCCGCCTCTCGCAGCGCCACGGCATCCGCATCCAGCTGCGCCCCTCCGACTCCGGTGGTACGACCGCGCTGGTCATGCTGCCCGTCGATGTCGCCCAGGGCGGCAAGAAGGTCCCGAGCAAGGCGGGCGCGCCCGCCCCGACCGGCGGTCCTGCCGCGGCCCAGGCGGCCGCGGGTGCCGCCGCCGCCCGGCGCGGCGGTGGCGTGGCGGCCGGTCTCGGCGGCGCCGCACGCGCCCGTGGCCAGGTCGGCCCCGGCGCGAGTGCGCAGCGCGGCCAGGTGCCCTCCGGTCCCGGACCGCGCGCGGCACTGCCCGCACGCGGCGGCAACCAGGGCCCGTCGGCCGGGTCCCCGGTGGCGCCGGGCGGTCTCGCGGGGGCCGGTGCGTCCGGGCCCGGCGGGGGTGCCGGTGCGAACGGTCCCGCTGGTCTCGCCGGTCCTTCGGCGCCGAACGGCCCCGGCGGCGCCCAGCGTCCGCAGGCGCCGCAGCTGCCGCAGAGCCCCCAGGCCCCGCAGGGCGGCCGGAGCGGCTTCTCCCAGGGCAGCCGCCCCGGTGCCGGCATGGCGCAGCCCCCGGTGCCCCAGCAGCGTACGAACGACGCGGGCGGCGAGCAGGGCCGTCGGCCGCAGCTGCCGCCCCGGCCGGGCTCCGGTCAGCGTGGCAACACCCCGCGCGCCGAGCTGCCGGGCGGCAACCCGCAGCCCCGTACGCCCAGTTGGAGCGACGAGAACGCGCAGCCGCAGGTCTCCCGGGAGCCGTTCGACGCCCCCCGCGGCCACGAGGAGCCCGAGTCCACCGGTCAGTTCGCGGTCCCCGCAGGCCTCGACGACCGCCAGGGCCCCGGCTCCACCGCCCAGTTCGACCGCCCCGACTTCGACGGCCCGCCCCCGGGCACGTCGGGCCAGAACGGCGCCGCCCAGGCCCCGGACGGGCAGGGCACCGGCGAGTTCATGCGCTCCGACGTCTTCGGCGGCCCCGCCCAGGGTGCCCCGCAGGGCGGCCAGGGCGGCCAGACCCCGCACGGCACCGGTGAGTTCTCCGTGCCGCGTCCGCCCGCGCCGCGCCGCGGCCAGGGTCCGGGCGAGGGTCAGCGCGGCGACCGCCAGGGCGCGCCGCAGCAGCCCCAGGGCCAGCAGCCGCCCGCCCCGCAGCGCCCGCAGGCCCAGTTGCCGCAGGCTCCGCAGCAGCAGTCTCCCCAGCAGCAGGCCCCGCAGCAGTCCGAGCCGGAGGCCCTGCCGCCCGCGTCCGGACCGCTGGACGGCCGTACGCCGCTGTACGACACGCTGGAGACCAACTGGTTCTCCCAGCAGGCCCAGGAACAGGCCGAGCAGGAGCGCCAGGCGCAGGAAGAGCGCCAGGCACAGGCTCAGCAGGCCCAGGCACAGCAGGCACAGCAGCAGGCCGAGCAGAACCGTCAGGCCGAGCAGCGCCACCCGGGGCTCCCGCAGCGTCCGCAGCCGCGCCGCTCCCAGCAGCCGGGGGCCCCGCGCGGCAACGGCTCCGAGCCCGGGCACCGCCCGGAGCCGGTCCGCCGTCCCGACGCCGGTGGCGCCCAGCAGCCGCTTCCGCAGCGCGAGCAGCAGCTGCCGCAGCGCCCGGCGCCCGACCAGGGCCGCGCGGGTGGCCTCGGCACTCCTCCGCTGCCCCAGCGTCCCGGCGGCTCCCCGGCCCCGGCCGCGGCTCCGACCGCGGGCAACGGCAGTACGAGCAGCACCACCGGCAACACCAGCAACACCGCTTGGCGTACATCGCCGAACGACGAACTGGGCCGCCAGGCCGAGCGCGTCCGGCAGCCCTCCGCGGGCGGCGTCACCACTTCCGGGCTGCCGCGCCGGGTGCCACGGGCGAACCTCGTGGCGGGCACCGCACAGCAGGCTCAGGAGGGCGCGGGGCCGCAGGTCTCCCGTGCGCCCGACGACGTGCGCGGCCGGCTGACCAATCTTCGTAGGGGCATCCAGCAGGGTCGCCAGGCCGGTACCGGCCAGACCGGCAGTTTCCCCACTCACCAGCAGGAGCGTTAGTTGAGTCCGATGAGCCAGGCGGCACAGAACCTGAACTGGTTGATCACCAACTTCGTGGACAACACCCCCGGGGTGTCCCACACGGTCGTGGTCTCCGCCGACGGCCTGCTTCTCGCGATGTCCGAGGGCTTTCCGCGCGACCGCGCCGACCAGCTCGCGGCCGTCGCCTCCGGCCTGACCTCCCTCACTGCCGGGGCCTCCCGGATCTTCGAGGGCGGCGCGGTCACGCAGACCGTGGTGGAGATGGAGCGCGGCTTCCTGTTCATCATGTCCGTCTCCGACGGTTCGTCGCTCGCCGTTCTCGCGCACCCCGAGTGCGACATCGGCCTCGTCGGCTACGAGATGGCCCTCCTCGTCGACCGCGCGGGCACCGTCCTCACCCCGGACCTGCGCGCCGAACTCCAGGGCAGCCTGCTCCACTAGGCCTCCTCCCACGGCCCGCCCGCCCTCGCCCGGCCGCCCCACCGTCCGAGCGAGCCGACCGAACGTACCGACCACCGTCCGGCCGCCAGTCATGCCCCCACCCGGCTCTGTCAGACGGAACGCAGACAACTGCTGTCCCGCCCGGAGGATCCATGAACCCGCCCACCGCCTCTCACGACCCGTACGGCGCAGCCCATGCCGGGTACGGCGAGGGCGACCAGCCGCTGGTGCGTCCGTACGCGATGACCGGCGGCCGGACCCGGCCCCGCTACCAGCTCGCGATAGAGGCGCTGGTGAGCACCACGGCCGACCCGGCCCAGCTGATGGGGCTGCTCCCCGAGCACCAGCGGATCTGCCACCTGTGCCGTGAGGTCAAGTCGGTGGCCGAGGTCTCCGCGCTGCTCTCGATGCCGCTCGGTGTGGCCCGCATCCTCGTCGCCGACCTGGCCGAGGCCGGGCTCGTCGCCATCCACCAGCCCGGCGGCGACGAGAACGCCGGCGGCCAGCCCGACGTGACACTGCTCGAAAGGGTGCTCAGTGGACTTCGCAAGCTCTAACGGGGGCGGCTTCGCGGGCTCCGACGCCGGTGCCGGCCGGTCCACCACGTCCGCCAAGATCGTGGTGGCGGGCGGCTTCGGCGTCGGCAAGACCACGTTCGTGGGCGCGGTGTCGGAGATCAACCCGCTGCGTACCGAGGCCGTGATGACGTCCGCGTCCGCGGGCATCGACGACCTCACGCACACCGGTGACAAGACCACCACGACGGTGGCGATGGATTTCGGCCGCATCACGCTCGACCAGGATCTGATCCTGTACCTGTTCGGCACGCCCGGTCAGGACCGCTTCTGGTTCATGTGGGACGACCTGGTGCGCGGCGCGATCGGTGCCGTCGTTCTTGTCGACACCCGGCGTCTGGCCGACTGTTTCCCGGCTGTGGACTACTTCGAGAACTCGGGCCTGCCGTTCGTCATCGCCCTCAACGGTTTCGACGGCCACCAGCCCTACACCCCCGACGAAGTGCGCGAAGCACTGCAGATCGGACCGGGCACACCCATCATCACCACCGATGCCCGGCACCGTGCGGACGCAAAGAGTGGCCTGATCACACTGGTTGAGCACGCATTGATGGCACGTCTCAAGTAGGCGGGGGCATACGGAAGTTGCCGTAGAGCACACGGAACGATCTGTGTCCTTTGACACGGACGGCTGCCGTGTTCATAACGTTTCGACAGAGAATTGCGCCGACCCCGCCACACATCGCGGTCGGCTGGTCTCGCTGTGCTCACATGGGCCCCGCCTTTTGGCGGGGCTCGCTCTTTATGACCGATTTATCTGAGGCTTACACCACTCGGAACTGTTCTTTCCTACTGTTTGGAAGAGCACTGCCTGACGTGCTGGAATGCGCTGAACTGCCCAGTAGCACGGGCCTTTGGAGACGACAGCGGCACCAGCGCGGGAGCCGCCGCCGAGAGGTTGTTGGTCGAGTGAGGCGAAGCAAGACGAGCCCCGCATCCCCGGACCGGGACACGCGGGGCAACTTCACCCCGCCGCCGCGCGCCGCTGCACCCGCCGCGGACGCGCCCGGCAACGAGCCGGGGGCCGCCTCCGGCGGTCGGATGTCGCCCAGGAACTGGCGCGTGCCGACCCGCCTGAACGCGATCCTGCTCATACCCGTGCTGGTCGGCCTGGTCATGGGCGGCTTCCAGGTGAAGGGCGCCATCGACACCTGGGACGAGGCCCGCGACGCCGAGGCCACCGCCCGGCTGGTGCGCGCCTCCCTCGACTACGGCAACCGCCTCATCGAGGAGCGCGACGTCTCCGCCGCGCCGCTGCTCAAGGGCAAGAAGAACAGCCCGGCCGTGGTCAAGGCCCGCAAGGCCACCGACGCCGCGGCCGCCGCGTTCGACGACGCCGCGAAGGACATGCCGTCGAAGGAGGGCCTCGAGCGCCGCCTCGAGGGCTTCCGCAAGGTCGAGCCGAAGCTGGAGGGCCTGCGCGAGGCCGCTTACACCAGCAAGCTCCCCGGCGTCCAGACCGAAGAGGCCTACGTCGGCATCCAGCACCCGCTGATGGAGTTCGCCAACGAGCTCGGCCTCGGCACCGGAAACATCACCTCCTACGGCCGCACCGTCTACGCGGTGTCGCTGGCCAAGGCGGCGCTCTCCCTGCAGCGCTCCATCGGCACCCACATCCTCACGAAGCCGGGTCCGACCCAGTCCGACCTGTCCCGGCAGAAGATCGCCTTCTCCTCGTACGTGTACCTGGAGAACATCGCCATCCAGGAGTACACCGGCGGTGGCACGCCCCAGGACGTGCGCAAGCTCGACGAGGCGAAGAAGAAGCTGACCGCCGCGGGCGAGAAGCAGTCCGAGGAGGCCGCGGCCGCCGCCCGCGCCCAGGGCAAGAAGTACGTCCCGATGCCGAGCGGCGAGAAGTCCGTCGCCCTCATCGCGGGCCTGTCCTCCACCCAGCCGAGCGCGCTCGTCGCGCTCGCGGGCAAGGGCGTCACCGCCCCCGCCCTGTGGAACGCCACCAGCCTGAAGTTCGACGCCTACCGCGCCATCGAGGCCGACCTCGCGGACAAGGCCGTGAGCGAGGCGTCCGACATCGCCGACAACGCCAAGACCGACGCCTTCATCACCGGCGCCGTCGTCGTGGTCGCGCTGCTCGCCGCCTTCATCCTGGCCGGGCTCATGGCCCGCCAGATGAGCCGCTCGATGCGCAGCCTGCGCACCGCCGCCTTCGGCATCGCCGAGCAGCGCCTGCCGATGCTCGTCGACCAGCTCTCGCGCACCGACCCGGGCCGCGTCGACACCCGCGTGCAGCCGATCCCGATCACCTCCACGGACGAGATCGGCGAGGTCGCCCGCGCCTTCGACCAGGTGCACCGCGAGGCCGTCCGGCTCGCCTCCGAGCAGGCCCTGCTCCGCGGCAACATCAACGCGATCTTCACCAACCTGTCGCGCCGCAACCAGTCGCTGATCGAGGGCCAGCTGACCCTCATCACCGACCTGGAGAACAACGAGGCCGACCCGGACCAGCTGGAGAGCCTCTTCCGCCTGGACCACCTCGCGACCCGTATGCGCCGCAACGGCGAGAACCTCCTGGTCCTCTCCGGCGAGGAGCCCGGCCGCCGCTGGGACCAGCCGGTGCCGCTCGTCGACGTGCTGCGTGCCGCATCCTCCGAGGTGGAGCAGTACGAGCGCATCGAGCTGTCGGGCGTCCCCGAGGCCGAGATCCACGGCCTGGCCGTGACCGACCTCGTGCACCTGCTCGCCGAGCTCCTCGAGAACGCCACGGCGTTCTCCTCGCCGCAGACCAAGGTCAAGGTCACCGCGACCCGCCTCCCGGACGGCCGGGTGATGGTCGAGATCCACGACAAGGGCATCGGCCTGACCGCCGAGGACTTCGCGGACATCAACCACCGCCTCGCCAACCCGCCGACCGTGGACGCCGCGATCTCCCAGCGCATGGGCCTGTTCGTGGTCGGCCGCCTGTCCGACCGGCACGGCATCCGGGTCCAGCTGCGCCCCTCGGGCGAGCAGGCGGGCACCACCTCGCTCGTCATGCTCCCGGACAACATCACCCACGGTGGCGGTGGCGAACTGCAGGGGCACGACTCCGAGTTCACCGTCTCCTCGATCATCCCGGAGCAGCAGGTCCCCGAGGTCGAGCCGCTGCGCACGGCCGCCGAGCTGGGCTTCGACGACAGCCGCTACCACGCCGACGGCGCCGAGGCGGGCGGTCAACTCGACCCCGTGGGCCGCTCGTTGATGCGTGAGGAACGCCGCGCCGCACTGGAGGCGCAGGCCCACTCGGGCCAGCCCGCCGCCGAGCGCCCGCTGTTCCGCGACGAGGTCCAGGACGGCCAGGAGACGTACGAGCAGCCGTCCGGCTACGACTACCCGGACCAGCAGGGCGGGTACGCGGACGGGGCAGTGCCGCACCCGGCGTACGACGACCAGCACGCCGCGTACGACCCCGCGGGGGCCGCGTACGACGGGCAGCAGACGCCCGGATACGACCAGGACCAGTCCGGCTACGACGCGCGGCAGAGCTACGACCAGGGTGCGCAGGCGTACGACGAGTCGTACTACACGACCCAGGACGGCTATCAGGACGCCGCCTATACGGAGTCCGGCCAGGGCGGTCACGACGCTCGTACGGGCGGTCTCCAGGAGCCGTTCGCCACCTATCCGGAACGTTCCCACCAGGACGACTGGCCGCTGCGCGACGGTTACCAGGACGAGTACCAGGACGGCTACGCTCCCGAAGCGGAACCCGCATCGACGACTGACGCGGGCGAGCAGGAGCGCGTAGGCTTCGACCGTCCGGGACCTGCCGCGTCGACGCCGCCGGCTCCGTCCGCCGCCCACGAGCTGACCGACGCGGGCCTTCCGCGCCGCGGCAGCACGGCGGCGAACGGCAACGGTGCCGCCCCCGCCGCGCAGCACCCGGAGAGCCGCAGCGGCGACAGCCACGACGGTGACCTGCGGGGCGAGGCCCAGCAGGACGAGCAGCGGAGCCCCGGCTGGCGTTCGTCCAACGACGACCGCTGGCAGCGCGCCGAGCAACTGCGGGAGCCCAAGGCGGGCGGGGTCACCTCGTCCGGTCTCCCGCGGCGGGTGCCCAAGGCCAACCTGGTCGAGGGCACCGCGGAGCAGACCCCGCAGGGCGGCCCCCAGGTCTCCCGCGACCCCGAGGAAGTACGGGGCAGGCTGAGCAACCTGCGCCGCGGCGTCCAGCGGGGCCGCAGCGCGGGCAGTGACACGAATGGCCAGGGCTTCAGCCCTGATAGCACCTACAACCAGGAGCGTTAGTGTGAGCCCGATGAGCCAGGCGGCGCAGAACCTGAACTGGTTGATCACCAACTTCGTGGACAACACCCCCGGGGTGTCCCACACCGTGGTGGTCTCCGCCGACGGACTCCTTCTGGCGATGTCCGAAGGTTTCCCGCGCGACCGAGCCGATCAGCTCGCGGCGGTCGCGTCGGGCCTGACCTCCCTCACGGCCGGGGCCTCCCGGATCTTCGAGGGCGGTTCTGTGACCCAGACCGTTGTGGAGATGGAGCGAGGATTTCTCTTCATCATGTCCATCTCCGACGGTTCCTCCCTTGCCGTACTCGCCCACCCAGAGGCGGACATCGGTCTCATTGGGTACGAGATGGCACTTCTCGTCGACCGTGCGGGCACCGTCCTCACTCCGGA
The DNA here is from genome assembly GCF_055594065.1 of Streptomyces sp. NPDC040610. Classification (NCBI taxonomy): domain Bacteria; kingdom Bacillati; phylum Actinomycetota; class Actinomycetes; order Kitasatosporales; family Streptomycetaceae; genus Streptomyces; species Streptomyces sp. NPDC040610. The sequence goes on along the minus strand of NZ_JBVIXA010000001.1, from coordinate 1,372,417 downwards.
CCTGCGCGCGGAGCTTCAGGGGAGCCTGCTCAACTGACAGACAGACGGTGCGTATTCGCGTCCCGGGGTCGTAAGGTTTCGGGACGCGGCTCCACAGTGATGGTGCCGAGCACAGTTTCGGAGGAGGAGTACGTGGCTGCAACACCCCCAGACGGTTCGTCTTCGGCCAACTGGCCTTCCGGCCACGGCCAGGGCCAGGGTGACGGTTCGCAGAACCGGTACAACTTCCCCTCCGCGCCCAGCCACCGCCGTCAGCCGCAGTATCGGCAGCCGGGCCCCCAGGCGCCCGGCGCAAGCCCGTACGACCAGCCGTACGCACCCCGGATCCAGCCGGTGCAGCCGCAGCGCCGCTCCTCGGAGCCGGCGCCCGCACCGGCCGCGTCCAACCCTCTGGTGCGCCCGTACGCCATGACGGGCGGCCGCACCAGGCCCCGGTACCAGCTCGCCATCGAGGCACTGGTCCACACCACCGCACAACCGCATCAGCTGCAGGGGCAGTTGCCGGAACACCAGCGCATCTGCACCCTGTGCCGCGAGATCAAATCAGTGGCCGAGATCTCGGCCCTGCTCTCCATCCCCCTCGGCGTTGCCCGGATCCTCGTCGCCGACCTGGCGGAGGCCGGACTTGTCGCCATCCATCAGCCCGGCGGCGACGAGACCGCCGGCGGCCAGCCAGACGTGACACTGCTCGAAAGGGTGCTCAGTGGACTTCGCAAGCTCTAGCGGCGGAGCAACAGCCCGCTCCACCACCAGCGCGAAAATCGTGGTGGCGGGCGGCTTCGGCGTGGGCAAGACCACGTTCGTCGGGGCGGTCTCTGAGATCAACCCGCTGCGCACCGAGGCCGTCATGACGTCCGCGTCCGCGGGCATCGACGACCTCACCCACACCGGGGACAAGACGACGACCACCGTCGCCATGGACTTCGGTCGTATCACCCTGGACCAGGACCTGATCCTGTACCTGTTCGGCACGCCCGGCCAGGACCGCTTCTGGTTCATGTGGGACGACTTGGTCCGTGGCGCCATCGGCGCGGTCGTCCTGGTCGACACGAGGCGGCTCGCCGACTGCTTCCCCGCCGTCGACTACTTCGAGAACTCCGGGCTGCCGTTCGTCATCGCCCTCAACGGCTTCGACGGCCACCAGCCGTACACCCCGGACGAGGTCCGCGAGGCCCTGCAGATCGGCCCGGACACCCCGATCATCACGACGGACGCCCGCCACCGCGCCGACGCGAAGTCCGCTCTGATCACGCTGGTCGAGCACGCGCTGATGGCCCGCCTGCGGTAGCACCGCCGAAAACCTCGCCGGGCGGGGCCCGTTTGCCGGATCTCACCGGAACGGGCCCCGCCGGTGTGTGTGTTCGCCCACAATTGCGTGCATGAGCGCGGAGGCGGCGGCGGTACGGCTGGGCAGCACGGTGGCGACGAGGGCGGTGCGACTGTGGCTCGCCCCCAGGGAGCGCGAGCAGCAGGCCCAGTCGTCCATGAGCGAGCTGATCCGGGTGCGGGTGCCCGGCCTGCGGGCGCGGCGCGGTGTGGAGCGGCAGTTCGAGCAGATCGCGGACGCCGTCGCCGGGCGCGTGCAGCCCCTCCTTGAGCACGAGTTCCGCGGGCTCACGGACCACGGCCGCGAGGCGGTGCTCACGGCGGTCACCGACGCCTTCGTCCGCGCCGACCTCTCCGACGAGGCCGTGCTCGGATCGGACGCGGACCCGGCCGAGCTGACCCGGCGGGTGCGCGCGGCGGTGCCGGTGCCCGACGGCTTCTCCGAGGTGGAGACCCGGTTCCACGAGATCGTGCTCGCCGAGTGCTGCGACTGCTACGTCCGGGTGCTGCGCAGGCTGCCGGTGTTCACCGAGCGCGCCGTCACCGACCTCCTCGCCCGGTCGACCTCGCTCGCCGACGAACTCCAGAAGATCCTCGAACGCCTCCCGGCCCGCTCCCTGTACGCGCCGCAGGGCACCGGCGAGGACGAGGCGTTCCGCAATCAGTACCTGAGCCTGGTGAGCAAGTCCCTGGACGAGATCGAGCTGTTCGGCCTCGGCCCGTCCGACCGCGCGCCGCGCACCAAGCTGTCGGTGGCGTACGTCAGCCTGCGCACTTCGGAGGACGGCGGGTCCCGTCGCCGGGACCGGCCGCGTCCCGCACTGCGGTCCGGCGCCCAGGACTGGGAGCCGCGGGAGGCCGAGCGGTCCTCCAGCATGCGGGTGGAGGCGGCGCTGCGGGACGCGCCCCGGGTGCTGCTGCGCGGCGAGGCCGGGTCCGGCAAGACGACGCTCCTGCAGTGGCTCGCGGTGACGGCGGCGCGCGGCGCCTTCACCGGGGACCTCGCCGGGTGGAACGGCCTGATCCCGGTCCTGGTCAAGCTGCGGCAGTACGCGGGGAGCCCGCCGCCCGCCCCGGAGGCGATGCTGGACCGGGTGGCGGGGCCGCTGACGGGGCTGATGCCGGCCGGGTGGATGCACCGGGCGTTCGCGGACGGGCGGGTGCTGCTCCTGGTGGACGGCGTCGACGAACTGCTCGCGGGTGAGCGGCGGGGCGTGCGGGAGTGGCTGCGCGGGCTGCTGCACCAGTATCCGGACTCCCGCGTCGTCGTGACGTCCCGTCCCGCCGCGGCCCGCAGCGACTGGCTGCGCGCCGAGGAGTTCACCGCGCTGCATCTGGCCCGGATGACCCCGGCCGACCTGACCTCCTTCATCCGCCAGTGGCACCAGGCGGTGCGGGACGGCTCCGGCCTGGCCTGCGCGGAGGAGGACCTGCCGCGCTACGAACGCTCTCTGGTGACCAACCTCCAGGACCGCCCGCACCTGCAGTCCCTGGCGACGAACCCGCTGCTCGCGGCGCTGCTCTGCGCACTGCACCTGGCGCGCCGGGGCCAGCTCCCCCGCAACCGCATGGAGCTGTACCGCATGACCCTCGAAGTCCTCGTGCAGCAGCGCGACAACGACCGGGGCGTGCTCAGCGAGCTGCCGGTGCCGCTGACGCTCACCGACAAGCTGTGCCTGCTGCGCGATCTGGCCTGGCGCCTGTCGGACAACAGCCGCACAGAGATCGCCGCGGAGCGGGCCGCGGGCCACGTCACCGCGAAGCTCGCCGCGATGCGGCATCTGGACGGCCTCGACGGGCCCGCCGTCCTGGACCATCTGCTGCACCGCTCCGGGGTGCTCCGCTCCCCCGCCGAGGGCCGTCTTGACTTCGTGCACCGGACGTTCCAGGAGTATCTGGCGGCGTACGAGGCGGCCGTGGAGGACCGGATCGGGAATCTGGTGGGGCGGGCGCACCTGGACCTGTGGCGCGAGACGGTGGTGATGGCGGCGGGCCACGCCAACCGCACCCAGCAGGAGGAGTTACTGGGCGGTGTCCTGGAGCGCGCCGAGCGCGAGCCCCGGCATTCGCGGGCGCTGCGCCTCGTCGCGGCCTCCTGCCAGGAGACGATGCCGTCGGTGCCGGACACCCTGGCGGTACGGCTCGACGAGGCCGTGGCGCGCCTGGTGCCGCCGCGGCGGAAGTCGGAGGTGGCGTCCCTGGCGGCGGTGGGGCCGCCGCTGCTGCGGCTGCTTCCCGAGACTCTGGCAGGGCTGAGCGACACGGCCGCGGCGGCGACCGTCGCGACGGCGGCGCAGATCGGCGGGGACGGGGCGCTGACCCATCTGGAGCGGTACGCGGGGGGTGTTCGGGTCGGCGTGGGACAGCATCTCCTCGACTCCTGGGAGTACTTCGACGCCGCCGCGTACGCGCGCACCGTGCTGCCGAAGCTGCCCCTGGGCGAGCTGATCGTGCACCTCAGCCATCCCGGGCAGTGGACGTACGCGACCGGGCTCGACCGGATCCGCTGGGTCGCCGTGGAGTACCCGATTCAGGACCTGGCCCGGATCGCCGAACTGCCCCCGCTGCGCGCCCTGTGGCTGGCCGCCGTGCGCGGCGAGGCCGACCTGTCCCTGCTCGGCGGGCGCCCCGACCTGGCGATCCTGTCCCTGGCGGGGCGTGGCCGCCTGCACCGCCTCGATGTGCTGCGGGAGTTCACCCGGCTCAGCATCCTGACGCTGCGCTTCCGGGACCTGCCCCCGCTCGCCGACGTGCCCCTGCCGCCGCAGCTGCGGCATCTGCGCCTCGGCGAGCTGCCCGCCGACTACGACCTGGGCCCGCTCGCCGACTGCGACCACCTGCGGCGGCTCACCCTGGCGGGCAAGGGCCGCCCGCGCGGCCTGGACGACGACGCCCTGCTGACCCAGCTGCGGGAGCTGGAGCTCACCGGCTACGACCTGCGGGACTGGGCGCCGCTGCGGGCGGGCCTCCCGCACCTCGCCCTGACCGTCGTGGAGTGCGTGCTGCCGTCCGGCCTGGAGTCCCGCACGGGGCTTGAGATCTGGCGGTGCGTGACCCCGGAGGGGCGGCCGCACCCTCTGAACGAGCCCTAGCCCCTGCCCTTAAGAAGCAACGGGAGAACCAACGCGCCCTGGAGACACGGGGCGCCCCGGAGACACGCGCGGGCCCCGTGCCCTCCCCGGGGATGTCCGGGGAGGGCACGGGGCCCGTCGCTCACGCCGGGGACGCTCAGCCCTGCCAGCTGTGCGGCGCGCGGAAGCCCGGGGTGCGCTCCAGGCGGCGCCAGCCGGCCTTGTCGCGGCCGCGGTGGACGGGGGCGTCGGTGGGCTGCGCGGCGGCGCGGGCGAGCAGGATCGCGGTGAGGGCCGCGACCTCCTCGGGCTCGGCGTGGCCCTTCTCGACACGGATGTCGGGAGTGCTCATTGCAGTGTGCTCCTTGTGGGAACTGCGGCGGACGGAAAAGGTCTGGGGTGCGCCGCTACTGCGGCGGGTTGCCGTGCTTGCGCGAGGGCAGGTCGGCGTGCTTGTTGCGGAGCATCGCGAGGGAGTTGATCAGCACGGCACGGGTCTCGGCCGGGTCGATCACGTCGTCGACGAGTCCGCGCTCGGCGGCGTAGTACGGGTGCATCAGCTCGGCCTTGTACTCCTTGACCATGCGGGCGCGCATGGCCTCGGGGTCCTCGGCGGCGGCGATCTGACGGCGGAAGATGACGTTGGCCGCGCCCTCGGCGCCCATGACGGCGATCTCGTTGGTGGGCCAGGCGTAGGTCAGGTCGGCGCCGATGGACTGGCTGTCCATGACGATGTACGCGCCGCCGTAGGCCTTGCGCAGGATCAGGGAGATCCGGGGCACGGTCGCGTTGCAGTACGCGTACAGCAGCTTGGCGCCGTGGCGGATGATGCCGCCGTGCTCCTGGTCGACGCCGGGCAGGAAGCCGGGGACGTCGAGGAGCGTGACGATCGGGATGTTGAAGGCGTCGCACATCTGGACGAAGCGGGCCGCCTTCTCGGAGGCCTCGATGTCCAGGACGCCCGCGAGGGACTGCGGCTGGTTGGCGACGATGCCGACGACCTGGCCGTCGAGGCGGGCGAGGGCGCAGATGATGTTGCGCGCCCAGCGCTCGTGGACCTCCAGGTAGTCGCCGTCGTCGACGAGTTCCTCGATGACCTTCGTCATGTCGTACGGCCGGTTGCCGTCGGCGGGGACCAGGTCGAGGAGGACGTCGCTGCGGCGCTCGACGGGGTCGTCGGAGGGCGCCACCGGCGGGTTCTCGCGGTTGTTCTGCGGGAGCATCGCGATCAGGTAGCGGACCTCGGCGAGGCAGGTCTCCTCGTCGTCGTACGCGAAGTGACAGACGCCCGAGGTCTCGGCGTGCACGTCCGCGCCGCCCAGGCCGTTCTGGGAGATCTCCTCGCCGGTCACCGCGCGGACCACGTCGGGTCCGGTGATGAACATCTGCGAGGTGTCGCGGACCATGAACACGAAGTCGGTCAGGGCGGGGCTGTAGGCCGCGCCGCCCGCGCACGGGCCGAGCATCACCGAGATCTGCGGGATGACACCCGAGGCCTTGGTGTTGCGCTGGAAGATGCCGCCGTACCCGGCGAGGGCGGAGACGCCCTCCTGGATGCGGGCGCCCGCGCCGTCGTTCAGGGAGACGAGGGGCGCGCCGGCCGCGATGGCCATGTCCATGATCTTGTGGATCTTGGTGGCGTGCGCCTCGCCGAGGGCACCGCCGAAGATCCGGAAGTCGTGGGCGTACACGAAGACCGTGCGGCCCTCGACCGTGCCCCAGCCGGTGATGACACCGTCGGTGTACGGCTTCTTGGCCTCCAGGCCGAAGCCCTGGGCCCGGTGCCGCCGCAGCTGCTCGACCTCCTGGAACGACCCCTCGTCGAGGAGGAGCGCGATCCGCTCCCGTGCCGTCAGCTTGCCCTTGGCGTGCTGCGCCTCGGTCGCCTTCTCACTGGGTCCCGCCAGCGCCTGCGCGCGGATCTCGGCCAACTCGGCCACTCGGCCCCGCGCGTCGGTGGGCTCCCCCGCCGAAGATCCAGCTTCGTCCAAAACGGTCATGCTCTCGACCTTACGAAGGACACGAGGGAAAACGGACCGTCGACTCTGCACAGTCTCCGGACCGTTTTCCTGGCACCCCCGAACAGAAGCGCGCCGGGGTGCAGCCGAAGTGACTGCTCAGAGGCCCATTCGGCTGTAGGGATTCCACAACCGCCGAGAGTGAGACTCAGGTCACACTCGGAGCTGGAGCGGGCCGCCGCGGACGCGCTGCGCAGTCGCGGGTCACGGCCCGTGACGGTCGCCGCAGGACGTCGGCGGGAAGGCCCGCGCGGGCGCGCGGCACCCTTGCGGCCGGCGAAGGGTAGCGGCCCGGGCTGACAGCTCGCTGAATTGGCGGGGCCCGACAACCGGCGGGCGGTCGCACATGGCCCGTGCGGGGGCCGTCGGAGCGCTCTCCGCGCCCTTGGGCGGCGTCCCCCGCAGGCCCATGCAGGCCCGCCCAGACCCCCCTCAGGCCCGGTGGATCACGATGTCCCCGGTCCCCGTGCGCCCCCGCACCTGGACCGTCTCGCCGGAGTCGCCGGGCCCCTCGGAGGAGCCGAGGGCCTGCCGCACGGTCCCGGCCTTGGTGCGGACATCGAGCCAGGCGGCGGTGCCCTCGCGGACGCCGACGTCGATGCGGCCCATGCCGGTCTCCACGACGATGTCGCCGCGCACGACCTCGCCGACCGCGACGGCGCCGTTGGCCGTCCTGATGGTGACGTCGGAGAGCGCGTGGCCGACGGTGATGGTGCCGTTGGCCGCCTTCACGCGCAGGTCACCGACGACCTCGCCGACCTCCGTCGGGCCGTTGGAGTTCTTGATGACGGCGGCGCCGCCGATCTCGCCGAGCCGGACCCCGCCGGACGCGGTGGTGACGTCGACGGGACCTTCCGCGCGGTCGACCACGACCTGGCCGTACCCCGTGTGGAGCCGCGCCGAGCCGACCCACTCGACCCGGACGTCCCCGGCCGAGGTCTTCACCTCGCACTCCCCGAGCCGCCCGGTCGCGCCGACGTCGGCCATGGACGTGGTGACGTCCAGGTGCGAGCCCTCCGGGAGCGCGATCTCCACGTCGACGGACGAGCCCCGGCCGAAGAGCGAGCGCTCCTTGGGACCCTTCACCAGGAGCCGTCCGTTCGCGTACTCGACCCGGGTGCGCTCGGCGGCGCGCACGTCGGCCGGGCGCGACTCGGTGCTGGGGCGCACGTCGACGACGGTGTCGGCGCGGTCCGAGGCGGTGATCCGCACTGTCCCGACCTCCAGGATCACCGAGGCGTAGACGGGCTTGGCGGTGTCGAAGGTTGGCATGGGGCTGTCCTCATCCTGATCCTGATGGGTCGTCCGGCCTTGCGTCCGGACGCGTCGTGCGGGCCTGACCGGCGGAGGGCCGGCGGGGCGGAGCCGCTAACGCGCCCAGCCCGTATAGCTGTTGCCCGCGCCCTGGGGGCCGCGGGGCGTGGGCTGGTGGGCCGGGTCGCCCTGCTTGAGCGCGTCGGCGACGGTGCGGACCAGCCAGGCGTTGACCGACAGGCTCTCGGCGGCCGCGGCCTCCTCGGCCTGGGCCTTGAGGTGCATCGGCAGCCGGAGGTTGATGCGGGCCGTGCCGCCCTCCTCCGGCTCGGGCACGGGCACGGGGGCCGGGGCGGCGGGCCGGGGGGCGCGCAGGTCCATGGGCGTCGCGTCGAAGCCCTCGCCCGCCGGGGCGGGCGTCACCACGAAGTCCGGATCGCCCCCACGCAGACGCACGTCGACCGAGCCCGGGGCCAGGTCTCGGGTAATCTCGTCCATGGCCGCGGACAGCACATTCAGCATGGTGAGCCGGGTGGCCGACTCCAGCGGCGCGATCAGACGCTCGGCGATCGCGCGAGCGTCCTCACCCCCGGCCTCTGCGGCGACCGCGAGCTCCTGCCGGAGTTGATCGACATACGGCGTGAGATTCATGGCACCATTCTGGCACCACAATGGCGCCATGGCAACTTCTTAACGTCTCAAAACCGCCATCCTCCCCGGCCCGCGACGGCGCCACCCCCTGGCGAACTCCGCCATTCGGCCCCACTTCTTCACACTCGACGCGCAATCGCCTCGACACGCTCCGCTTGATGTTGAATATTGAACTGAGTAGCGTTACAGTCAATCTCGTTGAACACTCAACTACTCACGGCCGTGGTTCAGCACCCCCCGAAGACCCGGAGCCCGGCCCGTCCCCCGAGGAGCACGTCATGGGAATCTTCAGCCGCAAGGACGACAACGCCACCCCCGCGACCGCCGAGGCCGCCCCGGAGCTCGGCGCGCTGACGGGTGAGTACACGCTCGACCCGGCGCACACGTCGATCGGCTTCGTCGCCCGGCACGCGATGGTCACCAACGTCAAGGGCTCCTTCAAGGAGTTCAGCGGCACGCTGCACCTGGACGGCGCCGACCCGGCCGCGTCCACGGCCGCCCTCGACGTCACGATGGACAGCATCGACACCGGCAACGCGGACCGCGACGGCCACCTGAAGAGCGCCGACTTCTTCAAGACCGACGAGTTCCCGCGGATGACCTTCCGCTCCACCAAGGCGGAGGCCCTCGGCGGCGACGACTACCGCATCACCGGCGACCTCACGATCCTCGGCACCACCAGGCCGCTGACCATCGACCTGGAGTTCAACGGCGCCGCGAAGGACCCGTTCGGCAACGAGCGCGTCGGCTTCGAGGGCAAGGCGGAGATCCTGCGCTCGGAGTGGGGCCTGACCTGGAACGCGGCCCTGGAGACCGGCGGCGTGCTCGTCTCCGACAAGATCAAGCTCAACTTCGACATCTCGGCGATCAAGAACGCCGCGTAACGCCCGGCCGCCGGACGCGGCGGCGCGGTACCGTGCGGCGGTGTCCGAGTTCCTGTCCCAACTGCCCGCCCTCATAGGCGTGGTGATCGGCGCCATGGGGTCGTACGTCGCCGTGATGCGCGGCGAGCGGGTCCGTTTCCGGCGCGAGCGCGAGGCCCGCTGGGAAGAGCGGCGCCTCGCGGTCTACACCGAGTACGCCCGCGTGCTGAAGCAGACCGTCACGCTCACCTACCGGATCGCCGCGCACCAGGGCAACGACCCGCACCCGCACCCCCTGTCCGCCGAGGAGGGCGAGCCGCACCTCGCCGAGGCCGCCGACGCGCGCGACCCGGCGGGCGAGGCGCTGCTCCTGCTCGGCTCGGCGCGGGTGGTGGAGCGGGCCCGGGTGTGGGTGATCGTCGTGATCGAGATGGAGCGGTTCCTGCGCACGGGCGCCCACGACCCGGAGGCCTGGCAGGACCTCCTCGACCGCCAGCGGACGGCCCGCGAGGGCTACTACGCGGCGGTGCGGGAGGACTTGGGGCTGCCGCCCGGCCACTCGGGCCGGTGGGAACTGCCCGGACTCAGGCCGCCGGTCGGCTGACCCGCACGGGGCGTGGCGCGCGGCCGAGCCGACCCGCACCCGACGTGGCCACCCCCTCGGCCCGCCCTCACCCGGCCCGGCGCGCCGCCGCGGCCGACGTGTGCTCCAGGATCGCCGTCACCAGCGGGCCCTGTACGGCCGGTGGCAGCGCGTGGCCCATGCCCGGGATCTCCACCAGGCGGGCGTTGGCCACGACCTGGGCGAGGTGCTGCGGGTGCGGCGGCGGGAAGACCGGCTCGGCGGGGGCCACGGTCACCAGGACCGGGACCTCGTTCCGCGCGAGCTGCGCCGTCCGCAGCATCCCCGAGTCGTCCGCGAGGCCGTGCACCATCGACGCCTTGTACGTGCCCGTGTGCACCACGACGCGCCGCTCCAGATCGCGGAAGTACCCCTCGTCGAAGGGGAGTTGATCGCCGCCGAGCACCCGCCAGTGCTCCACGCGGCGGTCCAGCTCGGCCTCGAGGCCCTGGTCCTCGACGGGGCGCGCCCACATGTCGAGGACCTCGGGGAAGATCGGGGGCAGCTCGTCCACCGGCGTGGACGTGCCGTCCGGCGCGACGTAAGGATCGGTGCTCAGGGCGCACGTGCCCATGAGCGTCGCGCTCAGGACGCGGTCCGGGTGGTCGGCGAGGACCAGCTGGGTCAGCATGCCGCCGAGGGAGAGTCCGACCACGTGCGCCCGCGGGATCTCCAGGGCGTCCAGGACGGCGACCGCGTCCTGCGCCAAGTCCACTATGCGGTAGGGATGTTCGTCGTACGCCGTCGTCGAGCGGCCCGTGTCGCGGTGGTCGTAGCGGATCACGTGGTGGCGCTCGGCCAGGGCGTCCACCATCTCCTCCGGCCAGCCGACACCGGCGGCCGCGGCGCCCATGACCAGGAGCAGGGGCGGGGCGTCGGGCGAGCCGCGGCGCTCGGTCCACAGGCGCACTCCGGGGGCCGCGTCGACGTACTGCTCGGTGGCGGGGTGGTGCATCGGGGCCTCCCGGAATCGGTGGTGCGGGGCCGCGGGCAGGGGGTGCCGCCACGTCGACCGCTTCTTGACGATACGTATCGTCTCGTTAGACGGGGTCTCGCGTCAAGCCGGAAGGGCGTGCCGCCCGCGGCATGGCCGGTCCGTCGAAGCCGTGAACGCGTGGTCAGCCGAAGCCGTTGCGGTCCAGCCAGAAGGCGAGGAGGGCCGCGTCGCCCGTGACCTCGGTGGCGGGGCCCCCGGGTGGGCGGCGGCGGTAGAGAGTGAGGACGAGTTCGGCGAGGGGGCCGGTGACGGTCACGTCGGGTGCGCCGGGCTCGTCGTCCGTGCGGCGCCAGGCGAGCGCGTCGCCCCTGAGGGCGACCAGCCAGTCGGCCCCGGACGCGGGCGTGGCGTCCGTCGCCCGGAAGCGCAGGGTGCTCCCCCGCGCGAGCAGTTCGCGCTTCTCCGGGTGGAACCGGAGCTGCAGCGGATGGGTGCCGAGCTCCAGCCACTCGTCGAGGGCGTCCACGGCGACGGCCTCGTCCGTGACGGTGAAGTCGATGCCGAGGGCGAGCGCCGCGTCGGCCCGGTGGACCAGGGACTCGTGCGCGAAGCGGCGGGCGAAGAAGCCGGACGTCTCGCCCGGCAGCGGGGTCCACACCGGGGCGTCCGGGCCCGCGGCGCGCAGGGCGTCGGCGAGGCCGGCGGCGCTCTCGCGCAGCCAGGGGGCGAGGACGGCCGGGTCCTCGCCGACGTACGCCGTGAGGTCGCGCATCTCCGTGTCCGGGGGCGGTGCCGAGGCGCGGGTGCGGATCGTCGTCTCCGCCCAGCGGTAGCCGTGGCCCAGGTGCCGGACCAGTTGGTTCACCGTCCAGCCCGGACAGGAGGGGACCGGGGTCGACAGGTCGGCGTCCTTGAGGTGGGTGGCCAACTGGTCGGCCTGCACGGTGATCTGGTCGCAGTTGCGGGGGTGGCCGAGGCGGCCGTGGCTCAGCTTCGACATGGGGCCACCGTAGGCCCGGGCACCGACAGCGGCCCCGGAGGAAATGAGTGGTTTTGCCACGTACCCGGCGTTAGCCTCGGCCCCGATGAAACAGCGACAGCAGAAGAAGCTCTCCCGGCAGCTCTTCGAGGCCATCTGGCAGGACACCCCCACCGTCGCGCGGTCCCTGCTGCGGGCCGGCGCCGACCCGGAGCGCCGCGACCGCGAGGGGGTCACCCCGCTGTACGAGGCGTCCGTGGGCGGTCGAGCCGCGATCGTCCGCCTGCTCCTGGCCGCCGGGGCCGCCCCCGACACCGAGAGCCTCGGATTCGGCGTCGGCGCGGACGGCACGCCGTTGTGCGCGGCCGCCTGCTGGGGGCACACCGAGACCGTGCGGGCACTCCTCGCGCACGGTGCCGACCCGATCCTCCGCGAGGGCCACGGCACGGGCTGGTCCCCGCTGCGCTGGGCGCACCACGGCCCCCACCCCGGGACGGCCGCCCTCCTCGTGGCGGCGGGCGCGACCCGGGCCTAGGGGCCTGTCCGGCGGGTCGGCGTGGCATCGCGGCGCCCCCCTCGGACCGGCCCGGACCGGCTGGCACCGGCTCGCACCGGCCTGGGGCACGCCCGACGGGTCCGCCCTAGAACCCGCCCCCGAAGTCCCCGCCCCCACCGAAGCCCCCACCGCCGAAGTCCCCGCCCCCGAAGTCCCCGGACGAGAAGTCCGCGCCGGACACGTCGCCGCCCTCGTAGCCGCCCCCGCCGAAGTCCCCGTACCCGGCGCCGTAGCTCGCCGCGTACGCGGGGCTCGCCATCATGGAGCCGAGCATCGTGCCGACGAGCAGGCCCGGGAGCAGGCCGCCGCCGAAGTAGCCGCCCGCCCAGGGGCCGTAGGCGGGTCCGGCCTCCCAGTAGGGCCGTCGTTCGCCGGAGTCGGTGGTCACGGTGCGTGCCATCGGGTCGTCGCCGTCGGCGAGGCGCACCGCGTCGGCGGCGCACACCGGGACCTCGCGGGTCGCGCCCCCGTCGGGGGTCCACTCGGCGTCCTTCACGGAGGGCCCGTGCCGTGGGTCGAAGAAGCAGGGGGCCCGGCGCTCGGGCAGGGGGCGGCCCTCCCGCCGGGCGGCGAGCAGGGCCAGCGAGAACCGGCCGTCCTCCAGGGCCTGGGTGACGGCCCGCACCTGCTCGGGGCGCTCCGCCGACGCCATGAACGACTTGGCCTTCTCATAGGCGTCCAGGGAGCGTTCGTAGTCCGCGCGCATGGCGTCGTCCGCGCCCGCCTCCGCCGGGTGGAAGTCGAGCCGGTCCAGCTCCTCGCCGAAGGCGGTGATGTCCTCGTCGACGACGACGCGCAGCTTGTCCAGGGCCGCGCGCTGCTCGTCCTCGCGGGCGCGGCGCTTGCGGCGGGCGAGGGCGTAGGCGCCCGCGCCGCCCGCGACCACCACCGCGCCGACGCCGATCAGCGCGCCCACGGGCACCCCGTCGTCGCCGCCCGACGCGCTGCCCCAGGACGCGGGGGCCGAGCCCGACACCTGCGGAAGGGCCTGGTCGACGAAGTCGTTGAGCTGGGACTTCGCGTCCTCGCCCTGGACCAGGGCGGACAGGTTGCCGACGGCGTTCTTCGAGAGCACGGAGCCGTCGGCCTTCGCGTCGAAGCGGTCGCCGAGGCGGACGGCGTACACGCCGGTGACGCCGGTGGCGGTGCGCAGGTCGCGGAAGAGGTCGTCGCGGCCGGGGAACGAGGCGGGGAGCACCGCGACGAACACCGGCTTGTCGGCCTTCTTGATCTTGTCGGCGAGGGCGTCCGCGTCGGCGGCGGAGAGCTGCGAGGCGGCGGCCTCGTCGACGTACACCGGGTTCTTCTTCAAGGCGTCGGCCACCGCCTGGACGTCCGTCGCGGCCTGGGCTCCGGGCGCCGTCGTGAGCGTGGCGCCGAGGGCCAGGAGCAGTCCGGACAGGATCAGGGTCAGCCGCGACGCCGTCTGCCTGGTGGGCCTCATACTTCACGCTAACTCCTCCACGGCCGGAACGTTCCCTCCGTTCGGCGCGGAAAGCGCTCACCGCGTTCGGCTCCCGAAGTCTTGACGGGCCCTTGGGGCAGCAGTTAACTCACGCCTTGAACTAAGGCATGACGTAGGCATGACATCCGCCATGGCTCCCGGCCCGACCCCACGAAGGGCGGAGAACGTCCCATGCGCAGACCCTCCACATCCCGCCGCCTCGCCCGCTTACTGACCGCCGGGCTCCTCACCACCGCCGGGCTCACCGGCCTCGGCGTCTCCTCCGCCGAGGCGGCGGGCGAGCAGGTCTCCATCTGGCTGACCACGACGGACGACAGCGGCGGCCGGCACGTCACCCGGGGCCTGCAGCCGCAGACCCCGATCGCCTTCCAGCCCGGCACGGGCGGCGGCGGTACGAACATCACCGTCGACGAGAACACCCGCTACCAGACCTTCACCGGCGGCGGCGCCTCCTTCACCGACACCGCGGCCTGGCTGATGGACGGCAGCGGGGCGCTCACCCAGGCCAAGCGCGACGAGACGATGCGCAAGCTGTTCTCGCCGACCGAGGGCATCGGGCTCTCCTACCTCCGCAACCCCATGGGCGGCTCCGACCTCGCCCGCTTCGGCTACACCTACGACGACGTGCCCGCCGGGCAGACCGACCCGGGCCTCGCCCGCTTCTCCCTCGCCCACGACCTCCAGGACGTGCTGCCGCTCACCAAGCAGGCCAAGCAGCTCAACCCGAGGCTGACGACGGTGGCGTCGCCGTGGACGGCCCCGGCCTGGATGAAGGACAGCGGGCAGCTCAACGGCGGCTGGCTGAAGGCGGAGTACTACGGGACGTACGCCCAGTACTTCGTGAAGTACCTCCAGGCCTGGCGCGACAACGGCGTGCCCGTCGACTACGTCACCGCGCAGAACGAGCCGACCTGCTGCAACGGCTACCCGTCGATGAGCTGGAACGGCAACGGACTCGCGTACTTCACGAAGAACGAGCTGCTTCCCAAGCTCGCGGGCGCGGGCCTGGCCACCAAGGTCCTCGCGCACGACTGGAACTGGGACACCTACGACGCGTACGCCGCCCAGACCGTCGACGACGCGGCGGTGCGCGCGCACCCCAACTTCGGCGGCATCGCCTGGCACGGCTACGGCGGCAACGTGTCGAAGCAGACCGAGATCCACAACAAGTACCCGCAGCTCGACGCCTTCCAGACGGAGCTCCCCCAAGCTCTTAAAGAGCAGGAAGGTACCCCCTTGGCGGGACCTGGATCGGCAATCAGCAGCGCGAGGACATGATGAACATCATCGACTACACCCGGAACTGGGCGAAGTCGGTGACGAAGTGGTCCCTCGCCGTGGACCAGAACCGCGGTCCGCACAACGGCGGCTGCGGCACCTGCGACGGGCTGATCACCGTGCACAACGGCGACGGGCGGCACGGGCAGGTCGACTACACCGTCGAGTACTGCACGATGGGGCACCTGACGAAGTTCGTGCAGCCCGGTGCCGCCCGCGTCTCCTCCACCGCCAGTTCGGACGTGCCGAACGTGGCGTGGCGGAACACCGACGGCACGAAGGCCCTGATCGCCTACAACGACTCCGCGTCGGCGCGGACGGTCACCGTCAACTGGGGCGGCCAGCACGCGACTTACTCGCTGCCGGGCAAGACGTCGGCGACGTTCACCTGGAAGAGCTGACGGCACCCCGCCGACCGGGCGGGGTGCCGGGGCCGGGTCGGGCCGCGCCGGACTACTCGGTCGGCTCGACCCCGGCCCGCAGCAGGCCGTAGGTGACCGCGTCCTCCAGGGCCTGCCACGACGCGGCGATGACGTTCTCCGCGACGCCGACCGTGGACCACTCGCCGTCGCCGTCGGTCGTGGAGATCAGCACCCGGGTCGTGGAGGACGTGCCGTGCTTGCCCTCCAGGATGCGGACCTTGTAGTCCACCAGCTCCAGCTTGGCCAGCTGCGGGTAGATCCGCTCCAGGCCCACGCGCAGCGCCCGGTCCAGGGCGTTGACCGGGCCGTTGCCCTCCGCCGTCGCGACGATCCGCTCGCCCTTGGCCCACACCTTCACGGTGGCCTCGTTGGCGTGCGTGCCGTCGGGGCGGTCCTCGGTGATGGCGCGCCAGGACTCCGTGCGGAAGTAGCGCCGGGAGCGGCCCTCGGCCTCCTCGCGAAGGAGCAGTTCGAAGGACGCGTCGGCGGCCTCGTAGGTGTAGCCCGCGAGTTCGCGCTCCTTGACGCGGTCCACGACCCGGCCGATCAGCTCGCGGTCGCCGCCGAGGTCGACGCCGAGCTCCTTGCCCTTGAGCTCGATGGAGGCGCGCCCCGCCATGTCGGAGACCAGCATCCGGATGCGGTTGCCGACGAGTTCGGGGTCGATGTGCTGGTACAGGTCCGGGTCGACCTTGATCGCGGAGGCGTGCAGGCCCGCCTTGTGGGCGAACGCGGAGACGCCGACGTAGGGCTGGTGGGTGGACGGGGTGAGGTTCACGACCTCGGCGATGGCGTGCGAGACCCGGGTCGTCTCGCGCAGCGCGCCCTCGGGAAGGACCCGCTTGCCGTACTTCAGCTCCAGGGCGGCGACGACCGGGAACAGATTGGCGTTGCCGACCCGCTCGCCGTAGCCGTTGGCCGTGCACTGCACGTGCGTCGCGCCCGCGTCGACGGCCGCGAGGGTGTTGGCGACCGCGCAGCCCGTGTCGTCCTGGGCGTGGATGCCGAGCCGGGCGCCGGTGTCGGCGGCGACGGTGGCCACGACGGCCTGGACCTGGGCGGGGAGCATGCCGCCGTTGGTGTCGCACAGCACGACGACGTCCGCGCCCGCCTCGGCCGCCGCGCGGACGACCGCCTTCGCGTACTCGGGGTTCGCGCGGTAGCCGTCGAAGAAGTGCTCGCAGTCGACGAAGACGCGGCGGCCCTCGGCGCGCAGGTGCGAGACGGTGTCGCGGATCATCTCCACGTTCTCGTCGAGCGTGGTGCGCAGGGCCAGCTCGACATGCCGGTCATGGGCCTTGGCGACGAGCGTCACGACCGGGGCGCCGGACGCGAGCAGCGCCTTGACCTGCGGGTCCTCGGCGGCCTTCGCGCCGGGGCGGCGGGTGGCGCCGAACGCGACGAGCTGGGCGTTCTTGAAGGTGATCTCCGCCTGCGCGCGGGCGAAGAACTCGGTGTCGCGCGGGTTGGCGCCGGGCCAGCCGCCTTCGATGAAGCCCACGCCGAAGTCGTCCAGATGCCGGGCGATGGTCAGCTTGTCCGCGACGGTCAGATTGATGCCCTCGCGCTGCGCGCCGTCGCGCAGCGTGGTGTCGAACACGTGGAAGGAATCGTCGGGCACAGGTGAGGAATCGTCGGGCTTGCTGGTTTCCGTCATGCTGTCTGGCTCCTGTGTCGGATGTCGGTCTACCGGGAGGACCGGCTCCACCACCTCCATGATCCCTCGCGCCCCGTTTGCCGACTGCGGGTGGGCCGGAAAACGAAAAGACCCCTCGCGGGTGCGAGAGGTCTGCGCGCGGGTCGAGGACGACGGTGTCCGCTCTGTACGTGTTGTGTACGGGGCGGTCACTGCGGACCGGCGCGCTTGCTGCCAATAATCATGGCGAACATGAGCATGTCCGGCAGAGTGCCACAAGTCCTGTGGCACCCGCCTCGCTGTCTCACTATGCGGTCCGGCGCATGGATCGCTCCGCTTCACGACTGGCCGGATCGGTTCGGCGCGCCGGTCGGCGCGCCGACGGTGTACGCGTCAGCGCACGTTCCGGCGTACGAAGACGTCGCGCGCCGCGTTCGTGTCGCCCGGGACCATGTTCGCCGCGTCCGAGGTGAACGCGAACCTCTTGGCGTCGGCGCTCAGGGCGTAGGCGGGCCAGCCCTGGTCCTCGCTCTGGCCGCCGCCCCGGGGCACGTTGACGCGCCGGGTCACGCCGTCCTTCAGGTCCCGTACGTACAGCGGGCCCTTCGCCCGGTCGCCCGCGGTGAGGCCCGACGCCGAGGAGATGAAGGCGACGTGGCGGCCGTCGGGGCTGATGCGGGCCCGGTGGGAGTCGGCATCGGTCTGGCCGCCGCCCGCCTTCCTGGTGACCTTCTTGAGGGCGCCGGTGCGGGTGTCGAGGCGGTAGACGTCGCTCTTGCCGTTGGTGTCGCCGGACAGCATCGGCTCGGGGGTCTCGAAGGCCGCGTACCGCCCGTCCTTGCTGAGCGAGGGCAGCCCGACCTTGAGGTCCTTGCCGGTGGCGGACAGGTCGAGGCGCTTGGTGGTGCCGGTGTTCGCATCGTACGTGTACGTCCTGCCGCCGAGGCCGGGACGGACCTGGCCCAGGGTGTAGCCGACGTGACGGCCGTCGGCGCTCAGGCTCATCCCGCCGATGATCCAGGTGGGCTGACCGGTGACGATCTCGCTGACCCTGCGCGTCGTGCCCTCCTTGCGGTCGCGGAGGTAGATGCCCGTCCACATGCCGTCGTAGCCGCCGTCGCCGTGGTCCTTCAGGGCGGACACGAAGGCGACGTACCGGCCGTCGGCGCTGACCTCGGCGCCGACCACGTAGTCCCCGAAGACGGGCTTGTCGTCGTCGGAGAGGCTGACGATCTCGGTGCGCCCGGTCTTGCGGTCCTTCAGGAACGTGCCGCTGTACAGGCCGCCCGCCCGGTCCACCTGCGCGGAGTAGGTGACGTACCGGCCGTTCGCGCTGATCGACGGGTCGCCGGCGTGCGAGGTGTACTGCGCCCCGGAGGCCTGGAGACTGATCCGCTCGACCTTCTTGGTGCTCAGGTCGCGCAGGTAGATGTCGGTCGTGCCGTTGGTGTCGCCCCGCACCAGGTTGGTGGCCTCGGACGTGAACACGACGTAGCGGCCGTCGGCGCTGATGTCCGTGGCGTCGGAAGGCCCGTTGGCCTGGGTGCCGTTCGCCGCCACGCTCACCCGCTCGGTGCGGGGAGCGGGGGCGCGGGTGTCAGCGGCGGCCGCGGCCGGCAGGACCGCGCCCGTGACGGCGACGACGAGCGCGGCGGCGAGCGCCGCGCGGGTGGTGAGACGCATGGGTGGTTCCCCCGTGAGATGAGTGCTCGGTGCTCGTGCTTGATGCTTGGTGCCTGGTGCTTGGTGCCTGGTGCTTGGTGCTTGGTGCCTGTTGCCGGGTTCCGGTGCGTGGTGCTTGGTTCCCGTGCCTGTAGGGAGTGCCGCATGGGCACTTCTGGTTGCTAGCCGGACTGTCCGTCCTTCACTGTCCGCAGGAACACGTCCGACAACCTGTTCGTGTCTCCTGTCACCAGATCGGGCGAAGCGGAGTCGAAGGCCACGACGCTGCCGTCGTCGTTGACCGAAGGACGCCGGGCCGACAGGTCGTTGCGCCCGCCCTCGACGTCCGCGCTGATCAACTGCGCCTTGCCGGTGGCCAGTTCGCGCAGGAACACGGCGGGCACCGCGGCCTTCCCCCGGCCCGGCACCGCCGAGGTGTATGCGAGGTGCGCCCCGTCCGCGCTGAGCGAGGGCTCCGCCGTCCAGGCCTTCGCGCCGGAACCCCCGACCAGGGTGGTGGTGTCGGTGTCGAGGTCGCGCACGAAGACGTTGACGCCGCCGTTCCGGTCGCCCGGCACGAGGTTGGAGGCGCGCGAGGTGAAGGCCACGCGGCGCCCGTCCGCGCTGAGGGACGGCACGGACGAGGCCCCGTCGGCGGCGCCGCCGTCCGGCGCCACGGAGACCTTCTCGACGGTGCCGGTGTCCATGTCGCGGACGTGGACGTCGCCGCCCTGCCGGTACGCCACGTACCGGCCGTCGTAGCTGACGTCCGAGTCGCTCGCCGCGCCCGCGCCCGGCGCGTCGTCGCTGACCCGGTCGACGGTGCCGCCGTTGAACACGAAGCGGTAGATGTGCGACCGCGGCCGCTCACCGGGACCGGCGGGCGGCAGCGTGGCCGTGAAGGTGAGCCACTGGCAGGAGGGGTCGACGGCGGGCTGCCCCGCCGAGGTGAAGTGCACGCCTTGATGGCCCTGGACGTACGAGTACTTGCTCTGGGCGATGTTGTGGACGTAGGCGATCGGGCGGTTGTCCGGCAGCGGCGTGGGGGTCACGTCGGTGGACTCGGAGACGAAGCCGGTCATCCGGCCGCTGGCGCACGGCGACCCGTCGTAGGAGGGCCCGCTCGGCCAGCCGCTGATCGGGCGGGGGCCGGAGTCCGTGAGTTCGTAGACGTCCGGCTGTCCGTTGGTGTCCCGGTCCCAGACCGGCCCCTCGGCCGTGAAGGCGGTGACCCGCCCCGCCCCCATGTCCGCGTCGTACGACGCCTCCGCGAGCTGCCCGCCGCCCTGCGTCACACTGATCCGCTCCGTCGCGGCCGCCTCCTCGGCGTCCGGCCCCGCCTGCGCGGGGATCGCGCCCATCAGGGCGACGAGCACCCCGGCGGCGACCGCTCCTGCGGTAACACGCGCTCCGGCGCTCATCATCGTGTGCTCGCCCCCGGGTCGGTCGGCAGGGTGCGGACGAAGACGTCCCTGACCCCGTTGGTGTCCCCCGCCACCAGGTCGGACGAGACCGAGTCGAAGGCGACGACGCTGCCGTCGTCGTTGACCGAAGGACGCCGGGCCGACAGGTCGTTGCGCCCGCCGTCCACGTCCGCGCTGATCAACTGCGCCTTGCCGGTGGCCAGTTCGCGCAGGAACACGGCGGGCACCGCGGCCTTCCCCCGGCCCGGAACCGCCGAGACGTACGCGAGGTGCGCCCCGTCCGCGCCGAGTGCCGCGTCGTAGGTCGTCGCGCGCCGCGACTCGCCGCGCACCAGCCGGGTCGTGCCCGCGTCGAGGTCGCGCACGAAGACGTTGACGCCGCCGTTGCGGTCGCCCGCCGTGAGGTTGGAGGCGGTCGAGTCGAAGGCGACGTGGCGGCCGTCGCCGCTCAGTGAGGCGCCGGACGAGCGGCCGTTGGCCGGGCCGCCGTCCCGGGCGGTGGAGGCCTTCTCCAGGGTGCCGGTGTCCAGGTCGCGTACGTGGACGTTCCCCCCGGACTCGTACGCCACGTACCGGCCGTCGTAGCTGATCGAGGAGTGGTCGGCCCGCGCCGACGGCTCGCTGACGAGGCGGACCGTGCCGTCGTAGATGCGGTAGCGGTACACGCGCGGCTGCCGCGCGGTGCCGTCGGGGCCTTCGAGGGCGGCCGTGAACGACACCCACATGCAGTCGTCGCTCACCTTGGGCCGGGCCGCCCACGCGAAGGGCGTGCCCTCGAAGGACTGGCTGGCGCGGGAGACCTTGCCCACGGCGCGGTTGCGGACGTAGACCGTCGGGCGGGCGTCCGGGGCCGGGGTGGACGTGATGTTCGTGGCCTCGGAGACGAACGCGGTCATCCGGCCGTTCACGCACGGCGCGCCGCCGCGGGACGGGCCGTTGCCCATGCCGCGCGGGTACCCGGAGCTGATGGCGGAGTCGCCGAAGTACACGTCGGCCAGGCCGTTGGTGTCGCCCTCCCACACCGGCCCGGCCGTGGTGAAGGTGGGCCTGGCGCCGTACCCGGCGGACAGGTCCTGTCCGTACGACGGCACGGGGAGCTGGGCGCCGTTCCTGTCCACGCTCGCCCGCACCGTCGCGGGCGCGGCGGGATCCGGGGCGGCGTGGGCCGGTCCTGCGGCCGTCGCCGCGAGAACCGCGGCCGTCAGGAAAGCCGCGGTTCTCGCGGCCGTGCGTGCCGTGCTCGCCTCGCTCATGAAGGTCCCCCGTGGGTGGGTTCAGCGGGTGTGGCGCAGGAAGATGTCCGTGCTGCCGTTCGTGTCGTCCGGCACCAGGTCGGTGGCGGCCGAGGTGAAGGCGACCGCGCGGCCCTTGGCGGTGACGGCTCCGGGCACGACGGCGCCGGGGCCGACGGGTGTGCGCCTGCCGGTGCGGACGTCGAGCAGGGTGAGCGCGGTGCCGTCCGCGCCCTCGGCCAGGACGGCGTGCCGCGCGTCGGGGCTCGCGGACTCGGCGGGCCGGTCGGCGACCTCGCGGGCCGCGCCCTTGCGCACGTCGTACGCGTACGTCCGGCCCCCGGCGACGAAGAGCGCGCTGCGGCCGTTCTCGGCGAGCTGGACGAACCCCGCCTCGCCGAGGCCCTCGTCGAGCCGCGTCGTCGCCCCGGTCCTCCGGTCGCGGACGAAGAGGTCCGCGCCGTCCGCGCCGTCCGTGCCCCGGGTCACGTACGCGAGGAGCCCGCCGTCGGCGCTCAGGGACGCGGCCCCGAACCAGCTGTCGCCGCCGACCAGTTCGTCGGCTCCGGTGGCGAGGTCGCGCACGCGCAGGTTCTGGGCCGGGCGGAAGCGGTCGCCCGAGGTGTACGCGACCGTGCCGCCGTCGGGCGAGACGGCGCGGAGCAGGCCCGTGCCGTTGCCCGGCGCCCCCACGTTCACGCTCTGGCCCGTCTCCCGGTCGTACAGCATGGGCGCCGGGGACTTGGTGCCCGCCGTGTGGCCGACGCGGCGGCCGTCGCGGCTGAGCAGCGGCGTGCCCCAGGAGGAGTCGCCGTCGTTCGGGATCCGGGTCAGCTCGCCCGTGACCCGGTCCTTCAGGACGAGGCAGGTGTACGTCTGCTGGTGGCAGCGCAGCCGCTCCGCCTTGGTGGCGAAGGCGACGTACCGGCCGTCGGCGCTGATCCCCGCTTCGAGGGAGCGCCCGTCGAGCTGCGCCCCGTCGCCCCCGGTGCTGACCCGCTCGGTGCGCGGCTCCCGCGGCGGCCCGTCCGCCGCGGCGGGAGACAGGGCCGCGCCGCTCACCGCGAGCGCGAGTGCCGTGCCCAGCAGGGCTTTCGCGCACCTCATGCGCGCCTCCCCGGTCATCGTGTGTGCCGTACGAAGACGTCCGGCACGCCGTTGGTGTCGCCGGGCACCAGGTCGGTGGCGCCCGAACCGAACACGACGGCACGGCCGTTGGCGGACACCGCGCCGTGGCCCGCCCGTGCGTCCGCCGGGCCGACGTCCGTGCCGCGGCCGGTGCGCAGGTCGAGCAGGCGCAGCCCGTCGGCGGTGGAGAGGACGGCGTGGCGGCCGTCGGCGGTGGCGGACCTGGCGCGGCCGTCCGCGACGCGCTCGGTGGCGCCGGTGCGCACGGTGTGGACGTACAGGCCGCCGCGCGCGTTGAACAGGACGCGGCGGCCGTCGCGGGTGAGCCGGACCAGCTCGGCGGTGCCGAGGCCGGTGTCGAGCTGGACGCGGGCGCCGGTGGCGGGCTCCTTGAGGAAGACGTCCCCGCGGTCGTCGGGGCCTTCGCTGTAGCCGCCGATCTGGTACGCGACGCGGGTGCCGTCGTCGGCCACGGACGCGCCGCCCTTGTCGCCCTCCTCCGGCGCCGAGATCAGCTCGTCCGTGCCGGTGGTGGTGTCGCGGACGTACAGCAGGCGGGCGTTCTGATCGCCGTTGCGGTTGCCGAGGGTGTAGGCGACGCGGGTGCCGTCGGGGCTGATCGACCGCACGGCGCCGAGTTCGTTGCGGCCGGGCGGGTCGGCGGGCCAGAGCCGGGTGGTGGCGCCCGTGGCCCGGTCGTGCAGGTAGGGCGTGGCGAACCGCTTGGTGGCGGTGAGGGCGACGCGGCCGCCGTCGGTGCTGAGCAGCGGGTTGCCGTAGAGGTGGCCGCTGCCGAGGTCGATGCCGGTCAGGGCGCCCGTGCGCAGGTCCTTGAGTTTCAGGCAGTGCAGATAGGTGTCGCAGCCGAGGGCGGGCGCCCGGGTCACGAACGCGGCGTACCGCCCGTCGCCGCTGATCGCGCCGTCCGTCGAGCCGCCGTCGAGCTGGGCGCCGTCGGCGGCGGTGCTGAGGCGGTCGGTGCGGGGGGCGTGGGCGTGCGCGAGGGGGCCGGGGTCGGCGTGTGCCGTGGTGGCCGCCGTCAGTGAGGCGCCGCTCAGGGCGAGGGCGAGGGCGGCGGCCGACAGCGTCCTCGCGCGTCCGCCGCCGCCCCGCCGGGCCGTGCTCACCCGCGCGTCCACTTGAAGACGTCGTTCAGGTCGTTGGTGTCGCCGGGCACGACGTCGGTCTCCGCGGAGGTGTAGACGACGGTGCGGCCCTTGGCGCCGACCGCGCCGGGGACGGCCGTGCCGGTGCCGACGACGTGCACGCGGCCGGTGCGCAGGTCGCGCAGGCGCAGCGTCGACGCGTCGTCGGAGTAGAGGAGGTGGCGGCCGTCGGGGCCGACGGCCTTGGCCCTGGTGCCGGAGAAGTGCCTGGCCTTGCCGGTGCGCAGATCGCGTACGTAGGCGCCGTTCGCGGAGTTCAGCACCACCGTGCGGCCGTTGCCGCTGATCTCGACGAGGGTGGAGGCGGTGCCGTCGTCGACGCGCTTGAGGCTGCCGGTCCCGCGGTCGCGGACCCAGACCTGCTGGGTGCCGGAGTCCTCGTACGCCACGTAGCGGCCGGTGTCGCTGATGGACGGGTTCACCATGTCGCGGGCGGCGTCGGGCGGGCCGTCGCTGACGACCTCGCGGGTGTCGGTGGCCCAGTCGTAGACCTCGATCCGGTACGGGTCGGCGGGGTGCTGCGGGCGCAGGACGTACGCGACGTGGCGGCCGTCGGCGCTGATCTCGGACTCGCCGGAGCCCTCCTTGAAGCCCTTGGCGTCGACCCGGCGCTTCTCCCCCGTCGTCAGGTCCACCACGAACGCGTTGGTGGTGTGCGAGCCCCAGTCGAGGTACGTGGCGAACCGGCCGTCGTCGCTGACGCTCGGCGCGGTCAGGCTGTCCCGGATCCTGCTGACCTTGCGGGAGTCCTGGTCGCGGACGTGCGCGGAGCTCTGGGGCCGCGGGTAGGTGTCGGGCGTGAGGTTGGTGGCCGCGCTGCCGAAGGCGACGTGCCCGCCGTCCGTCGTGACGGTGGCGGCGCCCGAGGAGCCGTTGGCCTCGGTGCCGTCGGCGGCGACGCTGACGCGCTCCACGCGGGGCGCGGACCGCTCCCCCGAGGCTGATGGGGCGGACGGGTCGGCCGCGTGCGCGGCCGACGGTAACGCGACGGCGGCGAGCGCGGTGGTGAGCGCGGCCGCGGACAGGGTACGTACTGCTCTGCGCATGATTCCCCCCGGAATCCCCTCGGCACGCCCGCGGTGCCTCCGGGCGCGCCTCCCCCGGCCCGGCGCCGAGGGCCCACCGGGATACAAGCGCTTTCTCCGGCGCCCCGCAATCCGCAGGAGTACGTACAACCTGGACGCCCCCTCGCGCGTCCGTGGGCGAGACAGCTATCCCTGCGGGGCGAGCGTTTCGTCCAGGAACTCCCTTGCGTGGGCGAGGACTTGGTCCCTCCCGGTGCCGCGCAGGCCGATCGCCACATGGATGGAGAAGCCGTCGAGCAGCGCCCGAAGGCGGGCCGCGTACCGGTCGGCGTCGACGGCTCGGAACTCCCCGCGCGAGACGCCCTCGGCGAGCAGCGCCACCAGGTCGCGGTGCCAGGAGCCCTCGATGGCGGCCTGCCGGTCGCGCCCCTTCTCGTCCGCGTCCAGGGACCGGTTCCACACTTCGAGCCAGAGGGTCCAGTGCGGGTCGCGGTGCCCGACGGGGACGTAGAGGTCGACGTACGCGTCGAGGCGGGCGCGGGCCGGTCCCTGCCGGGCGAGCAGCCGCCCGCGCTCGGCGCCGAGCCGACCCTCGCTCCACTCCAGGGTGCGCAGGAGCAGTTCGTCCTTGGAGCCGAAGTAGTAGAGGAGGTGGCCGCTGCTCATGCCGACCTCGCGGCCGAGCGCGGCCATGGTGAGCTGTTCCAGGCCGCGGTCGGCGATCATCTCCATGGCCGCCGCGAGGACGTCCTCCCGCGGGGGCGCGTTCCTGCGTGCGCTGCGCGGGGCGCTCGCTTCGGCCACGTGGTACTCCGGCTGCTAGATCCTTGGCTGCTGCTGGGTGATGCAGTGGATGCCACCACCCCCGGCAAAGATCGTACGGGCGTCGACGAGCGTCACGGTCCGGCGCGGGAACAACCGCCGGAAGATGCCCGCGGCCAGCTCGTCGTGCGGGTCGTCGAAGGCGCACAGGACGACGCCGCCGTTGCACAGATAGTGGTTGATGTACGAGTGGTCGACCCAGCCGTCGTCGTCGGCGAGCGCGGTCGGCGCGGGCACCTCGACGATCTCCAGGGTGCGGCCGCGCGCGTCCGTCTGTCCCCGCAGTACGCCGATGACCTCGCGGCTGACCTCGAAGTCCGGGTGGGCCGGGTCCTGCTGGGAGTGCACGAGGACGACGCCGGGGGCGGCGAACGCGGCGACGATGTCGACGTGGCCGAGGGTGCCGAAGCCGTGGCCGGGGTAGTCGGCGGTGAGGCCGCGCGGCAGCCACAGGGCCTTGCGGGTACCGATGCGGGCGTGCACCTCCGCCTCGACCCGCTCCCTGGTCCAGCCGGGGTTGCGTTCGGGGCCGAGCTGCACGGTGTCGGTGAGGAGCACGGTGCCCTCGCCGTCGACGTGGATGCCGCCGCCCTCGTTGACCAGCGGCGAGGAGTGCGTCTCGGCGCCCGCGAGGTCCGCGACATGGCGGGCGATCTTCGCGTCGTGCTCCCAGCTGGCCCACTCCTGCGCGCCCCAGCCGTTGAACGTCCAGTCCACGGCGCCGAGCCGCCCGGCGCCGTCGGTGACGAAGGTCGGGCCGATGTCCCGCATCCAGGCGTCGTCCAGGTCGCGCTCCACCAACTCGACGTCGGGGCCGAGGAGTTCCCGGGCGTCCGTGGACTGCCCGGGCCCGCACACGACGGTGACCGGCTCGAAGCGGCGCACGGCGCGGGCCACCGCGGCCCAGGCGCGGCGGGACTCCGCGAGCGCCCCGGGGTCGTCGAAGGTCACGTTCGGCCCGGGCCAGGCCATCCAGGTGCGCTCGTGCGGCTCCCACTCGGCGGGCATGCGGAAGGTCATGGCTGCGGTCCTCACAGGAAGTACAGGCGGTTGAGGGAGACGGAGTCGGCGGGTGCCGAGCGGAGCGGGTCGCCGTCGAGGCTCACCAGGCCGGTGCGCTGGTCGACGTCGACGGCGCCGGTGCGGGAGTTGAGGCGCAGGTCGGCGGGGCCGATGCCGCGGGTGCCGCGGACGGCGACGCGGCGGCGCCGGGTGGGCATCAGGTCGTTGCCCTGGTCGACGGCGGCTCCGGCGACGAACGCGACGGAGATGTCGGCGGGGGTCGCGCCGTACGCGCCGAACTGCGGGCCGAGGACGAGGGGTTCGCAGGTGTCGGTGGCGGCGTTGGGGTCGCCGACGACGCCGTAGGCGGGGAAGCCGGACTTCAGCACGAGCTGTGGCTTCGCGCCGAAGAACTCCGGGCGCCACAGCACGATGTCGGCCATCTTGCCGACCTCGATGGAGCCGACCTCGTGCGCGAGGCCGTGGGCGAGGGCCGGGTTGATGGTCAGCTTGGCGACATAGCGCAGCACGCGTCCGTTGTCGTCGTGCGGCCCGTCCCCGTCCATCGGCCCCAGCTCGGCCTTCATCTTCCCGGCCATCGCGAAGGTCCTGCGGACGGTCTCACCCGCCCGCCCCATCCCCTGCGCGTCCGAGGACGTGATCCCGATCGCGCCGAGATCATGCAGCACGTCCTCGGCGCCCATGGTCCCGGCCCGGATGCGATCCCGCGCCATCGCCGCGTCACCGGGCAGGTCGGTCTTCAGATCGTGGACGGACACGATCATCCCGTAATGCTCAGCGACAGCGTCCCGCCCGAAGGGCAGCGTGGGATTGGTGGAGGAGCCGATGACGTTCGGCACGCCCGCCATCTTCAGCACGTTCGGCACGTGCCCGCCGCCGCACCCCTCGATGTGGAAGGCGTGGATGGTCCGCCCCTCCAGCACGCTCAGGGTGTCCTCGACCGACAGGCACTCGTTCAACCCGTCGCTGTGCAGGGCGACTTGGACGTCGTACTCCTCCGCCACCCGCAACGCCGTATCCAACGCCCGCGTGTGCGCCCCCATGTCCTCATGCACCTTGAAGCCACACGCCCCGCCCTCCGCCAGCGCCTCGACCAGCGGAGCCGCATCGGAGGACGAACCGCGCCCGAGGAAGCCGATGTTGACCGGCCACGCATCAAAAGCACCGAACGCGTGCCGCAGCGCCCACGGCGAGTTCACACCCACCCCCCACACCGGCCCGAACTCCTGACCGATGACCGTCGTGACACCCGAGGCGAGGGAGGCCTCCATGATCCGCGGCGACAGCAGATGCACATGCGTGTCGACGGCGCCCGCGGTGGCGATCAGCCCCTCACCGGACACGATGGACGTCCCCGTGCCGACGACCACGTCCACCCCGTCCAGGGTGTCGGGATTCCCGGCCCGCCCGATCGCGTGGATCCGCCCCTCCCGGATCCCGACCGACACCTTCCGGATCCCCAGCACCGCGTCGATGACCAGCACATTGCTGATCACGACATCGCAGGTCTCCCGCACAGCGGCGGCCTTCAGATGCAGCCCGTCACGGGCGGTCTTGCCGAACCCGGCCAGGAACTCGTCCCCCGCCGCCTGCGCGTCGGACTCCACCCGCACCACAAGCCCGGAATCACCGAGAACGACACGGTCCCCGGCCCGCGGCCCGTGCACGGAGGCGTACTCGTAAGGGTCCATCACGCGCCCTCCTCAGGGGTGCTCGCTCCGAGATAGCCGCAGGCCGCCGCCCTCCGCAACGCCTCCTCCTTCGCACCGGGCGCATCCAGCGGACCATCGACAAGACCCGCGAAGCCGATGGCCACGCGCGCACCGCCGATGGGCACAAGCCCGGCCTCCACACGCTCACCAGGACCGAAGCGCAAGGAAGAGCCCGCCGGGACGGCGAGCCGCATCCCATACGCGGCAGCCCGGTCGAAGTCCAGGCGCGGGTTGGCCTCGAAGAAGTGGAAGTGCGAGGTCACGCTGACCGGCACGGACGCGGTGTTGTGGACGGTGAGGGTGGTGACGGGCTCACGGTCCGGTGTGGGCGGGGCGGGCCGCAGCGCGCCGGGGGCGTCCGGGCCCAGCGAGCCGCCGCCGATCGGGTCGGCGACCACGGCGAGCCGCGACCCGTCGTCGAAGACGGCCTCCACGTGCACCTCGGTGACGACGTCCGCGACGCCGGGCAGCACGTCGTCGGGGCCGAGGACGGACCGCGCCCGCTCGATGGCCTCGGCGAGCCGGGCCCCGTCGCGGGCGGCCTCGCAGACGGTGTCGGCGATCAGGGCGGTCGCCTCGGGCACGTTGAGCCGGAGGCCGCGCGCTCTGCGGGCCCTGGCCAGCTCGGCGGCGCCGAAGAGCAGCAGCCGGTCGCGTTCCGTGGGGGTAAGGCGCACGCCGCCACTCCTCGCATCCGTGGGTCACCGGGTCCGGACCCGGACGCTCCGGATCGACCACTTAGAACAACACTCTAAACGTCAATCTCCCAGACCGAAAGCATTGACTCGGACGCAGCACATCCTCCACATTGAACGGCACTCAAACACCGAAGAACGATTCGAGCGAGCGTCAGGGGCAGCCCATGCCGGTGGAACAGCGCGGAGTCGACACCATCCCCGAGGAGGAACGCACCAGCGGGCCGCGAGACGTGGTCTCGATCCTCCTCGGCTCCAACCTCTGCCTCGGAGTGATCGTCTTCGGCTGGCTGCCGGTCTCCTTCGGGCTCGGCTTCTGGCAGTCGGTGAGCGCGGTGGTGGCGGGCACGCTGATCGGTACGGCGCTCACGGCGCCGCTCGCGCTCGTGTCCCTGCGGACCGCGACGAACCTGTCGACGTCGTCGGGCGCGCAGTTCGGCGTCCGCGGCCGCCTCGTCGGCTCGGTCGTCGGACTGCTCCTGTCCCTCGGCTACACCGCGCTGACCATCTGGATCGGCGGCGACGTCGTGGTCGGCACCCTGCACCGCCTGACCGGCCTGCCCGCGGGCGGCCTCTCCTACAGCCTGGTGTACGCGCTGCTCGCGGCGGCGACGGTGGCCGGGGCGGTGTACGGCTACCGGGTTCTGCTGCGGCTCTCCCGCATCCTCGCCGTCGGCATGACCGCCCTGCTCGTCCTCGGCGTCTTCGCGTACGCCCCCGACTTCACCGCCTCGGCGCTGCCCGGCGCGGGCGGGTACGCGCTCGGGTCGTTCTGGCCGACGTGGCTCCTCGCGCTCGTCGCCGCGGGGCTCTCCGGGCCCATCGCCTTCATCACCCTGCTCGGCGACTACACCCGCTATGTCTCACCCGCCCGGCACAGCTCCCGCTCCGTCCTGCGCGCCACCTGTCTCGGGCTGACCGCCGGGCTCCTCGTCCCCCAGCTCTTCGGCACCTTCACCGCGTACGCCGCCGGCGCGGCCCTCGACTACGCCGAGCCGCTGGTCTCCGCCGCGCCCGGCTGGTACCTCGTCCCGCTGCTGCTCGCCGCGTCCGCCGGGTCCGTCGGGAACGCCGGGCTGATGCTGTACTCCATGGGGCTCGACCTCGACGCGATCGTGCCGCGGGCCTCGCGGGCGCGGGCCACGTGCACCGTGGCGGTGGTGGCCGCGGGGTGCGTCTTCGTCGGGCACTTCGCCTGGGCGGCGCAGGACGCCATGACCTCCTTCGTCCTCCTCCTCACCGCCATCGGCACGCCCTGGGCGGTGATCACCCTCATCGGCTTCGTGCGCTGTCGCGGGGTGTACGACGCCGACGCCCTCCAGGTCTTCAACCGCCGCTCCCGGGGCGGGCGTTACTGGTACCGGTCCGGCTGGCATCCCGGGGCCACCGGTGCGTGGGCCCTGGGTGCGTGCGTCGGGCTCCTCGCGGTGTCCCTCCCCTCCTGGGAAGGGCCGCTGCTGCCCCTCACGGGCGGGGTGGACTGCAGTTTCCTGCTGTCGGGGGTGGTGGGGGGTGCCGCTTACGCGATGTACCCCAACCCCGCCCCTTCCCGATCCTGGGGCTCCGCCCCAGACCCCGCTCCTCAAACGCCGGAGGGGCTGTCCCCCACCCACCCGCCCCACCTACCCACAGACTGACCAACAGCCCGGCACCATCCGGCACGCGCCATGGGCGCCGTCCGGCCCGTCCGGCGATTGAGGACGAGGCGCGAAGCGCCGATTCGGCGGCGGACCGTCCCACCCGAAGGGGAACACCCACCCCCGGGGTCCAGGGGCGCAGCCCCCGCGCGGCGGAGCCGTACATTGACACAGCCGGGAAGGGGCGGGGTTGGGGAAGGCTCAGCGCAGCGTCAATACGGCCTTGCCATGCAGCCTCCGCCCCCGCAGCGCCTCCACCGCCACCCCCACATCCCCCCAGGCCCCCCGCCACGCCTCCCCCGCATCAAGCCGCCCCCCGGCCACCTCCCCGGCCAGCCACTCCAGATCCCGCCCAAGCCCCTCACACCCCAGCAGAAAGAAGCTCACGACCGCCCGATCGTGCCGCCCCTGGTCCCCGTACAGCACACCGTGCGCGAAGTGCTCGTCATCCCCACCCGAGTGCCCCACCGAGACCAACACCCCACCAGCCGCCAACTTCTCGTAGGCGGCGACCAATTGACGCCCACCCACGAGATCGACGACCCCGTCCAGGGGCACCTCGACCTCCCCGGGATCACCCACGACGGCATGCGCACCGAGCCCCCGCAGCAACTCCCCCCGCGCACCCGGGTCCCCGGTCGAGGCGACGACGTACGCACCACCCCGCCGAGCCAACTGCACGGCATACCGCCCGACGCCACCCGTGGCCCCGGTGACCAGGACCCGCCGCCCGAGCAGGGGCCCCACCCGATGCAGGGCCCGCAGCGCGCTCGCCCCGGCGACGGGGATCGTACTGATGGCCCCGAGGTCGGCCCCGTCCGGCACCACGCCCATGAACCGGGTGTCCACGGCGCGGAGTTCGGCCCAGCCGCCGTCGCCGCCGAGGGTCACCACGGGGGTGCCCACCGGGGGCCCGGAGCCGTCGGCGGCGGCCCGCTCGACGTGTCCGGCGGCGTCCCAGCCGAGGACGGCACCGGGCGCGGCACCGGGCACGACGCTCGCGACCTCGCCGTGGTTGAGGGAGGTCGCGGCGACCCGGACGAGCGCCTGGTGCGGGCCGGGTTCGGGGTCGGGAGCGGAGCCGAGGCGGAGTCCGGCGGGGGCGGTGGGGTCGACGAGAAGAGCACGCATGACGAGGTCACCTTTCACAGGCACGACACAGCGGGGCACGACAAGAGAGGCAGAGCGCGCCCGGCCAGGACACAGCACGGCAGGGCGGCGCAGGACAAGACAGGGCAGGGCAGCACAAAGCAGACAGGGCCAGGCGCGGCACCGCCGTCGCCCCGAGCCGGGGCGCAGCCCAATAGTGCCACTCAGTGGCACAAGCCATCAAGCGGCATTGGCTACCGAGCTACACTCCCCGCATGGACACCGCCCGCCCCACCCCCCAGCTCCCCCTGCGCGAACGCAAGAAGCTCCGCACCCGCCAGGCCCTGGTCGACACCGCCCTGGAGCTGTTCACGGAGCGCGGCTTCGACGGCGTCACGCTCGACGAGCTCTGCGACGCCGTGGAGGTGTCCAAGCGGACCTTCTTCCGCACGTTCACCAGCAAGGAGGACGTGGCCTGCGCGCCGCTGCACGACCTGTGGACGGCGTTCCTGGAGGAGTTGGAGCAGGCGCGACCGGGGGGCGGCCCGCTGCACGAGCTGCTGCGCGACACCCTGCTCGCGACGCTCGACCGGATGCCCGGCGAGGAGTGGGCGCACCGCGTACTGCTCAGCCGCCGCCTCGCCGCCCGCAACCCGTCGATGGACGCGCACGGCCTCGCGTTCTGCGACCGCACCGGCCGCGCCGCCCTGGACATCGTCGTACGCCGCTTCGACCTCGGCGGCACCCCGGACGACCCGGACCACCTCCGCGCGCACCTGGCCGTCGACCTGCTCGTGGCCGCCTGGCACCGCGGCCTGGACGCGTGGACGACCGGCTCGCCCGCGCCGGAACGGGCCGCTCTCGCCGCCGCGTTCCGCCGCGCGAGCGCGGCCGTACCGGAGAGCCTGGCGCTCACCGCGCGCCCCGGACCGGACCGGAACGACACGGAGGCCGGGTCCGGCAGGTGACTGCCGGACCCGGCCTCCGTGGCCGGACGATCGGGGAAAGGCTCAGCCGAGCCGGTGCATCCACCCGTGCGGGTCCGCCGCCACACCCCGCTGGACGTCCAGCAGCGCGTCCCGCAGCCTCATGGTCACCTCGCCGGGGCTACCGGCGCCCTGCGTCCACTCGCCGCGGGCGGACTTGACCGTGCCGACCGGCGTGATGACGGCGGCGGTGCCGCAGGCGAAGACCTCCGTGAGAGTCCCGTTCGCGGTGTCGGCCTGCCACTGATCGATGGACACACGCCCCTCCTCGGAGGTGTAGCCGAGGTCCCGGGCGACGGAGAGCAGCGAGTCCCGGGTGATCCCGGCGAGGAGCGACCCGGTCAGCTCCGGGGTGACGATCTTGTCGCCGTACACGAAGTACAGGTTCATGCCGCCCAGTTCCTCGACCCACTTGTGCTCGACGGCGTCGAGGTAGGCCACCTGGTCGCAGCCCTTCTCGGCGGCCTCGGCCTGGGCGAGCAGGGACGCGGCGTAGTTGCCGCCGGTCTTGGCGTCGCCCATGCCGCCGGGGACGGCGCGCACGCGGTCCTCGGAGAGCCAGATGGAGACGGGCTTGACGCCGCCGGGGAAGTAGGCGCCCGCGGGCGAGGCGATGACGACGAAGAGGTATTCGTTGGCGGGCTTCACGCCGAGCCCGGCCTCCGTGGCGATCATGAACGGGCGCAGGTACAGCGACTCCTCGCCGCCGTGCGCGGGCACCCAGTCGATGTCCTGGCGGACCAGGGCGTCGCAGGCCTCGAGGAAGGTCTCGACGGGCAGCTCCGGCATGGCCATGCGGCGGGCGGAGGCCTGGAAGCGCCGGGCGTTGGCCTCGGGGCGGAACAGGGCGACGGAGCCGTCGGGCTGGCGGTAGGCCTTCAGGCCCTCGAAGATCTCCTGGGCGTAGTGCAGGACGGTCGTCGCCGGGTCCAGGGAGAGCGGGCCGTAGGGCACGAGCTGGCCGTCGTGCCAGCCGCGGCCCTCCGTCCAGCGGATGGTCACCATGTGGTCGGTGAAGTGGCGGCCGAACCCGGGGCTGGCCAGGACCGCCTCGCGCTCCTTGGCGGAGACCGGGGTCGAGGAGGGCTTGAGCTCGATCGTGGGCGTCGTCATGGTTGCGTGTCCTTCACCGGTTTGTGTGTGACGGACCGCGCCGAGACCCGTACGCGCGCGTTCCTCGCGGCGTCCGGGCATGCGCCGTTTCGCGGCCCCACGTTCGATTATCGCTCGCGGGACGACCTGGACGAAACGGCGGCCTGGGGCGGCCCTGGGTTCGATGGTGACACCCGGGGGCCGCAAACGAGAAGCCGCCGGGTGCTGGTGCGACCCGGCGGCTTGCTGTGACGGAGCTGGCGGCCGGCGGATCAGCCCGCTACGCGTACGGCGAGCGCGTCGCCGATCTCGTCGGTGGTACGAGTGGTGTCACCGCGTCCGCCGAGGTCGGCGGAGACGGCCTCCTCGACGCGGTTCGCCTCGTTGTCGTACCCGAGGTGGCGAAGCAGCAGGGCGACGGACAGCACGGTGGCGGTCGGGTCGGCCTTGCCCTGGCCCGCGATGTCGGGCGCCGAGCCGTGCACGGGCTCGAACATCGAGGGGAACTCGCGGCCCGGGTTGATGTTGCCGGAGGCGGCGACGCCGATGCCGCCGGAGACGGCCGCGGCGAGGTCGGTGATGATGTCGCCGAAGAGGTTGTCGGTGACGATCACGTCGAACCGGGCCGGGTCGGTGACCAGGTAGATCGTGGCCGCGTCGACGTGGATGTAGTCGGTGGTGACGTCGGGGAACTCCTCGGCCACCTTGTTGAAGACGTTCGTCCACAGGTGGCCCGCGAAGGCGAGCACGTTGTTCTTGTGGACCAGCGTCAGCTTCTTGCGCGGGCGGGCCTGCGCGCGGGCGAAGGCGTCCCGGACGACGCGCTCGACGCCGAAGGCCGTGTTCACGGAGACCTCGGTGGCGACCTCGTGCGGGGTGCCCTTGCGGATGGTGCCGCCGTTGCCGGTGTAGGGGCCCTCGGTGCCCTCGCGCACGACCACGAAGTCGATCTCGGGCTGGCCCGCGAGCGGCGTGGCCACGCCGGGCAGCAGCCGGGACGGGCGCAGGTTCACGTGGTGGTCGAAGGCGAAGCGGAGCTTGAGCAGGAAGCCGCGCTCCAGGACGCCGGAGGGGACCGAGGGGTCGCCGATGGCGCCGAGCAGGATCGCGTCGTGCTTCTTGAGGTCCGCGAGGTCGGCGTCGGTGAGGGTCTCACCGGAGGCGTGATAGCGGCGGGCCCCGAAGTCGTACTCCTTGGTCTCCAGCTTCACATCCTGCGGGAGGACGGCGTTGAGGACCTTGAGCCCCTGGGCCACGACTTCCTGGCCGATCCCATCTCCGGGGATCACTGCGAGATTGATGCTGCGAGACATGACGGCACCGTACTCCTCGTCCCATCCAATGACATTCCCTGTCCGCCATACGGACAGCCCGGCTGGCGGCCGACGGCCGGCGGACGGCGGTTTCCGCGCGTGCGCCACCACATGGACACGCATCCTTCACCTGTACGTCCGGCCTGAGTTGGATGCCCCTGGGAAGTTCCCTGGTCATGGACACCCCCAACGTCGGGCTCCCGGACGAGCTCGCGAGCCGCCTGAGCATGCAGGAGCAGCACGAGTACCTGCGCGGGAAGTTCTCGCGCCGCAAGGTGCTCGCCAGTTCCTTCGCGACGGCGGGCGTCGCGGGCGGCATCGGCCTGCTCGCGGGCAGCTCGGGCAGCGCGTACGCCGAGCGCCCCACCGCCACGTCCCCGCTCGCGGCCGCGCGCGGTCCGGTGCGGGTCGACGGAAAGCTGGTCGCGCCCTTCGGCCGCCATCTCGCCTTCGGCGCAGACCCGAAGACCCAGATGCGGATCTCCTGGCAGGTGCCGTTCGCGGTCAAGTCCCCTTACGTACGGGTCGGTCTGAAGCCCTGGGAGCTGAGCCGGAAGATCGAGGCGGAGGTGCGCGACCTGCACACGCCGTCCCTGTCGAAGAAGCTCCCGAAGGTCGAGCAGTACTACCTGCATGTGGCGCTCGACGGTCTGAAGCCCGGCACCACGTACTACTACGGCGTCGGCCACGACGGCTTCGACCCGGCGTCGCCGGAGCGGATGGCCACGCTCGGCTCGTTCCGCACGGCGCCCGCGCGGCCGGAGACGTTCGTCTTCACGGCCTTCGGCGACCAGGGCGTGAGCTACGAGGCGCTGGCCAACGACCAGTTGATCCTGGGCCAGAACCCGTCGTTCCATCTGCACGCGGGCGACATCTGCTACGCGGACACCACGGGCCACGGCAAGGAGGGCGACACCTACGACGCGCGCGTGTGGGACCAGTTCCTCGCGCAGACCGAGTCGGTGGCGAAGTCCGTGCCGTGGATGGTGACGACCGGCAACCACGACATGGAGGCGTGGTACTCGCCGAACGGCTACGGCGGCCAGTCGGCCCGCTGGTCGCTGCCCGAGAACGGCTTCGACGCGAAGAACGCGCCGGGCGTCTACTCGTTCCGCTACGGAAACGTCGGCGTCGTCGCCCTGGACGCGAACGACGTCTCGTACGAGATACCCGCCAACAAGGGCTACACGGACGGCAAGCAGACCGCCTGGCTCGACAAGCGGCTCGGGCAGCTGCGCGCCGACGAGGACATCGACTTCATCGTGGTGTTCTTCCACCACTGCACGTACTCCACGGCGACGCACGGCTCCGACGGCGGGGTGCGCGACGCGTGGTTGCCGCTGTTCACCAAGCACCAGGTGGACCTGGTGATCAACGGCCACAACCACGTCTACGAGCGGACCGACGCCATCAAGGGCGGCGAGGTCGGCAAGCCGGTGCCGGTCGGCGCGTCGACCGATCCGACGCGCGACGGCATCGTGTACGTCACCGCGGGCGGCGCCGGCAAGGACCTGTACAGCTTCCCGGTCGGGGTCGACGACAGCTACGAGGGCCACGAGAAGGACGAGGGCACGATCCTCACCTTCCACTGGACCAAGCTGCGCCTGCCCGATCCGGACACGGTGCAGTGGTCACGGGTGCGCTACACCGGCTTCTCGTTCCTCGCGGTGGAGGTGACGGCCGGGGCCGACCCGAAGCTCACGGTCTCGGCGCTCGCGGAGAGCGGCGAGCGCGTGGACCACTTCGAGATCAGGCGCGGTAAGTAGCGCGCCCCCTTTGGGCAGCGGCAGCGGAGAAGGGGCGGGCGGGGCTCAGTGCCCCGTCTCGCCGCCGTTGTCCCTGCGGTCGAGGGCCCGCTGCAGGGCGGCGGCGGCGTTCTTGCGCTCGGACTCGCTGGTTCGGACGGAGTGGCGGACTCGGCGGGCGGTCGTCTCGGCCATGGGAAATCGACTCCTTAGATCGCATCCGGGAGTGCGGATCCACGTACGCACGGTCGTACGCGGAGAAGGGGGTTACGAGACATCCCCCACTACCTAATGGGTGTGGGGAGACCCCAAGAGAGGCCGGGGAGCGTGGGCCGCAGGGTTCGCCTGCGCGGGGCCCGGCTCGCAGCCGCCAATCGCTTGATCGAGCGAGACGTTCGGCTCCTACAAAGCTAAGACAGCTTCGGCCACTTGTCTCTACAGTTACTCGGACTTCCTACTATCTGAGACGGCTCTCACCGGGTCGGCCGACTCCGCTTCCGCTTCCGGGCGCTCCCGAAGCGCCCTGAGCTCCCGGATGAGGGCCCGGACGGCCAGCGATCCGGCCAGCTCAGGCGTGGTGACATAGCCCACGGAGCGCGTCGGCCTGTCGGCGCCGAGATCGGTGACCTGCACCGTCGGCGGCGCTCCGGTCAGGGACAGGGCGGGCATGATCGCCATGGCGTGCCCGGCGCTCACCATCGCGAGCACCGCCCCGTCGTCCTCGGTCTGCGTGGTCGCCCGCGGGATCCAGTCCTGGCCCGCCCACCAGTCGCGGGTGTACGAGGTGCAGTTCTCGGCCCAGTCCACGAGCGGCAGGGAGCGCGGGTCGGGGTGGCCCGCCGGGTGCACGAAGGAGTAGGGCTCCTCGACGAGTACGCCGCCGACCAGTCCGGGCGGGATCGGCGAGCTGGTGCCGATGGTCGCGATGCCGAGGTCCGCGCGGCCGTCGGCGACCTCGCCCGCGGTGCCGCGGCCCAGCTCACGGACGACGCGGACCTCGGGCTCCAGGCCGGGGTGGCGGGCGCGCAGGTTCGCGAGGGCGGGCGGCAGCAGGTGCAGGGCGGCGCTGCGGAAGGCGGCGATGCGCAGGGGGCCGGTGAGGGCGGGCGCCCCGGGGCCGTCGGCGGTGCTCGCGGCACGCGCGGCGCCCCGGGTCTCGGCGACGAGGGTCTCAAGGAGCCGCAACACGCGGCGCGCGTGGGCGGCGGCCCGCTCGCCCGCCGGGGTGGGCGTGGCGCCCTTGCGGCCGCGTTCGAAGAGCACCGCGCCGAGCTTGTGCTCCGTACCGCGCACCGAGTGCGACACCGCCGACTGCGTGAGGCCGAGGTCCCTGGCGGCGCCGGAGAAGCTCCGGGCGCGCTCGACGGCGACGATGATCCGCAGTTCGTGCGGGGCGAGGTCGGGCTCGGCCACTGGTTCCCACCTGGTCTCTCTGATCCTGTCCGGGCCCTCTACCGAGCCTCCCATGAGGAGCGCTCATGGTTCGGCGCGTTCCATGAACCGAACCCTCTGCCGCTCCCCCGCATTCCCCGCTTACGGTCGGCTCCATGAACAGCATCTCCGGCGCCCCCGCCCGCACCGTCCACCAGATCGCCCGCCCGCACGGCTTCCCCACCCCCGATGACTTCGCGTTCGTGGAGTCCGCGGTGCCGGAGCCCGCGCCGGGCACGGCCCTGGTGGAGAACCTCTACTGGTCCGTCGACCCCTACCACCGCGAGATGATGGACGGCGAGTTCACCCTGAACGCCCCGCTGGAAGGCCGCACCATCGGCCGCGTGACCGCCTCCCGGACGCCGGACATCGCCGAGGGCGAGATCGTCTTCCACCGGCAGGGCTGGCGCACCCACGCGGTGGTGACCCCGGAGGAGGTCCGGCGCCTGCCGCGCTTCGACGGGGTGCCGCTGTCGGCGTACATGAGCATCCTCGGCGGCACGGGCCTGACGGCGTACGTGGGCCTGACCCGGATCGCGAAACTGCGCGCGGGCGAGGACCTGTTCGTCTCCGCGGCGGCGGGCGGCGTGGGGACGGCCACGGGGCGGCTCGCGCGGGTCATGGGCGCGGGCCGGATCGTCGGCAGCGCGGGCTCCCCCGCGAAGGTGGCGTATCTGACGGAGCAGGTCGGCTACGACGCCGCCTTCGACTACCACGCGGGCCCTGCCGTGGACCTGCTCGCGAAGACCGCCCCCGACGGTGTGGACGTGTACGTCGACAACGTCGGCGGCGAGCAGTTGGAGGCGGCGATCGAGGGCCTGCGGGAGTTCGGCCGGATCGTGCGGATCGGCACCGTCGCGCAGTACAACGACCCCGAGCCGCTGTCCGCGCCCCGCAACCTCACCGAGATCGTGGAGAAGAGCCTGCGCATGGAGGGCTTCCACGTGCGCAACCACCGTCATCTGCAGGACGAGTTGTACGACTTCGTGGTGCCGCATCTGCAGAGCGGCCGGATCGGACTCGACGAGACGATCGTGGACGGCTTCGACCAGATCGTGACGGCGTTCCTGGGGATGCTGCGGGGCGAGAACGTGGGCAAGATGATCATCCGCGCGACGCCCGCGTAGCGGTACCGCGCGGCCGTCCCCCCACGGGCGGGCCGGGCCCTAGAACACGTCCCCGTCCCGCCAGTCGATGAGCAGTTCGTGGGCCGGGTCGAGGTCGGCGCCCCACAGCATCGGCGGGTCCTCGTCCGGCATGGAGACCGGGCCCTCGGGGCCGAGCGTGCCGACGCGTCCCGGCCAGGTCACCCAGCCGTGCGCGCGGTACAGCTTCTCGCCCTCGTCGGACGGCGAGAGGACGCCGAGGTCGTGGCCGCCGTCGACGATCCGCTCCAGGGCGCTCATCACCTGGCCGCCGAGGCCCTGGCGCTGCCGGTCGGGGCGCACGGCGACGTTCTCCACGTAACCGACGCGCAGGGAACGGCCGTTGTGCAGGACGCGCCGCTGGACGACACAGCCGTGGGCGAGCAGCGTGCCGTCTCCGTCGTGCACGAGCGCGTGCATGCCGCCGAGCCCGTGCGCCCAGTCCTCGGCGCTGAAGTCGCCGTCGAAGGCGAGGTCCATCAGGGCGCGGGCCGCGTGGAGTTCGGCGGCGGAGAGGTCGGCGGTGTGGGCCGTGCGCAGCACGGCGTCGCCCGTGGGAAGGGAGTCGGCTGGGGTGATCACGGACCTACCGTACTCAGACCCCATTTGAGTACGCACCCCGATTTTCCGGGACCTCCGGCGGCGGCAGAGTCACCTGCATGAACGCTTCCTCCGGCTCCTCGGGATCGCCCGGCCCCGGCCTGTACGCGCTGAAGCCCTGGTACACGCGGAAGCTCTCCGGCGTGCGCGCCGCGCTGGCCCGCCGCGAGGTGTCCCCGGACACGCTGACCGCGGCGGGCGTGGTGTGCGCGGCGGGCGCGGGGGCGGCCCTGGCCTGGCTCCCGGCCCCGCTGGCGGCCCTGCCGGTGGCCCTCCTGCTCGCGGCCCGCCTGGCGTTCGCGAACCTCGACGGCGCCCTGGCCCGCGACACCGGCCGCACCACGCGCCGCGGCGCCCTCCTCAACGAACTGGGCGACAGAGCGGCCGACTTGGCAGTCCTGGCCGGCTTCCTCACCCTGGCCCCCCTGTGGCTGGTGGCAACGGCGGCCCTGACCGCGACCCTCCCGTCCTGGGTCTCCCTCGCGGGCGCGTCAGCGGGCGCACCACGCCTCAACGGCGGCCCGGTCGGCAAGACGGAACGCTGCGCGCTGGTGGTCGTGGCGGCGGTGTCGGGGTGGTGGGTCCCGGTCCTCGCGGTGATCGCGGCGGGCTCGGCGGTGACGGCGGGGACGCGGTGTGTGCGGTTGTGGGGGGAGTTGGGGCGGGGGGTGGAGCTCGGGCAGCCGGGGCGGCCGGAGGTGCCCGGAGTGTCGGGGCGCCCGGAGACGCCCGGAGAGCCGGGGCAGCCAGAGACGGCAGGAGAACTGGGGCGTCCCGGGACGCCGGGGGCACTGCGGCAGCCGAGGACGGCGGGGCGGCCCGGGACGCCGGTGACACCGGGACCGCCCGAGACCCCGCGGCTGTCGAAGACGACGGCAGGGTCCGGGCAGCCGACGGCGCCGGGGCGGCCCGAAGCCCTTGCCGCGCGAGGGGAGTTGGGGGCGCGATGAGTCTCGTGGTTCTGGTCGGGGAGGGGGTCGGGCGGGCCGTGCCGGTGGTGGCGGGGGTGCTCGGGGTCGGGGGTGTGGCCGTGGCCGCGCTGCCCGCGCGGGTGCGGATGCGGGCCGAGTTGCGGCGGCGGTGGCGGACCTGGGCGCTGGCGGCGCCGCTGTTCCTCGGGGCGTTCTGGGCGGGCCCGGCGGGCGCGTTCGTGCTCGCGGCGGGGCTCGGGGCGGTCGCGGTCGGCGAGTACGCCCGGATGGCGGCCCTGCCGCCCGGCGAACGCGCGGTGCTGTGGGCGGCGGCGGTCCTGCTCCCGGCGGCGGCCTGGGCCGCGCCGGACACCCTCGACGTACGGGTCTTCGGCGCGCTCCTGCTCGTCGGCGCGCTGCCCGCGCTGTTCTCGGGCGACGCGGCCCACGGCTTCACCCGCGCCGCCCGTACCGTCTTCGGCCTGCTGTGGATCCCCGTGTCCCTGGCCGGCCTGGTCCTGCTCGGCGACACGGCGGTGGCGGTGGGCGTGGCGGTGGCGTTCGGCGACGTGGGCGCGTGGTGCGGCGGCACGGCCCTGGGCCGCCGCGGCCCCCTGGCCCGCCCCCTCTCCGCCCTCTCCCCCAACAAGACCTGGGCGGGCGTCCTCGGCTCGGCCGCGGCGACCGCCGCCGCCCTGGCCGCGGTCGGCGCCTTCACACCGCTGCTCTGGCTCGCCGTCCTGACCGGCTGCGTCCTGGGCGACCTCCTGGAGTCGATGGTGAAACGCGAGGCGGGCGTCAAGGACGCGGGCACCTGGCTCCCCGGCTTCGGCGGCCTCCTGGACCGCGTGGACTCCCTGCTCCTGGCCCTCCTGGTGACGATGGCGGTGACCCTGTGACGACGCCGACCCGCACCCGCCCACACCGGGCGGCGAAGATTCAGCCCGTCCGGCGTTTGAGGACGAGGCGCGCAGCGCCGATTCGGCGGAGGCTGTCCCACCCGCACGGGACACCCACCCCCGGGGTCCAGGGGCGCAGCCCCGGTTTCGGGAAGGGGCGGGACTGGGGAAGGCACAGCGCAGCGCTCCTGCGCCGAGCCCTCTGGTGGACCCTCCTCACCCTCACCGGCGGCGTCTCCCGCCGAGGCCACCTCC
The DNA here is from genome assembly GCF_055594065.1 of Streptomyces sp. NPDC040610. Taxonomy (NCBI): domain Bacteria; kingdom Bacillati; phylum Actinomycetota; class Actinomycetes; order Kitasatosporales; family Streptomycetaceae; genus Streptomyces; species Streptomyces sp. NPDC040610. The sequence goes on along the minus strand of NZ_JBVIXA010000001.1, from coordinate 1,330,347 downwards.
CCCGCGGCGGCTGCGTGGTCGTGGCGAACCACACCTCCCACGCGGACACCGCGGCCCTCCTGGCCGCCCTGGACGCACCCCACGCCCCCACGATCGCGGCGGCGGCGGACTACTGGTTCGCCTCCCCCTGGCGCAGCCGCATCTGCTCCCGCCTGGCCGGAGGCTTCCCCGTACGCCGCACGGGCGGCGGCATGGACGACCTGCTGGCCCGGACGGGCGACCTGCGCGCGGGCCGCGCGGTGGTCCTGTTCCCGGAGGGCACCCGCGCCCGGGCGGGCGAACTGGGCGCGTTCCACAAGGGCGCCCTGGTCCTGGCGAGGGAGGCGAACGTCCCCGTGGTCCCCGTGGGCATCGCGGGCACCGACCGCCTCCTGCCGAAGCACGGCAAGCTCCGCCCGTCCCTGGTCCGCGTCCGCATCGGCACCCCGCTCCCGCCGACGGCGACCCCGGAGGAGGCCCGCGAGGCGGTGTCGGCGCTGCACCGCCGTACGACCGACGAACCGCTAGGGGACTCCCGTGTCCGCAAGCGCGTCGCCCGCGTCCTCGCGAGCCGCTGGGCCCTCCCCCTGGCGTTCGCCTGGGCGTTCGCGGAGGCCCTGAGCTGGCCGCTGATGCCGGAGCTGCTCCTGGCGACCGTGTGCGTGGCGGTACCGCGCCGCGCGTTGAAGCTGTCCCTCGCGGCGCTCGCGGGCACGCTGGCGGGCGGTGCCCTCGCCCTCCAACTCGCCGCGTCCGGCGCCCAGTTGCCGCAGCCCCTCACGACGGACCGCATGCGCGCGGAAGTACACCAGGAGCTGACGGCCGACGCGGCGGCGGCCGTCCGCGAGCAGCCGTGGAACGGCATCCCCTTCAAGGTGTACGCGGCCGGGGCGGGCCACGCCGACGTACCGGCCCCGGACTGGCTGGCCCAGTCGGCCCTCGCACGCGGATCGCGCACCCTCACGGTGGGCCTGGCGTGCGGCGCGTTCGGCTTCCTGGCCCACCGCCTGCGCCGGTACTACGGCCTGTATCTGGCCCTGCTCGGCACCGGATTCACGATCGGCCTTTCGCTGATCGTACGGAGCTGGAGCTGACCGGCGACAGCCGTCGGAGACGGCCCACCGGCACCGCACCCGCCCCCGGAAACCCCGCACCGCCCCCTGTCCGCCCCCGCCCCCGCGCGGCACACTCGGCTCATGCCTGATACCGAACAGAGCAAGCCGGAGACCGGACACCCCGAAGAGCGCTGGACGCCGATCCACGGGCAGCCCTACCGCTCCGTCCCCTACCGCCCGGCCCGCATGCCGGAGGCCGAATCCCTCAGCCAGGCCGCGGAGTTGAGGGACCGCATGCGGGAGCGCCGCACGGTGCGGCAGTTCTCGTCGGACCCCGTGCCGACGCAGGCCGTGCGGGACGCGATCGCCTGCGCGGCCACCGCGCCGTCGGGCGCGCACCAGCAGCCGTGGACGTTCGTCCTCGTACAGGATCCGGAGATACGCCGCCGGATCCGCGAGGCCGCCGAGCACGAGGAGCGCATCTCCTACGACGGGCGGCTCGGCGAGGAGTGGCTCGCCGCGCTGCGCCCGCTCGGCACGGACGAGGTGAAGCGGCATCTGACGGACGCGCCCGCGCTGATCGTCGTCTTCCAGCAGCGGTACTGGCTGGGCGAGGACGGCACCAAGCACAAGCACTACTACGTGGACGAGTCCGTCGGCATCGCCGTCGGGATGCTGCTCTCGGCCCTGCATCTGTCGGGCCTGGCCGCGCTGGTGCACACACCGAGTCCGATGCGGTTCCTCTCGGAGGTGCTCGGCCGTCCGGCGAACGAGAAGGCGTTCGCGGTGCTCCCCGTCGGCTATCCGGCGCCGGACTGCCAGGTCCCCGACCTCGTACGGAAGTCCCTGGACCAGGTCCTCGTGGAGGTGTAGCCGCACAGGCCGCCCCCGCCTCCGCGCTCCCCACCTCCGGCTAACCAGTAAAAGACACTTGACTGGTTAGCCGGAGGCGTGCTCGAATCACCTCATCGGCAACCACTGAAAGAGCGATGAGGGGTTAGAGATGAGCACCCAGGTGCACTACCGGTCCATCGAGGTCCGCGGCCACGAGATCTTCTACCGCGAGGCGGGCCCCGCCGACGCCCCCGCCCTGCTGCTCCTGCACGGCTTCCCGACCAGCTCGCACATGTTCCGCGACCTGATCCCGCGCCTCGCCGGGCGCTACCGCGTCATCGCCCCCGACCACATCGGCTTCGGCCGCTCGGCGACGCCCGCCGCCACGGACTTCCCGTATACCTTCGCCGAACTCGCCCTCGTCACCGCCGAGTTCACGGAGGCGATCGGCCTGACCCGGTTCGCGCTCTATGTGCAGGACTACGGCGCCCCGATCGGCCTGCGCCTCGCGCTCGCCCACCCGGACCGGGTCTCGGCGATCGTCACGCAGAACGGCAACGCCTACGAGGAGGGGCTCGGCAAGGAGGCGTGGGCGCCCGTGTTCGCGTACATCGCGGCGCCGAGCGAGGAGACGGCCGGGCCCGTCCGCGCGATCCGCTCCCCCGAGGGCATCAAGTGGCAGTACACGCACGGCGTCCCGGACCCGAGCACGGTCGGCCCGGACGCCTGGGAGCACGACGTGGCCCTGATGGCGCGGGAGGGACAGGACGAGATCCAGCTCGCCCTGATGGGTGACTACGGCAGCAACATCGACCTCTACCCGGACTTCCAGGCGTACTTCCGCGCGAGCCGGGTGCCGGTGCTCGCCGTGTGGGGCGGCCACGACGAAATCTTCGTGCCCGCCGGGGCGCTCGCCTTCCAGCGCGACCTGCCCGAGGCGGAGATCCATCTGCTGCCGACGGGCCACTTCGCCCTGGAGACGCACGCGGCGCAGATCGCGGGCCTGATGGACGACTTCCTCACCCGGCGGGTGGGCTGACGCGGATACGTCACCGCCCCCGGCCGGGGTGGGGCCCAGGCCGGGGGCGGGGGTCGGGGTGGCGTCGGGCCGCGGGCGGGGCCCGACGCCGGTCGGGGGCCTCAGCCCATGTGCGGGTAGGAGTAGTCGGTCGGCGGGACCAGCGTCTCCTTGATGGCGCGGGTCAGGGTCCAGCGCTGCAGGTTCTGCGGGGCGCCGGCCTTGTCGTTGGTGCCGGAGGCGCGGCCGCCGCCGAAGGGCTGCTGGCCGACGACGGCGCCGGTCGACTTGTCGTTGATGTAGAAGTTGCCCGCGGCGTAGCGGAGCTTCTCCATCGTGTACGCGGCCGCGGCGCGGTCGTTGGCGATGACCGAGCCGGTGAGCGCGTAGTCCGACACCGACTCCATCTGCGCCAGCATGTCGTCGTACGAGTCGGCCTTGCTGTCGTCGTACACGTGCACGGCGAGGAACGGGCCGAAGTACTCGGTCGTGAAGACCTCGTTGGCCGGGTCCGAGCACTCGACGACGGTCGGGCGCACGAAGTAGCCGACGGAGTCGTCGTAGGTGCCGCCCGCGACGATCGTGCAGGAGTCGTCCGCCTTGGCGCGGTCGATCGCGGCCTTGTTCTTGGCGAACGAGCGCTCGTCGATGACGGCGCCGATGAAGTTCGACAGGTCGGTGACGTCACCCATCTTGATGGCGTCGACCTCGGCCGCGAACTCCTCCTTGAAGCCCGAGTTCCAGATGGAGGCCGGGATGTACGCGCGCGAGGACGCGGAGCACTTCTGGCCCTGGAACTCGAAGGAGCCGCGGGTCAGCGCGGTCTTCAGGACGGCGCGGTCGGCGCTCGGGTGGGCGACGACGAAGTCCTTGCCGCCGGTCTCGCCGACCAGACGCGGGTAGGTGCGGTACTTCGCGATGTTCTCGCCGACCGTCTTCCACAGGTGCTGGAAGGTCGCCGTCGAGCCGGTGAAGTGGATGCCCGCGAGGTCACGGTGGTGCAGGGCGACCTCGGAGACCGCGATGCCGTCGCCGGTGACGAGGTTGATGACGCCCTTGGGCAGGCCCGCCTCCTCCAGGAGCTGCATGAGCAGGACGGCGGCGTGCGTCTGCGTCGGGGACGGCTTCCACACGACCACGTTGCCCATCAGGGCCGGGGCGGTGGGGAGGTTGCCCGCGATGGCCGTGAAGTTGAACGGCGTGATCGCGTAGACGAAGCCCTCGAGCGGGCGGTGGTCCAGACGGTTCCAGACGCCCGTGGAGTTCGCCGGGGGCTGCTCGGCGAGCAGGTCGCGGGCGTACTTCACGTTGAAGCGCCAGAAGTCGACGAGCTCACAGGGAGTGTCGATCTCGGCCTGCTGGGCGGTCTTGGACTGGCCGAGCATGGTGGAGGCGGCCAGCGTCTCGCGCCACGTCGTGGACAGCAGCTCGGCGGCGCGCAGGATGATCGCGGCGCGGTCGTCGAAGGACATCGCGCGCCAGGCCGGAGCGGCGGCCAGGGCGGCGTCGATCGCGTCCTGGGCGTCCGCTTGCGTGGCGCCGCGGCCGGTGCCGATGACGGCCTTGTGGTTGTGCGGCTGCACGACCTGGAAGGGCTCGCCGCCGCCGAGGCGCTTGACGCCGCCGATCGTCATCGGCAGCTCGATCGGGTTCTCGGACAGCTCCTTGAGCTTGGTCTCGAGCCGGGCGCGCTCCGGGGAGCCGGGGGCGTAGCCGTGGACCGGCTCATTGACCGGGGCGGGGACCTGGGTCACAGCGTCCATGAGTTCCGTAACTCCTTTGTGCGGGGGAAATCTGGCGGCCGGGGGCGGGCTCAGCCCTTGGTGAGGACCGACCGGGCGAAGAACAGCAGGTTCGCCGGCTTCTCCGCGAGACGGCGCATGAAATAGCCGTACCAGTCGGTGCCGTAGGCGGTGTACACGCGCATCCGGTGGCCCTCGGCGGCGAGCCGCAGGTGCTCGTCGCTGCGGATGCCGTAGAGCATCTGGAATTCGTACTCGTCCAGTTTGCGCCCGGCACGGCGCGCGAGCTCCTGGGTGATGGCGATGAGCCGCGGGTCGTGGGATCCGATCATGGGGTAGCCGGAGCCCTCCATGAGGATCTTCAGGATCCGGACGTACGCCTTGTCGATCTCGGCCTTGTCCTGGTACGCGACGGAGGCGGGCTCCTTGTAGGCGCCCTTGACGACCCGCACGCGGCTGCCGTTCGCGGCCAGGCGGCGGGCGTCGTCCTCGGTGCGGAACAGGTACGACTGGATGACGCAGCCGGTCTGCGGGAAGTCCTTCCGCAGCTCCTCGTGGATGGCGAACATCGAGTCGAGGGTGGTGTGGTCCTCGGCGTCGAGCGTGACGGTGGTGCCGATGGCGGCGGCGGCCTCCACGACGGGGCGGACGTTGGCGAGGGCCAGCTCGTGGCCACCCTCAAGCGCTTGTCCGAACATCGACAGCTTCACGGACATCTCGGCCTTCGTGCCGAGGCCGAGGTCCTTGAGCCGGTCGATCAGCTCCAGGTAGGCGTCGCGCGCGGCGTGGGACTGCTCCACGGTGGTGATGTCCTCGCCCACCACGTCCAGGGTGACCTCGAGGCCCTTGTCGGCGGCGTCGACGACGATCGGAACCACCTGGTCGACCGTCTCACCGGCGATGAACCGGTCGACGACCTGCTTGGTGCCCGGCGCCGCCGACACGAAACGGCGCATCTGGTCACTGCGCGACGCGGCAAGGATCACGGGACCCAGCACGGGCACCTCCACGGGAGTACGAGCGAGTGCCGTACGGACAATTTTGCGACAAAACCGGTACGACACGGAGAACCACCGTGAAACTTATGGATCCCTCCGACCGTGGGCCATCGACACCTGTCACGCATCCGTGGGCTGGATCTCAGACATATGTATGAGGGGCGGGCGGAACTGCGTGACAATGGATTCCGGACGGGCTCGGGACGGGCCTCGTACGGCACGGGCGCGAGCGAAGGGCGGCAGCGGGTGAAAGGCGACTACCAGGAACTGGTCGACGAGATCTCGACCCTGCTCGGCGCGCCGGCCACGCTGGAGAACCGCGACTTCGAGCTGATCGCCTTCGGCGCCCACGACGGCGGCGACGGCCTCGACGCCCCCGACCTCGACCCGGTCAGGACCCGCTCGATCCTCACCCGCCGCTCCACCGCCCAGGTCCGCACCTGGTTCGAGAGCTTCGGCATCACCCGCGCCACCCGCCCGGTCCGGATCCCGCCCACCCCGGAAGCGGGCGTGCACCGCGGCCGCGTCTGCCTCCCGGTACGCCATCGGGGGTTCGCCCTGGGCTACGTCTGGCTGCTCGACGACGAGCCGGGCCCCACGGACACGCAGCTCACCGCCGCCATGGAGGTGGCCGCGCGGATCGGGGCGCTGCTCGCGGAGGAGACCCAGGCGGGCGCCGACCTCACCCGGGAGTTCCGGGCGGCCCTGACGGCGGAGCGCGGCTGGCAGCGGGACATGACGGTGGCGGCGCTGCACACCGCGCTCGGGCCGCGCGCGGCCGGGCCGCACGCCCTGGTGTGCGTGGCGCCCTGGCACTCCCCCGGCTCCCGGCGCCACTCGGGCAACGGACCGGCGGCCACCGCACCGGCCCTCGACCCGCTCGCCGACCCGGACGACGCGCCCGCGCTGCGGACGGTGCCGGGCGCGGCGGCGCTGTGCACGGTGCCGTGGACCACCGCGCCCGGCGTCCTCGGCCAGGCGCTCGCGGTCCTGGTGCGCCTCCGGTCGGCGGACGCCCTGACGCCCGCGCTCACGGCGGCCGCGCGGCTCGCGGAGTCGGCGGGGCAGGGCGCGGCGGCCGGGGTGGCCGGGGCGCGGCGGGGGCTCGACGACCTGGCGGCGGCCTGGGGCGAGGCGACGGCGTCGGCGCGGGCGGCGCTCGCCGAACCGCGGTTCGCGCCGCTCGCGCGCTGGTCGGACATCGGGCCGTACCGGCTGCTCACGGCGCTGCCCCCGGAGGCGGCGCGGGACGCGGTGGCCCGTGAACTGCTCTCCCCCACCCATCGCGAACTGGCCCGCACGGCCGAGGTGTTCCTCGACCGCGCGGGCCAGGCGGGGCGTGCGGCGGCCGAGCTGGGCATCCACCGCCAGACCCTGTACTACCGGCTCTCGCGCGTGGAGCAGCTCACGAAGCTGGACCTGGACGAGGGCGAGGACCGGCTCCTGCTGCACATGATCCTCAAGGCGTCACGCCTGTAGCGGACGGCTGGCCGACCAGGTCGTCCACCGTGGGCGCGATCCGGCCGAACAGGTCGCCGATCGTGGCCAGTGCGGCGGTGTGCAGGGCCGCCGCGGGCAGGGCGGTGCCGTCGGTGTCGGCGAGGGTGCGGGTGGCGGTGGCCTCGGCGACGACGGTGGGCCGGTAGCCGAGGTTGAAGGCGCCCTGGGCGGTGAAGGTGACGCACATGTGCGTCATGAACCCGGCGAGCACAAGCTCCGCGCCCGCCTCGACGCCCAGTTCGCCGAGGACTTCCTGGAGCCGGGTCTCGTGGAAGGAGTTGGGGAACTGCTTGACCACGACGGGCTCCCCGTCGACGGGGGCGACCTCGTCGCAGATCGCGCCGATCTCCGCGCGGATGTCGTAGGGCGTGCCCTCGCCCCCGTCGTTCACGATGTGGATCACGGGGATTCCGGCGGCGCGGGCGGCGCCGAGGAGCCTGGCCCCGGCGGCGAGCGCCTCGCTCGCACCCTCCAGCTCCATCACGCCGGTGGTGTACGTGTTCTGGTAGTCGATCAGGACGAGGGTGGTGTCGCCGAGCCGGGGCAGCTCGGCCTCCAGGCCGATCACCTGGCGGAGGGTCGCGGAGGGCTTCGTGGCAGCGGTCATGGCAGGGGTTCCTTTCTCAGGGGTACGCGATGGGCGTACGGGTCCAAGGGGGCACGCGGCGGGCGCCCGGGCACGGCGAAGCGGCACGGCTCGCGTGTGTGCCCGGCGGCCCGGGTGTCGGTCGGTGGTGCGTGGTGCCGGATCCGGCGGATCAGGTCGTGGTGCGAAAGCGGCGGCGATAGGCCGCGGGGGTGGTGTCGAGCTGTTTGCGCAGCGCCCGGTGCAGGGTCTCCACGGAGCCGAACCCGCTGGCGGCGGCGACCTGCTCCAGCGGCTCGTCGGTGCTTTCGAGGATTCGGCGGGCGGCCTCCACGCGGACGGCCTCGACGTAGGCGGCGGGTCCGGTGCCGGTCTCCTGGCGGAAGACCCGCGCGAAGTGCCGTTCGCTGAGGGACATCCGCCCGGCGAGCGCCGCCGCCGACAGATCGGCGTCGAGGTGCTCCGCGATGTACATCCGCAGCTCCTCGATGTCCCGCCGGGACGCGGGCGGCCGGCTCAGCGGTACGGAGAACTGGCTCTGCCCGCCCTGGCGCTTGAGGTACATCACCAGTTGCCGGGCCACCGTGAGGGCGACCTTCTCGCCCAGGTCCTCGGCGACCAGGGCGAGCGCCAGATCCATGCAGGCACTGATCCCCGCCCCGGTCCACACCCGCCCCGACCGCACGAAGATCGGGTCGGCGTCGACCGTCACCTCCGGGTGTTCGGCGGCGAGTTGGGCGGCGGTCGACCAGTGGGTGGTCACCCGCTTCCCGTCGAGCAGCCCCGCCGCGGCCAGGACATGCGCGCCGACACACACCGACGCCACCCGCCGGGCGCCGGGCGCGGTCTCCTTCACCCACGCCACGACGTCCTGGTCGATCCGGGCGACCGGACCTTCGGGGAGCATGTCGACGGCGCCGGGAACGAGCAGCGTGTCGATGACACCGCCGAGCCCGCCGCCCTCGCCGACCTCGGCGAAGGAGAGGTCGGCCAGCAGCCGCACCCCCGCCGACGTGGTGACGGCGCCGCCGGTCGGCCCCGCCAACTGCACGTCGTAGCCCGCGCGGCCGCCGGTCTCCCGGTTGGCCAGCGCGAACACCTCGGCCGGACCGGTCACGTCGAGAAGGTCGACGTCCGGGAAGACCGCGATGACGATGCGTCGGGAACGGGGCATGCCCTTATCGTCGCCCGCGCCCCGCACATCCACAATGACGGGCTTCTGTCACATCCGGACACACGAGAGGCCCGCGCCGGAAACCCGTATCAGCCGTCCACTCCAGGCACCCCGGACACCCCGGGCGCCCCCGCCCGCTCCATCACGCGCCGCAGCCCCTCCGTCAACTGCGCCGCGTCCGTCGCCGAGTCCGGGTCGAAGAGCCACTGCACCATCAGCCCGTTGAGCAGCGTCGTGTAGAGCCGCCCCTCCGCGTCGAGGACGTCGTCGCCCAGCGTGTCCTCGTCCACATTCAGCAGCAGCGCGGCGAGCCCCGCCCGCCCCTCCCGCTGCGCCTTGGCGACGAGTTCGCGCACGCCGGGCAGCCGGTCGCCATGGGTGACGAACTCCAGGCTGAGCAACCACACCCCGCGCGCCTCGGGGAACGTACGGATGACGTTGCCCCACACCTCCCGGAACCGCTCCAGCGAGCCGCCCGGCGCCGCGCTCGCGTCGCCCACCGGGTCGAAGGCGTCGCCGATGGACTCGATGAGCGCGATGTAGGCCTGCGCGAGAAGCGCGTCCTTCGAGCCGTAGTGGTAGCCGATCGAGGCGAGATTCGTCCCCGACTCCTTGACGACGTCGCGCGCCGTGGTGCGCACGAACCCCTTCTCCAGCAGGCAGCGCTTGGCGCCTTCCAGCAGATCCTCACGGTGTCCCATACACCAACTCTACCCACGATCCAGACGATCGTCCCACACGCCCGTCCAATACATCCGTCCTACACACTCGTACTAGACAGTTGTTTTATACGACCGTACAGTCCCCGTCATGCCTACGAACCCACCCCCGCAGGGGCCCCCTCGGACGCCCGCGTCGACCTCCACCTCCGTCCCGGACCGCGCGGGCCGCAAGGAGTGGACGGCCCTGGCCGTCCTGATGCTGCCGCTGCTGCTCGTCTCGATGGACGTCTCGGTCCTGTACTTCGCGGTCCCCGCGATCAACGCCGATCTGGAGCCGACCGGCACCCAACAGCTGTGGATCTTCGACGTGTACGCCTTCGTGCTCGCCGGACTGCTCATGACCATGGGCTCGTTGGGCGACCGCGTGGGCCGCCGCAAGCTCCTGCTGTGCGGCGCCGCCGCGTTCGGCGCGGCCTCCCTCACGGCCGCGTACGCCGACAGCGCCGAACTCCTCATCGCCGCCCGCGCCGTCCTCGGCATCGGCGGCGCCACGCTGATGCCGTCCACGCTCGCGCTGGTGCGGACGCTGTTCCGCGACCCCGGGCAGCGCGCGCGGGCGATCGGCATCTGGTCCGGAGTGCTGGTCGCCGGGGTGGCGCTCGGCTCGGTGCTCAGCGGGGTGCTCGTCGAGTTCTTCTGGTGGGGCTCGGTGTTCCTGGTGAACCTGCCCGCGATGGCGCTGCTCCTGGCCCTCGCGCCGGTCCTCATCCCGGAGTCGAGGGACCCGCACCCGGGCCGCTTCGACCTCCTGAGCGTGCCCTTGTCCCTGGCGGCGGTGCTCCCCGTCGTCTACGGCCTCAAGGAGATCCCGTCCGAGGGCCCGCACACGGAGTACGTCGTGTCGATCGCCGTGGGCCTCGTCTTCGCCGTCCTCTTCGTACGCCGCCAGCGCACGGCCGCGTCGCCGCTGATCTCCCCCGCCCTGTTCCGCGGGGCGCGCGGCTTCGGCCCGGCCGTCGCCCTGAACCTCATCTCCTCGTTCGCGATGATGGGTTCGGCGTACTACACGACGCAGTACCTGCAGTCCGTGCTCGGCAAGAGCGCGCTGGAGGCGGCCCTGTGGGCGCTGCTCCCGTCGGTCCTCATCGGCTGCGCGGCGCCGGTCGCGACGGCGCTGGTGCGGCGCGGCACCGACCGGGCGCATGTGGTCGCGGGCGGCTTCGCGGTCGCCGCGTGCGGGTACGGGCTGCTGTTCCTCGCCGACACCGACGCCCTGTGGACGGTGCTCGCCGGGGCGGGCGTGCTCGCCTGCGGCGCGGTCGTCGTCGGCTCACAGCTGACCGACCTGGCGCTCGGGGCGGCGCCCCCGGAGAAGGCCGGGGCGGCGGCATCGCTCCTGGAGACCGGGCAGGAGTTCGGCGGGGCGCTCGGGATGGCCGTGCTCGGGTCGATCGGCACGGGGGTGTATCGCGGGGAGATGCCCGCGGGGGCGCCGGACGAGGCCCGGGAGACGCTCGGGGGCGCGGTCGCGGTCGCCGCGCACGTGCCGTCGCCGGCGGCGGAGGTGCTGACGGCGGCGGCGCGGTCCGCGTTCACCAGCGGCATGCATGTAGCGGCGCTGGTGGGGGCGGGGATCCTGCTGGGTGCGGCGGGGGTGGGGGTGCTGGCGCTGCCCCCAGACCCCCGCTCCTCAAACGCCGGAGGGGCTTAAATACAGCAGCACATGATCTAGCCCGTCCGGCGATTGAGGACGAGGCGCGGAGCGCCGATAGCGGGGGCCCGGGGGCGCAACCCCCGGTTTCGGGAAGGGGCGGGACTGGGGAAAGCCCCGCAGGGCCCTAGTCCGCCAGGTTCACGGACCGCGCCGAAGTCGCCCCGATCTCCTCCGCCAGCTCCGCGAGCACCGGCTGCGGCACCGTGTCGTCGACGGTGAGAACGGCAAGCGCCTCCCCCCCGACATCGGCCCGGGCAACCTGCATCCCGGCGATGTTGATCCCGGCCTCACCGAGGACGCGCCCGACGGTGCCGACGACACCGGGCCGGTCGGCGTAGCGAAGGACGACCATGTGGTCGGCGAGCGCGAGATCGACGTCGTAGTCGCCGACGGCCACGATCTTCTGGTGGTTCTTGGGCCCGGCGAGCGTGCCGGACACGGCGATCTCCTCACCGTCGCCGAGCGTGCCCCGCACGGTGACGACGTTGCGGTGGTCGGGCGACTCGGAGGAGGTGGTGAGCCGCACCTCGACACCGCGCTCCTGGGCGAAGAGAGGCGCGTTGACGTACGACACGGTCTCGTCGACGACGTCCTCGAACACGCCCTTGAGGGCGGAGAGTTCGAGCACCTTCACGTCGTGCTGGGTGATCTCGCCGTACACCTCGACGTCGAGCCGCGCGGCCACCTCGCCCGCGAGCGCGGTGAAGATCCGGCCGAGCTTCTCGGCGAGGGGAAGCCCGGGGCGTACGTCCTCGGCGATGACACCGCCCTGGACGTTCACGGCGTCGGGCACCAACTCGCCCGCGAGGGCGAGCCGCACGGACTTGGCGACGGAGATGCCCGCCTTCTCCTGGGCCTCGTCGGTGGAGGCGCCGAGGTGCGGGGTGCAGACGACCTGGTCGAGCTCGAAGAGCGGGGAGTCGGTGCAGGGCTCCTTGGCGTACACGTCGAGACCGGCGCCCGCGACGCGGCCCTCCTTGAGGGCGGAGTACAGCGCTTCCTCGTCGACGATGCCGCCGCGCGCGGCGTTGACGATGCGCACGGACGGCTTGACCTTGTGCAGCGCGTCGTCGCCGATGAGGCCGAGGGTCTCGGGGGTCTTCGGCAGGTGCACGGTGATGAAGTCGGAGACTTCGAGGAGCTCGTCGAGGGAGAGGACCTTCACGCCCATCTGGGCGGCGCGCGCGGGCTGCACGTACGGGTCGTAGGCGACGACCTTCATGCCGAAGGCGCTCATGCGCTGCGCGACGAGCGCGCCGATGCGGCCGAGGCCGACGACGCCGAGCGTCTTCTCGGCCAGCTCCACGCCCGTGTACTTGGAGCGCTTCCACTCGCCGTTCTTCAGGGCGGTGTTGGCCTGCGGGATATTGCGCGCGGTGGCGACGAGCAGACCGCAGGCCAGCTCGGCGGCGGTGACGATGTTGGACGTCGGGGCGTTGACGACCATCACGCCGGCCTTGGTGGCGGCGGAGACGTCGACGTTGTCCAGGCCGACGCCCGCGCGGGCGACGACCTTCAGCTTGGGGGCGGCGGCGATGGCCTCGGCGTCGATCTTGGTCGCGGAGCGGACCAGGACGGCGTCGACGTCGGCGATGGCGGGCAGCAGCTCGGCGCGGTCCGCGCCGTTGCAGTGCCGGATCTCGAAGTCCGGGCCCAGGGCGTCGACGGTGGCGGGCGACAGCTCTTCAGCGATGAGTACGACCGGTTTGCCGTTGGCAGCAGTGCTCACGTGAGTCCTCACTAGTCCAATGCGGACGGCCGTCCCGACGGCCGCAGGCGGTGGAGGTGGCTAGCCGCGAAGACGCACGACGCTGTGGGCCTGACGCGAATGTGGTTTGCAGTGTAGTGGCGCGTCCGGGGGCCTTATGCGCCTCACTGGAAGGATCACCCGGACGTGGCTGGACGCCACGGACAACGTCGGGGCCGGGGCACACCGCCCCGGCCCCGAAGCCCGTCCTACTTGTCCTCGTCGACCCAGCTCATGAGCTTGCGCAGCTCCTTGCCGGTGGTCTCCAGGAGGTGCTCGGAGTCCTGCGTCTTGTACTCGTTGTACTTCTTCAGGCCGCCGTGGTACTCGTCCATCCACTGCTGGGCGAACGTGCCGTCCTGGATCTCTGCGAGGACCTTCTTCATCTCGGCCTTGGTGGCGTCGGTGATGATGCGGGGGCCGGTGACGTAGTCGCCCCACTCGGCGGTCTCGGAGACCGACCAGCGCATCTTCTCCAGGCCGCCCTCGTACATCAGGTCGACGATGAGCTTCAGCTCGTGCAGGCACTCGAAGTAGGCGATCTCCGGCTGGTAGCCCGCCTCGACGAGGGTCTCGAAGCCGGCCTTGACCAGCGCGGCCGTGCCACCGCAGAGGACGGCCTGCTCGCCGAAGAGGTCGGTCTCGGTCTCCTCGGTGAAGGTCGTCTTGATGACGCCCGCGCGGGTGCCGCCGATGCCCTTGGCGTACGACAGGGCCAGGTCGAAGCCCTTGCCGGTGGCGTCCTGCTCGACCGCCGCGATGCACGGGACGCCGCGGCCCTCCTCGTACTGGCGGCGCACCAGGTGGCCCGGGCCCTTGGGGGCGACCATGGCGACGTCGACGCCCGCCGGGGGCTTGATGAAGCCGAAGCGGATGTTCAGGCCGTGGCCGAAGAAGAGCGCGTCGCCCTCCTTGAGGTTGTCCTTGATGGACTCCTCGTAGACCTGGGCCTGGATGGGGTCCGGCACCAGGACCATGATGACGTCGGCCTCCTTGGAGGCCTCGGCGGGCGTGACCACGCGCAGGCCCTGCTCCTCGGCCTTCGCCTTGGACTTGGAGCCCTCGTGCAGGCCGACCCGCACGTCCACACCGGAGTCGCGCAGCGAGAGGGCGTGGGCGTGACCCTGGCTGCCGTAACCGATGACCGCGACCTTGCGGCCCTGGATGATGGACAGGTCGGCGTCGGCGTCGTAGAACAGCTCGGCCACTGGATATCTCCTATGTGTGCTGGTGTTGCGTCCCACCGTACGGCGGGCTGGGTGAGGGAAGTTGTCGGGTCTCGCTATCCGGGACCCGCGCCCCGCGCGCGGGAGGGTGACCCGCGCGCGGGGGCGGGCGCTACGCGGAGCGGTCGAGCGCGCGCAGGCTGCGGTCGGTGATGGAGCGCGAGCCGCGGCCGATCGCGATGGTGCCGGACTGCACCAGCTCCTTGATGCCGAAGGGTTCCAGCATCTTGAGCATGGCCTCCAGCTTGTCGCTGCTGCCCGTGGCCTCGATGGTGACGGCCTCCGGGGAGACGTCCACGGTCTTGGCGCGGAACAGCTGGACGATCTCGACGATCTGGGAGCGGGTCTCGTTGTCGGCGCGCACCTTGGCGAGCACCAGCTCGCGCTGCACGGCCGCACCCGGCTCGAGTTCGACGATCTTCAGGACGTTGACCAGCTTGTTGAGCTGCTTGGTGACCTGTTCGAGCGGGAGTTCCTCGACATTCACGACGATGGTGATGCGGGAGATGTCGGGGTGCTCGGTGACGCCGACGGCGAGGGAGTCGATGTTGAAGCCGCGGCGGGAGAAGAGGGCGGCGATCCTGGCCAGGATGCCGGGGGTGTTCTCGACGAGGACCGAGAGCGTGTGCTTCGACATGGGGGTCATGGCGGTGATTCCTCTTCCTGGTTCCTGCTGCTCTCAGTCGTCTTCGTTGTCGCCGAAGTCGGGGCGCACGCCCCGCGCGGCCATGACCTCGTCGTTGGAGGTCCCGGCGGCGACCATCGGCCACACCTGGGCGTCCTCGTGGACGATGAAGTCGATCACGACGGGGCGGTCGTTGATGGAGTTGGCCTCTTCGATGACCTTGTCGAGGTCGGCCGGGTCCTCGCAGCGGATCGCGTGGCAGCCCATCGCCTCGGACAGCTTGACGAAGTCCGGGACCCGGGTGCCCGCGCTCGGCTGCTTGCCGTCCGCGTCCGGGCCGCTGTGCAGCACGGTGTTGGAGTAGCGCTGGTTGTAGAACAGCGTCTGCCACTGGCGGACCATGCCGAGCGCGCCGTTGTTGATGATGGCGACCTTGACCGGGATGTTGTTCAGGGCGCAGGTGGTCAGTTCCTGATTGGTCATCTGGAAGCAGCCGTCGCCGTCGATCGCCCAGACCGTGCGCTCGGGCTGTCCGGCCTTCGCGCCCATCGCGGCCGGGACGGCGTAGCCCATGGTCCCGGCGCCGCCGGAGTTGAGCCAGGTCGCGGGCTGCTCGTACTGGATGAAGTGCGCGGCCCACATCTGGTGCTGGCCGACGCCCGCGGCGAAGATCGTCCCCTCCGGGGCCAGCTGGCCGATGCGCTCGATGACCTGCTGGGGCGAGAGCTGGCCGTTGTCCGGGTGGTCGTAGCCGAGCGGGTACGTCTCGCGCCAGCGGTTGAGGTCGGCCCACCACGCGGCGTAGTCGCCGGTGTGTCCTGCCGTGTGCTCGGCCTGGATGGCCTGCACCAGGTCGGCGATGACCTCACGGGCGTCACCGACGATCGGGACGTCGGCGGTGCGGTTCTTGCCGATCTCGGCGGGGTCGATGTCGGCGTGCACGACCTTCGCGTACGGCGCGAAGCTGTCCAGCTTGCCGGTGACGCGGTCGTCGAAGCGGGCTCCGAGGGCGACGATCAGGTCGGCCTTCTGCAGCGCGGTGACGGCGGTGACCGCACCGTGCATGCCCGGCATTCCCACGTGCAGCGGGTGGCTGTCGGGGAACGCGCCGAGCGCCATCAGGGTGGTGGTGACGGGCGCTCCGGTGAGTTCGGCGAGGACCCTCAGCTCGGCGGTGGCACCGGCCTTGATGACGCCGCCGCCGACGTAGAGGACGGGGCGCTTGGCGGCGGTGATGAGCTTCGCGGCCTCGCGGATCTGCTTGGCGTGCGGCTTGGTCACCGGGCGGTAGCCGGGCAGCTCCTGCTGGGGCGGCCAGGAGAACGTGGTGCGCGCCTGCAGGGCGTCCTTGGCAATGTCGACGAGGACGGGGCCCGGGCGGCCCGTGGAGGCGATGTGGAAGGCCTCCGCGATGGTGCGCGGGATGTCCTCGGCCTTGGTGACCAGGAAGTTGTGCTTGGTGATCGGCATCGTGATGCCGACGATGTCCGCCTCCTGGAAGGCGTCCGTGCCGATCGCCTTGGACGCCACCTGGCCGGTGATCGCGACCAGCGGGACGGAGTCCATGTGGGCGTCCGCGATGGGCGTGACCAGGTTGGTGGCGCCGGGGCCCGACGTCGCCATGCAGACGCCGACCTTGCCGGTGGCCTGCGCGTACCCGGTGGCCGCGTGGCCCGCGCCCTGCTCGTGGCGGACCAGGATGTGACGCACCCGGGTGGAGTCCATCATCGGGTCGTACGCGGGGAGGATGGCACCTCCGGGAATGCCGAATACCGTGTCGGCCCCGACTTCCTCGAGAGAACGGATCAGCGACTGCGCGCCCGTGACGTGCTCGACGGCGACGGACTGCGGTCCTGAGGATCGGGGCCGGGGCTGCGGATGGTGGGCCCCGGTGGCCTGCTCGGTCATCGGCATTCTCTTCTCGAAGCTGAGGGTCTTTGCTGAGGATTCTGCGGGGGTGGCGCGGGGTTTTTGCCAGGGTTTGGCAGGTGCCAGTGCAACAAAAAACCCCTCGTGCCGTGAGGCAAGCGAGGGGAGCGCGCCGGGTGCGGTCGCTGGGTGTCTCCGGTGTCCGGACCGGTGCGTCCCAGCTTCAGCCGACGCGCTTTCCAAGTACGAGAATTCGGGTGCGCATGGCTCTGACCCTCCCCCTGGCGCGCCACACCTGTCAAGTAGGTGGGACGGGCGTCTCATTATGTGAGCGCCCATAGGAGGGAGATCCGGCCGCGAGAGCCGCCCCCGCCGCGCCGAAGGGTGTGGTGGGGCCGCCGAAGGGCGTAGGCGAGTCGCCGTACGCCGCGGAGGCGGCCTTGAAGGCGGGCGCGCCCTCCCCGTAGACCACGGCCTCGGCGGCCGGGCCGCCCACGCACACCGGCTCCACGGCGCCGTGCGGCACGGGATACTCCCCCACCGCGAGCGCCCGGCGCAGCCGGTACTCGTCGAGGGGGCCCGAGAACGCCATGCCGTACCCGTGCGTGCAGCCCATCGCGCGCAGGGCGATGACCTGTTCGGGCAGGTCGACGCCCTCGGCGACGGAGCACAGACCGAGGTCGCCCGCGATCCGCAGGAGACCCGAGGTGATCTTGTGGAGCCGCGCGGACTCCACGACGCCCTCGACCAGACCGCGGTCCAGTTTGAGTACGTCGACGGGGAGCCGCCGCAGTGCGGTGATCGCCGCGCTGCCGCTGCCGAACCCGTCGAGGGCGATACGGACGCCGAGGCGGCGCAGGGACGCCAGACGGCGCTCCAGGTCGTCGACGGACACCCGCGGGTCGCTGTCGGCCAGCTCGATGACGAGTCCGCCGGAGGGCAGGCCGTGCCGGGTGAGCAGCGCCTCGATGGAGCCGAGCGGCATGGAGCGGTCGACCAGGCGGCGGGCGCCGACCCGCACGCAGACGGGCACCGCGTGGCCCGTCCTGCCGCGCTCGGCGGCCTGCTCGACGGCTTCCTCCAGGAGCCAGCGGCCCAGCTCGGCGGCGCGGTCGCCGCCGTCGGCGGTGCGCAGGAACTCGGCGGGCGTGAAGAGGATGCCCTGGGCCGAGCGCCAGCGCGCCTGGGCCGCCACGGAGGTGACCTGGCCGGTCTCCAGGGACACCACGGGCTGGTGCAGGAGCACGAACTCGCCGTCGTGCAGGGCGCTGCGCAGCCGTGTGGCCAGCTCGGCCTTGCGGGCCACGTCGGCCTGCATCTGGGGTGCGTACAGCTCGACGCGGCCCTTGCCCGCCGCCTTCGCCCGGTACATCGCGAGGTCGGCGTTGCGCAGCAACTCGCCCGCGCCGACGCCCGGTTCGGCGAAGGCCACGCCGATGGACGCGGCGACCCGGACGTCGTTGCCGTCGATGTCGTAGGGCTGGGAGAGGCGCAGTCTCAGGCGGTCGGCCAGTTCGAAGATGTGCCGCTCGCGGGCGGCGTGGTCGCGGGTGCCGTCGCCGACGATGAGGGCGGCGAACTCGTCCCCGCCGAGCCGGGACGCGGTGTCCGAGGCGCGGACGGCCTCCTGGAGCCGCTGGGCGGCCTGCACGAGCAGCGCGTCGCCCGCCTGGTGCCCGATGGTGTCGTTCACGGCCTTGAATCCGTCGAGGTCGATGAAGAGGACTGCGGTGCCCCGGTCGGTGACTCTGCGACCGCCGAGCGCGGCGGCGACCCGGCGGGTGAAGAGTGCCCGGTTGGGCAGGTCGGTGAGTGGATCGTGCTCGGCGTTGTGCTGCAACTGCGCCTGCAGGCGCACGCGTTCGGTGACGTCGCGGCTGTTGAAGATGAGGCCGCCGTGGTGGCGGTTGACGGTGGACTCGACGTTGAGCCAGTCGCCGCAGCCGGACTTGAAGCGGCATTCGATGCGGGTGGTGGGTTCCTCCACCGGGTTGGCGGCGAGGAAGCGGCGCACTTCGTGGACGACACGGCCGAGGTCCTCGGGGTGGATCAGCGTGGCCAGTTCGGAGCCCACGAGGTCGTCGGCCTCGCGGCCGTAGACCCCGGCGGCGGCCGGGCTGACGTAGCGCAGGATGCCACTCGGCGCGGCGATCATGATGACGTCGCTCGACCCCTGGACCAGGGACCTGAAGTGGTTCTCCTTCTGGGCCAGTTCCTGGGTGAGCGTGATGTTGTCGAGCAGCATGATGCCCTGGCGCACGACGAGCGCGAGGACGACCGTGCCCGCGGTGAACAGCACGACCTCGTCGACGCTGCGGCCGTTCAGGACGTTGTAGAGGATCCCCAGGGTGCAGACGGCCGCGGCCAGGTAGGGCGTGAGGGCGGCGAGCGATCCGGCGATGGGGCGGGTGGTGGCGTAGCGCACGCGGCCGTCGGGGCGCTCGCCGGGACGGTCGTCGCGGTCAGGGCGCTCGTCGTGCGCGCGCGGGGCGCGGCCGTCGGGGCAGCGGGTCCTGCCGTACCCCCGGTACGCCGCGCGCACCGGGCTTTCGTCGGCGCGGGCGGACCCGAAGTCGCCGCGGGTGAGCCCGGACGCCGCCCACGGTGCGTAGGCGAGCAGGAGCGAACCGGCGAACCAGCCCGCGTCGAGGAGCTGGCCCGAGCGGTAGCTGTTGTGCAGCATCGGCGAGGTGAACAGCGCGTCGCACATCACCGTGAGCGCGAGGGCGCCGATGGCGGTGTTCACAGCGGTGCGGTTCGCCGACGACCGTCTGAAGTGCAGCGCGAGGACCATGCTGACGAGTGCGATGTCCAGGAGCGGATACGCGAGCGACAGCGCGGCGTGCGCGACGCTGGGGCCCTCGAACTGCGCGTTGTGCGCGAGGGCGAGGCTCCAGGACAGCGTGAGCAGGGAGCCGCCGATGAGCCAGGCGTCGAGCGCGAGGCACACCCAACCGGCCTTCGTGACCGGCCGCTTGGCGAGCACGAGCAGGCCGATGATGGCGGGCGGCGCGAAGCACAGGAAGAACAGGTCCGCGTAGCCCGGGCTGGGCACGGGGCGCTCGAGAACGACCTCGTACCATCCCCAGACGCCGTTGCCACAGGCCGCCATCGCCGAGGAGAGCGCGAACAGCAGCCAGGCGGGTCGAAAGCGGCTGCGGCGGGTGCGGGAGTACCGGAAGCAGGAGACGGCCGCGATGGCGGCGGCGGTGCTGAGCCCGAAGTCCCCCATGATGAGCGCCAGGCGGTTCGATCCCCAGCCGAGCGCGGACCCGGTCGCGTATCCCCCGCAGACCAGCAGCAGGACGACCTGCGAGAGCAGTCCGGAGCCGGGGGCCGGACGCCGGGCGAGCGGCGCTCCGGGCGGCGGCGCGGGCGGCCCGATCCTGCCCTCCAGGACGGTCGCGGAAGCCGACTGCCCGCTCACCGGCCCGCCCCGCTCCTCGCGGTGGCGCCCCGTCCAGGGGTGCCACGGCCATGGACCGGGCCCGGTGCGGGGCCGCGACAGGGCGGGCTCACGGTGCGGAAGTCGCTGATCCGGCGCGCGGTGCGGCGCGGCAGCGGGTGGTGACGCCGCGTGGCGTCCCGGCGTCTGCGGATCGGTGTGCGCGAGAGTCGTCGGCGGTGGTCCCGCCGCGTCGGATCGTTCGCCCATAGGCCGTACATCGCCCGTCGCCCCCCTCGCAGTCCTGTTGCCACATCCCCGGCGCCGAATGGTCCACGGCGCATCCCCAGTCGGGACGATACACCAGTCTCGTCACTCAGGGACAGGGTCGCTCTACTCTCCGTGACTGCCAGCGTCAATGCGGACACGCGGCGCACGCGGGCGGGTGCGGAGCGTGCGCGGAACGTTCCCTACCGCTTCCGCGCCCCTTGGCTACGTGGTCGTCAGGACGACGTTGGCGAGCGGCTCCCCGGCCGCGTACCGGTTCAACTGACCGGCCAGGAGGCGCTTGGCGCGGGGCAGGAACGCGGATGTCGGGCCGCCCACGTGCGGGCTGATGAGCACGCCGGGGGCCTGCCACAAGGGGTGACCGGGGGGCAGCGGCTCCGGGTCGGTGACGTCCAGGGCCGCGGTGAGGCGGCCGCTCTCCAGCTCGGCCAGGAGTGCCTTGGTGTCGACGACGGGGCCGCGGGCCACGTTCACCAGGAGCGCGCCGTCCTTCATGTGCGCGAGGAAATCGGCGTTCACCATGCCGCGCGTGGAGTCGGTGAGCGGCGTGGAAAGGATCACGACATCGGCTTCGGGCAGCAGTCGGGGCAGTTCGGAGAGCGGAAGCACAGGACCGCGCTCCGTGGCACGCTCGGAGCGCGCAACGCGCGCCACCCGCGCACACTCAAAGCCCGTGAGCCGGTCTTCGATCGCCGAACCGATCGCTCCGTAGCCCACGATGAGGACGGACTTGTCGGCGAGGGCCGGGTTGAACCCCTGCCGCCACTCCTCTACCCGCTGTCCCTCCACAAAACGCGGGATGCCCCGCAGGGAAGCGAGGGTCAGCGTCAGGGCGAGCTCGGCGGTGCTGGCTTCGTGCACCCCGCGCGCGTTGCACAACCGAACACCCGGAGCGAGCTGTTCGACGGCGGGCAGCACGTGGTCGACGCCCGCGGTCAGGGTCTGGACGACGCGCAGGGACGTCATCCTGGACAGCGGGCACGCGCAGACCGCGGGGTCGATCATGTAGGGGACCCCGTAGAAGACACAGTCGGCGGGGTCGGCCGGATAGTCCCCGCCGCCGTCCCAGAATCGGTAGGTGAAGCCCTCCTCGTGGGCGGCGGGCAGGCCTTCGATCTCGGAAGCCGCCACGGGCAGCCATACGTCGGTCGTCATGCCCAGGAGGCTAATGCGCACAGGCCGCACGCGGTGTGCCCGGGCGCAGAGGTTACGTTGGGGGCCGCCCGGACGAAGATCACCGGACAGGGGAGGGTAAGGCCCAGTGGAGCGCAGGACGATCGGCGCGGGGGCGCTCGGGGTGGGCGCCGTCGGACTCGGCTGCATGCCGATGAGCTGGGCCTACACCAGCTCCCGACAGCGCGGTGACGCCTCGATGCGCACCGTGCACGCGGCGCTCGACGTGGGTTCGACGCTCCTCGACACGGCGGACATGTACGGGCCGTTCACCAATGAGCTGTTGATCGGCCGGGTGCTGAAGGAGCGGCGTGCGGAGGCCTTCGTGTCCACGAAGTGCGGGCTGCTCGTCGGCGAGCAGCACATCGTCGCCAACGGCCGCCCCGGCTATGTGAAGCGGGCCTGCGACGCGTCGCTGCGGCGCCTGCAGACGGACACCATCGACCTGTACCAGCTGCACCGCGCCGACCCCGAGGTGCCCGTCGAGGAGACCTGGGGCGCGATGGCCGAGCTGGTGTCGGCCGGGAAGGTGCGCGCGCTCGGGCTGTGCGCGGTGGGCGCGCGGGCGAGCCGCCGAGCGGGGGCGCGCACGGGTCTTCACGACGCCACGATCCGGCAGTTGGAGCGCGTCCAGCAGGTCTTCCCGGTGGCGGCGGTGCAGGCCGAGCTGTCGGTGTGGTCGCCGGAGGCGCTGGTGGCGCTGCTGCCGTGGTGCGCGGCGCGCGGGGTGGGGCTGCTCGCGGCGATGCCGCTGGGCAACGGCTTCCTCACCGGCACGCTGACGCCGGGGCAGGGCTTCGAGCCGGACGACCTGCGGGCCCGGCACCCCCGGTTCACCGCCGAGATGATGGCGGCCAACCAGCCGCTGGTGGTGGGGCTGCGCCGGGTCGCCGCACGGCACGGCGCGACGCCCGCGCAGGTGGCTCTCGCGTGGGTGCTCGCGCAGGGGCCGCAGGTGGTCCCGATACCCGGCGCCAAGCGGGAGCGCTGGGCGCGGGAGAACGCCGGGGCCGCGGACGTGGTCCTTTCGCCCGCGGACCTGGCGGAGCTTGCGGCGCTGCCTCCGGCGCAGGGGTCGTGGGACTGAGGGGGCCGACCCGGATCAGGGTCCTGGTCCGGGCGCGCGTTCGCGTTCGCGTGCGCGGGGAGGGCGGGACGGACGCGGGGGCCGGGGCGGACGCGGGGCCGGGGCGGAGGTGACGAGGGCCGATCGCGACCCGGCCGCGCCCCGGCCGGAAGCCGGTCGGAATTGGCGCGCGGTGGATGGGAACCTGCGGGGCGGCTGCGGTGTATGAACAGTAGAAGCTCCGCGTCGAAGGGATCCTGACCGTGCTGAGTGCTCACCATCCTCGTCGTGCCGCCGCGGCGGCCGTATGGGCCGCCGCCGCGCTCCTGTTGGCGACCGGGTGCTCGTCGGACGACGACGGCCCTTCGGGCGACAAGAGCGCGGAGTCCAGCTCCGCGGACACGGGCGCGTCGCCGTCGGGCGACGCCTCCGACGCACCGCCCGAGAAGGGCTCGGCCGAGGTCGCCAAGACGCTCGCCACGGGCCTGAAGTCCCCCTGGGGCCTGGCCCCGCTGCCGGGCGGTGACCTCCTTGTGTCCTCGCGCGACGAGGGCACGATCACCCGCATCGACGGCGAGAGCGGCAAGAAGACCGAGGTCGGCTCGGTCCCCGGGGTCGCCGCCGCGGGCGAGGGCGGCCTGATGGGCCTCGCCCTCTCCCCGACGTACGCGTCGGACCACCAGGTGTACGCCTACTTCACCACGGAGTCCGACAACCGCATCGCCCGCATGCTGTACGACGAGAAGAAGCCGTCCGGCCAGCAACTGGGCGCCCCCGACACGGTGTTCAAGGACATCCCGAAGGGCGTCATCCACAACGGCGGCCGGATCGCCTTCGGCCCGGACAAGATGTTGTACGCGGGCACGGGCGAGACCGGCGAGACGGACCTGGCGCAGGACAAGAAGTCCCTGGGCGGCAAGATCCTGCGCCTGACCCCGGAGGGCGACCCGGCCCCGGGCAACCCCTTCGACGGCTCCCCCGTGTACTCGTACGGCCACCGCAACGTCCAGGGCCTGGACTGGGACGAGGACAAGCGCCTGTGGGCCTCGGAGTTCGGCCAGGACACCTGGGACGAGCTGAACGAGATCAAGGCGGGCGACAACTACGGCTGGCCGGAGGCCGAGGGCAAGGACGACTCCGACGACGCCTTCCACGCGCCCGTCGCCCAGTGGAAGACGTCCGAGGCCTCACCGAGCGGCGTTGCCTACGCGAAGGGCTCGGTGTGGATGGCGGGCCTGCGCGGCGAGCGGCTGTGGCGGATCCCGGTGCGGGGCGTGACCGGCGAGCCGAAGACGGAGGCGTTCCTCACGGAGAAGTACGGACGGTTGCGCACGGTGGTCGCGGCGGGCGGCGACAAGCTGTGGCTGGTGACCAGCGAGACGGACTCCCGGGGGACTCCGGGGAAGGAGGACGACAGGATTCTGGAGGTGCGCGTGAAGTGAGGTGCGCGTGAAGCAGGGCGGCGGCCGACAGGGTCCGAGCCAGAGGCCGGGCGGCGGCCGAGAGGACCCGGGCCAGGGGCCGGGCGGCGGCCGACAGGATCCGGGCCAGGGGCCGGGCGTCAGGCCTCGGGCTCGCCCTCGGGGCCCGTGCGGCCGGCCTCGTCCCCGGGCGCCTGCTGCGGCACCCGCACCACGACCTTGCCGGAGGACAGGTCTATCGGCCCGCGGCCGGGGTCCCCGTCGTCCACGTCGACCCGCGTCAGCTCCAAGCGTTTGTTCTCGTCGTCCGTGTGCTTGCGCCCTGGTGCGAAGAGCTGCTCGAACACGTTGAACACTGCGCCTCCAAGGCCGGACGGTGGTCCTGCCCTTCCCAGCGTAAGCGACGCCGCCGGAAACGAGCCGGGCCGGGCGCCCCGGCAGGGGCGCGGGGATCCGCGCGCCTAAGGGGCGCGCACCGCGGCGTCGGGCAGCAGTGGCCCGTCGCCGGGGAAGAGCTGAAGGCGGTGGGCGAGGGCCGCGGCCTCGCCGCGGCCGGCGACGCCGAGCTTGCCGAGGATGTTGGAGACGTGCACGCTTGCCGTCTTCGGGGAGATGAACAGCTCCTCGGCGATCTGGCGGTTCGTGCGGCCGGCGCTGACCAGGCGCAGTACGTCCCGTTCGCGGGAGGTCAGGCCGAGGGCGTCGGCCGGGTCGGCGGGCCCGGTCGGGGGCGCACCGGTGAGGGAGAGCCGGGTGCGCTGGGCGAGGCGGTCGACGCTCTCGGCGAGGGGGCGGGCGCCCAGGTGCTCGGCGACGGCTCCGGCCTGGCGGAGGAGTTCGGCGGCGCGGTCCCGGTCGGCGTCACCGGCTCCCGCCCCGGATCCAGCTCCGGTCGTGAGCAGGGCGGCGGCGAGTCGGTGGCGGACGCGGGCGAGGTCGTAGGGCCGCTCCAGCGGGCCGACGGCGGTGAGGGCGGCCAGCCAGTCCTCGGGGGTGGCGCGGCCTTCGGCGCGCAGGAGTTCGGCGCGGACCCACAGTTCGTACGCCTGCCAGACCGGGGCGGTCGTGGCCAGGGACTTGGCGGTGGTGCGGATGAGGTGGAGGGTGTCGGCGCGGCCGGGGGCGGCGATGGGCAGGCCCCGGGCGTCGGCCTCGGCGGTGGCGGCGGCGAGGAGCAGCGGCCAGCCGTAGCGCTGGGTGCCGGGCGGGAAGCCCTCGGCGACGGCCCGGGCGAGTTCGGTGCGGGCATCGAGGAGGCGGCCCTCGCCCGCGGCGACGCCGATGGCGACGCGGTGCAGCGGCAGGGAGTTCTGCGGCATCGGGTCGTGGGTGCCGAAGTGCGCGCGGGCCTCGGCGAGTTGGTGGGCGGCCTCGGCGATGTCGCCGCGGGCGAGCGCGAGGTGGGCCAGGCGCAGGCTGGCGCCGCCGCGCGGCTTGGCGCTGAGGCCCGCGCGGCGGGCGGCGTCGACGGCTTCGGTCCAGCGGCCGAGGGCGTACATCGCCTCGGACTGGTTGGCCCACATCCAGGGCTCGGACTCCAGGAGGCCGTAGCGCTGGGCGAGGCGGATGCCCTCGTCGAGGAGCTCGGAGGCCTCGCGGGAGCGGCCGATGCCTTCGAGGACGGAGGGCAGGTTGATGAAGGTGCGGCCGATCGGTCCGGCGCTGCCGCCGGCGAGGACCTGCTCGCGCACCGCGAACATCTCGGCGACCCCGGCGTCGACGTCGCCCGCGTCGACCATCAGTCCGCCGAGGGTGAGGCGGGCGGACAGCTCGATGTCGCGGGCGCCGACCATGCGGGCGTACTCCACGGCCTGTTCGGCGGCGGCGAAGGCCTCCGGGCCCGGCTCGTGCAGCATCGACCACCCGGCGACCATGGCGAGCACCTCGGCGTGCACGACCGACGGCGGCAGGCCGCGGACGAGGTCCTGCGCGGTGGCGAGTTCCTTCCAGCCGTCGCCGCGGGCGAGGGTCTGCACGAGCCGGGAGCGCTGTACCCAGAACCAGGCGGCGCGCAGCGCGTCGGGCTCGTCGTCCAGGCGCCGCAGGGCCCGCTTGGTGATCTTCAGGGCGCGTTCACGCTCGCCGCACAGGCGGCCCGCGACGGCGGCCTCGGCCATCAGGTCCAGATAGCACAGCGGGGTGGTCTCGGGGTCACAGCCGCAGGGCGGGTAGACCTCGGTGTAGTCGACGGGGCGCAGTTGCACGCGGACGTCGTCGGGGACGGCGTCCCACAGGTCCATCGCCCGCTCCAGGAGCCGCAGTTGCTCGGCGTAGGCGTGTCTGCGGCGGGCCTCGACGGAGGCGTTGAGGACGGCGGGCAGGGCCTTGGCGGCGTCGTGGGCGTGGTACCAGTAGCTGGCGAGGCGGGTGGTGCGCTGGTCGGGGGCGACGAGCGCGGGGTCGGCCTCCAGGGCGGTGGCGAAGCGGCGGTTGATGCGGGAGCGCTCGCCGGGCAGCAGGTCGTCGCCGACGGCCTCGCGGACCAGGGAGTGCCGGAAGCGGTAGCCGTCGCCGCCGGGCGAGGGGATCAGGATGTTGGCGCCGACGGCGGCGCGCAGGGCGTCGATCAGGTCGTCCTCGCCGAGGCCGCTGACCTCCGCGAGCAGGTCGTACTCGACGGTTGAGCCGCCCTCGGCGACGATCCGCGCCACCCGCTGGGCGTCCTCGGGCAGGTCCTCGACGCGGACGAGCAGCAGATCGCGCAGCGAGTCGGTGAGGGCGGCGCAGCTGCCGCCGTGGGAGGCGACGGCGAGTTCCTCGACGAAGAAGGCGTTGCCGTCGGAGCGCTCGAAGATGTCGTCGACCAGCTTCGGCGCGGGCTCGGCGCCGAGGATCCCGGCCATCTGGCGCCCGACCTCGTCGCGGGTGAAGCGGGCCACCTCGACGCGGCGGACCGCGCGCAGCCGGTCGAGTTCGGCGAGCAGGGGGCGCAGCGGGTGGCGGCGGTGGATGTCGTCGGCGCGGTAGGTGGCGAGGACGACGAGGCGGCCGCGGCGCAGCGTGCGGAAGAGGTACGACAGGAGGTGGCGGGTGGAGGCGTCGGCCCAGTGCAGGTCTTCGAGGACGAGGACGACGGTCTGTTCGTCGGCGAGGGCCTCCAGCAGGCGGGCGGTCAGCTCGAAGAGCCTGGCGGTGGCCTCTTCGCCGTTGGGGCCGTGGGTGCCGCGCAGCGGGGCGCCGTCGCACAGCTCGGGCAACAGCCGGGCCAGTTCCTCCTCCTGGCCCGCGGCCGCGGCGGCGAACCGGCCGGGCAGCATGCGGCGCAGGGTGCGCAGGGCGGTGGAGAAGGGGGCGAAGGGCAGTCCGTCGGCGCCGATCTCGACGCAGCCGCCGACGGCGACGACCGCGCCGCGCGCGCAGGCCACGGCCGCGAACTCCTCCAGGAGCCTGGTCTTGCCGACGCCCGCCTCACCGCCGAGCAGCAATGCCTGCGGCTCGCCCGCCGCCGGTTCGGCGGCGCGGGCGAGCGCGTCTTCTAGGGCGCCCAGTTCGTCGGTCCGGCCGACGAACACCGGGCTGACGGACCTGGTCTCCATGGCGGTGAGCATGGCACAGACCTGCGGCTTCGCGGCAGGGCGTTTCCCGGTGGGCGAAACCGGGGTGACCTGGTACGGCGCGACCGGGGCGGCTTGGTGCGGTGGGACCGGGGCGCTCTGGTGCGACGGGACCGGGGTGGCCCGGTGCGGTGGGACCGGGGCGGCTTCGGCCGGTGCGGCCGGGGCTGACCCGGGTGCCGTGCCCGGGGTGGGGTTCACCCCGGGCTCCGGGTGCGGGGCGGGCACGCCCTGCCCCTCACGCGGCGCGGGTGAAGCGGTCCGTGAACCGTTCCGTCACGCGCCCGGGGCTCACCCGCCCCTCGGCTTCGTCGCCGCGTCGGCCCCGGCGGCCCGCGCGGGCGGCCTTGCGGGCCTCCCGCACGAGGCGGTCGTGGCGAGCGGACCGGGCAAGCTCGGCGGCCCGCTGCTGGTGGAGTTCGTACTCGTACATGGTGTGCTCCCTGGCTGGTCAGTGGTGCTCGGTGGGTTTCGCCTTCGCTTTCGGCGATGACTCCACTTTCGTCTGCCAGGGGGGTGCGGCACATCGGGAGAGTGCCGCATCTTGGGGTGGGTGGGGGCCTTAGGGCAGGGCTGAGGGGGTCCTTAGGGCAGGTAAGGGCTTAGGGGCAGGGGGGGGCGGGGGCCGGTCCTTGTGCCTGGGACGGGGTGGGTGCCGGGGCGGGGCGGGTGCCTAGGACGGGGTGTCGCCCCCGGTCGGCGGGCCCTCGGCGGGGAACACGATGGGGCTGAGGAGGTGGCGGGTGCGGTGCTGCGTGGGTTCGTTGACGGCCCTGGCCACGATCACCTCGCGCAGCTCGGCGATCATCTCCGCGAGTTCGTCGGGGCTGAGCCAGAGCGAGTACTGCCGGAAGCCCACCAGGTCGGCGACGGGGGCGGCGTCGCCCCGGTCGAGGTACGTGTTGAACTCGGCCATGAGGGTCGCGGTCGCCACGGCGAAGGCGCGCCGGAAGTCGTCGAGGGACAGGGACGCGGCCGCCTCGTGGTCGAGCACCACGCGGCCCCGGTTCAGCCGGTAGTGGCGCTCCACGGAGCCGCGCACCGGCTGCTCGTCGGCCACGACGAGGAGTCCGCCCTCGACCAGGAGGCTCATGTGCCGGTACAGGGTGGCCTTGGAGACGTCGGGCAGCAGCGAGCGGAGCTCGGTGGTTGTGCGGGTGCGACCGTCGTACATCGCGTGGACGATGCGGATCCGTACGGGGTGCAGCAGGAGTTCGACCGTTTCCATGGGCCGATGTTCTCACCCTCGCGAAGATCGTCGGCCTCGCCCCCCGCGTCCTCGTCGGACGGGAAAAGGCGAGGCCAGACGGGAGTTGGCGACACGGTGTGAAGCTGCGCCGCGCTCGCGGACGTGCGTAGGGACCGACGGCGCGCCCGCTCCCGCGCGGTGCGTCAACTCGTCGACGGCAGTCCCAGAAGGATGTTCGTGTACTTCGCGATCGCCAGCACCAGACCGATCACGCCGAGCGCGACTCCGGCCCACGCCACCGACTTGATCCACGGCGCCTGCGTCCGCGCCGGATCGCCGAACGCGGGCCGCAGCAGCACGCCCACGCCGACCACCAGCGCCGCGAGCGCGAACAGCCCGCCGACCAGGGCGGTGGTCTTCCAGGAGTCGCCGTAGACCTCCTGTACCTGCTGGGCCACGCTCGCGCTCTGCGAGGTCTTGAGCTGGCCGATCAACGACTCGCGCGCGGACGCGACGGTGCCGAGCCAGCCGCCGGAGAGCCCGACCACGCCGAGGGCGGCGGCGACGACGGCACCGGCGCCCTGGCCGACCCCGGCGGACGAGGCGGCGGCGTCGACCGCGGCGGCCTCGAACTCCTCGTCCAGGTCGTCCTCATCGGCGTCGTCGGCACCGTCGGCGGCGAACTCCCCGTCCGCCGCACCGCCTTCGCCCTTCGCGCCGCCGTCCGCCTCGTCGGCCTCAGCGACCGCCGGGCTCACCTTCTCGGCGCCGTCGGCCCCCTCGTCCTTCTTGAGGTCGACCTCCGCCTCGGCCCCGGCCTCAGAGGTTTCTGCGGACTCGTCAACTGCCTTGGTTCCCATGCCCGGCACCGTACGGACGCAGTATGAGAACTCCCTTACGGAGAAGGCCCGTTTATGAGAACCCGCTTAAGAGTCCGCGCAGATAGGCGCGGTGGTACCCAAACAGCGAGGCGGGTACTGGGCCCTGGCGATCACGGAGGTGCAACGCTCTGTGATCATGGATTTGAGTGCCCTTCTTAAGTACACCCCCTCACTCGACGGCCACCGTCGCCTGCCATGCGCCCGGGCGCATGCCTGTCGCCTTCCGGAAGAACACCGAGAAGTTGGACGCGTCGGGGAAGCCGAGCGTGTTGGCGCAGGCGGCCGCGGTGAGGCGGTCGTGTGCGAGGAGCCGTTTGGCTTCCAGGACGATCCGATCGACGATGTACGCCTTCGCGCTGCGGCCGGTGACCTGCTGCACCGCTCTTGAGAGGGTGCGGGGCGCGTATCCCAGTGTCCGGGCGTAGTAGCCGGCGTCGTGATGTTCCCGGTAGTGCGCTTCGACGCTGGACCGGAACAGTCTAAACACCGGATTGATCGACCGTGCTTCGGCGTGCGGGGGCCGGAGCCGGGCGATGAGCGCGGAGAGCAGGATCTCGGGCAGCTCCGTCGAGCTATCCCCTGGTGGGGCGGATGCTTCGAGGAGGAGATGGTTGCGGGCGGTGTCGACGAACGGCCAGTCGGCGTCGGGAATGTTCCAGTGTGCAACCAGGTCCGGGGACCCGACGAGCTCCCGGGTGGCGTGGGTGACCGGCGCGGTCGGCACGAACAGCACGACGTGCCCAGCCACGCCAGCGATGTCATCCCATCGGTGCACAGCTCCAGGAGCGACCCACACCGCGGACCGCTCCTGGAGCGGGTGTCGGAGGAAGTCCACGGTGACGGATCCGTGCCCGGCATCGACGACGGCGAGGACGTGGAAGTCGGCACGCTGTGTCCCGCCGTCGTTCAGCTCGCGAAGGCGGTCGAACGTCATGGTTTCGACAGTGGCGGCACGGCGCCCGACGGGCTGGTAGGTCATCTGCCGGATCACAGTCATCTGTCCAGTTTCCACCATTAGGCGACCAGTCATGCCGATGCCCCGGCACAGCGGCAGAGATTCAATGAACACACAGAACAACCGCCCCAGAACACTGATCGAGAGATTCACGATGAACACGACGCAGCAGCCGCTACTGCCCGCTTATGACCACCGGCCGGGGACCGGACCGACCCTGGTGTTTCTGCACTACTGGGGTGGATCCGCCCGCACCTGGGACCTCGTCGTCGACCGCCTGGCGGGACGCGACATGCTCACTGTCGACTTCCGCGGGTGGAGTCGCTCGAGCAACCTGGCCGGCCCTTACACCCTCCGCCAACTCGCCGATGACACGCTCGCCGTGATCGCCGACGCGGGCGTCACCGACTACGTCCTCGTCGGACATTCCATGGGTGGAAAGGTCGCGCAGCTCATCGCGGCGACCCGGCCCGTCGGCCTCCGGGGGATCATCCTCGTCGGTTCCGGTCCGGCGAAGCCCGCCGCAGGGATCACTCCCGAGTACCGGGAAGGCCTTTCCCACGCCTACGACTCCGACGAGTCCGTCGCCGGCGCACGGGATCACATCCTCACCGCGACCGAGCTGCCTGAATCGATCAAGTCGCAGATCGCGGCCGACTCGCGGGCCGGCACCGACGCCGCCCGCACGGAGTGGCCGCTGCGCGGCATCGCGGAGGACGTCTGCGAGCACACCCGCATGATCAGCGTCCCCGCCCTCGTCGTCGCCGGGGAGAACGACCATGTCGAGCCCGTCGACGTGCTCGTCAACAACCTGGTGCCCTACCTCTCCGGAGCCGATTTCACGGTGATTCCGAACACGGGTCACCTGATCCCGCTGGAAGCTCCGGCCGACCTCGTCGACGCAATCACGACATTCGCACCAGCAGCCTGACCATCTGCGCGGCCTGAAAATCGACTTCGTCCCCGATCACCCGCGGGACGCCCCGCCGCGTGACAGTGCGAGGCCTAGGCCCGACCCTCCCGCGTTGATACGCACCCCAGCCAGACCTGCTTGCCGCGGCCGACCGGGGCGACAAGCAGGTCGGTCTCATCGCCCGGCGCCGTGCCGAGACACGCTCAGCAGGTGGGGCCCTTGTTCATGGACTACCTGTAGGCCGGTGACGTCGAGGGTCTGCTGTCGCTCTACGAGCCGAGCAGCGCGAGTAGTTCTCCTGCCCGGAGCCGTGACCACGATGCACATCACTCATTGGGGAGACCTGTGCCTGTGCTGCCATCATGGCTGACCGAACCGCTCCGGGACCAATTGGCGTCCCTGCTGCCCGAGCGGCCGGAGTACCACCCGGACCATCCGCTGGGCTGCCACCGCCCGCGCATCAGCGACCGGTTCATCTTCGACAAAATGCTGCAACTCCTGCGCTTCGGCTGCTCCTGCCAGGCGATCGCCGACACAACCTGCTCGGCCACCACGATCCGCAACACAGCCCTCGGCGACACCGGCCGGAGCCCCGCCCTAGCCCTGGGCCTCCGCAGCCTCCGCCGCCTCCCGAGCCGCCCGCGCCTCCCGCCACTCCGGCGCAAGGACCGACCACATCTCCATGTCGTGCCGGATCCCCTGCCAGGGGAAGCTCTCCCGCAACACCCCGTCGCACACGAAGCCGAGCCGCCGCGCCGCCTTCTTGCTGCGTTCGTTGAGGGAGGACACCAGCCACTCCACGCGGTGCATGCCGCGCTGGTCCACGGCCCAGTCGATGATGACCCGGGCCGCGTTGGTGATCAGCCCGCGCCCGGCCGCCGACGGCTCCAGCCACACGCCGACCTCGCACGACTCGACGGCGGTGTCGAAGATCCGGAAGAGGACGCCGCCGACGAGCGTCCCGTCGAGCCAGATGCCGTAGAAGCGCCCGGTGTCGGCGGCCTGCCGCTCGGCGAAGTGCTGGAGGTGGGCCCGCGCCGACTCCACGTCGGTGACCCTGACGGTGAACGGGACCCAGGGGCCCGCGTACTCACGTGCCCGCTCCACATGGGCGAGCAGTTCCTCGGCCTGCCACGGCTCGATCGGCCGCAGCTCGGCCCCTTCGCCCACGGATATCGCGAACATCCCGCTCCTCACCGTCCTGGCACGCCCGCGCGCCTACCGCACGCCCCCGTGCCGCTCAGCCGTCACGTCCTCCAGCGCGAGCGGAGCGTCCTCCGTCGCACGCTGTCCGGGGATCGTCGCACGCACGCGGGAATCGGGCACCTCAATACTGATCCGGGGCAGCCAGCGGTCGAGGCGCTCGGGCAGCCACCAGTTGGCGCCGCCGAGCATGTGCATCAGGGCGGGCACCAGGAGCGTCCGCAGCACGAACGCGTCGAGCGCGACGGCCGCGGCGAGCGCGATGCCGAACATCGCGATCACCCGGTCCCCGCTGAGCACGAACGCCAGGAAGACCGAAATCATGATCACGGCCGCGGAGTTGATCACGCGGCTGGTCTCGGCGAGGCCCACCCGGACGGCGACGCGGTTGTCGCCGGTCTCAAGCCACTCCTCGTACATCCTGCTGACCAGGAACACCTGGTAGTCCATGGAGAGGCCGAAGAGGACCGAGACCATGATCACGGGCAGGAAGGGCTCGATCGGCCCGGCCCGGCCGAGGCCCATCAGCTCGCTCCCCCAGCCCCACTGGAACACCGCCACCACGACGCCGAACGCCGCCGCCACCGCCGCCACGTTCATCACGGCGGCCTTGAGCGGGATGCCGACCGAGCGGAAGGCGAGCAGGAGCAGGACGCAGCCGAGGCCGATCACGACGCCCACGAACAGCGGGAGCTTGCCGACGATGATCTCCGCGAAGTCGTCGTACCCGGCCGTCACGCCGCCGACGTGCACGTCGAGGGAGGTGTCGGTCTGAGCCCTCGGCAACACGTCGGAGCGGAGCCGGTCGACCAGGTCGCTGGTCTGCTGGGACTGGGGAGCGGAGTCCGGCACGACGGTGAGGAAGGCCGCGCTGCCGCCGTCGTCGTAGGTCACGGGGCTCACGGAGGCGACGCCCGGCGTGGACTTCAGCGTGCTGTCGAGGTTGTCCAGGGCGAGCCGGTCGGCGGCGCCGTTGACCTCGGTGACGAGGGTGAGGGGGCCGTTCACGCCGGGGCCGAAGCCGTCGGCGAGGAGGTCGTAGGCCTGCCGGGTGGTGGCCGACGAGGGGTTGTTGCCCTGGTCGGAGGTGCCCAGGTGCAGGGAGAGGGTGGGGATGGCGAGCAGCGCGATCACGGCCACGGCGACGCCGCCGAGCAGCTTGGGGTGCCGCTCCACGAACGCCGACCAGCGGGCGGCGAGCCCCGTCGGCACCTCCGGCTCGGGCCCGCGCTCGGCCAGCCTGCGCCGCTCGCGGCGGCTGAGGGCGCGGGGGCCGATGAAGGACAGCAGCGCAGGGAGCAGCGTCACCGAGGCGGCCACGGTCAGGATCACGGTGAGCGACGCGGCGATGGCGACGCCGTTGAGGAAGCTCAGGCGCAGGATCAGCATGCCGAGCAGGGCGATGCAGACGGTGGCGCCCGCGAAGACGACGGCGCGGCCGGTGGTGGCGACGGCCCGTTCGGCGGCCTCGGCGACGGGCAGGCCGCGTTTGAGGCCCTTGCGGTGCCTGGTCACGATGAACAGGGCGTAGTCGATGCCGACGCCGAGCCCGATGAGGGTGCCGAGCATCGGCGCGAAGTCGGCGACGGTCATGAAGTGGCCGAGCAGCACGATGCCCGCGTACGCCGTGCCGACGGAGACGACCGCCGTGGCGATGGGGAGCAGTGAGGCGGCCAGCGAGCCGAAGGCCAGGAAGAGCACGACGGCGGCGACGGCCACGCCGACGATCTCGGCAGTCTTGGCGCTCTTGGACTCGGTGAGGCCGATGGCGCCGCCGCCGAGTTCGATGTCGAGGCCGTCGCTCTCGGCGGCCTTGGCGGTGTCGACGACGGCCTGGGCCTGCGCCCGGTCGACGGAGTCGATCTGCTCGCGGAAGGTGACGGTGGCGTACGCCGTGCGGCCGTCCGCGCTGACCTGGGCGGCGCCCCGGTCGGCGTACGGGCTGGTGACGGAGGCGACGCCGGGCAGGTCCGCGATCCTGTCGAGGGTCTCAGTCATCGTCTGCTCGACGGCGGCGGAGCGGACCTTCTGGTCCGCGGGGGTGTGCCAGACGACGGTGTCGCTGTCGCCGCCGAGGTCGGGGAAGCCCTTGCCGAGGAGCTTGGTGGCGCGGTCGGACTCGGTGCCGGGCACTTCGTAGTTGTTCGAGTACGCGGAGCCGACGGCGGCGGCAGCGGCGGCCGTGCCGCCGAGTGCGAGGAGCCAGAGCAGTACGGCGACTAGGCGGTGCCGGACGCACCACCGGGCGAGTGCTGCCACGGACTGGCTCCCTGAGTGATTCCTGGATCTTCAGCGGGAGCAGCCGGGAAGCGTCGGAGTGACCCGTAAAGAACACATGAGCGACATGAGCGGGGAAATGGATCATGATCATCGCTTATGCGGCGAGATGACCCATGCGCAGACACTCTGACAGCCCTCGGAGATCCTTGGTCCCTTTCGTGGCCTTACTCACAAGATCACAAGGGGGGTCCCAGCGGGCATCGAAGGCCTCGATGCCCGCTGGGACCCCCGATACGCGGATCAGCCCGAGACGCTGGCGCGACCGTTCTCGATGTGTCCCATCAGGCGCCGCCGGAAGCCCTTGTCGCCCTCGGCGGTGACCTCGATGTCGTACCAGCCGCGCTCGTCGCCCGTCTGCCAGGCGATGGTGCGACTGCTTCCTGCCTTGATCCGTACCGTGCGGGTGCGCCGACGGACGTCCGCTTCCTCCACGTATCCGATCGGCTTGACCGTGAAGACGAGGTGCCCCTTGCCCCGGTTGGCCAGCGTGAGGTGGATCTCGCGCCGGGTGATCGCCGAGGAGAGGGCGGCCACGCCTTCCCTCTGTCCTACGAATTCGCGACGGAATCCGTTCGGCCCGGTGACGGTGAAGTGATACGCGTCACTCTGCTCGGGCAGGATCCAGGAGCCGTCGTGCGCCACGTCCTGGTGCTGCGGAACGGGGAACTCGCCCGCGTACGGGTACAGCGCGAAGTGCGCGGCGCGCCGCCCGCCGTTGCGCAGCCGCACCTTCAGGGTGCCGTCCTTGGTGCGCTTCAGGTCGGCGTCCGGCTGGTACGGCAGCGGGCGGGCGCGGCGGGCGCCCGGCTCCTGCACGGGCATCGACTGCTTCTCCGGCGGCTTCGGCTGCCAGCGGCCGCTGAACACCGGGATGGTGCCGGGCTGTTCGACCTCGGGCTGGCGGTGGCCGCGGTGGAAGTCGAAGGCACTGGTGAGATCGCCGGTGACCTTCCGGCGCCAGTGGCCGATATTGGGCTCTCGCACACCCGTCCACTTCTCCAGGAAGCGCACGACGGAAGTGTGGTCGAAGACCTCGGAGCAGACGTAGCCGCCGACGGTCCAGGGCGACACCACGAGCATCGGCACCCGCGCCCCGAGCCCGGTCGGCCGCCCCTCCCAGCGCTCCTCCCGCTCCTCGGCGGAGTCCCCGCCCGGCACGGGCGGCGGCACATGGTCGAAGAAGCCGTCGTTCTCGTCGTAGTTGATGAAGACGGCGGTACGCCGCCACACCTCGGGATGCGAGGCAAGGGCGTCCAGGACCTTGTAGACGATGGTGGCGCTGTGCACCGGCGAGGAGACCGAGGGGTGCTCGGAGTCCAGGGCGGACGGCACCAGATAGTTCACCCTGGCCAGCTTGCCGCGCGCCACGTCCTTGGCGAACCGGTCGGCCAGCGTGCCGGTGGGCACCCGCCGCAGGCCCCGCTCGAACAGGGACCGCTCCCGCTTGCTGAGCGTCTTGACGCCCTCGTCGAGCGCGGCGAGCAGCTTGGCCCGCGCCGGCTCGTCCTTGGCGTCCCGCACCTTGGCGTAGAACGCCTCCATGAAGGTGTCGCCGGTCTTGGCGAGGACCTTGCGCGCGATGGCCTTGAAGGTGGTGAAGAACTCGATCTGGTTGTCGGTGAAGTTCTCCCACTCGGTGTACGTCTGCCAGCTGACCCCGGCCCTCTCCAGGCGCTCCGCGTACGTCCCCCAGTCGTAGCCGGGGTGCGTGCCCTCGTCGTACGCGTCGTTCTCGACCGCGCGTCTGCCGTTCGCCTCGAAGCCCGTCTTCCCGCTCCACAGGTGGTTGCGGTTGGGGCTGGTGGAGGTGTGGATGGAGGAGTGGTAGGCGTCGCAGACCGTGAAGGTGTCGGCGAGCTCGTAGTGCAGCGGGATGTCCTCGCGCGTGTAGTACGCCATCGTGGCCGCGGTCTTGGCCGTGATCCAGCCGTCCATCCAGCCGTCGTGCCAGGCCTTGGCGCCGCCGCTCCAGGAGTGGTCGAGGGCGCCGATGTACTGGAGGTCCTTCTGCTGGGCGGCCGCGGCCTCGCGGACCGGGAAGGGCAGGACGGAGCGCAGCGGGCCGGGCTGCTCGAACACGCTCCTGCCGCCGGGCAGTTGGATCGCGTTGCGGTCGGAGAAGCCGCGTACACCGCGCAGCGTCCCGAAGTAGTGGTCGAAGGAGCGGTTCTCCTGCATCAGGATCACCACGTGCTCGATGGCGCCGAGCCCGCCCTTCGGCGGCTCCTTGGCGAGCGCCTGCTGGAGGGACGGCGGCAGGAACGAACCCACGGTGGCGGCGCCCAGGGCACCACCGCCCACAGCCATCAGCCGTCTGCGCGATATCTCCGCTGCCACGCCCAACCTCCAGTCGACACCCAATGGTTGTCCTTTGATCCATTGGTCTGCTGAGCTGGGACGGTAGTGACTCCTGGTGGCCCATGGAAGACCGATGACCGAAGTCGATGTGAACGTCGCAGCCACGCGAAGGGGCGCCGCACCCGATCGGTGCGGCGCCCCTTCGCGAACGGGAACGAGTCGGCGTCAGCCCTCGACGCCCAACTGCTGCAGGATCAGCTCCTTGACGCGGGCCGCGTCGGCCTGACCCCGGGTGGCCTTCATGACCGCGCCGACGAGGGCGCCGACCGCCGCCACCTTGCCGCCGCGGATCTTGTCCGCGATGGCCGGGTTGCCGGCGATGGCCTCCTCGACGGCCGCCGTCAGCGCGCCCTCGTCGGAGACGACCTTCAGGCCGCGCTTGTCGACGACCTCGTCGGGCGTGCCCTCGCCCTTGAGGACGCCGTCGATGACCTGGCGGGCCAGCTTGTCGTTCAGCTCACCGGCGGTGACGAGCGCGGAGACCCGCGCCACGTGCTCCGGGGTGATCGGCAGCGAACCGAGGTCCACGCCCTGCTCGTTGGCGTTGCGGGCCAGCTCGCCCATCCACCACTTGCGGGCGGAGACGGCGTCCGCGCCCGCGTTGATCGTGGCGACGATCGGGCCGATGGCACCGGCGTTGAGGATCGACTGCATGTCGTGGGCGGAGACGCCCCACTCCTCGCGCAGCCGGTTGCGCTGGGCCAGCGGCAGCTCGGGCAGTTCGGCGCGCAGGGCCTCGACCCACTCGCGGGACGGGGCGACCGGCACCAGGTCGGGCTCCGGGAAGTAGCGGTAGTCCTCCGCCTCTTCCTTCACCCGGCCCGACGTGGTCGAACCGTCTTCCTCGTGGAAGTGCCGGGTCTCCTGGATGATCGTCCCGCCCGCGCCGAGGACGGCGGCGTGGCGCTGGATCTCGAAGCGGGCGGCCCGCTCCACGGAGCGCAGCGAGTTGACGTTCTTCGTCTCGGAGCGGGTGCCGAACTTCTCCTGGCCGTGCGGGCGCAGCGAGAGGTTCACGTCGCAGCGCATCTGGCCCTGCTCCATGCGGGCCTCGGAGACGCCGAGGGCCTTGATGAGCTCGCGCAGCTCGGCGACGTACGCCTTGGCGACCTCGGGAGCACGCTCCCCCGCACCCTCGATCGGCTTGGTGACGATCTCGATGAGCGGGATGCCCGCGCGGTTGTAGTCGAGCAGGGAGTGCGAGGCGCCGTGGATACGGCCGGTGGCGCCGCCGACGTGCGTCGACTTGCCGGTGTCCTCCTCCATGTGGGCGCGCTCGATCTCCACGCGGAAGACCTCGCCGTCCTCCAGCTGGACGTCCAGATAGCCGTTGAAGGCGATCGGCTCGTCGTACTGGGAGGTCTGGAAGTTCTTCGGCATGTCCGGATAGAAGTAGTTCTTCCGGGCGAAGCGGCACCACTCGGCGATCTCGCAGTGCAGCGCGAGGCCGATCTTGATGGCGGACTCCACACCGATCTCGTTGACGACCGGCAGCGCGCCGGGCAGGCCGAGACAGGTGGGGCAGGTCTGCGTGTTGGCGTCCTGCTTCAGCTCCGTGGAGCAGCCGCAGAACATCTTGGTCTTCGTGCCGAGCTCGACATGGACCTCAAGGCCCATGACCGGGTCGTACGTCGCGAGCGCGTCCTCGTACGACACCAGCTCGGGGGTGGTCGTGGCAGTCACGGTGTTGGAACTTCCCTCTCAGCCGAGCAGAACGTCGTCGTCGCCGATGCGCTTCAGCTCACGCACCAGGATGGCGATGCCCGTGACGATGGCGGCGGCGGAGACGACCGCGTCGACGAGCCCCAGCGTGTCGTGCTCGGCACGGGCCTTCTTGACCTGCTTGAGCGTGCTGAGCGCGCCGAACGCGGTGGTACCGATGGACAGATACGTGCCGGTCTTGGACTTCTTGAAGCCCTTGGCCTTGGCCAGTTTGCTCGATGACTTGTTGCTCACAGCGACGGTGCCTCCTCAAGGAGCGGGTGGCCCCACTTTTCCACGAAGGCGGCCTCGACGGCTGCGCCCACCTTGTAGAGACGGTCGTCCTTCAGGGCGGGGGCGATGATCTGCAGTCCGACGGGCAGACCGTCCTCCGGCGCGAGGCCGCAGGGCAGCGACATGGCGGCGTTGCCCGCCAGGTTGGTCGGGATGGTGCAGAGGTCGGCCAGGTACATCGCCATCGGGTCGTCGGCGCGCTCGCCGATCGGGAAGGCGGTGGTGGGCGTGGTCGGCGAGACGATCACGTCGACCTGCTCGAAGGCCTTCTCGAAGTCGCGCGTGATGAGCGTGCGGACCTTCTGGGCGCTGCCGTAGTACGCGTCGTAGTAGCCGGAGCTGAGCGCGTACGTACCGAGCATCACCCGGCGCTTGACCTCGTCGCCGAAGCCGGCCTCGCGGGTGAGCGCGGTGACCTCCTCGGCGGACTTCGTGCCGTCGTCACCGACGCGCAGGCCGTAGCGCATGGCGTCGAAGCGGGCCAGGTTCGAGGAGCACTCGGACGGCGCGATCAGGTAGTACGCCGACAGGCCCAGGTCGAAGGACGGGCAGTCCAGCTCGACGACCTCGGCGCCGAGGGACTTGAGCAGCTCGACGGACTCGTCGAAGCGCTGCATCACCCCGGCCTGGTAGTGCTCGCCGCGGAACTGCTTCACGACGCCGACGCGCATGCCCTGGACCGAGCCGTTGCGGGCGGCCTCGACGACCGCGGGGACCGGGGCGTCGATGGACGTGGAGTCCAGCGGGTCGTGCCCGGCGATGACCTCGTGCAGCAGGGCCGCGTCCAGGACCGTGCGGGCGCAGGGGCCGCCCTGGTCCAGGGAGGACGAGAACGCCACCATGCCGTAGCGGGAGACGCCGCCGTAGGTCGGCTTGACGCCGACCGTGCCGGTGACGGCCGCGGGCTGGCGGATGGAGCCGCCGGTGTCGGTGCCGATGGCGAGCGGGGCCTCGTACGCCGCGAGGGACGCGGAGGAGCCGCCGCCGGAGCCGCCGGGGATGCGGGTGAGGTCCCACGGGTTGCCCGTCGGCCCGTACGCGCTGTTCTCCGTCGAGGACCCCATGGCGAACTCGTCCATGTTGGTCTTGCCGAGGATGACGACGTCGGCGGCCTTGAGCCGCTTGGTGACGGTGGCGTCGTACGGCGGGATCCAGCCTTCGAGGATCTTCGAACCGACGGTCGTCGGAACGCCCTCGGTGGTGAAGATGTCCTTGAGCGCGATCGGGACGCCGGCGAGCGGGCCGAGCTTCTCGCCCCGCGCGCGCTTGGCGTCCACGGCGCGGGCCTGCGCGAGCGCGCCCTCGCGGTCGACGTGCAGGAAGGCGTGCACCTTCTCGTCGACGGCCTCGATGCGGGCCAGGTGGGCCTCGGTGACCTCGACGGCGGTGAGTTCACCGGCGGCGATCTTCGCGGCGATGTCGGCCGCGGTGAGCTTGATGATGTTGCTGTCCGTCATGACTTCTTAGTCCTCCCCCAGGATCTGCGGCACCTTGAAACGCTGCTGCTCCTGTGCCGGGGCTCCGGAGAGCGCCTGCTCGGGGGTGAGCGACGGACGGACCTCGTCCGCGCGCATGACGTTCGTCAGCGGCAGCGGGTGGGAGGTCGGCGGTACGTCTTGGTCGGCGACCTCCGAGACGCGTGCGACCGCGCCGATGATGTCGTCGAGCTGTCCGGCGAAGTGGTCGAGCTCCTCGGCCTTCAGCTCCAGACGTGCAAGGCGGGCGAGGTGGGCGACCTCCTCGCGCGTGATGCCAGGCATGCAGCGATCCTCAGGGGTGAGTGTGATGGTTTCGCCCCCAATCCTATGGGGCTGGCCGCGCTGCCCGCGCCCGAGTTCCCTCCGGCGCCGCGCGAGGGGGCCCTGCGGGGTGCTGGCGGGGTGCTGGCGGGGGTCCCGGTGAGGTGCCGGGGGATGGCCGGTGGGGTGCCGCACCGCCGTCGTTGCGCCACCCGGCGCACTGTTCCCCCGCTCCCCCGGTGAGCCGCCGGTGAGCTGCCCGGACGAGGGGCGGGGCGGGGCCGACCATGCGGGCATGGGACTGCGTCGCGCCCGCACCGGGCTCCGTACCGCCGAGGGCCGTCGGGCCCCGACCCTGGGGGCGCCCCTCGTCGGCGCGCTCCTGTTCACCGCTTCGCTCATCGCCTGGTGGTACGTCGTGACGGACCCGGTGTACGCCGGGGCGCGCAGCCCGGCCGACCTGAGCGTGTACCTGGACGCGGCGGACGCGCCGGACGAGGGCCTGTACGAGGGCAAGTACGGCATCCACGGGCTGCCGTACCTGTATCCGCCGTTCGCCCTGCTGCCGTTCCGTGCCTTCGCGGGGGCGGACCTCATGGTCGCGGTGCGGGTAATGGCGGGGGTGTCGATCCTCGCGATGGTGCTGGTCGCGTGGGCGGCGGCGCGGGCCGTGGCCGGGCGGCGGTCGGGGGCGGTCACCGCCGGGTTGGCGTGCGCCGTCGCCGGGGCGGCGCTGTGGACCGAGCCGGTGCTGCAGAACCTGGACTTCGGGCAGGTGAATCTCGTCCTCATGGCGCTGGTCGTCACGGACCTCGCGACGGCCGACCGGCGGCCGTGGAAGGGGCTCGGCGTCGGCATCGCGGCGGGCCTGAAGCTGACGCCCGGCCTGTTCATCGTGTACCTGCTCCTCACCCGCCGGTTCCGGGCGGCCGGGCTGGCGACGGCGGCGTTCGCGGGCACCGCGCTCAGCGGCTGGATCGCGCTGCCGGAGGCGTCGGCGGACTTCTGGGGCGGGGCGCTCGCGGGCAGCCCGGGCGGCAGGGAGTATCTGGCGAACCAGTCCCTGAACGGCGTCTTCGTCCGCCTCGGCTTCGGCGGCGACGGGGTCGGCGGGCCGGTGTGGGGCGCGGTGTGCGGGCTGCTCGTGGTGGCCGGGCTCGCCGCGGCGGCGGTGGCTTCGCGGCGGGGCCGTGAACTGGTGGCGATCTGCGTCGTCGGAGCGCTCACCTTGTTGTGCTCGCCGCTGTCGTGGACCCATCACTGGGTGTGGATCGTCCCGGCCTTCGTCCTCGCGGCCGACGCGGCGGCCCGGCGGGCCACGGCCCGCGCCTGGCTGTGGGTGGCTGGCCTGTTCACGCTGTTCGCGGCGTGGCCGATCCGCATCGACGGCTTCGGCACCTGGGACCCGACCCGGCCGCTCCTCCCCTACGGCCTCCTCTGGTACACCCCCCACTGGCACCGCGAACAGGACTGGGACCCGTTCCACTTCGTCTCGGGGAACTTCTATGTGTGGGTGGGGCTGGGGTTCGTGGTGTGGGCGGTCTGGGTGTTCGGGGGGTGGGGAGCTTCGGGGCGGGTGCGTGGTGTGCGCGGTGCGCGGGACGTCGGGGAGTCGCTGGGCGCGGGGGCCGAGGTGCCGGGGCCCGGGGCGGAAGTGGGGGCGCCGGGGGGCTCTTCAAGGGTGGGGGCGGAGCAGGGGGCCGCGGGGATTGGGCGGCGTCCGGGGTAGTGCGGTGGGGGCGGGGCCGGGGCGCTGAGGAGCGGGCGGGGCCTGGGGCGTTGAGGGCGGGTGTGCCCCGGGGGCGGCGTGGTGGCTGTCACGTCACTTGGCCGCGCGGGTGGGGGACGGTGGGGCCGGGTCCGGGGTGTCGGGGGTGGTGGCGGGCGGGGGCGGGTCGACGGCGCGGTGCCAGCCGCGTTCGCCGCGGGTGCGCAGCCACGCCGTCGTCTCGTTCGGCGGCATCGCGGCGGCGACGAGCCAGCCCTGGACGGCGTCGCAGCCCAGGTCGCGCAGGCGCTCCCAGGTCTCGTCGTCCTCGACGCCCTCGGCGACGACGAGCAGGCCGAGGGAGTGCGCGAGGTCGACCGTGCAGCGCACGATCTCGGCGTCCTCGTTGTCGACGGCGAGCCGGGCCACGAACGACCGGTCGATCTTCAGCTCGCTGACGGGCAGACGGCGCAGGTGCACCAGCGAGGAGTAGCCGGTGCCGAAGTCGTCGAGGGACATCTTCACGCCGTGGCCGGTGAGCCCGGCGAGGGTGTCGGCGGCGCGCTGCGGGTCCTCCAGGAGGACGTGCTCCGTTATCTCCAGCTGGAGCGCTCCCGCGGGCACTCCGTGGCGGGCAAGGCGTGCGGCGACGGCGCCCGCGAAGCCGGGGGTGTGCACGTCGCGCGGCGACACGTTCACCGCGACCGGGACCTTCAGGCCCTGCGCCCGCCACCTGGCGACCTGGGCGAGGGCGGACTCCAGGACGTACTCCGTGAGGTGCGGCATGAGCCCGGACGACTCGGCGATGGCGATGAACTCGTCCGGCGGCACCTTGCCCCGCTCCGGGTGCACCCAGCGCACCAGCGCCTCGAGGCCGGCGACCTGCCCGTCGAAGCGCACCTTCGGCTGGTAGTGCAGCTCCACGTCGCCCGCGTCCAGGGCGCGGCGCAGATCGCCGAGGAGGCCGAGCCGGTCGGGGGTGTTGGAGTCGCGCTTGGACTCGTACACCTCCACGCCCGTGCGGTCCCGCTTGGCCTGGTACATCGCCACGTCCGCGCGCCGGAGCAGCCCTTCGGCGTCGAGCGCGTGGTCGGGGAAGACGGCGAGCCCGGCGCTTGCCTCAAGGACGAGGGTGAGGCCGTCCAGGTCCAGGGGGGAGCCGAGGGCGGCGACCAGGGAGCGGGCGACGCGCGTGGCCGACGTGGTGGAGTCGGCGACCGGGAGCAGCACCGCGAACTCGTCGCCGCCGAGCCGGGCCGCCTCCGCGCCGCGCGGCAGCGCGAGCCGCAGCCGGTCGGCGATCTGCAGCAGCAGCCGGTCACCGGCGAGGTGGCCGAGGGTGTCGTTGACCGAGCGGAAGCGGTCCATGTCGATCAGCATCAGGGCGGAGCGCGCACCGATGCGCTCCGCGTCGTCGAGGGCCGTCCAGGTCCGCTCCAGGAG
The DNA here is from genome assembly GCF_055594065.1 of Streptomyces sp. NPDC040610. NCBI lineage: Bacteria > Bacillati > Actinomycetota > Actinomycetes > Kitasatosporales > Streptomycetaceae > Streptomyces > Streptomyces sp. NPDC040610. Next base: position 1,286,067 of record NZ_JBVIXA010000001.1, on the reverse strand, counting down.
CCACTGCCGGTTGGGCAGTCCGGTCAGCGGGTCCCGCAGCTGCTCCTCGGCTCTGGCGCGCGCGATCCACAGCGTCGAGTCCAGGGCCACGAGGGGGATGGTGAACAGGGGCAGGAGCAGCGGCAGGGACATCGCGACGACGCAGATCAGCGGCGCGATGCCGAGCAGGGCCACGCCGAGCAGCCCCTGTCTGACCAGCGCGGTGCGGGTGACCGTGGGCAGCGCGCCGGTGCGCGGGGCGTGCACGTACCAGAGCAGGACGCGGGTGACGGCGAGATACGCGACGGCGACGAGGGCGACCTCGGGTGCCGTGTAGAGGTCCCAACTCTCCGGGTTCCAGGGGTCGTCGGCCGCCGGCGCGGTGCCGAACGCGGCGAGGGTGAGGGCGCCCGCGCCGATGCCGAGGATGTCGACGGCGCCGTGCAGCACGCCCTGTCGCCAGCGGTGGCGGCGGGCGACGCCGACGAGGACGACGACGGTGAGGCTGACCATGCCCGCGGGCATCCAGCCGTACAGCAGCAGTACGGCGACGGTCAGCGCGCCGCCGGAGCCCGTGCCGCCCCACCAGCGGTCGCGGCCGAGCGCGACGAGGTGGCCGACGATGAGGCCGGTCAGGACGGCGAGGGACCAGCCGACCGTGCCGGAGGGGAAGAGCGGGTGGCCGCCGGTGAACGCGTGGAAGAAGCCCGTGCCGAGGACGACGGCGGCCGCCGCGACGACGGCCGCGGGCAGCAGCTGCCAGCTCCCGCGCCCCTCGGCCTCCTCGCCCCTGTCGACCCCGTCCACCCCGGACCCGTCGAGGGCGCCCTGGCCCCGCGCGTCCGTCCCGCGCCCGCCGCGCCACAGCCCGCGCCGCGCACCGCCGCCCGAGGAGTCCGCCCCGCCGCCGCGCAGGGCTCCCCGAGCGGTCGAGGCATCCCCGCCGACGGCACCACCTCCGATCCTGCCGATCCCGACCCCGCCGGTCTCCACAGCACCGATCCCGACCCCGCCGGTCCCGGCGCCACCAGCACCGACACCGCCCGTACCCATACCCCCGTCACCGCCGCCGTCGACCCCGGCCACCGCACCCCGGACGCTCCCGGCGTCACCGCCCGCGTCGCCGCCCATGCCTCCCGCGGCACCGCCGGAAGCCGTCACCGTGCCGGAGGCTGTCACGGGATCCGAGGTCACCACGGCCCCCGAAGTCGTCACCGCGCCGGAAGCCACCACGGCACCCGAAGCCACGACCGCTCCCGAAGCGCTCGCCGTACCGCGCGCGGCCGCCGCGCCCACCGTGGCGCTCTCGGCATATCCGGCACCCGACGGGCCGTCAACTTCCGCCGCCCGCACGGCCGGTGACGCGGCGGACGGCGTGCCGCCCGCCGCGGTGTCCGTCTCGTCCCTGTCGGGCCAGGGCGCACCGTGGCCACCCGCACCCCGCCGTTCACCTTCGGCACTCGCCGTCACACCAGCCTCCGCCGGGACCGCAGTTCCGTGACCGCCGGTTCCCCGCACAGGCGCCCGTCGTCCGCCCGGCTCCGGTCCCTCACCAACTGGCTTACCCCGTATGCCCGTTACTTCCTCCTGCGGGGCCGCATCGGGGCCGGAAACGGCCGCCCGGCCGAGGATCGCGTCCGCGTCCGCGCCGCCCGAGGTCCAGGCGCGCTCGCGGGGACGGAAGCCGGGCGTCCCGTCGACCCGCGCGGCCGAGGCGTCATTCGGGTCGCGCACCGTGTCGCGCGCACGCCCGCGCCGGGCGCCGAGCACGCGCCGCAGGCGTGACCGCAGCCATGAGTCCGGGGCGACGCTCTCGGTCGGTTCCATTCCCGTCCCTCTCACAGCCGGCGGTGCCCACGCCACGCGGAGCCACGCGGACTTGAAGATCCCTGGACAGCCGCGTCCGAAAACCCTGCCCCGGCTCTCGGCGAGCAGGGGAGACCCCATCCGCAGCGGGGCACGGCAGGCGCACACCTCAACAGTAGGCCGCAGAAGGCTTCCACGGGCAGCGGTCGTCTACGGTTGCCCGAATGCGACCCGGCCACCCGTATGCATCTGATATGCGCTGAACGGGTGGCCTTCAACCGCTATTCTTCGGCCGGAAGTGCGGCTTCCCGGGCGGCGTCCGCCCCTAGTTCGAGCAGGACGGCGAAGCCGTCCTCATTCAGAACCGGAACCTTCAGTTGCATGGCCTTGTCGTACTTCGAACCGGGGTTGTCCCCCACTACGACGAATCCCGTCTTCTTTGAAACGGAACCGGTGACTTTCGCTCCGCGGCTCTGCAGCGCCTCTTTCGCGCCATCCCGGGTGTGGTTCACCAGGGTGCCCGTGACGACGACGGTGAGTCCTTCCAGGGGACGCGGCCCTTCGTCCTCTCCCCCGCCCTCTTCCTCCATCCGGACCCCGGCGGCGCGCCACTTGCGCAGGATCTCCCGGTGCCAGTCCTCGGCGAACCACTGCTTGAGGGACTCCGCGATGGTCTTGCCGACGCCCTCGACGGCCTCCAGCTCCTCCACCGAGGCCTGCTCGATGCGGTCGATGGAGCGGAACTCGCGGGCCAGCGCCTCGGCGGCGACCGGGCCCACATGGCGGATGGACAGGCCGGTGAGGACGCGGGCGAGCGGGCGCTCCTTGGCCGCCGCGATGTTCTCCAGCATGGCGAGCGTGTTCTTCTTCGGCTCGCCCTCCTGGTTGGCGAAGAAGGTCACGACCTTTTCCTCGCCGGTCTTCGGGTCGCGCTTGGGCAGGCCGGTGTCCTGGTCGAGGACGTAGGACTTGATGGGAAGCAGTTCCTCGACCTTCAGGTCGAAGATGTCGCCCTCGTCGAGGATCGGGGGCTCGGCGGGCTCAAGGGGCTTTGTCAGCGCGGCCGCGGCGACGTACCCGAAGTTCTCGATGTCGAGGCATTTGCGGCCCGCGAGATAGAACAGGCGCTCGCGCAACTGGGCGGGGCACGTCTGTCCGTTCGGGCAGCGGAGGTCGATGTCGCCCTCCTTCATGGGCCGCAGCGCCGTGCCGCACTCGGGGCACTCGGCGGGCATCACGAACTCCCGCTCGCTGCCGTCGCGCAGGTCGACGACCGGGCCGAGGATCTCCGGGATGACGTCGCCCGCCTTACGGAGGACCACCGTGTCGCCGATGAAGACGCCCTTGGCCTTCACCACCTCCTGGTTGTGCAGGGTGGCGAACTCGACCTCGGAGCCCGCGACGGTGACGGGCTCCACCACGGCGTACGGCGTGACGCGGCCGGTGCGGCCGACGCCGACTCTGATGTCGACGAGCTTGGTGTTGACCTCCTCGGGCGCGTACTTCCACGCGATGGCCCAGCGCGGGGCGCGGGAGGTGGAGCCGAGGCGGCCCTGGAGCGGGATCTCGTCGAGCTTGACGACGACGCCGTCGATCTCGTGCTCCACGGAGTGGCGGTTCTCGCCGAAGTACGTGATGAACTCGCGGACGCCGTCGAGTCCGTCGACCACCTTGTTGTGCTTGGCGGTGGGCAGGCCCCACTCGCGCAGCAGGCCGTACGCGTGCGACAGGCAGTCGATGTCGAAGCCCTCGCGGGCACCGATGCCGTGCACCACCATGTGCAGCGGGCGGGTCGCCGTGACCCGGGGGTCCTTCTGGCGCAGCGAACCCGCCGCCGCGTTGCGCGGGTTGGCGAAGGGCTTGTCGCCGGCCTCCACCAGGCGGGCGTTCAGCTCCTCGAACTTCTCCATGGGGAAGAAGACCTCGCCGCGGATCTCGACGAGGGCCGGGACGCGGTCGCCCTTGAGGCGCTCGGGGATGTCCGCGATGGTGCGGACGTTGGGCGTGATGTCCTCGCCGGTGCGGCCGTCGCCGCGGGTGGCGGCGCGGGTCAGGCGGCCGTTCTCGTACGTCAGGTTGACCGCGAGGCCGTCGATCTTCAGCTCGCACAGGAAGTGGTGGTCGCCGGTGCCGACCTCCTTGGCGACGCGGTCGGCCCAGGCGGCCAGCTCCTCGTCGTCGAAGGCGTTGTCGAGGGACAGCATCCGCTCGCGGTGCTCGACGGAGGCGAAGTCGGTCTCGTAGGAACCGGCGACCTTCTGGGTCGGCGAGTCCGGTGTGCGCAGCTCCGAATACCGCTCCTCCAGGGCCTCCAGCGAGCGCAGCAGCTTGTCGAACTCGGCGTCGCTGACGACGGGCTGGTCCTTCACGTAGTACCGGAAGCGGTGCTCCTCGATCTGTTCGGCGAGCTGGGCATGCTCGTCGCGTGCCTCGGCCGGCACCGTGCCTTCCTGTTCGACAGCCACCGTCTCGTCCTCCCGTTACCTTCAGACCCAGTTGCTCAGCGTTACTCAGGAGAGTCCGCGAGTGATCTCGCCGCCCGGGCGCAGTGCGCGAGCACCGCACGGGCATATGCGGGCGAAGCACCCGCGAGACCGCACGACGGCGTGACCGTGACCGACTCCGCGAGTGACCCCGGATTCAGCCCCAGCCTGCGCCACAGCGTCCTGACACCCATGACGCTACCGGCAGGGTCTGACAATGGGCCGTCCGTGCCCGGTACGACACCGGCGAACAGCTTCGTGCCTGCCTCGACGGCTTCGCCGAGCACCTCGTCATCACGCTCGGTGAGCAGCGAGAAGTCGAACGACACGGCGTCCGCGCCCGCCCTGCGCAGCAGCGCGAACGGTACGTCGGGCGCGCAGGAGTGGACCAGCGCGGGGCCGTCGTGGACGGCGAGGACGTCGCGCAGCGCGCTCTCGACGAGCTGGCGGTCCACGGCGCGGTGCGTGCGGTACTGGCTCGCGGTCCTGATCTGTCCGCGCAGCACGGCGGTGAGCGAGGGCTCGTCGAGCTGGAGGACGAGGTCCGCGCCCGGCACCCGCCGCTGGACCTCCGCGAGGTGGCCGCGCAGCCCCTCGGCGAGGGATCCGGCCAGGTCCCGGCAGGCGCCGGGGTCGGAGAGCGCGGCCTCGCCGTTGCGCAGCTCCAGGGCGGCCGCGAGCGTCCAGGGGCCGACGGCCTGGACCTTCAGCGGGCCCGTGTAGCCCTGCGTGAACTCCTCCAGGGCGTCCAGGTCCTCGCCGAGCCAGGACGCCGCGCGGCGCGTGTCGCGCCCCGGCCGGTCGCCGAGGCGCCAGCCGCTGGGCTCCACGCGCGCGTACAGCTCGACGAGCATCCCGGCCGTGCGGCCGATCATGTCGGCGCCGGGGCCGCGCGCGGGCAGCTCGGCCAGGTACGGCATGCCGTGCTCGGCTCCGTCGAAGGTGCCGGTGACGGTCTTCGCGGTCTCGCGCGCGTCGCCTCCGGGCATCGATCCGACGCCGGTGGCGCCGCCCCAGCGCATCGTGCTCGCTGCCGTGCTCACCGCCTCGCTCACCGTCCCGGCCGCACCGTCAGGTCGTTGACCTCGGCGTCGCGCGGCAGGTCGAGGGCCATCACGATCGTCGTGGCGACCGACTCGGGGTCGATCCACCGCGCGGCGTCGTACTCCTTGCCCTCCTGCTGGTGCACCTTGGCCTGCATGGGGCTCGCCGTGCGCCCCGGGTACACGGAGGTGACGCGCACACCGTTGCCGTGCTCCTCGTTTCGCAGGGAGTCGGCGAGGGCCTTCAGGCCGTGCTTGGACGCCGCGTACGCCGACCACTCGGCGCTCGCGCGCAGGCCCGCGCCGGAGTTCACGAAGATCACATGGCCCTGGGTGACGCGCAGTTGCGGCAGGAAGTGCCGGGTCAGCTCGGCGGGCGCGATCAGGTTGACGTTCAGCTGGTGGCGCCAGGCCTTGGGGGTGAGGTCGCCGACGGGGCCGAGGTCGACGACGCCCGCGATGTGCAGCAGCGAGTCCACGCGGTCCGGGAGGCTCTGGTGCGAGAAGGCCCAGGAGAGCTTGTCGGGGTCGGCGAGGTCGCCGACGAGGGTGCTCGCGCCCGGGAACTCGGCGGCGAGCTCCTTGGCGCGGCCCGCGTCGCGCGCGTGCAGCACGAGGCTGTCCCCGCGCGCGTGGAGGCGGCGGGCGACGGCCGCGCCGATGCCGGAGCCCGCCCCGGTGATCACATGAGTTGCCATGTGCCCATGGTCGCATTGCGGCCGGTCAGCGCGTGCCCATGGCCTCCTCCAGGTACGCGAGGGCGCCCACCGGCTCCTCCGCGAAGAAGACCAGGTCGGTCAGCGGCACCGGCAGGAAGCCCTCGTCCTCCATGCGGCGGAACTGCTCCTTCAACCCGTCGTAGAACCCGGCCGAGTTGAGCAGCACCACCGGCTTGGTGGTCCTGCCGTGCTTCTTCAGCTCCAGGATCTCGGTGGCCTCGTCGAGGGTGCCGGTGCCGCCGACCATGATCACGACGGCGTCGGCCTTCTCCAGGAGCAGCGCCTTGCGCTCGGCGAGGTCCTTGGCGATCACCATGTCGTCGACGCCGGGCCGGGCCTTGGCGGCGAGGAAGTCGACCGAGACGCCCATGAGGCGGCCCCCGGCCTCCTGCACGCCGTCCGCCACGACCTTCATCAGGCCCACATCCGATCCGCCCCACACCAGCGTGTGCCCGCCCTTGCCGAGCAGCTCGGCGAACTCGCGGGCGGGACGGGTGTAGGTCTCGGGCAGATCGGCGGCGGAGAGGAAGACACAGATGTTCATGACTCCCACCGTACGTTCCGCCTCTGACACTCCGACAGCCTCCGGCGGCACGGGCGTACCGGGAAGAATCGTCCCGGAGCGCGCGCTGTACCGGCAAAGGGCCACCTACGGAAGGCAACGCCATGGCCGAAGGGCACCGCATCACTGTCGAGCAGGGCACCCAGCACGTGCGCGTGACGCAAGGCGGCCGGGTGGTGGCGGAGAGCAGGCGCCCGCTGGTGCTGCGCGAGACCGGCTACCCCGCGCGCTACTACCTGCCCCCGGAGGACGTCCGCACCGACCTGCTGACGCCGTCGGAGACGCACACGTACTGCCCCTTCAAGGGCACGGCCTCCTACTGGTCGCTGCCGGACGCAGCGGACACCGTGTGGGCGTACCCCGAGCCGAAGCCGGAAGTGGCCCGGATCAAGGACCACTTCTGCTTCTACGAGGTGGAGGAGGTGGCGGCCGCCTGAGCCGCGATGGCAGGGCGTGCTGGGTACGTGCCCCGATAGGGGCGCGGGGAACTGCGCGACCAGCCACGACGCGCCCGCAGGTGAGGAGCCGCCGTTCCCGCGGGGCGCTACGCGGCGGTCGCCGTGAACGTCCTGCGGTAGGCGGCCGGAGAGACGCCGAGTACGGACCGCATGTGCTGGCGCAGCGAGTTGGCGGTGCCGAAGCCCGCGCGGTGGGCCACCAGGTCGATGGGCAGGTCGCTGGTCTCCAGGAGGTTGCGGGCCAGTTCGATGCGCTGGGCGGTGAGCCAGCGGCCCGGTGTGGTGCCGACCTCGTCGCGGAAGCGGCGCGTGAACGTGCGCAGGCTCATGCGGGCGTGGTCCGCCAACTCGCCGAGCGTCAGCGGCTCCTGGAGGCGCTGCAGCGCCCACGCGCGCGTGGGCGCCGTCGTGGCGACCGTCGGCTCCGGGACGGGCCGTTCGATGTACTGTGCCTGGCCGCCGTCGCGCCAGGGCGGTACGACGCAGCGGCGCGCCACGTGGTTGGCGACGGCGCTCCCGTGGTCACGGCGGACGAGGTGCAGGCACAGGTCGACGCCCGCGGCGACGCCCGCCGACGTGAGGATGTCGCCGTCGTCCACGAAGAGGACGTCCTCGTCGAGCAGCACCCTCGGGAACTCGCGCCGGAACTGCTCGGCGACCTGCCAGTGCGTGGTCGCGGGCCGGCCGTCGAGGAGTCCGGCCGCCGCGAGGACGAACGAGGCGCTGCAGAACGACACCAGGCGCGTGCCCGGGCGCACCCGGGCGAGGGCGGCGGCCAGCGGCCCCGGCAGCCCGTCGGCGGCCCTCGCGGCGTTGCAAGGGCCCGCGGGCGGGATCACCACCGTCTCCGCCGTCTCCAGGGCCTCCGGGCCGTGCTCGACGGCGGCGGAGAAGCCCGCCTCGGTCCGTACGGGACGGCCGTCCGCCGTGCACACCACCACGTCGTACAGCGCCCTGCCGTCCGCGTCCTCGGCGTTGCCGAACACGCGCGAAGGGATGCCCAGCTCGAAGGGGTACACGCCGTCCAGAGCGAGGACGACGACCCGGTGGGGGCGGTGCGGACTGCGGGAGGCCATGGCCAGATTCTGTCACATGATGGCCAAACTGCCAGCACTGTCGTCGGGCTCCGGGGCGCACTCTGGTGATCGCTCACCAGAGAGGACAAGATCAATGAGCTCCCGTACGACCGCCCCCGCCGCCCCGTCCACGCCCGCCACGATGCGTGCCGTCAGCCCGCGCGCGTGGGGTGCCCCCGACGTCCTGGTCCCCGTGGAGGTGGACCGGCCCGAGCCCGGGATCACCGAGATCCTGGTCAGGGTGCACGCGGCCGGGGTCAATCCGGTCGACTGGAAGACGCGGGCCGCGGGCGAGTTCGGGGCATGGGGCGACACCCCGATCCTCGGCTACGACGTGTCCGGCACGGTCGAGGCCGTGGGCCCCGGGGTGACGCTGTTCGCGCCCGGTGACGAGGTGTTCGGCATGCCGCGCTTCCCGGAGCAGGCGGGCGGCTACGCCGAGTACGTCGTCGCCCCGGCCCGGCGCTTCGCGCGCAAGCCCGCGAACATCGACCACGTGGAGGCGGCGGCGCTGCCCCTGGCGGCGCTCACCGCCTGGCAGGGCCTGATCGAGACGGCGGAGCTGCGCGCGGGCCAGCGCGTCCTGATCCACGCGGCGGCCGGGGGCGTCGGCCACCTCGCCGTACAGATCGCCAAGGCGCAGGGCGCGTACGTCATCGGGACGGCGCGCGCCGACAAGCACGACTTCCTGCGCTCGATCGGTGCGGACGAGCTGATCGACTACACGACGACGGACTTCGCGGAGGCCGTGCGGGACGTGGACGTGGTCCTCGACGGCGTCGGCGGGGCGTACGGGGACCGCTCCCTGCCCGTGCTGCGGCGCGGCGGCCACCTGGTGACGCTGCCCGACCCGGGCGGCCTGCCGGACGCCGAGCGGGCGCGGGAGCTGGGCATCCACGCGGGCTGGACCATCGTGGAGCCGGACCGGCACGGCATGCTGGAGATCGCCCGCCTGGTCACGGAGGGGCGCCTGCGCGCCCAGGTCGCCGAGACGTTCCCGCTGGCGCGGGCGGCCGAGGCACACGCCCTGGGCGAGCTGGGCCGCACCCAGGGCAAGCTGGTCCTCACGGTGCGGTGACGCACAGGGGGCTGAAAGCCCGTCCGGCGCTTGAGGACGAGGCGCGAAGCGCCGACCGGGGGAGAGGGGCGCAGCCCCCTGCTCGGCCGACGGTCACAGACCTCAGGCCAACGCCCCCGCGCGAGCCGTCGCGGCGATCGTCGCCGAGCCCACCACCCGCGAGCCGTCGTAGAGGACGATCGCCTGGCCGGGGGCGACACCGCGCACCGGCTCCGTGAAGCTGACGTGCAGGCGGTCGCCGATCAGCTCGGCGGTGACCTCGGTCTCGCCGCCGTGGGCACGGAGCTGGGCGGTGTACGTGCCCGGCCCGGAGGGGGCCGCGCCGCACCAGCGGGGCTTGACGGCCGTCAGGGCCGTCACGTCCAGGGCGGCGGCGGGGCCGACCGTGACGCGGTTGTCGACCGGGGAGATGTCGAGGACGTAGCGGGGCTTGCCGTCGGGGGCGGGGGTGCCGATCCTGAGCCCCTTGCGCTGGCCGATCGTGAAGCCGAACGCGCCCTCGTGGCTGCCGACGACCGCGCCGGACTCGTCGACGATGTCGCCCTCCGCCTTGCCGAGGCGCGAGGCCAGGAAGCCCTGGGTGTCGCCGTCCGCGATGAAGCAGATGTCGTGGCTGTCGGGCTTCTTGGCGACGGCCAGGCCCCGGCGCTCGGCCTCCGCGCGGATCTCGTCCTTCGTGGTGACCGTGTCGCCGAGCGGGAACATCGCGTGCGCGAGCTGACGGTCGTCGAGCACCCCGAGGACGTAGCTCTGGTCCTTGGCCATGTCCGAGGCGCGGTGCAGCTCGCGCACCCCGTCCGCGCCCGTGATCACCTGGGCGTAGTGACCGGTGCAGACCGCGTCGAAGCCGAGGGCCAGGGCCTTGTCCAGGAGCGCCGCGAACTTGATCTTCTCGTTGCAGCGCAGGCACGGGTTCGGGGTGCGCCCCGCCTCGTACTCGGCGATGAAGTCCTCGACCACGTCCTCGCGGAAGCGCTCGGCGAGGTCCCACACGTAGAACGGGATGCCGATGACGTCCGCCGCGCGGCGGGCGTCGCGCGAGTCCTCGATGGTGCAGCAGCCGCGCGCGCCCGTGCGGAACGACTGCGGGTTCGCCGACAGCGCCAGGTGCACACCGGTCACGTCGTGCCCGGCTTCGGCGGCACGGGCGGCGGCGACGGCGGAGTCCACCCCGCCGGACATGGCGGCGAGGACACGGAGCGGGCGGCTGGTGCGCGGCGGTGCCGACGGGATCTGCGAAGTCATAGCCCTAACAGGGTACGGGTCCGCGGGAACCCGGCGCCCCTGAGTATGCGTTGGGGATCACATGGGGGCTGAGAAGACGGAGAGCACCGAGGACGGCGGGAACGCCGAGCCACCGCCGGGTGGTGCGGTCAGCCGGCGCGCGCTCCTGCTCGGCGCCACCGCCGCCGTGGGCGTGGGGGTGTACGCACTCGCCCACGACGAGCTGGGGCGGCTGTGGTGGCGGTTCCCCGGAGTGGTGAAGAAGCGGAAGGAGGGCGTGGTCGACGCCCGGGGCGCGCAGTGGATAGCGGCGTCCTCCGCGAACTGGCGGCGTGCCGACCGCCCCGACGACTACGAGATCGACCGCGTCGTCATCCACGTCGTGCAGGGCGCCTATCGCACCGCCCTGAAGGTCTTCAAGGACCCCGGCCACGGCGCCGCCGCGCACTACGTGGTCCGCAAGGACGGCCACATCGCCCAGATGATCCGCGAGCTCGACGTGGCGTTCCACGCGGGCAGCAGGAGCATGAACGAGCGCAGCGTGGGGATCGAGCACGAGGGTTTCGTGGACAAGAAGGAGTCGTTCACGGACGCGATGTACGAGGCGTCGGCGCGGCTCACGGCGGGGATCTGCGGGCGGTACGACATTCCGGTGGACCGGGAGCACATCATCGGGCACGTGGAGGTGGAGGGGACGGATCACACGGATCCGGGGCCGCACTGGGACTGGGACCGCTATCTGCGGCTGGTGCGGCGGGAGCGGGATCGGCCCGCCCGCACCAAGGCTCCGGCCTAGCGGGTTCCCGCCGCACGGGGGCTGGGACTCAGCTCAGGCCCGCCGTCCGCGCCCGCTCCACCGCCGGGCCGATCGCCGCCGCCACCGCCTCCACGTCCGCCTTCGTCGACGTGTGGCCGAGGGAGAAGCGGAGGGTGCCGCGGGCCAGGTCCGGGTCGGTGCCGGTGGCGAGGAGGACGTGGCTGGGCTGGGCCACGCCCGCGGTGCACGCCGAGCCGGTGGAGCACTCGATGCCCTGCGCGTCCAGGAGCAGCAGGAGCGAGTCGCCCTCGCAGCCGGGGAAGGTGAAGTGGGCGTTGGCCGGGAGCCGCCCGCCGGGGTCCGGGTCGCCGCCGAGGATGGCGTCGGGGACGGCGGCGCGGACGGCCGCGACCAGTTCCTCGCGCAGCGCGCCGATCTCCCGGGCGAACCACTCGCGACGCTCGGCGGCGAGCCGCCCGGCCACGGCGAACGCGGCGACGGCGGGCACGTCCAGGGTGCCGGAGCGCACATGCCGCTCCTGGCCCCCGCCGTGCAGCACGGGCACGGGGCTGTAGGCCCGGCCGAGCAGCAGCGCGCCGATGCCGTAGGGGCCGCCGACCTTGTGCCCGGAGACGGTCATCGCGGCGAGCCCGGAGGCGCCGAAGTCGACGGGCACCTGCCCGAAGGCCTGGACGGCGTCGGCGTGCAGCGGCACGTCGAACTCGGCGCAGACGTCGGCCAGTTCCCGCACCGGCTGGAGGGTGCCGATCTCGTTGTTGGCCCACATGACGGTGGCGAGGGCGACGTCGTCGGGGTTGCGGGCGATGGCCTCGCGCAGCGCGTCGGGGTGCACGCGGCCGTGCGTGTCGACGGGGAGGTACTCGACGGTGGCGCCCTCGTGCTCGCCGAGCCAGTCGACGGCGTCGAGGACGGCGTGGTGCTCGACGGGGCTGGCGAGGACCCGGGTGCGGGCCGGGCCGCCGTCCGCGCCGGAGCGCCGCGCCCAGTACAGGCCCTTCACTGCGAGGTTGTCCGCCTCGGTGCCGCCCGAGGTGAGGACGACCTCGCTGGGGCGCGCGCCGAGCGACTCGGCCAGCGTCTCGCGGGCCTCCTCGACGGTACGACGGGCCCGGCGGCCCGCCGCGTGCAGCGAGGAGGCGTTGCCGGTGACGGCGAGCTGGGCGGTCATCGCCGAGATCGCTTCCGGGAGCATCGGGGTGGTCGCGGCGTGGTCGAGGTAGGCCATGGTGGGCACGATTCTACGAGCCGTGGCCGACGGGCCCGACCCCGCGGTGGCGCGTCTGCGCCGGTCAGCCCGCGAAGCTCCAGGACACCGAGTTGTTCAGGGACATCAGGGTGCCGAGGACCACGAGGTCGGCCACGCCGAGCCCGAGTCCGAGCAGCGCGCGGCCGCGTCGTGCGGTGCCGCGCCACAGCGCGAGGGACGCGAGGACGATGGCGACGGGGCCGAGCACGATGTTCAGGACGAGCAGCCCGAGCAGGCCGAGGACGAAGGAGGCCACGGCCATGCCGTCGGTGTCGCGGCGGCCGACGGGACGGTTCCGCGGTCCGCTTTCGGTCGACCGCGGAGCGCGGTCGGTGGACGCCTGGGCGGTGAGTTCCATGGTGCGACTCCTCAAGTCGTGGTCGGGGGTCGTACGGAGTCAGAGGTCGTACGGAGTCGGGCGGCCGTACGCCGGTCAGCGGTGGCGCGCGTGCCGCTCGCGCAGCGCGAACACCAGCAGCCACACGCCGATGACGGCGGCCAGGACGAGTGAGACGGACAGCGGGGCGTGCGCCACGGTGCCCATGGCGACGCCGAGGAGCAGGAGTGCGGCGACGAGGAACAGCATGAGGAGAACCCCTCCCGTACGGACGGCCGGACAGGTGCGCGGCTGGCCGGACAGCCGGACAGCCGATGGCCGGGCTGACCCGATGGCCAGCGGTCGACCCTTCGGTGAACATTTGTGGTTACAACTGTTCACTGACTGGAGAGTCTACTCCCCCTGCGGCTTTCAAATCTCGGAGAACAGTTGTTAACTGCATGGCATGAGTCACACCCTCGACGGCCCGGCCCCGGGCGCCCGGCAGGCGCAGAAGCAGAAGACCCGGCAGGCCCTGCTCGACGCGGCGCTGCACCTGCTGGCGGAGCAGAGCCTGTCCAGCCTCGGCCTGCGCGAGGTGACCCGCGCCGTCGGTGTGGCCCCCACCGCCTTCTACCGGCACTTCCGCGACACGGCCGACCTGGGCGTGGCCCTGGTCGAGGAGGCCCTGGGCAGCCTGCACACCACGCTCGTCGCCACGCTCGCGGCGACCGGTGACGGCGAGGAGCGCATCACGGCCGCCGTGGACCTGATCGTCGCGTACGTCCGGACGTACCCCGCGCACGCCCGCTTCATCGCGCGCGAGCAGCACGGCGGCGTGAAGGCGGTGCGCGAGGCCATAGGCGGCCAACTCGCGCTGTTCGCCCAGGAGGTGGCGGCGCAGTTCGCCAAGGAGCCGGAGGCGGCGGGCTGGAGCGATGCGGACCTGCTGATGCTCGCCCGGATGTACGTGGACCACATGGTGATGACCGCGTCCGCGCTCCTGGGGACCGACGACGAGGAACCCGTGGCCGACCGGGCCCGCAGACAACTGCGTCTGCTAACCCTCGGGCGGCGGCACTGGCTGGACGAGGCGGCGGACAAGTCTGGCCGGTACTCGACGGAGACGTAAGGGGCAACTAGCCTTGTCGGCCATGACGACCACGCATCCCGACTGGCCCCTCGACCAGACCTTCGCCTCCTCGTCGGGCGCCGTCCGCTGGGCCGCCCTGGGTCCGGCCGACGCGCCCCCCGTCGTCCTGGTCCACGGCACCCCGTTCTCGTCGTACGTCTGGCGGGGCGTCGCCAAGGCGCTCGCACGCGAACGCCGGGTGTACGTATGGGACCTGCCCGGCTACGGCGCGTCCGAGATGCGGGCCGGGCAGGACGTCTCGCTCGCCGCGCAGGCCCGCGTGTTCACCGAACTGCTCGCGCACTGGGGCCTGGACGGGCAGGAGCCCCTGGCCGTCGTCGCCCATGACTTCGGCGGCTGCGTGGCCCTGCGGGCGCATCTGCTGCACGGCGCGCGCTACGCCCGGCTCGCCGTGGTCGACCCGGTGGCCCTCGCGCCGTGGGGCTCGCCCACGTACCAGCTGCTCGGCGCGCACGCGGACGTGTTCTCCCAGCTGCCGCCCGCGCTGCACGAGGCGCTGGTGCGGGAGTACGTCGGCTCGGCGAGCCACCGCGGGCTGCACCCGGCCGTGCTCGACCGGCTCGTGGCGCCCTGGTGCACGGAGGCGGGCAGGCCCGCGTTCTACCGCCAGATCGAGCAGAACGACCAGCGCTTCACGGACGAGATCCAGGGCAGGTACGGCGAGTTGGCGCTGCCCGTCCTGGTCTGCTGGGGCACCGAGGACACCTGGATCCCGGTGGCGCGCGGCCACGAGCTCGCCGGGCTGATCCCCGGCGCCGAGCTGCGGCTGATCGAGGGTGCGGGACATCTCGTACAGGAGGACGCTCCCGCGGAACTCACGGGGGCCCTCGCGCGTTTCCTCAATGCGGGCCCTCGTACAGTGCGCTGACAGCCGCGGCGGCCCGCGCCAGCTCTTCCCGGATCTCCGGCGGCGACAGGACCTCGACGGCGTCGGAGAAGGCGAGCAGGACGCGCGCCGCGCGCTCCTCCTCGACGACGAGGCGCACGGTCACCCACTCCCCCGTGCCCTCGTCGCCCCCGGCGCCGCCCCCGCGCCCGCGCCCGGCACCCTCAGCGTCCCCGTCCCCCTCTACCCCTTCCACACCTTCCACCCCCTCCATCTCCTCCACCTCCTCCACGACCTCCGTCACCGCACCCCCGTGCAGCCGCAGAAAGCGCCCATAGCGGTCGCGGCGCACCCGCGCGGTGACGTCGATGCCGCCGGTGCGCCGCTCCACCCACTGCTTCAACCCCTCCCACACGTCCGCGAGTTCGACGCCGGGGCGGCGCCGCACCGCCTCGTCCGTCAGGCTCGCCGAGCGCACCCGGTCGGCCCGGAAGAGCCTCGGCTCGCCGTCCCGGTCGGCCACGAGGTACCAGACGCCCGCCTTGGACACGAGCCCGTAGGGGTCGAGGGTGTAGTCCCGCACCCCCTCGGACCCGCTGTGCACATAGCTCACGCGCACCCGCCGGTCGGCGAAGACCGCGTCCTGGAGCGTGCCCAGATGGTCCAGGGGCAGACCGGCGCCGGGACCGCGTGTCCAGCGCGAGGCGTCGACGAGGATCCGGCGGCTGGTGAGCTCGGCGGCGGGCCGGTGCGGCGCGGGCAGCGCCGCCATCACCTTGCGCAGCGCCGAGCCGATGGCCGCGTCCAGGCCGAGCGCGGCGTGCGCGCCCTGCGCGGCGAGGACGAACAGGGCGCGCGACTCGTCGGCGGTCAGGCCCGTGACGTCGGTGCGGTAGCCGGGCAGCAGCGTGATGCCGCCGTGCCGCCCGCGCTCGGCGTAGACCGGGACACCCGACGCGGACAGCGCGTCGACGTCGCGGTAGATGGTGCGGACGGACACCTCCAGGCGCTCGGCGAGTTCGGGCGCGGGGACGGTGCCGCGGGTCTGGAGCAGCAGCAGGATCGAGAGCAGCCGGTCGGACTTCACGCGGTCAAGGATCGCGCACGTCCACGATCCGGGACGGCTCGGCGTCCCGCATCCAGAAGCGACGGAAAAGGCCCGTCAGCTGTTCCCAAATTTTGCTTATGATTCGACTGTGTTCGACTCCCGGCACATCAGGTCCTTCCACGAAGTGGTCCGCACCGGTTCGTACTCCGCCGCGGCCCGCTCGCTCGGCTATACGCAACCGGCGATCACCCAGCAGATGAAGGCGCTCGAACGGTCCGTGGGCACGGTCCTGTTCACCCGCGTGGGGCGCCGGATGCGGCTGACGGAGGCGGGCGAGGCGCTGTCCCGGCACGCCGGGGTGATCCTCGGCAACATCGACGCGGCCCAGCAGCAGATGAACGCGATCACGCGGCTGCGCACCGGCCGGGTCAGACTGTGCGCGTTCCCGAGCGCTACCGCCACGCTGATACCGGAGGCGCTGGCCGGTCTGGCCCGCCACCACCGCGGCATCCGCGTCGAACTCCAGGAGTACGAACCGCCGGAGTCCCTGCAGCGCCTGGTGCACGGCGACGCCGACGTCACCCTCGCCTTCACCTATCCCGGCCTGCTCGAAGAGGTGCCGGACGAGGTCGTCGAAGTACCGTTGATGGAAGACCAGTTGACGGTCCTGATGCCCACCAGGCACCCGATGGCGCGGCGCCGCTCGGTGCGGCTCGCCGATCTGTCCGAGGAGCGCTGGATCGCCGGGTGCCTGCGCTGCCGGGCCAACTTCCTGCACGAGTGCGCCGAGCAGGGCTTCGCCCCGGACATCGCCTTCACCACCGACGACAACCTCGTCATCCAGAGCCTCGTCTCCGAGGGCCTCGGCATCGCGATGATGCCGGGCCTCGTCCTGAACTTCCTGTGCCACCGCTCGGTCACCGGCCGCCCGCTCGACCCGGCGTCCCGGCGGCAGGTGTCGGCGTACGTCCTGCGGGAGCACCTGCGCATTCCGGCCACGGCCCTGGTGCTCGACGAGCTGAAGGCGG
The DNA here is from genome assembly GCF_055594065.1 of Streptomyces sp. NPDC040610. Taxonomy (NCBI): domain Bacteria; kingdom Bacillati; phylum Actinomycetota; class Actinomycetes; order Kitasatosporales; family Streptomycetaceae; genus Streptomyces; species Streptomyces sp. NPDC040610. Next base: position 1,269,244 of record NZ_JBVIXA010000001.1, on the reverse strand, counting down.
TCGCGGCGAACCGCGTCGGCTGCTGACCGCTGCCCCGCCGGGGACCGCGGCCGACCGTTGAACGGCCAACACATAAGCAATTTTTGAGGCAACGCCAAAAAACTGTCGTTGGACGTGATGGATGCGGCGGGCCGACCCTGCCGGTATGACCACCCCCACCGCGCACACCCGCACCGCGCCCGCCCGCCCCCGTACGACATCGCGCCTCGACGCCCTCGTCGCCGAGATACGCGAGGCCGTCGGCCGCGGCCTGCCCCCGGACCTGACCGCGTACCTGGTCGGCGAGCGCCTCGCGCCGCACCTGGGCGCCGCCGACCTGCTCACCCCCGAGCAGTGCGAGGGCGACCCGGACCGCTACCGCCAACACCTGCTGCACGCCGAGAGCGACGGCAGCTTCTCCCTCGTCGGCCTGGTGTGGCTGCCCGGCCAGCGCACGTCCGTGCACGACCACGTGTCGTGGTGCGTGACCGGCGTGCACGAGGGCGAGGAGCACGAGCGGCGCTACCGGCTCGTGCCCGCCGAGGACGACGCCCCCGCGCACCTCGTCGCCACCGAGGACGTGGTGAACCCGCAGGGCGCGGTGTGCGGTTTCGCGCCGCCCGGGGACATCCACCGGGTGTGGAACGCGGGCGCCGGACGCGCGCTGTCCCTGCACGTCTACGGCGCGGACATCGGGCGGCTCGGCAGCAGCGTGCGACGGGTGTACGACCTTCCGGCCGACCGCTGATGGCCCTGCTCGGACAGCGCCCGCCGCGGACGGCGTCGGCGCCGCGTCCGGCTGCGCGCGCCACCGGCCCCTGGCCGGGCCTCGCGCTCGCCGCGGCGGGTGTCGCCGTCGCCTGGCTGACGCACCGGCTCGTGCCGGACGTGCCGATGCTGACGGTCGCCATCGTCCTCGGCCTCGCCGCCGCGCAGGTGCCGGGGTCCCGGGTGTGGGTACGCGGCTGGGCCAGGCCCGGCCTCACCTTCGCCGCGAAGCGTCTGATGCGGGTCGGCGTGGTGCTGCTCGGCCTGAAGCTCAGCCTGCGCGATGTGCTCGGGGTGGGCTGGCCGACCGTCGCGATGGTGCTCGTGGTGGTCGCCGCGACGTTCTTCGGCACCTGGTGGCTCGGCCGGAAGCTGGGCCTGCCCGGCGACCAGCCGCTGCTCATCGCCACCGGGTACTCGATCTGCGGGGCGTCGGCGATCGGCGCGGTGAGCGACGTCTCCCGCAGCGAGGAGCGCGACACGGCCGCCTCGGTGGCGGTGGTCACGCTCTGCGGCACGCTCGCCATCGCCGTGCTCCCCCTGCTCCAGGGGCCGTTGGGCCTCACGGACGCGGAGTTCGGCCGCTGGGTCGGGGCGAGCGTGCACGACGTGGGGCAGGTCGTCGCCACCGCGCAGACCGCCGGTGGCACCGCCCTCGGCGAGGGCGTGCTGGTCAAGCTGATGCGGGTGGCGCTGCTCGCGCCGCTGGTCGCGGGCGTGGCGATCGCGGTACGGGCCCGGCGCGCGGCCACCGCGGACGGCACCCCGGGCGCCGGTGAGCGGCGGCCGCCGCTGGTGCCGCTGTTCGTCGCGGGGTTCGTGGCGATGGTCGGCGTACGCAGCACCGGGTGGCTCCCGGAAGCGGCCCTCGACACGGCCGGGATCGCCCAGGAACTGCTCCTCGCCGCCGCCCTGTTCGGCCTCGGCAGCGCGGTGGACCTGCGGACGCTGCTGCGCACCGGGGGCCGCGTGGGGCTCGTGGGGCTGTGCGCGTGGGTGGTGGTCGGCGGGGTGTCGTACGCGGGGGTGTGCCTGACCGGGTGAGGTGTGCCCGGGCCGCGGGAGTCGGCCCGGGCGGGCTACGCGGTCCGGTCAGCGCAGGCGGGCCCTGGCCAGCTGGCGGGACTGGGCCACCAGGCGGTCCGTGGAGTCCCAGACCTCGGCGTCCTCCTCCAGGAAGCCGCCGGCGAGGTTGCGCGTGGTGATGGCGACGCGCAGCGGTCCGGGCGCGGGCCTGGCCCGCACATGGACGGTGAGTTCGATGGTGGGCACCCAGCCGGAGAGGCCCATCTCGAACGCCGTCGGCGGCAGCGCGTCCACGGCGAGCAGCAGCGACAGCGGATCCGCGTCGCGCCCGTCGGCGAGCCCGAACCACGCCCGCATCTCGCCCTTGCCGGACGGCTGGCCGAGCGCCCACCCGAGGGTGGACGGGTCCAGCTTCAGCCACAGCCGATCGGCGATCGCGGACGAACCGGGGACCGCCCGCTGCTCGGCCGGGGCGTCGTCGGCGCCGAAGCACTGGTCGACCGGGGGCAGCTGCGGCGGCTTGGCCGTCGTGCGCACGTCGTCGGGCAGGGCGTCCAGGTCCCCGTACGAGGCGAGCACCCGCAGCCGCTCGACCTCGGTGCCGTCCGCCTCGAACTGCACCAGCGAGGCCTGCCCGGTGGACAGGCCGCGCCCTGTACGCACGGTCTCGGTGCGGATCACGGCGGGGCCCGGGTCGGACGCCGTCAGATAGTGCGCGGAGATCGTGAACGGGTCGGAGTGCGGCAGCGCGTGCGCGAGGGCGCGGCCGACGGCGGCGAGGAGATAGCCGCCGTTGACGGCGCTCACGATGGTCCAGCCCGCGGAGAGGTCGATGTCGTAGACGCCGGGCTCCCGCTGGGTGACCGCGGTGTCGCGGTCGAACTCGCTGTCCCCGACCGTGGCGCGCGCCGTGGGCGCCGCTGCTGTGTCAGCCATACCGGCAACGTACAACAGAAAACTACTAAGCGGTAGCTTTATGCTCCGGCTCCTCGGACGCCGAGGAGCGGCGGTTCCACGCGCGCGGCGCCCGCCAGTGGTAATGCATCGCGAGCAGCCGCAGGGCGAACGCCGTGACGATGGCCAGTGCCGTCGTGAAACCGTTCAGCATCTCGAAGCGGATGGACAGGGCGACGATGGTGGCCCCCACGATGGCGGGGACCGCGTACAGGTCGCGGTCCCAGCGCACCAGGGACGGGACCTCGTTGGCGATGATGTCGCGCAGCACACCGCCGCCCACCGCCGTGGCCAGGCCCAGGGTCGCGGACGCGGTCAGGCCGAGCCCGTAGTCGTACGCCTTCGTGGTGCCCGTGACGCAGAACAGGCCGAGGCCCGCCGCGTCGAAGACGTTCACCGCGAACTGGGTGCGCTCGACCTGCGGGTGCAGGAAGAACACGAGGAGCGCGGCGAGCAGCGGGGTGAGGAAGTAGCCGAGATCCGTGAACGCGGCCGGGGGCACCGCGCCGATCACCAGATCGCGGAAGAGGCCGCCGCCCAGGGCCGTGACCTCGGCGAGTACGGCGATGCCGAAGACGTCGAAGTTCTTGCGGACGGCGAGGAGGGCGCCGGAGATCGCGAAGACGAAGATGCCGACGATGTCCAGTGCGTGCTGGACCCCCGGGCTGAACAATTCCTGAAGCACGCCGCATTGTCCCCCGGCCCGGGGTCACCCCCGAATCGCCGGCTCCGCCGAGCTCGTCCTCAATCGCCGGAGGGGCTCCTCCCCATCCGCCCGCCCTCCTGGGGCTCCGCCCCGGACCCCGCTCCTCAAACGCCGGAGGGGCTGGATCTTTTCCAGCCCCTCCGGCGTTTGAGGACGAGGCGCGAAGCGCCGATCGGCCCGCGCTCAGTCCTTCGTCACGTCGGTCGCCCCCGCCTCAGCAGAGGCACCCTCGTCCTCAGCCTCAGCCTCAGCGCCAGCGACATCCGCCGCCGTGGTGACCGACACCACATCAATGGCCTCTCGGGCCACGGAGAGCAGCTTCGTGTCCTCCGGCGCCTGGTCGGGCGCGTTCTCCGGGTGGTGGCACGCCACCTGGTGCGCCGTCTCCAGGGCGACGAACGGCGGCTCCTTGACCGCGCAGATCTCCGTCGCCTTCCAGCACCGCGTGTGGAAGCGGCACCCCTTCGGCGGGTCGATCGGCGAGGGCACGTCGCCGCGCAGCAGGATCCGCTCGCTCTTGACGCCGCGCCGCTTGGGGTCGGGCACCGGCACCGCGGACAGGAGCGCCTTCGTGTACGGGTGCATGGGCTTGGTGTACAAGTCCTTGCGGTCCGCGAGTTCGACGATCTTGCCGAGGTACATGACGGCGATGCGGTCGGACACGTGCCGGATGACCGACAGGTCGTGCGCGATGATCACGTAGGTGAGGCCGAGCTCGTCCTGGAGGTCGTCCAGGAGGTTGACGACCTGGGCCTGGATGGACACGTCCAGGGCCGACACCGGCTCGTCCGCCACGACCAGCTTCGGCTGCAGGGCGAGCGCCCGCGCGATGCCGATGCGCTGCCGCTGACCGCCGGAGAACTCGTGCGGGTAGCGGTTGTAGTGCTCGGGGCTGAGGCCGACCCGCTCCAGCATCCCCTGGACGGTCTTCTTGATGCCGCCCTCGGGGTTCACGCCCTGGAGCTTGAAGGGCGCGCCGACGATCGTGCCGATGGTGTGCCGGGGGTTCAGCGACGAGTACGGGTCCTGGAAGATCATCTGGACGTCGCGGCGCAGCGGCCGCATCTTCGCCGTGCCCAGGTGCGTGATGTCCACGCCCTCGAACTCCACCCGCCCGCCGGTCGGCTCGAGCAGCCGGGTGATGAGCCGGCCCATGGTCGACTTGCCGCAGCCGGACTCGCCGACGACGCCGAGGGTCTCACCGGAGCGCACGTCGAAGCTGATCCCGTCGACGGCCTGGACGGCCGCGACCTGGCGCTGCATGAGCCCCTTCTTGATGGGGAAGTGCTTCACCAGGCCATCGACCTTGAGGAGCACGTCCCGCTCGGAGTCCGGGGCGGGTTTCGCCTGCGCGGGGATGGTCATGTCCTGGTCCTTCACAGCTTCGGCGCAATCTCTTCGGTCCAGATCTTGGTGCGCTCCTCGCGCGACATGTGGCAGGCCGAGTAGTGCCCGGAGCCGACCAAGCTCAGCTCGGGGCGCTCGCTGCGCGTGATCTGGTCCTTGGGCACGTCCGCGTACGGGCAGCGCGGGTTGAAGGCGCAGCCGCTCGGCAGGTTGATGAGGCTGGGCGGGGAGCCCTTGACCGGGACGAGGCGCTCGGTCTCCTCGCGGTCGATGCGCGGCATCGAGCCGAGCAGGCCCCAGGTGTAGGGGTGCTGGGGCTCGTAGAAGACCTGCTGCGCGGAGCCGCGCTCGACGCAGCGGCCGCCGTACATCACGAGCAGCTCGTCGGCCATCTCCGCCACCACGCCGAGGTCGTGGGTGATCATGATGACCGCGGAGCCGAACTCCTTCTGCAGATCCCGGATCAGGTCCAGGATCTGCGCCTGCACCGTCACGTCGAGGGCCGTCGTCGGCTCGTCGGCGATCAGCAGTTCGGGGTTGTTGACGAGCGCCATGGCGATCATCGCGCGCTGGCGCATACCGCCGGAGAACTCGTGCGGGTAGGAGTCGACGCGCTTGTCGGGCTGCGGGATGCCGACCCGGTCGAGCATGTCGATGGCGTGCTTGCGCGCGGCCTTCTTGTCGACGTTGTTGTGGACCCGGTACGCCTCGATGATCTGCTTGCCGATCGAGTAGTACGGGTGCAGCGCCGACAGCGGGTCCTGGAAGATCATCGCCATCTCGCGGCCGCGGAGCTTGCGCACCTCGTCCGCCGGGGAGCTGAGCAGCTCGGTGCCGTTCAGCCAGATCTCGCCGGACAGCTGCGCCTTGCGGCGGCCGTACTGCCCGGCGGTGTGCAGGCCGAGGATGCCGAGCGAGGTGACGGACTTGCCGGACCCGGACTCGCCGACGATGCCGAGGGTGCGGCCCTTCTCCAGGCTGAAGCTGAGCCCGTCGACGGACTTGACCAGGCCGTCGTCGGTCGGGAAGTGCACCTTGAGGTCGCGCACCTCGAGGAAGGCGGAGGGAGCGGGCGAGCCGGCGACGACTTCGCCGACGGCCGTGCCGGTCTTCGACACGGTGGCTTCCGCGCCGCCCTCGGGCGCCGCTCCGCTCTTGGACAGTTCGGTCATCCCAGCCTCACTCGCGGGTCGATGACGGCGTACAGAAGGTCGACGACGAGGTTGGCCACGGCGATCGCGAGGGCCGCACACAGGGTGACGCCGAGAATCACGGGCAGGTCCTTGCTGCTGATGGCCCTGACCGCTTCCAGGCCGAGGCCCGGAAGGTTGAAGGTGGACTCGGTGAGCACGGCGCCGCCCATGAGCACGCCGAGGTCGAGTCCGAAGACGGTGAGGATCGGTGTCATCGCGGAGCGCAGCGCGTGTCTGCGGATCACGACGGCTTCACCGAGGCCCTTGGCGCGCGCGGTGCGGATGTAGTCCTCGCCCAGCACTTCCAGCATGGTGGCGCGGGTGAGGCGGGCGTACATCGCGGCGTTCAGGAAGGCGAGCACGACCCACGGCAGGATCAGCGTCTGGAACCAGACGTCGATGGAGTCGTCCGTACTGAGGCTGTCGGCGATCTTCACCCAGCCGAGGTTGTGGACGAAGACGCCCATCGCGATCATGCCGGTGAAGAAGACGGGGAGCGAGACGCCACCGAGGGCGGTGGTCATCGCGGCGCGGTCCCAGATGGTGCCCCGCTTGAGCGCGGAGACCACACCGGTGAGGACACCGGCGCCGAGCCACAGCACACAGGCACCGGCGGCGAGCGCAGCGGTGACGGGCAGGGCGTCCTTGAGGGTCTCCCAGACGGGGGCCTCGGTACGGAAGGAGTAGCCGAAGCAGGGCGCCGGGCAGTGGGTGACATCACTGCCGTTGGCGTAGTCGCGGCCCATCGGGATGCCCTTGACGAATTCCCAGAACTGCACGAGCAGCGGGTCGTCGAGGCCCAGTTTGGTCCGGATGCCTTCGAGCTGCTCGGCTCCGGACGCCTTGCCGGCGAAGAGGACGGCGATGTCCTGTCCCGCCCACTTGGGCAGCATGAAGAAGACGGTGAAGGTCGCGAGCAGTACGACCAGCACCATGATGATTACGGCGATCAGGCGCCGGATGAGATAAGCAAGCACTGTGCGCGGCCCGGCGGTGGCCCGGGGCCCCCTCGTGAGGGGCTCCGGTCGCCGCCCGGGGCCATCACCTGCCCTTCGGACTGGCGGGATGCGGCGGTGGCGTGACGGTCGGTCAAGAGCGGTCGCCGCGGCGGGACTTGATCCCGCCGCGGCGGCACACTGGCGGTGTTACTTCTTCTCGTTGACGCCGAGCGAGACGTAGTCGTACCGGCCGTTGAACGCGTCGGACATGTACGCGTTCGTCAGCCGCGGACCGCGCCAGGTGATGTTCTTCTCGTACAGGAAGGGCATCCAGTCGGCCTGGTCGAGGATCCGCTTGTCGAGCTCCTTGTAGGTCTCGCCGGCCTTGACCGGGTCGGTCTCGGCGATCGCCTTGTCGAAGAGCCCGTCGATCTTCTTGTCCTTGATCTGGGACTCGTTGTAGTTACCGGTCTGGGCGAGGAAGCGGCTGTCGAACAGCGGCTGCGCGTAGCCCTGGCCGGAGGGGAAGTCCGGGCCCCAGCCGCTCATCTGCATGCTGTAGCCGCGCTTCTTCACCACGGACGGCGAACCGGTGATGCTGGAGGAGTCCGCACCGTCGAGGGTCTCGACGGAGAGGTTGATGTTGACCTTCTTGAGCTGCGCCTGCAGCGCCTCGGCCGTGTCCTCCTCGCCCGGGTTGTTGTTACGGGCGGTGATCTTGGCGCTGAATCCGTCCGGCTTGCCGCACTGCTTCAGCTCGTCCTTGGCCTTGGCCGGGTCCGGCTTGCCCTTGCGCTCCAGGACGCCGTACGGGTCGTAGTCGCTGTAGCCCGGGATCGCCTTCGGGAAGGTGCTGTTGGCGATGTCACCGGCCGCGAGCTTGCCGCCGCGGGTCTGCTGCAGGGCCGCGAAGTCCGTGCCGTAGAAGACGGCCTTGCGGCAGTGCACGTTGTCGAACGGCTTCGCGGTGTGGATCAGCGCGACGTAGCGCACGAAGGACGTGTGCATGTTGTCGATGCTGCTGCGGTGGTCCTGGATCGCGGTGACGCGGCCGGACTGGGTCATGCCGGTGCCGTTGAGGTCGACGTCGTAGTCGCCGGCCATCAGGCGCTTGTCGTTCTCCTCCAGGTTGGCGGAGATCGTCACGTCGACCTTGTCGGGAAGCGCGGCACGGATCGGGTCCGAGGCCTTCTTCCACTTGTCGTTGCGCACCAGGACGATCTTCTTGCCCGGCTTGTACTGCGAGAACTTGTACGGGCCCGCGGAGAACGGCCGCTGGGTGTACTTGGCCTTGGTGTCCTTGGCCGCCTTCACCGGCGAGCCGGACGGCATGGCCAGGAACTGCTCGAAGTCACCGTTGGGCTTCGGCAGCTTGAAGATGATGGTCTTGTCGTCGGGCGTCTCGATCGCCTTCAGACCGAGCTTGTCCTTGGACGAGTCCTTGTAGGGGCCCTTGTACTCGCCCTTGGGGTCGAGCGCCTTCATCAGGTACTGCGGGCCACCGGTGATGGTGTCCGTCGCCCAGATGCGCTCGATGCCGTACTTGACGTCCTTGGAGGTCAGCGGCGAGCCGTCCTCCCAGGTGACACCGTCACGCAGCTTGTACGTGTAGGTCTTGCCGCCGTCCGAGATCTTGCCGTTGGCCTCGGCGAGGTCCGGGACCAGCTTGGTGCCCGCCTTGCCCGGCTTGGTGTCGTACGACACCAGCTGCCGGGTGTAGAAGCGCATGAAGTCCCAGGACATGCCGTAGTAGGCGCGCTGCGGGTCGGCCGAGTCCAGGTCCTGCTTGCCGACCATGCGCAGGGTGCCGCCGGCCTTCTTCGACGGGTTGGCGACCTTGTTCAGGGCGGCGTTGTACCCGGCGCCCTTGCCTTTGCCTTCGCCGTCGCCGTCGCCGCCACCGCACGCGGTGGTGGTCACCAGCGCCGCGACGACGAGGGCCGCACCAGCGGTGAGCCGTCGCTTCGAGGAAACTGTTGGCATTTTGTCGCAAACCTCCGAGATTCGCGGTCCCTGGCCATGAGCTGCCTGAGAACCATGGAAAGAGCCACCTGACTGCGGCAGGGGCAAGTCAGTTGGGGACTGCTAGCGGGTTCCCTTGGGGTCGAGCGCATCGCGCAGACCGTCCCCGAAGAGGTTGAAGGCGAGCACCGTGATGAAGATCGTCACGCCGGGGAAGACCATGAACATCGGATCGTGCTCGTACGTCTCCAGGGCATCGCGGAGCATTCCGCCCCAGGAGGCTGTCGGCGGCTTGACGCCGGCGCCGAGGAAGCTGAGGGCGGCCTCGGTCAGGATGTTGGTCGGGATCATCAGCGTCGCGTAGACGGTGATGGGGGCGACCAGGTTGGGCAGCAGCTCCTTGAACAGGATGTGGCGGCGGCCGCCGCCGAGGCTGCGGGCCGCCTCGACGTACTCGCGTTCGCGCAGCGAGAGCGTCTGGCCGCGGACGATGCGGCCGACGTACGGCCAGCCGAAGAAGCCGATCACCAGGATCAGGATCGCCACGCGCACGCTCGTGCCCTGCAGGCCGAGCAGATCGTCCGGGAGCACGGAGACCAGGGAGATGATGAAGAGCAGCTGCGGGAAGGACAGCAGCACGTCCATCACCCGGCTGATCAGCGCGTCGACCCAGCCGCCGAAGTAGCCGGCGATGATGCCGAAGAGCGTGCCGAGCACCACCGCGACCACGGCGGCCAGGAAGGCCACCAGCAGCGAGATCCGCGCGCCGTAGACGATCCGGCTGAACACGTCGCGGCCCTTGTTGGGCTCGACGCCGAACAGGAAGTCGCTGCTCACACCGCCGAGCGAGCCCGTGGGCAGGTTGGTCAGCGGATCCAGCTTGTCCTGGTGGAAGTCGTTCGGCGGGTGGCCGAGCAGGCTGACGATCAGGGGCGCGAAGACCGCGACCAGGACCAGCACAAGCACGGTGATTCCGCCGGCCAGGGCGACCTTGTCCCGCTTGAGTCGGTTCCAGGCGATCTGCTTGAGCGACCGTCCCTCGACCTTCTTCACCCCCGCACCAGCTGCGGGAGCGACGTCCTCGGTGGGTTTCGCGTCCGCAGGTGTGTCATGCAATGGCGCCGTCATCGTGGCAGGGACCCCTCTCAACCGGCGGTGACCGGCCCGCACTTGCCGCTGTAGCGACGTGATCGTCCGTCGTACACAGGGGCGAAGGCCCCTTGGAGCGGGAGTCTTCAACGGGGTCGTGATCTGTTACCAGACTTGTCGGGGAATGGATGCGCAACCGTGATGCTGATCGAGGTGTTCCGTTATCCGGACGAGGCTGAACGCCGGGCGAACGCGGGGCACTTCGGGGCCAAGGCGCCACGGGAGTCCATACCGCCACTCGGGCACCATTGGGGGACATCGCGCACGACGGTGCTGATCAGCAGGCTCCGGGACAGCGAAAACCGGACGCTGTCCTGATCACTGCGGAGGGGTTTGTGCCCTTTTGTTCAGTACGGGGCGGGATAGCCGTATCCGCCCGCGGCGGGGGCCGGGGCCGCCTGCGCATCGCGGTCGTAGAACGGGCGGGCGTTGGCGCGCAGCCACATCGCCACCGGGTCGTGCGGGTCGGCCATCGCCACCGTGGAGACCGGCAGGCCCTCGGGGACGGCGCCGATGGACTGCTGCATCATCGCGCGGACCGAGTCCACCGCGCCCGGCGAGGTGTCGTACACATCGAGGCCGATGGCCAGGTACGGGGCGCCGAGCGCGGGCTGCACCCAGGCGCGGCGCAGCGAGCGGACCGTCGGGGTGCGGTGGGCGTTCTGGCTCAGCAGGGCGTAGAACTGCGGGAGTTCGATGGCCGGTTCGGTCAGGCGCAGGGGCCCCGCGGGCTGGAGGTCCAGGCCGCCGGCGATGCGGCGCAGGTCGAGCCAGGGGATGCCGACGCCGCCGCCCGGGGCGTGCGGATTCAGCCACAGGCCGTAGTGGTCGGGGTACAGGGCGCGGGCCGCGTCGAGGCCGCCGAGCACCTCGTAGCCGCGGTTCCAGCCGCTGGCTGAGAGTTCCTGGGCGGAGGTCACGCAGGGGGCGTAGCCGAGGCCGTCGACCTCCATGTTGCCGTACTGCGCGTCGGGGGAACCCGACTGGCCGTGCCACAGCAGCATCCACACCTGGTCGTCGGCGAGGGCTCCGAGCAGCGCCTCGTACGCGTCGTAGCGTCCCGGCGCCACCTGGCGCAGCATGTGCTCGACGTTTCCCCAAGCTCGCGGGCGCGCTCGAACAGGGGAGGCCCCGTCGCCCGCGGCCGTGCCCGACGCACTCACCCGTAACCGCCCCTTCACGCTTGCCCGACGCACTCGACCTGTCCGCACGGCCGGGGTCCGGCCGAGTCAATGGAACCAGCTTACTTCTGGCGTGGGCGCCTTGATCGGGCCTCGGGCCGCCCACTCCCCCCGTTTCCCGCCACGGGCTGGCCGCCCTCCCCTGCGGGGGCCATCGGCCGCCCGCGCCGCCCGCACCGCGGAAGCTCCACCGCCGCTGCGCGGCGGCTTCCCCACCCGCCCACCCGTTGCTGTGGGGCCCGGGGCGGGGGGTGGGGCGGTGCTGTGGGACCCGGGCGAGGGTGGGGCGGTGCTGTGGGACCCGGGCGAGGGTGGGGCGGTGCTGTGCGCCCCGGGGCGAGGGTGGGCGGTGCTGCGGGACCCGGGGCGAGGGTGGGCGGTGCTGCGGGACCCGGGGCGAGCGCCGGTCACGGCGCCCCAGCAGTCCCGCCGCCCGCCTCCCCGAGGCCCAGGCGGCTTTGCCATCCGGCCCGGGTGGACCCCGGCGAGCCTGCTGGCTGGCTCACCCGGGACAGGCCTCGGCTCCCTGCCGTCCGTCCTCACCAAGGGCGGGTGGGTGGGTGGGAGCCTGCGGTGGTGGCTAGTGGGTTGTGTAGAAGGGGCGGATGTGGGTGCGTAGCCAGGTGGAGACTGGGTCTTGGGCTGCGTCCAGGAGGACCAGGTTGACCGGCCAGGGTGGGGGGAAGGCCGTGAGAGCCCGGGTCAGGGCCTGCATGGGGGCGTCGCGGGCGTCGCCCTCCAGGGAGGAGAGTTCGACGCCCACGAAGAGGGACGGGTCCTCGGCCTCGACGCTGGCCAGGCAGCGGCGGGCCGTCAGGACCACCCCGGTCGCCTGGAACTCGCGGGACGCGGCGCTCAGGAAGTCGACCGGGTCCTCCTTCCAGTCCGGCTCGAAGAGGCGGACCCGGCCGCCGGTCGTGGGGCCGTCCAGCTCGGTGCGCCCCACCTGGCACAGCGCGGCCACGGCAGGCGGCGGCAGCGGCACGGCGACCGTGCCCTCGGGGTTCAGGACGATGCCGAGCTGCGGCTGAAGCCCGCGCGCGAACTCCACCGCGGGCGCCACCGTCCAGCTCATCCGGCCCCCCGTCACCTGCTGGAACTGCTGCTCCGACGTGAAGACGGGGACGTACGCCTGACCGTCGATCTCCAGCGTGGGCAGGTCGAGCGTGCCCTGGTCGGGGCCGCCGCCGGACGGGAGCGGGATCCAGACGCGGCCGCGGCCCAGCGTCTCGACGATGCGGGCGCCCACCGCGTCCGACGGCGGGGCGCCGAGCGACGCGGCCAGGACCTCCTCCAGCTCGTTGGCCGGCCATCCCTCGTGCGGATGCCCATGCGGATGTCCCTGGTCCGGGCCCGGTCCCTGTGCCGGAACGCCTCCCGGGCAGTCCCCCGGATAGTTCATCTGTCCTCGACCTCTGCTCTGCGCTCTGCCCTGCTCCTGTGCTGCGGGCCCGACCCTAACCGGGACCCCCGCCGCACCGCCCCCTCAGCCCCCTCAGCCCCCGAACCCGATCTCCCGCAGCGCCCCCGCCGCCTCCCGGTCCAGAAGCACCGCCGAGCCGCAGCCCCGCGGCAGCTCACCCCGCTCGGCGGCGCGGACGAGGCGGCCGACCGTCCTGCGGTGCCGCGCGAAGGCGTACCGGGAGACCCCGCGGCCGCGCTCGCGCTGCCCGTCGAGGGCGACCTCGACGGGCACGTCGAGCAGCAGGAGGTGCAGCGTGGCCCCGCGCCGGGCGGCCGCGCGGCCCAGCCAGCGGCGCACCCACGGCTGCGTACCGCAGTCGTGCACGACGACGCCCGCGCCGGAGCGCAGCGCCCGGTGCAGGCCCGCGTAGTGCGCGAGGCGGACCAGGGGGCGGTAGAGCGCGTACGGCAGCAGCCGGGGCATGCGGGCCGCCCAGCGGTCCCGGGTGTCCTGGGAGTCCACGCGCGGCCCCGCCACCGCGCGCCGCATCAGCGTGGACTTGCCGCTGCCGGGCAGCCCGGACACGACCACGACGTCGCTCGCGCCGAACACCAGGCGGCGCGGGCCGCGCCGGGCCCGGTCCCTGAGGTCGCGCACGACGGGCCGCGGGAAGTACCCGAGGCACTCGCGCACGGGGGCGCCGGGCTGCGGCGGCACCACGTCGCCGCCGGGCAGCGCCACACCCGTGGTGGTCGCATAAGCACCGCTCCTGTGCACCGTGATCGGCCTCCCCATGCTGGTCACGTCACTCATCCCCAGTACTTCTCCGTTGAGTGTAAAGAGACGGTAATGCCACACAAGGGCATTCCGCCGTAGCCGCCGTCGTGAAGAAGTTGCTGCTGTCGTGAAGCGGGGGCGCGTGCAATGATGTGCGCGCCAACTCCATACCGGCCGCTTGAATCCGCGCGGGAGAGTTCCCGGAGACGTGACCGCACTCTGACGCGGACGTCGTCCCGGGGCGCCGAAGGAGCAAGTTCCTCCCTTGAATCTCTCAGGCCCCGTACCGCGCGGGCGAGGCACATCTGAAAAGCGGGTCGATCCCCGGTCACACCCGGCCACACCGGTCGCAGGGGCGGCTCCACCCAAGGTGCAAGTCATGACCCGTCATACGCACGGGACGTGGTGAACCTCTCAGGTTCGATGACAGATGGGGAGGATCGACCTCGCCCGTCATGCCCCGGGAGCCAGTACTGATGAGCAACACCCCACGCCACACCGCCCTGGACGCCCTGCATCGCGACCTCGGTGCGACCATGACCGACTTCGCGGGCTGGGACATGCCGCTGCGCTACGCCAGCGAGCGCGACGAGCACAACGCGGTCCGCACCCGCGCCGGCCTCTTCGACCTCTCCCACATGGGCGAGATCACGGTCACCGGCCCCGCGGCGGTGGACCTGCTCAACCACGCCCTGGTCGGCAACATCGGCTCCGTCGGCGTCGGCCGCGCCCGCTACACCATGATCTGTCAGGCCGACGGCGGCATCCTGGACGACCTGATCGTCTACCGGCTCCAGGACCAGGAGTACATGGTCGTCGCCAACGCCGGCAACGCCCAGGTCGTGCTCGACGCACTGACCGAGCGCGCCGAAGGCTTCGACGCCGTGGTCCGCGACGACCGCGACGCCTACGCCCTCATCGCCGTCCAGGGCCCGGAGTCCCCCGGCATCCTGAAGGCGGTCACGGACGCCGACCTCGACGGCCTGAAGTACTACGCGGGCCTGCCCGGCACCGTCGCGGGCGTCCCCGCCCTGATCGCCCGCACGGGCTACACCGGCGAGGACGGCTTCGAGCTGTTCGTGGCCCCCGAGCACGCCGAGCAGCTGTGGCGTGCGCTGACCGAGGCCGGTGCCCCGGTGGGCCTGGTCCCCTGCGGCCTGTCCTGCCGCGACACGCTGCGCCTGGAGGCGGGCATGCCGCTGTACGGGCACGAGCTGACGACGGCCCTGACGCCGTTCGACGCCGGTCTGGGACGAGTCGTCAAGTTTGACAAGACGTCCCACGCGGACGACTTCGTGGGCGTCGAGGCGCTGCGCGCGGCCGCCGAGCGCGCCGAGGCCGCTCCCCCGCGCAAGCTGGTGGGCCTGATCGCCGAGGGCCGCCGGGTCCCGCGCGCGGGCATGTCCGTGGTCGTCGGCGGCGAGGTCGTCGGCGAGGTCACCTCCGGCGCGCCGTCCCCGACCCTCGGCAAGCCGATCGCGATGGCGTACGTCGACGCGGCGCACGCCGCCCCCGGCACGGCGGGCGTGGGTGTGGACATCCGCGGTACGCATGAGCCGTACGAAGTCGTCGCGCTGCCGTTCTACAAGCGTCAGAAGTAGCCCGGCGGCGCCGGTCCAGTCCGGCCTCCGCCCGCGCCCCACTCGCTCTGCGGACGCCTCCGCGTCCCGTCGGGAGCCGTGGCGGCACGCGCCCGTCTCAGTCCGTAAGACCCACGTTCATCAGCACTCGCCCGCGTACAGGAGAATTCAGGCCATGAGCAATCCCCAGCAGCTGCGTTACAGCAAGGAGCACGAGTGGCTGTCGGCCACCGAGGACGGTGTGGCGACGGTCGGCATCACCGAGTTCGCGGCCAACGCGCTCGGCGACGTCGTCTTCGCCCAGCTCCCGGCGGTCGGCGACACGGTCGCCGCGGGTGAGACCTGCGGTGAGCTGGAGTCGACGAAGTCGGTCAGCGACCTCTACTCGCCGGTCTCCGGTGAGGTCGTCGAGGCCAACCAGGACGTCGTGGACGACCCGTCCCTGGTGAACTCTGCCCCCTTCGAGGGCGGCTGGCTGTTCAAGGTGCGCGTCGCCGAGGAGCCGGGCGACCTGCTCTCCGCCGACGAGTACACCGCGTTCGCAGGCAGCTGACCACGGCGTAAGGACTGATTTTCCGATGTCGCTTATGAACACCCCTCTGCACGAGCTCGACCCGGACGTCGCCGCCGCCGTCGACGCCGAGCTCGTCCGCCAGCAGTCCACCCTGGAAATGATCGCCTCGGAGAACTTCGCTCCGGTCGCCGTCATGGAGGCCCAGGGCACCGTCCTCACCAACAAGTACGCCGAGGGCTACCCCGGCCGCCGCTACTACGGCGGCTGTGAGCACGTGGACGTCACCGAGCAGATCGCCATCGACCGGGTCAAGGACCTGTTCGGCGCCGAGTACGCCAACGTCCAGCCGCACTCCGGCGCCTCCGCCAACCAGGCCGCCCTCTTCGCGATCGCCCAGCCCGGCGACACGATCCTCGGCCTTGACCTGGCGCACGGCGGGCACCTCACCCACGGCATGCGCCTGAACTTCTCCGGCAAGCAGTTCAACGTGGTCGCGTACCACGTGGACGCCGCCGGTCTGGTCGACATGGCCGAGGTCGAGCGCCTGGCCAAGGAGAACAGCCCGAAGGTGATCATCGCGGGCTGGTCCGCCTACCCGCGTCAGCTGGACTTCGCCGAGTTCCGCCGGATCGCCGACGAGGTCGGCGCGAAGCTGTGGGTCGACATGGCGCACTTCGCCGGGCTCGTCGCCGCCGGTCTGCACCCGAACCCGGTGCCGTTCGCGGACGTGGTCACCTCCACCACGCACAAGACGCTCGGCGGCCCGCGCGGCGGCATCATCCTGGCCCGCAACAAGGACTTCGCGAAGAAGCTGAACTCCGCGGTCTTCCCCGGCTTCCAGGGCGGCCCGCTGGAGCACGTGATCGCGGCCAAGGCCGTCTCCTTCAAGGTCGCGGCCTCGGACGACTTCAAGGAGCGCCAGCAGCGCACCCTGGACGGCGCCCGGATCCTGGCCGAGCGCCTGGTGCGGGACGACGTCAAGGAGCACGGCGTCTCCGTCCTGTCCGGCGGCACGGACGTGCACCTGGTCCTGGTCGACCTGCGCGACAGCCAGCTCGACGGTCAGCAGGCCGAGGACCGCCTCCACGAGGTCGGCATCACGGTCAACCGCAACGCGATCCCGAACGACCCGCGGCCCCCGATGGTCACCTCCGGCCTGCGCATCGGCACCCCGGCCCTGGCCACCCGTGGCTTCCAGGACGAGGACTTCCGCGAGGTCGCGGACGTGATCGCCGAGACCCTCAAGCCGGACTTCGACGCCGAGGCCCTCAAGGCCCGGGTGTCCGCTCTGGCCGCGAAGCACCCGCTGTACCCCGGCCTGAAGTAGTTTCGTACGCTTTAGTTGGTACGGACTTCCGGGGCACCGCGCACACTGGACATGAGGACAGTGCGCGCGGTGCCCCGCACCACGTGCCCGCAAGCACGGCAAGCTGCCCCCGCACCACCCGGCGGACAACGGCGTCTACCACCCATCATTGGAGTTCTCCCGTGGCCATCTCGGTCTTCGACCTGTTCTCGATCGGCATCGGCCCGTCCAGCTCCCACACGGTCGGCCCGATGCGCGCGGCGCGCATGTTCGCCCGCCGCCTGAAGAACGAGGGCCTGCTGGCCCACACCGTCTCGATACGCGCGGAGCTGTACGGCTCCCTCGGCGCCACCGGCCACGGCCACGGCACCCCCAAGGCCGTCCTGCTCGGCCTGGAGGGCGAGTCCCCGCGCACGGTGAACGTGGAGTCGGCGGACGACCGCGTCGAGGAGATCAAGTCCACGGGCCGCCTGAACGTCCTCGGCATGCACGACATCGCCTTCGACTTCGACGCCGACCTGATCCTGCACCGCCGCAAGGCCCTGCCGTACCACGCCAACGGCATGACGATCTTCGCGTACGACACCGACGGCGCCCTCGTCCTGGAGAAGACGTACTACTCGGTGGGCGGCGGCTTCGTCGTCGACGAGACCGTGCTCAATCAAGAGGGGGCGGCCGGGGAGAACCCGATCGTCCCGGACGACACCGTCCTGAAGTACCCCTTCCGCACCGGCGACGAGCTGCTGCGCCTGTCCTCCGAGACCGGCCTGTCCATCTCCGCCCTGATGCTGGAGAACGAGAAGGCCTGGCGCACCGAGGACGAGATCCGCGAGGGCCTCCTCGACATCTGGCGCGTCATGCAGGCCTGTGTGTCCCGGGGCATGTCCCGCGAGGGCATCCTGCCCGGCGGCCTGAAGGTCCGCCGCCGCGCCGCGAACTCCGCCCGGCAGCTGCGCGCCGAGGGCGACCCGCACGCCCGCGCCATGGAGTGGATCACGCTGTACGCGATGGCGGTGAACGAGGAGAACGCCGCCGGCGGCCGTGTGGTCACCGCCCCGACGAACGGCGCCGCCGGGATCATCCCCGCCGTCCTGCACTACTACATGAACTTCGTGCCCGGCGCCGACGACGAGGGCGTCGTCCGCTTCCTGCTCGCCGCGGGCGCCATCGGCATGCTCTTCAAGGAGAACGCCTCCATCTCCGGCGCCGAGGTCGGCTGCCAGGGCGAGGTCGGCTCCGCCTGCTCCATGGCCGCGGGCGCCCTCGCCGAGGTCCTCGGCGGCTCCCCGGAGCAGGTCGAGAACGCCGCCGAGATCGGCATGGAGCACAACCTCGGCCTGACCTGCGACCCGGTCGGCGGGCTCGTCCAGATCCCGTGCATCGAGCGCAACGGCATGGCGGCCGTGAAGGCCGTGACCGCCGCGAAGATGGCGATGCGCGGCGACGGCAGCCACAAGGTGTCCCTCGACAAGGTCATCAAGACCATGAAGGAGACCGGCGCCGACATGAGCGTCAAGTACAAGGAGACGGCGCGCGGCGGGCTCGCCGTGAACATCATCGAGTGCTGAGCCCCACCGCGCGCCGCCCCCGTGGACAGCGCCTAGTTGTGCGCGATCAGTGACTCCACCAGTCCGGCGCGGGTGTTGGGATAGTCCATCGGGACGATCCCGAGCCCGCGCCAGCCGCGTCCCTCTGCGCTCTCCAGGAGGGTGTGCGTCCGCGGGTTGAGGTCGTCGGAGTTCCAGCGCGGCGGGATCGCGGCGGCCGTGCTGACGAAGTTGATGTACTGCTTGCCGGGCTGGGCCGCGGCCTTCCTGAAGTGGGCCTCGACCTTGGGGAACTTGGCGGCGGGCGCGGCGTTGTAGTCGTCCTGGATGTCGAAGACGTTCCCGTCGCCCCAGCGGATGCCGCCGGGCAGACCGCCGTTGTCGGCGATGAGGACGACCTTCCCGCGGACCTCGCCGAGACGCGGCCAGGCGTTGCCGATGTGGAAGAGGGAACGCCAGCCGCGCCGGTCCAGATAGTCGTCGAAGAGCG
Organism: Streptomyces sp. NPDC040610; assembly: GCF_055594065.1. Taxonomy (NCBI): domain Bacteria; kingdom Bacillati; phylum Actinomycetota; class Actinomycetes; order Kitasatosporales; family Streptomycetaceae; genus Streptomyces; species Streptomyces sp. NPDC040610. Next base: position 1,250,422 of record NZ_JBVIXA010000001.1, on the reverse strand, counting down.
CCCGGAACGTGGCGTCGCTCTCCTGCGAGTACTCCTGCTTGACGCGCATCAGCACGGTCTCCGTGGGCTGGCCGCGCAGGAAGTCCCGGCAGGCGCCGAGCACGTCGTCGAAGTTCAGGTTCTGGTAGAACGCGCCGTGGTGGATGGTGAAGGACCCCTCGAAGGCCCGGCACCGGATGTCCAGGAAGCGTATGCCGGAGCCCAGTTGCTGCCCCAGCGTCGTGTTCTGGCACTCCACCCACCAGCCGCCGAAGCGGGCGCCCGAGTCGTGCGTCCCGGGGATCGTCAGGCGCTGCAGGGGCGTCGCGGCGTCGATGCCCGCCATCCAGTTCTGTACGCCGAGCGCGCGCGTGCGGCTCCTGGCGGACGCGGGGGCGGTGAGCAGGGCGGTGGCGGCGGTGGCCGTGGCGCCGGTGAGGAAGGCGCGGCGGGTCAGGGGCATGTGGGATCCCGTATCCGTGAGTGGGGGGTGGCGGACGCGTGTGCCCGTACTCCATACACGCGCGGAGGCAAGGAACGCCAGTACGAGGGTGGAACCAACCCCTCACGGGGAACGGTCAAGTAACAGTCAACCTTTGACCGTTCACCCATCAGGATCGAACCGATCACCCCGCACGCGCCGGACCCGGCCACCCCACGGCCCCGGCGCCGGACCCACTCCCCCCACCCGCTGGAGGCCCCATGCTGCGCGGCATCGACGTCAGCTCCCACCAGTCGTCCTTCTCCACCGACGGGCTGTCCTTCGTCATCATCAAGGCGACGGAGGGCCGCTCCTACATCAACCCCCGCCTCACCGCCCAGACCAAACTGGCCCGCGACGGCGGCTGCGTCGTCGGCTTCTACCACTTCCTGTGGCCGGGCAACATCACCGCCCAGGCCGAGTACTTCGTGAGCAAGGCACCGGAGAAGGCCGGGGACATCCTGGCCGTGGACTGGGAGTGGACGGGCGACCACACGGCCGCGACGAACGCGGAGAAGGACCGTTTCATCCGCGAGGTGAAGCGGCTGCGCCCGAACCATCGGACCGTCTTGTACTGCAACCGCGACTTCTGGCTCAACAGGGACACGACGTCGTACGCGGGCGACGGCCTCTGGATCGCCGACTACGTGCCGGCGGGCAAGCCCCGCATCCAGGCGAAGTGGCGCATCCACCAGTACACGTCGACGCCGCTGGACAAGAACGTGGCGGACTTCGAGAGCGAGGACGCGCTGCGGGACTGGGCCACGCCGTAGCCCGGGACCGGCGCCGCCCCGCCGCCAGGACGGCCAGGGCACCAGGAGCGCCAGGGCCGCGAGGGTCGCTAGGGCCGCACCACGATCTTGCCGGTGTGGGTGTTCGCCTCCATCAGGCGGTGGGCGTCCGGCATCCGGTCGAGGCCGTCGAAGACCCTGGAGATCTCGGGGCGCAGGGTGCCGTCCCGTAGGCCCGAGTTGAGGTAGGCGGCAGCGCGGCGGCGGCCGTCCGCGGTGTCGGTGACGATGGCGTTGTTGTAGCCGTGGACGGTTGCGGGCCAGGTCATCGGGACGGTGGCAGGGCGGCCGTCGAGCCAGCCGTAGAGGACGTATGCGGCGTCTTCCGTGGCGGCCTCGCCGAGGGTCTGGAAGGCGGGGCCGCCGATCGCGTCCAGGACGATGTCGGCGCCGCGGCCTTCGGTGAGGCGCTTCGTCTCCTTCACCACGTCTTCCGTGTCGGTGACGATGACGTGTTCGGCGCCCAAGGCGAGGAGTTGGCGGCGCTTGCCCTCGGTGCGGGTGGTGGCGATGGGGGTCGCGCCTGCTCGGCGTACGACCTGGAGAGCCGCCGTGCCGACCCCGCTGGACGCGCCGGTGATCAGGACATGGTCGCCGGGGCGCATCCCCGCGCGCAGGTGCAGGGCGCCGTAGGCGGTGGTGTACGTGAGCCAGACGGCGGCCGCCGTGACCGCGTCGACGTCGGCGGGGCGCGGGGCGACCGCGTGCTGCGGCAGCACGACGCGGTCCGCGTACACGCCGTGGGCGCTCAGCTCGAAGTTTCCGGTCGTCAGCACGGTGTCACCGGGCGCGAGGCCCGTGACGCCCGCGCCGACCGCCTCGACCACCCCGGCCGCCTCGTAGCCGTTGCGGGAGGCGGGCAGGGTGGGCTGGTGGTAGTAGGTGCCGGAGCGCAGGAGGGCTTCGGCACGGTTGAGGCCGAGTGCCTCGACCCGGATCAGGACGTCGTCCGGGCCCAGGGCGGGGAGTTCCACCTGGCGCACCTTCAGGACCTCGGGGCCGCCGATCTCGTCAAAGAGCACTGCCTGAGCGGTGGTTGATGCCGTCGTGGTTGCCGCTGTCGCGATTGTTGCTGCTGTCGCGGTTGTTGCCGCTGTCGCGGTTGTTGCCGCTGTCGCTGTCGTCGTCATGGCGTCCACGCTAGGCAGCGCCCGCGAGACGAGACATGCCTTCCAATCTCGGTTTTCTGTCTGTACGTCTCGCAGATCGGCGTGCGCGCTACCGTTCGGACATGGACGTACTCAGTGACGCGATCGCCGCCATGCGGCTCGGGCGGCCGCACTCCGCGCTCTGGGACAAGTACGCGCCGTGGGGTGCGCGGTTCGGGGCGTCCGGCGGGGCCGGGTTCCATGTGCTGCTGCGGGGGTCGGCCTGGCTGGTGCCGGGGCGGGAGGGGGCCGAGCCGATCGCCCTCGCGCCGGGCGACATCGCGTTCGTCGCGCACGGCGGCGGGCACGCCCTGATGAGCGAGCCCGGCGCGCCCCTCGACCGGTTCGAGCTGAACCCGGACGGGTCCTGGCCGCGGCCGCCCGCGCGGCAGCCGGACCCGGCGCCGGGCGAGCCGCCGGCCGCGGTGCTCCTCTGCGGCGCCTACCGCCTCGACCGCGCCCGCGCCCACCCGCTCCTGTCCGAGCTGCCCGAGGTGATCCACCTGCCCGCCCGCGTCGGCGCCCACAGCTCGCTGCGCGCGGCCGTGGAGCTGCTCGGCGCCGAGCTGGACGACCCGAAGCCGGGCTCGGACACCATCGTGTCGGCGCTGCTCGACACACTGCTCCTGTACATCCTGCGGGCCTGGTGGCTGGGCGAGCGGCACGGCGCGGGGCATCCGACGGGCTGGGCGGCGGCGCTCGCCGACCCGGCGGTGGCGGCGGCGCTGAAGGCCGTGCACGCCGACCCCGGACACCCGTGGACGGTGGCGGAGCTGGGCGCGCTCGGCGGGCTCTCCCGGGCCCCGTTCGCCCGCCGGTTCGCGGCGACGGTGGGCTCGCCCCCGCTCGCGTACCTGACGTGGTGGCGGATGACGACGGCGGGCCGCGTCCTGCGCGCGGAGGACACGCCCTTGCGCGTGGTCGCGGAACGCTGCGGCTACGCCTCGGAGTTCGCGTTCGCCAAGGCGTTCAAGCGGCAGTTCGGGGTGGCGCCGGGGCGGTACCGCAGGGGGCGGGACGCGTAGGTTCCGCCCAGGGGGCCGATGCGGCGCGGCCGATCTCGCTGTCGGCGGGACCGCACCGGCGCCCGTGGTCTCAGGGCCCGACGGGCAGCTGCCGCTTGTGGTCGGTGAGGCGGTAGCGGCGGACGATCGTGTCGAAGGCGCGCGCGTCCACCGGCTTGCCCTCCAGGAAGTCGTCGACGTCGTCGTAGGTGACCCCGAGGGCGTCCTCGTCGGCCTTGCCCGGGTCGAGGGTCTCCAGGTCGGCCGTGGGGGTCTTCCACACCAGCTCGGCGGGGGCGCCGAGGGCGTCGGCGACGGCGCGCACCCGGCGCTTGGTGAGGCCGGTGAGCGGGACCAGGTCGGCGGCGCCGTCGCCGAACTTGGTGAAGAAGCCGGAGACCGCCTCGGCCGCGTGGTCGGTGCCGACGACCAGGCCGTCGTGCGCCCCGGCGACCGCGTACTGGGCGATCATGCGCTGCCGGGCCTTGATGTTGCCGTGCACGAAGTCCTGGTGGTGGGCGTCGCGGAAGCGCACCCCTGCGGCCAGCGAGGCGTCGAGGGCGGCATCGCTCGCGGGCTTGATGTCCACGGTGAGGACGTCGTCGGCCTGGATGAAGGAGAGCGCGAGCTGCGCGTCGTGCTCGTCGGCCTGGACGCCGTACGGCAGCCGCATCGCGTGGAAGCGGGCCTCGTGCCCGGCGGCGCGGGCCCGCTCGACGGCGAGCTGGCAGAGCCGCCCGGTGGTGGTGGAGTCGACCCCGCCGCTGATGCCGAGCACCAGGGAGCGCAGCCCGGTCGTGGTCAGCCGCTCGGCGAGGAACGCCACCCGGCGCTCGATCTCGCGCTCGGCCTCGAAGACCTCGGCCACCTGGAGTTCCCGGGCGATCTCCTGCTGCAGGGCGATGGCCGCCGACTCGCTCACGTCTGGCTCCTTGTTCCGGTTCACGATGTGCCGTCCACCCTACCGAGGGGTTTTCCCGGGCAGCACGGACGTCACGTAGGCGGCGGCCTCGGCGAGCAGCGCCTGGTCGTACGAGGCGTTCTTCGCGGCCTTGCTCGTCATGATCGCGAGGAGCAGCGGCGGCGCGGACTTCGGGGGCCAGAGGACGGCGATGTCGTTGAGGGTGCCGTAGTCGCCGGTGCCGGTCTTGTCGGCGATGGTCCAGCCGCGCGGCAGTCCGGCCTTGATCCGCTCGGCGCCGGTGGCGTTGCGCTTCAGGAGGTCGAGGAGGAAGGCGCGCTTGCGGCCCGCGAGCGCGTCGCCGATGACGATCTTCCGGTACGTGCCGCCGAAGGCCCGGGGCGAGCTGGTGTCGCGGGGGTCGCCGGGGGTGGCCTGGGTGATCGCGGGTTCGACGCGGTCCATGCGCGTGACCTTGTCGCCGAGGCCGCGGGCGTACGCGGTGAGGCGGTCGGGGCCGCCGAGGTCGCGGAGCAGCAGGTTCCCCGCGGTGCCGTCGCTGTAGCGGATGGCGGCGTCGCACAGCTGCCGGATGGTCATGCCGGTGTCGACGTGGCGCGCGGTGATCGGCGCGTGCTTCATGAGATCGGCTCTGCTGTACGTGACCCGCTTGTCGAGGTGGGACAGCGGGTTGCCGTCGAGGACGGCCGCCGCGGCGAGCGCCTTGAACGCGGAGCAGAACGCGAAGCGCTCGTCCGCGCGGTGGGCGAGGGTGGTGCCGGTGCCGGTGTCGAGGGCGTAGACGCCGAGGCGGGCGTCGAACTCGCGCTCCAGGTCGGCGAATCGGCGGCGGTGGCGGGCGTCCGGCGCGGCGGAGGCAGACGCGGACGGGGAGTCGGCCGGGGCCGAGGTGGTGCCGCGTGGATGCGTGACCGGGTCCTCGTCCTTGGCGCAGGCGGCCAGCGGGACCAGCGCTGCCGCCCCGAGAAGTCCGCGGCGCGTCAGGGCCGAGCGCGGCGACGTCATGACCATCCCCCGTCAGACTTTGCGAACACGACGAGCTGAGGTGAACGATACCCGCGGCCCCGCCCCGCCCGGCGTGCGAAGGGGCCGCACCCCGGACACCGGGTGCGGCCCCTTCGTGGGCGCGGGGCGGCCGTGCCGCACGCGCTACTTGTTCAGGCTCGCCCAGAACTCGTCGAAGGACAGCAGCTTGTCGCCGTTCGCGTCCTTGGACTTGATGATGGCCTCGGCGACCGACTCGGTGACGTTCCAGTCCCCCATCTGCGCCATGGCCTGCTTGTACTCCGCGGCCGTGATGAATCCGTCGCCGTCCGCGTCGAACCGCTCGAACTGCTTGCGTGCCTCTTCGATGTCCGCCACCGGGTCCGCCCCTTCTTCGTGTCCTACTGACGGGGGCTAGGGTAACGGCCGCTCCGGGCGCGGTTCGCAGGGAGTACGGCCTGGCCAGCGCACCGGTGGCGCCGGACGGTGTCCTCGGTGCCGCCGCCCTCGGTGAGATCCGGCGCGCTCGCCGCCCCGAGGCGGGCCAACGCGCTGGATCATTCACTCCCGCGCCGGGATTCTTGCGATATCGCGCGTTGTTCCGGCCGCGCCGCACCGCGGCCTTTGAGCTGGGAACCCCGCAGGAGGTCGCCAACGTGATCGTCTTCCTCAGCTCCCGGGGCGTCAGCTGTTCACCGCGTACGCCGCTCAGCGGAAGATGCCGGTGTGCCCCAGTGAGTAGCGGCCCGGCTGCGGATACACGGCCAGGCCGTGCGGGCCGCCTCCGACGGGGACGCGGGCCACCTGGACGCCGGTCCGGGTGTCGATCGCGTAGACCTCCGAGTCGTACCGGCCGGAGAGCCACAGCGTGTTGCCGTCGGCCGAGACCCCGCCCATGTCGGGGCTCCCGCCGTCCGGCAGGCGCCACTTCTTCGTGAGCTTGTCCCGGGTGAAGTCGAAGACGGAGACCGTGCCCTCGCCCCGGTTCGACACGTACATCTCGCGGGAGTCGCGGCTGACGTACAGGCCGTGGCAGCCCTTGCCGGTCCGCAGGAGCTTCGGCTTGCCGAAGGTGTCGCCGTCCAGGACCCACATGCCGTCGGCCATCATGTCGGCGACGTAGAACTTCTTGCCGTCGGGGGACATCTTCACGTCCTGCGGCATGGCCCCGTCGAAGGGGAGCTTCTGCTGACCGACGACCTTCATCTTCTCCGTGTCGACCTTCAGGAGCTCGCCGCTGAACTCGCAGGAGACGATGAAGTAGCGGCCGTCGAGGGAGAAGTCGGCGTGGTTGACGCCGTAGCAGCTCACCGGTTCGGTCTTGACGCGCTTCATGGTGTGCGGGTCGCGGAAGACGAGTTCCCGGTCGAGCGAGGCCATGACGACGGCGTACTTGCCGTTGGGCGTGAAGTAGAGGTTGTAGGGGTCGTGGACCTCCACCGGCTTGCCCGCCTTGCCGGACTTGGGGTCGATCGGCGTGAGGGTGTGGCCACGGTTGTTGTTGACCCAGAGGGTCTTCATGTCCCAGGAGGGGACCACGTGCTGGGGCTGGACGCCGACGGGGATGGTGTCGATGACCTTGTACGTCGCCGGGTCGATGACCGAGACCGTGTTGGAGTTGGTGTTGGGGACGTAGACGCGGGACGGGAAGTCCTTGACCACCGGGGAGAGCTTGTTCGGGCGGTCGGCGGCGTAGACGTCCTTGGGGTCGAGGACGGGCGGCATGCCGGGCAGGCCGTGGATCTTCTTCGGCTCGGCCGGTCTGACGGGGGCCTTGGTCGCGAGGGCCTTGTTCTCGCGGCCCCCGCGCTCGGTGCCGCAGCCCGCGAGGGCGGTGAGGACGGCCGCGCTCGCGAGCACGGCGGCGGCGCGCATGGCCAGGGTCAGGTTTCGCATCAGGTCAGCAGCTCCGTGGTCGTGACCGCGCGCAGGCCGCGGCGGTGGAGTTCGTCGAGGACGGCGGGGAGCGCGGCGACCGTGTCCGCGTACCCGAAGTGCAGGCTCACCACGGAGCCCGCACGGACCTCGGCGGCGACGGTGCGGGTGACGGCCGCGGCGCCGGGCGAGGTGAAGTCCAGGGAGTCGACGTCGTACGACAGGACGTGCGGGTAGCCCGCGCGGCGCGCGAGGCGGGCGACGAGCGGGCTGGCCCGCTGGGCCCGCGAGGGCCGGAACCAGTTGCCGATGCCGCCGGTGAGCCGCCGCAGCCGGTCGGCGCAGCCGGTGATCTCGGCGTACGCGGCCTGCTCGGGCAGCGCGTTGATGTCCCGGTGGTTCAGGGTGTGGTTGCCGAGGTCGTGGCCGCCGTCGAGGATGCGGCGGGCCATCCGGGGGTGGGCGTCGAGCCAGCTGCCGACGGCGAGGACGGTGACGCGGGCGCCCGCGCGCTCGGCCTCGGCGAGCACGGCGCGGGCGGTGCCGGGGTCGCCCTGGCCGTGGAAGGTGAGGGCGACCTCGGGGCGGCCGCGGGGGCTGTGGGCGATCTGGACGGGCAGGCCGGGGAAGCCGCGGGGGCCGGGGGCGGGGTCGCGGTGGGGGGATCCGGTGGGCCGGGGCTTGCTCCGGTGCTCGGTCGTGGAGCAGCCGGCGGCGAGGGCGCCCGCGAGGGCCAGGCCCACCGACGTGCGCAGTACTCGGCGGCGGTCGGTCCCGTCTGCACGCTCAGTCACGGGGACCATTTAATGGGGATCCATGACGAAAGCTGCTGATTGACCTGATTCAGGACGTTTGCGGGTCGCTGGCCTGGACCAGGAGGACCTCTCAAGCCCTTCCCATCGCCTCACACAGCTGCCGTTTAGCCATCGTTTACAAGGTGAGTGCTCTATCTCACCAAGGATTCACCTTTAAACTGTTACGTTCTGACCAGATATGCCCGAGTTGGGACTTTTGGATCGGTGGCGCCCGTCTGCCATAGTCGGGGACGAGCGACTCTCCTTGACCCGAGCTACGTCGTCTTCGCGGCCGTGAACGCACCCCCTTTTGTTCACGGTCCCGCTCGAAGGCCCCCGACAGCGCCGCACCCACGGCCCCGGGGGCTTTCGCGTACGCGCTAGCGCTCGGTGACCCGCATCTCGAACCAGGTCGTCTTGCCCCGCGGCAGCAGATCCACGCCCCAGCGGTCGGCGAGCTTGTCGACGAGGAACAGGCCCCGGCCGCTGATGTCGAGCTCATGGACAGGCATCAGACACGGCAGCCCCCGCGAGGGGTCGCGCACCTCGACCCGGATCCAGCCGCGCCGCCGCAGCGTGCGCAGACCGAAGACGCGGGCACCGGTGTGCCGCACGGCGTTGCCGACGAGCTCGGACACCAGGAGCACGACGTCCTCGGTGAGCTTGGGCGTCAGGCCCCAGTGGCGCAGGACGACCACCTGCGCGAGGCGGCGGGCGATGGCCGCGGACTCCGGGCGCGAGGGCAGCGGGACCTCGGCGTCGGCCGGGTTGCCGAACAACTCCAGCGCCTTCAGCGCGTGTTCGTCCTCCACTGCCGGAGACCAGCGCGCCGCGGTCGCACCTGTGCGCCGCCGCTGCTGTTCGAAACCCTCCTGCCCCGCCATGCCCCCATCATGGCCGCCCCACGACCGCATTGGGGCCGTTCCGACGGAATAAGCCCCCCGGAAGCTTCCATTCCGGGGGGCCGTCCAGGCATATGCCTGCGGCAGTTCAGCCTCTGCCGCACCCGCCCCCACCTGCGATGACTTCTTGCTCACAAGTGATCACGGAGCGCCCGCGAGGGCACTGCCTTAAGGTTGTCTTAAGCCTGCCATAATCCGCCCCTTCGAGGGACACTTTGGCTGACGAGCCTTCAACTGGCCTGACTTCAGCGGAACTTCGCCTTGCCGGGGCCGTCCTCCACGAAGCTGCGCATGCCCCGCTCACGGTCCTCGGTGGCGAACAGGCCCGCGAACCACGTGCGTTCGATGGCGAGACCGGTGTCGATGTCCGCCTCGAGGCCCGCGTCCACGCTCTCCTTGGCGGCCCGCAGCGCGAACGCCGGACCCTGGGCGAGCTTCGCGGCCCACGCGTGCGCCTGCTCGTACACCTCGGCGGCGGGCACGACCCGGTCCACCAGGCCGATGGTCAGCGCCTCGTCGGCCTTGACCATGCGGCCGGTGAAGATGAGGTCCTTGGCCTTGGCCGGGCCGACGAGCCGCGGCAGCCGCTGGGTGCCGCCCGCGCCCGGGATCAGGCCGAGCAGGATCTCGGGCTGGCCCAGCTTGGCGTCGTCGGCGGCGATGCGGAAGTCGGCGCACAGCGCCAGTTCGCAGCCGCCGCCGAGGGCATAGCCGGTGACGGCGGCCACCACGGGCTTGGGGATGCGGGCGATGGCGGTGAAGGAGTCCTGCAGGGCCCGGGACCGCACGATCATCGCCGCGTGGTCCATGTCCTGCATCTCCTTGATGTCCGCGCCCGCCGCGAACACCTTCTCGCCGCCGTAGAGGACGACGGCCCGCACGTCGTCGCGGGCGGTCGCCTCCGCCGCGAGGTCCTTCAGGCGGTCCTGGAGCGCGATGTCCAGGGCGTTCATCGGGGGGCGGTCGAGCCGGATCGTGCCGACGCCCTCGGCGACTTCGAGATGCACAGTTGTCATGCGGGGCACGCTAGCGCTCCGCTGGTTGTGCCGCGCCGTGGCGTCGGTCGTCTGCGGCTTCGTCGTGGCTTGTCGCGCAGTTCCCCGCGCCCCTTCGGGGCGCTCCCCTCGCCGCCCCCCCCTTCCGGGAAGGCCTAGGCCTTCCACTTCTCCCAGGACATGTTCCAGCCGTTGTAGCCGTTGTCCGGGGCGATGATCTTGTCGTTGGAGTTCTTCACCACGACGACGTCACCGACCATCGAGTGGTTGAAGAACCAGGCGGACGGCACCTGCTTGTCGTAGCCGCCGCGCACGTCCCGCAGGCCGATGCAGCCGTGCGAGGCGTTGTAGTTGCCGAACGCGCCGCCGCCCCAGTAGTTGCCGTGGATGAACGTGCCGGACGTGGACAGGCGCTGGGCGTGCGGCACGTCCTTGATGTCGTACTCGCCGCCGTAGCCGACGGTCTCGCCGTTCATGCGGGTCACCTTGAGGCGCTCGCTGATGACCATCTGACCGTTCCACGTCTCGTAGCCGGGCTTGCCGGTGGTGACGGGGATCTTCTTGAGGACCTTGCCGTCGCGCACGACGGTCATCTTCTTGGTCTTCACGTCGACCGTGGAGACCTGGCTGCGGCCGATCTCGAAGGTGATCGTCTTGGCCTGCTTGCCGTAGACCCCCGGGCGGCCCTCGACGCCGTCGAGGTTCATCTTCACGGTGACCTTGGTGCCGGGCTTCCAGTACTTCTCCGGGCGGAAGTCCAGGCGGTCGTTGCCGAACCAGTGGCCCTCGACGGGCACGGAGGGCTCGGTCTTGATCTCGATGGCCTTCTCGACCGCGCCCGGCGCCGTGATGCCGCGCGAGAAGTTCACCGAGAACGGCATTCCGACGCCGACCTTGGTGCCGTCCTCCGGGTTGAACTGGCCGACGAAGGTGTTCTTCGGCACCAGGGTCGTGAACGCCGAGTCCTTGGCGGACGTACGGCCCTCGGAGTCCTTGGCGATCGCGTGCACCTTGTACTTGGTCCCGGCGGCGAGGTGCCGGTCGGGGGTCCACTTCGCGCCATCGGCGACGATCTTTCCGGGGACGGCCTTGCCCTTGGGGTCCTTGACCGTCACCTCGGACAGCTTGCCCTTGGCCGCGGATATCCTCAGCGCCCCGCTGGTGGCGACGGCGTCCGCGCCGTCCTTGGGGGCGATGGTGACGACGGCCTGCGAGGGCTTGTTGTCGTCCCCCTTGCCCTTGCCGCCGTCCCCGTCGCCGGAGTCGGAACCGCCGCCGCACGCGGTGACGAGCAGCAGCGTCGCCCCGGACGCCGCCGCGAACAGTGTGTTGGCGCCCCGCCGCCGCCCGCGCTTTCGCGCGTGGGCCGACGCCCCCGATATCGGTCGCCCGTTCAAGATTTTCTCCCCTCGCACGGCCCGATCAGGCCCGCACTCCAGTGCCCCGCGCGGTGGTCGAGAATGAGCCGACTCGCGCACTGCGCTAGATAACCACAGGCCCCGAAGCGATGACTCCCCGCCAATGTCACCGTTCCGTTCCAACTGCGTTCACGGTGCGGACCTGTGGCCGTCAGGGGCGGCCGGGGCGCGGCTTCTTGTCGCCCTTTTTCCCATCTGTGGCTTTCTTTCCCGTCTTCCATTCCTGCCAGTCCATGTTCCAGCCACCGAGTCCGTTGTCGGGAGCGACCTTCTTGTCGTTGCTGTTGACGACCTCGACGACGTCGCCGATGAGGCTGCGGTCGAAGAACCAGCCCGCGGGCGTCCGCGAGCTGCCGCCCTTCACATCGCGCAGGCCCACACAGCCGTGGCTGACGTTGGTGTTGCCGGGCGCGTGCGGCGCCCAGTAGTTGCCGTGCAGGAAGGTGCCGGAGGTGGTCAGGCGCATCGCGTGCGGCACGTCCGGGATGTCGTACTCGCCGCCGAAGCCGACGGTGCGGCTGTTCATGCGGGTCACCTCGAGCATCTCGGTGACGACCATCTTGCCGTTGTACGTCGTGGTCTTCGGGGCGCCCGCGGTGATCGGGACCGTGGTGAGCAGCTTGCCGTCGCGGCGTACCTCCATGGTGTGCGCGGCGGCGTCGACCAGGCTGACCTGGCTGCGGCCGACGGTGAAGGAGAACGTCTTGTCCTGCAGGCCGTAGACGCCGGGTGCGGCCTTCACATCGCGCAGGTCCAGGTCGACGGTGACCTTGGTGCCGGGCTTCCAGTACTTCTCGGGGCGGAAGTCGAGGCGGGTGGTGCCGAACCAGTGCGGCCGGATCTCCACGTCCGGCTCCGCGGTGACGCGGACGGCGCGCTGGACGGCCGTCCTGTTGGCGACCTCGCGGTTGAACTCCAGGGAGACGATCATGCCGGTGCCGACCGTGGCGCGGTGCTCCGGCGTGACGTACCCGATGAAGCGCTCGTCGGGGACGAACGTGGTGAAGGTGGTGTGCCGTGCCGTGCGCCGCCCGTGGCCGTCGAGGGCGACCGCGTCCACCGTGTACTTGGCGGCGAGCGCGAGCGGCCCTTCGTCCACCGGGCGCCAGGTCGTGCGGTCCGCGCCGATGCGCCCGCGCACCTCGGCCTCCTGCGCGTCCTGGGACCGCACCACCCGCACGGACTCCAGGCGCCCGTCCGGCACCCGCACCTCAAGGCGCTCCCCGGCGCGCACGTTCTTGTCGCCGTCGCCGGGCGTGACCCGGATCGCGTCGGCGGGCCGCGGCGGCTTGCCGAGCGCCCCGTCGAGCTCGGAGCCGGAGCAGCCCGTGGCCCCCAGTACCAGTCCTGCCCATGCCACCGCTGCGGCCAGCGCGGCCCCTGCGCGCCGAGCGCGCCTCGTTGCCTGTCTCACGTGGGTCCCAACGACCGTGCCCGCCCGGGGAAACGTGAGTGCGACGCACCGGCTGGGCAGAACAGACAGCAAGGACGTCGTGCGGGCAGCCGCGGCCGGGACGCCGCACGCCCTGAGCGCGCGCGTCGACCGGCCGGAGCCGCGGGAGGCGAGCAGGTGTCGAGCGCAGCCGAGCAGGAGGCAGTCCAGCGGGCACGGGCCCGGGTCCGCGGCCGGCCGGACGACGGCACGGACACCGCCGCGGGGTCCAACGGCGGGCCCAACGGCGGGCGCGGGGCGCGGGCGCGGCAGGCACCCGCGCGGACCGTGTGGCCGGGGGCGCCGACGCCGCTCGGCGCCCGGTTCCGGGTGGGGCCCGACGGGGTCGCGGGCACCAACTTCGCCCTGTGGGCGGGCGGTGCGGAGGCCGTCGAGCTGTGCCTGTTCGACGAGGACGGCGGGGGCGGCGGCCGTGGCGGCCAAGTCGTCGAGACGCGCTGCCCGCTCACGGAGCTGACGCACGAGATCTGGCACGGCTTCCTGCCGGGTGTCCTTCCGGGGCAGCGGTACGGCTTCCGGGTGCACGGCCGCTGGGACCCGTGGACGGGCGCCCGGTTCAACGCGGCGAAGCTGCTGCTCGACCCGTACGCCCGCGCGGTCGACGCGGGCGCGGGCAACGACTACGGCGCGCTGCCGCCGGAGGTGTACGGCCATGTGCGGGACTGGCCGCAGCAGCACGTCGCCGACACCGTGCGCGACGACCGCGACTCGGCGCCGTACGTCCCCAAGGGCGTCGTGGTGCACGACGACGCGCCGGACGACGAGTGGTGCGACGACCGGCGCCCGAAGACCCCCTGGGCGGACTCGGTCATCTACGAACTCCACGTCCGGGGCTTCACCCGGCTGCACCCCGGCGTCCCGGAGCCGCTGCGCGGTACGTACGCGGGGCTCGCGCACCCGGCCGTCGTCGACCATCTCCTGCGCCTCGGGGTGACGGCCGTCGAACTGCTCCCCGTGCACCAGTTCGCGCACGAGGACCATCTGCTGCGCCGGGGCCTGAGGAACTACTGGGGCTACAACTCGATCGGCTACTTCGCGCCGCACGCGGCGTACGCGGCGTCCGGCACCCGCGGCCAGCAGGTCGGCGAGTTCCGGCGGATGGTGCGGGCGCTGCACGAGGCCGGGATCGAGGTGATCCTGGACGTCGTCTACAACCACACGGCCGAGGCGGGCGAGCTGGGGCCGATGCTGTCCCTGAAGGGCATCGACAACCGCGGCTACTACCGGCTCCAGGGCGACGCGCGCCGGTACGCCGACTACACCGGCTGCGGCAACACCCTGCACGTCGTCCAGCCGCACGTGCTGCGCCTGATCACCGACTCGCTGCGGTACTGGGTGTCGGAGATGGGCGTGGACGGCTTCCGCTTCGACCTCGCGGCGGCGCTCGCGCGCTCCTTCCACGACGTCGACATGCTCTCGCCGTTCCTCGCGGTCATCGCGCAGGATCCGGTGCTGCGGCGCGTGAAGCTGATCGCCGAGCCGTGGGACGTCGGGTCCGGCGGCTATCAGGTGGGGGCGTTCCCGCCGCTGTGGACGGAGTGGAACGACCGGTACCGGGGGGCTGTGCGGGACTTCTGGCGGGGCGCGCTGCCGGATGTGCGGGACCTCGGCTACCGGCTCTCGGGGTCGAGCGACCTGTACGCGTGGGGCGGGCGGCGGCCGTACGCGTCGGTGAACTTCGTGACGGCCCACGACGGCTTCACGCTCCGCGACCTGGTGACGTACGAGCGCAAGCACAACGAGGCCAACGGCGAGGGCAACAGGGACGGTGCGGACGACAACCGGTCCTGGAACTGCGGGGTCGAGGGCGAGACGGACGACGCGGACGTGGCCGCGCTGCGGCGGCGCCAGCTGCGGAACCTGATGACCACGCTGCTGCTCTCGACGGGCGTGCCGATGCTCGTCGCGGGCGACGAGATGGGGCGCACCCAGGGCGGCAGCAACAACGCGTACTGCCAGGACAACGAAGTGAGCTGGGTGGACTGGGAGTTGCGGGACGAGCCGGGGTGGCGGGAGCTGTTCGAGCTCACCGCGCGGCTGATCGCGCTGCGGCACCGGCATCCGGTGCTGCGGCGGCGGGCGTTCTTCTCCGGCCGGGCGCACTCGGCGGACGGACTGCGGGACCTGGCGTGGTTCACGGCGCGCGGCACGGAGATGACGGAGGCCGACTGGTACGCGCCCGCGGCGACGCTCGGCATGTATCTGTCGGGGCGCGACATACCGGGGCGGGACGCGCGCGGGGCGGCGGTCGTCGACGACAGCTTCCTCGCGGTCCTGCACACGGCGGAGGGTCCCGTCGACTTCGTCCTGCCGGGGCCGCCGTGGGCCGCCGCCTACGAAGTGCTCGTCGACACCTCCCTGGAGGAGCAGGAGGACGCGCCGGGGGCGCTGCTGGCGGCGGGGGCGGCGGTGCGGGTGGACGCGCGGTCGGTGCTGCTGCTGCGGGCGGTGCCGGGGGACGGGGGACCCGAGGGTTCCGGGGCCGGGGGCGCTGGGGCAGGGGGCGCGCACGGGACTTGATGGACTTTCAGGTCCGTACCAAGGTATTGCCCATGGCGCGGACCCGGACGAAGCTCACCGCATGGACCTGGAGTTGCGGCACCTGAAGACGATCCGGGCGATCGCCGACGCGGGCAGCCTCACCAAGGCTGCCACCGCCCTCGGCCTCGCGCAGCCCGCGCTCAGCACCCAGCTGAAGCGGATCGAACGGGCCCTGGGCGGGGAGTTGTTCGAGCGCGGGCGGTCCGGGGTGCGGGCCACCGCGCTCGGCGAGTTCGTGCTCGCCCGGGCCCGGATCGTGCTGCCCGCCGTCACCGGGCTCCAGGAGGAGGCCGAGCGGTTCACGCGCGGATGGCAGGACCGGCGCGGGTTCCGGCTCGGCGGTACGCACGGGCCGCTGCTCGGAGGGCTCGTGGACCGGCTCGCCGCCGCGCACCCCGACCAGCCCGTGTCCACGTACACCTCCTGGTCGGAGCGGGAGATCGCCGCCCAGGTGGCGGACGCGCGGCTCGACTTCGCGCTCGTCGGGACGTGCGGGGCGAGCATGCCGCCGGAGAACGAGCGGCTCGTGTGGCGCGAGGTGGCGCGCGATCCGGTGTTCGTCATGCTGACCACGGGGCATCGGCTCGCGGGGGCCGCGGAGGTCGAGCTGGGCGAGCTCGCGGGGGAGGCGTGGACGGACGTGCCCGGGGACGGGTGCTTCGGGGACTGCTTCACCGCCGCGTGCGCGCGGGCCGGGTTCGCGCCGTCTTCGGTGTACGAGACCGATACCGCGTCGTGCGTGCATCTGGTGCAGGTGGGGCGGGCCGTGGGGCTGTGCCGGGCCACGTTTCCGCCGACCGAGGGGATCGTGACGCGGCCGCTGGCGGGGGCGCCGCTGTACTGGCGGCATCTGCTGGGGTGGCATCCGGAGACGTATGCGCATGACACGGCCGCGGAGGTGCTCGCGCACGCGCGGGCCGCGCATGCGCAGGCTGCGGCTCGCAGTGAGAGCTATTCGGCTTGGCTGGCTCTGCCGGGGGCGGACGTGGGTTAGCCCTCGCGGGGCGCCCCGGGGCCGCCGCCGATCGGCCTGCGGCCTCGCCCTCGCCCTCGCCCTCGAACACCGGACGGGCTCCTCCTGCCCCCGTCCATAACGTCGACGGAGGGGGGCAACTGGCATCTATTTACCGCCTGTTGACCCTTCTACGGTGTGGTCGACCGGAGAACGCGCGGGTCCCGCTTCCCCGCTTTCAGGGATCCGCCGCTCCCCGTCCACACCGAGGAGAGACCCCCATGCAGCTCAGACATGCCTCCCCGACTCACGACAGTTGTAAAGTCCTCCGCCGCGCGCAGGCGGCGGGTGCCGCGCTCGCCGCCGCCGGTGCGCTCGTGCTCGCCGGTCTTCCCGGCTCGGCGGTCGCGCAGTCCGACTCCCCGTCCCCCTCCCCCACTCCCCGTGACGCCGCGGCTGCCGCCGCCGTGGCGCAGACGTCGCCCGAGGTCCTGAAGGCGATGCAGCGTGATCTGCGGCTGACCGCAGGGCAGGCCAAGGCGCGCCTGGCCAACGAGGCGGAGGCGGGGGCCGCGGGCGGCGCCCTGCGGTCCGCGCTCGGCCGTGACTTCGCGGGCGCCTGGGTGAGCGGCGCCACCTCGGCCTCGCTCACCGTCGCCACCACCGACGCCCGGGACGTCGCGGCCATCGAGGCCGAGGGCGCCCGCGCCCTTGTGGTACGCCACTCACTCGGCCAACTGGACGCCGCCAAGGCCAAGTTGGACCGGGCCGCGAAGAGCACTCGCACCGCCGACGCGCCCGTGTGGTTCGTCGATGTGAAGTCCAACGCCGTCGTGGTGAAGGCCGTCAAGGCCGCCGCGGCGCACCAGCTGGTGAAGGCGGCGAAGGTCGACCGCGGGCTGGTCCAGGTCGAGCGGACCTCCGAACGGCCGCGGCCCTTCTACGACATCGTGGGCGGCGAGGCGTACTACATGGGCAGCGGCGGCCGCTGCTCCGTGGGCTTCTCCATCACGCAAGGGTCCACGCAGGGCTTCGCGACGGCGGGCCACTGCGGGCGTGCGGGCACCACCACGCGTGGCGTCAACCAGCAGGCCCAGGGCACGTTCCGCGCCTCGATCTTCCCGGGCCGGGACATGGCGTGGGTGGCCGCCAACGCGCAGTGGACGTCGACGCCGTACGTCAAGGGCTCCGGCGGCCAGCGCGTGAGCGTCGCGGGTTCCACGCAGTCGCCGGTGGGCGGCTCGATCTGCCGCTCCGGTTCGACCACCGGCTGGCACTGCGGCACGATCTCGCAGCACAACACCAGCGTCACCTACCCCGAGGGCACCATCAGCGGTGTGACCCGCACGACCGTGTGCGCGGAGCCCGGTGACTCCGGCGGCTCGTACATCTCGGGCAGCCAGGCGCAGGGCGTCACCTCCGGTGGTTCGGGCAACTGCCGCTCCGGCGGCACCACGTTCCACCAGCCGATCAACCCGCTCCTTCAGCAGTACCAGCTGACGCTGAAGACGACGGGCGGCGGCCAGGACCCTGACCCCGGTGACCCGAGCGGCACCTGGGCGGCGGGCTCCGTCTACGCGGCCGGTGACACCGTCACCTACGACGGCGCCACCTACCGCTGCCTCCAGCCGCACCAGGCCCAGCCCGGCTGGGAGCCGCCGAACACTCCCGCCCTGTGGGAGGCCGCCTGACCCTTGCCCCGGGCCCGCCCTGACCGGCGGGCCCGTCCGGCTCCCGGGCCGGACCACTGCTCATCCGCGCTGGTGGGAGCGTGGATGCGGACCCATGGGACGTCAGGTCACGACTCCGGGGGGAGACGTGGCCGCAAGGACCGGATTCCGGTCTCGGCCGACCGCGTGGACGGTCAGTCGAGGATGCCGCGGCGATAAGCGGTCGCTACGGCCGCGGCCCGGTCCTTGACGTCCAACTTGCCGTAGATATGGGTGAGATGGGTCTTGACCGTGGCTTCGCTGATGAACAGCCCCTTCGCGATGTCACGGTTGGACGTGCCCCTGGCGACGAGTGCGAGCACTTCCCGTTCGCGGGTGCTCAGCCGCTCGTCGTCAGGGGCACGTACGCGTCGTACCAGGCGGGACGCGACGGCCGGGGACAGCACCGTGCGGCCCTCGGCGGCGGCGCGGACGGCGCCGAACAGCTCGTCGCGCGGGGCGTCCTTCAACAGATAGCCCGTCGCACCGGCCTCGATGGCGGGCAGCGTGTCGGTGTCCGTGTCGTACGTCGTGAGCACCAGGACGCGGGCGCGGGCGCCGCGCCGGGACAGCTCGGCGATGGCGTCGACCCCGCCGCCGCCCGGCATCCGCAGGTCCATGAGGACGACGTCCGGGTCGAGCCGGGCGGTCAGCTCGACGGCCTGGACGCCGTCGGCCGCCTCACCGAGGACCTGGAATCCGGGCGCCGACTCGAACATGCCGCGCAGCCCGTCGCGCACGACCGGGTGGTCGTCGACGACCAGGAGGGTGATCACGTCAGTGTTCATCGCCCACCAACGGTACGCGCGCCGACACGGCCGTTCCGCCGCCGGGCTCCGACTCGACGGTGAGGGTGCCCGCGATGCGCTCGGCGCGGGCCCGCATGCCGGTGAGGCCGAAGCCGCCCGCGCTGGTGCGGGCCGTCCTGGCGAGCGGGTCGAAGCCGCGGCCGTCGTCGCGGATGTCGAGGGCGACCTCCCCCGCCATGTACGACAGGGTGACGCCGACGCGGGTCGCGGCCGCGTGCCGGGCCGCGTTCGACAGGGCCTCCTCGACGATGCGCAGCAGGGTCGCCTCGATCTCCTCGTGCAGCGGCCCGTCGGTGCCGGTGACCGTGAAGTCGGCGCGCACGCCCGTGCGGTCGCCCCACTCGGTGACCGTCTTGCCGAGCGCCTTGGGCAGGCTGTTGTGCTCCAGGGCGACCGGGGCGAGGTTGTGCACGGAGCGGCGGGCCTCGCCGAGGCTGTGCCGGGCCAGGCCGGTGGCCCGGTCCAGGTGCGCGCGGGCGAGCTGCTGGTCGGGGGTGTTCGCGACGACCTGGAGCTGGGCGATGATGCCGGTGAGGCCTTGCGCGATGGTGTCGTGGATCTCGGCGGCGAGGCGCCTGCGCTCGTCGGCCACGCCCGCTTCGCGCGCTTGGAGCAGGAGTTGGGCGTGCAGCGCGGCGTTCTCGTCCAGGGCCTGCTGGAGCGCGGCGTTGGCCGCTTCGAGCTGGTCGATGGTCCGCTCGTGGAACCGGGTGCGCTCCTCCTCCTTGTTGGCGAGGTGCGCGAAGACCGTGAGCAGCCCGACGTTCACACCGAGCATCGCGCCGAACACCACCCAGCCGACCCGCCCGTGCGGCGGCAACCCGCCCGCCTGCGCGCCCGCCATGGTCACGGCGGTCGCGAACAGGCCCACCGGGACCAGGCGGTGCTTCAGCAGCCGCTCGGACCCGAAGTACCCCGTCACGGCGTAGAACACGAAGAACGGGTTCAGCCACGACAGCGTGAACGCCAGCGCCCAGCGCAGGAAGTAGTACACGCTCCCGAAGCGCGATGGCCCCGGCCGGGAGCGCGCGGCCCCGATCCACCGGACCTGGAGCGCCACGGCGGCGGCGACGAGCCCCGCCGCCAGGATCCACGCGTCCCACCCCATGCCGACGACATCGGCGGTGGCCGCGGAGAGCAGGGTGCCGAAGGCGAGGAGGACGAGGGGGCCCCAACGGTGGAACAGCTCCCAGCGCTCGGTTACGAGGGCGGTGGGGGTCGGGGTGGAGGCGGAGGTCGGCGTGGAGCTGGAGGTCGAGGTGGGCGTGGGGGTGGGAGCGGAGGCCGGCGTGGCGCTGGGGGCGGATGGGGTGCTGAGGGTGTCCCGACCCGGGGGCCTGCCGGAGTCGGCGGGGGTGTCGGGGCCCTTCGGCGTGCCGGGTCGTGCCATGCGCCCAGTCTCGTCCACCCGGCCGACGGCATCCGCCGCGCCCCCGGTCACTCCCAGCGGAACCATCGCCCCGCCGCCGCGGTGAGCACCGCCGTCCACAGCACGAGGACACCGAGGTGGACCGGCCCCGGCCAGTCCCCGGCCGCCGCCTGGTTCAGCGCTTCCGCGGCCGCGCCGAACGGCAGGGCCTCGACTATCTGGGCGAGGGTGTCCGGCATCGCCCGCACCGGCAGCCAGACGCCCGCGCTGAACATCATCGGGAAGAACACCGCCGAGCCGACCGCCGTCGCCGCCTTGGAGGTGCGCGAGAGCGCCGACACCAGGGCGCCGAGGGCCAACGCGGAGGCTGTCGCGAGCACCAGCGCGACCGCGTACCCGACTGTCTGCCGGGGCAGCGGCACGTCGAAGACGGCCCGGCCCACCGTCAGGGAGAGCAGCGCCGAGCCGAGCGCGGCGGCGCCGTGCAGTCCCATCTGCGCGCCGAGCACCGCGGCGGGCCGCACGGGGGTGGCCGACATCCGGCGCAGGATCCCGCGCTCGCGATAGCCCGTGATGACCGGCGGCATGGCCTGGACCCCCGCCATGATCATGGAGAGCAGCACGGTCACGGGGACATACGCGTCGACCAGGCGGATGCCGCCCAGGTCGTCCTGTGCCTCCCGGAAGGAGGGGATGGACCCGAGGACCACCAGGAGCACCGTGGGGAAGGCGAGGATCCAGAAGAGCGAGCCCGGTTCCCGCCGGAACAGCCGCACTTCGGCCTTGAGGACGGCTCGGGCGGCACCGGGGGCGCGGGCCGGGGCGGCGTGCGGGCCGGGGGCGGGCCCGGGGGTGGCGGGGCTGGTGGCGGCGGAGGTGGCCGGGCCGGCCGAGTCGACGGGGCTGGTGGGAGAGGTCATGCCGGGGCTCCGTGGTGTCCGGGGCGTGTGGGCGTGTGGGCGTCGGTCGGGGTGGGCGTGTGGCCGTCGGCCGGGGTGGACGCGTCGGTCTCGGTGGTCGTCAGGTCGAGGAAGGCGTCGTCCAAGGTGGCGTCGGTGACGCGGAGTTGGTGGGCCGTGATGCGGTGGCGGGCCAGGAGGGTGAGGAGGGCGTCGACCGTGGCGTCGGTGCCGTTGAGGGTGAGGCGGCCGTCCTTCTCCGTGGCGGAGCTGAGCCGGGGCAGCGCGGCCAGGTCGGCGGGGGCCAGCGGCACCGACGGCGTGAAGGAGATGACCGTGGAGCCGGCGGAGCGGCCGATGAGGCCCGCGGGGGTGTCGAGCGCGGCCACCCGGCCCCGGTCGATCACCGCTATGCGGTCGCACAGCCGCTGGGCCTCCTCCATGAAGTGGGTGACGAGCAGGACCGTGACACCGCTGTCCCGCACCTCCTCGATCAGCTGCCAGGTGTCCCGGCGGGCCCG
Source organism: Streptomyces sp. NPDC040610 (assembly GCF_055594065.1). Lineage (NCBI taxonomy): Bacteria > Bacillati > Actinomycetota > Actinomycetes > Kitasatosporales > Streptomycetaceae > Streptomyces > Streptomyces sp. NPDC040610. The sequence goes on along the minus strand of NZ_JBVIXA010000001.1, from coordinate 1,228,876 downwards.
TGGGTCGAGGCCGGTGGTCAGCTCGTCGAGGACGACGACGCGGGGGCTCCCGATCAGGGCGAGGGCGATGAACAGGCGCTGCTTCTGGCCACCGGAGAGCTTGGCGAAGCGGGTGTCGAGCTTGTCGGTGAGGCCGAGGCGCTCGGCGAGCGGGCGCCAGTCGGCCGGGCGGGCGTAGAACGCGGCGTACAGCTCGAGGGCCTCGCGGACCGTGAGCTTCGGCTGCAGCTCGCTCTCCTGGAGCTGTGCGCCGAGGACGCGGGTGACCTGGGCGTGGTCCGCCACCGGGTCGAGTCCGGTGACGCGCACCGTGCCCGCGTCGGGCACGCGCAGGCCCTCGACGCATTCGACGGTGGTCGTCTTCCCCGCGCCGTTGGGCCCGAGGACGCCGAAGATCTCGCCCTGCTCGACGGCGAACGAGACGCCGTCTACGACGGCCCGGCCGCCGTAGACCTTGCGCAGGTCCCTGACTTCGATGATGGGAGGAGGCATGCGACAAGCCTCGCCGTCACGGCCCCCGCCCCACATCGGCCATCCCGCCGCGACCGCCATCCACCGATCGGTTGATGGCCCCCTACGACCCCCGGGGCGGCGCGCCACCGCCCCGCGGACTAGGACCAGCGGCCGACCCGGACCGGGCCAAAACTCGGTGGGCGCTGTCAGTGGTGAAACGTAGGCTCGCTCCTGATGTCCACCACACGCGCACCTGCCCAGGACCCCGGCGGCCGCTCCGCCGTCAGGACGCTCACACGGCTGTGGCCGTATGTGCGCCCCGTACGAACACGCCTGTTCACGGCGGCGTTCGTCGCCATCGTGGCGTCCTGTACGGGCCTGCTGTTCCCGCTCGTCCTGAAGTGGATCGTGGACGGCCCGGTGGCCGACCGGGACACCGGGGGCGTCTGGCTCGGGGCGCTGCTCCTGCTGGGGCTCGGGGTCGTGGAGGCCGTGCTGTTCGGCTTCCGGCGCTGGCTGGTCGCGCGGCCGCTCGCGGGGGTGGAGGCGGAGATGCGGGCGGACCTGTTCCGCCACCTCCAGCGGGTGCCCGTCGCCTTCCACGACCGGTGGGCGTCCGGCCAGTTGCTGTCGCGCGGCACGACCGATCTGATGCTGGTGCGCATGTTCCTCGCGTTCCCGCTGACGTTCCTGGTGGTCAACGGCACGACGATCGCGGTCGGCATGGCCATTCTGCTGGCCCAGGACTGGACGCTCGGCCTGGTGCTGCTCGCCCCCGTGGTGCCGATGGTGGTCTTCCTCGCGTACTTCGAGGGGCGGTACGCCGCCGTGGCGCGGCGCGCGCAGGACCAGGTGGGCGATCTGACGACGGTCGTCGAGGAGAGTGTGCTCGGCATCCGGATCATCAAGGGCTTCGGGCGGCACCGCAGTCAGGCCCGGGCGTTCCGCGAGCTGTCGGGCACGCTGCGCGGCACGGAGCTGGCCAAGGCCCGCCTCCTCGCCGCGATCTACGCCGTGATCATGACGCTGCCGGAGCTGGCGATCGGGGCGGCGCTCGTCCTCGGCTCGGTCCAGGTGGCCGACGGCGACCTCTCGACGGGCACGCTGGTGGCGTTCCTGTCGACGGCGCTCGCGCTGCGCTGGCCGGTGGAGTCGATCGGCTTCCTGCTCGCGATGAGCCAGGAGGCGGCGACGGCCACGGAGCGGTACTTCGAGGTGATGGACGCGGAGCCGGAGTCGGACGCGGGGACGGCTTCGGGCGACTCGGGGACGGACTCGGGCAACTCCCACTCGCCGACGGGCAAGGGCAGGGCGGGAGCGGTCGTCGCCGTCCCCGCGCCCCGCACCCCCACCGCCGACACTCCGGCCGACGACACTCCGGCCGACGACACTCCGACCGACACCACCCCCGCCGACGGCATCCGCTTCGAATCCGTAGAGTTCCGCTACCCCGACGCCCCGACCGACGCCCCGCCCGTCCTGGACCGCATCGACCTGCACATCCGCACCGGCGAGACGCTGGCCCTCGTCGGCGCCACCGGCAGCGGCAAGACCACGCTGACGGCCCTCGTGCCCCGGCTGCACGAGGTGACAGGCGGCCGCATCACGCTCGACGGCGAGGACATCGCGGCGATGCCGCGCGAACGCGTGCGCACGCTGGTGTCCATGGCCTTCGAGGAGCCCACCCTGTTCTCCGCGTCCGTGGGCGAGAACGTGCTCATGGGGGCCGACGGGAGCGCGGGCGACGAGGAGTTGGGGCGGGCCCTCGCGGTCGCGCAGGCCGAGTTCGTGCACGGGCTGCCGAAGGGGGCGGACACCCAGGTCGGCGAGCAGGGCCTGAGCCTGTCCGGCGGGCAGCGGCAGCGGCTCGCGCTGGCCCGCGCGGTGGTGGGCAGGCCGCGCTTCCTCGTCCTTGACGACCCGCTGTCGGCGCTGGACGTCCACACGGAGGCGCTGGTGGAGGCGGCGCTGCGACGGGTCCTGAAGGACACCACGGCGCTGGTGGTGGCGCACCGCCCGTCGACGGTGCTGCTCGCGGACCGGGTCGCGCTGCTGTCCGGCGGCCGCGTCACGGCCGTGGGCACGCACCAGGAACTGCTGCGGGAGAACGCCGAGTACGCATGGCTGATGTCTGGGGGGACGGACGAATGAGCACGGTCGGCGACAAGAAGACCCAGCCGGGCGACGAGCGGTCCGGCGCACCCGCCGGACCCTTCGACAAAGCCGTCACGCCCGACGACACGACCGCCGGACCCTCGGACGGACCGAACAGGACCGCCGAACGCCCGGACGGACCGAACAGACCAGACGCATCAGACAAGGCCGCCCAGGAAGCCCTGGACGACGCCTTCGACCAGGACACCCTCCCCGCTCCCCCGGGCGCGACCGGCGCCCTGCTGCGCTCCCTGCTCGCGCCCCGCCGCGCCCGCGTCACGCTGGCCGCCGTCCTGCTCCTCGTCCAGCAGGCCGTCATCCAGGCGGGGCCGCTGCTCGTCGCGTACGCCATCGACCGTGCCGTGCCCGCGTTCCGCGCGGACGACCACGGCCCGCTGATCGCGGTCGGCGTGGCCTACCTGGTGTGCGCGGGGGCGGCGGGGGCGTTCCAGTACGCCTTCATCGTGGCGTCCGCCCGCGTCAACCAGGACGTGCTGCTCGATCTGCGGGGCCGGATCTTCCGGCACGGGCAGGCGCTCAGCGTGGACTTCCACGAGCGGTACACGTCGGGGCGGCTGATATCCCGCGCCACCACGGACGTGGAGTCGCTGCGGGAGCTGCTCAACGAGGGGCTTCAGGAACTCCTCACGGTGGTGCTCTCGTTCGTCACCATCTCGGCGATGCTGCTCTGGCTCGACCTGGGGCTCGGCGCGGTCGCCGTCCTGTCGTTCGTCCCCCTGTACGCGCTGATACGGATCTACCAGCGCCGCGCGGGCAAGGTGTTCCGCGTCCGCTCGACCGCCGTCGCCGCCGTCATCGTGAAGTTCACGGAGACGATGAACGGCATCCGCCCGGTGCGCGCGTTCCGCCGCGAGCGGGCCAACGAGGCGCAGTTCGCGGCGCTCAACCACCGGCACGAGCGGACCAACGGCGACGCGCTCCTGGAGATGGCGCGGTACGTGGTGGGCTCGCGGCTCGTCGCGAACACGGCCGTCGCGGGCATCGTGCTGTGGGGCGCGTACCGCGTCGCGCAGGACACGCTCGCGCTCGGCGTGCTCGCCGCCGCGGTGCTGTATCTGCGGCGCCTGTACGACCCGATCGACCGGCTCGGGATGTTCCTCAACTCGTACCAGTCGGCGGCGGCTTCGCTGGAGAAGATCGCGGGGCTGCTCGCGCAGACGCCGTCTGTGCCGGAGCCGGAGTCCGGCACCGAGAAGCAGCTGCCGCCGCTCGCGTCCGAGCACCCCGGCCGCACCGTCGAGTTCGACGGCGTGCGCTTCGCGTACCGCACGGGCGGTGAGATCCTGCCGCGCTTCGACCTGACGCTGCCCGCCGGGCAGACCGTGGCCGTCGTCGGCTCGACGGGCGCGGGCAAGTCGACGCTGGCGAAGCTGCTCGCGCGCTTCTACGACCCGACGGACGGGCACGTCCTGCTGGACGGCGTCGACCTGCGCGACCTCGCCAACGCCGAGTTGCGGCGTGGCGTCGTGATGGTCACGCAGGAGGCGTTCCTGTTCTCCGGCACGGTCGCGGAGAACATCGCGATCGGCCGCCCGGACGCCACCCGCGAGGACATCGAGCGCGCCGCGAAGGCCATCGGCGCCCACGACTTCATCACGTCCCTGCCCGACGGCTACGACACCGACGTACGCAAGCGCGGCGGCCGCATCTCGGCGGGCCAGCGCCAACTCGTCGCGTTCGCCCGCGCCCTGCTCGCCGACCCCGCCGTCCTCATCCTCGACGAGGCCACCAGCTCCCTGGACATCCCCGGCGAGCGGGCCGTGCAGCGGGCGATGGACACGGTGCTGCGGGGCCGCACGGCCGTCGTGATCGCCCACCGCCTGTCGACGGTGGAGATCGCCGACCGGGTCCTGGTGATGGAGCACGGCCGGATCGTGGAGGACGGCACGCCCGCCGAACTCATCACGGGGACGGGCCCGTTCGCGGAGCTGCACCGGGCGTGGCGGGACAGCGTGGTGGGAAGCGGGGCCTAGCGGCTCCGCCGGGCGGTCCATGACGGGCCGCGTCAGGCGCGCGCCGAGCCCGTCACGGCGGTGAGGGCCTGGTGGAGGGTGGTGTCGGCCGGGGGCCCTGCGGGCCAGCGCGCCGCGACATGACCGTCGGGGCGGACGAGCAGGGCTCCGTCCGGGCCCAGGCCGCAGGCGTCGGCGTACTCCCCCGGCAGCGGCTCGAAGCGCAGCGGCCACGGCCCGTCGGCCCCCGGCTCCCAGCGCGCGGGCTTGGGGGTGAGCACGGTGAACCACTCGCCGCAGGCGTCGAGCGTGGAGCGCCCGGGGGTGAGCCAGAGGTGGGGCATGCGACGGCCCGGCGCCGCCGACGGAAGGTAATCCGTGCCCTCGCCGCCCTCGCCGCCCCCATCGCCCTTGCCGCCATTGCCGTACGACGACGGCTCCGGCGGAGCGCTGCCATCGGGAAGGACGGCACCGGACTCATAACTGACCCCGAGCACGAGCCCGAGCTGGGCGAAGTACCGCTCCGACCAGGGGAGTTCCAGCCGGTCCTGCGCCACGGCAGCGGACCGGAGCTGTGCGCGGCGCCGCTCCTGCACCTCGAACGCGAGCTTCGTGTTGGCCACCGCCTGGCGGAGCGTCCGATGGGCGACGGGCAGCCGTTCCGTCTCGTACGTCTCCAGCAGGCCCGGTCCGGCCCAGCCGCGCAGGACGCCCGCGAGCTTCCAGCAGAGGTTGTGGACGTCGGCGAGGCCCGCGTTCATGCCCAGGCCGCCCATGATGGGGAGGGCGTGCGCGGCGTCACCGGCCAGCAGGATCCGGCCGTGGCGGAAGCGTTCGGCGACGGCGGCGTTCATGGTCCAGTGCTGGACGCGCAGCACGTCGGCCTCGATGTCGGCGCCGATGGCGTGCGACACGAGGGCGGGCCAGTCGGCGCGCGCGGTGTCCTCGGGGGTGGGGGCGAGCCAGGACCAGCCGCCCTCGGGGTAGAGCGGCAGGAAGGTGCCGTGCGCGGTGAAGTAGACCCCGGCGGGCTGCCGGGCCGCCAGGGCGCTCAGGTCGGCGTCGAAGACGACGGTGGTGACGTGGGCCAGCTCGCCGGGGCCGGTCGTGGGGATGCCCAGGTGCCGCCGGACGGTGGAGTTGGCGCCGTCGGCGGCGAGGACGTAGCGGGCCCGTACGCGGGTCTCCTCGCCGCGCCGGTGGTCGACGAGGACGGCTGTGACGCCCTCGCCGTCCTCGGTGAGGCCGACGAGTTCGACGCCGAACCGCACGGGTGCGTCCGCCGCGCGCAGGAGGAGGGGTTCGAGGCGGTCCTGCGAGGTGACCGCGCCGGTCACGGGGCTCTCCGGTACCGGCGCGCGCACCCCCACCATCGCCGCGCCGGCGAAGTCGGGGCCGGACAGGGTGTCGCGGAAGCGGACGCGGCCGTACTCCGGCGGGAACGCGGCGTCGGTGATCGGGGCGGCGAGGCCGAGGCCGCGGTAGATCTCCATGGAGCGCACATTGACCAGCCGGGAGCGGGGAAACGGCGACAGCTCGGTGCGCTTCTCGACCAGGGACGTCCGTACGCCCCAGCGCTCCAGGAGCACCCGGGCGGTGAGCCCGACGGGCCCACCGCCCACGATCAACACGTCCACGTCCACGTCCACGTCCACGTCGGCGTTCGCTTCGGGCACGTCGGGCATCTCCCGCTCACCTCGGTCCGTCGGGGTACGCGGCGACCGCACCGCGACGAGGCCCATCATCCGCACCCGGCGGCCGCCCGCAACGCCCGCGCGTCGGCGTACACCCGAACGTGCTCAGGCGGTGCCCCCGGCCGCGTAGAACGCACGGGCCGCGAGGCCGATCCACTCCGGCCGCTCCCAGGTGGTCCAGCGGGCGCGGGCGGCCTTGTCGACGGCGGCGGCCGTCTCGTCGGCGGAGGCGCCCCCGGTCCGCAGCCGGTGCGTCTCGGCGCGGACGTACTCCAGGTAGTCGCGGACGTCGCGGATCAGGGACGCGTCGGTCACCTCGCCGTGGCCGGGGACGACGATCTCCGGGTCGAGGGCGAGGAGTTCGTCGAGGACGGCGATCCAGCGGTCGCCGTCGATGTCGGTGTCGTACGGCGGGAAGTACGGGGCGATCGGGAAGATCCGGGTCTCCAGGAGGTCGCCGCCGAACAGCACCCGGCCGTCGACGAGGACGATCTGGTCGGACGCCGTGTGCGCCGGGCCGACCGTCCGTAGCTCGGCGACGCGGCCGCCGAGGTCGAGCTCGGCGCGGCCCTCGTAGACGACGTCGGGGTCGACCAGTGTGACGCCCTGAAGCTCGGCCGCCACGGCATCGCTCAGACCCTTGAACATGTCGAGGTACGCGGCGCCCTTGCGGCGCAGTTCGGCGCGCTGGCCCTGGTTGTAGACGATGGTGGCGACGCCCTTGAACGCCTGGGCCCCGAAGCCGTGTTCGGGATGGAAGTGGGTGACGGTGAGATAGAGCTTCCGGCCGCCCGCGAGCTCTCGGGCGCGCTCCAGGACGTAGGCGCCGTTGCGCGGGCCGATGCCGGTGTCGACGACCAGCGCGGCGTCGGCGCCCACGACGATGCCCACGTTCGGGACCAGCTCCACGCGCCCGTCGGGGATCACGTGGACGCCGTCGGCCACTTCGACGGGCTCGCCGCGCACGAGGGGCGGGGGTACGGCGGTCAGGTCGGGGGCGGATTCCGCGGCCGCGGTGCGCGCGTTCTCCGACGCACCCGGCAACGACCCTTCCCCCGCCCCCTCCGGCACCCCGTCCGGCACCCCTCCCACCGGCCCCCGCATCGAGCCCTCCACCGGTCCCTGCGTGCCCATGACCCCTCCAATCTAAGCAGCGTTCAGATTGCACGGGCACCGTAACACCAATCTGAGCGCTGTTAAGATCCGGCGCATGGGAAAGGGCACGGGAAGCGGTACGGGGCGAGGGCGCTATCACCACGGAGACCTGCGCGGCGCGCTCCTGGACGCGGCCGAGGCGCTGGTCCGCGAACGTGGCGTCGACGGCTGGTCGCTGCGGGAGGCGTCCGCCCGGGTCGGGGTCAGCGCCAGCGCCGCGTACCACCACTTCGCGTCCCGCGACGCGCTGGTCGGGGCGCTGTCGCAGCGGGTGCTCGGGCAGTTCGGGGAGCGCATGGGCCGGGCTGCCGACGTTCCCGGCGGGGCCGACCCGCACCGGAGGCTCGTGGCCGTCGGGCAGGCCTATGTGCGCGCGGCGCTGGAGGATCCGGCGGTGGCGCGGCTGGCCTTCGGGGCGGGGGCCTCGCCGGCCGGGCAGGGGCAGGCGTACGGGGGCGACCACCCCGCCCCGCACCCCCACCAGGTCCTCGACGCCGAGCTCGACCTTCTGGTGGAATCCGGCCACTTGACGGCCTCGGCGCGGCCCGGAGCCGACTTCGTCGTCTGGACGGCCGTCCATGGGCTCGCCGTCCTGCTCGCCGACGGCCTCATCGCCGTCGACGGCCCGGAGGCCGCGGAGCGCCAGGCGGAGCGTGTCGTCCGCGCCACGCTGACCGGCCTCCACCACGAAGCCCTGCCACCCGAGCCGTGGCCAACCCCCCACTCGGCCCACACCAAACGCACAACCGGGACCCCCCACCCGTAACCACACCCCGACCTGGGTCCGCACCCCCCACATCAGAGGCACCGCCGGCCAGGGCTATGCCCACCCGTGCCGCCCCTGGCGGCCCAGCTGCCCACAGCGGGGGGGCAGCTGGCATTGACCGCACCCCCCACCGAACCGAAAGCCGAAAGGGGAACCCCACCGGACCGATCCCCGCAAACGAACCGGAGGGGACGTGCCGGTATGTCCGCGCGCAGCTCGGCCCACCACGATGGGCGTACAGCAAAAACGTTGGCGATGAGGCACACGCGAGCACGGACATACCGGCACGGCCCCGCCCCACGAACCGAAGCGAGGGCGAAGGACCGCAACCCCCACAGAGCCCCCACCGCGCCCCCCACCGCGCCCCCGCGAGAAACCGCATACCGGACTCAAAAATTCGGGCACCGAACGGAATCCAGCCAAAGTACGTTCACCGACCTGACATGTCCCTGTCTCGAATGGCACTCTTCCCCTCACCAGTCGCACGCGCACTCACGCGTGAGCGACTCCCGCGCACCGCACTGCACCGTGCGCACCGCACGACAGCTCACCGCACCACGTACTGCCTGCTCCGCCCCGGACGGTCACCCGCCGTCCGGTCGCCCCCTGGCCGCTCCACCAGCGGCCGCGCAGAAGGAGTCCGTGTTGAGCAACTCCCCCACACCCCGCAGACGTTCCGCTCGCAGGCGGGCCACCGCCATCGGCACCTTCACGGCCGTCGCCGCCCTCCTCGGCATGGCCGTGCAGGCGGGCACCGCGTCAGCCGACAACCCGGCCTCGGGCACCAAGGTCGACACCGGCGCCCTGCCCGCGAAGCTCTCCCCGTCCCAGCGCGCGGAACTGCTCCGCGACGCCGACTCGGCGAAGGCGGCGACCGCCGACACCCTCGGCCTCGGCGCCAAGGAGAAGCTCGTCGTCCGTGATGTCATCAAGGACCGCGACGGCACGACGCACACCCGCTACGAGCGGACCTACGCCGGACTGCCCGTCCTCGGCGGCGACATGGTGGTCGCCACCGACAAGAGCGGCAAGGTGACGGACGTCAACCGCGCCTCCAAGGCCCGCCTCGCCGGAACCGACACCGGGGCCGAGGTGAAGCCGGCCGCGGCCGAGAAGCAGGCGCTCGGCGTGGCCAAGTCGCAGAAGTCCACGAAGACCAAGGCGGCGCAGGCGCCGCGCAAGGTCGTGTGGCTGGCCGACGGCGCCCCCGTCCTGGCGTACGAGACGGTGATCGGCGGGCTGCAGAAGGACGGCACGCCGAACGAACTGCACGTCGTCACGGACGCGGCCACGGGCAAGAAGCTCCGCCAGTGGCAGGGCGTGCACAAGGGCACCGGCAACACGCAGTACAGCGGCCAGGTGCAGCTCACCACGCAGAAGTCGGGCACGCAGTACACGCTGACCGACACGGCGCGCGGCAACCACCAGACGCGCAACCTGAACCGCGGCACGTCCGGCTCCGGCACGCTGTTCACGGGCCCGGACGACGTCTGGGGCAACGGCCAGGCCTCCAACACGGAGACGGCCGGCGCGGACGCCCACTACGGCGCGGCGCTGACGTGGGACTACTACAAGAACGTGCACGGCCGCAACGGCATCAGGAACGACGGCCGCGGCGCGACCTCGCGCGTGCACTACGGCAACAACTACGTGAACGCGTTCTGGCAGGACTCCTGCTTCTGCATGACGTACGGCGACGGCTCGGGCAACGCCAAGCCGCTGACGTCGATCGACGTGGCCGCGCACGAGATGACCCACGGTGTCACGGCCGCGACGGGCAACATGCAGTACAGCCGCGAGCCCGGCGGTCTGAACGAGGCGACCAGCGACATCTTCGCCGCCGCCGTCGAGTTCAACGCCAAGAACCCGAGCGACGTGGGCGACTACCTGGTCGGCGAGAAGATAGACATCCGGGGCAACGGCACGCCGCTGCGCTACATGGACAAGCCCTCCAAGGACGGCCGTTCGCTCGACAACTGGAGCAGCAGCGCGGGCAACGTCGACGTGCACTACTCCTCGGGCATCGCCAACCACTTCTTCTACCTGCTCAGCGAGGGCAGCGGGAAGAAGGTCGTGAACGGCGTCTCCTACGACTCGCCGACGTACGACAACAAGCCCGTGACCGGAATTGGTATCGACAAGGCCGCCAAGATCTGGTTCAGGGCACTCACCACGAAGTTCAACACGACCACCAACTACGCGGCGGCGCGCACCGGCACCCTCGCGGCCGCGAGCGAGCTGTACGGCGGCACGGCAAGCGCCGAGTACAAGGCGGTCGCCAACGCGTGGGCCGCGGTCAACGTCGGGACCCGGCCGTAATCACGGCGCCGTAGCCACGGCTCCATGAGGCGATGCCGTCCCGGACAGCCCGATTTCCGCCAACTGCCCGGGACGGCAACTCTCTTCATCCGCTGTTCGCATTACGGACCTTGACCATCGGCCAACGAACTTCTTTTGGCCAACATTCAATCAAGGTCCTGACATGTACCTGGCCCAAATGGCACGCTTCCCCCGCACGGCACACCAGTTACATCCCGCACAGCACTTATCGGCCCGGGTGGTCCCCCATGCCACCCGGGCTCCCCCACACAAGGAGCTTGCGTGACCCCCCACATATCGAGGAAGCGTTCCACCCTGGTCATCGCCACCGCAGTCGCCGCCGGAGCGCTGCTCACCGCCGGGCTGACCACCGGCGCCTCCGCACAGCAGGACGTCAGCGGCAACGCCGCCGAGGCCTCCGCCGCCTCCCCCATGCGGCTCTCCGCCTCCGTCCGCACCGGCCTGATCCAGGACGCCGAGACGAAGACGGCGGCCACCGCCGAGAAGATCGGCCTCGGCGCCAAGGAGAAGCTCGTCGTCCGCGACGTGGTCAAGGACCGCGACGGCACGACGCACACCCGCTACGAGCGCACCTACGACGGCCTGCCCGTCCTCGGCGGCGACCTGGTCGTGCACACCGCCAAGAGCGGCGCGGTCAAGGGCGTCAGCAAGGCCACGAAGGCCTCCGTGAAGGTCAGGTCGACCAGCGCGAAGCTCGCGCCGAAGGCGGTCGCGAAGGCCGCCGAGTCGACGGCTGCGAAGACCGGCGAGACGAAGAAGGCGGACGCGAACGCGCCGCGCAAGGTCGTCTGGGCGGCCGAGGGCAAGCCGGTCCTGGCCTTCGAGACGGTCGTCACCGGCACGCAGAAGGACGGCACGCCGAGCGAGCTGCACGTCATCACGGACGCGGCCACCGGCAAGAAGCTGTTCCAGTACCAGGCCGTCGAGAACGGCAAGGGCCACAGCCAGTACAGCGGCGACGTCGAGGTGGGCTCCACCAAGGCGGGCAGCGGCTTCGAGCTGACCGACGGCGGGCGCGGCGGCCACAAGACGCTCGACCTGAACCACGGCTCCAGCGGCGGCAAGCTGTACACCGACGCGGACGACACCTGGGGCACCGGCAAGCCGGCCGACACCCAGACCGCGGCCGTCGACGCCGCCTACGGCGCGGGTCTCACCTGGGACTACTACAAGGACGTGCACGGCCGCAGCGGCATCAAGGGCGACGGCAAGGGCGCCACGTCCCGCGTGCACTACGGCAACAACTACGTCAACGCCTTCTGGCAGGACTCCTGCTTCTGCATGACGTACGGCGACGGCGAGGGCAACGCCAAGCCGCTCACGTCCATCGACGTGGCCGCGCACGAGATGACCCACGGCGTCACCTCGGCCACCGGCAACATGGAGTACAGCGGCGAGTCCGGCGGCCTCAACGAGGCGACCAGCGACATCTTCGCCGCCGCCGTCGAGTTCAAGGCCGACAACGCCCAGGACAAGGGCGACTACATGGTCGGCGAGAAGATCGACATCAACGGCGACGGCACCCCGCTGCGCTACATGGACAAGCCCTCCAAGGACGGCTCGTCGCTCGACTACTGGGACGAGAACGCCGGCAACGTCGACGTGCACTACTCGTCCGGCATCGCCAACCACTTCTTCTACCTGCTGAGCGAGGGCAGCGGCGCGAAGGAGATCAACGGCGTCAAGTACGACAGCCCGACCAAGGACGGCTCCAAGGTCGAGGGCATCGGGCGCGAGAAGGCCGAGAAGATCTGGTTCAAGGCGCTCACGGCGTACTTCACCACCACGACGGACTACGCGCAGGCCCGCAAGGACACGGTGAAGGCCGCCGCCGACCTTTACGGGGCGGACTCCGCGGAGCAGAAGGCCGTCGAGGCCGCGTGGACGGGCGTGAACGTCAAGTAGCCGGGCCCCTGGGCCTGTAGAGCCGGGCGGCACCCGGGGGTACCGAACCCCCGGGTGCCGCCCGCACCACGTTGTGTGAACCTGCGGGTCCGCCGTGGCTGGGCGCGCAGTTCCCCGCGCCCCCCTATCACCGCATGAGGACGCCTGCCCCCTCCCCCGACCCCTCCGAAGGCATCGCCACCAAGCCCAACTCCGCGCCGTCGGCCAGCAGGTGGTGGGCGGGGAGGACCCGGACCGTGTAGCCGAACGGGCCCGTGCGGTCCAGGGCCAGGGGGCCCTCGTACAGGAGGCGGCCCTCCGGGTCGGGGCCGCTCGCGGGTTTCAGGGGCACCGGTGTGGCGTCGGCGATGTGGTCCTCGGGGTCGACGCGGCCCGCGATGGCCTGCACCTCGACGTCGTCCGGGGTGAGGTCGCCGAGCTGGACGCGGACGCGCAGGGCGAGGGTGGCCCCGAGTTCGGCGGTGGCGCCGATCGCGGAGGCCTCCACGTGGTCGACGGCGACGCGGGGCCAGGCCGCGCGGATCCGGGACTTCCAGGCGGCGAGGGAGGTGGCGGCGTCCGGCGCGAGCATGCGGTGGGCGCGGGCGGCGGGGACGTACAGGCGCTCCACGTACTCGCGCACCATGCGCCCCGCGAGCACCTTCGGGCCGAGCCGGGTCAGGGTCCTGCGGACCATCTCGATCCAGCGGTCGGGCAGACCGCCGGGGCCGTGCTCGTAGAAGCGGGGGGTGATGCGGCGCTCCAGGAGGTCGTAGAGCGCGGCGGCCTCCAGCTCGTCGCGGCGGTGGTCGTCGGTGGCGGCGCCGTCGGCGGTGGGGATGGCCCAGCCGAAGTCGGGCTCGAACCACTCGTCCCACCAGCCGTCCAGGACGGACAGGTTGAGGCAGCCGTTGAGGGCGGCCTTCATGCCGGAGGTGCCGCAGGCCTCCAGGGGGCGCAGCGGGTTGTTGAGCCAGACGTCGCAGCCCGCGTACAGCTTCTGGGCCATCGCCATGCCGTAGTCCGGCAGGAAGACGATCCGGTGGCGCACGCGCGGGTCGTCGGTGAAGCGCACCAGGTCCTGGATGAGCCGCTTGCCGCCGTCGTCGGCGGGGTGCGCCTTGCCCGCGACGACGATCTGCACGGGCCGCTCGGGGTGGGTGAGCAGGTCCATGAGCCGGTCGCGGTCGCGCAGCATCAGGGTCAGGCGTTTGTACGAGGGGACGCGGCGGGCGAAGCCGATGGTGAGGACGTCGGGGTCGAGGACCTCGTCGATCCAGCCCAGCTCGGCGGTGGCGGCGCCGCGCTGGCGCCAGGAGAGGTGCAGCCGCCGCCGGACCTCGTCGACGAGCTGGGCGCGCAGTTCGCGGCGCAGCAGCCAGATGTCGCCGTCCTGGATGTCGGCTACGGCGTCCCAGCGTTCGGAGCCGCCGACGGACAGGGCCTGGTCGGTGCGCCGTTGGCCGATCTGGCGGGCGCCGAGCCGGATCACCTCGGGGGCCACCCAGGTCGGGGCGTGCACGCCGTTGGTGACGGAGGTGATGGGCACCTCCTCGGCGTCGAAGCCGGGCCACAGGCCCTGGAACATCTCCCGGCTGACCTTGCCGTGCAGGGTGGAGACGCCGTTGGCGCAGCGGCCGAGGCGCAGGCCCATGACGGCCATGTTGAAGAGGTTGGGCTCGCCGCCGGGGTAGGTCTCCATGCCGAGGCGCAGGATCAGCTCGACGTCGATGCGGGGCAGTTCGGCGGCGGGGCCGAAGTGGTGGGCGACCAGTTCGCGGTCGAAGCGGTCGATGCCCGCGGGCACGGGGGTGTGGGTGGTGAAGACGGTGCCCCCGCGCACGGACTCCAGGGCGGCGTCGAAGTCGAGCCCGTCGGCGACGCGTTCGTGGATGCGTTCCAGGCCCAGGAACCCGGCGTGGCCCTCGTTGGTGTGGAAGACCTCAGGTTCGGCGTGCCCGGTGAGCCGGCAGTAGGCGCGCACGGCCCGCACGCCGCCGATGCCGAGCAGCATCTCCTGGAGGAGGCGGTGTTCGCTGCCGCCGCCGTAGAGCCGGTCGGTCACCTCGCGGGCGGCCGGGTCGTTCTCCTCGACGTCGGAGTCGAGCAGGAGCAGCGGTACGCGGCCGACCTGCGCCTGCCAGACGTGTCCGCGCAGGGACCGGCCGCCGGGCAGGGCGAGCCGCACCTGGGCCGGGGTGCCGTCGGTCTCGCGGAGCAGGGTGAGGGGCAGCTCGTTGGGGTCGAGGACGGGGTAGTGCTCCTGCTGCCAGCCGTCGCGGGTCAGGGACTGGCGGAAGTAGCCGTGCCGGTAGAGCAGTCCGACGCCGATCAGCGGGACACCGAGGTCGCTGGCGGCCTTCAAATGGTCACCGGCGAGGATGCCGAGCCCGCCGGAGTACTGCGGCAGGGCGGCGGTGACGCCGAACTCGGGCGAGAAGTAGGCGATGGCGCCGGGCAGTTCGCCGCCCGGCTCGCGCTGCCGCTCCTGGTACCAGCGCTCTCCGGTGACGTACTCGCGCAGGTCATCCGCGGCCTCGCCGAGGCGCCGCAGATAGTCGTCGTCGGTGGCGAGCGCGGTGAGCCGCGCGGTCGGCACCGAGCCGAGCAGCCGCACGGGGTCGCGGCCCATGGCCTCCCACAGGGCAGGCTCGGCGTCGCGGAACAGTTCGCGGGTCGCTGGGTGCCAGGACCAGCGCAGATTGCGGGCGAGCTCGGCGAGCGGGCCGAGCGGGGCGGGCAGGACGGGACGTACGGTGAATCGACGGATGGCTTTCACGGGGCACCTCTGTCGGAAAGGCGTACGTGACGTTGTCGGCGTATCGAAGGTAGCGGCGCGGGGCCTCGGCAACCACGGCGCACGGGGCGCACCCGAGGCGCCCCACATTGACGTGGACCTGCCGCGCCACCGGGGCTGCCGTAGGGATAACGTGACCCCCGGTCACGAGAGTTCACGCGGTCACAGGGGGTACGGGGGATGATCGGCCAGCTTCGGGACGCGTCACCACGCCGGATCGGTCCGTACGAGACGCTGGCGCGGCTCGGCGCGGGCGGCATGGGCGAGGTGTTCCTCGCGCGGCCGCTCGAACTGTCCGGGTACGGGCCCGGGGACCTGGTCGCCGTCAAGGCCATCCGCAACGAACTCGCGACGGACGCGGTGTTCCAGCGCCGCTTCCGGCGGGAGGCCGAGGTCGCCGCCTCGATCACCAACCCGTACGTGGCGCGCCTGGTCGGCAGTGACACCGACGGCGAACAGCCCTGGCTGGCCACGGAGTACGTCGTCGGCCCCACCCTCGCCGAGGCCGTGCGCCGCCACGGACCGCTGCCCGCGGGTGCCGTCGCCTCCCTCGGCGAGGGCCTGGCGCGGGCCCTCGCCGGAGTGCACGGGGCGGGGGCGCTGCACCGCGACCTCAAGCCCGCGAACGTCCTGCTCGCCCTCGACGGGCCCAAGATGATCGACTTCGGCGTGGCCCGGGTGCAGGCGGCGTCCACCATGACGTCGACGGGGCTCCTCGTGGGCACGCCGGGATTCATGTCGCCCGAGCACGTGGCGGGCGGCAGACACGTGGTGGCGGCGTCCGACGTCTTCTGCCTCGCGTCCGTGCTCACCTACGCGGTGACCGGGCGCGATCCTTTCGGCGACGGCCCCGTGGCGGCCGTCCTGTACCGGGTCTCGCAGGCCGAGACCGACCTCGGCGGGATGCCCGACGAGCTGCGGTCGGTGCTCGCGGCCTGCCTCGTGCGCGACCCGGACGAGCGGCCCGCGCCGGCCGACCTCGTCGAGCGGTTCGCCGCCCTCCGGGAGGCGGCGGACGCCCCCCAGTGGCCCGAGCCCGTGCGCGCCCAGATAGCCGAGGCGCGCCGGGACGTGGAGCAACTGTGCGCCTCGGGGCGGCCGTTGCTGCCGGTGCCGGTGTGGCCGGAGGCGGCGGCCGGGGCCGGGCATCCGGCGACGGCCCAGGACGGGCCCGCGACGGCGCCGGGGCAGGCGGGGGCCGGGGCGGAGTCGGCGGGGGCCGGGGCCGGGCGCGGTCCAGGCGCCCCCGGTGGCGCGCACCAGTTGCCGACGATGAGCGGCTCCCCGCCGCCCGTGCCGGGGGGCGCCGCAGGTCCCGCACGCTCCCGGCGCCGCCGTGCCGTGCTCGGCATCGTCGCCGTCGGCGTGGTGGCGGCGACGATCGGCGGCGCGCTCGCGGTGTGGGGTCCCGGGACGTCGGACGCGGGCGAGGGCGGTGGTGATGGCGGTGGCGGTGGCACCAAGGGCCCGGGGAACAGCGCGGAGCGCGGCTGGGTCGAGCCCGGCCCGAAGGACCCCGCGGCCATCAGGAAGCTGATCGCGCGGGCCGAGGTGGGCGGGGGCGGCACGGCGGACGCGTCGGGGTCCGTGCCGCAGATCGCGACCCAGCGCCCCAAGGGCTGGAAGGCCTGGCGCGGCAAGCTCGGCCACGCTCCGATGGGCTGCTCCGCCGACACCCGCGCCCTCGTGTGCCTGCTCACGAACGGCACGTACGAGGCCGTGCGCACGAGCGACGGCAAGCGGCTGTGGACGTCCGGGAAGGTCGACCCGGAGGGCGGCATGGACGAGGCGTACTACGGGCCGAGCGGATCCTTCTTCATGCCCGGCGACCGCCTCGAACCGGCCGTCAGGGGCGGCAGGGCGGCCATCGCCCGCGACGGCGTCCTGCAACTGCGCGACTCCACGACGGGCAAGGTCCTCTGGAAGGCCGAACCCCCGGACGAGCGGCGCGTGTTCAGCCGGGCGCCGTTCCTCGACGACGACGTCGTCCTCGTCGTCGCGCAGGTGCCGTTCGTCCAGGAGGACGACCCGGCGCCGTCCCTGTACGCGTACGACGCCGCCACCGGCCGCCCCCTCTGGGAGAAGCAACTCGGCGAGGCCCCGCGCGCCAAGGTGGACCTCAACCTCTACGGGATACGGGCCCTGCGCGACGGAGTCGTCTACGCCGACCAGAAAGAGGGCCTGGCCGCGTACGACGCCCGGACCGGTGACCTCGTCGGCCGGTCCTCGGACTCCTGCGGCGCGGTCCTCGCGACCGAGAAGGCGGTGCTGTGCGCCGCCTACGACGAGGGCGGCAACTCGGCGGCGCGCCCGCTGATGCTGCGGCTGACGCCACGCACCCTCAAGAGGATGGACGGCCCCCTGCCGTACCCGTCGTCCGGCGGCAGCGGCCCGGCGCCCGCCGTGACCGCCGTGAACAACGCCGTGGCGGTGGTCAAGGACAGCCGCGCGGGCCGGGTCCTCGTGCACGACCTGCGCACGGGCAAGTCCCTGTACTCCGAGCGGACACCGAAGGGCAACGTCCCGCCCTCGGCGCCGCTCATCCTCGGCGACCGCGTCGTCTACGCCGGCACCTCGGCGCTGTACACGCTCCCCCTCGGGCCCGGCGGCGGCAAGGCCACCCGCCTTCCGGTGCCGGGTGCGCCCGGCGACCGCCCCGAGCCGCCGCCGAACGCGGCCGCCACGGTCATCTCCGAGACGCTGCGCCCGCCGACCGTCCTGGCCCTCGGGGGCGTGGCGCACATCGTCTACGACGAGGGCAGGATCTCGTCGGTGGCCATTCCCTAGCGCGCCGACTGCCTGGCGGGCCGAATCCCTGGCGGGTCGTCTCCCACCAGGCAGCCCGCCCTCCTGGCAAGCCACGTCCCGGCGGGGCCAGTCCCTCTGCCCCGGACTGCCCCGAACTGCCCCCGCACCGCCCCTGATCCGCCCCGCACCACCCCGAACCGCCCCGCCCCTGACCCGACCCGAGGAGTCCCATGCTCGCTCCCCTCCCCCCGGGCGCCCCCCGCCGCATCGGCCCGCACACCCTGCTCGCCAGGATCGGCGCGGGCGGCATGGGCGAGGTGTTCCTGGCGCGCCGGGACGGGCAGGGCGCGGCCGCGCTGGTCGCGGTGAAGGTGGTGCGGCAGGACCTGGACCTCGACGACGCGTTCCGGGCGCGGTTCCGGCGGGAGATCGCCGCGGCCCGGGCCGTCACGGGCCCGTTCACCGCCGCCCTGGTGGACGCCGACGCGGACGCCGAACGCCCCTGGCTCGCCACGGAGTACATAGCGGGCCCGTCCCTGGCCGACGTGGTCGAGCGGTGCGGTCCGCTGCCCGTCCCCGCGGTGCGCGCGCTGGGTGCCGCGCTCGCCCGCGCGCTCACCGCCGTGCACGGGGCGCGGGTCCTGCACCGGGACCTGAAGCCGGCCAACGTGCTGCTCGCGCCGGAGGGGCCGCGCCTGATCGACTTCGGCATCGCCCAGGCCTTCGAGGCGACGGCCCTGACCATGACGGGCGCCCTGGTGGGCACGCCGGGCTTCCTCGCCCCGGAGCAGATCGAGGGCTCGCACGCGGTCGTGCCCGCGTCGGACGTGTTCTCGCTCGGCGCGGTCCTGTGCCACGCGGCGACCGGCCACGGGCCCTTCGACGACCCGGAGGCGGCCGCCGTCATCTTCCGCATCGTGCGGGGCGACGCCGACCTGTCCGACGTACCGCCCGAGCTGCGCGACACCCTCGCCGCCTGCCTGCACCCCACCCCGGAGGGGCGCCCCACCCCGGCCGCCCTCGCCACGACCCTGTCCGAACCCGGGGGCGGCGCGTCCCCGGGCCCGGCCTCCAGCCCCTCCCCCTTCCCCTGGCCCGCCGAAGTCCTGTCGCTCTTCGCCGAGTACCGGGAAGCCGTGGCGGACCGCGAACGCGCCCACGACCAGGGCGGGTTCGCCGACGCCGCGACCTCGGCGGGCAGCTCCGGGCCCCGGCTGCGGGCCGAGCCGTCCCCGACGCTCGGCGCGGCTCCGGCGCCACGGCCGGTCCCGCCGCCCCCCGCCGCCACGCCCCGGCGCGGCCGCCGTCGGCTGTGGGTCCTGGCCGCGGCGCTCACCACGGCCGGGCTCGCGGTGGCCGCCGTGACGCTGCCGGACGCGCTGCGGGACCGTCCGGGCGGCGAACCGTCGAAGAAGGCGCCGAGCGCTCCGCGGGTCACGGCCGACCGTGTGGTCACCGCGTACGGGAACGAGGACCACTCCGGCGAGTTCGGCCCGTCGGCGGCCGGGCGTGCCGAGCGTCCGGACGGCTGGCGGTTCTGGTCCCGCGAGCGGTCCGGCGGCATGGACGGCATGGGCAAGGGCTGCGTCCTGGCCGGGGACACGCTCGTGTGCCGGGACGGGCGCGGCGCCGCGCGGGCCCTCAACGCGGCCACGGGCGCCGACCGTTGGTCGACGCCCGGGTTCTCCGCCGCGCCGAGCGGCTTCCAGGAGGTTCCTCCCGAGGCCGACGCCGAGCGGGTCTATGTCCCGAGCGAACGGGGCGTCAGCGCGCTCGGCGTGAAGCGGGGCGAGGTGGTCTGGCGGCACAAGGCGCCCCGGTACGCGGGGCTGATCTCGATGACGTACACGCGAGGGGTGGTGTACACCGCAGAGTTCAACCTCGACGGCGCCCCCGACCCGTACACCACCACCGTGCGCGCGAGGAACGCCGCGACGGGCGACGAGCTCTGGCGGACCACGATCAAGGGCAAGCCCCAGGGCACCCCGCTCGTCCGGGGCGGTGTGCTGTACACCGCCCTGGAGAACGGCGGCGTGGTCGCGCTGTCCGCCAAGGACGGCGACCGGACCGCCCGCGTCGCGAAGCCGCGGTGCGACAGCCTCCTCGGCCACGGCGACGCGGTGGTCTGCTGGTCCCGGACGGAGGACGGGGCGCGGGTCCTCGACGGGGACACCCTCGCCGTGCGCCGGACCATCGGGGCGGGCAAGCCGCTCGCCCCGCCGGTGGTGGGCACCGCCGATGTCCTGGTCATCGCCCACTCCCCCGGCGCCCGGACCCCCAACCGCCTGGCGGGTTACGCCTGGCGGTCGGGGAAGAGGCTGTGGGACCTGCCCGCGGGCGGCGACGCCACGGCTCTCGCGCTGTCCGGGGACCGGGTGTTCGTCGTGAATTCGCACGACGTCCGCGGTGTTCCGCTCAGCGGCGACGCGTCGCGGGTCACCACCTGGTCCATCCCCTACTCCGCCACGGGCCCGGAGCCCAAGACGCTGTACACGCCCCTCTTCCTCGGCGGCGCGGTGTTCGCCGAGTCGGGCAAGGGGCCGATCGTCTCGGGCCGGGTCCTGTGAGGGCCCGCGGTCACCGGTCCTGCGGATACCAGCGCAGCTCCACGGAGTTCCCGTCCGGATCCCGCACGTAGATCGACTCGGCGCCGCCTCTGGCGCCGAATCTGCCGACCGGGCCCTCCAGGACGGTGAGCCTGCCGGAGTCGATGACCTCCTGCCAGTCCAGCGGCTCCACGACCAGGCAGATGTGGTCGACGTTGGACTCGCCGCGCTCGCCCGAGACCAGGTCGATGATGGTCACCGGGCTGACCCGCGCCGAGGGGAACGGCACCTTCCCGGCGCGCCACTCCTCGACCCGGACCGGTTCGAGGCCGAGGGTGCCGCAGTAGAAGTCCAGGGCGCGCTCGACGTCCCCGACGTTCAGGACGAGGTGGTCGAAGTCCTTGACGCGCACGACGCTTTGTTCAGTGGTCACTGTTGTTCCTTCCTCAGGTGCGGTCCCTACCGGCGGGAACGGTACCTCGGCGAGGACGGGAACCAGCCAGGTCTCCTCGTACTCCAGATGTTCCGTCAGGTCCGCCGCGAGCCGGTCGAACTCCCCGAGGAACTCCGCGGGGTCGGCCGCGGCGAGGTCGGCGAGCAGCCCGACGAGGCTCTCCTTGAGCCGGGCGATGGCGCGGTGCTCCGCGCTCAGCCGCTCCAGGGCGGGCAGCAGGTGCGGGTGGTACGCGGCGACGCCGGGGAAGACGTGGTCGTCCTCGCTGGTGTGGTGGAAGGTCAGCGCGTCGCAGAACTCCAGGCAGCGCTGCCGGATCTGCAGCCCGAGGCCGGGCGCGGGCGGCTGCCCCGGACCCTGGTGGGCGGCGCGCTCGGCGAAGTGCGCGGCGGCCTCGGCGCGCAGCTCGACCAGCTGCTCGCGCAGCCAGTCGTGCACTTCGAGGAGCTTGTCGGCGAGGGTGGGCGTGGACATGCGGAAGGGGTGCTCCAGACAGGTGTGTGCGCGGCACGCGGACCGCGAAAAGGCAGCAGGGAAGGAAGCGGGAAAGAAGAAAGAAAAAGGGGGGTACGCGGGCGCGCTCAGGCTCGGAGGGCCCGGCGCGCGGGCACGGTCACGTCGAGGACGTCGTGCCGGTGCGCGGCGAGGTGAAGTGAGGTGTACGCAAGGTCATGTCCCTTGGTGCGGGTGCTCGCCCGGTCACCGGCCCGCCCACTGCTCTTCGGCCGGTGCCACGCGGCACCCGCCCATTACAGACGGCGTTTCCGCGTGCTGTCAACGCGGCCGCGTGGTGGGTCCGGGTCGGGTCGGCACCCGCCCGCTCCCCCGCCGGAGTCCGGACCGCGGCGGGGATTCGGGACGGGTTGCCGCCCAGGGCCCTGATGTGATCTTCCCGAACCCCCAAACCCCAAGTCAATCCTCGGATTTGCTCGTATGACACCAAGTCTGAGCTTGGGTGTACGGCGCTTTGATCATGCTTCGTGCCGATAGCACCCGTTCCACCCGCTGGTGCGGCCTTGTCGCACTTCTCCCCGCACGAGACGCTGCGGGGGTCGGCGCCGCCGAACACCGTGCCCGCGGACGCGCGCGCACCCCGGCGGGACCTGCCGTCGGACCCAGGGGAGGGAATCCAGTCATGGCTGAACCACGGGCAAGACACCTACGGATCCAGGGAGTTCTGGCGGCGGCCGTCACGGCGGCCGCGCTCTCGATCGTCCCGACCACCGCGCACGGCGCACCCGCGGGACCCGACACACCCACCGGCCCGGGGGCGGCCCGGTCCGGGTACGTCGTGACGCTCGCGCCCGGCACGAGCGCCGCGTCCGACGCGGGCCGCGACCTCACCGAGCGGTACGGGGCGAGCATCGACCGCACGTACAGCGCGGCGCTCAACGGCTTCGCCGTGCGGGCGGACGCGGCGCAGGCGGCCCGCCTCGCCGCCGACCCGGCGGTCGCGTCCGTCGTCCCGGACACCCGCGTGCGCACGGGCGCACGCCAGCAGAACCCGCCGTCCTGGGGCCTGGACCGCATCGACCAGAAGCGGCTGCCGCTCGACAAGTCGTACACCGCGCCGCGGCGGGCGGGCGCGGGCGTCACGGTGTACGTCATCGACACCGGCGTGCGCACCTCGCACCGGGACTTCGGCGGACGGGCCCGCTCCGGGCGGGACTTCGTGCAGAACGACGGAGTAGCGCAGGACGGCAACGGCCACGGCACGCATGTGGCCGCGACGGTCGCGGGCACCAAGTACGGCGTCGCGAAGAAGGCGAAGGTCGTGGCCGTGCGGGTGCTCGACGACGAGGGCACCGGCACCCTCGGCCAGGTCCTCGCGGGCATCGACTGGGTGACCCGGCACGCGCGGAAGCCCGCGGTCGCCAATCTCAGCCTCGGCGGCCCGCCCAACGCCCAGCTCGACGCGGCCGTCCGCGCGTCCATAGCGTCGGGCGTGACGTACACGGTCGCGGCGGGCAACGAGAACAAGCCCGTGAGCCAGTCCTCACCGGCCCGCGTCAAGCAGGCCGTGACGGTCGGCGCCACCGACCGCCTCGACGCCCGCGCCGCGTTCTCCAACCGGGGCGCGGGCCTTGACCTGTTCGCGCCGGGCGTGGCGATCCGGTCCGCGTCGAACAGGAACAACACCGCGTCCGCGGTCTCGTCGGGTACGTCGATGGCGGCGCCGCACGTCGCGGGCGCGGCCGCGCTGTATCTCTCCAGCCATCCCTCGGCACGGCCCGCGGATGTCGCCAAGGCGCTTGTCGCGCGCTCCGTCAAGGGCCGCGTTTCCGGCCCCGGGGCCGGGTCGCCGAACAGGTTGTTGCAGGTGAGCGGCCTGTAATCGGCCATTTCGCAGGGGCCGCGCCGATGGCGCGCCAACACGGGGACCGGCTCCGCCCACCCGGGCGGGGCCGGTTTTCGTCCCTTTCGGACCATGCTCGGGGAGCGGCTGGTCTTGTGCGTGCCGTTACGCGCGAGTAGTTAACAAAGCGCCGGATTGCCCACCCGAGGAGCGTGGGAAGGCTCCTCCGGTACGCACACGCACACGCCCTCACGGGCCCGGTGCGGGTGCGCCGCGGAACCCCTCCACGACTCATCTCCGCCCACTCGCACGCGGAACAGGAGCGGTCATGCCTCAACCCCGTAAGGCCTCCAGGGAGTTCACCGTCCGACCCCGTACCGGACGGGTCCCCGTCCTGGACGTGGCACCGGTCGTGCACGGCGGCCGCGCCCCCGCCAAAGCCGTCGTCGGCGAGACGTTCCAGGTCACCGCCACCCTCTTCCGCGAAGGGCACGACGCGGTGGGCGGCAACGTCGTGCTGCGGGATCCCTCGGGGCGCCCCGGCCCCTGGACCCCGATGCGGGAGCTGGCGCCGGGCACCGACCGGTGGGGCGCGCGGGTCACCCCCGACCGGGAGGGCGAGTGGACCTTCGCCGTGGAGGCGTGGGGCGACCCGGTGACGACCTGGCGGCGGCACGCGGCGATCAAGATACCGGCGGGCATCGACACCGAACTGGTCCTGGAGGAGGGCGCCCGGCTGTACGAACGGGCCGCCGCGGAGGTGCCCGCGCCCCCGGCCGCCACGACCGCCCCCGCCGAGATTCTCCGCGCCGCCGCCGAGGCCCTGCGCGACCGCACCCGGCAGCCCGCCGTGAGGCTCGCCGCCGCCCTCACCCCCGAGGTGGACGCCGTCCTGGCCCGCCATCCGCTGCGCGAACCCCTCGCCTCCAGCGCGGAGTTCCCCCTGCGGGTGGACCGCGAGCGGGCGCTCTTCGGGGCGTGGTACGAGTTCTTCCCGCGCTCGGAGGGCGCCGTGGTGCGCGAGGGCGCCCCGCCCGTCAGCGGCACCTTCCGCACGGCGGCCGGGCGGCTGCCCGCCGTCGCGGACATGGGCTTCGACATCGTGTACCTGCCGCCGATCCACCCCATCGGCAGCACCTTCCGCAAGGGCCCGAACAACTCCCTGTCGGCCGGCCCCCACGACGTCGGCGTGCCCTGGGCCATCGGCTCCCCGGAGGGCGGCCACGACGCCGTCCACCCGGACCTCGGCACCCTGGACGACTTCGACGCGTTCGTGGCCGAGGCGGCGCGGCTCGGCCTGGAGGTGGCCCTGGACTTCGCGCTCCAGTGCTCGCCGGACCACCCCTGGGTGGACAAGCACCCCGACTGGTTCGCCCACCGGGCCGACGGCACCATCGCGTACGCGGAGAACCCCCCGAAGAAGTACCAGGACATCTACCCGCTGGCCTTCGACCGCGACCTGCCGGGCCTGGTGGCCGAGACGGTCCGGCTGCTGCGGTTCTGGATGGGCCACGGCGTGCGGGTGTTCCGCGTCGACAACCCGCACACCAAACCCGTCGTGTTCTGGGAGGAGGTGCTCGCCGAGATCCACCGCACCGACCCCGACGTGCTGTTCCTCGCGGAGGCCTTCACCCGCCCCGCGATGCTGCGCACCCTCGCGGCGATCGGCTTCCACCAGTCGTACACGTACTTCACCTGGCGCAACACGAAACAGGAACTCACCGAGTATCTACGGGAGTTGGCGGGCGAGACCGCGCACTATCTGCGGCCCAACTTCTTCGTGAACACCCCGGACATCCTGCACGCCTACCTCCAGGAGGGCGGGCGGCCCGCGTTCGCGGCCCGCGCGGTGCTCGCCGCGACGCTCTCACCGACGTGGGGCGTGTACAGCGGCTTCGAGCTGTGCGAGAACACCCCGGCGCGCCCCGGCAGCGAGGAGTACCTTGACTCGGAGAAGTACCAACTGCGCCCGCGCGACTGGGCTGCCGCCGAGCGCGCGGGCACCACGATCGCGCCCCTGATCAGCACCCTGAACCGGGTCAGGCGCGCCAACCCGGCCCTCGCCACCCTCCGTGACCTGCACTTCCACGACACCGACAACGACTCGGTGATCGCGTACTCCAAGTCGGCCGCGGACACCGGCGGTTCGAACACGGTTCTGGTGGTCGTCAACCTCGACCCCCACCACACCCAGGAAGCCACCGTCTCGTTGAACATGCCACAGCTCGGGCTCCAATGGCACGAGTCCGTGCCGGTGCGCGACGAGCTCACCGGCGAGACCTACCACTGGGGCAGGACCAACTACGTGCGCCTCGACCCGGGCCGGGCCCCCGCGCACGTGCTCGTCCTGCGACCGTCCTCACCGCTGATCGGAGGGTCACCCACAACATGATCTTCAACGAGCCCGTCCAGGACACCTTCGAGGACACACCCACCAAGGACCGCGACCCCGACTGGTTCAAACGCGCCGTCTTCTACGAGGTCCTGGTCCGCTCCTTCCAGGACAGCAACGGCGACGGCATCGGGGACCTCAAGGGCCTCACCGCCAAGCTGGACTACCTCCAGTGGCTGGGCGTGGACTGCCTCTGGCTGCCGCCGTTCTTCAAGTCACCGCTGCGCGACGGCGGTTACGACGTGTCCGACTACACGGCGGTCCTTCCCGAGTTCGGCGACCTCGCGGACTTCGTGGAGTTCGTGGACTGCGCGCACCAGCGCGGCATGCGCGTGATCATCGACTTCGTGATGAACCACACCAGCGACCAGCACCCGTGGTTCCAGGCCTCCCGCAACGACCCCGAAGGACCCTACGGCGACTACTACGTCTGGGCGGACGACGACAAGCAGTACCAGGACGCCCGCATCATCTTCGTCGACACCGAGGCCTCCAACTGGACCTTCGACCCGGTCCGCAAGCAGTACTACTGGCACCGCTTCTTCTCCCACCAGCCGGACCTCAACTTCGAGAACCCGGCCGTCCAGGAGGAGATCATCTCGGCCCTGCGGTTCTGGCTCGACCTCGGCATCGACGGCTTCCGCCTGGACGCCGTGCCCTATCTGTACGCGGAGGAGGGCACCAACTGCGAGAACCTGCCGCGCACCCACCACCTGCTCAAGCGGGTCCGCGCGGAGATCGACGCGCACTACCCCGACACGGTGCTGCTCGCCGAGGCCAACCAGTGGCCCGAGGACGTCGTCGACTACTTCGGCGACTTCGCGCACGGCGGCGACGAGTGCCACATGGCGTTCCACTTCCCTGTGATGCCGCGGATCTTCATGGCGGTGCGGCGCGAGTCCCGCTACCCGGTGTCGGAGATCCTCGCCAAGACCCCGGCCATCCCGTCCGGCTGCCAGTGGGGCATCTTCCTGCGCAACCACGACGAGCTGACCCTGGAGATGGTCACCGACGAGGAACGCGACTACATGTACGCGGAGTACGCCAAGGACCCGCGCATGCGCGCCAACATCGGCATCCGCCGCCGCCTGGCCCCGCTCCTCGACAACGACCGCAACCAGATCGAGCTGTTCACCGCCCTGCTCCTGTCGCTGCCGGGATCGCCGATCCTGTACTACGGCGACGAGATCGGCATGGGCGACAACATCTGGCTCGGCGACCGGGACGCGGTGCGCACCCCCATGCAGTGGACGCCCGACCGCAACGCGGGCTTCTCCTCCTGCGACCCGGGCCGCCTCTACCTGCCCACGATCATGGATCCGGTCTACGGCTACCAGGTCACCAACGTCGAGGCCGCCATGTCCTCGCCGTCGTCGCTGCTCCACTGGACCCGCCGCATGATCGAGATCCGCAAGCAGAACCCGGCGTTCGGCCTCGGCTCGTACACCGAACTGCCCTCGTCCAACCCGGCGGTGCTCGCCTTCCTGCGCGAGGCACCCTCCACCGGCGAGGACGGCGACGACCTGGTCCTGTGCGTGCACAACTTCTCCCGCTTCGCCCAGCCCACCGAACTCGACCTGCAGGCCTTCAACGGCCGCCACCCCGTCGAACTCATCGGCGGAGTGCGCTTTCCGGCCATCGGTGAACTGCCGTACCTGCTGACACTCGCGGGGCACGGGTTCTACTGGTTCCGGCTGCGCGACGACTCGGCGTAAGGTCGCCGTCACGGGCGGCGTGAGTCGGCCTCTCCCGGCGTGACCCACTCCGCACCGGGCACTCGTACACAGCACGGCACCTCCCGCACACGGCACCTCCCCTGCTCGGCACCTCCCTCGGTACCTGACTTGTCCGCGCCGCGGAAAGGACGGGACATCATGTCGGAAGCCGCCACCCGCCCCAGTGCCGACCCCGGCGCGCTCCTCGCGTCCCTCGATCCGCTGCTGCGCGGCTGGCTGCCGCGCCAGCGGTGGTTCGCGGGCAAGGGCCGCCCGGTCGCGGGCTTCGATCTGGTGGCGGCGACGGAACTGCTTCCGCCCGGTGCCGAGCAGGGACTGCTGCATCTGCTCGTCCGCGTACGCCAGTCACTGCCGGGAGCCGCCCCGGCGGCCGACCACGAACTGCCCGCCGACTGCTATCAGTTGCTGCTCGGCGTCCGCAGTGAACTCCCGCCCCGGCTCGCGCCCGCGCTGATCGGCCATGTGACCGGCGGCGCGCTGGCGGGGCGCACGGTGTACGAGGCGCTGCACGACCCGCGCCTGGCCGCGCTGCTCCTGGAGCGGCTGCGGCTGCCGGGGCGGCTCGGCGTGCTGCGGTTCCTGCGGGCGCGGGGGGACGGCGGCGCCCCCGACTCCCCGGACGCGCCCTCCGCCGGGAACACGCACGGCGTCGACATACCGCCCGGCCTCGTGCCCCGCGCGCTCGGCGTGGAGCAGTCCAACTCCTCGCTCGTGTACGGAGATACGTTCATCCTGAAGCTGTTCCGGCGGGTGGTGCCCGGCGTCAACCCCGACCTGGAGCTGCCGCTCGCCCTCGCCGCGCAGGGCTGCCGCAGGGTGCCGCCGCCCGCCGCGTGGATGACGGCCGACGGCGCCGACGAGCCGCTGGTCCTCGGTGTCCTCCAGCCGTATGTGGCCGGGGCGACGGACGGCTGGGAGCTGGCCCTCCAAGTCCTCGCCAAGGGTGCCGACTTCAGCGCCGAGGCCCGCGCGCTCGGCCGCGCCACCGCCGAGGTGCACGCCGCCCTCGCCGCGGCGCTGCCCACGGTGACGCTCGGCCGCGCGCAGGTCGAGCTGCTCGCGCGGGGCATGGCGGAGCGCCTGGACGCGGCGGCGCAGGCCGTCCCCGCGCTGCGCCCGTACGCGCCCGCGCTGCGCACCGCCTACGACGCGCTCGCCGACCTCGGCGGTGACTTCGGGGAGGGCGGCGCCGACCTCACGGCCCAGCGCGTCCACGGCGATCTGCACCTGGGCCAGTGCCTGCGCGCACCGTCCGGCGCCTGGTCCCTCATCGACTTCGAGGGCGAGCCCGCGCGCCCGCTCGCCGAACGCCGCCTGCCGCAGCCGGCCGCCCGCGACGTGGCGGGCATGCTCCGCTCCTTCGACTACGCCGCCCGCGTCTACCGCCCCTGGTCCCCGGAGTGGGCCGACACCTGCCGCGCGGCGTACTGCTCCGGCTACGCCGACGTCTCCGGCCGCGACCCCCGCACCTCCCCGGTGCTGCTTCGCGCCCACGAGACGGACAAGGCCGTGTACGAGGCCGTGTACGAGGCCCGGCACCGCCCGGACTGGCTGCCCGTGCCGCTGGCCGCCCTCGACCGGCTCGCCGCGGGGTCGTCGACGCGGGAGGGAGCCGCCGACCCCGGCACCGACGCCGCCCTCTGACCGCCCCGCCACCCCGCCACCCTCTACTCCGCCGCCCCTCCACCCCGCCGCCCCGCTCCGCCGCGCATCCCCCGCCCGCTGACAGGAGGCCGCTCCCGTGACCCGCCGCCCCACCTCCCGCACCCCGTCGGACCAGCCCGAACGCGAGCCCGACAGCACTTCCCCGCAGCCGGATCCGGCGCGGCCGACGAGGGCGCCGAAGGCGGCCAAGTCAGCGAGTACGGGCGCGTCGTCGAGGACGGCGGAGTCGTCCGGTACGGCGAAGGCGGCCAAGAAGGTCGCCAAGACCGCCGCGAAGAAGGCCGCCGACAAGACGGTCGCCAAGGCCGCGAAGACCACGAAGGCCACGAAGAAGACCGCCGAGAAGGCAGCCAAGAGGACGGCGAAAACGGCCAAGGCCGCCGTGCCCGCGAAGAGCGGCAGGGCCTCGTCGCCCGCCGCCGAGACGCCCCGGACGACGGCGACGGCCAAGGCGACCGCCTCCCCCGACGCCCCTGTCACTCCCACCTCCCCCGTCGCCCCCCTCTCGTCCCTCTCTCCCCTGGCCCCCCTCGCCCCCGTTGCCCCCCTTTCTTGTGTCCCCGAAGCCGACCGCGCCCGGCTGCTCGACGGGACCCACCACGACCCGCATTCCGTCCTCGGCGCCCACCTCACCGGCGACGGCGTGGCGTTCCGCGCGCTGCGGCCGTACGCCCGTGCCGTGACCGTCGTCGCCGGGGAGCTGCGGGCCGAACTGGCCGACGACGGGGACGGGTTCTTCTCGGCCGTGGTGCCGCTGCGTGCCGTGCCGGACGCGTATCGGCTGCGGGTGACGTACGACGAGACGGAGCTGGAGGTCCCGGACGCGTACGGGTTCCTGCCCGCGCTCGGCGAGTTCGATCTGCATCTGCTGGGCGAGGGGCGGCACGAGCGGCTGTGGGACGCGCTCGGGGCGCGGCCGATGACGCACCAGGGGGTGCGCGGGACCCGCTTCACGGTGTGGGCGCCGAACGCCCGGGGTGTGCGGGTCGTGGGGGACTTCAACTTCTGGGACGGCGTCGGCTTCCCGATGCGGTCGCTCGGCGGCAGCGGGGTGTGGGAGCTGTTCGTGCCGGGGCTCGGCGCGGGTGAGCTGTACAAGTTCCAGATCACGCGGCCGGACGGCGGCATGACGTTCCGCGCGGACCCGCTGGCGCGCCGCACGGAGGCGCCGCCCGCGAACTCCTCCGTCATTCACGAGTCGACCCATGTGTGGCGGGACGAGGAGTGGCTGCGGCGGCGCGGCGAGACCCCCGTGCACGAGGCGCCGTTCTCGGTGTACGAGGTGCACCTGCCGTCCTGGCGCCCCGGCCTCACCTACCGCCAGCTCGCCGACCAGCTCCCCGCCTATGTGGCCGACCTGGGCTTCACGCACGTGGAGCTGATGCCGGTCGCCGAGCACCCCTTCGGCGGCTCCTGGGGCTACCAGGTCACCGGCTTCTACGCGCCGACCGCCCGCCTCGGCCCGCCCGACGACTTCAAGCATCTCGTCGACGCGCTGCACCGGGCCGGGATCGGCGTGCTCATGGACTGGGTGCCCGCGCACTTCCCGCGCGACGACTGGGCGCTCGCCGAGTTCGACGGGCGGCCGCTGTACGAGCACGAGGATCCGGCGCGGGCGGCGCACCCCGACTGGGGCACCCTGGAGTTCGACTACGGGCGCAAGGAGGTGCGCAACTTCCTCGTCGCCAACGCGACGTACTGGTGCGAGGAGTTCCACATCGACGGGCTGCGCGTGGACGCGGTCGCCTCGATGCTCTACCTCGACTACTCGCGCGAGCACGGCGAGTGGTCGCCGAACGAGCACGGCGGCCGGGAGAACCTGGACGCGGTGGCGTTCCTCCAGGAGATGAACGCGACCGTCTACCGGCGCTGCCCCGGCGTCGTCACCATCGCCGAGGAGTCCACGGCCTGGGACGGCGTGACCCGGGCCACGCACCACACCGGACCCGGCGGCTTCGGCGGGCTCGGCTTCGGCCTGAAGTGGAACATGGGCTGGATGCACGACTCGCTCGGCTACATGGCCAAGGACCCGGTGCACCGCAAGCACCACCACCACGAGATGACGTTCTCGATGGTGTACGCCTACAGCGAGAACTACGTCCTGCCGATCTCGCACGACGAGGTGGTGCACGGCAAGCGGGCGCTGGTGTCGAAGATGCCGGGCGACTGGTGGCAGCAGCGCGCCAGCCACCGTGCCTACCTGGGCTTCATGTGGGCCCACCCCGGCAAGCAACTCCTCTTCATGGGGCAGGAGTTCGCGCAGGGCGCGGAGTGGTCGGAGAGGCACGGGCCCGACTGGTGGCTGCTCGACCCGGCGTACGGCGCGGAGGCCGACCACCGGGGCGTGCGCGATCTGGTGCGCGACCTGAACGCCCGCTACCGCGCGGTGCCCGCGCTCTGGCAGCGGGACACCGACCCGGGCGGTTTCGCGTGGGTCGACGGGGACGCCGCCGAGGACAACGTGTTCGCGTTCCTCCGCCAGGACGCGCAGGGCTCGCCGCTGCTCGCGGTGTCCCACTTCTCGCCGGTGGTCCGGCAGGACTACCGCCTGGGCGTGCCGGAGGAGTACGCGGCCTGGCAGGAGGTCCTCAACACCGATGCCGCCCGTTACGGCGGCAGCGACACCCTCAACCCCCACACCCTCAAGCCGGACGCGTCCCCGTCCCACGGCCACCCCACGTCCCTGCGCCTGACGCTGCCGCCGCTCGCGACGATCTGGCTCCGCCCGGCCTAGGACCGGGCCCGCCCCCGGCCGGGGTTGCCGACCGGGGGCGGTGCGTCAGGCCGCGCAGCAGAGCGCCGCGGGGTCGGCCGGGGCCGAGGCGCGGGCCACGGTCGCGGGCACCGGAAGGGCGGGGCGCGGGGCGGCCGGGGCCTGCGTGCGGGTCCGGGCGAAGACGACGAGGCGCAGCACCACGAACCGCGCGACACCGGCGAGCGCGGAGGCGGACAGATAGACGGCCTGCTCGACGACCGCGCCGGGCGCTGCCACCAGCTGCTGCAGGACGAGCATCGCCACGCTGGTCACCACGTACGCGGCCGCCGCGGACCCGGCCGACTGGGTGTGCTGACGCCAGGTCGCGCGCCCGCCCGCGCCGAAGGTGAAGCGGGCGTGCAGCTCGGTGGCGAGGAGCGTGGAGACCACGGTGATCAGGGCGTTGGCCAGGACCCAGGGGATCCAGGAGGCGAGGGCCGCCACGGCGAAGCTGGAGGCGACCCCCACCCCGCCGCCGCAGAGCACGAAGCGGGCGAAGGCGGTGAAGGCGCCGGGTGCCGTCTGCTCCTGGCTCTGCGCTGTCTCCATGATCCGACCCCTTCGACTCACTCCGCGAAACGCGCGCCCCCCGACCGTGCGGCCGAGGGGTGCGCTACTCATGACGCCATCATGGCACACCAATGGCGCCATGACGAGCCACTTGTGGCACCACGAATGTCATCAATGGCGCCATACTCTGACTGGTGTCACGAATATGCAGGTCAGCGACGTGGCACGGCTTCGGCGCACTGGCGCCATACGAGCCGACCGGGGCATCCCGGTGGCACCATCCTCTGCCGAAGGCGCCGTCCGGCGACATGGGGCTAGCCCCACCTGAAGGCGGCGGGGTGGCCGTATCGCCCGGAGGTGCCACACCGGGAAAAGCTGATCACGGCGGCGATCACCGCCGGTTTCGCACCTTCCCAGGAGTTGGCACATGCGTGAGCAGCACAGGCAGACCGTCCACACGCCCCGGCGGCAGCGGGGCGGTCGGCGCCGCGTCGTGACGGCGGCGGCCGCGGTGGCCGTCGGCGCCCTCACCCTCGGCGCGCTCGCGCCGTCCGTGGCGACGGCCGCGACCCGGCCGGACTCCGTGCAGCAGGGCCTGGACAAGCTGGTGCGCGACGACGGCATGCCCGCCGCGCTGGCGAGCGTCCAGGACCCGACGGGCCGCACCCGCACCTACACCGCGGGGGTCGCCGACCTGGCCACCGGCGCGCAGGTGCCCCGGGACGGCCAGGTGCGGGTCGGCAGCAACACCAAGGCGTTCACCGCCGTGGTCGTCCTGCAACTGGTGGCCGAGGGGCGGCTCCGCCTCGACGACCCGGTCGAGAAGCACCTGCCCGGCCTCCTGCGCGGCGACGGCATCGACGGCCACGCCATCAAGGTCCGCCACCTCCTCCAGCAGACCAGCGGCCTGCCCAACTACACCGAGTACGACATCCCCCTCAAGCACTACGAGCCCAAGGACCTCGTCGACATCGCCCTGCGGCACAAGGCGAACTTCGCGCCCGGCGACAAGTGGCAGTACAGCAACACCAATTACGTCCTCGCGGGCATGATCATCGAGAAGGTCACCCACCACTCGTACGCCGAGGAGCTGGACCGCCGCGTCATCAAGCGCGCCGGGCTGCGCCACACCTACTTCCCCGCCCCCCGCGACGCGACCATCCGCGAGGCCCACCCCCAGGGCTACATCCAGGAGAAGCCGGGCGCGCCCCTGCAGGACGTCACGGAGATGGACCCGTCCTGGACCTGGTCGGCCGGCCAGCTCGTCTCCACCAACTCCGACCTCAACCGCTTCTACACCAAGCTCCTCACCGGCCACCTCCTCAAGAAGCCCCAGCTCGACCAGATGCGCACCACCGTCAAGGGCGCCGACGAGACCTTCGGCCCCGGCGCCCGCTACGGCCTCGGCCTGGTCAGCAAGCCCCTCCCCTGCCGCCCCGGCGAGGTCTACTGGGGCCACGGCGGCAGCTTCCCCGGCTACGAGACCCGAGGCGGCGCAACGGAGAACGGCCGCGCGGCGAACGTGGCGGTGACGACCCAGCCGAGGGACAAGACAGCCCTGTCGCACGTGGACAAGATCGTCGAAGAGTCCCTCTGCCGCTGACCCACCCACCACAACCCGCCGACCCGACCGCAACACCCCACCCACCCACCACAACCCGCCGACCCGACCGCAACACCCCACCCACCCACCACAACCCGCCGAACGACCGCAACCCCCCACTCCCCCAGGGGTGCGACTGGTCCGACAGCAACGGGTGGGCGGGTGGGAGAAACCCGCCGCGGTAGCGGCGGGACTAGAGCAGCGGCGCCAAGGACTCGGGCAGCTCCCCCGACGAAAGGATCCCGAGCCGCTGCGTGGCCCGGGTCAGGGCGACGTACAGATCACTGGTCCCGTACAGAGCAGGCTCGACAACCAACACCGTGTCGAATTCGAGCCCCTTGGCCTGCCGCGGATCGATGAGCACGACGCCCCGCGTCAGATCGACCTCGCCCCCGGGCGCGGGCACGTCCGGCAGCTTGCCCGCAAGGGCACCGTGCAGCTCGCGCGGAGCGATGACGGCGAGCCGCCCCACCCCCGAGGCC
This sequence comes from Streptomyces sp. NPDC040610, assembly GCF_055594065.1. Lineage (NCBI taxonomy): Bacteria > Bacillati > Actinomycetota > Actinomycetes > Kitasatosporales > Streptomycetaceae > Streptomyces > Streptomyces sp. NPDC040610. The sequence goes on along the minus strand of NZ_JBVIXA010000001.1, from coordinate 1,194,473 downwards.
TCCTCGGCGACCGCGTCGGCGACCCCCGAGGCGAGATCGTCGACCCGCCGAGCCCAAGGCCGCACGCCAGTGCTCCGCACCGACGACGGCGGCTCGAACCCGACCACCCCCGCGGCCCGCGGCACCTCCGCCGCGACGTCCATGATCTCGGCGGGCGTACGGTAGTTGACGCCGAGGCGCGCGTACTCCCAGCGGTCCTCGACGTACGGCGCGAGGATCTCCCGCCAGGAGCCGACACCCCCGGCCTCGGCGGTCTGCGCCGGATCCCCGACGAGCGTCATCGACCGCGTCGGACTGCGCCGCATGAGCAGCCGCCAGGCCATCGCGGAAAGCTCCTGCGCCTCGTCGACGATGATGTGCCCGAACGCCCAGGTCCGGTCGGCGGCGGCCCGCTCGGCCGCGCTGCGGTGGTCGGCCTCCTCCTGGCGCTCGGCCATCCGCTCGGCGTCCATGATGTCGTGCGCGAGCAGCACCTCGGCACCCTCGGGGTCGGTCTCCTCCTTGTCCTCGAACTCGTAGGTGCGGGAGGCGTACGACACGTCGAGCACCCCCTGCGCGTACGCGACCTCACGCTGCCACTCGGCCTCCGCGCGGGCCCGCTCGGCACTGTCGTCGACGCCGAGGAGCTCCGCGGCCTCGTCGAGGAGCGGTACGTCGGCGGACGTCCAGTCGGCGCCCGGCGCCCGCCGGACCGCGGCGGCGTCCTCGTCGGACAGGTGCACGGGCTCGGCGAGGAACTCGGCGACGAACCGCTGCGGCGTCAGCGTGGGCCACAGCTCCTCGACGGCGGCGTGCACCTCGGCGCTGACGGCGACGGCCTTGCCGAGCTGGGCGATGTCGTCGGGCCCGAGGAAGTTCGGCCCGCCGTACGGGTCGTGGCCGATGCGCTCGGCCAGCTGCCGGGTGAGCGCGTCGATGACGTGGAAGGCGAACGTGGGCCGGGCGAGGTTGTGCGGCAGGTCCGCCGCGCGCGCCGCGTCCCGCGCCTCGTAGGCGATCTCCCAGTCCAGGATCAGCTCGCCGTCGTCGTGCTCGATGACCAACGGCGCCCCGGGCTCCGGCAGTCGCTGCCGGTCCCGCAGCGCCCGCGCGAGCACGTCGGCCATCTCCACCCGGCCCTTGACCTCGGCGGCGGCGGGCGAGTCGGTGCCGGTCGCGGTCACCCCGGGGAACAGCTCGCCGAGCGTCGCGAGCAGCACCCCCGTCTCGCCGAGCGCGGGCAGCACCTCGCCGATGTAGCCGAGGAACGCCGGGTTGGGCCCGACGACCAGGACGGCCCGCTTGGCGAGCAGCTCCCGGTGCGCGTACAGGAGGAACGCCGCCCGGTGCAGCGCCACGACCGTCTTGCCGGTGCCGGGACCGCCCTCGACGACGAGCACCCCCTGGTGCGGGGCGCGGATCACGCGGTCCTGCTCGGCCTGGATGGTCTGCACGATGTCGTGCATGCGGCCGGTGCGCGCGGAGTCGAGCGCGGCGAGCAGCACCTCGTCGGCGTCGGCGGCCTCGTGCCCGGTGCGGGTGGTGTCGGTGAGGTCCAGGATCTCGTCGTGCAGGGCCGTGACCCGGCGGCCCTCGCTGGTGATGTGCCGGCGTCGCCGCAGGCCCATCGGAGTGTGTCCGGTGGCGAGATAGAAGGGCCGCGCCACCTCCGCCCGCCAGTCGATGACCAAAGGCGTGCGCTCGATGTCGGACGCGCGGATTCCGATGCGCCCGATGTGATGGTCACGGCCGTCCCTGAATTCAAGGCGCCCGAAGCAGAGACCGTTCTCGCCCGCGTCGAAGGCGGCGAGCAGACCGGACTGCTCTGCGACCATGACATCGCGCTCAAGACGTGCCTGTGACCCGTTGCCCACCTGCGCCAATGACGCCTGTACGGCGGACTCGGCCTCCTCGCGCAGCGCGTCGAGGCGCGCGTACAGCCCGGAGACGAATTGCTGCTCTTCCCGCAATTCCTCGCTTGACAATTCAGCCCCTCGCCAGTTACAGTGCTCTTATACAGATTCCCGCGCTGCCCCCACATGCAGCGATGCATACAAATGGGCAGGGCTTCGCGAAAGAATCCAATATACGCAGAGAAAAGCCCCGGACGTCAATTCGTCCGGGGCTTTTCTTACGAACGGGACCGGCCACGACCGACCCGACCACGAGGGCAGGCCGCCCCCAGGGCTAAAGCACCCCCGCACCCTCCAGGTCCGCGAGCAGCCGCCGCTTCGCCCGGGCGCCCACGCTCTGCCACACCGGCTCCCCGTCGCGGAACACCATCAGCGTCGGCGTCGACAGGACCCCGTACGCCATCGTCGTCTCCGGGTTGTGGTCCACATCGAGCTGCACCACCTTCAGGCGTTCCGCCTCGTCCCTGGCGATCTCGCCGAGGACCGGCGTGAGCTGCCGGCACGGCCCGCACCACTCCGCCGTGAACTGCACGAGCGCCGGCCGGTCCCCGGAAAGAACCTCGAACCCGAAGTCCGCGTCCGTCGCCTCCCCGACACCCTCGGCCTTCACCACGCTCATCCCGCCACACCCCTCACGTCGCTCAGTTCGCACCGCGGCTCCGGACCACCCGGAGCCGCCCCCGCGTCGGCGGCGAGCCCCGTCATCGCCTCCTCGGCGCGCGCCAACTGCGCGCCGACCTGCGCCCGCACGGCACTCAACTCGTCTATCAGCGCGTCGAGTTCACCGAGCTTGCGGCGGTAGACGGCGACGGACGCCGGGCACGAGTCCCCGGCCGGATGCCCCGAGCGCAGACACTCCACGAACGGGCGGGTCTCCTCCAGCTCGAACCCGAAGTCCTGCAAGGTCCTGATCTGTTCGAGAAGACGCACATCGTCCTCGCCGTACACGCGATAGCCGTTGCCCTCGCGCCGCGCGGGCAGCAGCCCGCGCGACTCGTAGTAACGCAGCGTCCGCGTGGTCGTCCCCACCCGGTCCGCGAGCTCGCCGATTCGCATGCCCCCGACGGTAGTCCTTGACGTCGGGGTCAAGGCCAGCGCTCGGGCACCGGAGCCGGGGGAGGTCACGCGCGTGGGTTGCGGATCCCCTCGACGGTCGCCGTCCAGCTGTCGGCGCCGTGGCCGAGGTCCACCGCCCGCTTGGCCACGTCCCGCACCCCGCGCAGCACGGACACGTCCAGGCCGCGGCGCTCCGCGGCGTGCAGGATGTGCTCGACGCCCTCCAGTTCCATGGCGAGGTTCCCCTCCTCGCCCGGGTACACGCCCCGGTCCACGTCCTTGGCCGTCTCGCCGATCAGCGTCGCGAGGAGCGAGAAGTGGGACTGCAGGAACGGGGCGATCGCCGAGGCCGGGACGCCGTCCTTGGCGGCGAGGGCGTATCCGTGCACCAGACCGGCCATCGACGTCCAGAAGAAGTCGAGCATCGACAGGTCGTACACGGCGGCGAGGCCGTGGTCCGCGCCGACGTACGCGGACTGACCGCCCAAGGACTTCAACAGCTCCTCGTGCTTCTTGTACGCGGCCTCGTCACCGGAGTAGAAGAGCAGCGCCTCCGGGGTGCCGACCATCACGGTCGGGATCATGACCGCGCCGTCCAGATAGGCGATGTCGTGCTCGGCCGCCCACTCGGCCGCCGCGCGGGCGCGCTCCGGGGAGTCCGAGGTGACGTTCACGAGGACGCGCCCGGAGAGGTCGGCGGCGAGCGGCTCCAGGACGGCCTGGGAGGCGTCGTAGTCGACGACGCACACGACGACGACCTCGCCCGCGCGCACCGCCTCCGCGGCGCTCGCGGCACGGGTGGCGCCCCGGGCGACCAGGTCCGCGCCCTTGCCCGCCGAACGGTTCCACACGGTCGTCGGGTGACCGGCCTCGAGGAAGGCCCTCGCGAGGGCCTGGCCCATGGCGCCGAGGCCGATGACGGTGACGGGCGTGGTGGTGGGGTCGGTGGAATTCGGGGAATTCGTTGAGTTCTGGGTGTTCGGGGTGTTCGTTTCGTCGGGCATGCCTCCATCCTTGATTCGCACGATCCGACCCACAAGTACCTACCTTTTAGTCAGGTACTCACCAAAAGGTAAGTAAGCCGTCTCGCGCACCCGCGAGGGCTCGTACTCCTGCGTGCCCACCGACTCCAGCGCCAGCGCGGCCAGCGCGCACCCCAGGCGCGCCGACCGGTCGGCCGGCCAGCCCCGCGCGACCCCCGCGAGATACCCGGCGCGAAAGGCGTCGCCCGCGCCCGTCGGGTCCGCGATCCGGCGTGCGGGCACCGCGGCGAGGCGCAGCGGTGTCCGGCCCGCGCGGGCGATGGTCACGCCGTCCGCGCCGAGCGTGGTGATCCAGGAGCCGACGCGGGTGAGGACCTCGTCCTCGGTCCAGCCTGTGCGCTTGCACAGCAGCCCCGCCTCGTAGGCGTTGGTGAACAACAGGCTCGCCCCGAAGACGAGTTGGCGGGTCTGGGTCTCGTCGAGCCGGGCGAGCTGCTGGGCCGGGTCGGCCGCGAAGGGGATGCCGAGGGCCCGGCAGGTCGCCGTGTGCCGCAGCATCGCCGCCGGGTCGTCCGCGCCGATGTGCACCAGGAGCAGGCCGCCGGGGCGCGGGACGAGGGCGGCGAGGTCGATGGCGCGGGCCTCGGCCATCGCACCGGCGTAGAAGGTGGCGATCTGGTTCTGGTCGCGGTCGGTGGTGCAGACGAAGCGCGCGGTGTGCCGCTCGGCGCTGACGCGCACGCCGGAGGTGTCGACCCCGGCGGCGCGCAGCCGGGCGGCGTGCTCGGCGAAGTCCCGCCCGGCCGCGCCCACGAGCAGCGGCCTGAGGCCGAGTCCCGCGAGCCCGAAGGCGATGTTGGCGGCCACGCCCCCGTGCCGTACCTCCAGGTCGTCGGCCAGGAAGGACAGCGAGACGCGGTCGAGCCGGTCGGCGACGAGCTGTTCGGCGAACCGGCCCGGGTAGGTGAGGAGGTGGTCGGTGGCGATGGATCCGGTGACGGCGATCCGCGCGCCGGGGCCCGCCGGGGTCACCGCTCCCAGGGGCGTGCCGGGCAGCGCGTCGTCCGCCGGGTCCCGTGTCGGGGCGGACACCGGCTCAGACCCCGGCCGCCGTGCGTAGGGCGTCCGCGCGGTCGGTGCGCTCCCAGGTGAAGTCGGGCAGCTCACGGCCGAAGTGCCCGTACGCGGAGGTCTGCGCGTAGATCGGGCGCAGCAGGTCGAGGTCGCGGACGAGGGCGGCCGGACGCAGGTCGAAGACGTCGGCGATGGCCTGCTCGATGCGGGCCTGGGACACCGTCGCGGTGCCGAAGGTCTCCACGAAGAGGCCGACCGGCTCCGCGCGGCCGATGGCGTACGCGACCTGCGCCTCGCAGCGCCGCGCGAGCCCGGCGGCGACGACGTTCTTGGCGACCCAGCGCATCGCGTACGCCGCCGAACGGTCCACCTTGGAGGGGTCCTTGCCGGAGAACGCGCCGCCGCCGTGGCGGGCCATCCCGCCGTACGTGTCGATGATGATCTTCCGGCCGGTCAGGCCCGCGTCGCCCATCGGCCCGCCGATCTCGAACCGGCCCGTGGGGTTCACCAGGAGCCGGTAGCCCTCGGTCCCCAACTCCGTGCCCTCCTCGTGCAGTTCCTCCAGGACGTGGTCCACCACGAACTTGCGTATGTCGGGCAGGAGCAGCGCGTCCAGGTCGATGTGGGCGGCGTGCTGGGAGGAGACGACGACGGTGTCCAGGCGCACCGGGCGGCTGCCCTCGTACTCGATGGTGACCTGGGTCTTGCCGTCCGGGCGCAGATACGGCACGGAGCCGTTCTTGCGGACGTCGGTGAGGCGCCGGGCGAGCCGGTGCGCGAGCTGGATCGGCAGCGGCATGTACGTCGCCGTCTCGTCGGTGGCGTACCCGAACATCATGCCCTGGTCGCCCGCGCCGCCGGTGTCCACGCCCTGGGCGATGTCGGGCGACTGGGCGCCGATGGACAGCGAGACCCCGCAGGACGCGCCGTCGAAGCCCTTGGCGGAGGAGTCGTAGCCGATGTCGACGACGGCGTCGCGGACGAGTTGGGCCATGGGGGCGTACGCGGTGGTGGTGACCTCGCCCGCGAGGTGCACCAGGCCGGTGGTGACCAGGGTCTCCACGGCCACGCGGGCCGTGGGGTCGGCGCGCAGCAGGGCGTCGAGGACCGTATCGCTGATCCGGTCGGCGATCTTGTCGGGGTGGCCCTCGGTGACGGACTCGGAGGTGAACAGGCGTCGCGGCATGAACTTCCCTTTCGTACAGAGGTGTTGGTGTGGTCGGAGTCATGGGTCGGGGGCGGCGGTCACGGCCGGGCCGTCACAGCCAGGCGGCCGCCGCCCCGAGGAGCAGCAGGTTGCAGACGCCCTGCGCGGCGGCGCAGGCGAGCGCGGAGCCGGTGACGGCCCTGAGGACGCCGAGGGCGAGGCCCATCAGGAACACCGAGGGCAGCAGCCCGCAGAGCACCTTCAGGTTGAAGGGGTTGAGGCCGTAGTCGCCGACGTGGACCGCCGCCCACCCGGCGGCCGTGGTCACGACGGCCGCGTAGCCGCCCCAGCGCACCTCGACGGCCCGGTACAGGACGCCCCGGTAGCAGACCTCCTCGACCAGCGGCACGAGCACGCCGAGGGCGATCACCATCGCGACGACGTCCGCCCAGGGCGCGCCCGGCACCATGCCCTCGAAGAGCTTGGGCATCCACGTGGTCCAGTTGTCGTCGCCGTCGCCGAAGGCGTCGCGGGTGGCGAGGAACGTCTGGCCGTAGACGACGGCGACGAGGGCGGTGCCGAGTACGGCGGGCACGAGGGCGAACCGGCGCACCCCGGCGGCGGCCCAGTCCGTGCGCGGCAGGACCAGGAGCACGGCCGCGCTCAGCGCCACGGACAGGACCATCACCACGAAGGTGAAGGCCCCGGCGACGCGCACCGCCGCGAGCACCGCGAACAGCGCGGCGGCCGAGGTCACCGGGTACGCGGCGTGGTGCAGCCGCAGCCGGTCGAGCCTGCCGGGCCGGGGCGCGCCCGGCCCGGACGCCCCTGGTCCGGGGGTGCCGGATCCCGGGGTGCCGGGCTCGTCGTGGATCTCCAGCGTCATCCGTGTCACCCCGCCGTCGCCTTGTCGAGGCGGCGCCTGCGCACGCCGAGGCTGGGCAGCCACCAGTTGTACTTGCGCAGGAGCAGCAGGGTGGCCGGGACGAAGAGCATCCGGATGACGGTGGCGTCGAGCAGGACGGCGAGGCCGAGCCCGGCGCCGTACTCCTGGAGCATCAGCGTGGACGACAGGGCCATCGTGCCGAGGCTGCCCGCCATCACGAGGCCCGCCGCGTTGATGACGCGCCCGGTGTCGACGACCGCCCTCATTGTGGCCTCCTCCTGCGACAGACCGCTGCGCAGCAGGTCACGGACGCGGGTGACGAGGAAGATCTCGTAGTCCATGCCGAGCCCCATCATCAGGACGGTGAGGAAGATCGGCAGATCGTCGATGATCGCCTCGCCGCGCCAGTGGTGGAAGATCAGCACGGTGAGGCCGACGGCCCAGACGTTGCTGAGCATGATGGTGGCGATCAGGCGCAGCGGTACGAGCAGCGAGCGCAGCGTGAACATCAGCATCACGAAGACGCCGACGCTGACGAGCGCGACCATCTGCCAGAAGCTGGAGCTGAGCGCGGACCCGTACTGCCGGTCGACCTGCGTGGTGCCGCCGACCTCCAGCTCCCCCACGCCGCCGCCCGCTTCGGCGGTGACGCGTTCGACGCGGTCGACGGTGGCGGCGGCCTCCTCGGCGTACGGGTCGCCGTCGAGGGCGATCACGAAGCGCAGCGTGCCGTCGCGGGAGACGTAGTCGTCGAGGAGGGGGCGGCCCGCCTCGGCGAGCTGCCGGTCGGACCAGCGGGTGCCGAAGGGGTGGGTCGCCGAGTCCACGGAGGCGACGCCGGGGACGGCGCCGAGGCGGTCGGTGAGCCTGGCCACCGCCGCCTGCCCCTCGGGGGTGAGGCGCCCGTCGCGGACGACGCCGGACTCGGCGCGGCCCACGGCGATCGTCGGCATGACGGCCGCGTCGCCCCACTCGCGCGCGACGGTCTCGAAGCCGTCGCGGGAGTCGGTCGCCGGGCTGAGCGCGACCGGGTCGGACGTGGAGCGGTTCCCGGCGACGAGCAGCGCGAAGGGGATGGTCGCGGCGAGGAACGCCACCACGATCCACACCTTGCGGCGGCGCGCGAACTCCGCCGTACGCCGCAGGTGCCTGCCCATCGCCCCCTGGTGTTCCAGGTCGGACAGCGGGTCGCGGCCGACCGCGAAGAACCGGTCGCCGAGCAGTACCAGCAGGCAGGGCGTGAGGGTGAGCGCGGCGGCGAGCACGATGGGGATGCCGATGAGTCCGCCGTAGCCGAGCGGCGGGATCCAGTCCACCGGCGAGAGCAGCGTCGCGCCGAAGGCGAGGGCCACCGCGACGGCGGCGAGGAGCATGCTCTCGCCCGCGTGCACGGTGGCGTGGATCGCCGCTTCGCGCGGGTCGCGTCCGGCGAGGCGTTCCTGCCGGTAGCGCGACGAGAGCAGCATGCTGTAGTCGACGCCCGCGCCCAGCATCACGAACGTCATGATGGTGACGGTGAACTGAGTGAGCGTCACCTGTTCGCCGAGCAGGTGCAGTCCCGCCTGGCTGACGTTCATGGACAGGCCGATGACGGCGAGGGTGAGGATCGCGGGCACCAGGGCGCGGAAGAACACCAGCAGGATGACGAAGATGATGACGTACGCCACCGACTCCATCAGCGAGTTGTCGGCCTCCGCCTGCTCGTACGTGTCGTGGATGAGGGCGAGTTCCCCGGTGACGTGCACCTCGGCGGCCTTGCCGAGGCCGCTGTCGGCGAGCAGGTCGCGTGCGGTGTCGCGCAGCCCCTTCACGTCCGGGTCGGAGCCCGCCTTGTCCGTGTAACTCACGGACACGAGCGCGGACTTGCCGTCCTCGGAGATGAGCCGTGCGACCGCGTCGCCCGGCACCGGCAGCGGGTAGTCGCGCCAGTCGGCGGCCGTCGCGAACTTGCCCGCGATGCGGGGCACGGCGGCCTTGTCGGACGCCTCGGCGGCCTCGCGGGCGGGCCCGGCGAGCGCGGCCGGGATCCGGCCCCGGTCCGCCTCGCGGTCCACGTAGGCGCGCCGCCCCTCCGGGTCGTCCGCCGCCGCGCGGGCGCCGTCGCGCACCTGGGTGAGGAACGCGGCGGTCGCGTCGCGGTACAGGGTGTACGCGGACGACGTGCGCTCGACATCGCCGGTGCCGCGCAGCTTCGCGATCCTGCCGTCCAACTGCGCGAACAGGGAGCGCGCTTCGCCGCCGCGCACGTCGGGCGCCTCGACGACGACGGTCACCTCCCGCTCGGAGCGGTGCGGGAAGGCCTTCTTCGTCAGCTCGTCGGCGCGGGCGCTGCTGGTGCCGGGGACGACCTTGGAGGCGCCCTGGTCGGTGAGCACGTCGTCGAGCCCGAGGGCGTACGGCGTGCACACCGCGATGAGCACCGCCCACACCGCGATCACGGTCTTGGGCCGGGCGGCCAGTCTCTCGGCGAAGCGGTGCAGGGCCCGTTGGACGGCGCCGCGCGCCGGTCCGGGCCGCGCCCGCTCGCCGTCCCCCGGCGGCGGCGTCGGCGCGGGCGGTCCCGCGGCCCTGGTCGGGTTCGTCATGCGACGCCGGCCTCCTCGCCGGTGCGGGCCCCGTGCCGGGCGCGGGGGGCCACGGGCTTGGCGCCGGTGACCACGACGAAGGTGTGCTGGATGTCCAGCGTGCCCTTGCGGGCCAGGAGTTCGGCGAGGGCCGCCTCGACGCGGTCGAGGACGAGCTGCTGGCGTTCGTTGTCCACGGCGGTCTTGAAGCCCGCGGCGGCGCCGGAGCGCTGCACCCACTCCAGGACGGCCGCCGGGGTGTGCGCCGGGATGATCTGGGCGCCGTCGCGCTGGCCGGTGACGGTCAGGCCCGCCTTGCCGAACCACCCGGCCACCGCCGCCGCGTTCTTCGGCAGCGACACCCGGATGAGGCTGGTGAGCAGCGAGGGGTCGTCGGCGAAGACCTTCTCCAGGCCCTCGGTGAGCGCCTGGTGGGCGTCGGCCCGGGTCTCGATGACCATGACCCGGCCGCCCGGCCTGAGCACCCGCCCGATCTCCGCGAGCAGCCGCGTCGGCTTCGTGTAGCAGATGGCCCAGCCCACCACGACCAGGTCGGCGCTGCGGTCGGGCTGCGCCCGGATGAACGCGTCCATGTCGTCCACGAACAGCCGGACATCCAGCCCCGGCCTGCCCTCGGTGAGCCCCTCCACCTTCCGCCGGGCGACCTCCAGCATCCCCGGCGACTTGTCGATGGCCCGCACGGACCCCCGCCCGTCCAGGCGCCGGATGATCTCAGCGGTCAAATGCCCGGTCCCACAGGCGAGTTCGACGACCCGGTCCCCGGGCGCGATGGGCACCTCGTCCAGAGCGGCGGTCGAATGCCCGCCCATGACGGGGCTGAAGAACGTGTCGTAGTCGGAACTGGCCGCGTCGTAGTCCGCGGTCGGATCGGCATGCGCCCGGTTCAACGCGAGACGCAGGGCACGGGCGGCTAGACGGATACGGGACATGTGCGGCTCCCTGGGTGAGGTTCTGTGGGTGTTCCGTGGTCGGTGCTCAGTGGGTTGGCGGGTCGGTGGATCGGTGCTCGTACGGTCGAGCCGGGCGTACGTCGACGGGTCGGCGTCCGCCCGCGCGGTGGGCCGTGCGTCGGTGGCCCGTGCGTCAGCGGGCCGGTGTCCGCGCAGGGGCCGTGCGGGCGAGGTGCAGGAGTCCGGCCGCGCAGGCGAAGGTGCCCGCCGCGCCCTGCGCCTGCGGCAGCCACCAGGCGGCGGTGAGGGCGCCTGCGGCGAGGGTCACGACGACCAGGGCGGCGTACCGGGACACCGACGCGGCCCCGCCGACGCCGGACACCCCCGCCGCCCCCGACACCCCGGCCACCGCCGCCACGCCCACGAACCCCACCCCGGCCCCGCACACGCACAGCGCCACCGCCGCCGCCGCGGCCGCGCCCCCGCCGCCCGCGCACAGCAGCGCCGTGCCGAGGACGAGGAGCGCGGCGGCGACCACGGGGCGGAGGTCGCCGCCGCGCGGCCGGAGGGTGCCGGGGCGGGCGGGGGCGCCACGGTGGGCGGAGGCACCAACTTGGGTGGAGACGTCGGGCCGGGCGGAGCCACCACCTCGGGCGAGGACCCCGGTGCCACCCCGCCGAGCAAGCACCCCTCGGTGGGCCACCACCGCACCCGCTGCCAGCGCAAGCCCCCAGCCCAGCAGGGACAGCCTCGGCACGCCGGAGCCGCCCGCCGGGTCGAAGCAGGCCGCGGCGGACACCCCGGCCACGCTCGCCGCGGCGACCAGGGCGAGGCCGGGGCCGGAGGAGTCGGCGCCCTCCGGCCCAGCGACCCCGGGCCCAACGACCCCGGACCCAGTGGCCCCCGGCCCGCCTCGGTCGGGCCCCCGCGCCGCGCCCGCGCGCCCCTCTTCGGCCGGGGAGTTCACGCCACGCTCACCGACGAGGCCACCCGCTCCCCGGCGTGCCGCAACTCCGGCTCGGCGCCGAGTACTTCGACGACGCGGTCGAGCTGGGCGAGGGTGTGGGTGGCCATGTAGCTGGTGCGCAGACGGGGGGTGGCGGCGGGTGGGAGGACCGGGTTGACGTAGACGCCCGCGCGGACCAGGCGTTCCCAGATGGCCAGGGTGCCGGCGGCGTCGGGCACCGGGACGGGGATGATCGGCGTGGTGCTGTCGCCGGTGCCGACCCCGGCGGCGGTGAGCCCGCGCCGGACGTGGTCGGCCTTGGCGCGGACGTCGGTGGTGAGGTGCGGCTCGGCGCGCAGTATGCGCAGCGCGGTGAGCGCGGCGGCGGTGCTCGTGGGCGTCATGGAGGCGCTGAACATCAGGCTGCGGGCCTTGTGCTTGAGGTAGTGGATGGCCTCCTCGCTGCCGACGACGGCGCCGCCGAGGGAGGCGAGGGCCTTGCTGAAGGTGACGGTGATCAGGTCGACCTGGTCGGTGAGGTCGAAGTGCGCCGCGGTGCCGCGGCCGCCCGCGAGGACGCCGAGGCCGTGCGCGTCGTCGACCAGCAGCCGGGCGCCGTACTGGGCGCAGACCGCGGTGATGGCGGGCAGGTCGCAGATGTCTCCTTCCATGGAGTAGACGCCGTCGACGATCACGAGCCGGGCGGCGGCGTCGGGCAGTTGCTCCAGGGTGCGCCGCAGGCCTTCGGCGTCGTTGTGCGGAAACCTGCGCACCTTGGCGCCGCTGAGCCGGCAGCCGTCGACGAGGGAGGCGTGGGCGTCCCGGTCGACGACGGCGTAGTCGCGCGGGGTGAGCAGTCCGGCGAGGGCGCCGAGGTTGGCCTGGTAGCCGGTGGAAAGGACCAGGGCGGCGGGCTTGCCGAGGAAGTCGGCGAGCTCGGCCTCCAGTTCCTCGTGCAGATCGGTGTTGCCGTTGAGGAAGCGCGATCCGGTGCTGGAGCTGCCGTACTGGTCGAGGGCCGCGCGGGCGGCGGCATGGACACGGGGGTCGGCGGTGAGACCCAGATAGTTGTTCGAGCCGCACATGATCAGTTCCCGTCCGCTCCTGCGGACGGTCGCCCCCTCCTGTCCGGCGAGCGGCAGGAAGTAGGGGTAGAGACCGGCCTTCATCAGGTCGGACGCCGCGGTATAACTCGCGCAGCGGGAGAATAGGTCGGGCGGTTCCGATGCATTGAACATTTATTTCCCTCTGTGAATTCAGGCGCTTCCCCGAAAGCAAGGCGGCGCGGCGTAACCGCACCGGATTCAGGGATGCGCGCAGGACTTTGCATGCCACCGGATTCCCCTGGGCACGGGCAGACACAGGCGCCGCCTGCGGGAACATCCGAAGCATGGGAGCGAACCGGTGCACTGTCCGCCGCTGCCGCAGCGGACTCGAAAGGTCGCCTTTGACCTGGGCAGATACCGGCCCCGGCGGGCAGCGTGAGACCCGCGGGCAACGGGCGTCAGGGGCCCGTCCACCGGCTGACACAGAGAGTTAATACGCAGATGACTCGAACATGCAGCCCCCGATTGATGATCAATTCTGGCCGGGATTCGTCGACCGAATCAGCCAGGCAGCGACTTTAGACAACCTTCGACGAAAGCGTCAACCAATCTTTTGACCAACCCCGTGCGGTGAAATGCAGAATTAACCGTTCCGCTTCCCCCGCGCCCCCGATGAATCTCCTCGCACCCCACTCTTGGCCCATGCTAGCCTGCATTCGACCGTCCAGCCGGTCGGAAACTCGGAACATGACCACGGAAAACAAGATCGAAAAGAAGATCAGCGATCTTTGCAAGTGATCCGCAAGCGATCAGAAATGATCTGCGAGCGATCGGCAAGTGACCAGAGAAGAAGAACGACCGAGACCGAAAGACGGTGTGAGGCGTGCGCAACCGGCTCCTGAACGCGGCGGAGAGACTCCTGGTCAAGCAGGGTGTGGACGCCATCCGCCTGGACGCGGTGGCGGCGGAGGCAGGCGTGAGCAAGGGCGGCCTGCTCTACCACTTCCCGACCAAGCTGGCCCTCGTACAGGGAGTGGTGGAGCGGCTCGCGGACCGCTTCGAAGAAGTACTGCCGGGCCCGGACGCACCACCGGGCGTGTTCGCGCGCGCCTGGCTCGACGCCTCGATCCCGGCCGAGGCCCCCGAGGGCGAGACCACCGCGTCCGACTCGGTCCCGGTCGCCCTCCTCGCGGCGGCCAACGGCCCTGAGGTGCTCGACATCCTCCAGGAGCGCTATCGAACATGGCAGCTGCGCCTGGAGCAGGACGGCCTGCCCCCGGGCGTCGCCACACTCGTCCGCATGGCCGTCGACGGCTGGTGGACCGCCCGCCTCCTCGGCCTCGCCGACCCCAAGGGCGAGGACCACCGCCAACTCCGCCGTCTGCTCACCGACTTGACCGAGGAGGTCGGATAATGGGCATCCTCCTGGTCGCGGGCGCCATCGTCTCCGAGATCGCCGCCACCCTCTCCCTGCGCGCCTCGCACGGCCTGACCCGCCTGTGCCCGAGCATCCTCGTGGTCCTCGGCTACGGCGCCGCGTTCGTGTTCCTCGCCCAGGCACTCAAGACCCTCGACGTCGGCCCCGTGTACGCGGTGTGGTCCGGCCTCGGCACCATCGGCGCGCTGGTCGGCGGTGTGCTCCTGTTCGACGAGAGCGTCCGCCTCGCCACGGTCGCGGGCGCCCTGCTCATCGCGCTCGGCGTGGCGGTCATGTACGTGGGCGGAGGCCTGGAGCACTGATGGTCCAGGCACCCCCACGGCCCCGCACCGACCGCCCCGCCACCCCCGGCTTCACCGCCGTCAAGGTCGCCATGCTGGTCACCGACGTCGGCTTCCTCGTGTACTGGAGCGCCGCGCTGCTCGGCCTCATCCCCGCCGAGTACGCGTACAAGGACTACGACGACCCGGTGATGAGCGACTGGAACTACTCGTTCCTGCCGCTGGACGTCGCCGCGAGCGCAACCGGACTCGCGTCCCTGCACCTGTGCCGCCGCGCGCGCCGCGACGGCCGCCCGCACCGGATCGCCTGGCGCCCCCTGATGCTGGTCTCGCTCACCCTCACCAGCACGGCCGGGCTCCAGGCCGTCGTGTTCTGGGCACTGCGCGGAGACTGGTCCCCGACGTGGTGGATCCCGAACCTGGCACTGCTCCTGTTCCCGGTCCCCGCGATCGCGCGGCTGCTGCGGCACGAGCACGCGAGGCCGCCGGTGCGGTGAGCGGTACGGCACGGTGACCGAAGATCCCGTCAACTCCCTTCCCACGACTGCCTCATGTCGTACGTTCATGGCATCCGGGAGGAGCACGGGGAGCGCGCATGGAACTGTCCGGGGTGACCCTTGCCGGGCGCTACGAGCTGAAGGAGCTGCTCGGCCGCGGAGGCATGGGCGAGGTGTGGCTGGGCCGGGACCGCTCGCTGCTGCGCCGGGACGTCGCCGTCAAGGTCCTGCCGACGCCGGTCCGCACGGACGCGGTGCGGCGCTTCCAGCGGGAGGCGGCGACCCTCGCGGGGCTCCAGCACCCTGGGATCACCGTGGTGCACGACGCCGGGGAGCACGACGGGTTCCTGTTCATCGTCATGGAGCTGCTGCGCGGCCAGGACGTGGCACGCCTGATGGCAGGACACCGCGCGGGCCTGCCCGTCGCGCGGGCCGTCGACCTGGCACGCCAGACGGCCGTCGCCCTCGCCGCCGCGCACGAGAGCGGCGTGGTCCACCGCGACCTCAAGCCGGGCAACCTCTTCGTGCGGCCCGGCGACCACATCAAGATCTGCGACTTCGGCATCGCCCGCTCCGCCGACGCCTCGGCCGCGCTCACCACGGTCGGCCATGTCGTCGGCACGCCGCTGTACATGGCGCCTGAGCAGTGGCGCGCCGAGGATCCGGACGCGCCCGCCGACCTGTACTCCCTGGGCTGCGTCCTGTACGAACTGCTCACGGGACGGCCGCCGTTCACCGCCGACGCGTCCCTGTACGCCCTGATGCACCACCACGTGACGGAGACCCCACGGCCGCCGTGCGAGCTGCGCCCCGAACTCCCGGCTCCGGTGGCCGACTTGGCGCTCGCGCTGCTGGCCAAGGATCCCGGGGACCGACCGGACGCCGCGGCGCTGGCCAGCGAGCTGGCCGCCCTGGCCCACGAACGCACCGCGCCCGCCCGCGAGTCGACCTCACCCGCCCACGGACCTGCCGCGCCCGCCCGCGAACCGACCTCACCCGCCCGCGAACCGGCCACGCCGACCGGACCGTCCGAGGGCACCGAGGTCGCGCCGCCGACAGCACCTGCCCCCGTCCGCACCCCTGCCCCTGCCCCTGCCCCCACCCCCGGCGCCCGGCGAGGCGCCCTCGCGAGTGTCCTCACCGCCAAGGGTCGCGGCACCCTCTCCGGGCACCGCACCGCCGTGCTGTCCCTCGCGTTCAGCCCCGACGGCCGCACCCTCGCGTCCGGCGGCGGCGGCACCTGCGTACGCCTGTGGGACCCGGACAACGGCGAAACGCACAATCCGCTCCCCATGGGCAGCTCCCACAACGCGCTCGTGGCCTTCAGCCCGGACGGCCGCACCCTCGCGACCGGTTGCGGCAGATACGTACGCCTCTGGGACAGGCAGGCGTTCGTGGAGCGCATGACCGTGAAGTACCCGGGTTGGTCCAGGGTGGTGAGTTCCGTGGCGTTCAGCCCGGACGGCCGCACCCTCGCCGTCGGCGGCAGCGACGGGGCGATCCGGCTCTGGAACGCGCACACCGGGTTCGCGGGACGGGAGATGCGCTGGCCCGGCTCCTGGGTGACGCGGGTCGCGTTCAGCCCCGACGGCCTTGGCGTGGCCGGTGGCGGCCAGAACAAGACGATGCGTCTCTGGGACATGGCCACGGGCGAGCCGCGCTGGGAGATCCCCGGACGGACGGCCGACACCGCCCTGGCGTTCAGCCCGGACGGCCGCATCCTCGCCACCGCCCCGCGCGGCGACCTGCTCGTCCACCTCAAGGATCCGGACACGGGCGAGGACCGCCGCACCGTGGACGCGCACGCCCAGGGAACGATGGCCCTGGCGTTCAGCCCGGACGGCCGCATCCTCGCCACCGCCGGCCGCGACGGCCTGATCTGCCTCTGGGACCCGGAAACCGGCGACCGGCGCATCGCCCTGACCGGGCACACGGGCGAGGTGCTCTGTCTGGCGTTCAGCCCCGACGGCAGCACCCTCGCCAGCGGCGGCCAGGACCGGGTGATCCGCCTGTGGGACATCACCACCGGTCCGTAGCCATCAGAAGCCCGAAGCCGTCACCCCGCCGCAGCCGTCACCGCACCCCCACCGTCACGGCAGGCGTCGCGGCAGCGGACGGTACGACGCCGCGGTGAAGAACCCGCCGCCGTTCTCGCCCGGGCGCCCCGGGCCGGGACGATGGGGGCGCGGGCGGCGGCCACCGGAACCGCCGCCCCCGCCGCCGTCATCGTCATCGTCGCCCTCGTCACCGAACGCGAAGTCGTCCTCCGGGTCGTCGAGGTCCTCGTCCACCGACACCCCGAGCAGCCGACGCGTCAACTGGTCCTGGTCGGAGAGGAGTTCACCGACGGCCGCGCGGACGTCCTCGGCGCCGGTGTCCGCGTCCCGCTCGGCGGCGATCAGCACGGCCCGCCGCACCAGCTCCTTCGCGAACGACGCCGTCGTGCCCTCCGTGCGCTCGACGGCCTCCGCGAGGACCTCCTCGTCGAGGCCGAGCGCGCCGCCGTACAGGTCGAGCAGGCGGCGCCGTCCCAGCGGGTCGGGCAGCGGGATCTCGACGGCGAGGTCGACGCGGCCGGGGCGCTGGGCGAGGGCGGGCTCCAGGAGGTCGGCGCGGTTGGTGGTGAGCAGGAACGCCACGTCGGCGTCGTCGCCGAGGCCGTCCATCTCGTTCAACACCTGGAAGAGCAGAGGCTGTTCACCGCCGCCGAAGTCGCGCGACTCGGCGATGAGGTCGCAGTCCTCCAGGACGACGAGGGCGGGCTGGAGCATCCGGGCAAGGGCGCAGGCCGGGCCGATGGCGCCGATGGTGGTGCCGGAGAGCAGGACGACGGTGAAGTCCGGCAGGCCGGAGAGGAGGTAGCGGATCGTGTGCGTCTTGCCGGTGCCGGGCGGACCGTACAGGAGCAGGCCGCGGCGCAGGTGCTGGCCCGCCGCGCGCAACCGCTCGCGCTGCCGGGCGACGCCCACGACCTGCCGCTCCACCCGGTCGAGCAGCCCGTCGGGGAGGACGATGTCGTCGCGGGTCAGGCCCGGGCGGCGGTGGAAGCGGAACGGGCCGAGGCCCTCGCCGAAGGCGTCGCCCTGGAAGGACAGGACCTGGCCGCGGAAGATGTTGTGCTCGGTCAGATACGCGTCGACGCGGGCGAGCAGCCGCCGGGCGGTGTCGCGGGACGCGGCGAGCACCTCCAGCTGGACCTTCTCGCGGCCGTAGTCCTCGTTCGGGCCACGCAGCAGGGCGACGCAGCGCTCCTCGGCGCCGTCGGGGGTGCGCTCCGTGCCGAGGTAGAACCCGAAGGACACGCAGGCGAGTTCGTCGTCCGGCGAGATCGGCAGGTGGGTGTAGTCGACGGCGCCGACCACGAACCGGTCGTGGCGGTCGGCGGATTCGATGATCTCCGAGAGCGAGTAGTGGTTGCGGTGGTCGGAGCCCGTCATGCCGAGGAGTTCGTACGAGCGCGAATCGGCCGTGAACCAGCGCTCCAGGGCGAGGTGGACGTTCGGATGGTCGTACGCCGCGTAGGTGGCCTTGACCACGGGGGCCTCGCCGGGCTCGATGCCGAGGTGGTCGCGCAGGCGCGCGGTGAGGTCCCGGTCCGTGCCGTCGGTCCTCGCCGGGCGCGCGACGGCCTCCAGGAACTCCTCGAACAGCTGGCTCACGCGCTCGAACCCGGCGCTCCCGTCGCCGGACGGGCCCCCCACCGCGATCTCCGTCACGCCGTCTTCCCCCTGGTCCATGGTCGTCCACTCCTTGTGAGGCCGCGTCGGCTGCCGCTGGTCAGGCGGCGCACCAGTGATGGCTTCTCAGCCTGCGGGGCGGCCGGGGCGGGACGCAACCGGATTGCGGACGCACCGGACCCGGTCGGCCCCGTCGGCGACTCCCGACGGCGAACTCCCCACCCCCTTCGGGAAGTTGACGGCGTACGGCCATTGACGGCACCGCCGCCCACAACTACAAAACCCTGAGAGCGCTCTCAGCGAACAGCGTCACCGTGCCATCCGCCCCACGTCCCCGCCCCACCACCCCCAGCCTCACGGAGGTGCCCCATGGGCACGAGCCGCACGAGCCGCCTCTTCCGCACGAGACGCACCACCCCCCTCCTCGCCGGGCTCGCCGCCGCGGGCCTGTGCGCCGCGCTCCTGAGCCCCGCCGAGGCGCGGGGCGACGTCCCCCCGGCCCCCGGCTGGACCCTGCAGTGGAGCGACGACTTCAACGGCCCCGCCCGCTCGCTGCCCTCCGCCGCGAACTGGCAGATCGACACCGGCCACAACTACCCGGGCGGCCCGCCGAACTGGGGCACGGGCGAGATCCAGAACTACACCTCGTCCCCCGACAACCTGGGCCTGGACGGCAACGGCAATCTGCGCATCACCCCGCTGCGGGACGGCGCGGGCAACTGGACCTCGGCCCGGATCGAGACCAAGCGCGCCGACTTCAAGGCCCCTGCGGGCGGCACCCTCGCCATCGAGGGCCGCATCCAGATGCCGAACGTCACCGGCGAGCAGGCCCTCGGCTACTGGCCCGCGTTCTGGGCGCTGGGCGCGCCCTACCGGGGCAACTACTGGAACTGGCCGGGCATCGGCGAGTTCGACGTGATGGAGAACGTCAACGGCATCAACTCGGTGTGGGGCGTGCTGCATTGCGGGGTGAACCCCGGCGGCCCCTGCAACGAGACGAACGGCATCGGCGCGAGCCGCGCCTGCCCGGGCGCCTCGTGCCAGTCGGCCTTCCACACGTACCGCTTCGAGTGGGACCGGTCGGCGAGCCCGAACGTCCTGCGCTGGTACGTCGACGGGCAGCTGTACCACAGCGTCGACGAGAACCGGGTGGGCGCCGAGGCGTGGAACGACATGACGAGCCACGCGGGCTACTTCATCCTCCTGAACGTGGCGATGGGCGGCGCGTTCCCCGACGGCGTCGCGGGCCGGGCGACCCCGGTGGCGGCCACCGCGCCGGGCCGCGCGATGGCCGTGGACTATGTGGCGGTGTGGACGCGCGGCGGCGGGGGCGGCGACCCCGGCACGCCCGCGACCCTGCATCTGCGCCCGGGCGGCACCCTCGGCCAGTCGACGGGGTCCGCCGCGGCCACCACCCTCGCCTCGGCGGGCGGCGCCAACCACGACGGCACCCCGCACAGCCCGCAGACGTTCACGGCCACCGGCGTGAACGGCACCTACGGCGGCGGGGCAACGGAGTTCGACCTGCTCGTCGACGCGGGCTCGGCTGTCGCCAACGGCCAGCAGGTGCGGGTGAGTTACGACCGGACGGGCGACGGCTCCTGGGAACGCACCGAGACGTATCGGTACTTCGCCACCGATCCGGTACCGGGATATGAGCACTACACCCAGTCCAAGGGGCTCGCATCGGCCACGGGCGCACACGGCACGATGACGAACGGCACCGTGCGCGTCGAGGTGTGGAACGCGATCGGCAACGCCGCGAGCACGGTCGGCACCGGGAATCAGTCGTTCGTACGGATCCCGTACGCGTCCTAGCCGGGGAGATCACGCGTCCCAGCCGGGGAAATGCCGGGGGGCGGGCCCGTACGGGCCCGCCCCCTCCCTCACCCCGCCTGCCGTCAGGCGGCGTCGAGGGCTTCGGTGATCTTGCGGCCCATGTCGACCAGGACCGGGCTCGGCTGACCCTTGGCGGCCCGGGCGGCGGTCTCGGCGGCGACGAGGACGGTGGTGCGGAAGTTGTCGGCCTCGGCCGGGTCCTGCTTCTTGAGCAGGGCCATGGCCGCCGTCAGGTCCGGCAGCACGCGGTCGGCGAGGTCGGCCACGGACTTGCCGCCGAGGTCGCTGTCCTTCGGGTACTCGGCGAGGACGTGCCCGACCAGGCCGGTCGCGGAGGTCAGGG
Source organism: Streptomyces sp. NPDC040610 (assembly GCF_055594065.1). Classification (NCBI taxonomy): domain Bacteria; kingdom Bacillati; phylum Actinomycetota; class Actinomycetes; order Kitasatosporales; family Streptomycetaceae; genus Streptomyces; species Streptomyces sp. NPDC040610. The sequence goes on along the minus strand of NZ_JBVIXA010000001.1, from coordinate 1,173,893 downwards.
CGATGGAGCCCTCGGCGGCGATCCTGCCGGGCTTCCCGGCGGCGTCGGCGGCGGCCATCAGCGCGACGGCGCCGTACGCGGCGGCACGGAGGGTGGACTTGTCCTGGGCGGTGAGGTTGACGGACATGGTGGTGTGCTCCTTCGAGTCGGTACGAGAGTGTGAGAGGCGGTGCGGGGCCGTGCGGGCGGGCCGGGTTCAGTCCTCGATCGCCTGGTAGAGCGTGGTCCAGAAGTCGTGGATGAGCCGCGCCGGGTGCGGTGTGGTCAGGCCGACCTGGGTCAGCAGGACCCCGGTGAGGCCCGTGTGCGGGTCGGCGTACGTCGAGGTGCCGGTGCCGCCGTCCCAGCCGAACTGGCCGATGGGCGCGTAGTCGCCGCGGTAGGTGCGGACCGCCATGCCGAAGCCCCAACCGCCCTGCTGGCCCTGCCCGAAGGACACCTGGACGCTGTCGCGGGCCAGCGCGGTGCGGGCCTTCTCCTGCTCGGGCGTGAGGCAGTTGGTGGTCATCAGCTCGACGGCGGGCCGGGACAGGATCCGCTCGGTGCCGTGCGTGCCGCCGTTCAGCAGCATCCGGAAGAACGCGTGGTAGTCGTCGGCGGTGGAGACCAGACCGCCGCCGCCCGCCTGGAACGGCGGGGGTGAGCTGTACTGCCCGCCGGCGGCCTCGTCCCAGACGGTGAACGCGCCGGACTCCGGGTCGGGGGCGTAGCTGGGCGGCAGCCGGTCCATCTTGTCGGCGGGGACGTGGAAGCCGGTGTCCTTCATGCCCAGCGGGTCCAGGACGCGTTCGCGCAGGAAGGTCTCGAATGGCTGCCCCGTGACACGGGCGACGAGCACGCCGAGCACGTCGTGGCTGAGGTGGTACTGCCAGTGCTGTCCGGGCTGCCGCATCAGGGGCAGTTCGCCGAGGGCGCTCATCCACGCATCGGGGCCGGGCAGCGGTGTCGCGCCCTGGCTGAAGACGCCGCTCGCGAAGACCGCGTTCATGATCGGGGTGCCGATCGCCGTCAGGTCGATGCCGAGCCCGAACGTGGAGGTGACCAGGTCTCGTACGGTGATCGACCGGCGCGCGGGCTCGGTGTCGTCCAGCGGGCCGTCGATCCGCTTCATGACCCGGCGGTCGGCGAGTTCGGGCAGCCACTCGTCGACCGGGTCGTCGAGGCGCAGCCTGCACTCGTCGAGCAGGACCATCACCGGCGCCATCGTGACCGGCTTGGACGTGGACGCCATCCGGAAGATCGTGTCCCGGCGCATCGGCGCGCCGCCCTCGTGCCGCATCGTGCCGACCGCCTCGACGTGCGTCTCGTCGCCCCGGCCGACCAGGGCGACGAGCCCGGGGATCCTGCCGGACTCGACGTGCCCCGCCAGCACCTCGCGCAGCCGGTCGAGCCCTGCCTCGGAGAAGCCGTTGCCCTTGCCCATCACGAACCCCCTGCGTACCGTCTCCTGCGTTCAGCAATCACTGAACGAGCACGAAGGTACATTGCATTCACCGATCCGTCAAAGGTCAGCGAAGGCCGAACAGCCCACCAAAGCAGCGACTCACAGAAATATATTGCAATGAGTCTGGAGCTGAATGCAATGGGCGACCAGTACCGTGATTGCAATGGGCTGTGAATGAACGCATACTGCGCAGGTGCGGGCGCCGAGGCCCGCGCGGGGCCACAGAACCGGAGGGGAACACCGATGCCCGGAGGCAGACTCACCAATGAGGACCGGCGGCTCATCGCCGCGGGACTGGCGGAGGGGCTCGGCTACACGGAGATCGGCCGCCGCCTGGAGCGGCCCGCGTCGACGATCATGCGGGAGGTCGCCCGCAACGGCGGCCCCGAGGGCTACGGGGCGGAGCGCGCGCAGGAGGCGACCCGGCACCGCGCGCGCCGCCAGAAACAGGATCCGCCGGCGGCACCGCCACTGCCCGAGAGCAGCCATGGGCGCGACCCGCGGGCGGTCCAGGACTTCACGGAGTCCTTCACCGAACTCCTCGTGCAACAGGGGCTTCCCCGGATGATGGCCAGGGTCCTCGCCAGCCTGCTCGTCGCCGACTCCGGCGCCCTCACCGCCGCCGAACTGGTCCAGCGGCTGCGGGTCAGCCCGGCGTCGATCTCACACGCGGTCACCTTCCTTGAGGAGCAAGGGATGATCACGCGGGACCGGGCTCCCGGCGCGCGCCGCGAACGCTATGTCGTCGACGACGAGATCTGGCTCCGGTCCACGCTGGCGGCGTTCCAGATGAACGACGTGCTCGCGGCCGCGTCGCAGCGCGGCACGGAGGTGCTCGGCGCCGCGACCCCGGCCGGGGCCCGCTTCGGCTCCTCCGCCGAGTTCCTCCTGCTCGTGAACGAGGCGCTGCGGCAGGCCATGGACCAGTGGCGACAGAACCAGGCCGCGGCCCGGTCCGACGCACCACGCGACTGAGGCCCGTCCGACGGGTCCACGACACCGCGCGGACTCGTCGGACGGGCCCCGCCCCTACGCCACCGGCTCCTTGGCCGTCTCCCGGGCGCTCTCGGAGGCCGCCTCGGCGGGCTGCCGCTTCTCCTGCCCCTTCCTCGGCAGCAGGAAGGCCACGATCACCGTTCCCGCGCCCAGGACCACGGCCCCGACGAGGCTCGTGTGCGCCACCGCGTCCGAGAACGCCGAGCCCACCGCGTGCTTCATCTGCTCGGCGCCCTGGGCGAGTTCGCCCGCCTGGGCCTTCAGCTCGGCGGCCTTCTGGGGCGTGGTACCGGGCGCCCCGGCCTGCTCGGCGAGCTTGCGGGCCTGGCCGCCGATGGCCTGGGCGACGCCGCCGCCCGCGCCCACGGAGTCCTGCGCCTGGTCAAGGGCGTACGCCGGCAGCTTGCTGCCCTTGGTCTCGTCGGCGAGGCCGTCGGCGTACGAGGTGGCGAGCACCGAGCCGAGGACGGCGATGCCGAGGGAGCCGCCGAGTTCGAGGGAGGTGTCGTTGACGGCGCCGCCGACGCCGAGTTCGGACTCCGGGAAGGCGCCCATGATGGCGTCCGTGCACGGCGAGACGGCGAAGCCGAGGGACACGCCGAGGATGATCAGGGCCGGCACGAAGTCGCCGTACGTGGAACCGGCGTCGGTGGCCGTCAGCAGGGCCAGGGCCGTGGTGCCGCCGACCATGCCCGCCGTCACCATGACCTTCGCACCGAGGCGCGGGGTGAGAACGCCGGTCAGCGCCGTGCCCACGAACACCGCTCCGGCCAGCGGCAGCATGCGGACACCGGTCTCCAGCGGGTCGTACAGGAGCACGAACTGGAGGTGCTGGGTGAGGTAGAGGAAGGCACCGAAGACGGCCACGAAGAACAGGGCGACGGCGAGGTTGGCGCCGGAGAAGCCGCGCTCGGCGAACTTCCGCACGTCCAGGACGGGCCGCGGGTGCCGCAGCTCCCAGACGACGAACAGGGCGAGGCCCACGGCGGCGATCACGGCGGCCGTCACCGCGCTCGCGCCCCAGCCGAAGCCCGGCCCCTCGATGATCATGTAGATGAGCGCGCCGATCCAGACGACGGACAGCAGCCCGCCGACATAGTCGATGCGGCCGGTGGTCACGGCCTTCGACGGCGGTACGAGGACGAAGGCGCCGACGACCGCGACCGCCGCGACCGGGATGTCGATGAGGAACGTCGAGGCCCAGCCGTAGTGCTCCAGGAGCGCGCCCGCGATCAGCGGTCCGGCGGCGATCGCGATGCCGGACGTCGCCGCCCACAGCGTGATCGCCTTGGCCCGCTCCTCGCGCGGGAACGTCGAGGCCAGCAGCGAGAGCGTCGCGGGCATGATCATGGCCGCGCCCACGCCCATCACCGCGCGTGCGGCGATGACGAGGGTCGAGCTGTCGGCGAGTGCCCCGGCCCCGGCTCCCGCACTGAGGACCACGAGCCCGAGGACGAGGGCGCCACGGCGGCTGTACTTGTCGCCGAGCGCACCGAACAGCAGCATCAGGGCCGCGTACGGGACGGTGTAGGCGTCGATGACCCACTGCAGGTCGGAGCTGGACAAGTCGAGGTCGCGGGTCATGTCCGGGGCCGCGACCGTGAGCGCCGTGTTCGCCATGACGGCGATCAGCAGGCTCAGGCACAGCACGCCCAGCGCCCACCAGCGGCGGGCGTAGGGCCGGTCCATCCGCTCGACCGGCTCCTTGATCAGCAAAGGCATCGGGTCCACCCCTCGCAAGAATGTCGCCAGCACAGTACTTGCACAGCACTGTGCAATTGCACGTCTCTGTGCAATGTACGCGATGAGCGACTGTGTTGCACATCGCTGTGCAAGTACCCGTGGGGCGGCAGAATGGGCCCATGAGCCGTACGCAGCCGACGCCGACGCCGTCCGTGCCTCCCGCAGGCCCCTCGGCGGGTGCCGCCGCCGCGCCCTCCGCGGGGGCCGCCGCCGGTGCCGCCGCCGCGCCCGTCGCCGTCTCCGCCGCGCAGGCCCGCGCCGACGCCAACCGTCGCCGCATCCTCGACGTCGCCTTCACCGAGCTGACCCGGGACCCGGACGCGTCCATGGACCAGATCGCGCGCGCCGCCGGTGTCGTACGCCGCACCGTGTACGGCCACTTCCCGAGCCGTGACGCCCTCGTCACCGCGATCCTCGACGAGGCCGTCGAGGCGGTCAGTGCCGCGCACGCCGCCGGGTACGAGGGCATCGACGACCCGCCGCGTGCCGTCGCCAGCGCGATGCTCGCCGTCTGGGACGTCACCGACCGCTACCGCCTGCTGATCTCCCTCGCGCAGCGCGCCATCGCCATGGAGGGCATCCGGGAACGCCTCGCCCCCGTCCACGAGCGCGGCACCGCGATGCTCCAACGGGGCCTGGACGAGGGCCGGTTCGTCTCCCCGATGCCCGCGAACGCCCTCGCCTACGTCGTCGAGAACATCATGTTCGCCCTGATGGAGACCGTGAACGACGGCCTCATGGCGGCGGAGGAGGCCGGGCGGGCGGCGGCGGTCACGTTCCTCTGCGCGGCGGGGTTGCCTCCGGCGGAGGCGGAGAGCTTGGTGGCCGAGGTGGCCTGCGAGGTGGCCTGCGAGGCGGCGTCGGGGCGGGTGCCGGAGCGGGGCGCCTGACTTCCCCACCCGCCCGCCCTCACCCCCTGCGGGGCAGCTTGGCGCGGACGGTCTTGCCCTGCCCGTCCCGCAGGAACCACTCCAGTTCATGGGCGAGTTGACGTACGACGAGGAGGCCGCGGCCGCCCTCGCCGGGGGTGGTGGTCCCGCCCTCGAACCCGGGGAACTCCCGGCTGGGGTCCGAAACGTCGACGATCAGCTCGTCGTCCTCGGCGAGGGCGAGGCGCAGCCAGAGGTGGTGGCCGGTCACCTTGCCGTGGCGGGCGGCGTTGGCGACGAGTTCGGAGACGACGAGGACGGCGTCGTCGAGGTCGCCCGGCCAGCGCCAGGCGGCCAGCCGAAGGCGGGTGTGCTGTCGCGCGAGGCGGGCGGAGGCGGGGGTCAGGGGATAGCTGGAGAACCAGTTTCGGGTGGGGAGAGCGCTGCGCGCTTGCGGAGCCGTGGGGTTGGTCACGCAACTACCGTTGCGGGCACCCCCGTTCGCTCACAATCGAACTTCCCTGAAATTTCAGGGACGGGGAAAAATGGACTATGCGCGAATCTGCACATCCGGCTGCGACAGCCGCACACGAGGTGTCACACTCCGCACGCAAGGGCAGGTGACACGCACAAGGGAACGCGGGCGGTGCACATGGCAGCCAAGCGTGGGCGGACCGGACAGAGGCTGGAACTCGGCCTTCAGTTGCGACAGTTGAGGGAGGAGTGTGGGCTGACACGCAAGCAGGCGGTCCAAGGACTGCGCATCTCGGAGGCGTCGCTGCTGCGGATCGAGAACGGGGCCCTGAACTTCCGCAACGTAGGCGACCTACGGAAGGCGCTGACCAAGTACGGCGTTACGGACGAGGAGGTCGTCGACTCGTTCGTCGCCCTCAACCGGGAGACATCCCGTCAGGACTGGCTGACGCAGTACCGAGGGCAGATGAAGCCCGGCATGCCAGCTTTCGTCGGCCTTGAACCAGAGGCCAAGAGCATGCGGATCTACCACCCCACGCTGGTCTACGGCTTGCTCCAGACACGCCAGTACGCGCAAGCCATCCACGACCTGAACAAGCCGGTGGAGGAGACCACGTCGGAGTTCATCCGCAGCGCCGTGGAAGTGCGCATGAGGCGGCAGGAATGCCTCACCCGGGAGAACCCGGTCAAGCTGCGCGCCATCCTCGGCGAGGCCGCTCTGCGCTACCCGGTCGGCGGGGCGGAGGTGATGCACGAGCAGTACGAGAAGCTGGTCAAGATGGCATCCTTGGAACACATCACGCTCCAGGTACTGCCGTTCCAGAACGGCTACCGCTCGGTGAGCGACTTCGCGATCCTCGATTTCGGCGACCCGCTACCGGCCCGAGTCCAGATCGACAGCTGGAGCGGAGCGCTCACGTCGGACAAGCGCCGCGAAGTCGACCGGTTCACCCGTCGTTTCGACAGCATGGCGGCCTCCGCAGAGCCGCCCGAGCGCACGCAAGAATTCCTGGCCCGACTACAACGAGAGCTCTGACCCATGACCACGCACGCCAACGCACACGAACTCGCCCCCGAGGGCGCCTGGTTCAAGTCGTCGTACAGCGACGGCGAAGGACTGAACTGCCTTGAGGTCGCCGACCTCACCGCCCACTCCGCCGAAGGCATAGGAGTCCGCGACTCCAAGAACCCCCAAGGCCCCGCCCTCCTCCTCACCCTCCCCGCCTGGACGGCATTCCTGACGTCGGTCGTCCGGGCCTGAGTACGCGTACTCAGAAGCCGTGATGACCGAAACGGATCGGGCACACACGCGCGAAGCCGTACGGTACAAGTCGATCAATGCAACGTCGCAGTGGCACACGCGCGTTGCCCGACGGCACGGCGGACAGAACGGGGAAGAGCACGGATGGCATGGGAGGAGTGGGAGCGGCTCAAAGCCGAAGCGGCCGAGCAGCACACCGCACGAATGCAACTGAACCAGGCGGAGCCCGACTCCGGGGTCGACACCGGAAACCTGGTGTCGAACAAGAGGGCCTGGGCGAAGGCGGGCCATGACATCGGCTCGCTGCGCGAAGGCATCGGCAAGGCTCTCGATCAGCTCTCCGAAGGTCAGAACGGCCTGGGAGCGGACACCGGCTGCCGGACGGCGGGCGCCCAGAAGGAGGTCCACGCCTCCTGGGAACGCTACGTCAAGGCGGTGAGCCGCCGTTGCGGAACACTCGCGGGACTGTTGGAGAAGGCCGGCAACGAGCAGTTGAAGACCGACGATTCGGTCAGGGTCGCGCTCGGCAATCTGAAGATCGCGTACGAGGACACGCCCGCGATCGGCGGACAGGGCAAGGGGCGGTAGTCGGACGTCATGGACCTCGCGACACTCAAAGCCCTCAAGCCGAACGAGTACGCGGAGGCGGCGAACGGATACCGCCGCACCTCGGACATGGCGCGGGCGGCCCACGACCGCGTCGGGACGCAGATCGCCGCGGCCATGCGGAAGTCGTTGAAGGGCGAGGCCGCGTCGGCGGCGATCAAGCAACTGGCGGAGCTGGGAAAGAACTTCCACTACGTCCAGACCGAGTGCGGCCTCGTCGCTTCGGCCCTCGACGCGTTCTCGTACGAGATGGAAGCGGCCAAGAAGAAGCTCGACGCGGCCCTGGCCGACGCGAAGGCCGGGGGCCTCACCGTGCACGCCGACGGCTCGGTCGGCTATCCGCCGGGCGGCGACAAGGACAAGGACGGCAGGACGCCGGAGGGCGGCACGGCCTCCGGCCTGACGGATGAGACCGCCTCGGCCGTCGGCCGCCAGGCGGCCAACTTCAACCCCAACCCCAAGGCCCGCCTCGCCCAGGACTGCGCGGACGCCATCGCCACGGCCCTCAAGGAAGCGACGGAGGCCGACACGAAGTGGGCCCCGAAGCTGAAGGCCCTCAAGGCCGACGACGACCTGACGGTCAGCGACCGGGACTGGGCCGACGCCGGTTCGGACACCCGGGGCGTGAAGTCGGCAGGCAAGGACTACCTCGACTCGCTGCCGCAACCGCCCAAGAACGGCGACCCGAAGGCCAACGCGGAGTGGTGGCGCGGCCTCGACGCCGATGAGAAGGCGGCGTGGGTCGCCATGCGCCCGGACTCCGTCGGCGAACTCGACGGCCTGCCGTCCACGGTCCGCGACGAGGCGAACCGGATGGTCCTCGCCGAGGCCCGCGGCAACGCGCAGGTCGAGTACGACACCTGGCTGAGGAAACACCCGGAGCCCGCTCGGTACACGGAATTCACCAACCCCCAGACCGGGGAGGTGAACAAGAAGGTCGAGAACCCGGAGTGGTGGAAGTGGAAAAAGGAAAGGGAAGCCGCCCACAAAACCATTGACGGCATGGACGCGATCCAGCGCCGCTTCGACGCGACGGGCTGGAAAGGAATCCCCGAGGCGTACCTGCTGGGCTTCAGCACCGAGGGAGACGGCCGCGCGATCATCGCCAATGGGAACCCGGACACCGCAGATCACCAGGCGGTGTACGTGCCGGGCACGAAGGCGGCTCTCGGGAACATCGAGGGGGACGTTGAACGCGGGGTGAAGGTATGGAACTCGGCCGACGCGAAATCCGATGGGGCCTCCGTTTCCACCATCACCTGGCTCGGATACGACGCGCCCGACGCCGTCTTGAAGGATGCCACCTTCGAGCACTATGCGTACGACGGTGCACCTGCACTCAACCGGTTCCTGGACGGTCTCGAGACCGCGCACACCGGCGACACGGCACCGCACCGCACCGTGATCGGCCATTCGTACGGATCGACCCTGATCGGCGCGGCAGCCCAGACCGGCGATCTCAACTCCGATGACGTCGTCTTCGCGGGCAGCCCGGGCGCCAAGGTGTCGCATGCCGATCAGCTGGACGTCCCCAAGGGGCACGTGTGGAACGAGGAAGCCAAGGGCGACCTCGTTCCGGAAGGTGGGCGCCTTCTGCACGGCGGACGGGAGCACATATGGGAGGAGCCCAAGATTCCCAGCGATCCGGAATTTGGAGCCAACCAGATGACCACGGATACCCAAGGCCACAGCGGCTACTGGGATGAGGGCTCAAGAAGCCTGCTGAACCAGGCTCTGGTGGTGGTCGGAAAGGAGGATGACGTGAAGCTGGTGGAGACTCCTGTCGGACCCCCCGAAGAGTTGACGCGCGCACACTAGGAGAGACCCTGACGTGAAGACCGGCACGCGTGCATCCATGTTCGCTGCACCCCTTGCACTCGTTCTGACAGGATGCGGCATGAGTGACGACAAGAAGGACAGTTCCGATGGCGTCCCGTTCGCAGGCACGAGCACCTCACGCGACGCTTCCGATGCGATGGAAAAGGTGTCCAGCGACATATACGACCTGATGGGCGTGAAGGGAAAGGCGTCGGAGAACTTTCCAGGAGTCACAGAGTGTGCGGGCAAGGACAAGAAGACATACTTTCGCATCCACCATCCATGGAGCTTCCGGCCCACGTCGGCCAGTGATCTCGACGAAGCGATGGCGCGGCTCAAGAGCGAACTGCCGAAGCACGGGTGGAAGATCGTCGAGTACGGACCTGACACCAGCAGGAACAGAAATATCAACCTGACCGCCGACAACGACAAGAAGAAGGTCAGTGTCATCATCATCAAGATGGCGAAGGCCGAACGGCCCATGCTGAGCCTGGATCTCATCTCCGGCTGCTACAAGGTCCCGGACGGCGAGAAGGTCGATCCGTACGGCCTCTGAAAGCCCGAGGCCCAGCCGTCAGCGGACGGCAGGGCCGACGCAGGCAGCCGAGGCACTTCGAGGTCACCCGGGATTCCGCGCCAGCCACTCCCGCAGCTCCCGGTGCCGGAACTCGTACTCCCCGCCCACCACGCGCAGCAGCCCCGCGTGGTAGGCCCAGGCCAGAAACAGGCCGAGGCGCAGCGGCACCCGGCCCAGAACCGCACCGCCCAGGGTCGACGCGCCCCGCGCCATGTTGCAGCCGAGTTCGGCGGCGCCGAGGGCGATGACGAAATGGACGACTCCGGCGAAACCCACCATGGCTTCGCTGCCCCGCCCCAGGAGGAAGGCGAGGGCGAACGTGGGCAGGTTCGACGTCCGGGTGGCCTGTCGCCAGAGGTGGCCGACGGCGGCCGCGCGGGGCTCGGTGCCCGGGCCGAGGAAGACGCAGGCGAGGACGTAGAAGAGGAGGACGCCCACGATGGCGCCGCCGCGAAAGCCGTCGCCCGGTGCCGGGAAGTCGTGCCCCGCGCCGACCACGGCGGCCATGGCCCCGCCGACCAGGGCGAATCCGGGTACGACGCGGGCGCGCCACAGCAAGACGGCGGCAAGGGCGAGCCCGACCGCGCAGGCGACGGCGAGCACGGGGTCGTACGCCATGGCGGTCCAGGCGACTGGCCCGGCCACCAGGGGCATCGCCACGCAGGCGACGAGCCCGCGCCGGTCGCGGTAGGCGACGAAGGGGGTGGCGACCAGGTAGGCCAGGCCCACGCACTGGCCGATGAGGACGCCCACCGCGTACCAGGCCTCCGAAGGCACGGCGGCGTACGCGTCGCTGAAGGGAGCCGTGACACCGAGGAGGAAAGGTGCCAGGGGCAGGGCCGTCCGGCCGACGGCGGAGGCGGCGGACGTCCCGGCTCGGCGCAGCCGGTCCGGCCACCGGGACCGCGACTGGCGGACCCGCTCCGAAGACCCCACGGGAATGACCTCGCACAGGGTGGTCGACCACGCGAAGGAGGCGCCCAGCCCGGCGAGTCCCGCGAACACCAGGGATTGCGGAAGGCCTTCGCGGTGGACCCACCACCCCTCGGGTACGAGCCCGCGCACCAGGTCCGGGACGAAGTACAGCGCACCGACGGTGACGGCACCGCCCAGCAGCACCGTCACGGCACGGGTCATGTAGGGCCCGACCACCCGCCCGTGCGTGGCACCCCCGTGCTCGGCGGTCTGGGCCATGCGCCGCAGCCACCGATGAACCCGCCGGGGCGCGTACTCCCGCTGCCGCCCCCACACGGTCCGGTCCCCGGTCAGACTCCCCCGCGCCCGCCGCACCGCCGCGTTGGCGGACCGGGTGGCGGCCGGGACGTACCGCGCGAGCAACTGCTCACGGATCTCGGCGGCCGAAGCACCGGGCACCGGCGGCGCCACCTCGGCGGACTCCCCGTACACGGCGAGGGCGAGGCCCAGGTAGAACGGCGAACTGAGGGCCTCGGCGACGGCCCCGCCCTCGCCTCCGTCCCGCATGGCGTCGACGACGGCGTCCATCGGGGTGGCCCGCCCGTCGGAGCGGAGAGCGACGTACCGCCGCGCCTGCTCGGCGTCGACGCCGCCGACGCGCAGCAGCGTGGCCTCACGGAGCCACGTGTGCAGGCCGGACAGTTCCTCGTACCGCTGCTCTCGGCAGGTCAGGACGAGGGGCGCGCTACCGTCCACGGCCTGGTAGGCGTTGAGTTCGGCGAGGGCCTGGCAGGCCCGCTCCGGCTCCCCGTCCTCGGGGTCCATCTCGTCGAGCCCGTCGAGGACAGGGACCACGAGCCGTCGAGCGACGAGGTCGGCGGCTACAGCCACCGGCACCTCGTACGCCTTGACCAGGCTGTCCTTGAGCCAGTGCTCGAAGCCGCCGACGGTCCGGCGCCCGCCCCACCAGCGGCGCCGGGTCCGCGCCGGAGGCAGATCCCGGATGGCGAGCCGCACGGGCACCGCGTCCTCGGCCCCGCGCACGCCGAGCAGCCGCACCACGAGGTGCACGGCGAAGACCGTCTTCCCGGCCCCCGGCTCCCCGGTCACGACGAGCCGCCCGGGCTCCGCGCAGTACCACCGCGCCACGTCGGACAACCGCTGCCGTCCCGGCGGCTCGGCCCCGCCCCACCGCGGCGTCACCTCCACCGACAGGTCGATCAGGTGCGCCCCGGTGCCCAGCATGTGTGTGCGCTCGGCGACTTCCACGTCCTCCACGGCCCGAGCGAGCTGGTCGAGAGCGACGGCACGAGCGTCGCTGGCCCGCTGCAACCGCAACGCGCTGAGGCTGACCCCCGCCCCCACCAGGATCCCGAGGACCCCCAACGGCACCCCGAGAACCCCGGCCACGTCCTGCGGCCCGAGCCCTCCGCCCCGCACGGACCACCCCGCCCACCCGCACCCGGCGACCAGCACGACCACCCCGCCACCGAGCAGCCACCGCACACCCGCGGACTCCCTCACCCGCGGTACTCCACGAGCACCGGACTCTCCCCGTACTCCACCCGCTCCCCCGCCCGCACCCGCTCCACCCCGCCGTCCATCCGCCGCAGCAGTTCGGCACCCTTGCCCAACTCGCCGCGCGCACGCCCCCGCTGGGTCCACCGGACCGCCATCCAGGGACCCGCCGCGTCGGGCTCACGGCCTTCGCCGCGCAGGAAGACGCACTCGAAGACGCCGTCGGGCAGGCCGACGCCGCGGCCCTTCCCGCAGGACGAGATCGGCCGGTCCGCCAGCCAGCCGTGCAGCCGCCCGATGCGGCGGCCCGCCTCCGTGGGCGGGCCGCCCACGGGCTGGACGACCAGGGGGACACCCCGGCTGCCCCAGGAGTAGAAGTACATCCGCTCGACGTTCAACTTACGGAGATAGAGGCCGACCAGATAGAAACGCACGGCGTAGTCGTCGGCACGCCGGCGGGACAGCCGGGCCCCGTCGTCGATCTCGGCACCCGGCCCGGTGTTCCACACGCGGTGGCCCACGCTGTTCTCGCGGAACATGTCCTGGACCTTCTCCGCGACCTCGATGATGTCCTCGGGCGGACCGTCGGCCCGGCGCGGGTGCAGTTTGAGCGCCGCGGCATCGCAGTAGTCGTAGGCGCCGGTCCGTACGAACTTCTCCAGCCTCGCCCTGCCCTCGGGCTCCCACAGCTTGCCGAAGGAGGGGCATGCCAGCTTCGCGTCCGGGTCGGCACGCTTGATGATGCGCGCGGCCCTGCGCACCATCTTCGCCAGGGTGGTCATGCTCCCGACGTAGTGAGTCGTGGCCCCCACGTTGTCCCAGAGTTCGTACGCCCCGATCCGGGAGCGGTAGCGGGTGGCGACCGCCTCGACGAAGCGGTCCCAGTCGGCCAGGTCGTCGGGTGGTGTGGCGCGCGAGTCGTCCGGGTACGGCGTCCTCGGGCCGTCGGGGGCCGCCCAGCCGGGAGTGGCGCCGAAGGTGAACACGATGGGCAGGCGCTCGCGTTCGGCGCCCCGCACCGAACGTTCGAGGATCTTCCAGTCGAACGTGCCCCGCCGCGGCTCGACCTGGGCCCAGCGGGTCTCGCTCTCCCAGAAGCGGACACCGCCGACGTCGAAGTCCGGCATGAGGCCGGTGTCGGTGTTCATCGTGATGCCGAAGTACTCGCGGTCGAGCGGCTTGGGCGCCAGGGCCCAGTACGGGCCGTCGATCCGCTGGCCGGACGACCGGTCCACGGTGCCGTCGCCGCTCCCTTTGCCGCCGCCCACCGTGCCGCCGCTCGCCGTACCGCCGTCGCCCTTGCCGCCCGGGTCCGGCCACCCGTCGAAGGTCACCGCGCTCACCACGGAAACGGTGACGACGACGGCGAGCAGGAGCGCGCGCAAGCGGTGCCGGGAGAGCGGGGCGGGGCGGGGGAGGCGGAGCCGGCGGGCGGTCCAGGTCGTTCCGCGCGGGTGCGGGAACGCTTCCCGGCTCTCCCGGACAGCGTCTCGCGTCGCGTCCCGCGCGGCGGGCGGTCCGGCGGGCGACTCGGCCGCCGGACCCGCGGCTTCCACCTCCGCCTCGGCCTCCCGCGCCCGCGCCTCCGCCCGCGCCCACGCCCCGTACAGCCGGTCCAACTCCCCCGGCCCCGCCCCGCACACCCGCGCGATCCGCTCGACCGTGCCGAAGCTCGCGGGCACGGTCAGGCCCTGGCAGTAGCGGTGCACCGAGGAGCGGCTCAGGCCCGTGCGGCTCGCGAGAGCCGTGTAGCTGCGGCCGCTGCGCTCCTTCAACTCCTGCAGAAGATCGGCCAGTTCGTGAGTCTCACTCATGGGCTTGCCCCTGTGTCCGTCCCACAGCGGCAGAACATAGCAGGCCGGGCGGATTCGGGCGTCCCACCGTCCCAGCGGGACGCGTCCTGCTTGCCGACGGCACGCCTCGTCGAGATCGTCGTCCCTGTCGCCGTTCGGGGGATCGGCGACCGCTCGACACCAACGGGGGAACACACCGTGCTGCGCGTCCACTTCACCGCGACCGACCTCGTCCGCACCCGGGTCTCCGACGGAGCCGATCCGCTCTGGGAGACCGTGCTCAGCCTGCACCGCCTCCAGGACCAGCGTCCCGATCCGGCCCTCGCCGTCTGCCGCCGTTCAGGGCACGGCGACAGGCGGGGGCCGCTCGGGACGCTCCTGCCGCTCGTACCGAAACGCGGCTACTTCCCGGACTTCCTCACGCCACCGGCCGCCGCGGCCGGAGTGGAGCCCGGCCTGGAGGCGCTGATGTCCACACCGCGCACCCGGCTCCGCGCCGAGCTGGCCGTCCTCGGCGCCCGCAACCCGCTGCCGTCCTGGACCCGCTCCCTGGCCGACGGCGAACCCGCCGCGCTGCGCCGCCTCGCCCACGCCCTGCGCACGTACCACCAGGTGGCACTCGGCCCCGGCTGGCCCCGCGTCGCCCGGCGCGTGGGCACCGACCGCGCCCTGCGCCTGCACACGCTGTGGCACGGCGGCGCGGAGGCGATGCTGCGGACGTTCGGCCCGTCGATGCGGTGGCGGCCGCCGGTGCTCGAAGTGGCGTACCCGGTCGACCGGGACCTGCGGCTCGACGGGCGCGGGCTGCTCCTGGTGCCGTCCTGCTTCGCCCGCGGCCCGGTCGCCCTCGCGGACCCCGCGCTGCCGCCGACGCTCGTCTATCCGGCCCGGCCGCGCCCGGCCGACGACACCCGGCCCGCGTGCGACGGCCTCGCTCCCCTGCTCGGCCACACCCGGGCCGCCGTACTCCAGGCACTCGGCGGCGACCCCACCACCACGGAACTGGCCCGCCGGGCCGGGGTCTCCCTCTCCTCGGCGAGCGAACACGCCGCGGTCCTGCGGGAAGCGGGCCTGGTCTCCAGCGTCCGCCAGAGCAACGCGGTACGCCACGTACTGACACCGTTGGGCTCGGCGCTGCTGCGGGGCAATAGCCCGTCCGGCGGTTGAGGACATGTGAGCCCGTCCGGCGATTGAGGACGAGGCCGAAGGCCGATCCGGCCCCGGCCCCGTCCAAGGGCGACGCCCCCGTCAGACCTTCACAGCGGCCGCCTCGTCCACAGGCCGCCCCGACGCACCCTCGTCGTCGGCCCCGGGCGCAGGCTTCTTCTCCAGGGAAGGCCCCACGCCCTCGTGGTCGTCGTCGAGCAACGTCCGCTCGTCGAAGGGAAGCTTGCCGTCCAGGACGGCGGCAACCCGCTCCCGGTCGACCTCCTTGGTCCACGTACCGATCAACAACGTGGCCACCGCGTTGCCCGCGAAGTTCGTCAGCGCCCGAGCCTCACTCATGAAGCGGTCGACGCCGATGATCAGGCCGACGCCGTCGACGAGGGCGGGCTTGTGGGACTGCAGGCCGCTCGCGAGGACCGCGATGCCCGAGCCGGAGACACCCGCCGCGCCCTTGGACGCGATCATCATGAACAGGAGCAGCGAGATCTGCTCGCCGACGCCCAGCGGCTGGTCCATCGCGTCGGCGATGAACAGCGAGGCCATCGTCAGATAGATCATCGTGCCGTCGAGGTTGAAGGAGTACCCGGTGGGGACGGTGATGCCGACGACGGGGCGGCTCACGCCCAGGTGCTCCATCTTCGCGATGAGGCGCGGCAGCGCGGACTCCGAGGAGGACGTGGACAGGATCAGCAGGAACTCGCGGCCCAGGTACTTGAGCAGCTTGAAGAGGTTCACGCCGGTCACCAGGCGCAGCAGCGTGCCGAGCACCACGAGGATGAACAGGGCGCAGGTGACGTAGAAGCCGATCATGATGGTGGCGAGCGCCTTCAGCGCGTCCGTGCCGGTCTCGCCGATCACGGCGGCCATCGCGCCGAACGCTCCGAGCGGCGCCGCCCACATGATCATTCCGAGGATGCGGAAGACCAGCTTCTGGATGTGCCCCACGCCACGGAGGATCGGCTCGCCCGCCTTGCCCATGGCCTGCAGGGCGAAACCGACGAGGAGGGCCACGAGGAGGGTCTGGAGCACCTCGCCCGCGGTGAAGGCGGAGACCATCGTCTTGGGGATGATGCCGAGCGCGAAGTCGACCAGACCCTTGTCCGCCTCGTCGGCGGCGGTGTGGCCCGCCTTCTTGTCCGACGAGGTCAGGTCCATGCCGTCGCCGGGGTGCAGGATGTTGCCCACGACCAGGCCGATGGCCAGCGCGACCACGGACATCGCGACGAAGTAGGCGAGCGCGAGCCCGCCGACCTTGCCGACCTTCGCCGCCTGCCGGACCGAGCCCACGCCGAGGACGATCGTGCAGAAGATGATCGGCGAGATCATCATCTTGATCAGGTTCACGAAGCCCGTGCCGATCGGCTTGAGCTCCTTGGCGAAGTCCGGCGCGATGAAGCCGACGGCGATACCGAGCAGTACGGCGCCGATGACGGCGATGTACAGGTAGTGGGTCCGGTCCCGTTTCGCGGGCGGTGCGCCCGCCCCGGCGGTGTCGGCCGCCGTCTGTCCCTCTGCCACGGGGTGCCTCCTTGGGCTACGTACGCTGGGTACGACTGGCGTCTGCGTCCTCGCTAGTCGTGCGGCTCACGTCCTGGCGATTCCGGGTGACTATCTCCCGGCCTGTGACGGCGGTCACGATTACGTTCATTTAGTTCGCACATACACGACACGGCAGACTGGCCATATGCCCCAGGTCCCCCGACCACCCCGCCCGCCCCGCCGACCCCGCGGCCCGCGCAGCCTCGCCGGTCAGCTCTTCGCGATGCAGGTGGTCCTGGTGGCGGTCGTGGTCGCGGGCTGCGCGCTGTTCACGTACCTCAGCGACCGGCACCAGGCGGAGGAGGCCGCGCTCCGCCAGGCCACGGCGGCCGCCCGCGCGGTCGCGGACGCGCCCTCGGTGCGCGAGGCGATCCGCGGCGAGGACCCGTCCCGCAGGCTCCAGCCGTACGCCACCGACGTGCAGCGGCACACCGGCGTCGACTTCGTGACGATCATGGACCCGCGGGGCATCCGCTGGACCCACCCCGACCCCGACCGCATCGGCGAGCGCTTCCTCGGCCACACAGCGGAGGCCCTGCGCGGCCAGACCTTCACCGAGATCTACACCGGCACCCTCGGCGCCTCCGCACGCGTGGTCACGCCTGTCCTCGACGGCGGCGACGACCGGCGCGGCGAGAACGGCCGCATCGTCGGCCTGGTCAGCGCGGGCATCACCATCGAGGCGATCAGCGCGAAGGCGCGCGGCCAGCTCGTGGCGCTGCTCGGCGTCGCGGTGGGCGCGCTCGCGCTCGGCGCGGTGGGTACGTACGTGATCAACGCCCGCCTGCGCCGCAGCACCCACGGCATGAACGCCGCCGAGCTGAGCCGCATGCACGACTACCACGAGGCCGCGCTGCACGCCGTGCGCGAGGGGCTGCTCATGCTGGACGGGCGGCGGCGCGTCGCCCTCATGAACGACGGCGCGCGCGAGCTGCTCGGCGTGCCCGAGGGCGTCGTCGGGCGGTACGTCACCGACCTCGGCCTTCCCGCGCCGCTCACCGGCGCGCTGCTCGACGCCGAGCCGCGCATGGACGAGGTGCATCTGACGGCCGACCGGGTGCTCGTCGTGAACACCTCGCCGGTGTCGGGCGGCGACCGCAGGGGCACCGTCGTGACCCTGCGCGACCACACCGAACTCCAGGCCCTCGCGGGCGAGTTGAGCTCCGAACGCGGCTTCACCCGGGCGCTGCGCTCGCAGGCCCACGAGGCCGCGAACCGGCTGCACACCGTGGTCTCCCTCATCGAGCTGGGCCGCGCCGACGAGGCCGTGGAGTTCGCCACCGCCGAGCTGGAGCTGGCCCAGGCCCTCACCGACCAGGTCGTCGCCGCCGTCAACGAACCCGTGCTCGCCGCCCTCCTCCTCGGCAAGGCCGCCCAGGCCAACGAGCACGGCGTGGAGCTGGTCGTCTCCGCCGACACCAGCGTCGACGACGGCATGCTCCCCACCGGCCTGCCGCCCCGCGACCTCGTCACCATCCTCGGCAACCTCATCGACAACGCCGTCGACGCCGCCCAGGGCTCCCCCTCGGCCCGCGTCACGGTCACGGTCCGCGCGGAGTCCGGTGGCCTCCTCCTCCGCGTCACGGACACCGGCCCGGGCGTGGCCCCCTCCCGACGCGAGTCGGTCTTCCAGCACGGCTGGAGCACCAAGGCCCCCTCGGGCCGGGGCCTCGGCCTCTCCCTGGTCCACCAGACGGTGACGCGACACGGGGGAACTCTGACCTTGACGGAACCGGAGGGGGGCGGCGCAGAGTTCACAGCAACGCTGCCGCCCGTGGGCGGCTCGTCCAATGCTGCCGCCACCGCTGTGGGCAATCGTCCCGCAGGGCGGGACGGGTGGGCACAGCGACAGGCCGACGGTGCCGATAATGCAAGCGCCCACGCAGGCGTACGTACAGAAGATGAGGCCGACAGATGACCGAGCCAGACATCCGGGTCCTCGTCGTCGAAGACGACCCCGTCGCGGCCGACGCCCACGTCCTCTACGTGAACCGCGTGCCCGGCTTCGAGGTCACCGCCACGGCCCACACCGCCGCCGAGGCCCGCCGCGCCCTGGACAGGACCCCGGTCGACCTGATCCTCCTCGACCTGAACCTCCCCGACGGCCACGGCCTGGCCCTCGCCCGCACCCTGCGCGCGGCCGGCCACCGCGCGGACGTCATCGCGGTCACCTCGGCCCGCGACCTGGCCGTGGTCCGCGAGGGCGTCTCCCTCGGCGTCGTCCAGTACGTACTGAAACCCTTCACGTTCGCGACCCTCCGCGACCGCCTCACCCGCTACGCGGAATTCCGCACCGCCGCGGGCGAGGCGACGGGCCAGGACGAGGTGGACCGCGCCCTGGCGACCCTCCGCGCCCCCGCCCCCGCCGCCCTCCCGAAGGGCCTCAGCGGCCCCACCCTGGAGAAGGTGACCCGCACGCTCCAGGACGCCGCCCCCGACGGCCTCACCGCGGCGGCCACCGCGGACACCACCGGCCTCTCCCGCATCACGGCCCGCCGCTATCTGGAGCACCTGGTGACGACCGGCCGAGCCGCCCGCAGCCCCCAGTACGGCCATGTGGGCCGCCCCGAACTGATCTACCGCTGGCTGCCGCCGTCCTGACCACCGGACGGCACGCCCGTCCCGCCGTCCTGATCAACGCCCGCGAGCCCCCAAACCCCCACCCCATAACAACGTTGTCACGTTACTGACAAGCGTCAACGCACAGCCTCCGCAACCCCGTTGCAAGGGCATTGACCTTGCTCCGAGCCCGCGCTTACGTTCACCGGCAGCAGCCCCGCGCGGCAGCACCCCCGCGCCGCGGCGCGGCCGCGTCGGACCGTAGGAGGTCGTGCCCGTGCGCCCCACCGCCCCCGCCCCTCTGCTCCTGGCAGCCGTGCTCGCCGCCTCCACCCTGACCGCGTGCGGCGGCGGCTCCGGCGACGACCCGGACACCGTGAAGGTCTCGTACAAGCAGTCCATGGACAACAAGATCCGGGTGATGGACGACTACCTGGAGTCGATGAAGAAGCAGTTCGAGAAGGCGAACCCCGGCAAGAAGGTGAAACTGGTGCCGATCAAGGCGCCGGACGCCGAGTACTACACGAAGGTGCAGCAGATGCTGCGCTCGCCGAAGACCGCCCCCGACCTGGTCTACGAGGACACCTTCCTCATCAACTCCGATATCACCAGCGGGTACTTGAAGCCGCTCGACCCGTATCTGGACAAGTGGAAGGAGTGGCCGAAGTTCATCGACACTGCCAAGGCGGCGGCGAAGGCGGAGGACGGCAAGACGTACGGCGTGCCGGACGGCACGGACACCCGCGGCCTCTGGTTCGACAAGGACATCTTCGCGAAGGCGGGCCTGCCCGCGAACTGGCAGCCGAAGAACTGGGACGAGATCCTGGACGCGGCCCGCACCATCAAGGAGAAGGTGCCGGACGTCGTCCCGCTGAACGTCTACACCGGCAAACCCGGCGGTGAGACCTCGTCCATGCAGGGCATGGAGATGCTCCTGTACGGCACGGGCGAGAACCCGCTGTACGACCCGAAGGCGAAGAAGTGGGTGGTGGGCGGCCAGGGCTTCAAGGACTCCCTGAAGTTCGTGGAGACCGTCTACAAGGAGAAGCTCGGCCCGGACGTCGAGGACGCCCTCGACCCGAACATGGCCACGCGGGTGCGCGGCGAGTTCCTGCCCAAGGGCAAGCTCGGCATCAACCTCGACGGCTCCTGGCTGCCGCAGGACTGGCTGCCGGGCTCGGGGCACGAGTGGCCCGAGTGGTCCAAGGAGTTGGGGCTCGCGGCGATGCCCACGCAGCACGGTCAGGCGCCCGGCAAGGTCAGCATGTCCGGCGGCTGGACGTGGGCGATCCCGTCGAAGGCGGACAACGCCGACCTGGCGTTCAAGTTCATCGAGACGATGCAGACCAAGGAGAACGCGAAGAAGTGGTACATCGCGAACTCCGGCATCTCGGTGCGCGAGGACGTCGCGAAGGACCCTGCGTACATCAAGGCGCAGCCCGGCATCAAGTTCTTCACCGACCTGGTCGCGTCCACGCACTACCGCCCGGCGTTCCCGGCCTACCCGAAGGTCTCCACGGCGATGCAGGAGGCCATGGAGCAGGTCACGACGGGGGACGGCTCGGTGGACAAGGCGGCGAGCGGCTATGACGACGAGGTCGAGTCGGCGACCGACGGCAAGGTGATCGAGAAGTGACGGCTCCCCCGGGCCACCGGCGGCTCGCCCGCTCGCTGGCCCGGGCCCTGCCCGTGTCGCCCGCGGTCGTCCTCATGGCCCTGTTCCTCGCGGGCCCGATCGGCTACTGCGCGTACATCGCCTTCACGGACCTCCAGCTCACCGGCCAGGCCCACGAGTCGTTCGTCGGCTTCGAGAACTTCCGGACGGCGTTCGACGACGAGGACTTCATCAACGCGGTCTGGCTGACGCTCGTCTTCACGTTCCTGTCGTCGATCGTCGGCCAGAACACGCTGGGCCTGGCCCTCGCGGCGCTGATGCAGCGGGCGTCCAAGACGGTCCGTACGATCACCGGGGCGGTCGTCGTCACGGCGTGGGTGCTGCCGGAGGTGGTCGCGGGCTTCCTCCTGTACGCCTTCTTCCGCCGCGACGGCACTCTCAACGCGGTCCTGGACTTCCTGCACCTGCCGTCGCAGAACTGGCTGTTCACCCTGCCGATCCTGGCGGTGTCGTTCGCCAACGTCTGGCGCGGCACGGCCTTCTCGATGCTCGTGTACTCCGCCGCCCTCAACGAGATCCCCAAGGAGATCACCGAGGCCGCGGAGGTGGACGGCGCCAGCGGCTGGCGCCGCATGTGGCACATCACGCTCCCCATGATCCGCCGCTCCATCGGCACGAACCTGATGCTCAACACCCTGCAGACCCTGTCGGTCTTCGGCCTGATCTGGGTGATGACGCGCGGCGGCCCCGGCAACCGCAGCCAGACCCTCCCGCTGTTCATGTACGAGCAGGCCTTCCAGAAGAGCATGATCGGCTACGGCACGGCCGTGGCCCTGCTCCTCCTCCTGGTCGGATCCCTGTTCTCACTCATCTACATGCGCCTGCTGCGCACGGAGGTCTGAGTGTCGTCCACACCGTCCGCGCGCCGTACGAGAAGCCGCAAACTTGCCGCGAACATCGGCCTGTTGACCGTCGCCGCGACCTTCGCGGTGCCGCTCGCCTGGGTGCTCCTGTCCGCCCTCGACCCCAAGGCCGACGTGGGCATGAAGGCCCCCGACGGCATCACGCTCGACAACTTCGACGCGGTCCTCACCGACGAGATCACGTTCACGCCGATGCTCAACAGCCTCCTGCTGTGCGGCGGCGGCACCCTCCTGACCGTGATCAGCGCGGCCCTCGCCGCGTACCCGCTGTCCCGCTACAGGTCCCGGCTGAACCGCCCGTTCATGCTCACGATCCTCTTCGCCACGAGCCTGCCCATCACCGCGATCATGGTCCCGGTGTACGCGCTGTTCGTCCGCGTCGACCTCATCGACACCATGCAGGGCACGATCTTCTTCTTCGCCGCGTCCCAGCTCCCGTTCTCCATCTGGCTGATGAAGAACTTCATGGACGGCGTCCCCAAGGAGCTGGAGGAGGCCGCCTGGACCGACGGCGCCTCGCCCTTCCAGTCCCTGATCCGCATCGTCCTGCCCCTGATGGGCCCCGGCGTGGCCGTCGTGACGGTCTTCTCCTTCGTCATGATGTGGGGCAACTTCTTCGTCCCCTTCATGCTCCTCCTGTCCCCCGAGCAGATGCCGGCGGCGGTCAGCATCAACGACTTCTTCGGCTCCAAGGGCGCGATCATCTACGGCCAGCTGGCGGCGTTCTCCCTCATCTACTCGACACCGGTGATCCTGCTGTACGTCCTGGTGGCGCGGAGGCTGGGCGGGGGGTTCGCGTTGGGGGGCGCGGTCAAGGGGTGATTCCGGCACAAAGAGGGGCGCTCGGAGCACGGAGAGGGCGCCCGCCCGCCGTACTTTCGTACGAGGCGCAACCCTGTGTGAACAAACCGTAGTCGCCGCACCCACGCGGCCATACCGTGTGCCCGTGCAACCGAGCCAGCCCACGCCTCCGTTCAACTTCCCCGCAGCGCGCCGCCTCCGTGAAGCACTGGGGATGGCGCCGGGCCACGTCGCGTACGGCATGCGGGCGAGCTACGGCCTCGCCCATGTCACGCCGGACACCGTGACGGCCTGGGAGCGCGGGCTCGCCGCGCCGAACGCCGCCGAGTTGGCCGCGCTCGCCGCGACACTGTGGTGCTCGCCCGGCGAACTGATGGGCGCGGCCACGACGCTGCGCGAGCACCGCCTCGCCCGCGGCCTCGCCCCGGAGGACGTGGCGCGCGGGGCGGGCGTGGAGATCCAGGCGTATCTGCGCATGGAGGAGACCAACCAGTGGCGCGGCACCGACCGCCAGTCCGCCGCCCTGAGCCGCACCCTCCGCCTCCCCCTGCCCGACTTCGTCACGGTCACGGGCCGCGCGGACGACCTGGCGGAACTGCTGCGCAGCGCGGTGACGACCCGCTGGCAGGGCTACGTACGCCCGGTCAGCAAGCTGCTCGCCGCGGACAAGCGCGACATCGAGGGCCCCCTGCGCAAGCTCCACGAGGACTACCAGTCCCGCATGGTCCGCACCCTGAGCTGGGGCGGCGGCGCGAGCGCGGACGCGTCGGGCCACGCGGGCCGCGACTTCCTGGACCGGATCCTGGACCACTTCTGGCCGCTGGTGCCGGACCGCACGGACTGACCGGCCCCGGAAGCCGCTGCCTACCGGCCCGGAAGCCGTTGCGTACCGGCTCTAGAAGACCGACTCCGCCTCGTCCATCCGGTCCTTGGGGACCGTCTTCAGTTCGGTGACCGCCTCGGCGAGCGGGGCC
Source organism: Streptomyces sp. NPDC040610 (assembly GCF_055594065.1). Lineage (NCBI taxonomy): Bacteria > Bacillati > Actinomycetota > Actinomycetes > Kitasatosporales > Streptomycetaceae > Streptomyces > Streptomyces sp. NPDC040610. Next base: position 1,150,301 of record NZ_JBVIXA010000001.1, on the reverse strand, counting down.
ATCACGATGTCCGTGCCGCGCAGGGCCGTCATGTGGCCGAAGTCGCCGCGGTGCACGGCCTCGACGGCGTGCCAGCCGAAGCGGGTGGCGAGGACGCGGTCGTACGCGGTGGGGGTGCCGCCGCGCTGGACGTGGCCGAGGATGACCGGCTTGGCCTCCTTGCCGAGGCGGCTCTCCAGCTCGAAAGCGAGGGCCGTGCCGATGCCCTGGAAGCGCTCGTGGCCGAACTGGTCGATGGCGCCCTTGCCGTAGTTCATGGTGCCGTCGGCGGGGTGCGCGCCCTCGGCGACGCAGATCACGGCGAACTTCTTGCCGCGCGCGAACCGCTCCTCGACCATCTTGACCAGGTCGGCCGGGTCGAAGGGCCGCTCGGGCAGGCAGATGCCGTGGGCGCCGCCGGCCATGCCGGACTCCAGCGCGATCCAGCCCGCGTGGCGGCCCATGACCTCGACGACCATGACGCGCTGGTGGGACTCGGCGGTGGTCTTCAGGCGGTCCATCGCCTCGGTGGCGACGCCGACGGCGGTGTCGAAGCCGAAGGTGCGGTCCGTGGAGGAGATGTCGTTGTCGATGGTCTTCGGGACGCCGACGACCGGGACGCCCGCGTCCGACAGCATCTTCGCGGCCGTCAGGGTGCCCTCGCCGCCGATCGGGATGAGCGCGTCGAAGCCGCTCTTCTCGATGAGCTCCTTGGCGTTGTCGCAGGCGGCGCGGAAGCGGTCGCGCTCCAGGCGGGAGGAGCCGAGGATGGTGCCGCCGCGCGAGAGGATGCCGCTGACCGCGTTCAGGTCGAGGGTGCGGTAGCGGCCGTCCAGCAGGCCCGCGTATCCGTCCTCGAAGCCGATGACCTCGTCGCCGTAGTTCGTGACCGCTCGGTGCACGACCGACCGGATCACTGCGTTGAGGCCCGGGCAGTCGCCGCCCGCGGTGAGAATTCCGATACGCATCGCGCTGTGTCTCCTGCTCGCTGCTGGTACTTGTGAGCCGATCCGATTGTTCCACGGCCCCGGCGGGGCCGCCGCCCCGTCGTCCGCTCTGCGACCTAGCCAGCCGCAGAGGTATTGTCAAGAGGGCACAGCCAACAATATCGGGTGTATTTCCGGCGCTGCCGGAGCTGCCCTCCCCTCCTGACCAGCGAATCCACGCCGGCGTAGGCACCGAAGGACCGGCGCAGGCCAAGAAGAAACGGAGAGCACGCGTGACGCGCAGCGTGTACGTGACCGGGATCGACCGGGGCGACGGCCGCCAGGTCGTCGAGCTGGGAGTCATGGAGCTCCTGACCCGTCAGGTCGACCGCGTGGGCGTCTTCCGCCCGCTCGTCCACGACGGACCCGACCGCCTCTTCGAGCTGCTCCGCGCCCGCTACCGGCTCGCGCAGGACCCCGCGTCCGTGTACGGCATGGACTACCACGAGGCGTCCGCGCTGCAGGCCGAGAAGGGCACCGACGAGCTGGTCTCCCAGCTCGTCGACCGTTTTCACGCCGTCGCCCGCGCCTACGACGTGGTCCTGGTCCTCGGCACCGACTTCGCCGCCACCCAGCTCCCCGACGAGCTGGCGCTGAACGCCCGGCTCGCGAACGAGTTCGGCGCCTCGGTCCTGCCCGTGGTCGGCGGCAAGAACCAGACCGCCGAGTCGGTGCGCGCCGAGACCCGCAACGCCTACCGCGCCTACGACAGCCTCGGCTGCGACGTCCTCGCGATGGTCACCAACCGGGTCGCCCCCGCCGACCGCGACGAGATACACGAGCGCCTCGCCGCCCGCCTCCCGGTGCCCTGCTACGTCCTGCCGGACGAGCCCGCCCTGGCCGCGCCGACCGTCGCGCAGATCACCCACGCCCTCGGCGGCAAGGTGCTCCTCGGCGACGACTCGGGCCTGGCCCGCGACGCCCTCGACTTCGTCTTCGGCGGCGCCATGCTGCCGAACTTCCTGAACGCCCTGACCCCGGGCTGTCTGGTCGTGACCCCCGGCGACCGCGCCGACCTGGTCGTCGGCGCCCTCGCCGCGCACAGCGCGGGCACCCCGCCCATCGCGGGCGTCCTGCTGACCCTGAACGAGCAGCCGGGCCCGGAGATCCTGCGCCTGGCCGACCGGCTCGCGCCGGGCACGCCCGTGGTCGCCGTCGAGGGCGGCTCCTTCCCGACGGCCGCCGAGCTGTTCGCCCTGGAGGGCAAGCTGAACGCGGCGACGCCCCGCAAGGCGGAGACCGCGCTCGGCCTCTTCGAGCGGTACACCGACACCGCCGACCTGCTCAAGCGCCTCTCCGTCTTCGGCAGCGACCGCCTCACGCCGATGATGTTCGAGCACAAGCTCCTGGAGCGGGCCCGCACCGACCGCCGCCGGGTCGTGCTGCCCGAGGGCGCCGAGGAGCGCGTGCTGCGCGCCGCCGACGTGCTGCTGCGCCGGGGCGTCTGCGACCTGACCCTGCTCGGCCCGGTGGAGGCCATCCGCAAGAAGGCCGCCGACCTGGGCGTCGACCTGAAGGACGCACAGCTCATCGACCCGGCCACGTCGGACCTGCGGCAGGGCTTCGCCGAGGAGTACGCGCGGCTGCGCGCCCACAAGGGCGTGACGGTCGAGCTGGCGTACGACGTCGTGGCGGACGTGAACTACTTCGGCACGCTGATGGTGCAGGGCGGCATGGCCGACGGGATGGTGTCGGGCTCCGTGCACTCCACGGCGGCGACGATCCGCCCGGCCTTCGAGATCATCAAGACCAAGCCGGACGCGTCCATCGTCTCGTCCGTCTTCTTCATGTGCCTGGCCGACAAGGTCCTCGTGTACGGCGACTGCGCGGTCAACCCGGACCCCAACGCCGTCCAGCTCGCGGACATCGCCGTGCAGTCGGCCGCCACCGCCGACCAGTTCGGCGTCGAGCCGCGCATCGCGATGCTGTCGTACTCCACCGGCACCTCCGGCTCGGGCGCCGACGTCGACAAGGTCCGCGAGGCCACCGAGCTGGTGCGCGGCCAGCGCCCGGACCTGAAGATCGAGGGCCCGATCCAGTACGACGCGGCCGTCGAGCCGTCGGTCGCGGCCACCAAGCTGCCGGGCTCCGACGTGGCGGGCCAGGCCAGCGTGCTGATCTTCCCCGACCTGAACACCGGCAACAACACCTACAAGGCCGTGCAGCGCTCGGCCGGCGCGATCGCCGTCGGCCCGGTCCTCCAGGGCCTGCGCAAGCCCGTGAACGACCTGTCCCGCGGCGCGCTCGTCCAGGACATCGTCAACACGGTCGCCATCACGGCCATCCAGTCCCAGACCCCCACGTCCCCGTCCTCCACGCCCCAGTCCCCCACCGAGAAGGCAATCCCCCAGTGAGCGCGTCCCGTGTCCTCGTCCTCAACTCCGGCTCCTCGTCGGTGAAGTACCAGCTGCTCGACATGGCGGACAGCAGCCGTCTGGCCGTGGGCCTCGTCGAGCGCATCGGTGAGGAGACCTCCCGGCTCAAGCACACCCCGCTGACGGGCGACGGCGCCGAGCGCGAGCGCACCGGCCCGATCGCCGACCACGAGGCCGCCCTGAAGGCCGTCGCCGCGGAGCTGGCCGCCGACGGCCTCGGCCTGGACTCGCCGGAGCTGGCCGCGATCGGCCACCGCGTCGTGCACGGCGGCAAGCACTTCACCGAGCCGACGGTCGTCGACGACGCCGTGCTCGCCGAGATCGAGCGCCTGATCCCGGTGGCCCCGCTGCACAACCCGGCCAACCTCACCGGCATCCGCACCGCCCAGGCGCTGCGCCCCGACCTGCCCCAGGTGGCCGTCTTCGACACCGCCTTCCACACGACGATGCCGGAGGCCGCGGCCCGCTACGCCATCGACGTGGCCACCGCCGACGAGCACCGCGTGCGGCGCTACGGCTTCCACGGCACCTCGCACGCGTATGTGTCGCGGACGACCGCGGAGCTGCTCGGCAAGGCCCCCGAGGACGTGAACGTGATCGTCCTTCACCTCGGCAACGGCGCGTCCGCGTCCGCCGTGCGCGGCGGCCGGTGCGTGGACACCTCCATGGGCCTGACGCCGCTCGAAGGGCTCGTCATGGGCACGCGGTCGGGAGATCTGGACCCGGCCGTCATCTTCCATTTGGCGCGCGTCGGCGGGCTGTCCATCGACGAGATCGACACTCTTCTCAACAAGAAGAGCGGCCTTATCGGTCTGTGCGGCGACAACGACATGCGGGAGATCCGCCGCCGCATCGACGAGGGCGACGAACAGGCCCGGCTCGCCTTCGACATCTACATTCACCGGCTGAAGAAGTACATCGGCGCCTATTACGCGGTTCTCGGCCGGGTGGACGCGATCGCGTTCACGGCGGGTGTCGGGGAGAACGCGGCACCGGTGCGCGCGGCCGCCGTCGCGGGTCTGGAGGAGCTTGGCCTGGCGGTGGACGGCGAGCTGAACTCCGTACGGAGTGACGAGCCGCGGCTGATCTCGCCCGAGTACGCCCGGGTGAAGGTCGCCGTCGTGCCGACCGACGAGGAACTGGAAATCGCCGCGCAGACTTATGCACTGGTCGGGCGGCATTGAAATGCCGCTCCGCCGCGTAAGCAACTGAGCGCCGACCCGCCCATTTGTATCTTCCGCCAGATGGAATATTCCGAAGCGAAACAAACCGATAGGATCGCCCCCATGCGCCGTTCCAAAATCGTTTGCACGCTGGGCCCCGCCGTCGACTCCGAAGATCAGCTCGTCTCGCTGATCGAAGCCGGAATGAACGTGGCCCGCTTCAACTTCAGCCACGGCACGCACGCCGAGCACCAGGGCCGGTACGACCGCGTCCGGGCCGCGGCGGAGCGCACGGGCCGCGCGATCGGCGTCCTCGCCGACCTGCAGGGCCCGAAGATCCGTCTGGAGACCTTCGCCGAGGGCCCCGTCGAGCTGGTGCGCGGTGACGAGTTCACCATCACCACCGAGGACGTGCCCGGCGACAAGTCGATCTGCGGCACGACCTACAAGGGTCTGCCCGGCGACGTCTCCAAGGGCGACCAGGTCCTCATCAACGACGGCAACGTCGAGCTGCGCGTCGTCGAGGTCACCGGGCCGCAGGTGAAGACGATCGTGGTCGAGGGCGGTGTCATCTCCGACCACAAGGGCATCAACCTGCCCGGCGCGGCCGTGAACGTCCCCGCCCTGTCCGAGAAGGACATCGAGGACCTGCGGTTCGCGCTGAAGATGGGCTGCGACATGGTCGCGCTGTCCTTCGTCCGCGACGCCGACGACGTCAAGGACGTCCACAAGGTGATGGACGAGGAGGGCCGCCGGGTCCCCGTCATCGCCAAGGTGGAGAAGCCGCAGGCGGTGGCGAACATGGAGGGCGTCGTCGCGGCCTTCGACGCCGTCATGGTGGCGCGCGGCGACCTGGCGGTCGAGTATCCGCTGGAGAAGGTCCCGATGGTGCAGAAGCGCCTCGTGGAGATGTGCCGCCGCAACGCCAAGCCGGTGATCGTCGCGACCCAGATGATGGAGTCGATGATCACCAACTCCCGCCCCACGCGCGCCGAGGCGTCCGACGTCGCCAACGCGATCCTGGACGGCGCGGACGCGGTGATGCTGTCGGCCGAGTCCAGCGTGGGCGCGTACCCGATCGAGACGGTCAAGACCATGTCGAAGATCGTCACGGCGGCGGAGGAGGAGCTTCTCTCCAAGGGCCTGCAGCCGCTGGTCCCCGGCAAGAAGCCGCGCACGCAGGGCGGTTCGGTGGCCCGCGCGGCCTGCGAGATCGCCGACTTCCTCGACGGCAAGGCGCTGGTCGCCTTCACCAAGTCCGGTGACACCGCACGCCGACTGTCCCGCTACCGCGCGGCCCAGCCGATCCTGGCCTTCACCACGGACACCAGCACCCGCAACCAGCTCGCCCTGAGCTGGGGCGTCGAGGCGTACGTCGTGCCGCACGTGGACAACACGGACGCCATGGTCGAGCTGGTCGACGCCGAGGTGCTCAAGCTCCAGCGCTACAACGACGGCGACACCATGGTCATCACGGCCGGTTCGCCCCCCGGCATCCCCGGCACCACCAACATGGTCCGCGTCCACCACCTGGGTGGCGGCGACCGCGACTGAGCCACGGGTCCCCGGTCCGGATCCCCGACCAGAACCGGACCGGGACCCGTTGTCTCCCGGGAGTGCTCCGGCACTCCCGTGAGTACCTGAAAAGCATCGAGGGCGCCCCCTGCGCAAGGGGGCGCCCTCGGTGTTCGACGTGCCGCGGCTCCCGGAACGGGACTCGGTGCTCAGTCGGTGATCGACTGGTGCAGGCCGGGGATGGTCAGCTCGCCGCCGAACTGGCCCGCCTGCTGGACCTTCACGTTGGTGAAGTAGATCAGCGGCAGGTTGAGCGGCGGCGGGTGCTCCGGGTCGAACGTGATCGGGATCAGACCGAAGAGGTTGCCCGAGATCCGCTCGGTGTACATCGTCGTGTCGCCGTTACGGATCGTGGACGTGGAGCCCTTGGCCGCCTGCACGTGGTACTTCTTGCCGTTCGGGCTCTCGACGATCTGGTGCAGGTCGCCGATGTCCGTGCCGCCGCTGATGATGTACTTCAGCGCCTGCTTGGTGCGGCCGTCGGGCATCTTCAGGTTCACGACGCCCTTGTAGTCCGCGCCCTTCAGGAGCAGCGAGCTGGCCTCCAGGTGCCAGGGCTGGTTCGGAATCGGCGCGGGCGACTGCTCGTCGTCACCGTCGACCTTCTTCTCCACCACGCACGGGAACGGCTTCTTGCCGTCCTCGTCCGGCGCCATCGGGTCCTTGGACTCCTCGGGTTCGTCCTCGTCCCCGTCCTCGGCCTTGTCCTTGGCCTTCTCCGCCGCCTTCTCGGCCTTCTCCGCGACCTCGTCGGCCTTCTCGGCGGCGTCCTTCAGACGGTCCTCGGCCTTGTCGGAGGTGTCCTTCAGGCCGTCCTTCGCCTTGCCGAGGGTGTCCTCGACGGGCTTGGTGGCCCGGTCGGACTCCTTGCCGTCCCTGCTGTCCCTGCCGTCGTCGTCCGAGGAGTCCGAGGAGCCCGAGGACTTCCCGTCGCCCGACTCGTCGTTCTCGGCCTTCTCCTCGGCGGCCCTCTTCTCCTCGGGCGTGAGGATGTCCTTGATGGCGTCGCCGAGGCCGAGCGGGTCGAGCGGGTTCTTGGGCTTGGCGGGGTCCGGCTCGTCGGCCGTGTCCTCGTCGTCCTTGCCACTGTCCCCGGACCCCTTGTCGGAGTCGCCGTCGGAGTCCTTGCCGGAGCCGGCGTCACCGGACGGCCCGGACCCGGAGGTGCCCCCGTCCGCGTCGCCGCCCGAGGGCTTGGACGTACCGGAGTCGCCGGAGGAGCCGTCGCCGTCCTCGCCGTCGGCCTTGTCCTTGGCCTCGTCGGCCTTCTTGCGGGCGGCCTCGGCCTTCTTCTCGGCCTCCTTCGCGGCCTTCTCCTTGGCGTCCTGCTCGTCCTTGGCGTCCTGCTCGGCTTCCTTGGACTGCTCGTCCGGCGCCGTGACGCAAGGGCCGTCGCGGAAGGGGTTCTTGGGCACGCCCGGCTTCGCCTGGGCGAGCTGGGGGGTCAGACCCATGCCCATCAGTACGGCGGTGGGCATGGCGGCGAGGGCTATCGCCTTCCCGGCGGGTACGTGCAGCCGGGTCAGGAGCGGCTTCTTGGGGGCCGCGTGCCGCGGCCCCGTTCTCACACGGGACGTGTCCGCATCAGTCCCGCGGCGCGCCTCGTCAGCCGGCACGGTTCCTCCCGTTCGTCCCGTTGTCCGGGCTCGTTCCTGAGAAGTCATCGGTCGCACCGCCCACCTCCGGCACGGCTCCGTACGCGGCCCCCGCGGCCGCGGGCTCCGGAGCCCCGTCGTCGAATCCCCCGGCGTCGGGCGCCTGGGCGCGCCGCCTGGAGCGCTTCTCGGGCTTGGTCGGCATCCAGGAGACGCCGAGCGCACCGCCGATGAGGGCGAGCAGGAAGCCCATGACGAAGCCGCCGAAGTTGGACACCACCAGGGAGACCAGGGCGAGCAGAATCGCCGCGACGCCCGCGAACACGCGGGACATCGGCTGGAACCACATGGTCAGGCCGAGCACGACCAACAGCACACCGATGATCAGCGATCCGGCACCGGCGGTGGTCGCCATCCGGATGGTCATCGTGCCCAGGGTGAGGTTCGCATAGGGGAAGTACATGATCGGGATGCCGCCGAGCAGTGTCAGCAGTCCACCCCAGAACGGGCGCTGACCGCGCCACCCTCGGAACGATTGGCGCATCCGGCCAAGCCTGTTGCCAAGGCCCACTTGCGCTTCGGCGCTCATGTCGTACAGCTCCTCGGGTATGGCGTTTGGTTCTGTGTGTGCGGATTCGGGCACGGGGACGGCTGGTTGAAGTGAGTTACGGCGCCCCCGCGCCCGGCCGTTTCAGCGCGACAAGTGCGGCTCAGGACAGCATCGGCCTCGACAACGGCCTCAACGACGGCGTCGGTCAAGACGAAGCGGATGAGACTGAGGTGACCGAGGCCGCTACCGCCTCAGTAGCACTCGTGCTTGCCCTTCTTGACCGACATGCCGAGGCCAGAGAGCTTGAAGGTGCCGGCCGTGGTCGCCCACGCGCGCTGCTTCACATCGGTGAAGCGGACCTTGTCGGCCTGCTGCGCGAACGAGTCCGGGACGTACTTGTCGCCCTTGGCCGGACCCGGGCCCTTCGTCGTACGGTCGATCGAGACACCGATGTCGACATTGGTGAAGGTCGCGTTGGCCTTCAGGTCGTCGGCGTCGATGTAGAGCTTCTTCGCCTCGACCCTCGGGCTGCCCTTGCCACCGGCCTTGAGGACCATCGACACATCGCCGAAGACCGGAACCGGGACGACCACGGACTGGCAGAGGTTGGTGATCTTCGCCGATTCCATGCCGACGACGGCGACCGGGTGGTTACCCGACTTGCCGCTGTCCATCCCGCCGTACTGGACGAATCCCGTACCGTCGAGCTGATCCGCGGTCACCTTGAACTGCTGACCGGACACACTGAACGATGCCGCGAGCGCACCCTGCGAGAGGGCCACGCCTATCGCGGCCGTCGCCGCGACGCTCGGCACCATGACCACGGCGAACCGCTTCCATCTGGTTCCGCCACGAGCCACGGACTCCATGACTTTCCTCCTTCTCGGACGTACATCTCCGGCCCTGACTGCTCCCGTTCGGGCGGCTCAGCCGGGCAGGGATGGGAGAAGTGCTACGTCCTCGGTAAGGAGAGCGCCCGCGTAAAGGGGCGCGCAGCGCGCCTCGATCACCGGCGATCACCCCCGAGCGACAACCACTGGTCGCGCCTGACGCATCACGCACAACCTTGCTGGACAGGCCCTGCCGGAACCGGCAGAGACCCCCCTGTCCCAGACCGGCGACGGTGCCGTCGGCCTGCTCGGTGGGGACCCAGAATTCCCGTCTCCCGATTGGCTGTCGGGCTGCGGGCAATGGACCGAGCGTGGCCGATCGTGGTGCATTCTCGGCGTCCGCACAAGGGGGTTCGTTACTGGCTGGTAACGGCCGGATAACCGACCCGGCACCGCCCGGCATCGGTCAACGACACACGGTGGCCCTAACGGCCGCAAAATATCGGGTGATTGGCGAATAGAAGCGGACAGATCGCTGCGCTGCTCTTACTCCAAGTAACAGTGGCCGCGTTTACCAAGATTCGGTAAAACGCGGCCACTGTGGCGCTGCCTCGGCAGACTTTTCACTTGCGCACCACGGCCCGGAACGCTTAACCACAGGTCAGCGAACGGGCCGGGGCAAATCCGACAGATTGCCGGGGTGGGACTGGCGGGACCGGCGGGGCCCAAGGGCCCCCGCCCACCGGCCAGTCAGCGATCAGAAGAGCACCCGGGCGAGCGCCGTGCGCGACGCCGTCACGCGCGGATCGTCGGCGCCGACGACCTCGAAGAGTTCGAGCAGCCGCAGCCGCGCCGCCTCCCGGTCCTCACCGGCGGTGCGCCGGACCGTCTCCACCAGGCGCCCGAAGGCGTCCTCGACATGACCGCCGACCAGGTCCAGGTCGGCCGCGGCGATCTGCGCCGCCGCGTCGCCGGGCTTCTCCGCGGCGTCCTTGCGGACCACGGCCGGGTCCAGGTCCTGGACCCGGCGCAGCAGTTCGGCCTGGGCGAGGCCGAGCTTGGCCTCGGTGTTGCCGGGGTCGTCGCTCAGCACGTTCTTGTACGCCTGGATGGCGCCGCCGAGGTCGCCCGCGTCCAGGGCCTGGACGGCCGCTTCGAGCAGCGCGTCATAGGGGCCGGCCGGGGCGGCGGGGGCGGCCTGCGGCTCGTCGCCGGAGGCGTTCGGGTCGACGACCAGGCCGGTCAGGCCGAAGCGCTCCTCGCCGACCTGGATCAGCTGGTCCAGGGTCTGGCGGATCTGCGCCTCGGGGGCCGCGCCCTGGAAGAGCGGCAGGGCCTGGCCCGCCACCACCGCGAAGACCGCCGGGATGCCCTGCACCCCGAACTGCTGCATCAGCATCTGGTTCGCGTCGACGTCGATCTTGGCGAGCAGGAAGCGGCCGTTGTACTCCAGCGTCAGGCGCTCCAGGAGCGGGCTGAGCTGCTTGCACGGCTCGCACCACTCGGCCCAGAAGTCGATGACGACCGGTACTTCGGTGGAGCGCTGCAGGACGTCCCGCTCGAAACCCGCCTCGTCGACGTCGATGACGAGACTCGCGGGAGACACCCCGGCACCCGCGCCCGGGCCGCCCTGCCGGGCCGCTTCGGCGCGCGCCTGCTCCGCCTTCGCCTTGGCCTCCTGGGCCGCCTTCACCGCGGCGAGGTCGACGACTCCGCTCATGGACATGTTCCGTGGCTGCATGAGTACATCCTCCCCCAAGCCGCGCGGGAACCGTGCCCGCCCGCCCGACTCCCGCCGCCACCCCGCCGCGGAAGTCGCTTCGCCCCCCGGCCCGATCGCGGCCCCCCGCCGGATTGCGGTGCCGTCGGCTGAACCGATTCGCCTGTTCCTTCGGGCCCGAGGAGGACCGTGGATCTCGCGGGGTCCCCACCCCGCTCTGTGGTTGCCGCCCGACGGGCGGTGAGACTCGCTCGCAGCGGTCTGCCGTCGAACACGGCTTTCGCTACGGCTCGTAGCGTAACTGCAGGACACGGGGCGCGGCAGCGGGCGTCGCGTGATCTGCCTCACTCGGCGCTGGCCAGGGCGGTCATACTCGCCGGTATGGTCGCGGGCATGCAGAGCCGCAACACACCGCCGACGCGCGCCGGGGGCCGCCCCCGCAGCACCGAGGCGGACACCGCCATCCTCGAAGCGACCAGGCAGGCCCTGGTCGACCTCGGCTGGACCAAGCTCACCCTGGGCGACGTGGCCACCCGGGCCGGGGTCGCCAAGACCACGCTCTACCGGCGCTGGGCGGGCAAGAGCGAGCTGGTCGTGGACGCGGTGGCCGAGCTCTTCGACGAGCTGGAGCTGCCCGACAGCGGCAGCCTGGCCACGGACATCGAGGGTGTGGTGCTGCAGTTCGCCGCATTGTTGGGGCGGCCCGAGACGAAGACCGCGCTGATGGCGGTCGTCGCCGAGTCCACCACCGACGAGCCCCTGCGCGAGCGCATCCGCGCGTCCATCGTCGACCGCCAGAAACGCCTCGTCCTCGCGGGTCGCGCCCGCGCCCAGGACCGCGGCGAACTCCCCGTCGAGCCGGACCCCGCCACGGCGGCCCGCACCGCCGACCTCATCTTCGACGTGATCGCCGGCGCGGTGGTCCACCGCGCCCTGGTCAGCGCCGAACCGGTCGACGCGGAGTGGGCCCGCCGCTTCACCTGGCTGGTCCTCGGCGGCCTCTCGGCAACCACCGGCCCGGCCCCCGAACCGGGCACCCCGGCGACCACCCACGGCGGCGCCCCGTAGCACGGGCCCCTAGACCTGGTACGTGTGGGCCGCGAAGAGGGTGAGGTTGTCGGCTACCCAGGTCGAGGTGCGGGTGAGGCCCTCGCGGAGGGGGACGAGGGGCTGCCAGCCGGTGAGTTCGTGGGCGCGGGAGTTGTCGGACACGAGTCGTTCCACCTCGCTGCCCGCGGGCCGCATGCGGGAGGGGTCGGTGACGACGACGGCGTCCCGGCCGCTGGCGGCGATGAGTTCCCGGGCCAGGTCCCCGATGGATATCTCCCGGCCCACGCCGAGGTTGACCACCTGGCCGACGGCCGCGTCGTGCTCCGCCACGGCGAGGAACCCGCGCGCGGTGTCGGTGACGTAGGTGAAGTCCCGCGTGGGCGTGAGCGAACCCAGCTTGATCTCGCGGGCCCCGGCGTGCAGTTGGGCGAGGATCGTGGGGATCACGGCGCGCGCGGACTGTCGCGGGCCGTAGGTGTTGAAGGGCCGCACCACGGCGACGGGCAGTTCGAAGGCGTGCCAGTGCGACAGCACCGTCATGTCGGCGCCGATCTTCGAGGCGGAGTACGGCGACTGCGGCTGGAGGGGGTGGCTCTCGCTGATGGGAACGGTCAGCGCGGTCCCGTACACCTCACTGGTGGAGGTGTGGACGAGGCGACGCACGGAGTGGCGGCGGCAGGCCTCGGCGATGTTCTCCGTGCCGACGACGTTGGTCTGCACGTACGCGCCGGGAGAGTCGTAGGAGTACGGGATCCCGATGAGCGCGGCGAGGTGGAAGACGGTGTCGCAGCCGTCGACGGCGTCCATCACGCGCCCGGCGTCGCGCACGTCACCGGCGACGAACTCGACGCGCGGGTCCCCGGCGAGGTGCGCCAGATGCCCCTTGTCGCCGTACGGCTTGTAGTGCACGAAGGCACGGACGTGCGCCCCGCGTTCGAGGAGCAGGTCGACGAGCGTGGAGCCGATGAAGCCTTCGGCGCCGGTGACGAGGACGGTGCGGTCCTGCCAAGAGAAGGGGGCGAAGGGGGCGGCGGGGGCGAGGTCATTCGGGGAGGGGGAAGGGGAAGGGGCGTTCATGCCGCGTACTCCAGGTGATCGGTGTGGTGGGTGAGGTGCAGGACCCGCTCGGCGAGCAGATCGGCGGCGCGGGCGTGCGGCCCGGGATCCGCGGCGCCGCTCATGGCGGCGAGCCGCGCGGGCTCGGCGAGGAGCGGTTCGAGGAGCGCGGCGAGCCGGTCGGCGGTGGTCTCGGCGTCGGGCAGGAGCAGCCCGGCGCCCGCGTCGGAGAGGACCCGCGCGTTGTGGGTCTGGTGGTCGCCGGGGGCGTGCGGGTAGGGCACGAGGACGGCGGGCACGCCGGTGGCGGCGAGTTCGGCGACGGTGGCGGAGCCCGCGCGGCAGACGACGAGGTCGGCGGCGGCGTAGGCGAGGTCCATCCGGTCCAGGTAGGGCACGGCGTGGGCGACCGACTCCCCGCCCTCCCGCGCGAGCCGCCGCCGCGTCTCGTCGAGCGCGGCCGGACCGGTCTTGATCAGCAGGGATACGTCACCACGCCACCGCCACCGCGCGGCGAGCCCGAGCGCCGCCTCGGTGAGCCGGGCGGCGCCGAGGCTGCCGCCGTTGAAGAGCACGAGCCGCGCCCCTTCGGGCACCCCGAAGGCGCGCCGGGCCTCGGCGCGCAGCGCGTCCCGGTCGAGGGCGGCGAGGGCGGCGGCGATGGGCATGCCGGTGGTGGTGGCGCGGTCGCCGCCGGGCAGATGGGCGCGGCTGCGGTCGAAGGCGACGGCGATGTGCGGGGTGAGGCGGGCGGCGAAGCGGTTGGCGCGCCCCGGCACCGCGTTGGACTCGTGGATGAGGCTGGGCAGCCCGGCCATGCGGGCGCCGACGATGACGGGGGCGCTCGGGTAGCCGCCCATGCCGACGGCGACCTGCGCGCCCTGGTCGCGCAGGATGGCTCGGCACTGGGCGCCGGACTTCACCAGGGCGGCGGGCAGCAGATAGCGGCGGGCGCCGAGGGACGGGTCGAAGGGGATCATGTCGACGGTGTGCAGCCGGTACCCGGCGTCGGGGATGAGCCGGGTCTCCAGGCCGCGCTCGGTGCCCACGAAGGAGATCACCGCGTCCGGCACGGCCCGGCGCAGGGCGTCGGCGAGGGCGAGGCCCGGGTAGATGTGGCCGCCGGTGCCGCCCGCGCCGATCACGACGGACAGCGGCCTGTACGTGTGGGTCGCCGCGGCGCGGGCCGCGGCGGGAGTGACGGGAGTTCTCATGACGCCGGAGCTTCGCGACCCGTCCTAAGAGGGTTTTAAGAGCCGGGTTTGGCACCTTTGGTGCATGAGTTCCTTCCTGAGCCGCACGAGGTGCGCTTTTCCCGGGCCCCGGCCCGCCCCGGGCGTCGCCGCATGACGCCGCCCGCGCACCCGGCGCACCCGGCGCCCCTGTCCAGGGTCCTCGTCGTCGACGACGACCCCGAGGTGCGCGCCGCCGTCGAGGACGCGCTGACCGTCGAGGGCCACCATGTGCGCGGTGCCGCCGACGGCCACCGCGCGCTGACCGCGGTGGCCAGGTGGGAGCCGGACCTCCTGGTCCTGGACGTGAAGATGCCCGTGCTCGACGGCCTCGCCGTGTGCCGCAGGCTGCGCGCGGCGGGCGACCGCACCCCGGTGCTCGTCCTGACGGCCCTTGACTCGGTGAGCGACCGCGTGGACGGCCTGGACGCGGGCGCCGACGACTACCTGGTCAAGCCGTTCGCCCTGGACGAGCTGGTGGCGCGGGTCCGGGCGCTCCTGCGCCGCGCCGCCCCCGACCCGGCGGGGCCGGGCGGCCGGGAGACCGACGGCGACGCGCTGTCGTACGGCGATCTGACGCTCGACACCCGGACCCGCACCGGTGCGCGCGGCGGGCGCCGCATCGAGTTCAGCCGCACCGAGTCCACGCTCCTGGAACTGCTGCTCCGGAACTCCGGGCAGGTACTGCCGCGCGAGCTGATCCACGAGGCGGTGTGGGGCCGGGACTTCGGGCCCGACTCCAACTCCCTTGCGGTGTACGTCGGCTATCTGCGCCGGAAGCTGGAGGCCGAGGGCGAGACGCGGCTCGTGCACACGGTGCACGGCGTCGGCTACCGGCTCGGTTCGCCATGAGCACGCCCCGCGCCCCCCGCGCGCCCCACGCCCCCCGAGGCGGCCGTGGCCGCCGCGCCCTTGGGGCCCGCTGGCGCCGCCGCCGTCCACTGCGCACCCGCCTCGCGGTGGCGGCGTCCGCCGCGGTGGCGCTGGTCGCGATCTGCGTCTGCACGGCGTCGTTCTTCGTCCTGCGCTACAAGCTCTACCAACAGCTGGACCAGAACCTCGCCCAGTCCGCGACCCTGGCCGCACAAGAGCACCGCTCCGAGGAGCAGGGCTACGGCGTGCTCGCGGGCGAGTGCCGCTTCCTGGGCGCTCCGGCCTGCGCGCAGGTCGTCCCCGCCGCCTCGGCCGACGACCCGAGGAAGCCGTACCCGCTGCCCGTGAACCGCTCCACGCGGCAGGTCGCGGCGGGCGAACTCGCCCCCTACTACTCGAACTTCACCCTGCCCGGCGGCAAGCCGGGACGCATGTTCACCACCACCTACGGCAAGGGCGCGGCCGTCCAGGTCGCGCTGCGCGCCGACATCGCCGAGCGCGGGGTGCGGCAGACGGCCGCGATCCTGTCGGTGGTGGGCGGCGCGGGCGTGCTCCTGTCCGCGCTCGGCGGCTACTGGGTCTCCCGCACAGGACTCGCCCCCGTCGCGCGGCTCACGGCGACGGCGGAGCGCATCGCCGCGACCCGCGACGCGCGGCACCGCATCGAGCTGCCGCCCGGCCCGCCCGGCGGACGCGGCGAGGACGAGGTGACGCGGCTCGCCACGGCCTTCAACACCATGCTCGGCGAGCTGGAGGAATCGGTCGCGGCCCGCCGCCGCCTCGTCGCCGACGCCTCGCACGAGCTGCGTACGCCACTGACGTCGTTGCGTACGAACGCGGAACTCCTCGCCCGTGCCGATCGCCTGACGACGGAGCAGCGGGACCGGGCGTCGGCCGCGCTCGGCCGTCAGCTGCGCGAGGTCACCGGCCTGGTCAACGACCTGATCGAACTGGCCCGCGACGAGGAGCCGCAGCCGCTCCTGGAGGAGGTGCGCCTCGCGCCGCTGGTCGAGCACGTCGTGAACGCGGCGCGCGAGCACTGGCCCGCGATCGTCTTCCTGTACGACGTCGCTCCCGACGCTGCCGGGACGACCCTGCCCGGTGTGCCCGCACGCCTCGCCCGGCTCGTCACCAACCTGCTGGACAACGCGGCGAAGTTCAGCCCGCCCGGGGCGGCCGTCGAGGTCTCCCTGACCACCACCGGCCTCGCCGTCCGCGACCACGGCCCCGGCATCACCCCGGAGGACCTGCCGCACGTCTTCGACCGCTTCTACCGCGCCGAGCGGGCCCGGGCACTGCCCGGCTCCGGCCTGGGCCTGGCCATGGCACGCCAGATCGCCCGTGCCCACGGCGCGGAACTGACGGCGGAACACGCCCCCGGCGGGGGCGCGCTGTTCCGTCTGGCGTGGCCGTCCTAGGCCGGACGGCGCCGAAGCAGCGCGCAGCGCCTCCGGCCGGACGACCGGAAGTCCTCCGGCCGGAGGGCTAGAACCCGGCCGGTTCCGTGTACACCCCCCACTCGTCCCGCAGCACCCCACAGATCTCCCCGAGCGTCGCCTCGGCCCGGACGGCGTCCAGCATGGGCGCGATCATGTTGGACCCGTCGCGGGCGGCGGCGAGCATGGCGTCGAGGGAGGCTCGGACGCGGGCGTCGTCCCGCCCGTCCTTGCGGGAGGCGAGCACCTTGACCTGCTCCCGCTCGACCTCGTGGCTGACGCGCAGGATCTCCAGGTCACCGGTCACGGAGCCATGGGCGACGTTGACGCCGACGACCCGCTTGTCGCCCTTCTCCAGGGACCGCTGGTACTGGAAGGCGGACTCGGCGATCTCACCGGTGAACCAGCCGTCCTCGATGCCCCGCAGGATGCCGGAGGTGATGGGCCCGATGGGGTGCTGCCCGTCGGGACGCGCCCGCCGCCCCCGCTCCTTGATCTGGTCGAAGATCTTCTCGGCGTCGGCCTCGATGCGGTCGGTGAGCTGCTCCACGTACCAGGAGCCGCCGAGCGGGTCGGCGACGTTGGCGACGCCGGTCTCCTCCATGAGGACCTGCTGGGTGCGCAGGGCGATCTCGGCGGCCTGCTCGCTGGGCAGGGCGAGGGTCTCGTCGAGGGCGTTGGTGTGCAGGGAGTTGGTGCCGCCGAGGACGGCGGCGAGGGCCTCCACGGCGGTGCGGACCACGTTGTTGTACGGCTGCTGGGCGGTCAGCGAGACACCGGCGGTCTGGGTGTGGAACCGCAGCCACTGGGCCTTGTCGGACTTGGCGCCGTACACGTCCTTCATCCAGCGGGCCCAGATCCGGCGGGCGGCCCGGAACTTGGCGATCTCCTCGAAGAAGTCGACGTGGGCGTCGAAGAAGAAGGAGAGACCGGGGGCGAAGACGTCGACGTCGAGGCCGCGGCTCAGGCCAAGCTCCACGTACCCGAAGCCGTCCGCGAGGGTGTACGCCAGCTCCTGCGCGGCCGTCGCCCCGGCCTCGCGGATGTGGTAGCCGGAGACGGAGAGCGGCTTGTAGGCGGGGATGTCGCGGGCGCAGTGCTCCATCAGGTCGCCGATGAGGCGCAGATGGGGCTCGGGCTCGAAGAGCCACTCCTTCTGCGCGATGTACTCCTTGAAGATGTCGGTCTGGAGCGTGCCGTTGAGCACGCCCGGGTCGACGCCCTGCCGCTCGGCGGCGACCAGGTACATGCAGAAGACGGGGACGGCGGGGCCGCTGATCGTCATCGACGTCGTGACGTCGCCGAGCGGGATGTCCTTGAACAGGACCTCCATGTCGGCGGCGGAGTCGATGGCGACGCCGCAGTGGCCGACCTCGCCGAGGGCGCGCGGGTCGTCGGAGTCGCGGCCCATGAGCGTCGGCATGTCGAAGGCGACGCTCAGGCCGCCGCCGCCGGCGGCGAGGATCATCTTGTACCGCTCGTTCGTCTGCTCGGCGTTGCCGAAGCCCGCGAACTGGCGGATCGTCCACGTACGCCCCCGGTATCCCGTGGGGTACAGGCCGCGCGTGAACGGATACTCGCCGGGCCATCCGATGCGCTCGAAGCCCTCATAGGTGTCCCCGGGCCGGGGCCCGTAGGCAGGCTCGACCGGGTCACCGGAGAGCGTCGTGAAATCGGCGTCGCGCTTCTTCGCGGCGTCGTACCGGGCCTGCCAGCGACGGCGGCCCTCTGCGATGGCGTCAGCGTCCATGCCACCCAATTTACTTGGACGTCCTAGTAAATGTCGATGGCCAACCGCCACGGGCTGCCCGTGGCGGGGGTGTGGCGCGGCTGCGGCGCGGGCGCCTCAGGCCTTGGCGAGCGGGGTCGCGGGGTCCGTGAGCAGGGGCTCGACCTCGCGGACGACGTTGCGCTCGACGAAGAAGGCGGCCGTGGGAATCGTGCCGGACACCAGCACCCAGAGCAGCTTGCCGAACGGCCACTTCGCCTTGGAGCCGAGGTCGAAGGCGAAGACCAGGTAGATGATGAAGAGGACGCCGTGGATCTGGGAGACCGCGAGCGTCAGGCCCTCGCCCTTGTCGAAGCCGTACTTGGCCACCATGCAGGCGCACAAGATCAACAACATGACGGCGGTGACGTAGGCCATTACCCGGTAGCGGGTCAGCACGCTGCGTTTCATGGCTACGAGCGTAGCCCGCTCCCCCACGCGATCTTCAGCTGCCCCTTTCCTCCCACCCGCCCTGGCCTGCCTCCGGCAGCACCCCGCCCCGGAGGGCAAGAAGGGCGGGCGGGGAAAGAGCCCGTCCGGCGTTTGAGGACGAGGCCCGCAGGGCCGATGGAGCGGGGAGAGGGGCGCAGCCCCATAGGACTAACCGTCGAAGTCCTGCGCAGCAACCCGCAGGGGCCGAAGCATCGCAAACAGCTCCCCGCACTCCTCCGCGTCATAGACCCCGAGCCCGAAGTCCATCGCCATCAGCTCCCGCGTCGCCTCCTCGACGACCTCACGCCCCTTCTCCGTGATGGAGGCCAGCGTCCCGCGCCCGTCGTTGGGGTTGGGCCGCTTGTCCACGAGCCCGGACCGGACAAGCCGGTCCACCGTGTTCGTGACGGACGTCGGATGCACCATCAACCGCTCGCCGATCTTGGACATCGGCAGCTCGCCCTCCTTGGAGAAGGACAGCAGCACCAGCGCCTCGTACCGCGCGAAGGTCAGTCCGTACGGCTTGACGACCGCGTCGACCTCGGCGAGCAGGATCTGGTGCGCGCGCATGATCGAGGTGATGGCGCCCATCGCGGGCACGGAACCCCAGCGCTGCTTCCAGAGTTCGTCGGCTCGGGCGATGGGATCGAAGGGGAGACTGAGCGGCTTCGGCACAGCGTCGACCTTAGCCGCCGGTCACATACCGGTCAGCCCCAGTCTCAGAATTCGGCAGCGCGTTCGCACCCCGCCGTCCTGTCGACCGGACCTCACGCACCAGGAGCAGGCAGCACACGGTGCCGAGCGCACCGGCGCCCGCGACCACCGTGCTGACGGCGAAGAACTCGGCGGCGAGCCCGGCGAGCGCCATGCCGACGCCCTGGAGGGTCATCAGGCCCGCCGTGTGCACGGTCATGGCGCGCCCGCGCAGCTCCGGCGGCACGGCGTCCACGAACCAGCGGTCGAGCCCCAGCGTGTACGCCGATCCGGCCCCGGCGAGCACGAGCGCGGGCAGCGCCCAGGCCAGGCCGGGGGCGAAGACGTACGCGAGCAGCGGGAGGAGGGTGGTCGCGGCCAGCGGGAGCACGATGCGGGAGCGGGTGGCGGGGGTGAGCGCGGACCCCGCGTACACCTCGCCCGCGATGGTGCCGACGGGCATCGCGCACATCAGCAGGCCGACCCCGGCGGTGCCGACGCCGATCTGCTCGGCGTAGGGGGCGGCGAGGGCCTCCGGGGCGACGACGAACATCGGGGGCGCCCAGAGCAGGAGCAGCAGCGCGCGGATCCGCCGGTGCGCCAGGACCTCACGGGCACCCGCGAGCGAGTACCGCAGGAGCGCGGCCTCCCCGCCCCCGCGCCCCCGGTCGCCGCCCCGCGCGGGCCGCCGCTTCGTCCCGGTCCGCAGCAGCAGCGCCGACGCGAGGAACGTCACCAGCGTGATGACGAGCGCCCCGCGCGGGGACACGACGGTGAGCAGGACGCCCCCGAGCCCGAAGCCGACGAGGACGGCGCTCTGCGACACCATCCGCAGCAGCGAACGCCCGAGCACGAACAGGTCGCCGTCACCGAGGACGTCGGTGAGCGTCGCCATCCGGGTGCCGTTGAACACCGGCGAGACGGCCGCGATCAGACAGCGCAGCGCCAGCAGCCCGGCGACCGGTGTCGCGGGCAGGGCCATCAGCGCCGCGCACCCGGCGCACACCAGGTCACAGCCGACGAGGACCCGTCGCGGCGGATACCGGTCGGCGACCCCGGCGAACAGCGTCCCGCCCACGAGGTACGGCAGCATCCCCAGCGCGAACGCCAGCGCACTGAGCAGCGGCGACCCGGTGAGGTCGTACACGAGCACCGTCAACGCGATCTCACTGACGACCACCCCGAGCAACGACAACGCGTGCGCGACGAAGACGGCCCGGAACTCGCGGACGGCGAAGACCCGCCCGTACCCGTCCCGCGGCTCCCCGCCCCCGGCCCCCGCCGCTCCCCTCTCCCCCGTGTCCACGCCCGTCGCCTCAGCCCCGTGTCCGTCGCTCATGCGCTCACCCTGGCGGGGCCCGGCGCCGGTCCCTAAAGTTTCGGCTTCAGCCGAATCTTCGGCGCCGACGGCACCCGGGGTATGACGTCGACGGTGCGAGCGGCATGAGGTGAGGAGGACGGGCCGTGCCCTTTCAGTTGCGGTTCGGGGAGAACGATCTGCTGCGGTGCCGGTTCGCCGTGTCGCCGCTGTGGGAGACGCAGGAGGCGGTGCGGACGCTGAAGCGGCGCGAGCGGCACGGGTATCACCCGGGGTGGCTGCGGCGGATCAAGGAGGCGGGGGCGGGGCTCGACCTGGAGGCCGTGTGGCTGTTGATGCCGTCGCGCGGGCACAGCCCGGACTTCCTCGGGCCGCCGCCGCTCGGCCCCGCTACGGGGTTCGACGAGGAGATCGCGGCGGTGCGGGCGGCCGACCCCGAGGCCGCGCGGGACGACATGGCGCGGGCCCTCGCGGAGACTCCGGGGGCGGCGGCGAGCCCGCTCGGGCGGCGCCTGCTCGACGACCCGGCGCGGGCGGTAGGGGAATTGGCGGACGCCCTGGAGGGCGCCTGGCACGCGCTGGTCGAGCCGTACTGGCCCCGCCTGCGCGCCCTGCTCGAAGCCGACGTGGCGTACCACTCCCGGCGCCTCGCGGAGGTCGGCCTCGGCGCCCTGCTGCCCGAGCTCGACCGCCGCCTGGCCTGGGACTCCGGGACGCTGACGGCACAGTGGCGCGGGCGGCACGTGCGGGACCTGGACGGACGCGGCCTGGTCCTGATGCCGAGCGTCTTCAGCTGGCCGGACGTGATCAGTGGCTACGACCCGCCCTGGCAGCCGACGCTGGTGTACCCGGCCCGGGGCCTGGCCGGTCTGTGGAGCGCCCCGGCCGACCACGCCCCGGACGCTCTCGCCCGCCTCCTCGGCCGCAACCGCGCCGCCGTCCTCACCGCCCTCGCCGAACCGGCAGGCACCTCGGCCCTCGCCCACCGCCTGGCCCTGGCCCCCTCGTCGGTCTCGGCGCATCTGACGGCACTGCGGGACGCGGGCCTGCTCACCTCGCGCCGGTACGGACACCAGGTCCTGTACGAGCGGACCCCGCTCGGGATCGCGCTGACGGCGGGCGGCTGAAGGCCGACAGGGGGCGGCCCTCGCCAGGGCGGTTGGACGCGGGCGGCTGACTACGGCGGCATGCGCGGTGTCGTACACGGGGACGATTGGTCCCTTATGTCACGATTGCCGCACGACTCGCCTGCCCGTCACCGTCGACACCGTCGCTCAAGGGGTCTGGATGCACCGGCTGCTCCGTACGTTCACGGCACTCACGGCCGTCGCGGCCCTAGGGCTCGCGGCGGGGTGCTCGTCCGGGTCCGGCCCGGGCGAGGAGAAGGACGAGGGGACGTCCGCCGTCCGCCCCGAGGCGGCGCGGTCGGCGCAGCACCGCTTCTGGGTCGACCCGCAGAGCGCGGCGGCACGGCAGGTCAGGGAGTGGCAGCAGGAGGGCCGCACGCAGGACGCCGAGGCGCTGCGCCGGATCGCCGAGCAGCCGATGGCGGTGTGGCCGGCCGGGGACGACCCGGCGCCGGACATCGCGAAGGCCACCGCGGGCGCGGCGGACGAGGGCCGCACGGCGGTGCTCGTCGCGTACAACATCCCGCACCGCGACTGCGGCCAGCACTCGGCGGGCGGCGCCCAGGACGCCGCGTACTACCGCCAGTGGCTCGGCGCGTTCGCCGACGCCATCGGGCGGAGCAAGGCGCTCGTGGTCCTGGAGCCGGACGCCATCCCGCACATCGTGGACGGCTGCACGCCCGCCCAGTACCACGAGCAGCGCTACCAGCTCCTGTCGGAGGCGATCCAGCGCCTCAAGCGGCAGCCGAACGTCAAGGTCTACCTGGACGCGGGCAACCCCGGCTGGATCAACGACGCACGGAAGCTCACCCTGCCGCTCCAGCGGGCGGGCATCGACCAGGCCGACGGCTTCTCGCTGAACGTCTCCAACTTCCAGAGCGACCGCACGACCAGCGCCTACGGCCGCACCCTCGCCGCCACGGTCGGCGGCAAGCACTTCGTGATGGACACCAGCCGCAACGGCAAGGGCCCCCTCGCCGGGGACCGCCAGGACGCCTGGTGCAACCCGCCAGGACGTGGCCTCGGCACCCCGCCCACCGACCGCACCGGCGACCCGCTCCTGGACGCCTACCTGTGGATCAAGCGGCCCGGCGACTCCGACGGCCCCTGCCGCGGCGGACCGGCCGCCGGACAGTGGTGGCCGGACTACGCGCTCGGGCTCGTGCGCAACGCGAAGGCGTAGCCGGTCTGATGATCGAGTGGACGGCCTGTGCAGGTCAACTCGCGCACGGGGAAAGGCCCTTGGCCACGCTGGCCAAAGGCCCCGACCACCTGGCAGCCTGAGGGCGCATGGGGCGTGAAGACTTCTCGCAGGCGGGCTACGGCGTACGGTTCGAGTGGGGCACGTCCGGAGCGAAACGCCTCGCGCCCGCCGTCTCCTGTCTGGTGATCGTCGACGTCCTCTCCTTCACCACGTCGGTGTCGGTCGCCGTCGAGTCCGGCTCCCGCGTCTTCCCGTATCCCTGGCGCGACGAGAGCGCGACGGCCTTCGCCCGCCAGATGGACGCCCGGCTCGCGGTGGGCCGCCGGGCCGTCACGGAGGCCAGCCCCTGGTCGCTGTCCCCGGCCGCCCTGCGGCGCGCCCCGCTCGCCCCGCGCCTGGTGCTGCCCTCCCCCAACGGCTCGGCGATCGCCGCGTCGGCGGGCGGCGTGGACATCGCCGCCGGGTCGCTGCGCAACGCGACCGCCGTGGGCCGGTGGCTCGCGGACCGGGGCCACGGCACCCCCGAGCACCCCGTCGGCGTGATCGCGTCGGGCGAGCGCTGGCCGGACGGAACACTGCGGCCCGCCCTGGAGGACCTCCTCGGCGCCGGGGCCGTGATCACCGCGCTGCGGGACCGCGGTGGCACGGCGCTCTCCCCGGAGGCCGCGTCGGCGGCGTCGGCGTTCGTCGCGGCGGTGGACGTGGGGGACGCGGTCGCGTCCTGCTCCTCGGGCCGGGAGCTGACCGACGGCGGCTACGCGGAGGACGTGGCCATCGCGACGGAGCTGGACGCGTGCGCGGTGGTGCCGGTGCTCACGCACGGGGCGTTCGTGGCGGCCGAGTGAAGCCGGGGTCGGGGTCCGGACGCCCGGCCCCGGCCCTCACGGCACGGGAAGCCGCTACTTCACGTGCACCCACTTCGCCTCCGACGACGCCCCCGCCGCGTCCGTCACGAACAGCATGTACCAGCCGGGCGGCACCAGCGCCGCGTCCTCGCGGGGCACGTCCACCGTCACCGAGCCCGGCCCCTTGGTGAGCCCGAGCGCGATCGAGCGCTGCTCCACGTCCGTGGTGTGCGTGACGGCGCTCGGCCGCATGAGCCGGGCCGAGACCAGCTTCTCCGGGTGCGCGGTGCGGAAGGTCGCGCGGCCGTCGGCGGGCAGCACGCCGGGTCCGGCGCCGAGCACGGGCCGGTTCTTGCCGGACTTGTGCAGGGACGGCGGCGTGAAGATCTCCATGCGCTGCTCGAAATGGCCGAGCTTGGTGTTCTGCTCGTTGTCGAAGAGCGGGTCGGAGCCGAAGGTGGCGACGCGCCCGTCGGGCAGGAGCAGCGCCTCGGAGTGGTAGTTGCGGCCGACCTTGGGGTCGGCGGCGGCGCGGAAGGCGCCCCGGCCCGCGTCACCCTTGGGGTCGTAGAACTGGGCCTTGAGGATGTTGCTGGCGCTGCGGCCGCGGTAGTCGGACGAGCCGTTGGTGGTGAACACCGAGTCGTCCGGCATCAAGACGCTGTTCAGGTAGCGGGTTCCCTGGGGCAGTTCGGGCCCGGTCCTGAAGGCGGGGTTGTCCTGCTTCAGGTCGATGACGGCGGTGCGCTTGGTGGCCTTCTCGGACTCTCCGACCCCGCCGCCGCCGAGGATCATCACCTTCTGGTCCTGGGCGGGCGGGAGCAGGACGGACCCGGACGTCTCGGTCTGGTCGAGGTCGGTGAGGCCGGGCACCTTCTCGAACTTGTTGGTCTTCAGGTCCCACAGGCCGGGCGCGCGGCCCTTCTTCGCGGGCCCGTAACCGGCGTTGGAGGCGGGGTAGAAGAGCTTGCCGCCCTTGGTGAGGAACAGCGCCGGGTAGGTGGGGAAGTACCGCTTGGGCCCATCGGTCCACTTCTTCGTCTTCGGGTCGTAGATCTCGTTGTCGCCGGGGTCGATGACGCCGACGTCGTCGAGCCCGGACACGGCGAGCACCCGGCCGTCCTCCAGGCCGACCAGGGTGGGGTACCAGCGGGCCTTGTCCATCGGTTCCACGGCGATGTACTTCTCCGCCACCGGGTCGAACTCGTAGGCGGCCCTGATGCCTTGGAAGTCCTGCTTGTCCATGGTGAGCTTCTCGGCGATGCCGTACGTGTTGTCGGCCTCCTTGCCGGTCAGCCCCTCGATCTCGTACTGCGCGGACTTCTCCGTGACCGCGGGGGCGCCCTCGCGGACGGCCTCCACGAAGACCCGGGCCTCGCTCGCGACGACCTTCGTCTTCCAGGGCTGCATCGCGCCGGACTTGGAGTACGTGATCTCGAAGTCCCGCTCGGCCTTGGGGACCTTCACATCGAAGCGGCTGACGTACTCGACGCCGGACGGCGAGCGGAACTTGGTGCCCTTCTTCAGGACGACGGGCTTGTCCGGGTTCTCGTTCTTGACCCGCATGCCGCCGCCGGCCCGCTCCACCTCGCCGTCGAGGAGTTCGTAGCGCGCGGTGCCGCCCGCGACCAGGAGGCGGCCGTCGGGGAGCTGGGCGTGGCCCGAGCAGAAGAAGTCCTCGGGGGTCTCGATCTTCTTGAAGGTGTTCTTCTCCGGGTCCCACAGCACGGTGTCGAAGGACCCGGCGTCGAACTTCTCCTGCTCGTTCCCGGACCCGGCGACGATGAGGACCTTCCCGGTGTGCAGGAGGGCCGCGTGGATGGCGTTGGTGCGGAACTCCTCGGGGATGCCGACCTGCTGCCACGACCCGTACTTCTTCATGTAGCCGGGCCGGGAGATCTTGTACGCGTGGTACTTCTCCTCGGCGAAGGAGACGGCGGCGGGGGCGTTGAGGCCGATGAGCACGGCGCCCGCACCCACGCCGAAGACGATCTTCTTGGTGCGCTTGGAGAACTCGGGGGGCCGAAGGGGCATGGCGTCAGTTACCTCCAGTCGTCGTTCCGGTGGCGAAGGCGGGCTCCGGCTCGCCGTCGGCGTCCGCGCCGCTGTCCTGCCGCCGCCGGGCCGCGGCGGCCTTGCGGGCCCGCTGCTCCCGCACGGCGGTGAAGGACCACACCGAGACCGGCGCCAGCGAGATGGCCATGGCGAGCACCGCCCAGGTCCGCATGGCGACATGGGTGTGGTCGAGCACGAAGGAGGCGACGAGCGAACTGGCGAGCACCGCCGCCCAGAACAGATGGATGCGGAAGGTGAGCAGCCGGTCGGGGGTCGCGCCGCCGCCCTTGGGGGTGACGACGAAGCGGCACGGGCGGCGCAGCGCGGCGGCGCCGAGCGACTTGGCGTAGATGGGCGCGGACAGCGCGGACATCGCCATCCCGGCCAGGCCGCCGGAGCCCTCGGGTTCGTGCGGCGAGACGTTGTGGCGCCGGTTCCACAGGTAGAGCCCGATCTGCAGGGCGGCGGCGTCGCTGTAGAGCATCAGCCACACGGAGGCGGCGACCTGGGTGCCGGAGGCCCCGAACCACAGGAACAGCACGCAGCTGAGGATGCCGAGCAGCCAGTTGACGGCCGTCATCGGGTAGTAGACGAGCATCAGCGTGTACGAGAAGAGGCGGCCGGGCGGCATCGTGAACGGCGCCTTCCAGTACTGCTTGATCAGCGTCTCGTACGTGCCGCGCGACCAGCGCAGCTGCTGGGTGAAGAAGTCCGTCCAGGAGGCCGGGCCCTCGCCCACGGCGAGCACGTCCGGGGTGTACACCGACCGCCAGTGCCGTCCGGTGACCGGGTTCTTGTGCCGGTGCAGCTCGAAGCCGGTGGCCATGTCCTCGGTGATCGAGTCGTGGAGGCCGCCGACCTGGCGCAGGGCGGCGATGCGCACGACGTTGTTGGTGCCGACGAACATGGGCGCCCGGTAGCGGTTGCCGGCCCGCTGGATCAGGGCGTGGAAGAGGAACTGCTGTGACTCGGCGGCCTTGGTGACGGGTGAGACGTAGTTCCCGTACACCTGCGGGCCCACGACGAACGCCACGTCCGGGTCGCGGAAGAAGCCCATCATCCGCTCCAGGAAGTTCGGCAGCGGTACGTGGTCGGTGTCCACGGAGGCGAAGAAGTCGTAGTCGCCGCCGTGCATGGCCAGCCAGGCGTTGTAGTTGCCGTGCTTGGTGCGGGTCTTGTGGGGGCCCTTCTTGCGGTTCCACTCCGCGACGCCGAGGCGGGTGAAGTGGCGTACGCCGAGTTCCTCGCAGAGCGCCTTGGCCTGGTCGTCGTCGCCCTCGTCGAGCAGCCAGACGTCGAGCGGTCCGGTGTGGTGTATCCGCACGGCGCCTTCGAGGGTGGCGCGGACCATCGCGAGCGGCTCCTTGCCCGGTACGTACGTGGTGAGGAAGGCGACGCGGGTGCCCTCCTCGGGCACGACCGGGACGGGGTCGCGGGCGACCATCGTGGCGTGCGCGATGGACACCACGTTGACCAGCATGAACAGCTCGATCAGGCCGATCGCGACGAGCATCGTCACATCCAGGCCGACCAGCCAGCGGTCGCCGCCCTCACGTTCCGTCCAGTGGGTGGGCCAGACGAGGTACACGAGCAGGGCGCCGGTCAGGAGGGGGGCCAGCGTCATCAGCAGGAGAGCGCGTATTCGGTGGGGCTCGCGGGCGAGGAGCGGCCGGTACTGCACCCGGTAACCGGCGTGGCCGGTGCCGGTGCCGGCGCCGCCCTCCGGCTCGGTGAGCGGTCCGGCGAGCCGGCTGTGGGTGTCGTAGTCGTAGCCCTCCGGCCGCACAGCGCCCTCCAGGTGATCGAACAAGCCGATACCCACACAAAAGTGGAGATTTGTCGGCGTGTCGAACGGGGCGCGTCCGTGCGAGCGGTTTTACCCTGCGGATCGCTTGAGGACGGGGGTCACCCCGTGCCCCTGGGCGGCCGCCCTTTCCCGCCCGCTTCGCGGCGGGTCTCTCCCACCCGCCCGCCCGTTTCCACCCGACCTCAGGGCTCGGGCCGCCTGTGCCGCCTGAGGTTGTTCGGCGGCAGCAGGCGTCGGGCGAGCGCCGGTGCTGCCACCCCCTCTGGGGGCAGGCGTTCCGCAGGGCGGAACGGGTGGGCACAGCCCAGGGCGACGGTCACTGTGATGCGAGGGGAAAGGCACGCCGACCCCGGGGCGTCAGCTTCGTGTCGCTCGGCGCAGGTGGTGGCGGACTGCTCGTTGGGCCACGGGGCCCAGCTCGTCCAGGGCAGTGACCAGCGCGCCCAGCTGGTCCAGGGCGTCCAGGGCCCGCAGCGCCCCACCACGGTCGACGCCTTCGTACAGCTCGATCCCGACGAACGACGCCGCGACGGCCCGCGCGAGCCCCACGGGATCGGCGAACTCCCCGAGCGGCGTCGAGCCGAGGACGCGCACGAGGACCTTCTCGACCTCGGCCACCCACAGGGAGAGCCCCGCGGCCGTCGCGGCGGCGAGCCGCGGCTGCGTCTGCGCCCCGGCGAGCAACTGCCCCAGCACCGCCACATGCCCCGCGTCCCGCTCCACCTCGTGCATCTCGCGCCCGAAGGCGAGGAGTTCGGAGAGGGAGGAGATCCCGGCGAGCCGCTCCCGATAGCGGCCGACCCGCTGTTCCGTCGCGTACCGGCACGCCTCGGAGAGCAACTCGTCGACCGACCCGAAGTGGTAGAAGACGAGCGCCTGGTTCACCCCGGCGGCAGCCGCCACGCTCCGCGCCGACGTCTTGGCGATCCCCTGCTCGGTGAGCGTCCGCACGGCCCCGTCGAGGAGCTTCTCCCGCGTTCCTGGTCCCGCCTGCGGACTCACGCGCGCACCTCCTCGCGCACGGGCCGCAGCCCGTCCCGCACCCCGCACTCCCGCACGTCGCGGTACTCCGCCGCGAACGACCCCTCGTACCCGAACAGCGGCCCGAAGTACCGGTTCACGACCCGCACCCGGATCCGGAAGCGCCCGGTCCGGTCGTCGTACGACTCACGCACCTCCGCGTCGCCCCCGACGACCTCGGGCACGGGCACGTCCACCGGCCCCTCCCGGAACCGGTGCGCCCCGGACCGGATGACCAGCGACCCGTCGGGCCGCGCGGAGAAGTGCAGGTCACTGGCGAGGTGTTGATGGGTGCCCAGGTAGTCGAGCACCCGGTCGCCACGGGGGCCGAGGACCATCTGGGCGTCGAAGCGCCGGGCCCGGCCGGGCAGTTGGAAGGTACGCACGAAGGTCACCGTCTCACGGCCGAAGGAGTCGGCGTACGGCACGTTCTCGATGGTGAAGGGGATGTTCCGGCCGGCGCGCGGGACGAGGATGTTGCGGGTCGCGCCGACCGCCAGGAACGGCTTCACGAAGCTGCCCCCGTGCCAGATCCGGTCCATCACGCCGTGCCCGAAGCACGCCTCGCCACTGTCGAGCCCCACGGAGAAGCGCCGCTGGAGCGCCGGGTGCAGCCGCTCGAAGTCGGCGCCCATCACGGTGCGGAAGATCGAGGTCATGCGGGCTGCTCCGTCCGGGCGGGGGGTGGGGTGAGGGCGTTCAGGAGCCGTGGCGCACGCGCCCGCGCCGGGGGCGTGCGCCCGCAGCGCCGCGCCGCCGGAGTCGTCGGCAGCGGCGGCACGAGGCACACCAGCACGGCGACGGCAGCGGCGGCGGCGACGGCCACGAGGGCGGCCACCGGCCCCGTCGCCGCGGTCACCGACCCGGCGAGCACCCCCGCCCCGGCGACGGCCAGCGCCCGCCCGACCACCTCCGCCACACCGTGGACCAGGGCCTGCCGAGGGCTGATCCCGCGCTCCAGCCACAGCCGCAGCCGGTCGAAGGACCACGCCGTCGCCCAGCCCATCAGCGGGCGCAGCGCGAAACGGTCGGCGAGCGCCCCCGGCCGCCCCCAGCGCACCCGGTAGTCGTAGCCGGTGAGGAAGCGGACGCCGTCGTCGGTCGGTACGTAGCGCCAGTAGCCGCTGCCCTCCGCGAGGAGGGAGAGCGGGTGCGGCGAGGCGAACCGGAGCGCCGAGGTCCGGGTCCCGTCGGGGCGGCGCTTCTCGCCCGCGCTGACGCCGGTCCCGGCGACGGTGAGGAAGGGCAGGACGCGCGTCGCGTACCGGAAGCGCCGTGGCTCGTCGGGGGCGGCGGGCAGGTAGTCGATCTCCGTGAAGCGCAGGTCCCAGCGCTGGTGGGACGCGGGCTCCTGCGTGCGCTCCCACAGCGCGTCGAGGTCGGCGCGGATCAGCGCCTCGACGTACAGACTCGGCGGACTCCCGTACCCCATGGCAAACCTCCAGGCAGACCCGTGTTTGAGCGACTGCTCAAATAGCCTGGGCGGCAATCTACAGCGAGTTTGAGCAGTCGCTCAAGTACGGGCCCGATCACTCCGTAGTGGAGGCGTCGTCCCGCGCGGGCATGCGAAAGCCCCCGCCTGGTCTCCCTGGCGGGGGCTCGGGCGCGGCCGGAGTTCGGGCGCGGCTCAGCAGCGGTCACGCGGTGGCGGTCACGCCGACAGATGGCGCTCCACTGTCTCGACCTTGGAGGTCATCCCGTCGGTCACGCCCGGCCGGATGTCGGCCTTGAGGACGACGGAGACGCGCGGCGCCCGCGCCTCCACGGCGGCGACGGCGCGCTTGACGACGTCCATCACCTCGTCCCACTCGCCCTCGATCGAGGTGAACATCGCGTCGGTCCGGTTGGGCAGCCCGGACTCGCGGACGACGCGGACGGCGTCGGCCACGTACTCGCCGACGTCCTCGCCGACGCCGAGCGGCGTCACGGAGAAAGCGACGATCATGCGTTCACGACCCCTTCGCGGCGGGCGCGCGAGGCCATGACCGCGGCCTCGGCCTCACGCTTCAGCTTGCGGTCGGCGAAGAAGCCGCCGGTGGGCAGCACGGAGAGGACGAAGTAGAGGATGCCCGTCCTGGCGTCCCACTTGGTGCGGTTCCAGGCGTCGAGCCAGAACAGGACGTACAGGATGAACAGCAGGCCGTGGATCATGCCCATCGCCGGTACGGCGTTGAAGTCCGTGGTCCGCTTCAGCACCGAGCAGACGATGAGCAGCAGGAAGGACACGGCCTCGGGAATGGAGACCAGGCGGAGGCGGCGGAGTGCGGAGGCGGTCTTGATGTCCACGGGTCACCTTCGGGGCGGGGGCGGCGTCGATCTTGTGAACGGATGCACAAGCGCCCCCATTGTGGCATCAGGGACTCCTCGGGGATTTTCCGGGGTGCGGTCAGGGTCGGTGACCCTGTCGCCGTGGCCCGCGCTGCGGATACCTTCGCCTTCGTGGCTACGTTCCGATTGCAAGGCAGCAGAATGCTCGCCGTCGACATGACAGGCGACGCCGTCAAGGCAAAGAACGGCTCGATGGTCGCCTACGACGGCACGATGATCTTCAAGAAGCTGACGGGGGGCGGTGAGGGCATCCGCGGCATGGTGACGCGGCGCCTCACCAATGAGCAGATGACAGTGATGGAGGTGAAGGGGCACGGCACGTGCTGGTTCGCCGACCACGCGACGGAGATCAGCCTGGTCGGGCTCCAGGGCGACAAGCTCTATGTGGAGTCGAGCAATCTCCTGTGCACCGAGGCGAGCCTGCGCACGGGCACGACGTTCACGGGCCTGCGCGGCGCGACGCAGGGCAACGGCATCTTCACCACCACGGTCGAGGGCACGGGCCAGGCGGCCCTGATCTCGGACGGCCCGGCGGTGCTCCTGCGGGTCACGAAGCAGTACCCCCTCCATGTGGACCCGGGGGCGTATGTGGCCCACCAGGGCAATCTCAAGCAGAGCTTCCAGTCCGGCGTGACCTTCCGCACGCTCATGGGAGAGGGCGGCGGCGAGGCCTTCCAGATCCGCTTCGAGGGCGAGGGCCTCGTCTACGTCCAGGCCAGTGAGCGCAACACGATCGCGGGAGACGTGTGATGCCGTTCCGTGAGGTCAACGCGAAGATGGTCGAGGCGACCGTCCAGCCGGGCACCAAGATGTTCAGCCAGCGCGGCGCCATGCTCGCCTACAAGGGCGACGTCTCCTTCACACCCAACGTGGGCGGCGGGCAGGGCGGCCTGATGTCCATGATCGGGCGCAGGCTCGCCAACGAGTCGGTCCCGCTGATGACGGTGGAGGGCAGCGGCACGGTCATGTTCGGGCACGGCGGCCACCATGTGCATGTGATCAGCCTGACCGGCGACACGATGTACGTGGAGGCGGACCGTCTGCTCGCCTTCGACGGCACCCTCCAGCAGGGCACGATGTTCCTCGGCTCGCAGGGCGGCGTCCTCGGCATGGTGCGCGGCCAGGTCTCGGGTCAGGGGCTGTTCACGACGACCCTGAAGGGCCATGGCGCGGTCGCCGTGATGGCGCACGGCGGCGTCGTGGAGCTGCCGATCACGCCCCAGCGCCCGGTGCACGTCGACCCCCAGTCGTACGTGGCGCACCACGGCGACGTGCGCAACAAGCTGTCCACGGCGCTCAGCTGGCGCGACATGGTGGGCCGCGGCTCGGGCGAGGGCTTCCAGCTGGAGCTCAGCGGCAACGGCGTGGTGTACGTCCAGGCATCGGAGGAGAAGCTGTGAGCACGCCCGTGATCTTCGACCCGATGACGCTGCCGAGCGACGACAACGTCAACGCGTACACCTTCTGCGTGGAGCTGACGGGCAGCCAGTGGTTCCTGCAGAAGGGGAAGATGATCGCCTACTACGGGCGCATCGACTTCAACGGCATCGGGCACGGCCGCCTCGACCGCCTGGTGCGGACGTCCTTCCACTCGCCGCTGCACGCCAGCGACTGGGTGGTGGCCGAGGGCGAGGGCAAGATGCTGCTCGCCGACCGCGCCTTCGATGTGAACTCGTACGACCTCGAGGACGGCAACCTCACCATCCGCGCGGGCAACCTCCTCGCTTTTCAGCCAACTCTCGCGCTGAAGCAGTCCATTGTCCCCGGTTTTCTCACCCTGATCGGGACCGGCAAGTTCGTGGCGGTGTCGAGCGGTCCGGTGGTGTTCATGGAGCCGCCGATCCGGGTGGACCCGCAGGCCCTGGTCGGCTGGGCGGACTGCCCCTCGCCCTGCCATCACTACGACCACCAGTACATGACCGGCGTGATCGGCGGACTGCGGGCCCTCACCGGGATCGGCGGCACCTCCGGCGAGGAGCACCAGTTCGAGTTCGTGGGCGCGGGCACGGTGCTGCTGCAGTCCTCGGAGGCGCTGATGGCGGAGACGGCGACGGGTGCGGTGCCGCAGCAGGACGGGGTGCCGGGCGGAGGGGGCGGCCAGGGCTCTCAGGGCTCATCGGGGCAGCGCGGGCAACATGGCCAACGTGGACAGCAGCCGCAGGGACCGCGCCTTCCCGGACAACTAGGGGACCTCCAGCGTCGCTTCGGCCTGTGAGCGGTAGTCTGCGGAGTGTGACGGCGAACGCCTGTGCCCCTCGAAATCCGGGGGGTGCGAGGCGTGTCACACCCCGACACTCGTTCACCATTCAACTTCTTAGGTAGAATCGATTCCATGGAGACCGAGACGGCCCCGCAGTGGCTGACCGACGAGGAACAGTGCGCCTGGCGCACCCACGTGGAGGTCAACAGGATGCTGACGTACCAGCTGGAGAAGGATCTCCAGCCGTTCAACCTCACCATGAACGACTACGACATCCTCGTACATCTCTCCGAGTCCGAAGACCACAGGATGCGTATGAGCGACCTCGCGGCCGCCACCCTGCAGTCCAAGAGCCGGCTCTCCCACCAGATCACCCGCATGGAGAACGCGGGCCTGGTCCGCCGGGAGAACTGCGAGTCCGACCGGCGCGGCCTCTTCACCGTGCTCACCGACGAGGGCATGGACACCATGAAGCGCGTCGCACCGCACCATGTCGCCTCCGTGCGGCAGCACTTCGTCGACCTGATCTCACCCGAGGCGCTCAGCGACCTCCACAAGGCGCTGACGCCGATCGCGGAACACCTGCGCGGACTGCGCGGCAAGCCTTAACGCTGTCGCTGTGCCGTAGCGGGGGCAGGGCGGGCGAACCCCGCCGCTTCACCGCTTCGGCGGAGGCGCACTACCAGGCTGCGGGCCGCCAGCGGCTGGGCGCGCAGTTCCCCGCGCCCCTTCGGGGCGCTCACGTACCGCGAGGCTCAGCGACCGGCAGGCGCAGGACGAAGCGTGCTCCCCCGCCCGGGGCGCCGTCGACCGTGAGCGTCCCGCCATGGCGCGTGGCCACATCGCGGGCGATGGCGAGACCGAGACCCGCGCCTCCCTCATCACGGCTGCGCGCGTCGTCGAGCCGTACGAACCGCTCAAAGATCCGTTCCCGCTCCCCCTGCGGCACTCCGTCGCCGTCGTCCGCCACCTCAAGCACGGCCCAGACCCCGTCGGCCCGGGTGGTGACCGTGACCCGGGAGCGGGTGTGCCGCTGCGCGTTGGTCACGAGGTTGCCGAGCACCCGCGCCAACTGACCGCGGGAACCGGCCACTTCGACGCTCTTCAGGTCCGCCGTCACAGCCACCCGGTCCCCCGTGCGCTGCGACAGCTCCTCCCGGGCCAGGGCCGCCAGATCCACCCGGCCCTGGCCCGGCTTCTCACCGGCGTCGAGGCGGGCGAGCAGCAGCAGGTCGGCGGCGAGCTCCTGGAGGCGCACGGTGTCCTCGACGGCGCCGGGCACGTCGAGGAGGTCCGGGTGGGCGGCGCCCACCTCCAGTTGGGTGCGCAGCGAGGCGATGGGGCTGCGCAGTTCGTGGGAGGCGTCGGCGACGAAACGGCGCTGGCGCTCCACCGAGGTCTGGAGGGCCGCCAGGGTCTCGTTCGTGGTCCGGGCCAGGCGCGCGATCTCGTCGTGCGTGTCCGGCTCGGGCACCCGGCGCGCCAGGTCCTCGGACGCGGTGATGGCGGCCATCTCGGCGCGGATCGCGTCCACGGGCCTGAGCGCGCGGCGCGTGACCAGCCAGGTCACGCCCGCGATCACGGCGAGCAGCGCCGGGAAGCCGATCAGCATCGCGGTCAACGCGGTGTTCACGGCGTTCTGTTCCGCGGTCAGGGGGGCGCCCGCGTGGACCGTCAGCTCACCCTTCGACTCGGTGTCCACGCGCACCGCGGCGAAGCGGTAGTCCTGGGTCTCGCCGTCGACCCGCGCCCAGCCCTCGCTGGTGCGGGTCTTGTCGGAGATGGCACCGGCCACGCGGGAGTCGTCGTCCTCGGCGGCGTCCTCCGCCGCGTCCTCGGCGGCTTCCTCGGCGGCCTCCCGACGGTCCTCCGCGGCTTCGCTCGCATCGCTCTCGTCGTCGCTGTCGTCGCTGTCGTCGGCGTCGTCGCCGGTGTCCGTGGGCTTGGGAGTGGGCTTCGGAGTGGGCTTCGCGCTGGGCTTCGTGGAGGGCTTGGAGCTGGGCTCGGGCTTGCGCAGCCCCGGTTCGGGACGTACGGCGCTCACTCCCGTGCCCTTCACGGACTCCAGCTCTTCGCTGGCCGCGAGGAGGCGGTCCTTCTCGTCCACGACCTGGACGGGGTTGTCCTCACCGTCCGGGAGCTCCAGCTTGCCGAAGCTGCCGACGGCTAGCTGCGCCGCCACCTTGCGGGCGGCCGACTCGGCCTGCGCGTCGGCCTGGTCGACGAGGCTCGCGCGCAGCGACAGGAGCACGGCGGCGCCCGCGGCGACGAGGGCGAGCGCCACGACGAGGGTCGCGCCCACGGTCGCGCGGGCGCGCACGGAGCCGAACAGCCTCCTCATCGGGGGGCCTCCAGTCGGTATCCGGCGCCACGGACGGTCTTGATGAGCGGGGCGCCGAGCTTGCGGCGCAGCGTGCTCACGTACACCTCGACGATGTTGGGGTCGCCCTCGTACGCGAAGTCCCAGACGTGCTCCAGGATGTCGGCCTTGGACACCACCTGGCCGGCGCGCACCACCAGCTGCTCCAGGACGGCGAACTCCTTCGTGGTGAGGGTGATCTCCGTGCCGGGCTCGCCCTCTCCGGCGCCGCGCACGACGCGCCGGGCGGCGGTGTCGATCCGCAGGTCGCCCAGGACGTGGACGGGTGAGGGGGACGCGGCGCGGCGGCGCAACAGGGCCTTCACGCGGGCGACGAGGACGACGTACGAGAACGGCTTGGTCAGGTAGTCGTCGGCGCCGGTGTCCAGGCCCTCGGCCTCGTCGTACTCGCCGTCCTTCGCCGTGAGCATCAGGATCGGTACGTCGTGGCCGGCGGCGCGCAGGGTCGAGCAGACCCGGTAGCCGTTCATGCCCGGGAGCATGATGTCCAGGATCAGCAGGTCGTACGAGCCTTCGGTGGCGCGGTGCAGGCCGTCCACGCCGTCGTGGACGACGTCGACCGCGTAGCCCTCGGCCGTCAGGCCCTTGGCCAGGGAGAGGGCAAGGCGCTTCTCGTCTTCCACGATCAACAGGCGCATGCGTTCAGGATGCCTGAGCCAACCTGAAGAGTTCTTCAGGCTCCTTCAGGAGGGCTTCAGGAACGTTCAGGCAACTTGGTTCTCGTCGGAACGGACGGCCCCACGACGGGGCCAACCACTCGGGAGGAACCCTCATGAAGCGCAACATCGTCATCGCCACCGTCGTCGCCGCCACGCTCGTCGGGGGCGGCACCGCGACAGCCTTCGCGCTGGGCGGCGACGACGAGTCGTCCGCGGCCGGCAAGTCCAGTGTGCAGCTGAAGCACGACGACAGCCGGGTGAACGACGACCGGGACGACGCCGACGACGCCGCCGACGACGCCGAGGACCGCGCGGACGACGCCCAGGACCGCCGGGACGACGCTCGGGACGACCGGGACGACGACCGCGACGACGCTCGTGACGACGACCGCGACGACCGCGACGACCTGGACGACGCCCGTGAGGACGCCCGCGAGGCGCAGGGCGACAAGGCCGAGAACGCCGCCGAGGCGAAGGGCGCGAAGGTCGACGCCGCCGAGGCCGCCGCCGCCGCGCTGAAGAAGACGCCCGGCACTGCCGTCTCCGTCGACCTCGACGACGAGAACGGCGGCCTGATCTGGGACGTCGACGTCCTCGGCAAGGACGGGCGCACCTGGCACAGCGTCCAGGTCGACCCGGGTACGGGCAAGGTCCTCGGCTCGCACGTCGAGCGAGACGATGACGGGGGCGCCGGGGACGACGCCGCGGAGGCCTCGCGGATCGCCGCCGCCCTCAAGGGCTCCTCGGTCACCGCGGGCGAGGCCGCGAAGGCCGCCGCCGCCAAGGGCAAGGTGACCTCCGTGGACATCGAGGACGACGGGGCCCGGGTGAACGTCTGGGACGTCGAGACCACGTCGGCCAACGGCACCGAGTCCCACTGGAACGTCGACCTGAGCACCGGCAAGGTCACCGCCGACCGCTACGACGACTGACCTGTCCCGCCTGAGCCGCACCCCCACTGAGCCAGCCCCCGCCACAGCCCCCCGGTGGCGGGGGCTACCCCTGCGCGGCCCCCGGCCAACGCGGCCTCAGCCCGAGGTCAGCCCCTCCACCAGCGAATCCGCCGCCGCATAGGGATCCAGCTCGCCCGCCACGATCCGCTCGGCCAGCGCCCCCAGGCGCACATCGCCGTGCAGGTCGGCGATCCGCTCCCGCAGGGCGGTGACGGCGATCGCCTCGACCTCGCCCGCAGCGCGGGCCGCTCGGCGGGATGCGAGGACGCCCCGCTCCTCCATCCACGCCCGGTGCTTCTCCAGCGCCTCGACCAGCTCGTCGGTGCCCTCGCCCCGGGCGGCGACCGTCTTGACGATGGGGGGCCGCCAGTCCCCGGGGGAGCGGGATTCGCCGAGGCCCAGCATGTGGTTCAGCTCGCGCGCGGTCGCGTCCGCGCCGTCGCGGTCGGCCTTGTTGACCACGTACACATCGCCGATCTCCAGGATTCCGGCCTTCGCCGCCTGGATCCCGTCACCCATGCCGGGCGCGAGCAGGACCACCGACGTGTCGGCCTGCGCGGCGATCTCGACCTCGGACTGCCCGACGCCGACCGTCTCCACGAGGATCACGTCGCAGCCGGCCGCGTCGAGCACGCGGATGGCCTGGGGAGCGGCCCAGGCGAGCCCGCCGAGGTGACCGCGGGTGGCCATGGAGCGGATGTAGACGCCGGGGTCGGAGGCGTGCTCCGACATCCGGACGCGGTCGCCGAGCAGCGCGCCGCCGGAGAACGGCGACGACGGGTCGACGGCGAGCACCCCGACCCGCTTCCCGGCCCGCCGGTACGCGCTGACCAGCGCCGACGTGGACGTCGACTTGCCGACGCCGGGCGATCCGGTGAGCCCGACGACGTACGCGTGCCCGGCCAGCGGAGCCAGCGCCGCCATCACCTCGCGCAGCTGCGGCGACGCCCCCTCGACCAGCGAGATGAGCCGGGCCACGGCCCGCGGCCTGCCCTCGCGGGCCTGCGCCACCAGGGAGGGGACGTCCTGCATTGCGGCTCCGTTCCGTGCGTACGTATACGTCTGCGAGAAGGCGTCAGCGGTACCGAAGGACCGGCGTCAGCTCTTGGCCACCTTCAGGATGAGCGCGTCGCCCTGGCCACCGCCGCCGCACAGCGCCGCCGCGCCGACGCCGCCGCCGCGCCGCTTCAGCTCCAGGGCCAGGTGCAGGACCAGGCGGGCGCCGGACATCCCGATCGGGTGGCCGAGGGCAATGGCCCCGCCGTTGACGTTCACCTTTTCCGTGGACACCCCGAGGTCCTTCATTGACTGGACCGCGACGGCGGCGAAGGCCTCGTTGATCTCGATGAGGTCGAGGTCGTCGACGGTCAGGCCCTCCTTCTTCAGGGCGTGCTGGATGGCGTTCGACGGCTGCGACTGGAGGGAGTTGTCGGGGCCCGCGACGTTGCCGTGCGCGCCGATCTCCGCGATCCAGGCGAGGCCGAGCTCCTGGGCCTTGGCCTTGCTCATCACGACGACGGCGGCGGCGCCGTCGGAGATCTGCGAGGCGGTGCCCGCGGTGATGGTGCCGTCCTTGGCGAAGGCGGGGCGCAGCTTGCCGAGGGACTCGGCGGTGGTCTCGGCGCGGATGCCCTCGTCGCGGGAGAAGAGGACCGGGTCGCCCTTGCGCTGCGGGACCTCGACGGGGGTGATCTCGGCGTCGAAGAGGCCGTTCTTCTGGGCTGCGGCGGCGCGCTGGTGGGAGAGGGCACCGATCTCGTCCTGCGCGGGGCGGGCGATGCCGAGGCGGGTGTTGTGCTTCTCCGTGGACTCGCCCATGGCGATGTTCTCGAAGGGGTCGGTGAGGCCGTCGTGGGCCATCGCGTCGAGCATCTCGATGGCGCCGTACTTGTAGCCCTCGCGGGACTTGGGGAGCAGGTGCGGGGCGTTGGTCATGGACTCCTGGCCGCCGGCGACCACGATGTCGAACTCACCGGCGCGGATCAGCTGGTCGGCGAGGGCGATGGCGTCGAGGCCGGAGAGGCACACCTTGTTGACGGTGAGCGCGGGGACGTTCATGGGGATGCCCGCCTTGACGGCGGCCTGGCGCGCCGGGATCTGCCCCGCCCCGGCCTGCAGGACCTGCCCCATGATCACGTACTGCACCTGGTCGCCGCCGATGCCCGCCCGGTCGAGCGCCGCCTTGATCGCGAAGCCGCCGAGGTCCGCGCCGGAGAAGGACTTGAGCGAGCCGAGCAGACGCCCCATGGGCGTGCGCGCGCCCGCGACGATCACTGAGGTGGTTCCGGTCGTTCCAGACATGTGGCACGGCCCCTTCCAGCTGGGGAGCTGAGGAGAGTGAACGAGGGTTTACTCGAATGTACTGAGCGGTACGGCGCACGTCACCGGCCAGCCGGTGTGATCGCGCGCACGTTGCGTAATCACGGTCGGGGGCGCTGCACTTGAGGCATGCTGACGCGAATCGACCACATCGGGATCGCCTGCCGGAACCTCGACGAGACCGTCGAGTTCTATCGTGCTACGTACGGTTTCGAGGTGTTCCACACCGAGGTCAACGAAGAGCAGGGCGTGCGCGAGGCCATGCTGAAGATCAACGAGACCTCGGACGGCGGTGCCTCCTACCTCCAGCTCCTCGAACCCACGCGGGAGGACTCCGCCGTCGGCAAGTGGCTGGCCAAGAACGGCGAGGGCGTGCACCACATCGCCTTCGGCACGGCCGACGTCGACGGCGACGCCGCGGCCATCAGGGACAAGGGCGTACGCGTGCTGTACGACCAGCCGCGCATCGGCTCCATGGGCTCCCGGATCACCTTCCTGCACCCCAAGGACTGCCACGGGGTCCTCACCGAACTCGTCACTTCCGCACCCGCCGAACAGACGGAGCACTGACCCCCACATATCCGGGCCGGTAGGGTTGGGGGCGGCCGTCCGAACCTTGGGCGGTCGCTTGCCGGGGTCCGGGTTTCGGGGGACGAGCATCGGGGCAGCAGCCCGAGCTCCACTGTTGATCTGACACCATTCTCCGGGGGCCCCGTTCGGCGGATGGACGGGGCTCGTACGTCAGGGACATGAGACCAGGAGTCGGGTCTCCCCTGCTCGAGCGAAGCCGAGAGCTTGGGGAAGGATGGGACCGCGCAGTGCGGGGCTACGAGAGCCAGGACAGCCGACGACCGGCTGAGGCCGACCATCTCTCACGGTTCGAAGCCGAGATGGACCGGCTGAAGACCGAGCGGGAGAAGGCCGTCCAGCACGCCGAGGACCTCGGCTACCAGGTCGAGGTGTTGCGCGCCAAGCTGCACGAGGCGCGCCGCAACCTCGCGTCCCGGCCTGCCTACGACAGCGCCGACATCGGCTATCAGGCCGAGCAGCTCCTGCGGAACGCGCAGGTGCAGGCCGAGCAGCTGCGCGCCGACGCCGAGCGCGAACTGCGCGAGGCCCGCGCCCAGACGCAGCGCATCCTCCAGGAGCACGCCGAGCAGCAGGCCCGCCTGCAGTCGGAGCTGCACTCGGAGGCCGTGTCCCGGCGCCAGCAGCTCGACCAGGAGCTGAACGAGCGCCGCCAGACCGTCGAGTCGCACGTCAACGAGAACGTGGCGTGGGCCGAGCAGCTGCGCGCCCGCACCGAGCAGCAGGCCCGCCGCCTCCTCGACGAGTCGCGCGCCGAGGCCGACCAGGCCCTCGCCGCCGCCCGCGCCGAGGCCGAGCGCGTCGCCGAACAGGCCCGCCAGCGGCTCACCGCCGACGCCGAGAGCGCCCGCGCGGAAGCCGAAGCGATCCTGCGCCGGGCCCGCACCGACGCCGAGCGCCTGCTCAACGCCGCCTCCACCCAGGCCCAGGAGGCCACCGAGCACGCCGAGGCGCTGCGCTCGTCCACCGCCACCGAGTCCGAGCAGGCCCGCCGCAAGACCGCCGAGCTGAGCCGGGGCGCCGAGCAGCGCATGGCGGAGGCCGAGACGGCGCTGCGCGAGGCCCGCGCTGAGGCCGACAAGGTCGTCGCCGAGGCCAAGGAGGCGGCGGCCAAGCAGCTGGCGTCCGCCGAGGCCGCGGGCGAGCAGCGCACGCGCACGGCCAAGGAGCAGGTCGCCCGGCTCGTCGGCGAGGCCACCAAGGAGGCCGAGGCCGCGAAGGAGGCCGCCGAGCAGAAGGTCCAGGACGCCCGCGCCGAGGCCGAGAAGCTGATCGCGGACGCCGCGGAGAAGGCCCGTTCGATCACCGCCGAGGAGACGGCGTCGGAGATCGCGAAGGCCGCGCGGACCGCCGAGGAGGTCCTGGACAAGGCGTCCGAGGAGGCGAAGGCGACCACGCGCGCCGCCGCCGAGGAGGCCGAGCGGGTCCGCGCCGAGGCGGAGGCCGAGGCCGACCGGCTGCGCGGCGAGGCGCACGACATCGCCGAGCAGCTGAAGGGCGCGGCGAAGGACGACACCAAGGAGTACCGCGCCAAGACGGTCGAGCTCCAGGAGGAGGCGCGGCGGCTGCGCGGCGAGGCCGAGCAGCTGCGGGCCGACGCGGTCGCCGAGGGCGAGAAGATCCGCGGCGAGGCCCGGCGCGAGGCCGTCCAGCAGATCGAGGAGGCGGCGCGCTCCGCCGAGGAGCTGCTCGGCAAGGCCAAGGCCGACGCGGAGGAGGCCCGGCAGGCCGCGACCACCGAGGCCGAGCGGGTCCGCTCGGAGGCCATCGAGCGGGCCACGTCCCTGCGCAAGCAGGCCGAGGAGACCCTGGAGCGCACCCGCGCGGAGGCCGAGCGGCACCGCACGGAGGCCGCCGAGCAGGCCGAGACGGTCAAGGCGGAGGCGCAGACCGCGGCGCGGTCGCTGCGCGAGGAGACCGAGCGCGCGGTCGCGGCCCGCAAGGCCGAGGCCGACACCGAGCTGGCCCGGCTGCACACGGAGGCCGAGGAGCGCCTGGCCGCGGCCGAGCAGTCGCTGAGCGACGCCCGCGCCGAGTCCGAGCGGATCCGGCGCGAGGCCGCCGAGGAGACGGAGCGGCTGCGCACGGAGGCCGCCGAGCGGATCCGGGCGCTGCAGTCGCAGGCGGAGACGGAGGCCGAGCGGCTGCGCACGGAGGCCGCGGCGGACGCCTCGAAGGCGCGCGCCGAGGGCGAGTCGGTCGCGGTGCGGCTGCGTTCGGACGCGGCCGCGGAGGCGGAGCGGCTGAAGACCGAGGCGCAGGAGTCCGCGGACCGGGTGCGCGCGGAGGCCGCCGCGGCCGCCGAGCGGGTCGCCGCGGAGGCCGCCGAGGCCCTGTCGGCCGCGCAGGACGAGGCGGTCCGGCGCCGCCGCGAGGCCGAGGAGACCCTGGGCGCGGCGCGCACGGAGGCCGACCAGGAGCGGGAGCGGGCGCGCGAGCAGAGCGAGGAGCTGCTTGCGTCGGCGCGCAAGCGCGTGGAGGAGGCCCAGGCCGAGGCGGTCCGCCTGGTCGAGGAGGCCGAGGCGCGCGCCACGGAGCTGGTGTCGGCGGCCGAGCAGAAGGCCCAGTCGGTCCGGGACTCGGTGGCGGGGCTGCAGGAGCAGGCGCAGGAAGAGATCGCGGGCCTGCGGTCGGCGGCCGAGCACGCCGCGGAGCGCACCCGCGGCGAGGCGCAGGAGGAGGCGGACCGCGTCCGCGCCGACGCGTACGCCGAGCGGGAGCGGGCGAGCGAGGACGCGAGTCGTACGCGCGCCGAGGCCGCGACGGCGGCGGAGGCCGCCAAGGCGCTGGCCGAGCGCACGGTCGCGGAGGCGATCGCGGAGTCCGAGCAGATGCGCGCGGACGCGTCCGAGCACGCCCAGCGGGTGCGCACGGAGGCGTCGGACACCATCGCGACGGCCGAGCAGGACGCCGCCCGCACGCGTGCCGACGCCCGCGACGACGCCAACCGCATCCGCAACGACGCGGCGAGCCAGGCCGACACCCTGATCGGCGAGGCGCGCAGCGAGGCCGAGCGGCTCACGGCGGAGACGATCGCCGAGACCGACCGGCTCAAGGCCGACACGGCCACCGAGGCCGAGCGGGTGCGGGCCGAGTCCGTCGCGAAGGCCGAGCAGCTGATCTCGGACGCCTCGGGCGACGCCGAGCGGCTGCGCGCGGAGGCCGCGGAGAACGTGGGCTCGGCGCAGCAGCAGGCCGAGCGGATCCGCGCCGAGTCCGCGCGCGTCAAGGAGGAGGCCGACGCCGAGGCCGAGCGGGTCACGGCACAGGCCCGCGAGGAGGCCGAGCGCACCCTCGACGAGGCGCGCAAGGAGGCCAACAAGCGGCGCACGGAGGCCGCGGAGCAGGTCGACACGCTCATCACGGAGGCCGCGGCCGAGGCGGAGAAGCTGACGGCGGACGCCCAGGAGAAGGCGCTCAAGTCGGCGACGGACGCGGAGGCGCAGGCCGACACGATGGTGGGCGCGGCCCGCAAGGAGGCCGAGCGTCTGGTCGCCGAGGCCACCGTCGAGGGCAACTCGCTGGTGGAGAAGGCGCGTACGGACGCCGATGAGCTGCTCGTCGGGGCCCGCAGGGACGCGACGGCGATAAGGGAGCGCTCCGAGGAGCACCGCGACCGCATCACGACGGAGATCGAGGAGCTGCACGAGCGGGCCCGGCGCGAGTCGGCGGAGGCGATGAAGACCGCGGGCGAGCGCTGTGACGCGCTGGTCAAGGCCGCCGAGGAGCAGTTGGCGGAGGCCGAGGCGAAGGCCAAGGAGCTGGTCGCGGACGCCAATTCGGAGGCCAGTTCGGTGCGGATCGCCGCCGTGAAGAAGGCCGAGGGCCTGCTCAAGGAGGCCGGGACGAAGAAGGCCGAGCTGGTGCGCGAGGCCGAGCGGCTGCGCGACGAGGCGCGGACCGAGGCGGAGCGGATGGTCGACGAGGGCAAGCGGGAGCTCGAGGTCCTCGTGCGGCGCCGCGCGGACATCAATGCGGAGATTTCCCGTGTCCAGGACGTGCTCGAGGCGTTGGAATCCTTTGAGGCCCCGCAGACCGGGGGCAAGGACGGTGGCGTCAAGGCGGGGGCCGCTGCGGGTGCGACTCGTTCGGGTGGCAAGCCGTCAGAAGGCTAGCCACGGAGCCGGTTCCGTGCTCGGCGAGGACCTTCGGCACTGTCGCTGGCAAGCAGTCTGCCGGTTAGCCACTCAAAAGGGGTGTCATTCTCC
The DNA here is from genome assembly GCF_055594065.1 of Streptomyces sp. NPDC040610. Lineage (NCBI taxonomy): Bacteria > Bacillati > Actinomycetota > Actinomycetes > Kitasatosporales > Streptomycetaceae > Streptomyces > Streptomyces sp. NPDC040610. The sequence continues at coordinate 1,105,977 of NZ_JBVIXA010000001.1, read as the reverse complement.
AGATCAAACGGGCATACGCTCGATGACACGCCGCAACGCCCCCTAGGATTCCCTCTATCACCTCACCCGGTCTCATTCGACAGGAACCCCATGAGCGACACTTCCCCCTACGGCTTCGAGCTTGTGCGGCGTGGGTACGACCGCGCTCAGGTGGACGAACGTATCTCCAAGCTCGTCTCCGACCGAGACTCCGCTCTCACCCGTATCACTGCTCTGGAAAAGCGCATCGAGGAACTCCACCTCGAGACGCAGAACGCCCAGGCTCAGGTGGCCGACGCCGAGCCGTCGTACGCCGGTCTCGGTGCTCGCGTCGAGAAGATCCTCCGCCTCGCCGAGGAGGAGGCGAAGGACCTGCGCGAGGAGGCGCGGCGCGCCGCCGAGCAGCACCGTGAGCTCGCCGAGTCCGCCGCCCAGCAGGTGCGCAACGACGCCGAGTCGTTCGCCGCCGAGCGCAAGTCCAAGGCCGAGGACGAGGGCGTCCGCATCGTCGAGAAGGCCAAGGGCGAGGCGAGCGCGCTGCGCGCCGAGGCGCAGAAGGACGCGCAGTCCAAGCGCGAGGAGGCGGACGCCCTCTTCGAGGAGACCCGCGCCAAGGCCGCCCAGGCCGCGGCCGACTTCGAGACGAACCTCGCCAAGCGGCGGGAGCAGTCCGAGCGGGACCTGGCCTCGCGTCAGGCCAAGGCCGAGAAGCGCCTCGCGGAGATCGAGCACCGCGCGGAGCAGCTGCGCCTGGAGGCGGAGAAGCTGCGCACGGACGCCGAGCGCCGCGCCCGCCAGACCGTCGAGACGGCACAGCGCCAGGCCGAGGACATCGTCGCGGACGCGAACGCCAAGGCCGACCGGATCCGCAGCGAATCGGAGCGGGAGCTCGCGGCTCTCACCAACCGCCGCGACTCCATCAACGCCCAGCTGACGAACGTCCGCGAGATGCTCGCGACGCTCACCGGCGCGGCGGTCGCCGCCGCGGGCACGCCCACGGAGGACGAGCCGATCTCGCGGGGGGTCCCGGCCCAGCAGAGCCGCTGACGCGGAGAGCGCCAACACGGGGTGAACGACGACGGAGCCCCCTGCCACGCCAAGTGGCAGGGGGCTCCGTCCCGTTTTAGCGTGTGCGCATGATCGAGCTTGAGGGTCTGACCAAGCGGTACGGCGAGAAGGTCGCCGTCAACAACCTCACCTTCACCGTCCACCCGGGCACCGTCACGGGTTTCCTCGGGCCGAACGGCGCGGGCAAGTCGACGACGATGCGGATGATGCTGGGGCTCGACAACCCGACCGCGGGCGATGTGCGCATCGACGGCAAGCACTACGCCCAGCTGAAGGACCCGCTGAAGTACATCGGCGCGCTCCTCGACGCCAAGGCCATGCACGGCGGCCGCAGCGCCTTCAACCACCTGCTGTGCCTGGCGCAGTCCAACGGCATCCCGCGCGCCCGGGTCCATGAGGTCCTGGACACCGTCGGCCTGACCGCGGTCGCCAGGAAGAAGGCCAAGGGCTTCTCGCTCGGCATGGGCCAGCGCCTGGGCATCGCGGGCGCGCTGCTCGGCGACCCCGAGATCCTGATGTTCGACGAGCCGGTGAACGGGCTCGACCCCGAGGGCATCCACTGGATCCGCAATCTGATGAAGTCCCTCGCCGCCCAGGGCCGCACGGTCTTCGTCTCCTCGCACCTGATGAGCGAGATGGCGCTCACCGCCGAGCACCTCGTCGTCATCGGCCAGGGCCGGCTGCTCGCCGACACCTCCATGTCGGAGTTCATCCGGCAGAACTCGCGCTCCTACGTCCGGCTGCGCTCCCCGCAGCGCGAGCGGCTGCTCGACGTGCTGCACGAGGCGGGCATCACCGCCGTCGAGGCGGGCAACGGCACCCTCGAAGTGGACGGCGCGGGCCCCGAGCGGCTCGGTGAGCTGGCCGCGCAGCACCAGCTCGTCCTGCATGAACTCAGCCCGCAGCAGGCCTCGTTGGAGGAAGCGTTCATGCAGCTCACGGCCGAGTCGGTGGAGTACCACGCACACGCCGACCACCAGGGTCCCGGCGCCGCGGCCCCCGGCCCGACGCCACCTCCCGGCGGGACTCCCCCGGACCCGGGGCAGGGCTGGGGCGCGGGCTGGCAGCAGCCGGGGAAGGGGAACTGAGCCATGGCCGCCACGCAGGTACTCAGGTCGGAGTGGACCAAGATCCGCTCGGTCGCCTCGACCGTCTGGACGCTCGGCCTCGCCGTCGTCGTCACGATCGCCCTCGGCATGCTGATCAGCATCCTGTCCAAGAACGACTACGACAGCCTCAGCCGCGAGGACAAGATCACCTTCGATCCGACGTACATCAGTTTCGCCGGGATGTCCCTCGGCCAGCTCGCGATGATCGTCTTCGGTGTCCTTGTGGTCTCCAACGAGTACAACACCGGCATGATCCGCACCTCGCTCGCGGCGGTCCCGCAGCGCGGCACGTTCCTGTTCAGCAAGGTCACGGTCGCCGCGCTGCTCGCCTTCGTGGTCGGCATCGCCACCAGCTTCGTCGCGTTCTTCCTCGGCCAGGCCATGCTCGGCGAGTACAAGGCGCACATCGGCGACCCGGGCGTGCTGCGGGCGGTCATCGGCGGCGGGCTCTACATGACCCTCATCGCGATGTTCTCGATGGGCGTCGCCGCGATGCTGCGCAGCCCGATGCTGTCCCTCGGCATCCTGATGCCGTTCTTCTTCCTGATCTCCAGCATCCTCGGCAATGTGTCGGCGACGAAGAAGATCGGCCGCTTCCTCCCCGACCAGGCCGGCAGCAAGATCATGCAGGTCAAGTCCCCCTTCGACGACGACACCCCGTACGGCCCCTGGGGCGGCCTCGGCATCATGGTGGCGTGGACGGCCCTCGCTCTCCTCGGCGGCTACGCCCTCCTGAAGAAACGCGACGCCTGACCCCCGCCTCAGCCGCTCCCCTCCCCGTCACCCGGCGGCAGCAGGTCGTCGAACCGCGACCAGCCGCCCCACCGCCACACGTCCCGGCCCAGATCCGGCTCCAGCGGCACGAAGCGCCCCAGCTCGAAGTCCCCGGCCTCCAGGTCGAACCACCGCTCGTCCGCCACCTCCGTGCCCAGACGCACCGTCCGCGCGCTCAACCGGACGAGCAGCTTGACCCCGCTCGACCGTGACAGGTCCTTGCCCTGGATCTCGCGGAACGGCAGCGTCGGCACCGGCGCCTCGATCGGTATCCACACGGTGAAGGGCGCCCCGCGCTCCACGGCGAGCCAGTAGCGCTCGTCGGCCGGCTCGCCCTTCTCGTCCAGGACCTTCAGCCACTTCTTGTAGATGACGAGGCTGCCGTCGTGCGGCGAGGGCTCCAGGTAGCGCAGGTGCGCCCGGGCCCTGAGGTCGACGACGGACAGGTTGTCGAAGCGGTTGTAGAAGCGGATGGCGATGATCCCGTCCTGGCCGCTCGCGCAGCGCGGCGCGTAGTCGGGGAAGTCCGTGGTCCGGGCCTGGGAGATGCTCGCGCGCCGCCTCCAGACGAAGGGCCGCAGCGCGAACATCTTGATCAGCACGATGCCGAGCAGCACCGCGGGGGCGAGCGCGCCGGTGATCGAGGCGACGGTCGCGAGGAGTTGCTGCGCGGTGTTGTCCCGCTGCGGTTCGAGGTTGTCGGTGCCGACGCAGGCCCGCAGGACCGTGAGGCCGAGGTCGAAGAGTCGCTCCTGGTCGCCGAAGCGTTCCGCGAGGGACCGCTTCGACGTCGCGGCGAGCGTCCACAGCGCCGCGACCAGGGCGGAGAGGACCGCGAGCGCGGCCAGCGCCATCAGGAGCAGCGAGTGGACGGAGTGACCGGCGATCCACCAGCGAACGGATTTGCGGTACCGCGGATGCGGGCCCCGCCCCTGCCCACTCGACCGAAGCACCACCAACCTCAAGTCCCCTCGTTCTCGGGTCAGTTGGAGAGACAACCTAGAATGGACTGGCATCTTTCCCAGTGAACGTCCCGACCAATCGCGCCACGGCAGGCGAGGGCAGGCCCCGGTGCGGTGGGAATCTGCGTGGCAGGCTGCGTCTCCGCATCGCGCGACCACCCCGAAAGGCGTCACCGTGACGACAAAGGACCGAAGCCTCTCCGCGCTCGGCTTGGACGACGTGCCGGCGAGACAGCCGCTGACCTACCCCGGACGCCAGATCCCCGGCCCTTGCCTCCTCACCGGCGACGAGCTGCTCCAGCTCGACGTGCGCCCGCTCCGGCTCGGCGACTGGCACGTCGAGGAGCTGGGGGGACAGCCGCTCGACGACGTCCTCACCGAGCTCGGACAGGCGACCGCGGGCGACCGCCACCCGGTCATCGCGGTCGGCTCGAACGCCTCCCCCGGCCAGGTCGCGCACAAGCTCACCCGACTCGGCATCCCGGCGGCGGTGCCGATGGCGCCGGTGCGGGTCGAGGGCATCGCCGTGGGCTGCTCGGGGCACATCAGCCCGGCCGGGTACGTGGCGGCGACCCCGTACGTGGAGCGCGCGGCGGTGACGCGGCTCGTCCTGACGTGGCTGGATTCGGCACAGCTCAAGGCGGTCGACGAGACCGAGTTCCCGGACTACCGGCGGGCGGTGCTGCCGGGCGACCAGTTCACGATGACGCTGGCGTCGGGCGAGCGGCTGGGCGGCGCGTACATCTACTTCAGCGCGCACGGCGTGCTCACCGACCCCGCCGGCGGCCTGCCACGACCGGGCGGCGGCGACCAGGCGACGCTGCTCCAGGCCCTGCTCACGGCCTCCCCACGCCTGCGGGACCTGCTCGGGCCCGCCCCCGGGAGCTGGGTGGCCCGCGCCGGGGCCGAGCGCGCCGTACGCGAAGAGGGCACGCGCGTCTTCGGGGAGGAGGGCTGGGTGCTCCCGCAGACGGACTTCCTGCCCTATGCCGACGAGTCCGCAGAGCTGCTCCGGTACGACGACCTGCCTCCGTTGGACGGCTCCCTGGGCGCCGGGACGGCTTCCTGACCGGGGGCGACTTCCTGACCCGGGGGGGGCGGCTCCCCGGCCTTCCTTCGGTTTGACCGGAGTTTTACTCGCTCTTGGCTGGAACCGTCAGCCCGCAGATATCCTCCTAACCCTTACGGGGGCGTGTGCCCCGACGTCCTGAACCATTCGATGGGTGCGGAGAATGATCGAGGCAGTCGGCCTGACGAAGCGCTACGGCGCCAAGACAGCCGTGTACAACCTTTCCTTCCAGGTGCGGCCCGGCACCGTGACCGGCTTCCTCGGCCCCAACGGGTCCGGCAAGTCGACGACGATGCGCATGATCCTCGGGCTCGACGCGCCCTCGCACGGGCAGGTGACGATCGGCGGCTACCCGTACCGCAAGCTGCCGAACGCGCCCCGTCAGGTCGGCGCCCTGCTCGACGCCAAGGCGGTGCACGGCGGTCGGCACGCCCGCAACCACCTGCTGTGCCTCGCGCAGCTCTCCGGCATCCCGGCCCGGCGCGTGGACGAGGTGCTCGGCGTCGTCGGCCTCCAGGAGGTGGCGCGGAAGCGGTCCAAGGGCTTCTCGCTCGGCATGGGGCAGCGGCTCGGCATCGCCGCGGCGCTGCTCGGCGACCCGCAGGTGCTGCTCTTCGACGAGCCGGTCAACGGCCTCGACCCCGAGGGCATCCTCTGGGTGCGCAACCTGATGAAGTCGCTCGCCGCGGAGGGACGTACGGTCTTCGTCTCCTCGCACCTGATGAGCGAGATGGCGCTCACCGCCGAGCACCTGATCGTCATCGGCCGCGGCCAGCTCCTCGCGGACATGAGCGTCAAGGACTTCATCTCGACGAACTCCGCCGACTTCGCCCGGGTGCGCACCCCGGACACCGACCCGCAGCAGCGCGAGAAGCTCACCGCCGCGCTCACCGAGGCCGGCGGCCAGGTGCTGCCCGAGCAGGACGGCGCGCTCCGTATCACCGGCCTGCCGCTGCCCCGCATCAGCGACCTCGCGCACGGCGCGGACGTCCGCCTGTGGGAGCTCTCGCCGCACCAGGCCTCGCTCGAAGAGGCGTACATGCGCATGACGCAGGGCGCCGTCGACTACCGCTCCACCGCCGACCAGCGCGCGGGCCTGCAGCAGCTTCCGCCCGGCGCCATGGCGCAGCCGCAGCAGCCCCAGCTCCCGGTGCCCGGCCAGGGCCAGCCCGGCTGGTACGCCCCGCCGCCGCCCCAGCAGGGCGGCCAGCCCTTCGCGATGCCGCAGGGCGCGCCGCCGCAGGCCGCACCGCCCGCCCCCGACGCGAACCCGTACGCCGCGGCCCCCCAGGCCCCGGCCGCGGCCCCCTCCGCCGCGCCCGACATGACCAAGAGCGCCACCGACAACGAGGAATCCCGATGACCACGCCTCCGACTCCGCAGCAGCCGCAGGCGCAGCCCCAGCAGCCGCAGGACCCGTCGGCCCACGCCGCCCCGGCCCAGCAGCCCCAGCCCCCCGTGCAGCAGCCCCAGCAGGCCTACGCGCACGCCGGGGCCCCGGTGCCGCACGGCGCCCCGGCCATGGCGGGCGCCCCCGCCGCGCCCGCGCCCGCGGCCCCGGCCCCGCCGTCGGCCTGGCAGCAGGCGATGAGCAACGCCTACACCTCGCCGATCCCGATCAAGAAGACCAACCTCGGGCACGCCCTCGCCTCCGAGTGGACGAAGATCAAGTCGGTCCGCTCCACGGTGTGGACGCTGAGCATCTTCCTGATCCTCGTCATCGGCATCGGTCTGCTCGCCGTCGCGAACACGCAGTCCGACGACTACCGCGACGTGCCGTTCACGGTCCCGGCGTTCTTCGGCCTGATGCTCGGCCAGATCTGCCTGATCACGCTGGGCGTCCTGGTGACCTCGTCCGAGTACGGCACGGGCATGATCCGCACCACGTTCACCGCCTCGCCGCAGCGCCACCGCGTGCTCGCGGCGAAGGCGCTGATCTTCTTCATCATCGCCTTCGTGGCGTCCGCGGGCTCGATCCTGCTCGTGGGCCTGATGGCGTCGGGCGCGCACAGCGGCCCGGAGGCGGGCGACATCGCCTGGGGCGGCACGGTCGTCAAGGGCGCCCTGTACGTCTCGCTGCTCGGCGTGCTCGCGCTCGCCGTCGGCTCCATGCTGCGCCACTCCGCCGGTGCCATCACGACGATGCTCGGCGTGGTCCTCGTGCCCGCGATCCTGCCGGGCTTCCTCGGCATCTGGGACAGCACCCAGAAGCTCGGCGACAAGATGGCCGACTACAACGCCATCAACTCGCTCGCCAAGATCTTCCGGATCGACGGCCTCGACAACACCAGCACGGGCACGTCCCAGCTGATGCTGCTCGTCGTGATCACGGCCGCCGCCGTGGTCGGCGCCTTCGCCCTCCTGGAGAAGCGCGACGTCTGACCGGAGCGGGCCTGCCTCGTCGGAGCGGCCCTAGTACCTCGGCGCGTTACGGGACCGCCGCACCCTCGTGGTGCGGCGGTCCTTCGCGTTCCAGCACGCCGTGTGCCAGTGCCTGCGCTCGTCCACGCCCGAGTGCTCGGGCCAGGCCACCACGTGCGCGAGCCCGGAGGGGATCTCCTGGTCGCAGCCCGGGCAGCGGTAGGTCTTGCCGGCCGCGCTCGCGCCCGCGACATGGCGCACGCTCCACTCCTCGCCCTGCCAGCTCTCGGCGCGCTGGAAGCCGCCGTAGCGACCGGACGGCTCCGCCTCCTGGGGACCTTGGCCCGGACTGGGATCTCCGGCGCCCTTGGGGCGGTTGCGACGCGGCGACACGGGACACCTCACGAAGGGACGAGGGCTTGGCTGGGCGGGCCGCCGACAGCGGGCGGGCGTATGTCCAGCCTACGCACCGTACAGAGGGGTACATGTCCTCCACCAACCCCCACAGACCCCTCCGCGCCGCGCAGAAAATCTGCCAATCTGCCCGCGAAGCCGTGCCTTTGGCACTTGTCACGCGTTGTTGCCGGTAGGGGAGTGCCTGCGTCGGTGCCAAGGAGGCAGGAAGTTCGATGCGCTTAGGAAGTTTTGTGCTGGCCGCCCAGTTCCCGGGACAGGGCCACGGGGAAGCACTGCACCGCGCCGTGCGGTCCGTCGAAGTCGCCGAGGAAGCGGGCCTCGAATCGGCCTGGCTCGCCGAACACCACTTCGTGCCGTACGGCACCTGTCCGTCCGCGATCACGCTCGCGGCCCTGCTGCTCGGCCGCACCCGCCGCATCCGCGTCGGCACCGCCGTCAGCGTGCTGCCCACCGTCCACCCCGTGGCCCTCGGCGAGCAGGCCGCACTGCTGCACGTCACCTCCGGCGGGCGCTTCTCGCTGGGCGTGGGCCGCGGCGGCCCCTGGGTGGACCTGGAAGTCTTCGGCTCGGGCATCGAGGCGTACGAGAAGGGGTTCCCGGAATCCCTCGACCTGCTGCTCAGCTGGCTCAGCGGGGCGGGCCGGGTGGCGGGCCCCGGCGGCCGGTTCGCCTTCCGTGACGTCGCGGTCGTGCCGCGCCCGACGGAGTCCCTCGGCGGGCCCTCGGCCCCGTTCCCGGACCTGCCCGCGCCGCCGGAGCCGGACCGGGCCGGGCCGGCCGCGGGCCCCGAGGTGGTCGTCGCCTGCACCTCGCCGTCCAGCGTCCGCCTGGCCGCCGCCCGCGGCCTGCCGATGCTCCTCGGCATGCACGTGGGCGACGAGGAGAAGGCCGAAATGGTGGCGTTGTGGAACAGGCACGCGCGCGCCGCGGGGCGCACGCCGGAGGAGGTGGCGCGAGCCGCACACGTCTCGGCCGGGGTCGCGCAGATCGCGGACCGGCGCGTGGAGGCCAACGAGACCCTCACGAAGGCGATGCCGGGCTGGCTGAAGTACGGCCTCGACGCCCATGTCACGGTCGACGGCCGCGTTCGCGCCATGCGCGACCCGCTCGGCTACACGGAACTGCTGTGCGGCATCCACCCCGTGGGGACGCCGCAGGTGTGTGCGGACCGCCTCGCGGCGACCTCCGAGCGCACCGGCATCACACGCTTCGCGTTGCTCGTGGAGGGCTCGGGCGATCTCGCGACGACAGAGGAGAACGTACGCCGTCTGGGCACGGAAGTACTCCCACAACTGACCTGACCAGGCGCCCCGAAGGCGCACGGGACCCGGCGCGCCCCAAAGGGGCGCGGGGAACTGCGCGCCCAGCCCCCACAGCCCCGCAGACAAGAAAAAAAGGGGGCCCAGGGGCACCCCACACAAAGGCGCCCCCGCCAGAAGAATGCTGCCGCCCCGGACTGAAACACCTCCCGCGTACGGAGCGGCAGCAACTGTCCTCAGCAGTCGCGAAGCTCGGGCGACTGATTCAGCAACTGGCCGCGAATCGAAGTGAACTTGGCCAGCCTGTCGTCCGCGGAGCCGTCCAGCGGGAACACCGCCACACGGTGGCAGTTCTGGAACGCCAGACGGACCCCGAAGTGGCGCTGCAAGGCGCCCCGAATCGCGTCACTCGCGAGCGCGCGGAGCAACTGACCGCGCGCCTGCTCGTCCGGCGGCGGCGTCTGGTTGTCGGCGAACTCGCCGCCGTCGACCTTCAACTGGGCCACCAGGGAGCTGACCATCTCCCACGCGTAAGGCAGGGAGGTCCGGACGCAGTCGACGAATGCTGCTTCGTCGACCTCGCCTCGCTCGGCCTGTTCCAACAGTGCCGGTGAGACGTCGAGCGACATGGGTTCTCCTCTCGCACCCCCAGGGAGCAGGGGCTTACGGACAGGGAAGGAGCTCGCATACGCAGCGTGCACGTGCGACGACCTCCTGCTTCTACGGTAGGCAACGGCTCGGTCGACCACCAGGAGATTGGGCGCATAACCGGCCAGGATCGAACGGGTTCATCGCTGGACAAGTGGTGCGGTCCACGGGTCCCCCGAGTCGGGAGCGACCCACGGAATTCGCCGCACCACCCCGCGTCGAGTAGCGTTGCCGACCATGCGTCTCGTCATCGCCCGCTGCTCCGTGGACTACGCGGGCCGGCTCACCGCCCACCTCCCGTCGGCCCCCCGCCTGATCCTCGTCAAGGCGGACGGAAGCGTCTCCATTCACGCTGACGACCGGGCCTACAAGCCCCTCAACTGGATGTCGCCGCCGTGCACCCTGAAGGAGGGCTCCGGCGACGACGCCGGTGTGTGGACCGTCATCAACAAGGCGGGCGAGAAGCTCATCATCACCATGGAGGAAGTCCTCCATGACTCCTCACACGAACTGGGTGTCGACCCGGGACTCATCAAGGACGGCGTGGAAGCACACCTTCAGGAGCTGCTCGCCGACCGGATCGAGACACTCGGTGAGGGATATACGCTGATCCGCCGCGAGTACATGACCGCGATCGGCCCGGTCGACATCCTCTGCCGCGACGGCGAGGGGCAGACGGTCGCCGTCGAGATCAAGCGCCGCGGCGAGATCGACGGCGTCGAGCAACTCACCCGCTATCTGGAGCTGTTGAACCGCGACCCGCACCTGGCTCCGGTCAAGGGCGTCTTCGCCGCCCAGGAGATCAAGCCACAGGCGCGCGTGCTCGCCACCGACCGCGGCATCGGCTGCGCCGTCCTCGACTACGACGCCCTGCGCGGCATCGAGGACGACAAGCTGCGCCTGTTCTGAACCGCCCGCCCCGCCGGGGCGACCCACGCGTACGAAGGGGCCGGACTCCCGAGGGAGTCCGGCCCCTTCGCGCGTGGCGCGTTCCCGCCCCAGGGGGCGCGACAGCTCATGGGCGCGCCCCTGTGTGTCCGCGCGCCTCCGCCATGTCCGCGCGCCCGCGTCGTGTCCGTACGCCTCCGTCGTCCCCGTACGCCTCCGTCGGCGCGGCCGCCCGTCAGATCACCGCCGACGAGCCGGATCCCGACGTGCCGCCCGTCACCGGGCCGGAGGTGGCCGGGCTCGACGACTCCGGGCCGCTCGCCGAGGTGGTGGTGTCCGGCGAGGACGGCGGCGACGACGGGGTGGTCGGCGGCGGCGTGGTCGGCGGAGTGGTGGGCGGGGTCGTCGGCGGAGTCGTGGGGGGCTTCGTCGGCGGCTTCGTGGGCTTGGTCGGCTTGTCCGTCGGCTTCGTGGGCTTGTGCGTCGGCCTGGTCGGCTTGTCGCTGGGCTTGCCCGACGGCTTCGTCGGCTTGCCGCTCGGCTTGTCCGACGGGTCCTTCGGGTCGTCGCTCTCCGACGGCCTGCCGCTCGCGCCGGGCTTCGGGTCGTCGGAGGTGCCGGGCACCCCGTCCTTGCCGGGGTCGCCCGGCCCTTCCGAAGAGCCGTCGCTCGGCTTGTCCGCGCCGAGCCCGCCGCCGTCGTCATCCGCGCTGGCCGACTGGTCGGTGCGCACCCGGTCGGGCGTCCCGTCGTCCTTGTCGGAGGTCGCGCCGAGCGTCACCACCGTACCGAGCACCGCGACGAGCAGCGCGCCCGCCCCGGCCGCGACCAGGTTGCGCCGGGTGCCGCGCACGATGGAGCGGCGCGTCGAACCGGACCCGGACCCGGAGCCCGCGGTCGAGCCGGGGCCCGTCGCGGGGACGGCCTGCCGGGTGACGACGGTGTCGGCCTCCGGGGGCGGCGGCGCGGGCAGCGCGAACGCGGTGGGAATGCCGCCGGGCGGGGACGCCGACTCCTCGTACCGGGCGTCGGGCACCTCCTCGCCCGCCGCCGACCTGCCGTCCGGCAGCATCCCGCCGGAGCGGTCGGCGACCAGGGCGAGCGCCCTGCGGCCTGCGATCATGCCGCGCTTGTCGGCGAGGGCGCCGCGCAGGCCGATGGAGGCCTCCAGCTCGGCGCGGGCCCGGTCCAGGCGTCCGGCGCAGAGCGCGAGGATGCCCAACTCGTGGTGGAAGTAGGCCTCTTCGGCGACCTCGCCGGAGGTGCGCGAGGCCTCCTGCCCGGACCTGAGCGCCCGCTCCCAGGCGCCCCAGTTCAGCCCCCCGGCGAAGGCGGGCGCGGCCGTGCGGGCGAGGAGCACCGCGGCGGACGGTTCGGCGCCGCTGTCGGCCCCGGCGCCGGGGCCGTTGACCAGGGCGGTGAGCGCGGCGAGGATCGCGTCGGACTCGGCGGCGACCCGCTCGGGGGCCACCGAGGGGTGCCCGGACCACCAGGCGTAGTGCCGCGCGGCGGACTGGGCGTTCGCGGTGGCGTCGTCGGCGTATCCGGCGCCCTCCAGCTGGGTGCGCACTCCGGCCGCGAGGCGGTAGTGGCCGCCGACCGGGGTGACGAGGGCGCAGTCGACCAGCTCGCCGAGCGCGGCGTCGGCGTGGGTGTCGCCGACGAGCGCGGGCAGATGGGCGGGGTGCGGCAGTTCGCCGCCGAGGGCGACGGCGAGCCGCAGTGCGGCGCGCGCGGACGCGCTGAGGCGGGAGGCGAGCAGCGCGGCGGGCGCGGCCCCGTCGGCGAGGGAGGGCAGCGGTACGTCGTGCCCGGTGGCGTCGAACGGCGCGTCGTAGCCGGGGCCCTGGTCGGGGCCGTACTCGTCGAAGGCGCCGGGGTCGGCGAGGAGCCGGTCGCGCTGGCGCAGCAGGGCTCCGGCCTGGACGAAGCGCAGCGGCAGGCCCTCGGACTCGAACCACAGGTCGCCGGCCCAGTTGGCCTCGTCGTCCGTGAGGACGCGGCCGACGACGCGCTCCAGGAGTTCCAGGCCGCCGCCGCGGCCGAGGCCGCCGAGGAAGACCTCTTCGAGGTGGGACTCGGGCGAGGGCGCGGCGATGTCGGGCGTCGCGGCGACGAGGAAGGCGCACTCGGGGGTGGCGTCCAGGAGCTCTTCGAGGGCGGCGCCGCCGAACTCCAGGTCGTCGAGGACGACGACGGCGCCGATGTCGCGGAGCAGCTCGCGCAGCAGGGCCGGGTCGGGGCGGTGCAGGGGCGCGTCGTGGACAGCGGCGAAGAGGTCGTGCAGCAGGTCGCCGACGGTGCGGTGGTAGCCGCTGAGGCGGATCACGCCGTCGGGGGCGAGGTCCGCGCAGTCCTCGGCGACGGCGGCGAGCAGCGCCGTGCGGCCGGATCCGGCGGGGCCGGTGAGGCGCACGGAGCGGCCGCGGGCGAGGAGGCGCACCAGGCGCTCGCGCTCCTCCTGCCGTTCGAGCAGCGGCAGGCGGGGCAGGGCGGGGCCCGGCGGCACGGGCGGCTGGGCGGCGCGGCGGCGTTCGGCGCGCTCGACGGCGGAGTGCCGGGGCGGAAGTCCGGGCCGCTCCCCCGGCGGGCAGGGCTCTATCTCGCTGCCGTCGACGGGGTTCACGGTGAGCAGGAAGTCGCCGGACACGACCTGGACAGTGCGGGCGACGGCGGGCGGCCCGAAGTCGGCGGTGGCCGACGGGCCCGACGGGGGCGGGCCCGGTGGTGCGTCCTGCGGCGTCTGGTGCCCGGGTGCCGTCGCGCTGTCGTCGTGGGTGCCTTCGCGGCCGATCCCCGTGCCCTCGCGGTCGATCCCCGCGCCGTCGCGGCCGTCACCGTCGTGGCCGTACTCTTCCGGTCCCCGGTTCGTCGGGTCCATGGTCTCAGCCCCCCAGATGCGTCGTGTGCGAAGCCCCCTCCGGCCTTGAGCACACCGCGCTGTCGCTTCTGGTCCGGTGCCCCCCGTGCGGGTTCGTCTATCGGCAGGCGACCGAACCCTAAACCTTCTTCAGTATCCCTGTGGAAGGCGGGGTACCGCCCGGTCCGAGACGTCACAGTCTCGTGAGGATTGTGCGTGAGGGAGCGCTCCCGCCCCCCTCGCGCGGCTTATACGCGAGGGAGGGATTCGACCCCGATGCCGCCTTCGATGGCGAGGATGCGGTGGAGTCGGGTGGCGACGAGGAGGCGCTGCATCTGCGGGGGTACGCCGCGCAGCACCAGGCGGCGGCCGCAGCGTCCGGCGCGCCGGTGGGCGCCCATGATGACGCCGAGTCCCGTGGCGTCCCACGAGTCGAGTTCGGACAGGTCGAGCACCAGGTCGCCGGCGCCGTCGTCGACGGCCGAGTGCAGGACCGTACGGGCGTCCGCCGCGCTGCGTACGTCGAGGCGTCCCCCGACGACCAGCTGGGCCTGGTCGCCCCTGATGTGCATATGCGCTCCCCAAGAGTGCGGTGTCGTATGTGGCGCCTGTGCCGCGAGGCGTCTGTGTATGTCACAGCAACTGACTGCCGCCCGGGTACGGAAGTTGCCGTCTGTAAGCGAACCGATACCGAATTCACCCCGAGGGGTGATCCCAGGAGGCGTACAGGCGTCGGTATCCGCAGTCAGTGCTCGTAGAAGCTCGGTGCTCGTGGAAGCTCAGTGCTTGTAGAAGCTCAGTGCTTGTAGAAGCCCTGCCCGCTCTTGCGCCCGATGTCACCGGCGTCAACCATCCGGCGCATCAGCTCCGGCGGGGCGAACTTCTCGTCCTGGGACTCCGTGTAGATGTTGTCGGTGGCGTGCAGCAGGATGTCGACGCCGGTGAGGTCGGCGGTGGCGAGCGGGCCCATGGCGTGGCCGAAGCCCAGCTTGCAGGCGATGTCGATGTCCTCGGCGCTGGCGACGCCCGACTCGTAGAGCTTGGCGGCCTCGACGACGAGGGCGGAGATGAGGCGGGTGGTCACGAAGCCCGCGACGTCGCGGTTGACGACGATGCAGGTCTTGCCGACGGACTCGGCGAACTCACGGGTGGTGGCGAGGGTTTCGTCGCTCGTCTTGTGGCCGCGGACCAGTTCGCACAGCTGCATCATCGGCACCGGCGAGAAGAAGTGGGCGCCGACGACGCGCTCCGGACGGTCCGTCACGGCCGCGATCTTGGTGATCGGGATGGCGGAGGTGTTGGAGGCGAGCACGGTCTCGTCGCGCACGATCTTGTCGAGCGTCCGGAAGATCTCGTGCTTGACGTCGAGCCTCTCGAACACGGCCTCGACCACGATGTCCGCGTCGGCGGCGGCGTCCAGGTCGGTGGTGGTCGTGATGCGGCCGAGCGCCGACTGAGCAGCCTCGGCGTCCATTTTGCCCTTGCTGACGAACTTCTCGTACGAGGCCTTGATGCCGTCGGTGCCGCGGGTCAGCGCCTCGTCGGTGACGTCGCGCAGGACGACGTCCCAGCCCGCCTGTGCGGATACCTGGGCGATCCCGGACCCCATGAGTCCGGCTCCGATGACGGCGAGCTTCCGTGCCACGTTACGACTCCCCTTACTACCGACGACTGAGCGCTTACACGCTGTTTAGGTATCGCTCTGGCCCGGACATTAGCGCTCACAGCCGCTCAGGGGACCGCTAAGAGACGCACGCCACGTCCCATTTGACGGACATCACACCGGCAGGGGTCCCCGGGGGCCCGTCAGGGCGTCATGTGGCCGTGCGGATCCCGTAGTTGAGGACCTGCTCGCCGAGCAGCTCCTCCAGTTCGTCGAGCAGGTCGAGGGCCTCGCGGGAGACCTCCTCGGGCGCCCGGCGCTTCATCATCTCGGCGCCGATCCAGGCGAAGACGGTGCCGTACGCCCAGACGAGCTGGCCCGCGACGAGCTCGGGGAGGTGGCCGGGGACGGGGCCCGCCTCCTCGCGCAGGGTGGCCTCCAGGTCCTTGAGGGTCTCCTGCTGCAGGGCCCACAGGCGGGAGCGCAGGGCGGGCGACTCGGCGATGACCTTCATGAAGTCGGCGTACCCGGCGAAGAGCCCGACGGTCGGCGAGACGCCTTCGACCAGGGCGCGCAGCTCGCGCAGGACGGCGGCGGCCGCCGACTCCCCCGCCCGGCGCCCGCGCACCCACCGCGAGAGCCGGTCGACCATCTCGACGCCGCGGTCGAGGAACAGGTCCTCCTTGGCCGGGAAGTAGTTGTAGACCGTGTTGACCGAGACGTCGGCGGCGTCGGCGATCTCCGCGACGGTCACGGTGACGAAGCCGTGCTCGACGAACAGACCGGTCGCGATGTCCGAGATCCGCTGCTTGGTCTGGCGCTTCTTCCGCTCCCTGAGCCCCTCAGTCATGCCCCCATCGTAGCTTCGCTGGTCTTCATTAAAACTTGGGCTCCTCAAAAACTTGGGCGCATTGCAAAATTTAAGAGGCTCTGTTTTTGTAGTCTCCATGGCAATCATCAGCACGGCCGGACTGGCCAAGACGTTCACGACGAAGGCGGGCCCGGTGGAGGCCGTGCGCGGCATCGACCTGACCGTCTCCCCCGGCGAGATCCTCGGCTTCCTCGGCCCGAACGGCGCGGGCAAGACGACCACGCTGCGCATGCTCACCACGCTCCTGCCGCCCACCGGCGGCGCCGCCACGGTCGCGGGCTTCGACCTGGCCCGCGAGCCCGCCGCCGTACGCGGCCGGATCGGGTACGTGGCCCAGTCGGGCGGCGTCGACCTGAACATCTCGCTGCGCGAGGAACTGGTCACCCAGGGGCGGCTCTACCGCCTCCCGAAGGCCGAAGCCGTCGCCCGCGCCGAGGAGTTGGCCAGCGACCTCGGCCTGACCGACCTGCTCGACCGCAAGTGCGCCGCCCTCTCCGGCGGCCAGCGGCGGCGGCTCGACATCGCCATGGGCCTGATGCACCGGCCCGCGATCCTCTTCCTCGACGAGCCGACGACGGGCCTCGACCCCGGCGCCCGCGCCGACCTGTGGGACCTGGTGCGCCGCCTGCGCGACGACCACGGCACGACCGTGTTCCTGACCACGCACTATCTGGACGAGGCGGACGCCCTGGCCGACCGGATCGTCGTCGTGGACCAGGGCGTCGTGGTCGCCGACGGCACCCCGGGCGCCCTCAAGCTCCAGTACGCGGGCTCGGCCGACGCACCCCTCCAGGACGCGTTCCTCGCCATCACCGGCCGCGGCCCGGCCCCCGTCGACCGGACGCCCGTCGCCGTCTAGCCGCCTCCCCTACGACCCCAGGACTCCCCATGCCCGCACTGCTCTCCGACACCGCCCTGGTCTTCGGCCGCTACGCCCGCCAGACCCTGCGCTCCAAGTTCCAGATGCTCTTCGGCGTCCTCACGCCCCTGCTCTATCTGCTCTTCTTCGGGCCGCTGCTCACCGATCTGCCGCTGGGCTCGCGCGGCGACTCCTGGCAGGTGCTCGTGCCGGGGCTGCTGCTCCAGCTCGGCCTCTTCGGGGCGACGTTCAGTGGCTTCGCGATCATCATCGAGAAGCAGTTCGGGGTGGTGGAGCGGATGCGGGTGACGCCCGTGAGCAGGCTCGCGCTGCTGCTCGGGCGGGTGCTTCGGGATGCCGCGCTGTTCGTGTTCCAGGCGGTGCTCCTGGTCCTCGCGGCGCTGGTCATGGGGCTGCGGGCGCCGGTCGCGGGCGTGCTCATCGGCTTCGCCTTCGTGGGTGTCCTGACGCTCTCGCTGGCCGCGCTCTCGTACGCCCTGGCCCTGAAGGTCTCCAAGCCGCACGAGTTCGGGCCCGTGGTGAACGCCGTGAGCATGCCCTCCATGCTGCTGTCCGGCCTGATGCTGCCGATGGCCCTCGCGCCGGGCTGGCTGGACGTCCTGTCGCACTTCATGCCGTTCCGCTATCTCGTGGACGCGGTGCGGGCGGCGTACGTCGGCGACTACGCGAGCCACGCGCTGCTGTACGGGGTGGTGACGGCCGCGGCGTTCGCGGCGCTGTCCGTGATCGTCGGCACACGCGTGTTCCGGACGGCCGGGGCCTAACTACTCTGGCCGCATGGTCAATCTGACGCGCATCTACACCCGGACCGGCGACCAGGGCACCACGGCCCTCGGCGACATGAGCAGGACCGCCAAGACCGACCTCAGGATCTCCGCGTACGCGGACGCCAACGAGGCCAACGCCGCCATCGGCACCGCCATCGCCCTCGGCGGCCTGGCCCCGGAGGTCGTGGCGGTCCTCACCCGGGTCCAGAACGACCTCTTCGACGTGGGCGCCGACCTGTGCACCCCCGTCGTCGAGGACCCGAAGTACCCGCCGCTGCGCGTCGAGCAGCCCTACGTCGACAAGCTGGAGGCGGACTGCGACCGCTTCAACGAGGACCTGGAGAAGCTGCGCAGCTTCATCCTGCCGGGCGGTACGCCGGGCGCGGCCCTGCTGCACCAGGCGTGCACGGTGGTGAGGCGGGCCGAGCGGTCCACCTGGGCGGCGCTCGACGAGCACGGCGCCGCCGAGAAGGGCGGCACCATGAACGCGCTCACCGCGACCTACCTCAACCGCCTCTCCGACCTCCTCTTCATTCTCGCCCGGACGGCGAACAAGGAGGTCGGAGACGTGCTGTGGGTGCCCGGCGGGGAGCGCTGACCGGCGCGGAGGGCGGCGCTCAGACCTTGGTGAGGTCGTGCGGCCGCTCGTCCCGCTCCTCCGGTCCCGGCGCCGGCTTCCGCTTGGGGAACAGCGTGTAGCTCAGCGCGATCAGGCCGTGGATGCCGGCGGTGCGCCACGCGGTGTGCATCCACGAGTCCAGCGACCCCGTGCGGCCCGGGTCGTCCACGTACCACTTGGCGAGAAGCAGCAGCCCGGACGCGACCGCCGCCGCGAGCACCGTGCCCAGCCAGACCTTGCCCTCGTGTCGGGCGCGCGGCCAGCCGTAGCGCGGCGGGCGCGGCACCGGGGTGCCGTTGAAGCGGTGCGCGGCGTGGCCGTCGAGCCACTTCACGGTGCGGTGGCCGTGGCCGACGGTGTAGCCGATGTAGACCGCGGCCAGGCCGTGCTTCCAGCTCGGGTCGGCCCCGTTCTTCAGGTCGATGGCCGTGACGACCAGCAGGAGCAGTTCGAGCAGCGGCTCACAGAGCAGGATCGCGAGGCCGAGGCGCGGCATCTTCAGCAGGTAGCGGGCGCCGAGGCCCGCGGCGAGGATGACCCAGAAGCCGACCTCGCAGATGATGATCAACGTGACGATCACGGCTCGTTCCTCCTACTGCGCTGTCCCGGGGTACAGCCCCCGGTCCCCCGGCCGAAAAGCTGGGCCCTGGTTCTCGTGGTCACCTCTCAAGGCTCCCGCCGGGAGCGGGGCGGATCGTCGTCGCGAGTGACGAATCGCGGCTGCATCCTTCGATGTACCGGGGCTTCACCCGGCATAGGGAGGCCAGGGCGCGCCGGGCCGTGTTGGATGGAGTCATGCCGCTGCCGTTCCTCCGCCGCCCGGACGTCGTCGACGTCCGCATCTGTGTGGTCAGCCTGGTCAGCGGTCTCGGCCTGTACGCACTCGGCATCACGATGCAGTCCCGCGCGCTCGGCCCCGCCTGGTCGCTGGTGCCGCTGTTCGTCATGGCGGGCCTGGTCCTCGTCCGTCGCACGGCGCCGCAGCTCGCGCTCGGCGTGGGCACCGTCGCGGTCATCGCCGATCAGTTCACGACCGGGAACCTGGCGACGGTCGTGATGTTCACGGACCTCGTGTACGCGGCCGTGGTGTACGGCACGCCCGCCCAGGCCCGGCGCATCCCGGTGGTGACGGGACTGATCACGGTCGCGGTGACCGTCGGCTTCCTGGCCTGGTTCCGGCAGGCGGACGCGATCCTCGTAGGTGCTGTGACCGCGCTCGTGTCGTTCGCACCCGCGACCACGGGCGTCCTGGTCCGCAACCACAGGGAGGCCGCCGACCTGGCCCGGCTGCGCGCCGAGCAGACCGCGCTGCTCGCCGAGAAGGACCGCGCGCAGGCCGTCACCGCCGAGCGCGCGCGGATGGCCCGCGAACTGCACGACATGGTCGCCAACCATCTGTCGGCCATCGCCATCCACTCCACGGCCGCGCTGTCCCTGGACGACCCGCGCACGACGCAGGACGCGCTCACCGTCATCCGCGAGAACAGCGTGGAGGGCCTCGCCGAGATGCGCCGCCTCATCGGCATCCTGCGCGACTCCAGCGGCGACCTGGAACCGGCCGCCGCGCCCACCCTGGACGGCCTCGGCGCGCTCGCCGAGAACGCCCGCACCAACGGCCTCGACGTCCGCCTCGCCGACACCCGCACCCCGGACGACCCGCCCCTGCCCGCGCCGGTCGAGCTGGCCGCGTACCGCATCGTCCAGGAGTCCCTCACCAACGCCCTCAAGCACGCCGCGCCCGGCCCGGTCACCGTGACCCTCGACCGGGAGCCGGACGGGCTCCGGGTGTCCGTGAGCAGCCCGTTCGGTGAGGTCAGGGGGCCGCGCGCACCCGGCTCCGGCGCCGGTCTTGTCGGCATGGAGGAACGGGCCGCGCTGCTCGGCGGGACCTTCGAGTCCGGCCCCGAGGCGCATCCGGACGTGCCCGGCGCCAAGGTGTGGCGGGTCGAGGCCCGTCTGCCCATCGACCCCAAAGACCAAGGAGTCCCCGAATGATCCGCGTGCTCGTCGCCGAGGACCAGTCCGCCGTGCGGGCGGGCCTGGTCCTGATCCTGCGCAGCGCGCCCGACATGGAGGTCGTCGGCGAGGCCGCGGACGGCGAGCAGGCGGTGGCCCTGGCCCGGGAGCTGCGGCCGGACCTGGTCCTCATGGACGTGCAGATGCCCCGGCTCGACGGCGTCTCCGCGACCCGCCAGGTGGTGGCCGAACAGCTGGCGGACGTGCTCGTGCTGACCACGTTCGACCTCGACGAGTACGTCTTCGGGGCGCTGCGCGCGGGCGCGTCCGGCTTCCTCCTGAAGAACACCGAGGCCAGGGACCTCCTGGAGGCGGTACGCACGGTCGCCCGCGGCGAGGGCCTGATCGCCCCCGCGGTCACCCGCCGCCTGATCGCCGAGTTCGCCACGCCGCGGCGCACCCCGCGCCGGGGCAGCACGGTGGATCCGGCGGTGCTCGACACCCTCACCCGCCGCGAGCGCGAGGTCCTCTCCTGCCTCGGCGAGGGCCTCTCCAACGCGGAGATCGCAGGCCGCCTGGACATGGCGGAGGCGACGGTGAAGACCCATGTGAGCCGCCTGCTCGGCAAGTTGGAGCTGCGCAGCAGGGTGCAGGCGGCCGTGCTCGCCCAGGAGCTGGGGGTCTGACCGCTCAGGCATCGGCCTGGCGGCCTCGTCCTCGAACTCCCCCAATCCAGACAGTGGTTCAGACCCTTGACCGTTGGTCCAGACCTTTCTACTCTCGGCTCACTGCGGTGGGCACATGACAGGCACAGAACAGGCACAGCGTGCTCACGGGCGTCGCAGGGTTTCACCCCCACCCCCGGAACTCGACCGAGGAGCACCCCTTGCGCGTCAGACACAGGTCAAGACATCGGCTGACAGCCGGGCTCACCACTCTGCTGCTCCCGCTCGCCACCCTGGTCGCCCTCGGCGGCAGCGCCGAGGCGGCCCCGGACACCGCGCCGAAGAGCGCGCAAGCCGCCCCCAAGGCCGCCGCCGGGGCCACCGCCACGTACGCCAAGACCCAGGACTGGGGCTCCGGCTTCGAGGGCAAGTGGACCATCAAGAACACCGGCACCACCGCCCTCAGCTCCTGGACCGTCGAGTGGGACTTCCCCGCCGGCACGAGGGTGGCGTCGGCGTGGGACGCGACGGTCACCAACTCGGGCAACAAGTGGACCGCGAAGAACCTCGGCTGGAACGGCTCCCTCGCCCCCGGCGCGACCGTCTCCTTCGGCTTCAACGGCTCCGGACCCGGCTCCCCCTCCAACTGTCTGCTGAACGGCGAGAGCTGCGACGGCGGCGGCCAGCCCGGCGACAACCCGCCCTCCGCCCCCGGCACCCCGACCGCGTCCGACATCACCAACACCTCGGTGAAGCTGGACTGGAAGGCCGCGACGGACGACAAGGGCGTCAAGAACTACGACGTGCTGCGCGACGGCGCGAAGGTCGCCACGGTCACCGGCACCTCGTACGCCGACTCCGGGCTCACCAAGGGCACCGACTACTCCTACAGCGTCCAGGCCCGCGACACCGCGGACCAGACCGGGCCCGCCAGCGGCTCGGTGAAGGTGCGCACCACGGGCGGCGGCCCCGACCCCGACCCCGGTGCCAAGGTGAAGCTCGGGTACTTCACCAACTGGGGCGTCTACCAGCGCAACTACCACGTGAAGAACATCGCGTCCTCCGGCTCCGCCGAGAAGATCACGCACATCAACTACGCGTTCGGCAACGTCCAGGGCGGCAAGTGCACCATCGGTGACGCCTACGCCGACTACGACAAGGCGTACACCGCCGACCAGTCCGTCGACGGCGTCGCCGACACCTGGGACCAGCCGCTGCGCGGCAACTTCAACCAGCTGCGCAAGCTGAAGGCCAAGTACCCGCACATCAAGGTCCTCTGGTCGTTCGGCGGCTGGACCTGGTCCGGCGGCTTCACCGACGCCATGAAGAACCCGGAGGCGTTCGCGGACTCCTGCTACAAGCTGGTCGAGGACCCGCGCTGGGCGGATGTGTTCGACGGCATCGACCTGGACTGGGAGTACCCGAACGCGTGCGGCCTCAGCTGTGACACCAGCGGCCCGGCCGTGATGAAGACGATGATGCAGGCGTTCCGGAACAAGTTCGGCGCGAACAACCTCGTCACCGCCGCCATCACCGCCGACGCCTCCCCGGGCGGCAAAATCGACTCCGCCGACTACGGCGGCGCCGCGCAGTACACCGACTGGTACAACGTGATGACGTACGACTTCTTCGGCGCCTGGGACGCCAAGGGTCCGACGGCCCCGCACTCGCCGCTGACCGACTACCCGGGCATCCCGAAGGGCGGCTTCAACTCCGCGGCGGCGATCAACAAGCTGAAGGCCAAGGGCGTACCGGGCAAGAAGCTCCTGCTCGGCATCGGCTTCTACGGCCGCGGCTGGACCGGCGTCACCCAGAAGGAGCCAGGAGGCACGGCCACCGGGGCCGCGCCGGGCACCTACGAGGCGGGCATCGAGGACTACAAGATCCTCAAGAACTCCTGCCCGTCCAACGGCACGGTCGCGGGCACGGCCTACGCCCACTGCGGCAACAACTGGTGGTCGTACGACACCCCGGCGACGATCCGCGCCAAGATGGCCTGGGCCAAGGAGCAGGGCCTCGGCGGCGCCTTCTTCTGGGAGTTCAGCGGCGACACGGCGGGCGGTGAGCTGGTCAGTGCCATCAACGACGGCCTGAAGTAGCACCGTCGGCCGCTCGTCCCCGATACGAAGCCGGGGAGGCGGGAACGCCCCCCGCCTCCCCGGCTTCTTCGCGCCCTCCCGTCAGCGGCGCGACTCCGATCCGTAGGGCGATCCGTACTCCTGCCGCTGGTAGGTACCTGCGTACGTGCCGTACTCCGCGGGCGCGGGGACCTGGTGGTCATGACCGCGGTGCCCGCCGCGGCCGCCGTGCGCGCCGCCGGGTCCGCGGCCCGACCGCGAGGGCCACCACGTCGCCCGGCCGAGCATCGCCACCACCGCGGGCACCAGCACGATCGAGAGGACCAGCGAGGACAGGCCGATGCCGAGGGCGGTGACGAGGCCGATCTCCTGGGTACCCGGGGACGGGTTGACGGCGAGGCTCGCGAAGGAGCCCGCGAGGACGACGCCGGCGGTGACAATGGCCGGAGCCGTGTGCCGCACCGCGGCGGCCACCGCCTGGCGGGCCGGTCCCGGGCGCCCCATCTCCTCCCGGATGCGGTCGCTGATCAGGATGTTGTAGTCGGTGCCGAGGGCGACGACGAACAGGAACAGCACGAGCGGCAGCGTGAAGGACACGCCCGGCCGGTCGAGCAGGTGCTGGAAGACGAGCACGCCGGACCCGAGCGTCGCCGTGAAGCCGAGCCCGATGGCGAGCATGAGGACCATCGGCGCGAGCAGGCTGCGCAGCAGGGCCACCAGGATCAGGGCGATCAGCCCGGCGGCCACGGGGAAGACCACCTTGAGGTCCTTCGACACCGCCTCGGAGACGTCCGAGAAGATCGCGGCCTGACCCGACACATGGGCCTCGGTGCCGGGCGGCGCCGCCTTGGAGACGACGGGCCGCACCTCGTCGGAGACGACGTCACGGGCCCGCTGCGACTGCACGTCCATGTCCAGGTAGAAGTCCACCTTGGCGGCCGTGTGCTCCTTGTTGAGCACGGGCGCGGCCACCCGGCCGACACCCTTGACGGCCTTCAGGTCCTTGGTGAGGCCTTCGAGTCCCGCCCGGTCGATCGTGGCCTTCTTCGCCCCGTCGGCCGCGACGTACACGGTGTGCGGGCTGTCCACGCCGCCGGGCAGCGCCTTGGATATCTCCTTGGCCGTCGCCCCCGCGGGCGTGTCGTCGGGGCCCGAGCCCGTGCCGTAGTCCATCTTCATGCCGAGCACACCGGCGCTCAGCGCGACCAGGAGCCCGACGCTGGCGGCCACGAAGAGGAACGGGCGCCGGGCGACGCGCTCCCCGAGGCGCGCGCTCATCCCGGGGCGCGGCTCCTCACGCAGCGACCGCGACGGCCAGAACATCTTGCGCCCACAGACCGCGAGCAGCGCGGGCATGAAGGTGAGGCTGGCGACGAGCATCACCAGGACGCACACCGCGATGGCCGGGCCGAGCACCTTGAACTGGCCGAAGCTCGCGATGCCGAGGGTGGCGAACGCGGCCACGATGGTGAGCGCCGCCGAGGTGATGGCCGCCCCGACGCGGCCCGCGCACTCCGCCGCGACGCCGCGGGCGTTCTTCTTCGGGTTCGGGTCGGCGCGCAGCAGTTCACGGAAGCGGAACAGCAGGAACAGGAAGTAGTCGATGCCGATGCCGAGCAGGACCACGGTGATCAGGGACGGTGTCGACGGGTCGAGCTTGAAGTCGAAGAGGAGCGCCGTGCCGACCACCGCGCCGGTCGCGGCGCCGCCGACGAGGACCACCGCGAGCAACGGCAGGATGGCGGCGAGGACGCTGCGGAAGGCCAGGACGTTCAGGAGCACGATGAGCCCGAAGGTCAGGATCCCGACCAGCTTCTCGGTGTCCTCCTGGGCCTCCGTGGTGTCGGCGAGGTCCGCGATGCCGCCGGTGAAGCCCGTGCGCAGGTCCGCCCTGGCGAACTCGTCCTCGGCGTGGTCGCGGAATTCCCGGTAGACGTCCTGGAGCGCGGGGTCGTTCCTGTTCCCTTCGAGCGATACGGAGAGCAGCCGGAACGTGCCGTCGGGCGCGGCGGCACCGGACTTCACGACCGGTGTCTGCGAGTGGTCCGTCAGCATGAACGAGGGCAGGTCGTCGGGGTTGGGCATCTTCAGGCGCCGCTCACCGAGACCGCGGGCGATCTCGTCGATGTGCCGTCGGTCGCCGCCGGTGAGCTTCTTGCCGTCGTCACGGCCGACGAGCACGGTGACGGCGTTGTCGTCGGGCTTCGCGCCGAACCGGTCCTCGGCCGTCTCCATGGCGGCCGCCGAGTCGTACGACTTCGGCAGGAAGCTGCTGACATCGGGCTGGGTGACGCTGTGCATCTTCGCCTGACCGACAATGGACAGGCCGGCGGCGAGCAGCGTCCAGAGCAGGATGAATTTCCAGGCGTGGCGAGTGGTCAGGGCGGTCAGGGATCTGATCACGGTGTCCTCCGGTGGGGTGGCCGGCCCGGTCCCACCGGGCTCCTCCAGAAGATCACCGGCGACGTCGCCGACTCGTCGCCCGCGGCGACGAAACCGCCCCGGGACCAGGGCCTTGGCCCCCACCGCGACCAGGACCCAGCTCCTAGCCGCGAACTCCACCCGGGGGATGACGCCGACGCCCCGCCCCCGGGCTGAAATGAATCACGGACCCGCGCGGAAGGAGTACGAAGGCATGCACGCGCCAAGCCGACCGCCCAGGACCGAGAGCCCGGCTCTCAGGCCGCACCGGTACAAGAACCTCCGGCCACACCGGCAGGACGTCCTGGTGGCCCTCGGCGCCTTGGTGATCGAGGTCACCGGGTACGCCCTGAGCATCGAGCCCGGGGGCGCACCCGGGAGCCCGGGCGTCCTCGCGCTGCACCTGCTGCCCACCGCACCACTGCTCTGGCACCGCCGCTTCCCGGTCTCCGTCCTGATCGCCGTCCTGGCCGCGCAGGCCGTGCTGACCCCCCTCACCTCGGTCCCCTACGGTCTGCCCATCTCCCTCGTCGTCGCCCTGTACTCCGTGGCCCGGCTGCGGACCACCCGCGTCACCGGCGCCGCGGCCGTGGTGGCTCTCGTCGGCCTCCAGGTGCCCGGCCTCAGCGAGCACGAGGAACCGGCGCGGGCGATCTTCGCGGACGTGATCGGCGTCTGCATCGCCCTCGCCGTCGGCTGCGCCGCGCGCCGCTGGCAGCGGCAGGACGCCGAACACCGCAGGCTGCTCGCCGACCACGCGGTCGCCGCCGAACGCCGCCGCATCGCCCGCGAACTGCACGACGTCGTCGCCCACCACATCACCGCCATGCAACTGATGGCGGGCGGCGCCCGACGCGTCCTGCACCACGACACGGACCTGACCCAGGACGCGCTGAAGTCCCTGGAGGACTCCGGCCGGCTCGCACTGGCCGAGATGCGCCAGCTCCTGGACGTCCTGCGCGCGGACGACGACACCGAGGGCGGCTCGACCGCACCCCAACCGGGCGTGGCCGACCTGCCGCAGGTGGTCGCGGACTCCTGCAGGGCGGGCGTCGAAACGGAACTGCTCGTCGAGGGCGAACCCGAACTCGGCAACCGTGAACTGCCCCCCACCCTGGGCCTCACCGTGTTCCGGATCGTCCAGGAGGCCCTGACCAACGTCCGCAAACACGCGGGCGGCGCCCGGGCGACCGTAACGCTCACCTACTCCCCCGGCCTGCTCACCGTCGACGTACGCAACGACGCCTCCGGCACGGTCGGAACGGCACGCAAGGGCAGGCCAGGACACGGCCTGGTGGGCATGCGGGAACGTGTGGCCCTGCACGGCGGCACCCTGGAGGCGGGAGCCGGACCCGCGGGCGGATTCAGAATCCTCGCGACCCTGCCCCTGCCCGCCGAGGCGCCCCAGCCCTTCGAGCACACCCCCGCGCCCCAAGAGAAAGCCGCTGCCCGGTGACGACCGCACACACCCCGCTGACCGTCCTGATCGCCGACGACCAGCCCCTGGTCCGGCGCGGCCTGGCGCTCATCTTCCACGCCGACCCCGGCGTGACGGTGGTGGGCGAGGCGGGCGACGGCCAGGAAGCCATCGAGCTGGCCCGCCGACTGCGCCCCGACGTGGTCCTCATGGACATCCGCATGCCCCGCCTGGACGGCGTCGGCGCGACGGCCGTCCTGACCGGGGAACTCCCCGAGTGCAGGGTCCTGGCGCTGAGCACGTTCGACATGGACGAGTACGTGGTCGGGGCGCTGCGCGCGGGCGCAGCGGGCTTCCTGCCCAAGGACGTCTCACCGGAGGAACTGGTGGCGGCGGTCCACACCGTCAACGCGGGCGAGGCAGCGGTGGCGCCCCGCCTCCTGACCCGCCTGATCTCGGCTTTCGTCACCGCCCCGACGCCCCACCCGCACAGCGCCCCACCGGGCACCCGCCCGGACCTTACGACCCGCGAGACAGACGTCTGGACCCTCATGGCCAAGGGCTACGACAACACAGAGATCGCCGAGGCCCTCGGGATCAGCCACTCCACGGTCAAGAACCACGTGACAGCGGTCTTCGCGAAACTGGGCGTGCGAGACCGCGCCCAGGCGGTCATAGCGGCATACGAATCGGGCTTGGTGAAGGCGACGCTCTGAGCGCGCCCCGGCACCCGGCTACGCCACGTTCACTCGCTGCCCGGGAGGCGCGGCCTCCAACCAGGCGAGAAACCCGGTGAGTGCGTCCTCGCTCATGGCGAGTTCCAACCGCACCCCGCGATGCAGACAGCCAAGGACGACGGCATCGGAGAGAAGCGCGAGCTCCTCCTCCCCATCGGGCGCCCGCCGGTCGACGACCTCGATCGAGGACCGCTCAAGGATCCGCCGAGGCCGGGGCGCGTAGGAGAAGACGCGGAACCACTCGACCCGGTCTCCGTTGTAGCGGGCGACCCCGTACCCCCAGCCCTTGCCGGAGGTGTCGGACGCCTCCGCGGGATCGGGGGCGTGCCAGCGCAGGCTGCAGTCGAAGGTGCCGCCGGAGCGCTGGATCAGCCGACGGCGCAGTCCGAAGACGAAGAGCCCCAGCAACACCAGCGCGATCAACACAAGTCCGCACACGAGCAGAACGAGGATCATCGGCACCGACCTCCTCGCCTCAACACGACTTCTCGAAACGGACCAAACAACCGCACCCGGAACCGCACCCGCATCGCCTCAGCCGCGACCAGGTCCGGAAGGCTCCGGTCCTGGCCGCGGCTGAGTCACGTTACGCCGCGCGCCGGGGGTCAGCGCGCCGCCACCGCACGAAGTCGAACGTCGGCGCGCCGCTCGGCGGAGGCGTCGGCCTCCGACTTGGCACGCTCGAACGCCCGCTCCGCACGCTGGACGTCGATCTCGTCGGAGAGCTCGGCGATCTCGGCGAGCAGCGACAGCTTGTTGTCGGCGAACGAGATGAATCCGCCGTGCACCGCGGCGACGACCGTCCCGCCGTCGCTCGTACGAATGGTCACCGGGCCCGACTCCAGCACACCGAGCAGCGGCTGGTGACCGGGCATGACGCCGATGTCGCCGGACGTGGTGCGCGCGACGACCAGGGTGGCCTCGCCGGACCAGACACTGCGGTCCGCGGCGACCAGCTCGACATGCAGCTCAGCAGCCAAGGGTGGCTCCTCGGGTCACCACCCGGCGGTTCAGCCGGGTGTTGGGTCAAATTCTAGTGGGCGTAGGGAGAAGGGCGGACACGCCCCCGTGTCGCGGGGTGTACCCGCCCCTCTCCCGATGAGCTACTGGGCTCAGGAGACGCCGAGCTCCTTGGCGTTCTTCTTCAGGTCCTCGAGACCACCGCACATGAAGAACGCCTGCTCCGGGAAGTGGTCGTACTCGCCGTCGCAGATCGCGTTGAAGGCCGTGATCGACTCGTCGAGGGACACGTCCGAACCGTCCACGCCGGTGAACTGCTTGGCGGCGTGGGTGTTCTGGGACAGGAAGCGCTCCACACGACGGGCGCGGGACACGACGAGCTTGTCCTCTTCGCCGAGCTCGTCGATGCCGAGGATCGCGATGATGTCCTGGAGGTCCTTGTACTTCTGCAGGATTCCCTTGACGCGCATGGCGGCGTCGTAGTGGTCCTGCGCGATGTAGCGCGGGTCCAGGATGCGGGACGTGGAGTCCAGCGGGTCCACGGCCGGGTAGATGCCCTTCTCGGAGATCGGACGGGAGAGCACCGTCGTCGCGTCGAGGTGGGCGAAGGTGGTGGCCGGGGCCGGGTCGGTCAGGTCGTCCGCGGGGACGTAGATCGCCTGCATCGAGGTGATCGAGTGACCACGGGTCGAGGTGATGCGCTCCTGGAGGAGACCCATCTCGTCGGCCAGGTTCGGCTGGTAGCCCACCGCGGAGGGCATGCGGCCGAGCAAGGTCGAGACCTCGGAACCGGCCTGGGTGAAGCGGAAGATGTTGTCGATGAAGAACAGCACGTCCTGCTTCTGCACATCGCGGAAGTACTCCGCCATGGTCAGACCGGCCAGGGCCACGCGCAGACGCGTGCCCGGCGGCTCGTCCATCTGGCCGAAGACCAGCGCGGTCTTGTCCAGAACGCCGGCTTCCTCCATCTCGACCATGAGGTCGTTGCCCTCACGGGTGCGCTCGCCGACACCGGCGAAGACGGAGACACCGTCGTGCAGCTTGGCCACACGGACGATCATTTCCTGGATCAGCACGGTCTTGCCGACACCGGCACCACCGAACAGACCGATCTTTCCACCCTTGACGTACGGGGTGAGAAGGTCGACGACCTTCAGGCCGGTCTCGAACATCTCGGTCTTGGACTCGAGCTGGTCGAAGGCCGGGGCCTTGCGGTGGATCGTCCAGCGCTCGGCCTCGGCGACCGTGGACGGGTCGTCGTTCAGGACCTCGCCGAGGGTGTTGAACACCCGGCCCTTGGTCACGTCGCCGACCGGGACGGAGATGCCCGCGCCCGTGTCGGTCACCGGGGCCTGGCGGACCAGGCCGTCGGTGGGCTGCATCGAGATCGCGCGGACCACGCCGTCGCCCAGGTGCTGGGCGACCTCGAGGGTCAGCGTCTTCTTCGCGCCCTCGGTCGACGGGTCGTCGACCTGGACGTGCAGGGCGTTGTAGATCTCCGGCATCGCGTCGACGGGGAACTCCACGTCGACGACCGGGCCGATGACCCGGGCGACGCGGCCCGTGGCAACGGCCGTCTCAACAGTGGTCGTCATTACTTGTCACTCCCCGCGGTCGCGTCGGACAGGGCTGCGGTGCCGCCGACGATCTCGCTGATTTCCTGGGTGATTTCGGCCTGGCGGGCCGCGTTGGCAAGCCGGGAGAGGTTGTTGATCAAGTCTCCGGCGTTATCGGTGGCCGACTTCATCGCGCGGCGCGTGGCGGCGTGCTTGGAGGCAGCCGACTGCAGCAGCGCGTTGTAGATGCGGCTCTCGACGTAGCGCGGCAGCAGGGCGTCGAGGACGTCCTCCGCCGACGGCTCGAAGTCGAACAGCGGCAGGATCTCGTCCTTCGCCGTGGACTCCTCGGCCACCTCGTCGAGACTGAGGGGCAGCAGGCGGCCGTCGACCGCCGTCTGCGTCATCATCGACACGAACTCGGTGTAGACGATGTGGAGCTCGTCCACGCCGCCCTCGGCCGTCTCCGTCTCGATGGCCTCGATCAGCGGGCCCGCGACAGCCTTGGCGTCGGCGTACTCGGGCTGGTCGGTGAAGCCCGTCCACTGCTTCGCGATCTTGCGCTCGCGGAAGTTGTAGTGGGCCACACCGCGGCGGCCGACGACATAGACGTCGACCTCCTTGCCCGCGGCCTCGAGGCGTGCCGTCAGCTGCTCCGCGGCCTTGATGGCGTTGGAGTTGAAGGCGCCGGCGAGACCGCGGTCGCTCGTGAGGAGCAGCACCGCGGCACGCGTCGACGTCTCCGGCTCGGTCGTCAGCGGGTGCTTGGTGTTCGAGCCGGTGCCCACCGCCGTGACCGCGCGCGTCAGCTCGGTCGCGTACGGCGTGGAGGCCGCCACCTTGCGCTGCGCCTTGACGACGCGCGAGGCGGCGATCATCTCCATCGCCTTGGTGATCTTCTTGGTCGCGGTGACGGATTTGATGCGACGCTTATAGACCCGGAGCTGGGCTCCCATGAGTCAGGTCCCTTCCGTCGTCACTTGCCGGCAGCGGCAGGAACGTCCTCGCCGAGAAGCTTCCCGTCCGAGGTCTCGAACTGCTTCTTGAACTCCGCGACGGCGTCACCGATGGCCGTGATCGTGTCGTCCGACATCTTGGCGCCCTCCTTGATGGAGGTCATCAGGCCCTGCTCCTTGCGGTGCAGGTAGTCGAGCAGCTCACGCTCGAAGCGCCGGATGTCATTGACCGGTACGTCGTCCATCTTGCCGGTGGTGCCGGCCCAGACGGAGATGACCTGGTCCTCGGTGGCCATCGGCTGGTACTGCGGCTGCTTGAGCAGCTCGACCATGCGCTGGCCACGCTCCAGCTGCGCCTTGGACGCGGCGTCCAGGTCGGAACCGAAGGCGGCGAACGCCTCCAGCTCACGGAACTGGGCGAGGTCCACACGCAGTCGGCCGGAGACCTGACGGATCGCCTTGTGCTGCGCGGAACCACCGACTCGGGAGACGGAGATACCGACGTTCAGCGCGGGACGCTGACCGGCGTTGAACAGGTCCGACTCCAGGAAGCACTGGCCGTCGGTGATGGAGATGACGTTGGTCGGGATGAACGCCGAGACGTCGTTCGCCTTGGTCTCGACGATCGGCAGACCGGTCATCGAGCCCTTGCCCATCTCGTCCGAGAGCTTCGCGCAGCGCTCGAGCAGACGGGAGTGCAGGTAGAAGACGTCACCCGGGTAGGCCTCGCGCCCCGGCGGGCGGCGGAGCAGCAGGGACACGGCGCGGTAGGCGTCGGCCTGCTTCGACAGGTCGTCGAAGACGATGAGGACGTGCTTGCCCTCGTACATCCAGTGCTGGCCGATGGCCGAGCCGGTGTACGGCGCCAGGTACTTGAAGCCGGCCGGGTCGGACGCCGGGGCGGCGACGATAGTCGTGTACTCCAGGGCGCCGGCCTCTTCCAGGGCACCGCGCACGGAGGCGATGGTGGAGCCCTTCTGACCGATGGCGACGTAGATGCAGCGGACCTGCTTGTTCACGTCACCGGAGCGCCAGTTGTCGCGCTGGTTGATGATCGTGTCGACGGCCAGGGCGGTCTTGCCGGTCTGGCGGTCACCGATGATCAGCTGACGCTGACCGCGGCCGATCGGGGTCATCGCGTCGACGGCCTTGTAGCCGGTCTCCATCGGCTCGTGCACCGACTTGCGCTGCATGACCGTGGGGGCCTGCAGTTCAAGGGCGCGGCGGCCGGACGTCTCGATCTCGCCGAGGCCGTCGATCGGGTTGCCGAGCGGGTCGACGACGCGGCCGAGGTAGCCCTCGCCCACCGCGACCGAAAGGACCTCGCCGGTGCGCTGCACCGACTGACCCTCCTCGATGCCGCTGAACTCACCGAGGATGATCGAACCGATCTCGCGCTCTTCCAGGTTCAGCGCGAGACCAAGGGTCCCGTCCTCGAACTTCAGCAGTTCGTTGGCCATGGCCGAGGGCAGGCCCTCGACCTTCGCGATGCCATCGCCGGCCAGGGTGACCGTACCGACCTCCTCGCGCGAGGCCGCGTCCGGCTTGTACGCCTGGACAAAGTTCTCCAGCGCGTCCCGGATCTCCTCCGGCCGGATCGTGAGCTCCGCCATCTGGGTTCCCTGCTCTCCTTGTTGGGCCCGAAGTTTCTTTGGGGGATCTGGGGGCTCCCCCCAGAAACTTTGCATCCTGTGCACGGCCCAACCAGGGCCGTCGATCTTGCTTGTTGAGTTACTGGCCCGCCATACGGCGGTGCGCGTCCTCGATGCGGTCCGCGATGGAGCCGTTGATGACCTCGTCGCCCACCTGCACCCGGATCCCGCCGAGGACCGTCGGGTCCACGTCGAGGTTCAGGTGCATCTGGCGCCCGTAGATCTTCGCGAGCGCCGCGCCGAGCCGCTGCTTCTGCTGGTCCGACAGCGGAACAGCGGAGGTGACGACGGCGACCATGCGCTGCCGGCGGTCCGCGGCCAGCTTGGAGAGGGACTCGAGGCCCTCTTCCAGGCTACGTCCACGGGGCACGGTCACAAGACGCTCGACCAGACGCTCCGTGACGACGTCCGCCCGGCGGTCGAGCAGGCCGTGCACCAGGCCGCTCTTGGCCGTGGCGTTCGCGGCCCGGTCGGTGAGCGCCGACCGCAGCTCGGTGCTGGAGGAGACGATCCGGCCGAACCGGAAGAGCTCGTCCTCGACGCTGTCCAGCGCGCCCGACTTCTGCGCGGCGGTCAGGTCGGCGAGGTTGGTCAGCTCTTCCAGGCCGTCCACCAGGTCGCGCGACTGCGACCAGCGGGAGCGCACCATGCCGGCCACCAGGTCGGCGGTCTCGCCGCCGACCTTGCCGCCGAGCAGGCGTCCGGCCAGCTCCGCCTTGGCCTCTCCGGACTGCGCGGGGTCGGTGAGGACCCGGCGCAGCGAGACCTCGCGGTCGAGCATCGCGGTGACCGCGGCCAGCTCGTCCGCGAGCTGCTTCGCGTCGACCGAGGTGTTGTCGGTCAGCGCGTCGAGACGCTCACGCGCGGCGGCCAGGGCCTCGCGGCTGGCTCCGTGCGCTGTCATCGAGTGGCCTCGGCCTTCGCGTCGAGGTCGTCGAGGAAGCGGTCGATGGTGCGGCTCTGCCGGGCGTGCTCCTCGAGGGACTCACCGACGAGCTTGCCGGCCAGTTCGGTGGCCAGCTGGCCCACGTCCTGGCGCAGCGCCTGAGCGGCGGCCTTGCGGTCGGCCGCGATCTGGGTGTGACCGGCGGCGACGATCTCCTCGCGCTGCCGCTGGCCCTCGGCCCGCATCTCGGCGATGAGCTGGGCGCCCTGCTCCTGCGCCTCCTGGCGCAGCCGCGCGGCCTCGTGGCGGGCCTCGGCGAGCTGAGCCTTGTACTGCTCGAGGACGCTCTGGGCCTCGGTCTGAGCGGCCTCGGCCTTCTCAATACCGCCTTCGATCGCCTCCCGGCGCTCGTCCAGAACCTTGTTGATGTTCGGGATGAGCTTCTTCCAGAAGAAGAAGAAAACGATGGCGAAGGCGATGGCGCCGACAAGCAGCTCGGGGCCCGGAGGAATGAGCGGGTTCTGCTCTTCCTCGGCCGCCAGCTGAACCAGGTTGGCGATCACATCAGTGCCTTTCGTCGAACGGGACTATTCGTCTGCGGCGATCAGGAGCCGTAGACGAACGGCATGACGATGCCGATCAGGGCGAGCGCCTCACAGAAGGCGAAACCGAGGATCTGGTTGGCACGGATCAGACCGGCGGCTTCGGGCTGACGGGCGAGCGCCTCGGTGCCCTTGCCGAACACGATGCCGACACCGATGCCGGGGCCGATGGCCGCGAGGCCGTAGCCGATGGAGCCGAGGGCCTTGATGTTGCCTTCGAGGGCGGCGAGCTCGAGAGTCGCGGACATGCCGTTACTTCCTTCTCTTTCTTGGACCGGTGGGGGTTGGCCACCGGGCGCTTAGGGGGTTGCGGGGAGGGTGCTCAGTGGTGCTCGGCGAGAGCGCCCTGGATGTAGGAGCAGGCGAGGAGCACGAAGACGTACGCCTGGACGGCCTGCACGAAGAGTTCGAAGCCGATCATCGCGATGGTCATCACGAAGGAGACACCGGCGGCCGGGATCAGCCAGCTGTTCAGGAGGTACCAGGAGGCGACGGTGAACATCACCAGCATCAGGTGACCGGCGAACATGTTGGCGAAGAGTCGCACCGCGTGCGTGAAGGGGCGCACCAGCAGGTTCGAGAAGAACTCGATGAAGGCGACGAGCCACTTGATCGGGCCAAGCGAGTTGTCGTAGCCGGTGATGTTCTTCCAGCCGCCGACGAAGCCGTGCCGCTTGAACGTCAGGGGGACCCAGACGAAGTACACGATGCCCGCGAGGACGAACGGGTAGGCGATGACCGACGACACCGGGAACTGGGCCAGCGGGATCACCGACCAGATGTTCATGATCCAGATGAAGAAGAACAGCGAGACCATCAGGGGGACGTACTTCTCGCCGTCCTTCTTGCCCATGGTCTCGTACACGATCCCGCGGCGTACGAAGTCGTAGCCGGCCTCGCCGATCATCTGGACCTTGCCGGGGACCATCTTCGCCTTGCCGAAAGCGGCGTAGAAGAAGGTCACCACGAGCGCGGTCGAGATCAGGGCGAGCAGCATCACCTTGTTGAACTCGAACCCACCGACCTCGAAGATCGGCTTGAAGAGGAACGAGTGCAGGCCCGGAGCCGGGAAGCCACAGCCGTTGTCGGACATGATCCGACAGCTCCAGTTGAAGGCGAGCTCAGTTTGGTCAGCACTCACCGCGGGCTCCTTCGGCGTGACGCATAGGTACGGCAACCTCGTTGTCGTGTCGGCGCGGCGCGCAGCCGCGGGTCGGCACCGGACTGGTGTTTCGGAAGTGTGAGCGGCGGACAGGCATCGAGCCTCGCGATGGTGCCGGCGTCAGCTCAGATGCCCGCGCCTGCAGTGCCGCAGTTGGCACCGGACGATAGCAGCATCTCGAACGGGCATTTATCCCGGCCCTACCACTCACGTCGTGGACCCCGACTTCTCCGCCTTTTCGCTCTTCTCGGAAGAGTTGGCGGAGGAAGGTTCGGGTTCCGGGTCGACGTAGAAGATCTTGGCCTTCATGTGCGCACGGGCCTGTGACGCCATCCACACGACGGTCGAGACGGCGAGCGCGAGCGCGAAGACCTTCGGGTTGAACAGGGTGGTGTCCTTGAACAGACCCATGAAGATGAGAAGCAGCAGCAACTGGGCGACGTAGAGCATCATGCCCATCGCCTGGAACAACTGCGGAAGCGATTTTGCCGTCCGCTGCAGGACGTACACACCGAGTCCCATGAAGGCGACGACGACCGCGGTGCCGACGACAGCGCCGATGGCTCCCTTGCCGCCCGAGACCACGCCGCTGACGACGGCGATGATCGCGCCGACGGCAGCCGTGGGCACGGCGCACTGCAGGAGATTCCGGGTGTCTTGAGACGGCATGGCGGCAACTCCGCTTACAGATGGGGGCAGGGTGTCGTCATGGACGAGCGTAGACCCGGTCCGAGTGGGGTCCTCGGGCCAAGAGACCGTCGCACTACGGTCCTTCGGCTCTGTCGCCGGGTTTCGTGAACGGTATCACAAACTATTTGATGAGGTCTTTACCTGTCAGGTGTGCCCGCCGTCACACATGAGAAGTAATCCGCGCGTCTGTGCACGCGGGCGGGCAAGTTGTCTGATAATGGGGCGCTTTGTCGATCGTGTCAACGCGACGAACCGGCCTTGCGCCGGTCCAGGAAGCGCGGGCGGGTGCCGAGCGCTGTCGCGCCGTTGACGCCCGCGCCGACCGGGCGACGGGACTCCCCGTCCTCGCCCGCGGCCGCGTCGGCCCCGGTGGACTCCCCGACGCCCTCCCCGGCCGTCTCCGCGGCCCCGGCGGCCCCACCGGCACCGGCGGCCACAGCGGCGCCCCGCGCCCCGTACGCGGCCTCGTCGGCCGCCGCCCGCGCCGCCCGCCTGCGCCGGTACCGCGGCGGCACGAAGCTCTCCGCCCAGCCGGGGGTGTGCGGGGTGAAGCGGGGCAGCAGGAGCAGGGCGAGGCCGACCGCGCTGAGGGCGACGATCAGGAGCAGGATCCACATGCTCGTGGAGTGCACCGAGTAGGCGACGGTGCCGAAGGCGATGAGGGCCGACCAGAAGTACATGATCAGGACGGCACGGCTGTGCGAGTGGCCGACCTCGAGGAGCCGGTGGTGCAGATGGCCGCGGTCGGCCGCGAACGGCGACTGGCCCTTCCAGGTGCGGCGCACGATGGCGAGCACCAGGTCCGCGAACGGGATCGCGATGATCGTCAGCGGCATCAGCAGCGGGATGAAGACCGGGAGCATCGCGTGGGTGGCGTCCCGGGTGCCGCCCAGGTTCAGCTTCATCGCGTCCGGGTCGACCTGACCGGTGATGGAGATGGCACCGGCGGCGAGGACCAGGCCGATGAGCATCGACCCCGAGTCGCCCATGAAGATCCTGGCCGGATGCATGTTGTGCGGCAGGAAGCCCAGGCACATGCCCATCAGGATGGCCGCGAAGAGCGTGGCGGGGGCGGCGGCCTCGATCCCGTACCCGTACCAGATGCGGTACGCGTACATGAAGAACGCCGCGGCCGCGATGCACACCATGCCCGCCGCCAGGCCGTCCAGGCCGTCCACGAAGTTCACCGCGTTGATCGTGATGACCACCAGGGCGACCGTGAGGAGCGTGCCCTGCCACTGGGTCAGGGAGACCGTCCCCGCGCCCGGGATGGGCAGCCAGAGGATCGTCAGGCCCTGCATGACCATGACGCCCGCGGCGATCATCTGGCCGCCGAGCTTGATCAGCGCGTCGATCTCGAACTTGTCGTCGAGGACGCCGATGAGCCAGATCAGCGCGGCGCCGGAGAGCAGCGCGCGCGGCTCGTTCGACTTCGTGAAGACCTCATTGAGGTTCGGCAGGTGGTCGGCTACCAGAAGCCCCGCACACAGCCCGAAGAACATCGCGATTCCGCCGAGCCGGGGTGTTGGTTCCCGGTGCACGTCGCGCGCGCGGATCTCCGGCATGGCGCCGGCCACGATCGCGAACTTCCGCACCGGGCCGGTCAGCAGATAGGTCACCGCGGCCGTGATGCAGAGCGTCAGCAGATATTCACGCACGGGCTTCCCCACAGGTATCGCTGGCCATCTCAGCACCACACCCTAGCTTCGCGCGCATAAGGTTGGGGACGTCTGGGTAGCGACGATCGTTGCACAAGTCCGCTACGCGAGTGCCGATCGCCCTCTCCCCGCACTCGGATACGGCGGAAATCGGCCCGCCAGTTCCCGCACCGTGTCCCTGACTTTGGCCTCCTCGTTGACCGCGCCCGCGAACAGGGCAGCGATTCTTGCCATTTCACCCTCGCCCATGCCCTGCGTGGTGACGGCCGCCGTGCCGAGCCGCAGCCCCCTGCCGTCGCCGACCGTGACATCAGCGGCTCCGCCGCGTGGCAGCGCGCAGGTGTCGAGGACCAGGCCCGCCGCGGCGAGACGGCCGCGGGCCACCGCCGCCGTCACCCCCCGCGGGGCCGGGTCCGCCAGGATCAGATGCGTGTCCGTGCCGCCGGTGCTGATGGCGAACCCCTCCCCCGCGAGCGCCTGCGCCAACACCTTTGCGTTCGCCACGACTTGATGCGCGTACGCCGTGAAGGCCGGCGTCGCCGCCTCGCCGAACGCGACCGCCTTGGCGGCGATCGTGTGCATCTGGGCGCCGCCCTGCGTGAACGGGAACACCGCCCGGTCCACCCGCTCCGCCAGCTCCCCCCGGCACAGGATCATGCCGCCGCGCGGGCCGCGCAGGACCTTGTGCGTCGTCGCGCACACGACGTCCGCGTACGGCACCGGGTTCGGCGCCGCGCCGCCCGCCACCAACCCCACGGGGTGGGCCGCGTCGGCGATCAAATAGGAACCCACGTCGTCCGCCACCTCGCGGAACGCCGCGTAGTCGATGTGCCGCGGGTAGGCGATCGAGCCGCACACGATGGCCTTCGGCCGGTGCGTACGGGCCAGCGTCCGCACTTCCTCGTAGTCGATCAGGCCCGTCTCCGGGTCGAGGCCGTACCCCACGAAGTCGAACCAGCGGCCCGAGAAGTTCGCGGGCGACCCGTGCGTGAGGTGGCCGCCGTACGGCAGGCCCATCGCCAGGACCGTGTCGCCCGGGCGCAGCAGGGCCGCGTAGGCCGCAAGGACGGCCGCGGAGCCCGAGTGCGGCTGTACGTTCGCGTGGTCGGCGCCGAACAGGGCCTTCGCGCGGTCCGTGGCGATGCGCTCCGCCACGTCCACCAGCTCGCAGCCGCCGTGGTGGCGGGCCCCCGGGTAGCCCTCCGCGTACTTGTTCGCCAGCGGTGAGCCCAGGGCCGTCAGGACCGCCTCCGACGTGAAGTTCTCCGCCGCGATCAGCTGCAGGCTCGTCGACTGCCTCGACAGCTCGCCGAGCAGCACGTCGGCCAGCTCCGGATCCTGCCGCCGCAGCCCCGCGTACGCCGCCGCAGCGGCGGCGGGTCCCGCGTCGGCCGTCGTCATCTCTCCAATGTAGGCCGGGGGTGGGGGCGGTGCTCGGTGGGCGCTGCCGCGGGCCCCCAAGCCCGCCCCTTTCCCGAAACTGGGGCTCCGCCCCAGACCCCGCTCCTCAAACGCCGGAGGGGCTGGATCTTCCAGCCCGTCCGGCGTTTGAGGACGAGGCGCGGAGCGCCGATTCGGCGGGGGTCCAGGGGGCGGCAGCCCCCGGTTTCGGAGAAGGGGCGGGACCGGGGCGCCCCCGCGAGGGACCTACGCCCGCGCCGCCGGCACCCCCGTCAGCGCCGTCACCACCGGCTCCAGGGCCTGCTGGATCTCACCACCGACGGAGCGGAAGAAGGGGAGGGGGGCGCCGTAGGGGTCGTAGACCTCGTCGGCCTCGGCGGAGGGGGCGAGGAGCCAGCCGCGGAGGGCGGCGGCGGCGCGGACGAGGGCGCGGGCGCGCTCGACGATGCCGTCGGTGCCGTCGGGGTCGGGCAGCGTGGCGGGATCTATGGCGCGCACGAGCCGGGTGAACTCCTTCAGGGTGAAGGTGCGAAGCCCGGCGGAGTGCCCCATGGAGATGACCTGCGCCCGGTGGTCCCGGGTGGCGGTGAGGACGAGGTCGGCCCGGATGACGTGGTCGTCGAGGAGCTCACGCCCCACGAACCCGGAGGCGTCCGCGCCGAAGTCCGCGAGGACGGCCTCGGCGTTGGTCTCCATGGGCGCCCCCTCGTGCCCCCAGGTCCCGGCGCTCTCGACGACGAGCCCCCCGGTGAGCGGGTCACCGAGCCGGTCGGCGAGGGCATGCCGGGTCAGCCGCTCGGTGATGGGCGAGCGGCAGACGTTGCCGGTGCTGACGTGGAGGATGCGGAAGCTGCCGGGTGTGCCCGCGGCCCCGAGGGAACCGAAGGACACCGAGTGCTCGGTGGGCTCGCTGCGCCCCGCTATGCCACGCCCCGGCTCAGGGGCCCTCAATTGGCCACCTCGAGGTCGGGTACGACCTTGCGCAGCTCGTCCGCGTCGAGCGCACCGGCCCGCAGCAGGACGGGCACCTTGCCGGTCACGTCCACGATGGAGGAGGGCACGATGCCGGGCGTGGGCCCGCCGTCGAGGTAGACGGAGACGGAGTCGCCGAGCATCTCCTGGGCGGCGTCGCAGTCCTCCGGCGCCGGGTGCCCGGTGAGGTTGGCGGAGGACACGGCCATCGGGCCGACGTCGGTGAGCAGCTCGATGGCGACGGGGTGCAGGGGCATGCGGATGGCGACGGTGCCGCGGGTGTCGCCGAGGTCCCACTGCAGGGAGGGCTGCTGCCGGGCGACGAGGGTGAGGGCCCCCGGCCAGAAGGCGTCGACGAGCTCCCAGGCGGACTCGGAGAAGTCCGTGACGAGGCCGTGCAGCGTGTTCGGTGAGCCGATGAGGACGGGCGTGGGCATGGTGCGGCCGCGGCCCTTGGCGTCGAGGAGGTCGGCGACCGCCTCGGGGCTGAAGGCGTCGGCGCCGATGCCGTACACGGTGTCCGTGGGCAGCACGACCAGTTCGCCACGGCGGACGGCGGACGCGGCCTCGCGCAGACCGGTCGTACGGTCGGTCGCGTCGTTGGTGTCGTATCGCCGTGCCATCAGCTGGCCTCCTCGTACACGTACGTCTCGTCGGCGTACATCACGTGCATCGTCTTCTTCGTCGCCGCGGTGGTCACGGCAGCGCCTTGCGGGCGGTCGCGAACCGCGGCCGGTTGTTCAGGTCGGGGTGGTCGGCGGCGTCCGCCCAGCCCCGCTCCTCCGTGAAGATCCACGGCACTTGGCCGCCCTGGGTGTCCGCGTGCTCCACCACGACGACCCCGCCGGGCCGCAGCAGCCGGTGCGCGGTGCGCTCGATGCCGCGGATCAGGTCGAGGCCGTCCTCGCCGGAGAACAGGGCGAGTTCGGGATCGTAGTCCCGGGCCTCCGGCGCAACGTACTCCCATTCCGTCAGCGGGATGTACGGGGGGTTGGAGATGACGAGGTCGACCTGGCCGTCGAGGTCGGGGAACGCCTCGCGCGCGTCGCCCTGGCGCAGGTCGACCCTGGACCCCTCGACGTTCTTGCGGGTCCACGGCAGCGCGTCCGAGGACAGCTCCACGGCGTGCACGCGCGAGCGCGGGACCTCCTGCGCCATGGCGAGGGCGATGGCCCCGGAGCCGGTGCACAGGTCGACGATCAGCGGCTCGACGACGTCCATCGCGCGGACGGCGTCTATGGCCCAGCCGACGACCGACTCGGTCTCGGGGCGGGGCACGAAGACGCCGGGTCCTACCTGGAGCTCCAGGTAGCGGAAGAAGGCGCGGCCGGTGATGTGCTGGAGCGGCTCACGGGCCTCGCGGCGCGCGATGGTCTCCCAGTAGCGGGCGTCGAAGTCCGCGTCCTTGACGGTGTGCAGCTCGCCCCGCTTCACGCCGTGCACGAAGGCGGCGAGCTCCTCCGCGTCGTTGCGCGGCGAGGGCACGCCGGCATCGGCGAGACGCTGGGTGGCCTGGGCCACTTCCGCGAGCAGCACGCTGCGGGGGTTCGGGGGTCGCCCCCCAAGGGGTTGCTGCACGCTGGTCCTCCGGGGCTCAGAGCGGATGCGAGCGGATACGTACGGGAGCGGGCCTTACGCGGCGGCGAGCTTCGCGGCGGAGTCCGCGTCGACGCAGGCCTGGATGACCGCGTCGAGATCGCCGTCGAGCACCTGGTCCAAGTTGTACGCCTTGAAGCCCACGCGGTGGTCCGAGATGCGGTTCTCCGGGAAGTTGTACGTACGGATCTTCTCGGAGCGGTCGACGGTGCGGACCTGGCTGCGCCGGGCGTCCGCCGCCTCCTTCTCCGCCTCCTCCTGCGCCGCGGCGAGCAGCCTGGAGCGCAGGATACGCATCGCCTGCTCCTTGTTCTGGAGCTGGCTCTTCTCGTTCTGGCAGGAAGCGACCACTCCGGTGGGGATGTGCGTGATGCGCACGGCGGAGTCCGTGGTGTTGACGGACTGCCCGCCGGGCCCGGAGGAGCGGTAGACGTCGATGCGCAGGTCGTTCGCGTGGATCTCGACGTCGACCTCCTCGGCCTCGGGCGTGACGAGCACACCGGCCGCGGAGGTGTGGATGCGGCCCTGCGACTCGGTCGAGGGCACGCGCTGCACGCGGTGCACCCCGCCCTCGTACTTCAGCCGCGCCCAGACGCCCTGGCCGGGCTCGGTGGCACCCTGGCCGCCCTTGGTCTTCACGGCGACCTGGACGTCCTTGTAGCCGCCCAGCTCGGACTCGGTGGCGTCGATGATCTCGGTCTTCCAGCCGACGCGCTCGGCGTACCGCAGATACATGCGCAGGAGGTCACCGGCGAACAGCGCCGACTCGTCGCCGCCCGCGCCCGCCTTGACCTCCAGGATGACGTCCTTGTCGTCGCTCGGGTCGCGCGGCACGAGCAGCAGCCGCAGCTTCTCGGTGACGTCGTCGCGCTCCTTGTCCAGCTCCTTGACCTCGGCCGCGAAGTCCGGGTCGTCGGCGGCGAACTCGCGCGCGGTCTCGATGTCGTCACCGAGCTGCTTCCAGGTGCGGTACGTCGAGACGATCGGGGTCAGCTCGGCGTAGCGCTTGTTCAGCTTGCGAGCGTTGGCCTGATCGGCGTGGACCGACGGGTCGGCGAGCTTCTTCTCCAGGTCGGCGTGCTCGCCGACCAAATCCTCGACCGCCTCGAACATCGGGGGCTCCTGGTTTCTGCGTGAAGGGGCTGCGGGACGGCAAACGCCGGTCCCGGCCGCCCCCTGGTGAGGGCGGCCGAAGACCGGCGCAGGTGGCTCGCTACTTCTTGGCGGAGCCGGCAGCCTTGCCGAAGCGGGCCTCGAAGCGGGCCACACGGCCACCGGTGTCGAGGATCTTCTGCTTGCCCGTGTAGAACGGGTGGCACTCGGAGCAGACCTCGGCGCGGATGGCGCCGCCGGAGATCGTGCTGCGGGTGGTGAACGACGCGCCACAGGTGCAGCTGACCTGCGTCTCGACGTACTCGGGGTGGATGTCGCGCTTCAAGGTGTCTCCTAGTTTCGGGAGGGCACCGGGTCGCA
This sequence comes from Streptomyces sp. NPDC040610, assembly GCF_055594065.1. Taxonomy (NCBI): domain Bacteria; kingdom Bacillati; phylum Actinomycetota; class Actinomycetes; order Kitasatosporales; family Streptomycetaceae; genus Streptomyces; species Streptomyces sp. NPDC040610. The sequence continues at coordinate 1,063,005 of NZ_JBVIXA010000001.1, read as the reverse complement.
GACGCGGGATGCGGATGCGTGAACCGGGGCCGACGTACCAGTCTGCCAGGACTGGCCGCATCTGCCCAAACCGGGGTCGGTCCCGAAGTATTCCCGGACCGACCCCGGAGGGGTATGTGGGCGTGCCCCCGCGGGGGTCAGTCGCTGGTGACGACCTTGCCCGCGGCGCCCTTGTCGCCCGCGGACTTGTCGGTGGCGGACTTCGGGATGGGCCTGTCCGCCTTGAGGGCGTCCCAGACCTGCCGGTCGGCCTCTTCGAGGGGAATGACGCGGTTGCGGTCGGCCGGGTCGTACTGGACGGGCAGCGTGACCATCTTCATGTCGCCGGAGCCGATGCCCTTGAGGCCGCCTGCGAAGCCCGCGAGGTCCTTGACCGTGTCCAGGTCGGAGTCGGTGGTGATGGCGCTGGTGGCGGAGTCCGCGAGGTCGTAGAGCTTCTTCGGGTTGCCGAAGAGGTTGATGTCCTTGACCTGGTTCATCAGGGCCTTGATGAAGGCCTGCTGGAGCTGGATGCGGCCGAGGTCGCTGCCGTCTCCGACGCCGTGCCGGGTGCGGACCAGGCCGAGGGCCTGCTCGCCGTTGAGGGTGTGGGAGCCCGCAGGGAGGTCGAGGTGGCTGTCCTTGTCCTTGATCGGCTGCTTGGTGGCGATGTCCACGCCGCCGAGGGTGTCGATGAGCTTCTTGAAGCCCGTGAAGTCGACCTCGACGTAGTGGTCCATGCGGATGCCGGACATCTTCTCGACCGTCTTCACGGCGCAGGCCGGGCCGCCGACCTCGTACGCCGTGTTGAACATCTGGCGCTGACCGCCCGGGTCCACCTTGCCGTCGCCGTCCTTGACCGCGCACTCGGGCCGGGTGATGAGGGTGTCGCGGGGTATGGAGACCACGCTCGCCTTCTTGTGGCCCTTGTAGACGTGCACGATCATCGCCGTGTCGGAACGGGCGGCGCCCTCGTCCTTGCCGTACTTGCCGTTCTTGCCGGAGCGCGAGTCGGAGCCGAGGACGAGGATGTCCTGGGAGCCGTTGTCGATGTTCTCGGGGCGGTCGGTGCCGAGCGCGGCGTTGATGTCGACGCCCTTGATGTTGCCGTTGAGCTTGAAGTACACGTAGCCGAGGCCGGTGCCCCCGAGGACGACCACGGCCGCGGCGGACCACGCCGTGATGACGAGCGCCTTCTTGCGCTTGCTGCGCGGCTTGCGTCGCCGACCGCCCTTGCCGCGGTGCTTCGGCTTCGCGTCGGCGGGGCTGCTCTCGTCGGTCATGCGCTCCTCAGTCCTCGTCGGTCGGGTACCCCCTGCTTTCAGGGCCAGGCATTGGCTTTTCGTCAATTGTCAGACGTGAAAACCGAAAGAAGGGTTGCATAGCACCCTGTGTGCGCCCTGGGGTCCGACCGTTACGCAGCGTGCGCCCCGTCTAGTACTTTTGGCCCCCCACCTGCGGTTTCGCAGACGTCGAAGCTACCGCCCGTGACCGTAAGAATCTCTTAGACGTGTGGCCAAGGTCTCTTGTGCGGGATCTTGGACGGCCGAAAGGGCCGGTCCCGTCGGATGACGGGCCGACCCTTTCGGTCAGTGCTTGACGCCTGCGGCTTCTCAGTCGTTGCCGTTGCCCGGCGCCGGGGTCGTCTTCTGGATCTGGAGCAGGAACTCGGCGTTCGACTTCGTCTGCTTCATCTTGTCCAGGAGCAGCTCGATCGCCTGCTGCTGGTCGAGCGCGTGCAGCACGCGACGCAGCTTCCAGGTGATGGCGAGCTCGTCGCTGCCGAGCAGGATCTCTTCCTTGCGGGTGCTGGACGAGTCCACGTCCACCGCCGGGAAGATCCGCTTGTCGGAGAGCTTGCGGTCCAGCTTGAGCTCGAGGTTGCCGGTGCCCTTGAACTCCTCGAAGATCACCTCGTCCATGCGCGAGCCGGTGTCGACCAGCGCGGTGGCCATGATGGTCAGCGAGCCGCCGTCCTCGATGTTGCGGGCCGCACCGAAGAAGCGCTTCGGCGGGTAGAGGGCGGTCGAGTCGACACCACCGGACAGGATGCGGCCGGAGGCCGGGGCTGCGAGGTTGTACGCACGGCCCAGACGCGTGATCGAGTCGAGCAGGACGACCACGTCGTGACCCAGCTCCACCAGGCGCTTGGCGCGCTCGATGGCCAGCTCGGCGACCGTGGTGTGGTCCTCGGCCGGACGGTCGAAGGTCGAGGAGATGACCTCGCCCTTGACCGACCGCTGCATGTCGGTGACCTCTTCCGGACGCTCGTCGACCAGGACGACCATCAGGTGGCACTCGGGGTTGTTGTGCGTGATCGCGTTGGCGATCGCCTGCATGATCATGGTCTTGCCGGTCTTCGGCGGGGCCACGATCAGACCGCGCTGGCCCTTGCCGATGGGCGCGACGAGGTCGATGATGCGGGTCGTCAGAACGCCCGGGTCGGTCTCCAGGCGGAGCCGGTCCTGCGGGTAAAGGGGCGTCAGCTTGTTGAACTCCGGTCGCCCGCGCCCGGATTCGGGCGCCATGCCGTTCACGGAGTCCAGGCGGACGAGCGCGTTGAACTTCTCGCGGCGCTCGCCGTCCTTGGGCTGGCGCACCGCGCCCGTGACGTGGTCGCCCTTGCGCAGGCCGTTCTTGCGGACCTGGGCCAGCGAGACGTACACATCGTTCGGGCCGGGGAGGTAGCCCGACGTACGGATGAAGGCGTAGTTGTCGAGGATGTCCAGGATGCCCGCGACCGGGATCAGGACGTCGTCGTCGGACACCTGCGGCTCGCCCGCGAAGTCCTCGCGGCCGCGACGGCCACGGCGGTCGCGGTAACGGCCGCGGCGACCGCGACGGCCACCGCCGTCGTCGTCGAAGCCGTCGTCCTGCGGGCCGTTGTCGCGCTGCTGGCGGTCCTGCCGGTCCTGACGGTCCTGCCGGTCCTGGCGGCCGCCCTGCTCCTTGCGGTTGCCGCCGCCCTGCTGGTCGTCGCCCTTGTTGCCGCGGCGGTCGCGGTCGCGGCCGCGGCCCTGGCGGTCGCGGCGGCCCTGGCGGCCCTCGCCGTCGGACTCGCCCTTGTCGCCCCTGGCCTCGGACTGCTCCGCGCGGGCCTCGGCCTTCGGCTCGGCCTTGGCCTCGGCGGTCACGGTCTCGGGGCTTCCGGCCTCGGCGGTGACACGACGACGGCCGCGCCCACCTGCGGACTTGTCCTCGCTCGCCGGCTGGCCGGGGATGTCGATCTGCTGCTGGGCGGCCTTCGGCTGCTCGGCCGGGGCCTCGTCGGCCTTGGCGGCCTTGGTCGCGGCGGCCTTCTCGGCGGCCTCGCCGGTGCGCGCCCTGGAGGTGGCGCGGCGCTTCGGCTTGGTCTCGGCATCCGCGGTGGACGCGGTGGACGCGGCGGCCGGGGCGCTCTTCGCCGGGGCTCCGCCTGCGGCCTGCGCCTCCTTGATGACCTCGATCAGCTGGCTCTTGCGCATCCGCGCGGTGCCCTTGATTCCGAGGCCCGATGCGACCTGCTGCAGTTCGGCCAGCACCATGCCCTCGAGGCCGGTGCCACGGCGCCGCCGGCCGGCCGAAGCACCGGTGGCAGGCGCCGCGGAGGCGTCCGTGGCGGGCGTGTCGGCAGTCACGCCCATCAGATCGGTGGTGTCGCTCACGAAGGGTCCTTCCCTGGAGCGGACGTCGGCCTGTCTGGCTCGGCGACCGGTTGTGCTGTCCGGCGGTCCCTGGTGTGTGGACCGTGCCGGGGCGGTTGTCCGCCAACGCGGCGGAAGAGTTCACAGATGTGGCGATTCCCGATGCCGGGCCACTGAGGTGCGGTGGTCACTCGGCTCGGTCACGCCGGTTCCGGAGCGTGCTCGGCACCGCTCAGTGCGGGGCACAGAGCAGTTTGGGAGGCTCCCGGAAGGATGGATGTCCCGGACGGGGACACAAAGCACCTCGCCATGGTGGGGTCGGGTGCAGACTTGAGGTTAACACTACCGGATCCAACAAACATTCCCCCTCTCCAAATCCGGACTCCGCGGGTTTGCCGCTGTCACCGTGTCAGGGCGCAAGCGGCAGCACGCTCGCTCCGGTGGCGTCGAGCGCGAGGCGGTTCGCCGCCCAGCCCTCCCCCGCCAGTCGTGCGACCTTGTCGGCCGCACTGTCCTCGGCCAGCGCGAGGACCGTGGGCCCCGCGCCGGAGATCACCGCGGGCACGCCGTCGGCGCGCAGGCGCTCCACCAGGGCGGCGCTCTCGGGCATGGCCGGGGCGCGGTAGTCCTGGTGCAGGCGGTCCTCGGTGGCGGGCAGCAGCAGCTCGGGGCGCCTGGTCAGGGCCTCGACGAGCAGGGCCGCCCGGCCCGCGTTGGCGGCCGCGTCCACGTGCGGGACGGTGCGCGGCAGCAGTCCGCGGGCGGTTTCGGTGAGCACGGGCTTTCCGGGGACGAAAACCACCGGAACGATGGAATCGGCGGGATCCATCCTGATCGCGCGGGCCGCGGAGCCGTCCATCCAGGACAGCGTGAAGCCGCCGAGCAGGCAGGCCGCGACGTTGTCGGGGTGGCCCTCGATCTCGGTGGCCAGCTCCAGGAGCGCGGCGTCGTCGAGCTTGCTGTCGCCGCCTATGGTCACCGCGCGGGCGGCGACGATGCCGGCGCAGATGGCGGCGGAGGAGGAGCCGAGGCCGCGGCCGTGCGGGATGCGGTTGGCGCAGACGATCTCCAGGCCGCGCGGCTGTCCGCCGAGCAGGTCGAAGGCGGTCCGCAGGGACCGTACGAGCAGGTGCGACTCGTCGCGGGGCAGGGTCTCGCTGCCCTCGCCCGCGATGTCGATGCCCAGGCCGGAGTCCGCGACGCGGACCACCACGTCGTCGTAGAGCCCCAGCGAGAGGCCCAGGGCGTCGAAGCCCGGACCGAGGTTTGCGCTGGTGGCAGGCACGCGCACCCTGACGGCGGCGGCGCGGAAGGCAGGACCGGCCATCGCTCGATGACTCTCCTTGAGCTCTGTTTTGTGGAGGACTTGCCGCCTGGACCAGCACGCGTCCGGCATGGGACGGCAGCACCCGGAAGCCGTCTCTGCGGACGGCACCACGGCATATGCGGCGGCATATGCGGGGTGGGTTGGCTACAGCCTATCGAAGGAAGGTTCTGCGGCGACATAGGGCGCACAGGAGGCGCACGATGCGTGTCGCGAGCCCCCTGTGCACCCCCTGTGGGGAGTTGAGAGGTTTGGGCGTTACGCCAGGCCCAGCCGCTCGGCCGCGGCGGCCGCGTCGACCGGGACCGTGACCGGCTGCGGGGCGCCCGCGACGGCCCAGTCCGGGTCCTTGAGGCCGTTGCCCGTCACCGTACACACGATGCGCTGGCCCTTGTCCACCTTGCCCTGCTCGGCGGCCTTCAGCAGACCGGCGACGGACGCGGCGGACGCGGGCTCGACGAAGACACCCTCCTGGGACGCCAACAGCTTGTAGGCGCGCAGGATCTCACGGTCCGTCACCTCGTCGATGAAGCCGCCCGACTCGTCGCGCGCGGCGAGCGCGTGCTGCCACGAGGCCGGGTTGCCGATGCGGATCGCGGTGGCGATCGTCGAGGGGTCCTTGACGACCTCGCCGCGCACGATCGGCGCGGAGCCGGAGGCCTGGAAGCCCCACATGCGCGGGGTACGCGTCGACACGGAGTCGGCGGCGTACTCCTTGTAGCCCTTCCAGTAGGCCGTGATGTTGCCCGCGTTGCCGACGGGGAGGACGTGGATGTCGGGCGCGTCGCCGAGGGCGTCGACGATCTCGAAGGACGCCGTCTTCTGGCCCTCGATGCGGAACGGGTTGACCGAATTGACCAGCGCCACCGGGTAGTTCTCGGAGAGCCCGCGGGCGAGGTTCAGGCAGTCGTCGAAGTTTCCGGCCACCTGGAGGATCTTCGAGCCGTAGACGAGCGCCTGGCCCATCTTGCCGAGGGCGATCTTGCCCTGCGGCACCAGGACGGCGCAGACCATGCCCGCGCGCACGGCGTAGGCGGCCGCCGAGGCGGAGGTGTTGCCGGTGGAGGCGCAGATGACGGCCTTCGCGCCCTCCTCCTTGGCCTTGGTGATCGCCATGGTCATGCCGCGGTCCTTGAAGGACCCCGTCGGGTTGGCGCCCTCGACCTTGAGGTGGACCTCGCAGCCCGTGCGCTCGGAGAGCACCGTCGCGGGCACGAGCGGCGTGCCGCCCTCGCGGAGCGTCACGACCGGCGTGGTGGCGGAGACCGGAAGGCGGTCCCGGTACTCCTCGATGATTCCGCGCCACTGGTGGGTCATTGCTGCTTACTCCCCTTCAACCCGCATGATGCTGGCGACACCGCGCACGGTGTCGAGTCGGCGCAGCGCCTCGACGGTGCCGCTGAGGGCGGCGTCGGGCGCGCGGTGGGTGACGACGACGAGGGACGCCTCGCCGTCCTTGCCCGTCTGACGGACCGTATCGATCGATACGCCGTGCTCGGCGAAGACCGTCGCGACCTGGGCGAGCACGCCCGGCTTGTCGGCCACGTCGAGGCTGATGTGGTATCGCGTGACGACCTCGCCCATGGGGCTCACGGGCAGCTGCGTATACGCGGAATCGCCGGGTCCGGTGGACTCGCCGAGCTTGTTGCGGCAGACCGCGACCAGGTCGCCGAGGACGGCGGACGCGGTGGGCGCGCCGCCCGCGCCGGGGCCGTAGAACATCAGCTGACCGGCGGCCTCGGCCTCCACGAAGACGGCGTTGTAGGCCTCGCGGACGCTCGCGAGCGGGTGGCTGAGCGGGATCATCGCGGGGTGCACGCGCGCGGTGACGGAGCCGCCGTCGGCGGCCCGCTCGCAGATGGCGAGGAGCTTGATGGTGCAGCCCATGCGCTTGGCGGAGGCGAAGTCGGCGGCGGTGACCTCGGCCATGCCCTCGCGGTAGACGTCGTCGAGCCGCACCCGGGTGTGGAAGGCGATGCCGGCGAGGATCGCGGCCTTGGCGGCGGCGTCGAAGCCCTCGACGTCGGCGGTCGGGTCGGCCTCGGCGTACCCGAGGGCGGTGGCCTCGTCGAGGGCCTCCTGGTACCCGGCGCCCGTCGAGTCCATCTTGTCGAGGATGAAGTTCGTGGTGCCGTTCACGATGCCGAGCACGCGGTTGACCTTGTCCCCGGCCAGCGACTCGCGCAGCGGCCTGATCAGCGGGATCGCACCGGCGACGGCCGCCTCGTAGTACAGGTCGCGGCCGTGCTGCTCGGCCGCCGCGTGCAGGGCCGCGCCGTCCTGGGCGATCAGCGCCTTGTTCGCGGAGACCACGGACGCGCCGTGCTCGAAGGCGGTGGTGATGAGCGCGCGGGCGGGCTCGATGCCGCCGATGACCTCGACGACCACGTCGATGTCACCGCGTTTGACCAGCGCCGTCGCGTCCGTCGTCACCAGCGCGGGGTCGATGCCCGCGCGCACCTTGGAGGGGCGGCGGACGGCCACCCCGGCCAGCTCGACCGGGGCGCCGATCCTCGCTGTGAGGTCGTCGGCGTGCGTCGTCATGATGCGCGCCACCTCTGAGCCGACAACCCCACAGCCCAGCAGCGCCACCTTCAGCGGACGCGTACGCATCATCCGACCTCGTTTCCTTCTCCAACTGCGGTGGGACCAGTCTCACCCACCGGTACGGTGTTTCTGACCATAGTCCGGATCGTGAGACACGTATTTCACGAACCGGGAGCATTTCGGGGTGGCGGCGCCTTGTGTCGCGCGCCGCGTGTCACCCCGCGTCGAGGGGCGATGTCACCCCACGTCGAGACGGAGCAGGTCCTCCTCCGTCTCGCGGCGCACGATGAGGCGCCCCGCGCCGTCGTTCACCGCCACGACCGGCGGTCGCAGCGCGTGGTTGTAGTTGCTCGCCATCGAGCGGCAGTAGGCGCCGGTCGCGGGCACGGCGATCAGGTCGCCGGGCGCGAGGTCGGCGGGCAGGAACGCGTCGCGTACGACGATGTCGCCGCTCTCGCAGTGCTTGCCGACGACCCGCACGAGCATCGGCTCGGCGTCCGACGACCGCGACACGAGCGCGACGCTGTACTCCGCGTCGTACAGCGCCGTACGGATGTTGTCCGACATCCCGCCGTCGACGGAGACGTACGTCCGCAGCCCGTCCAGCGGCTTGATGGTGCCGACCTCGTACAGCGTGAAGGCCGTCGGGCCGACGATGGCGCGGCCCGGCTCGACGGAGATGCGGGGCGTGCGCAGCTTCGCCGCCGCGCACTCGCGCGTCACGATCTCGCGCAGCGCGGTGGCGATCTCGTGCGGCTCCCGGGGGTCGTCGTCCGAGGTGTACGCGATGCCGAGGCCGCCGCCGAGGTCGATCTCGGGCAGTTCGACGCCGTGCTCGTCGCGGATCTCGGCGAGCAGCGACACCACGCGGCGGGCGGCCACCTCGAAGCCCGCGGTGTCGAAGATCTGCGAGCCGATGTGGCTGTGGATGCCGATGACGTCCAGGCCGTCCAGCTTCAGCGCGCGCCGCACGGCCTCGGCGGCCTGTCCCCCGGCGAGCGCGAGGCCGAACTTCTGGTCCTCGTGCGCGGTGGCGATGAACTCGTGCGTGTGCGCCTCGACGCCGACCGTCACCCGGATCTGCACCCGCTGGCGGGTGCCGAGCCGGTCGGCGATGTGCGCGACCCGCACGATCTCCTGGAACGAGTCGAGCACGATGCGGCCGACTCCCGCCGCGACGGCGCGCTCGATCTCCTCCACCGTCTTGTTGTTGCCGTGGAACGCGATGCGCTCGGCAGGCATGCCGGCGTCGAGCGCCGTGGTCAGCTCCCCGCCCGAGCACACGTCGAGGTTCAGGCCCTCCTCGTGCAGCCACCGCACGACGGCGCGCGACAGGAACGCCTTGCCCGCGTAGAAGACGTCGGCGTCCGGGCCGAAGGCGTCGCGCCAGGACTGGCAGCGGGCGCGGAAGTCGGCCTCGTCGAGGAAGTACGCGGGCGTGCCGAACTCCTCGGCGAGCCGCTTCACTTCGACACCGCCGACGGTGACCGTGCCGTCGGCGGTGCGGGTGACCGTCCGGGACCAGACCTTCGGGTCCAGGGCGTTCAGATCGGTGGGCGGGGCTGTGTTCGCTGCGGAGCGCCCCTCGGGCAGGACGTCTCCGTGGCGGGGGCCTGCGGGGTGTGCGGAACGACTCATGGCTCTTCTGGCTCTTCTCGTCTCACAGGTGTTCGGGCGCGCTGATACCGAGCAGGGACAGGCCGCCGGCGAGCACCGTCCCGGTGGCCTCGGCGAGCGCCAGCCGGGAGCGGTGGGCGGCCGAGGGTTTCTCGTCGCCGAGCGGCAGCACCGTGTGGGCCTGCGCGAGGAAGGCGTCGGCGGTCCGGACGAGGTGCCGGGTGAGGCGGTCCGGGGCGTGGCGGCGGGCTGCGGTCGCCAGGACGGTGGGGTGGTCGCCCAGGGCCCCCAGGAGGTCGTGCGCGGACGCGTCGGTCTCGCCGGGAGCCGCCGTGAAGCCTAGGTCGGCCGCGTTGCGCGTGAGCGCGCGGGTCCGCGCGTACGCGTACCGGACCCGGAACAGGGGGTTCGACTCGTGCTGGGCGAGGTGTTCGGGGCCGGTGTGGGGGCGGTCGTGCGGGGCGGGGTGCAGCAGGGCCCAGCGGGCGGCGTCGCGGCCGAGGTCGAGGGGGTCCGGGGCGGTCGGGGCCGGGGGGACGGGGCGGAGGGTGGTCAGGGGCGTCGGGGGCCGTCCGTACGCGTCCACGCGCACCCCCGCGACCTCCACCCACCGCTCGTCCGGCGCCGCGTCGCTCGTCACGCGCACGAGGGCGCCCTGCGAGCGCAGAATCCTTCGTGCCGCGTCGGCCACGACGAGTGCGCGCAGGTCGTGCGGGGTGTGCAGCTGGACGACGGCGCCGGTGTCCGGGACGACGTGGCCGTAGCGCTCCCCTTGCTCGCGGATGTCCGCCACGAGGGCGGGGGCGCCGTGGGGGTCCAGGGTGATGCTGACGAAGCCCGGTCCGGTGACGTCGGCGCGGGCGATGCCCGGCTCGGCGGTGAGGCGGGCGGAGAGGACCTCGGCGACGCGGCGCGGGGGCGCGCCCGCCTCACCGGCGATCCTCAGCGCCAGGTTCGTCGCGTAGTCCCCCGTGCCGCCCGGCCTGGGCCGCTCCACGTGCGCGTCCTCGGGGACGGCGGCGCTGAGCTCCCCGGCGTCCACTGCGCGGCGCATGGCGCGCAGGACGGTACGGGAGAGCTGTGCCGGGGTCACGGGACAAGGGTAGGGGAGGTGGGGGGTGGGGTGCGCTGGGGTTTCCGGCGGGGCGCCTGGTCCGGGGGTGTGTGCCTGGTCCGGGGGGCGTGCCTGGCCCGGGGGCGGGACGCCTGGCCCGGGGCTGCCGAGGGCGCGGGCAGGCCCTAGGGGCAGCCCGGGACCGCGGAGGGGTCCGGGGTCCAGTCCCGGGGGCCCCGGCCCCGGTCGGCCAGTTGCCGCACGATCGCGAGCAGCTCGGTCGGCTCGAAGGGCTTCGCCAGGAACGCGTCGACGCCGACCTCCATCCCCGCCTCGACCTCGTACTGCGTACAGGCGCTGACGACCACAAGCGGAAGCCCGCGCGTCCGGGGGTCGGACCGCAGTCGCGCGGCCGTCCGCAGTCCGTCGAGCCGCGGCATCACCACATCAAGGGTCACCACATCGGGGCGCACCTGATGGACGACATCCAGACATTCGGCACCATCGGCCGCGGTCACGACCTCGAAGCCCTCCAGCTCGAGATTGACCCTGATCAGTTGCCGGATGACCTTGTTGTCGTCCACAACAAGCACACGGCCGGACACGCCTGGCACAACTCGAGAGTAGGTCGGCGGCCGCCGTCGCGTCCGGGTTTTGCCTACTTCTGCCACTTGCGGGGGAGCCGCAGCGGAGCGCCGGGGTCCGGACCAGCGCCGACGCGCCGACCCCGGGAACCGAGCACGACACGGTGTTGCCGAACACGCGGACGCCCGCTGGCGGCGCCCCACCCGGCACACGCACCACACGGGAATCCGCCACGGGGCGAGGGCGCCCCTCCCGCGCCCGACCGGGCGGTACGCTCCGCAACCGCCCCCACGCACAAGGAGCGTCGTGTCCACCTTCGTTGTCTTCGACCTGGAATTCACGACATGGCCGGAAGCACTTGAGCAGGACTGGTCGGCGCCGGGCCAGTACCGCGAGATCGTCCAGATCGGCGCGCTGCGCCTGCGCCCCGACTTCTCCGTGGTCGAGGAGTACGAGGCCCTGGTCCGCCCGGTGATGAATCCGCTCCTGTCCTCGTACTTCACCGAACTCACCGGCATCGACCAGGAGTCGGTGGACCGCGAAGGCCTCCCGGCGGCCGAGGCCCTCGGCGACTTCCTGTCCTTCTGCCGGGGCCAGTCCGTGCTCTCGTACGGAAACGACATGGTCGTCCTCGGCGAGAACGTCGCCTGGGCCCGGGCCCGTGGCGAGCACATCAAGAGCTCCTTCCTGACGGCGGGTTTCCTCAACGTCCGTCCCTGGCTGAATACCGTCGCTCCGGCGACGGCATCCTCCAATGTGGGCCGCCTGTGGCGGGTGTTCGACCTCCCCGAACCGGCCGCAGGAAGGGAGCATTCCGCCCTTTTCGACTGCTATTCCTTCGCGGTGGCGCTGAAGCACCTGCATGCCACGGGTGCCGCGCTGCCCGAGGCCTTTCGCTGACACCCGAGCGGAGGCGTGTCGCATTGGCCGGATTCGAGGGTGCGGTCTAGAGATTTCCTGGCTCGGCTCCGAGGCGGGGGCTCAGTACTGTCGGAGCGCCGGGACCTGCGGGAGGGGAACGCAGCCGTACGCGCGGTGGACACCGGGGTCGAAGCAGAAGCAATGAATCTGGAGTCTGTTGTGCGCATCAGCGTCTGTATCCTGCCCGACCGTCCGTTCCGGGAGGCGGCCGCGACCTGGCGGCGCGCCGAGGACCTCGGCTTCCACGCCGCCTACAGCTACGACCACATCACCTGGGCCGGACTGCCGGACAGCGCCTGGTACGGAGCGGTGCCGACGCTGGCGGCCGCCGCCGGGGTCACCTCGCGGATCAGGCTCGGCACGCTGGTGACCTCGCCGAACTACCGGCACCCGGTGCCCCTCGCCCACGACGTCGTCACGCTGGACTCCCTCAGCGAGGGCCGCTTCGTCCTCGGCTTCGGCGCGGGCTCGCCCGACGCCGACGCCTATGTGCTCGGCCAGGGCGAGCGCGGCAAGGGCTGGTCGGTGGCGGAGCGCGGCGGCCGGTTCCGCGAGTCCGTGGAACTGCTCGACCGGCTGCTGACCGGGACGCCGGAGGGCCGCAAGCAGACCACCTTCCTCGGCCGCTACTACGAGGCGATCGACGCCCGCCTGGAGCCGGGCTGCGTGCAGCAGCCCAGGGCGCCCTTCGTGCTGGCGGCGAACGGTCCGCTGGGGATGCGGACCGTCGCGCGGTACGGCGCGTCGTGGGTCGTCACCGACCAGGGGGACGTGCCGAGGCACGAGCGGACCGAGTCCTGGACCTGGTCCGTGCTCGCGCGTCGCATGGAGCAGCTCGACGCGGCGTGCGAGCGGGAGGGCCGCGACCCGAAGTCCCTGGACCGGACGCTCCTTACCGGGTTCTCCCTGCTGCCGACGATGGAGTCCGCGCAGGCGTTCGCGGACGTCGCGGGACGGAGTGCGGAGCTGGGCTTCACCGACATCGTGGTCCACTACCCGCGCGAGTCCGGGTTCTTCGCCACTCCCCCGCACGTCATCGAGGAGATCGCGCCCGTGAACCGCTGAGCGCCTTGTCCCCACGGCCCCACCGGCCCCGTCCACGGCAGTTCGTGGACGGGGCCGTTCGCTGTCGGCCCGGCACCGGGCCGCGCGGACGCCGCTCGGAGCAGGCCGAGCGGACGCCCCTCAGAGCAGGCCGTGCAGCCTCAGGTCGGCCACGCACTTGGCGAGGAACGCGGGAGACAGTGACGGAACGGTCCCCTCGCCCACCCCGAGGGCGCCGACCGCCTCGGTGAACCGCGCGGCGGGCACGGCGGAGCCCGCCCTCGGCTCACCCGGCCTGGCGTAGGCCTGCATCAGCGGCAGCAGCGACTGCGCGCGCTGGTGGTCGGGCAGACCGCGCAGGGCCGCCTCGGTGCGCATGTGCCACTGCCGGTGGTCGTCGAACCGGGTGATCGGGTGGCCCGCGTCGATCAGCCAGTCCACGAACTCGTCGAGCGAGATCCCGTCGTCGTGGGCGTTGACCGTGTTGTAGGTGACGTACCCGTCCTCGTTCCCGGCGCTGAGCGCGGTGATCGCCGCGGCGGTGAAGTCGACCGGCAGGCCGCTGTAGTGCGCACGGCGACGGCCGCCGTCCGGGTCGAGGCGGTAGAAGGAGCGCGGCGCCATCCCGGTGGTGAGGACGCTCAGGAGCAGCCGGGTGAAGCGGTCGGTCAGGTTCAGGCGGCCGGGCAGGCTGCTGTGGGCCAGGATCATGTCCGGCCGGAACACGGTGACCGGCAGGCCCGTCCGCTCGTGCGCCTCGCGCAGCAGGACCTCACCGGCCCACTTGCTCGTGGCGTACCCGTTCGCGTCGGAGCCGTCGAGGCGGCGCACCGGGGACGCCGAGCGGACGTCGGCCGTCTCGTCGAGGAACGCGCCGCCGGGCAGCATCGCGGCCGCCACCGTCGACACATAGGCGAACCGCTTCGCCCGGCCGGTGAGCGCCAGCGCGATCAGCTCCGCCGTCGCGCCGACGTTCGGCGCGAACAGGCGTTGGTACGGCAGGACGTGGTTGACCAGCGCCGCCGCGTGCACGATCTGGTCGGTCTCCTCGGCGAGGGCCTCCCAGGCCGCCGCCTCCAGGCCGAGGCGCGGCGCCGACACGTCCGCGGCCAGGACCTTCAAGTGCCGCGCCGCGGCGGCCTCGAACCAGTCGGCGCCGTCGGCCGTCGCGGCGCGCAGGCACCCGAGCACGCGCTGCCGTGCGGCCCCGTCGTCGACGGCCCGGGCGAGGCAGGTCAGCTGCCCGCCCGTCGCCGCGGCGCGCCGCAGCCACTCGACCGCCAGGAACCGTCCGAGATACCCGGTCGCCCCGGTGAGCAGGACGTTGTGGACGGGGTCCGTGGCGTCCTGCGCGCGTCGCGCACCGGCCAGGAGCCGCCCGTCCAGGAGCCGCCCGTCCAGGAGCCGCTCGTCGAGGAAGCGGTCGAGCGCCAGATCGGCGGCCCGGACCTCGTGTGCGTCGCCGCCGTGCACGGAGGCGAAGGTGGGGCGGGGGTCCTGGGCGCCGCGCGCCGAGCCGAGCCGGTCGGCTATGCGGGCCAGCGTCGAGGAGGGCTGGAGGATGACCTGGATGGGCACCTCCTCGTCGACGATCTGCTCGAGGACGGTGGAGAAGGTGTGCGCCGACAGGGAGTCGCCGCCCAGTTCCGTGAAGACGGCGTCCGCCCGCACCAGCGACGAGGGGCAGCCGAGGGTGATCTGCGCGGCGGTGAGGACCGCCTCCAGCGGAGCGACCTCACGGCCCGCGGCCCGCAGCGCCGCGATCTGGCCCGCCCGGCCGGTCGCGATGTCCGCGTACAGCCGCTCGAGCCGCGGCCCGTAGTGCTCCTTCAGGGCGGGCCGCAGATGCTTGCCGACCCCCGACAGGAGCCCGTTGCCGACCGTGAACGGCTGCCGCTCCACGAGGACGTCGTGCGGGATCTCGTACGCGTGCAGGCCCGCGCCGTGGGCGAGCTCGCGCATGGAGTCGAGTATCGCGGCCCGTACGGCGGTGTCGTCGGACTGTCCCAGGCGCTCGGCTTCGGGGACCACCACCGCCAGCAGGAACGCCTGCTCGCTGCTGCCGTACACGTAGATCTGCGCGATGTCCGGGCTGGTCGCGTACAGCGCCTCCAGGCCGGACACCGCGACGAACTCGCCCTGGGACAGCTTCACCACGTTGTTGATCCGGTCGACGTAGACCAGGCGGCCGGGCTCGGTCTCGGCGAAGACGTCGCCGGTGCGGTAGTAGCCGTCCTCGTCGAAGGCGCGGGCGGTGACCTCGGGTTGCTTGTAGTACCCGGGGAACAGGCCGACCGACTTCACCCGCAGCTCGCCGCGGGGGTGCGGCTTGTCGGTGGCGAAGTACCCGAGTTCGGGGACGTCGGCGAGGCGGTAGTCGGTCACCGGGGGGCGGCGCACCAGTTGGTCGACGACGATGGCCCGGGTCGTCTCCGTCGAGCCGTAGCAGTCGATGATGGGTGTGCCGAGGAGCGCGGCCGTGAAGGTGTGCATCGCCTCCGACAGGGGTGCGCTGCCGCACAGGGCGATGACGATCCGGCCGCCGAGCATGCCGTCGCGGACCAGGGCGGACGCGGCCGCCTCGGCCTCCGGGCGGGGTGTGCCGGTGCGGGTGAGGCGGTCGGCCTCCAACTGGTGTCGCTGGTACACCATGTCGCAGATCCTCGGCACCAGGCTGAGCACCGTGGGACGCGACAGGCGGATGTCGTCGAACAGCGTGGACATGTCGCCGCGGGCCGCGAAGTAGCCGGTGCCTCCGGCGGAGAGGCCGTTGACCAGCCAGGCGCGGCCGTTGACGTGGCTCATGGGCATGTAGTGCAGCACGAGCACCGGGGTGCCGCTGCCGCCCCCGGCGTTCAGCCCGCCGCGGGCGTTCTGCCACATCCTCGTGATCATGGCGGCGGTGTAGATCGCGCCCTTGGGCGTGCCCGTGCTCCCGGAGGTGTAGATCAGGCCGACCGGCCGGTCCGGATCCCCGTCCTCGTACGGTTCCACGGCCGGCAGCCGGGCGCCCCGGTCCAGCTCGTCCCGCAGCGCGACCACTTCGGCCCGCCCGCTCAGCTTGCCGACGGCCGCCGCCAACGCCTCCCGGTCGTCGTCCACCCGGGGGTCGTGGTCGAAGACCACCAGGCGCTCGATGGAGTCGGACGCCAGGACGGCGCCGACCGCGGCGTCGAGCGAACCGATGTCGGCCGCGAGGATCCGCGGCCGCGTCTCGGCGACGACCGGGGCGAGCCGTGCGGCGGACGAACCAGTGGGCAGCGGCACCGAGACCGCTCCCAGATACATGCAGGCCAGGTCGATGACGGCGTAGTCGACACCGGTGAACCCCAGGGTCGCGACGAAGTCCTTGGCGCGCAGACCGTCCGTGCCGTCGGCCCAGGCCGCCGCGAGTCGGCCGACCCGCTGCCACAGCTCCGCGTAGGTCAACGTCTCGAAGGCGGGCAGGAGTTCGCGGGTGTGGCGGCCGGTGGCGGGGTCGGGGGCGACGCGGACCGCCCGGTGGGCGAGGGCCGGGCGGTCCGCGTACCCGTGCATGGCGGCCGCGATGACACCCACGAGACCGTCCTCGCGGCCGATGGCGTCGGCGACGTCGGCCGACGGAACGGCCCTGGCGAACTCGGGGTCGCCCGCGTGCAGTGCCGCGATCCTGGACGCGACGTCGTGACCTGCCTGATGCTCCGACATGAGTGCTCCGGTGTGTGGGGAGGGGGAGGGGGCCGGTGGGTGGTGGCCTGGCGGCAGGCGTCCCGGGGGCCGATGTCCCGGTGGGCGGCGTCCCGGCGGCCGATGTGCACCAGCCGTGCGCCCGTTGGGCGGTGCGCCCGCTAGGCGGCGTCGCCGGACGGCGTCCGGCCGCCGAGACCGGCCGCCAGGCCCATCAGGGCGTAGACGGCGACGAGGGCGAGCGCCGGTGCGCCGATGCCGCCTCCGGACTGGAGGCCGGCGAGCAGGGCGACGCCGACCAGGGATCCGGTCGACCGGCCCGCCGACATCAGCCCGGAGGCGATGGCGGAGCGGTGCTCCGGGGCGGCGGCCATGGTGAGCGTGATCTGCGGGACGGTCACCAGGCCGAAGCCGAGCCCGATGAACGCGAGCCCGGCGCAGGTGCCGACCGGGGCCTCGCTGCCGACGACGGCCAGCACCACCCCGCCGACCAGGGACAGCAGGACACCGGCGGCCAGCACCGCCCGGGCCCCGTACTTGGCGTCGAAGCGCCCCGCGACCAGGGGCATGAAGGTGATCGGCAGGGCGGACGCCAGGAAGCAGAGGCCGACGGTGATCGGGTCGTAGCCGCGCACCTGTTGGAGGAACACGCTGAGCGTGAACATCATCCCGTTGTAGCCGACGAAGAGCAGCAGGCCGACCGCGACGTAGCTGCGGAACCCGGGCGCCCGGAACAGGTCGGCCGGGATCATGGGGTACGCGTAGCTCCGCTGCCGGACCACGAAGGCGGCGAACGCGACCAGGGCCGTCACCGCCGCCACCACGGGCAACGGCCGGGTCCAGCCCAGCTCCTGGCCTTCGGCGAGCGCCAGCGCGAGGCCGCCGAGGAAGACGATGGACAGCAACTGGCCCGGCACGTCCTGCGGTTCCCTGGACGCGCCCTTCTCGACCGACGGCATGTGCCGTGCCGAGAGCCACAGGACGACCAGGACGATGGGCACGTTGATCCAGAAGATGCTCCGCCAGCCCACCGTCTCGACCAGGGCGCCGCCGAGGGTGGGGCCGAAGGCGACCGGACTCCCGGCGACCATCGACCATATGGAGACGGCCTTGGCGCGCTGGGAGGGCTCCCGGTAGGTGTCGGTGAGCATCACCAGGGTGGCGGGCATGACGAGCACCGCCCCCAACCCCTGGGACGCCCGCAGGGCGACCAGCGCGGCGCCGTTGGGAGCGAGGCCGCACAGCGCGGACGTCACCCCGAACAGCACGACCCCGAGCCGGAACATCCGCAGTGCGCCGTAGCGTGCCACCGCCGCGGCTCCGGCCAGCATCAGGCCCGCGATGACGACCACGTACGAGGTGACGACGAACTGCATCGTCGGCAGGCTCGCGTGGAGGCTGTCGCGGATCGCCGGGATCGCGACGTGGACGATGCTGGTGTCGACGACGATCATGCCGTGCGCCAGGCAGGCCACCGCGAGGACACGGCCGGGCCGCGGGGTCGCACCTCCTCTGTCCGACGTGCGGTTGTCGAAACTGGTGGATTCGGCCATCGCCTGCCATTTCGCGTGAGCGGTGAATTGGTGCCGGGCAATACTGCGAAACCCTAACGATGAAACCCGGGGCGTCAACCATGAACTTCACAGAACGGGACCCAATGTCCGAATAGCCCGATTCCAGGGTCAGGGATAGAGGACGGTCTACTTCCCCGGCGAGCCCGGAGCTTCGTAGTCTCAGAGCGCTGAGAAACGCGAGACAGCGCAGGATGGAAGCGCAAGGGGGATCACCATTGTCCATTTCCCGAGAGTTCCGGGGAATTCAGCAACGCCCGTCGACCATGCCGTTCCAGCGCTATGCACGGGACGCCATCGCGCCCACTTCGGGCTGGTCACGGCGGTGGCCGGACGGTACGCTCGAGCGGGCGCCGATCTGGGCCTCGGTTGATCTCCGGGACGGGAACCAGGCCCTTGCCGACCCCATGGACACCCACCGCAAGCGGCGGATGTTCGACCTGCTGGTGGCGACCGGTTTCAAGGACATAGAAATCGGATACCCGGCGGCAAGCGCGCACGATTTTGATTTCGTCCGCGAACTCGTCGTCAAGCAAGAAATCCCGGACGACGTGACGGTATCGGTTTTCACACCGGCACGTACGGAACTCATAGAGCGGACCTTCGAGGCGATTCGCGGAGCCGAGCGCGCCGTGGTGCATTTGTGCCACGCGACGGCCTGCCTGTGGCGCGAGGTCGTGTTCGGCATGTCGCCCGGCGAGGTCCTGCGCATGGCCGTCGACGGCGCCAAGGACCTGGTGCGTCTGGCGGAGCGCGAGCCCGGGACCGACATCCGGTTCGAGTACTCGCCGGAGACCTTCAACCTGACCGAGCCCGAGCTCGCCCTGGAGATCGCGAACCGGGTCGCGGAGGTCGTCGACGCCACGCCCGACCGGCCGCTCGTCCTGAACCTCCCGACCACCGTGGAGACCCACTCCCCCCACGTCTTCGCCGACCAGGTGGAGTGGATGCACCGCAACCTCGACCGGCGCGACTCGATCATCCTGTCCGTCCACCCGCACAACGACCGGGGCACCGCCGTCGCGTCGGCGGAACTGGCCGTGCTCGCCGGGGCCGACCGCGTCGAGGGCACCCTGTTCGGCAACGGCGAACGCACCGGGAACGTCTGCCTGGTGACGCTCGCGCTCAACCTGTTCAGCAGCGGAGTCGACCCCCAGCTGGACATCTCCGACATCGACTCCGTCCGCCGGATCGTCGAGGAGTGCAACCGGCTGCCGGTGCACCCCCGCCACCCCTACGCGGGCGACCTGGTGTACACCGCCTTCTCCGGCACCCACCAGGACGCCATCGCCAAGGGCCTGGCCGCGCTGGCCGAGCAGGCCGAGCGGGAGGGCAAGGACGTCGGCGACATGCCCTGGCAGGTCCCCTACCTGCCCATCGACCCGAAGGACGTCGGCCGCGACTACCAGGCGATCATCCGTGTCAACGGCCAGTCGGGCAAGGGCGGCATCGCCTATGTGCTGAAGGCGGGCTGGGGCGTCGACCTGCCGACGGAACTGCGCCGGGACTTCGCGGCCGTGGTCCAGTCCGCCGCCGACACCATGGGGCGCGAACTGGAGCCGCCGGAGATCTGGCAGCTGCTCCAGGAGACCTACTGCCTCGACGACTCGCCCGCCCTGCCCGACGGCACCGACGGCACCGACGGCACCGAGGTCGTCGCCCGGCTCGCCGCCGCGCACGGTGTCGCGTTCACCGAGCCCCAGTTCAGCGGGGCGGCGACGTCCGGCGCACCGGTGACCTGCTGCGTGGCACTGGACGCGGACGGCCGCACCGTCTGGGGACTCGGCCGGGCAGCCACCGCCGCCGACGCGGCACACAGATCGGCCCGCTCGGCCCTGCGCCGGGCCGGCATGCACGAAGGAGACCAGTGAAGAGCAACTCTTTCCGCACGATCAGTCCCGGTATCTACCGGGAAGACAACGGAATGGTCTACGAGGACTACGTCCCCGACGTGGTCGTCGAACACCGGCCGGGCCGGACGATCACCATGACCGACAACGTGTGGAGCTCCCTGCTCTGCCTCAACCAGCACCCGCTGCACATCGACGCCGCCTACGCCGAGCAGACCCAGTTCGGCAAGATCGTCGTCTCCAGTCTGGTCACCTTCGGGATCGTCAACGGGATGACCGTCTCCACCATCAGCGCCAAGTGCGTCGCCAACCTCGGCTGGGACAAAGTGCGCCTGACCGCCCCGGTGTTCGTGGGCGACACGCTCTACGCGCAGACCCGCATCGTCTCGCGGCGCCCCTCCGCCACCCGGCCCGACCAGGGCATCGTGACCGTCCACACCATCGGCCGGAACCAGGACGACGTGACGGTGATCGAATTCGAGCGGACGATCCTCGTCCCCAAGCAGGAAGCAGACCAATGATTCCGGTCATCGACCTGGACCCGGAGCGTCCCGACCTCGAGCACAAGACCGCGGAGGAGATCTCCGACGCCTGCCGCCAGACCGGGTTCTTCGTCGTACGCGGCCACGGCATCGCCCCCGAGGTCTTCGACGACGCCTACGACACCTCACTGCGCTTCTTCCGCCTGCCGCTCGAGCACAAGCGCGAGTTCCCGATGCGCACCTCCACCGCACGTGGCGACAACGACTACAGCCCGTACGGCTACAGCGCCCTGCTGTCGGAGAACGCCTACGCCTACACCGGCAAGCCGGGGATGCCGTCGGACTACGTCGAGAAGTTCAGCGCCGGACGCCTCATCCTGCGCGACGACGAGGAACTCCCTTTCCCCGAGGACGAGTTGGGCACCCAGCTGCGCACGGCCCTGAAGCGGTACTTCGCCGCCTGCGAGACCGTGGCGGGCCGGATCGCCGAGCTGCTGGCCCTCGCCCTCGACCTGCCCCGGGACTTCTTCGCCACCCGCACGAACACCTCCAACGACTCGCTGCGCTCGCACCTCTACCCCGGCGTCGCCCCCGAGTTCCTGAACGACCAGGGCATGGGACAGCACACGGACGGCACCCTGATCACGCTGCTCACCCAGGACGGCCCGGGCCTCCAGCTCCAGGACCGCTCCGGCCGCTGGCTGGACATCGACGTCCAGGAACGCGACAGCTTCATCGTCAACATCGGCGACCTGATGGCCCGTTGGTCGAACGACGAGTACGTCTCGACGCCGCACCGGGTCCGGCTCGCCGACCGGCAGCGGCAGTCCATCGTGTTCTTCAAGCTGGCCAACGACGACACCGTCATCGAGTGCTTCCCCAAGTTCGCGGCGGACCGCCCCGTGAAGTACGAGCCGATCCGCTACGAGGACTTCTCCCTCCAGAAGATGAACCTGCTGTTCGGAAGGGACGACGCGCGATGAAGTCGTACGCGAGCCTGCTCTACACCCCGGCGCTGCTCCTCGCCTCGGTCGCCCGGCCCGGCCGGGTCCGCGCCGACATGCTGGTCCTCGACCTGGAGGACTCCGTCCACCCGGCCAGGAAGGCCGAGGCCCGCGCCCTGCTGGCGCAGGCGGATCTCACCGGCGCCGGTCTGCCCGCGCTCGGCCTGCGGGTGAACACCATCGCGACGCCCGACGGCCTGGAGGACCTGCGGGCGCTGATCGAGATGGACGCCACCATCGGCGGCGTACCGATCGACGTGGTCTTCATCCCCAAGATCTCCGGCCCCGGCGACGTGGCCATCTACCGGTCGCTGCTCTCGCACACCTCGAAGCCGCCGCAGATCTGCAGCTTCATCGAAACCGTCGACGCCGTCGAGAACGCCACCGACATCGCCGCGGTCAGCGACGGCCTGTGCTTCGGCCAGGCGGACCTGACGGCCGAGCTGTACGCCGAGAACGCGTTCTACCTCGACCACGCGCGGGCCCGGCTCTGCACCGCGGCGGCCAAGTACCGCGTGCCCGCCATCGACACCAACTCGTTCGAGCTGCACGACCTCGACGTCGTCGCGGCGCAGTGCCGGGCGGCCCGGGACGCCGGATTCACCGGCAAGGCGGTCATCCACCCCCGGCAGGTCGACGTCGTCGCCGAGACGTTCACCGTCGGCCCGGACGAGCTCGCCGAGTACCGCAGCGTGGTCGAGGACTACCACTCCACGCCCTACGGCTTCGCGGTCGAGGAGGACCGCGTGCTCGCCCCGCCGTTCGTGCTGCGGGCCCAGCGCATGCTCCAACTCCACGCACCCACAACCGAATCCGCGCAGCACACCAGCGCCAAGTAACCGGGGGATCCCAGTGAAGAAGCTTCCGCAGCACACGGTCATCGACGTCTCCGCCTACCGCACCGAGCTGACCGAAGGACGGCTCCAGGCCGTCGGGGACGAACTCGTCCTCGAACTGGTGCGGCTCGTCGCCGAGGGCGACGGCGTCGCCGTCTGCCACGGCGTCGCCAAGACGCTGGCGCACCACGGCCTCGACGTCCACAAGGAGCAGGACGCCGCGGTCGGCCGCGACTACCTGGAGTCGCTGTTCCGCGGCTTCGGCGAGCGCGTCGACGTCTCCCGGTTCAGCCCCGTCGCGATGGACTACGACCGCATCGCCGGCATGGACGTCGACGGCTACAACAAGAACACGCACTTCACGCCCAACGGCGACCACACCACCGAGCGCGAGTTCCTGACGACCAAGTGCGTGCACTTCGACGCCGCCACCCCGTTCATCGGGAACATCTACGGCCCCAACACCAACATCGCGGGCGGCACCCCGATGGTCTGCGACACCCGCGCCTACTGCAAGGACACGGGGGTGGCCCCCGCCGATCTGCTCGAACTGATGCCGCACAGCTACAACGTCGCGGTCAAGGAGGAGCACACCGAGCCGGTCCTCGCCGGGTACGCCGCCGCCGTGGACGCCGACCTGTCCGCCGACCTGGTCATGGTCGTCCTGCTCAACGAGGTGGACGGCGGCCACGCGCACGCCGGCTCCGAGCCCCGCCCCGCCGACCCGAACCTGCCCTCGCGCCGCCCGATCCGGCACCTGGAGTACCAGTTCGCCGAGGGTGTCGAGCTGGCCAAGTGGTACCGGCACTACCGCCTGGAGATACCGCAGCCCAGCCTCCAGGTGCCGGACGAGGCCGCGCGCCAGCGCTACCACCGCGGGGTCGCCGCCGCCGGGACGAACCAGTGACGGCGCCCATGGAATACCGCGTCCCGGCCATGTCAGGGAGCGACCACGAGGAGCTCGACACGCTCCTTGTGACCCTCGCCGCCGACGAGTGGCCGCAGGACATCGACGACGCCCGGCTGTTCTACGACGCATGGGGCGTGCCGATCGCCGACGACATCAAGGTCGAACAGCGCGAGGGCGGCCACCTGCTGACCCCGCCGGACACGGACGGCTCCCTGACCGGGATCTATCTGCACGGCGGCGGATACGTGTACGGCTCGCTGCGCAGCCACGGCCACATGGTCGGGGAGATCGCCCGCGCGGCCCGCTGCCGGATGTTCTTCGTGGACTACCGGCGCGCCCCCGAGCACCCCTACCCGGCGGCGCTCGACGACGCCGTGGCCGCGTACCGGAGCCTGCTCGCCGACGGGACCGCGGCCTCCGACGTGGTCCTCGCGGGCGACTCGGCGGGCGGCGGGCTCGTGCTCACGACGCTCCTGAAGCTGCGGGACTCGGGGCTGCCGCTACCGGCCGCCGCGGCCTGCGTCTCGCCGTGGACCGACCTCACGGGCAGCGGGGAGAGCTACCGCACCCTGGAACACGAGGACCCCATGGTCAGCAAGTCGGTCGTGGACCTGGTGTCGGCGTCGTACCTGGCGGGCACCGCGCCCACGCTCCCGTACGTCTCCCCGCTGTTCGGGGACCTCGCGGGGCTGCCCCCGGTGCTGCTCCAGGTGGGCAGCCGGGAGATCCTGCGCAGCGACGCGGAGCGGTTCGCGGCCGGTCTGCGCGAGGCGGGCGGCACCGGTGTGCTGGAGGTCTGGCCCGGCATGGTGCACGTCTGGCACCTGCACCACTCGCGCCTCGCCAAGGCCCGCGAGGCCGTGAGCAGGCTCGGCGGCTGGCTCCACGCCCAGGCGGCGGGTACGGGATGACCGAGGACATCACCGGGCCCCACCGGTACCGCAACAACCGCAAGATGGTGCCCGCGAGCGAGGCCGCGTGGGGCCTGTCCCGCGAGCACGGGATGCTCGGCCTCGTGGTCGAGGCCGTCGACGGCCAGAACCGGCTGCGCGACATCCGCACCGGGCACGAGTTCGCCAACCTCTCGTCCTGCTCGTACCTGGGTCTCAACAGCCACCCCACGGTGGTCGAGGCCGGGCGCGCGGCACTGGAGCAGGAGCGGATCACCGGTCTCTCCATGGGCGAGTTCCGGATCCGGCTCGGCATCATGGAGCGGCTGGAGGAGGAGCTCTCCGCGCACTTCGGCGCCCATGTGCTGCCGTCGGTGTCCTGCGGAGTGCTCAGCTCGGCGATCCTGCCGCTGCTCGCCTCCGGGCACCTGACCGACGGCGAGCCCCTCGTCGTGGTCTTCGACCGGTTCGCGCACTTCTCCATGAACTTCCTCAAGCCCGTCCTCGCCGACGAGACGCTGGTGCTGACCTGTCCGCACAACGACATGCAGTACCTGGAGGACATCTGCAAGCGGTACCCGCGGGTGGCCTACGTCGCCGAAGGCGTCTACTCGACCGGCGGGCAGGCGGACCTGAAGGGCATCAAGGACCTCCAGGACCGTTACGGCATGTTCGTCTACCTCGACGACTCGCACGCGCTGTCGGCCGTGGGCGAGCGCGGCGAGGGGTACGCGCGCACCGTCTTCGACACCCTCGGCGCCCGTACGATCGTCGTCGCCTCGATCGCCAAGGCGTTCGGCAGCACCGGCGGCATCGCGATGGTCGGCGACCGCGACGTGTTCGAGTTCCTCTACCGGTCCGGGCCGCTGGCCTGGTCCCAGGGGCTGCGGACCGCCGCGGTCGGCACCACCCTGGGGGCCCTCGAGGTCCACCGGAGTCCGGAACTCGGCCTGCGGCAGCGGCAATTGGCCTCGAACATCGCCGTCTTCGACGAGCGGCTGCGCGACCACGGCCTGCGGGGCGCCGGATCGCACATCAAGTTCGTCACCGTCGGCGACAACGACCGGGCGGTGCGCCTTTCGACCGAGCTCTACCGGCGCGGCTACTACTGCTCCGCCATGTTCTTCCCGATCGTGGCGCAGGGCCAGGCGGGCGTACGGATGATGCTGCGCGGCGACATGTCGACGGAGCTGACCGAGCGTTTCGCGGCGGACCTCCTCGACGTACTGGCGGACCTCGCATGATCCGCGCCTGCGCCGAGCACGGCGTGTCCGACGTCGCGGCCGTCGCCGCGCTGATGCGCGAGAGCCTGCGCAGCGGCGCGGTGCGGCGGATGACCGTACCGCTGCGGCAGGTCGTCGACGGCGGTCACGGCGCCAGGTTCCTGTCCATGCCCGCCGTCAGCGCCGATCACGGGCTGTGCGTCAACAAGACCGCGACCATCACCGACGGCCCGGGCCCGACCGTGACGTCCGTGGTCCCGGTGTTCTCCACCACGACCGGGGAACTCCTCGGGGTCCTGGACGGCGCGGCCGTCACCAACCTCAAGTGCGCGGCCGTGACGGCGCTGGTCACCGACCGGTGCGCGGCCCGGGACGCCGCCGTGCTCGGGATCGTCGGGTCGGGGGTGCAGGCCTGGCAGCAGTACCTCGGTGTGACGGCGGTGCGCCCGATCACGGAGGTGCGGGTCCACTCCCGCACCCCCGAGCACGCCGAGATCCTGTGCGAGCGCATCCGGCGCGCGGACCCGGGCGTGCGCGCCCTGGTCCGCGCGTCGGCCGCGGAGGCCACGGCGGGCGCGGACATCATCTCGACGGCGACGGCCTCCGTACGGCCGCTGCCGATCGCCGCCGACCTGCCGGAGCACGTGCACATCAACTGCATGGGCGCGCACACCACCGAGTCGCGGGAGCTGTCCCGCCCGCTCCTGGCCGCCGCCACGCTCGTCGTCGAGGACATCGAGATCGCCGTCGCCGAGGCGGGCGAGATCCATCGCACCGCGATCGACCTGGAAGCCCTGGAGACCGGTTCGCACCCCGGACTCGACGGCCGCCCGACCGTCTTCAGCTCCACCGGGCACGCCTCACTGGACCTCATCACCTGTGCCCATCTGGTGGCACAGCCGCACCACTGACCGGATCGACCGGATCGAAGGGAAGACCGTACGTGACACACGTCGGCACGGAGGAGACCACCGGCTCGCACGGCGGTGGGGACCCCGAGACCGCGGCCGTCGACCGGGAGTTCGCCGCGGCCCTCGCCCGCCGCGGCATCGAGATGCCGCCGGACCTGGCGCCCGGGGTCCTGGCCGGACACCGCTCGCTGCGCGCGATGAGCCGACTGCTGCGGGAAGTGGAGATCACCGATGTCTGACTTCGGCCTCGCCCGGCCGGGCGCCCCGTCCGAACGACCCGAACCGCCCGAGCTGTCGGGGCTGTCGGGGCTGTCCGTCGCGGAGGCCGGTGCGCGGCTGCGCGCCGGCACCCTCACCTCGGTGGAGCTGACGGAGCACGCCCTGGGCCTGATCGACGCGCACGACGCCGAGCTGCACTCGTTCGTCCTGGTCACCCGTGACCTCGCGCTGCGGCGCGCGGCGCAGGCGGACCGGGAGCTGCGCGACGGCGTCGACCGCGGCCCGCTGCACGGCATCCCGTACGCCCTGAAGGACATCCTCGACGCGGAGGGGCTGCCCACCACCAACCACTCGCGGCTGACCCTCACCGACGTCGCCGCAGAGGACAGCGCCGTGGAGGCCCGGCTGCGGGCCGGCGGCGCGGTGCTCCTCGGCAAACTGGCCACCTACGAGTTCGCGTTCGGCGGTCCGAGCACGGACCTGCCCTTCCCGCCGGCGGGCAACCCCTGGCACCGCGAGCACATCCCCAGCGGCTCCTCGTCAGGAGCGGGCGCCGCGGTGGCGGCCGGTTTCCTGCGCGTCGCCCTCGGCTCCGACACCGCCGGATCGCTGCGCGGTCCCGCGTTCCACTGCGGGGCCGTCGGCCTCAAGCCGACCTACGGCAGCGTCTCCGGCCACGGGGCCACCCCGCTGGCGCCCACCATGGACCACTTCGGTCCCCTGGCCTGGACGG
This sequence comes from Streptomyces sp. NPDC040610, assembly GCF_055594065.1. Taxonomy (NCBI): domain Bacteria; kingdom Bacillati; phylum Actinomycetota; class Actinomycetes; order Kitasatosporales; family Streptomycetaceae; genus Streptomyces; species Streptomyces sp. NPDC040610. The sequence continues at coordinate 1,036,016 of NZ_JBVIXA010000001.1, read as the reverse complement.
TGGCCGACGCCGCCGCCGCGCTCCAGGTGGTCGCGGGCCCCGACCCCCGGGACCCCCGCACCCACGGGGCACCGGCGCCCGACTTCCTCACCTCGCTGACCGGGGACGTCCGCGGGCTGCGGGTGGCGTACTCGAAGGCCTGGTACGCCTCGGACCCGGGGACCCTGCCGGAGATCACCGAGAGCATCGACCGGGCCCTGGCCCATCTCGACCGGCTCGGCGCGATCGTCGAGGAGTGCGAACTGCCGCCGTACGAGCTGTTCGACGCCTGCGGCCGGGTCATCCTGATGGCGGAGGGGTTCGCCGCGCACGAGGAGAACCTGCGCCGCGCGCCGCGGTCCTTCGGCCGCTTCACCTACCAGAAGCTCATGCCCGGCGCGGGAGTCGGCGCGGACGACCTCCAGCGGGCGCGCCGGATGCGCCAACGCCTCGGGGCGGCGCTCGACCGGCGGGTCTTCGCCTCCCACGACCTGCTGATCACGGCGTGCGGCCAGACCACCGCGGCCCGGTTCGACGCCTTCGGCACCGACTGGCCGCCGCCGAAGCTGGCCAACGACATGCAGACCATCCCGTTCGGTGTCACCGGGCACCCGGCCATGTCGCTGCCTCTCGGCTTCGCCGGAAACGGCCTGCCCATCGGTGTGCAGCTCGTGGGGCCCGCGTTCGGCGAGGCGAGCCTGTTCCGGGCCGGCCTCGCCCTGGAGGCCGAGTTCGGCCGACGGGACGTCCGCCCCGTACTGGCATGAGTCGGCCGCCGCACCAGCCCTCTAGCAGGAGTGGAAAGACATGGAAGACACCTCGACGACCACGCGGGTGACGGCCGCGCGGGGGCCTCATGTGACGGACCCCCGTCGGCTCCTCAACGCCTTCGACCACCAGTTCCGGGGCTTCAGGACCTTCTGGTTCGACCGGATCGCCCCGGCGGGGCCCGTCGTCCTGCCCGCGGCCCGGGGCGCCGAACTGGAGCGCGCGACCACGCACTTGGCCGACCTGCTGCGGCGGGCGGTGCGCGGCCTCGGCGACGACTGCGTGTCCCGGCACCGGGCCCTCGGCCTCGACGAGCGGCTGACGGAGTTCTACGGGGACGAGGAGTTCGAGAACGCCTACGCGACGGTCATGGGCCGACCGGACGTGATCCTCACCGACTCCGGATGGAAGTTCATCGAGTTCAACTTCTGCTCCTCCACCGGCGGTCAGGTCTACGCCCACCTCCTCAACGAGCTGTGGCGGCAGCTGCTGCCCGAGGACACCCTGAGCGCCCTGACGCTCGCCGACCCCCTCAAGACCCGCAGCGACCTGCTGCGCACCGTCATCGACGACCTCGGCCTCGACCCGTACGTGGCGCTCGTCGGCTATCTCCCCGACGTCTTCCTCTCCGACTCCGGGGGCAGCCGGAGGTACTACGAGATCGAGGCCGACGCCCTGCGGAAGGCGGGCATCCGGGCGGAGTACTTCGAAACGGACGAGTTCATCGAGGCTCTCGGCTCCCGCGCGGACGCGTTCCCGCTGGTCCTGGAGCGGACCGTGCCGCAGGAGTGGATCGACGCGGGCCGGGAGATCGACCCGCTGCTCACGATCAGGAAGTGCGGCTCCGCGGTGCTGACGCCGCAGAGTTCCTACCTGGCGGCCAACAAGCAGCTCTTCGCCCTGCTGTCCGCGGGGCAGGACTGGATGACCGACCGGGACCGCGCGTTCGTGGAGCGCTACATCCCCTGGTCGCGCTCGATCCGGGAGGAGACCGTCGAATTCCGGGGCGCGACCTGGAAGTTGGCGGACCTGCTGCGGGAGCGGCGGGCGGACTTCGTCCTGAAGCGCTCCGACGGGGACCAGAACTTCGACGTCCACATCGGCTCCGTGACCGACGCGGCCGTCTGGGAGGACGTCATCGCCAAGGGCCGCGAGGCCGGTACCTGGATAGCCCAGGAGGCCGTCCACAGCACCGAGGTCCACGCCAACGTCCTCGACTGCGACCGGGGCGAGCCCCTCGGCATCGGCACGCGCGCGGTGTTCGGCCCCCTGTTCATGGGCGGACGCATGACCGGGTGCGTGGTGCGCCACGACGTACCCGCCCCGGGCGGCGCGGCACCGGGGACGGCGGGCTCCAGCATCCTGAGCTCCGTCGGCTGGAGCGCCGACTGAGTCCGCGCGCCGGTGAAGGGACGCTCATCGGCGCGCGGCCGAGCGTCCCTTCACCGGCGTGCGGCCGAGCGTCCCTTCACCGGCGCGGGGGCAAGCGTCCTTTCACCGGTGCGCGGGGTGGGCGTCCTTCTGGACGAGCGCCATCAGCTGGACCCGTGACCGCACCTCCAGCTTGCGGTAGATCCGGGTGAGGGCCGCCTCCACGGTCTTGACGCTGACGTAGAGGGCGGCCGCGATGTCGCGGTTGCCGTGCCCTTCGGTGACCAGTTCGGCGATCCGCCGCTCGGCGTCCGTCAGACCGGCGGGCCAGGCACGTGCCCGCGTCCGCTCCGGCCGGGCGGGCTCCCACAGGGGCGCGCCGGCCCTGAGGAACACCGCGTCGGCCGCCGCCTGCAGTTCCCTGGCCCGGGCCGGGCGCCTGCGGCGCTGCTCCACGGACGCGTGCGCGAGGAGCACCCGGCCGCACTGCAAGGGGTATCCGAGCCGGTCGAAGGTGCACAGGGCGCGGTCGAGCAGGTCCTCGGCCGGACCGAACTCGCCCTTCGCCGTGCGGTACAGCGCCTCGGCCCGGTCGAGCGAGGCGAGCACCCCGCGTCGGCCTAGCTCCTCGGCCCGGCGCCGGGCGTCGGTGATGGTCCGCAGGGCGGCCGGCAGGTCACCGGCGGCGACCAGCGCCTCGGCGAGGTCGGCTTCGTAGCGGACCTCCGCGGGGTCCGCTATGCCCAGGTCCTGCACCAGGTCCCGGACCCTGAGCAGATCCGCGAGGGCTCCGTCGGTCTCCCGCAGCAGCAGCCGCGTCATGCCGGACAGGTGCAGGCAGTGCGCCGCGAAGACGGTGTCCCGGTCCTCCTGCGAAGCGGTCAGGCCGAGGTCGGCGTAGGCGAGCGCCTGCTCCAGGGTGCCGCCCGCGAGTTCGGCGACCGCCGCCGCGTACCACGGCGGGCCGGGCGAGGCGCCCAGGTCACGGGTGAGCGCGAGGAGCCGGTGGGCCTCATCGCGGGCGATCGGGCCCTCGCCGCGGTGCGCGTGGATCCGGACGGCGCTGCCGAGCAGCCACAGCCGGTCGGCGGGGCAGTCCGGCGGGCGCATCTCGTCGAGGAGCCGCCCGGCCTCGTCCAGCCGGTCCTCCAGCAGGGCGAATCCGACGGCGATGCGGCGCGGCTCCGCGGGGATCCGGCCGGACCCGGCCGCCGTGCCCGCGGCCAGGGCACGCCGGAGCGTCGCGGCGTGGCCCGGAGCGCCGCGGCCCTGCTCGATCTGGGCGATCAGGGCCAGCGCCGAGGCGTGGGTCGCGACGTCACCGGCCCGTTCGGCGGCCGACCGGGCGTGCGCCAGCGCCTCGGCATGGCAGCCCCGGTGGAGCTGCAGGCCCCGGGCGAGCCGCAGATGCGCCGCCGAGACCAGCGTCGGCTCGTCGGCGGCCGTGGCGTCGGCCAGGGCCTGCGCCGCCACGTGCTCGACCAGGGCGGCGCCCCGGCTTGCGGCGTCGACGACGGCGAGCCGCGCCTGGGCGCGGGCCGCGGGCGCGGCCCGGCCGCGGTCCAGTTGCTCCAGCGCGGTGCAGGCGAGGTCGAGGCGTCCGGCCGTCTCGGCGTCCCGGGCGGCCGCGACCAGCAGGTCGTGCCGGGAGCTGTCGGGTCGGCCGCCCGCGAGGAGGCCGAACTCGGCGGCCCGGGTGTGGTCGCCGCTCGCCCGCGCGGCGGTGGCGGCGTCGGCGAGGGCGGGGACCAGCCGTGCCGGGAGTTCGGCCGGGGTCAGGGCGGACGCCTCGTGCCAGACCCGGTCGTCGTCCTCGGACGCGGCGGCGGCCAGGGCGAGATGTGCCTGGCGCACCGCCTCGCCGCTGGCCTCGGCGAGGATGCCCTCCCGTACGACCGGGGCGGGGAAGCGCACCGTGCCCGCCACCCGGATCAGGCCCACGGCCTCGGCGTCGGCGAGGGCCGCGTCGGCGGACGGGCCCGCGGCGCGGCGGACGGCGTCGACCGACGGATCGGCTGCCAGCGCCGCGAGGAGCAGCACCCAGTGCACGGGGGCGGCAAGGCCCGCGAGCCAGGCCCTCAGTGCCTTGCGCACGTGCAGGGCCAGCGGCTGGGCGTCCAGGACGGCCGTGGCTCCGGCACGGGCCAGTCCGGCGGCGATGTCCGAGACCAGGCGGGGGTTGCCGCCCGTCGCGGTGTGGATGCGCCCGGCGGTCCGCAGGGGGATGCCGTAGGACCGTACGACGGCCGCCGACTCCTGCGGGCTGAGCGTGGGGACGGCGATCTCCACCGCGTCGCCGCCGAGGACGTCGTGCGGCAGCGGGCCGTCGGGCCGCAGCGCCGCGAGCAGCGACACGCTGCCTCGGCTGCGGCGGGCCGCGAAGCCGAAGACGTCCAGGCTGTCCGGGCCCCACCAGTGCATGTCGTCGGCGGCCAGCAGCAGTCTGGCCCTGCTCCCCCACCTCTGCAGGCACGACAGGACGGTGACGCGCAGGATCGCGGGGTCGGGCTCGGGCCCGGTGACGCGGCGCAGCACCCAGTCGATCGTGGACCGCTGGACGTCCGACAGTTCGCGGCTGACGTCCGGCGGGCACACGGTGAACAGGTCCACCAGGGGTACGTACGGCAGGTGGGCGTCGGCGGGCGCCGAGCTGAGCCTGACCACGGGGTCCCCGGAGGACCGCCACCCCGTGCACACCGCGTCAAGGACCGCGGACTTGCCGAACCCGGTGGGCCCGACGACCGCCACCGCACCGGCCTGCCGCAGCTCGCCGGAGACCTGGTCGACCAGGGGGCGGCGCGCCCTCACCGGTGTCCTCACCGCACCGCGTCCAGCCACGCCTCGACCTCGTCCGCGGCGCGCGGCAGACCGGAGGACAGGCACAGGGCGCCGTCGGCCGTGATGACGAAGTCGTCCTCGATCCGCACGCCGATGCCGCGCAGTTCCTCGGGGATCGTCAGGTCGTCGGGCTGGAAGTAGAGGCCGGGCTCGACGGTGAGCACATGGCCCTCCTCGAGGACGCCGCCCGCGTACGTCTCGCTGCGGGCGGCGGCGCAGTCGTGGCAGTCGAGGCCGAGCATGTGGCCCGTACCGCAGACGGTGTACCTGCGGTACAGGGCGGACTCGTGCGGGACCGCCGTGCCGCCGGGCCGAAGGCCCCAGGCATCGAGCCCCTCGGCGATGACGCGGGTCGCGGCGTCGTGGAAGGCGCCGTACGGTGCGCCGGGCCGCAGCGCGGCGATGCCCGCCGACTGGGCGGCGAACACCAGGTCGTAGACGCGGCGCTGGACATCGGTGAAGCGGCCGCCGATCGGCAGCGTGCGGGTGACGTCCCCGGTGTAGAACGAGTCGGCCTCGACGCCCGCGTCCAGCAGGAGCAGCTCGCCCTCCCGCACCGGGCCGTCGTTGTGCATCCAGTGCAGCACGCACGCGTGCGCTCCGGCCGCCGCGATGGTCTCGAACCCCAGGCCGTAACCCTCCAGGCGGGCACGCCGGTTGAAGGTGCCCTCGATCCAGCGCTCGCCCCGCGCGAGGCGGGTGGCGTGGGGCAGCTCCCCGGCGACGTCGTGGAAACCGGCGACCGTGTGCCCCACGGCGGCGCGCAGTTGCTCGACCTCCCACGCGTCCTTGACGAGCCGCAGCTCCGAGAGGAAGGCGAGCAGTTCGGCGTCGGCCGGTGCGGTCGGCGGTATCAGCGAGTCGACGAGGGCGTCCTCGCCGCGCACCACCCGGGTCGGGACGTCGCCGCCGAGTGCCCGCTCCAGGTCGTCCCGGGCGGCCGCCTCGACGCCGAGGGCGTCGGCGGTCTCGGACAGGGTCCGACGGCGGCCGACCCAGAACTCGCCGTGCTGCCGGTCGCTGTAGAACTCCGCCCCGTACGGACCGGCGTCACGCGGGGACCGCGGGCGGGTGAACAGGGTGACCTCGTGGCCGGTGCCGGTGGGCTCGAAGACGAGCACGCTGTCCGGCACCGCCTGCGTCCCCTGCTCGGCGGTGAGATGGATGAACGCGGAGTGCGGCCGGAAGGCGTAGTCGAAGTCGTTGCTGCGCACCTTGAGTCCGCCCGACGGGACGACGATCCGCTCCCCGGGGAACCGCTCGGACACCGCCGCGCGCCGCTTGGCCGCGCACGCGGCTCCGGAGACGGGCAAAAGCCTCCGGTCCGTGTCCGCCCACCCGTGCCTGAAGACCTCGGCCACCGCGGCCGGTACTCGACGATCGTGACTCCGCGTCCCGCGCGAGCCGTCCTGCCGTTCCATCGCATGCCTCCCCGTTGTGTGGTGCTCTGCTCCACTGGTCGTGTGGTGCCCTGCCCACTGAGCACTCGCCTGTCCGCCGCGGCCCCGTCGGCCGCGGCGGCAGCCGTCAGCCGTCAGCCGCGCAGCCGGGCCATCCAGGTCTCCACCTCGTCGGCGGCCCGGGGAAGGTCGGCCGAGAGGTTCTCGTTGCCCTCCTCGGTGACCAGGATGTCGTCCTCGATCCGGATGCCGATGCCGCGGAACTCCTCGGGCACGGTCAGATCGTCCGACTGGAAGTACAGGCCGGGCTCGACGGTGAGCACCATGCCCGCCTCCAGCGTGCCGTCCACGTACAGCTCGGTGCGGGCCTTCGCGCAGTCGTGGACGTCCAGGCCGATCATGTGGCCCGTGCCGGCCAGCGTCCAGCGGCGGAAGAGCCCGAGCTCGTACGCCTCGTCCGCCGACCGGTCGCCGAACAGGCCCCAGGCGGCCAGGTGCTCGGTCAGCACCCGCTGGGCCGCGTCGTGGAAGTCCCGGTAGTTGGCGCCGGGCTTGACCGCGGCGATACCGGCGGACTGCGCCGCGTACACCGCGTCGTACACCTTGCGCTGGACCGGCGTGAAGCGGCCGTCGACCGGCAGGGTGCGGGTGACGTCGGCGGTGTAGAGGTTGCGGCTCTCCACTCCGGCGTCGAGCAGGAGCAGGTCGCCCGGCCTGGTCTCGCCGTCGTTGCGGACCCAGTGCAGGGTGGTGGCGTGCGGTCCGGCGGCGCAGACCGACGCGTAGCCGACGTCGTTGCCCTCGATCCGCGCGCGCATCCAGAACGTGCCCTCGATGGCCCGCTCCAGGGTCGGCGTGTCCGTGCCGAGGACGCGCACCACGTCCTCGAAGCCGCGCGCGGTGGCCTGGCAGGCGTGGCGCAGGTCGGCGATCTCCCACTCGTCCTTGACCAGCCGCATCTCGGACAGCGCGACACGGAACTCGATGTCGCGCTCGGCGGTCACCTTGTCGTGCAGGGCGGCGTCGACGTCCGCGTCGTAGCCGCGCAGCAGCCGGATCGGGCCGGTGGCCGCGGCGAGGCGCTCGGTCAGCGTGCGGACGTCGCGGCAGGGCAGGCCGAGGAGCTGCTCGTTCTCGGTGAGGCTGTTGCGACGGCCGTCCCAGAGCTCACCGTGGTAGTCGAGCCAGAACTCGCCGGACTCCCGGTCGGAGCGCGGGAGCAGGTAGGCGATCGCCTGGTGCGCGCCGTCCTGACCGGGCTCCAGGACCAGCACGGCGTCCTGCGACTGGTCACCCGTCAGGTAGACGTAGTCGGAGGACGGCCGGAACGGGTAGTCCGTGTCGTTGGAGCGGACCTTCGGGTTGCCGGCGGGGATCACCAGGAGCTCGCCGGGGAACTGGGCGGAGAGCGCCGCCCGGCGGCGCGCGGTGTGCGCCGCCTGCGCGATGGGCTCCAGGCCGCTGCGCTCGGTGTCCGCCCAGCCCTGCTTCATGTTCTCGGCGAGCTCGGTGCTCACGTCCCCGTACAGGCCGTTCTTCCGTGTCCTGTTCTCATCCGACTCCTCAACCACACCGGCCTCCTGAAGCGAATCCGTCACGCACGTTCCTCCTCATTCGCAGACGGTCGGCGTCCACGCGGGCAGCCGACCGGAAAACCTCGAGAGATGCCCCCGCCCGGGCAACCGCCTTGTCGGGCATCCCGGGCAACCGCCTTTCCGGGCACACGCCTTGAGCCGATTCGACAGCAGCGGCGCGGCGCGCACGACGAGCGTGGGCACCCGCGCGGCTTCCGCGCAGGCCCCGCTCGGGCCGGACAGCGCCTGCCAAGCCCCCCTCAGGCCCCAAGGCGATACGGCTTCTTGCCGCGAGTGGCACTCTCGCAGACCCCCTGCACCCCTACTTCATACATATGTATGAAGTATGACGAATGCTTTTACGCCATCTGTCGATGGGCCGAAGCGGCCATCCGGCATAGTTTTTCCCCCGCTGCCCACAACCACCCGGTAGCCGCCCGGCAACCGTCCGGAGCCAACGAAGTGCGTACGCACCGGCTTCGCGTCGGCCTCATGCGCCCGGCGCCGGATCGCGCCGGATCACCGCCGCACGGCTGCCGCCACCACCCCGGAGCACCAGGGAGGCCTGGCCCGGCCCCCTCCCCCGCTCCTCCGAGCCGAAGCCGCTCAGCCCTCTACCGAGTCGAGAATCCGACGGGCGCGCTCCAGCAGGGGCTTGTCGACCATGTGCCCGTCCACCACGGTGACGGAGTCGCCCGCGGCGAGGACGGCCCGCGCCCACTCCCGTTCGCGCGCGGTCGGCGCGAACCGCTCGGCCACGACGGGCACCTGCGCCGGGTGGATGCAGAGCTTCCCGGTGAAACCGAGCCGACGCCCGTGGTCGATGTCGGCGGCGAGGGCGTCGAGATCCTTCACGCTGGTCGTCACACCGTCGACCGGAGAGCACAGCCCCGTCGCGGCCGACGCCGAGACGAGCCGGGAACGGGAGTAGGCGAGCGCCAGGTGGTCGTCGTGGGCGACCCCGAGCTGCCCGGCGAGGTCGGCGTTGCCGAAGGCGACACGCACCACGCCCGGGGCGGCGCACACCTCGACGGCGCGCTCGATCCCGGCCGCGGTCTCGACCAGCGGGATCAGGGGCGAGGCCCCGGCCGTACGGGAGGCCAGTTCCGCGAGTACGGAGGGGTCCTCGGCCTTGGGCACCATCACGGGCATGCCGCACCCGGCCGCCATCGCGAGATCGTCGTCGCACCAGGGCGTACCGGGCGCGTTGATCCGGACCAGGGCGCTGTTGCCCGCACCGAGCCAGGCGGCGACATGGTCCCGCGCGCGCAGCTTGTCCGGCGCCGCGACCGCGTCCTCCAGGTCAAGGATGACCACGTCCGCACCACTGCCAACGGCCTTGCCAAACCGATCCGCCCGATCCCCAGGCACAAACAAAAAACTCCGAGCCGCCTCAACCCGCCCCACGCACAAACTCACGCAGACATCACCCCACCATCACGAAACACACAACCCCACACAAGCCGAACGCACTGTTCCCTGAGGGGCGGACATGATCAATACCCGGCAGGAACCATGATCAGCACCCGGCAGGAAACACAGTCTCATCCAGGAGCGCCGACATGGAAAGAAACCAGATAGCCGCCCTCCTGCGCGACGGCTCCGAAGTGACGGCCTCGGCCCGTGCCGCCTTGCTCAGTGGTGGCGTGGGGATCGTCTGGGACGGGACAATGCCCTCCGAGTCGCTCGCCAAGATCTACCGGCGCCGACTTGGGCTCACGAGGCGAACGGGCCAGGAGACACGAGGCCTTGAGCAAGCCGTAGAGCTGCTGAGTGCGTACGGCCCGCCGGTCAGGCTTGGACGAGTGACGTCGTCAGACGGCGATTGGGTCTACATGCTCTTCCTCTCGGAAGACGCGCAGTCACTCATCGCTTGCACGGGCGTCAGGCAGCCCCGCCGGCTGCCGGCTTGAAGCTTCCACACAGGTACAGGGAGGCGGTCGGCGCGCGCGGCGTTGAGTCGGGTGAGGTGCTGGAGTGCCGCACCGGTGAGCCCCAGCCCCTCGGTGAGCCGACGGACGGTTGTGTGCGTGACTCCTCGGGTGAGGGCAGCTTGCTCGAAGTCCCTGATGCGGGCCAGAAGGTCGCGCGGCACGACGTGGCCCGTCTGTTGCCGGCTCAGTCGTTGCGCCTCGGTCCGCTCGTAGTCGATCTCGGACGTGCCGCAGTTGGTGCGACAGCGTTCCTCGGCGTTGTCGAGCGTGGTCGTGTCGGCGACGTCCTGGGCCAGGCGGTTGGCGGAGAACGCTGCTCCCAGGTCGACCTGGTGGACCGTGGGGCCTTCTCCGGTCAAGGGGACGGAGAGCCCGGCGTCCCGGACCTCGCACAGGCCCCGGGCACCCAGGGCCGTGGCGGCGAGGAGGGCCGTCACCTCGGAGGGGTGCCAGCCGAGTACCGACATGACGGCCTGGGTGTGCTCGGGCGCGAAGGTCGTGATCAGGGGGGGGCCGAGGCGGGGACGGAGGGTGTCTACGGGGAGCTCGCCGTCGAGGCCTGCGTGCGACCAGCAGGCGGATGTGGGCGGCCGCCTCGGTGCGGGTACAGGCGGCGAGGGTCAGGGCGTCGACCAGGGGGCTGCTCAGGGTGGGTTCGTCGCCGTGGGCCAGGATGTCGCCGCCGCCTCGCGAGGGCTTCGGTGACAGCCTGACGGCTGTCGCCTTCTTCGGCTGCATCCTGTACGCCGCGATGCACCCGGCGGAAGTCGTGGGGCTACGCCTGGAGGACTGCGAGCGGCACGACAAGCGGGAGCTGAAGATGCGGGACCCCGAAGCCGACCACCCCGTGCCGATCCCACCCGCGCCCGTGGCGATGCTCCGAGCGCACGTGAAGGAGTTCGGCACCGCGGCGGACGGTCGGCTGTTCCAGAACGAGCGGGGCGGCCTGGTGGGCACCTCCAGCTACTGGCGCGTCTGGCAGGACGCCCGGCCCCCGGCCTCCCGACCGCGAAGGTGGCCCGCCGCGCGGGCACGTCCCCGGAGGTCATCGACCGCCACTACGCCGGGCTCATCGACAACAGCGAAGCGGAGGACAACAAGAAGATCGAGAAGACGATGGGCTGGGGCGGAGAAGACACCCTGAACGTCTGGCGCAGCTCTATCGCGATCAACGCGAAACAATGAGAAAGAGCGGGACCCAGTGAGACTGGTTCCCGCTCTCTCATGTCGGCATCCGCCCTGGTCAGCACTTGATTCCTGCTGATCCTCGACGAGTGCCCCCGGCAGGATTCGAACCTGCGCACACGGCTCCGGAGGCCGTTGCTCTATCCCCTGAGCTACGGGGGCGTGTCGGCCGCTGTGTGGCGGCGACGGGTAGAACCCTACCAGCTTCGTGGGGGTCGGCATGAACGGGTATTTGTGCAGCGTCCGGGGTGCCTCGGACGGGTTGGGGGAGGGCCGTCCGGGGCACCCCGGGGTGGGGTGCGGGTGGGGTGAAAGGCGGGGGTCAGGGCTTGCGGGCCACGCCGGCGTAGGCGTCGGCCGCGACCGTGGTGTCCGTGGTGGGGTCCGGGCGCCAGTGGGTGACCTGGGTCACGCCGGGGTCGGTGAGGGTGAGGCCGTCGAAGAAGCCGGTGATCTCCTCGACGCTGCGGACGTAGTAGGGGATCGCACCGCTCTTGTTGTACGCGTCCGACGCCGCGATCATGCCCTCGCTCGTGGACGTCGAGTCGCTGATCACCAGGTAGCTGCCGGACGGGAGTCCCGCCATCAGGCGGTTCACCAGGTCGCGCGCCTCCTCGTACGAGGACACGTGGCCGAGGGTGTTCAGGATCATCAGAGCCACCGGCTGGGACAGGTCCAGGGTCTCCCCCGCGGCCGCCAGGATCGCCTCCGGCTCGTACATGTTCGCGTCGATGTACGACGTGACGCCCTCCGGCGTGCTCGTCAGGAGCGCGCGGGCGTGGGCCAGGACCAGCGGGTCGTTGTCCACGTACACGATGCGGGCGTCGGGGGCGACGCGCTGGGCCACGTCGTGCGTGTTGTCCGCGGTCGGCAGGCCCGTGCCGATGTCCAGGAACTGGCGGATCCCCTGCTCCCCCGCCAGGTGGCGGACGGCCCGGCCGAGGAAGTGGCGGCTGGTGCGGGCCACGTCCACCAGGCCCGGGAAGATCTCCTTGATCTGGTCGCCCAGCTCGCGGTCCTTCTCGTAGTTGTCCTTGCCGCCCACGAAGTAGTTCCAGAAGCGGGCCGAGTGCGGCTTGCTCGTGTCGATCCGTGCGCGTATCTCGGCGGACGATTCGAGTCTGGGGTCGGAGCCTGACACGGGGACCTCCTGCGGTGCTTGGGCCGTTCGGCCGTGCGATCAACTCGCAACCTAGCAAGTGGGCGGCGTGTCGCGGATGTCAGGAGGATGCCGATCCCGGGCGGTGGCGTTCGTACTCAGGTCGCTCCGAGTACTCCCGCGGATGTCCGCCGCCGACCCGCGGCGCGACCCTTGCGGGCATGACGAAACCTCTGCGCAACCTCAAGTGGGCAGTGATGCGAGGCCTGTTGAGCACCGTCGGGCGGTCCTCGCGCGGTGTCCGCATCGGCTATCGGCACGGCTTCGACAGCGGCACCATGCTGGACTACGTGTACGTGAACCGTGCGCACGGCGTCCTGGGGCTCGGACGTCTCGTCGACCGCGTCTATCTGAACGCCGTCGGCTGGCGCGCCATCCGCGCCCGGCGCGAGCTGCTCCAGGACGTGCTGCGGGAGCAGCTCGACGCGCGGCCCGACCGCGAGGTCCTCGTCCTCGACGTCGCCGCCGGGCCCGGGCGCTACCTCCAGGACCTGGCCGCCGCGCACGGGCCCCGGCGGGTGCGCGTGCTGTGCCGGGACCTCGCCGTGGCGGGGCTGCGGCAGGGCGAGCGGCTCGCCCAGGAGCGCGGGATCACCAACATCTCGTACGAGAGGGGGGACGCGCTGGACCCCAAGGAGCCGGACGCGGGCGCTCCGGACGTCATCGTGGTGTCCGGGCTCTACGAGCTGCTGCTCGACGACGACGTCATCCGCGCCTCCATCGAGCGCCTCCGCGGGCTGCTCGCGCCGGGCGGCACCCTCGTCTTCACCACCCAGACCCGCCATCCCCAGCTCGACTTCATCGCCAACGTCCTGCCCAACAGGGACGGGCAGTTGTGGGTGATGAAGTGCCGGGACGTCGCCGAGACGGAGGGGTGGGCCCGCGCCGCCGGGTTCGGTGCGGTGGCCAGTCGGCGGGAGGGGGTGGGGTTGTTCACGGTGACGGTGTGTTCAGGGTGACGGCTTGTTCAGGGTGACGGCTTGTTCAGGGGGCAGCCGCGTGTTCGCGGTGACAGCCGTCCCTCCTACGCCGACGCCCTCCTACGCCGACGCCCTCTTCGTCGTCTTCTTCGGCGTCGCCGACTTCTTCGACGCGGCCTTCTTCGCCGTGGACTTGGTGGCCGCCGTGCCCGACGCCGTCTTCTTCGCGGTGCTCTTCTTCGGAGCCGCGGCCTTGGACTTCGACGCGGTCTTGGCCGTCGACTTCTTGCCGCCCACCTGCTTGGGGGCCGCCGGGGACGACTTGCGGGCGGCGGTCGTCTTCCCGGCCGCGGACTTCGTGGTGCGGGAGGTACGGGAGCGCAGGGAGGTCACCTCGGCCTCCTGGTCCGGCTCCGCCCCGGACTTCTCACCGCGGGCCGTCCGCGCCGCCCGGACACTGTTCTCCAGGGCCGCCATCAGGTCGATGACCTTGCCGCCGCCCGGCTCGGCCGCCGGGGCGGGAGTGTAGGTCCCACCGCCCTCGACCTTCGCGGCGATCATCTCCTCCACGGCCGTGCGGTAGTCGTCGTGCAGGGAGTCGAGGTCGACCTCGCCGAGGGTGTCCATCAGGGCGTCGGCCAGGTCCAGTTCGGCGTCGCGGACCTTGACCTCGGTGTCCGGTGCGACGGAGTCGGTGGCGCGGATCTCGTCCGGCCAGAGCAGGCCGTGCATCGCGATCACGTCGTCCACGACCCGCAGCATGCCGAGCCGTTCACGGCCGCGCAGGGCGAACTTGGCGATGGCCACCTTCCTGCTGCGCTTCAGCGCCTCGCGCAGGAGGGTGTACGGCTTGGCGGCGGGGACTCCGTTGGCCGACAGGTAGTAGGCCGTGTCCATCTGGAGGGGGTCGATGCGGTCGGCAGGGACGAACGCGACGATCTCGATGGTCTTCGCGGTCGGGATGGGCAGGGCGGCCAGGTCGTCCTCCGTGATCGGGATGATCGAGCCGTCCGCGTCCTCGTACCCCTTGCCGATCTCCGCGGCCGTGACCTCGCGGTCCTCCAGCTCGCACACCTTGCGGTAGCGGATGCGGCCGCCGTCCTCCGTGTGGATCTGGCGGAAGGAGATCGAGTGGTTCTCCGTGGCGTTCACGAGCTTGATCGGGATGCTGACCAGGCCGAAGGAGATGGCGCCGTTCCATATGGACCGCATGTGGAGCACCTTTCGGCAGCCGGGAAAGCGGCAGTGGGGCTTTCGTCACGGTTTCATGGGATTCTCATCGTATGACGCCCATCACCGAGGTGGAGGGGCGAAGGCTCGCGCTCAGCAATCTCGACAAGGTCCTGTACGCGGAGAGCGGCTTCACCAAGGGCGAGGTGCTGCACTACTACGCCACCGCCGCGGGCGCCCTGCTTCCTCACCTGCGCGACCGGCCCGTGTCCTTCCTGCGCTTCCCGGACGGGCCCGACGGGCAGCGGTTCTTCGCCAAGAACGTGCCGCCGGGTACGCCCACCTGGGTGCGGACGGCCGAGGTGCGGCGGTCGGACGGGGTCTCGCGGCAGATCCTCGTACAGGACCTGGCGACGCTGATGTGGGCGGCGAACCTGGTCACCGAGTTCCACACCCCGCAGTGGCGGACGGACGCGCCCGGGCTCGCCGACCGGCTCGTGCTCGACCTCGACCCCGGGCCGCCCGCGAGCGTCGTGGAGGCCTGCGAGGCGGCGCTGTGGATGCGGGAGCGGCTGGTGGCCGACGGGTTCCCGGTGTACGTCAAGACGTCCGGCAGCAAGGGGCTGCATCTGCTCGCGCCGCTGCGGCCGACGCCCAGCGGGGACGTCACGGCGTACGCGAAGGGTCTTGCCGTGGCCGCCGAGCAGGCGCTGCCGCGCCTTGTGGTGCACCGGATGACGCGCAGCCTGCGGCCGGGGAAGGTGTTCGTCGACTTCAGCCAGAACGCCGCGGCGAAGACCACGGCGACGCCCTACACCCTGCGGGCGCGGGCCGAGCCGACCGTGTCCACGCCGGTGACCTGGGACGAGGTGGAGGCGTGCCGGGAGCGGCGGGATCCGGGGCTGCTGGTCTTCCTGGCGACCGATGTCGGGGGGCGCCTGGAGCGGTACGGGGACCTGCTCGGGCCGTTGCTCGACCCGGAGGGGGGCGGGGTGCTGCCGCCGCCGGGGTGAGCCGGGGGCCGCGCCCGGTCAGACCCGGTTCCACGTCCGGCGGTCGCGGGCCAGCGCGTGCAGTGCCTCGACGTCCGCCGGTTTGAGGACCCCGCCCGTGCGGGCCAGCGCAGGCAGGTCCTCTTCGAGCAGCACCCGCACCTCCCGGGGCGGCGCCGCGACCTCCACGTCCACCGCCCCCACGGGCACGAGGACCGCCCGCACCTCCGCCGTCAGCGCGAACGACGCCCGCCCGGCGTCCGCCCGCAGCTCCCGCAGCAGGGGCCCCGCCTGGCCGCGCCCCACGGCCACCATCGGGTCGGCCACCCGCACGCGCTGCCTGCGGGCCGGTAACGCCCGGACGCAGAACAGGCCGCCGGGGCCGATCAGGAGATGGTCCACGCGACGGCCGCCGGGGAGGCCGACCGAGTGCAGGGTGTGCCAGCCGACCGCGTCCAGGCGGTCGAGGGCGTCGCCGACCGCGGTCTGCGCCGCGAGCGCCCGGTGCCGGGGGTCGGACCGCAGCTTGCGCGCGGGCGGCGGGTCGCGGTCCAGGTCGACGCGCAGGGCCTCGCCGGGCCGGTTCGGGGCGAGGTCGTCGTCCGGGTGGAGGGTGAGCCGGGCCAGCTCAGCGGGGGTGGGGACGGGAGGTGGTCCGACCGTGACGTTGCCCGTCAGGAACGGGCCGAGGGCGTCGAGGACATCGGCCTCGCGGTCGGCGCTCAGCAGGTTCACACGGGCGGTGTCCCTGTCGTACCAGGCGACGCTCCCGCCGTCCGGCCTGCATACGTAGAGCCGCTCCTGACCGTGCCTCCAGGCCGGTACGACACGCAGTCCGCTCATGCCCCATCACCCCATGACCATGGGAGCAGCCCGGGCACCGCTCCGGCAAGGAGCTGACGGCGCTTCGCGGAAGTCGAGGGCAATTCGCCCTGTGTTCGCCACCCCGGGCGGGTCCATCCGCCATGTCCCCGCCCATCCCGTAACGGCACCGCTCGCACAGCTATGGCCCCCTGTTACAAAGTCGCCGAACCGCCGCAACGGCGGACACCTAGCGTCGTCCTTGTCACTGCCCGCCGCAGAGCGCAAGGAACGTACCGTGAGCAATCGTCGCCGCACCCCGGCCCTCCGTACCGCCGCCGTCACCGCGCTCGTCGGCGGCGCGCTGCTGCTCCCGGCCACGGCCGCCTTCGCCGACTCCCCGTCCCCCGCCGCCGCGCACTCCCCCACCGCGCACTCCCCCGCCACGGTCGCCCCGGCCCGCCTCGCCGACGACGTGGCCGCCACCCCCGAGGGCGGCGTCAAGGCGGGTGCCACCGGGGTGCGGGACGCCGGGGATCCCGCGTTCGTCGTGGCGGGCGGGGCCATGGCGGCCGCGGGCGCGGCGGGGCTCGGCTTCGCGATGATGCGCCGCGGGCGCACGGACGCCTGACCGGCACACCCCCAAGGAGCCCCCGTGCACACCCCCACTCCCGGCGAGGCCGCGCAGGAAGCCCACCCGAGCCGTCCGAGTCACCCGAGCCCTTCGAACCACCCGCACCCGCCCCGCCGCAGCACCCGCCCCAGCACCCGCCGTCTCGCCGCCGCCGCGGCCCTCACCGCCGCCATCGGCGTCGGCCTCATCGCCTGCGGGCAGGGCGGCGGCTCCGGCGACCCCGCCCCCGACGTGAACGTCAAGAACGTCACCGCCACCCGGGCCAAGCAGGCACCGCCCCCGATGGCGGAGTCCAGGCCGACGGGTCTGCGGATCCCGGCGGCGGGCGTGGACGCCAAGGGGATGCTGGACCTCGGTATCGGCGAGGACGGGGCGCTGCAGGTGCCTCCGGCCTCGAAGGCGGAGCTGCCCGGCTGGTGGACGGGGGGTGTCACCCCTGGTCAGAAGGGTGCGGCGGTCGTGGTCGCGCACTACGACACGGCGGGCGGTCCCGCGCTGCTGCGGAACGTCGCGAAGGTGCGGGCCGGCGACCGCATCATGGTGCCGCGGGCGGACGGCTCCACGGCGACGTTCAAGGTGCGCGAGATTCAGCAGGTCGGCAAGGAAGACTTTCCAACCCATAAGGTGTACGGGGCGACCGACCGCCCGGAGCTGCGCCTGCTGACCTGCGGCGGCCCGATCAAGGACGGTCACCGGACCGACAACATCATTCTCTACGCCGACCTCGTGCGGTGAGGGCGCCCGGCCCCGTGCCGAAGCCCCGCACCCGGCCCCCGCGAGCAGGAGTGCCAGTTGAACCGCAGCCGCAGGCCGCGCCGCCCCAGGCCCGCCCGCCGACGCGCGCTCGCCGCGGGCGCCCTCGCGCTGGCCGCGACCGCGCTGGCGGCGGGCTGCGGCGACCCCGGCGACCTGCGGGGCGCGGGCGCCACTCCGACGGCCGTCGGCCCCACCCGGCTGTGGCCGGACCTCCCGCCCGCGTCCTCGCCGGTCGGTGACTACGGCGAGGCGGACACCGAGGAGGTCGAGGGCGTCAAGGTGCCCGGCGGCGATCTGCACAAGGTGAACCCCGTCGCCATCGTCAGGGCGGAGGTGGCCGCGAACCCCGACGTCTACAGCGGGCCCGACGGGCTCTACAAGGAAACCGTCGAGGCCCTCAAGGACTGCGGCAGCGAGCCCAAGGACTGCCCGGTCCTCAAGGCGTACTACCGCGACTTCACCGGCGACGGGAAGGACGACCTCGTCGTCGGCATCCGCATGCCCGAGGAGCAGCTCGCCGTCCGCGTCTACGCGATGGAGAAGGGGCACCTCACCCAGATCATGGGCACCTCCGACGCGGTGCTCGGCGTGGAGCTCGCCGGGCGCGACCTGGTGGTGCGCGCGGTCTCCGGCATCCCGGGCTACGAGTACCGCACGGCCTGGTCCTGGGACCGGCACCAGCGCGCGATGCTGCCCACCCGCGACGAGATCCTGCGCTCGTCCGACGCGCCCCGCCCCAAGGGCGCCCGCAGCCAGGTACCCGCCCTGACCGAGGCCGACCCGGGCGCGGGCCCCGGCCCGGGTGAGACCTCTGGGCCGGGCGAGACGTCGGGCCCGGGTGAGACCCCCACGCCGACCGCCGGTCCGAGCGCCGACGCCCGTCCGGGCGAGGGTTCGTGACCGGCCGCGGCGAGGCCGGTGCCCGGCCCCGCGCCCGCGGGTCCCGGCTGCCGCGCCCGCCCCGGCTTCCGTTCCGGCTGCCCGCCTGGACCGCGACGCTGACGTGGAAGGCCGCGGTGTTCATCGCCGTGATGTGCTGCGCGCTCGCGGCGCTGCTCGGCGTGCTCGTCCATGTCGCGGTGACCAACCAGACCGTCGGCCAGGCCCGTGAGCGCGCCCTGACCCGGCTCGACGACGCCACCAAGCAGTACGAGGCGGGCGGGCGGCTCGGCCCGGGTGCGGGCGTCGACCCGCCCGGCCTGCCGCGGCGGCTGCGCGACCTCGCGGTGGGCGGGGAGCGCGGCACGATGGTCGGCGACCACGACGAGCGGCCGACCGTGTGGGCGGCGGGTCCCGCGGACGGCGGGCGGGCCATCGCCGTGCAGGTCGACTACGCGCAGGGCGCCCGCACCATCGACGGGCTCGACCGGGCCATCGTCGGCTCGTCGGTGCTCGCCATCGGGGCGACGCTGCTCGTCGGCTCGTTCGCGGTGACGCGGGTGACCCGGCGGCTGCACCAGACGGCCCGGGTCGCGCGCCGCATCAGCGCGGGCGACCTGGACGCGCGCGTCAACGACCCCCGCACCCACGACGAAGGGCGCCACCAGGACGAGGTGGCCACCGTCTCGGGCGCCCTGGACACGATGGCGTCGTCGCTCCAGGGCAAGCTCCTGAGCGAGCAGCGGTTCACCGCGGATGTCGCGCACGAGCTGCGGACGCCGCTGACCGGGCTGCACGCCGCCGCCGAGCTGCTGCCGCCGGGCCGTCCCACCGAGCTGGTCCAGGACCGGGTGGCGACGCTGCGCACGCTCACCGAGGACCTCCTGGAGATCTCCCGCCTCGACTCGCGCAACGAACGCGTCGACCTGGACGCGGTCCGCCTCGCTCCCCTGGCCGAACGTGTCGTGCGGGCTTCCGGGGCCGAGGTGGAGCTGCTGGTCGTACGGGACATCGTGGCGGAGACCGACGGGCGGCGGCTCGAACGGGTGCTGGGGAATCTGGTCGGGAACGCCCTGAAGCACGGGGCTCCGCCGGTTTCCCTGACCGTCGACGGGCCGGTGATCACCGTTCGGGATCACGGGCCCGGGTTCCCGGACTACCTCGTCGAGCACGGGCCTCAGCGGTTCCGTACGGAGGGGACCACCAAGGGGCACGGGCTCGGGCTCACCATCGCTCTTGGGCAGGCGGAGGTGCTGGGGGCGCGGCTGGTGTTCTCCAACGCGGCCGAGCCGGACGGGGCGGTGGCCGTGCTCACCCTCCCGCACGAAGTCACCGCGGGCGGCGTGGAGGACGTCGGTTGACCCCGGCGTCGGCGCACCCCTGAGTCGCGGCCTTCGGCCTTGCTCGTCCTCGAACGCCGGACGGCCCCTCTTCACCTCCTGTGATCGTTTGCGGACTCCTCGTGTCGCTCATAGCGTGAAATCGCGGCCTTTGACCGGTCGCGTCTTCCGTTCCGCTCTGCTGAGGAGGCCTCATGGCCCTTCGTTCCCGCTCCGCCGCCACCCGTCTCTCCATACTCGTGGCCGGCGGCGCCCTCGCCGCCGCGACCGTGCTCACCGCCGCTCCCGGCGCCGCCGCCGACGACGCGAACAACAATCCGCCGGTCTACAAGGGCCGGGTCACCGCCAAGACCGGGCTGCTCCTGCGGGACGCCCCGACGCGCGGCAGCAAGGTCATCCGGAGCGAGCCGTACGGCAAGGTCGTGCACATCTTCTGCAAGGCGCGCGGCGAGTACGTGCACCACAACGACCGCTGGTACCTGCTCACGGACGGCACCTGGGCCTGGGGCGCCGCGCACTACATCGCCAACATCGGGCCCGCGCCGCGCTGGTGCTGACCAGGACACCGGCGACATAACCGGACATTAGGCCCGCAGCTTGCTACGTTCCGGGCATGACCGGAACAGCGGCGGAGCCCGCCACCGTCGCCGCTGTCCGCGTCCCGCGGCGCCGCGGCACCGAGCTGGCGCTGATCGTCGTGGCCGTGCTGCTCCCGGTCTACGGCTACTGCGCCGTGGGGCTCGCCCACGACGGTTCCGTCCCGCCCGGCGCCGCCGGTTACGGCGCCGGGCTCGGGGTGCTCGCGCTCCTCGCCCACGGGGCGGTGCGGCTGCGGGCCCCGTACGCCGATCCGCTGCTGCTCCCGATCGCGGTGCTGCTCAACGGCCTCGGCCTGGTGCTCATCTACCGGCTGGACCTGGAGACGCCCGGCGACCGGGCGGCGCCCACGCAGCTCGTCTGGTCGACGATCGGCGTCGGCCTGTTCATCGTCGCCGTGCTGGCCCTGCGCGACTACCGCGTGCTCCAGCGCTACGCCTATCTGTCCGTGGTCACCGCGCTCGTCCTCATGATCGTGCCGATCTTCTTCCCGGCGGTGAACGGCGCCCGCATCTGGATCCGGGTCGGCGGATTCTCCATCCAGCCCGGCGAGTTCGCGAAGATCCTGCTCGCGGTGTTCTTCGCCAGCTACCTCGCGGCCAACCGCACCGCCCTGGCCTACGCGGGCCGCACCGTGTGGAGGTTCAAGCGGCTGCAACTGCCCACCGGGCGGGTGCTCGGGCCGATCGTGGCGATCTGGCTGCTGAGCGTCGGCGTGCTCGTCCTGGAGCGCGACCTCGGCACATCACTGCTGTTCTTCGGGCTGTTCGTGATCCTCCTGTACGTCGCCACCGGCCGCACCGGCTGGATCGCCGTCGGCCTGCTGCTCGCGGCGGTCGGGGCGTTCGCGGTGGGCTCCCTCGAACCGCATGTGCACGGCCGCGTCGAGGACTGGCTGCACCCGTTCGCGTCGATCGAGGCGGGCCAGGGGCCGAACCAGCTCGCCCAGTCGCTCTTCGCGTTCGCGGCCGGGGGCCTGCTCGGCAGCGGCCTCGGGCTCGGGCACTCCATCCTCATCGGCTTCGCCGCGAAGTCGGACTTCATCCTGGCTACGGCCGGCGAGGAGCTGGGCCTGACCGGGCTCGCGGCGATCTTCCTGCTGTACGCCCTGCTCGTGGAGCGCGGCTTCCGGGCGGGGCTCGCACTGCGTGACCCGTTCGGGCGGCTGCTCGCGATCGGGCTCGCGTCGATCGTGGCGCTCCAGGTGTTCGTGATCGCGGGCGGGGTGACGGGGCTGATCCCGCTGACCGGGATGGCCATGCCGTTCCTGGCGCAGGGCGGTTCGTCGGTCGTCACGAACTGGATCATCGTGGCGCTCCTGATCCGGGTCAGCGACTCGGCGCGCGCCCAGCCGGTGCCGGTGTCCGAGGAGGTCCGGGCGTGACCCGACACATCCGCCACGCCGCCGCGTTCTGCGCGCTGCTGCTCGTGGCCCTGCTCGTGAACGCGACCCGGGTGCAGGTCGTCGACTCCCGGACGTACGACGACAACCCCGCCAACCGCCGTACCGCCATCACCCGCTTCGACCAGCCGCGCGGCGACATCCTGGTGGACGGAGAGCCCGTGACCGGCTCCAAGGACACCGGCGAGCAGCTCCGCTACGAACGGACGTACCGCAACGGCCCGTTGTACGCCCCGGTGACCGGCTTCGCATCGCAGGTGTACGGCACCACGTTCCTGGAGCACGCCGAGGACGACATCCTCTCCGGCACCGACCCCATGCTCGCCCCGCTGCCCCTGTGGAACGACATCACCCGCGCCCAGAACCCGGGCGGCGAGGTCGTCACCACCATCAAGGCGGCCGTGCAGCGCGCCGCGTACGCCGGGCTCGGTGGCAAGAAGGGCGCCGTGGCCGCCCTCGACCCGGCCACCGGCGAGGTCCTCGCGCTGGTGTCCACGCCGTCGTACGACCCCGAGCGCCTGGCGGGCACGGGCAGCGCCGTGACCGGGGCCTGGGCGGGGCTCAACGCCGACCCGGACAAGCCGATGCTCAACCGGGCGCTCAGCCGGACCTATCCGCCGGGCTCGACGTTCAAGGTGGTGACGGCGGCGGCCGCGCTCGACGCGGGCGAGGTCACGGACCTGGACGCGGACACGAAGTCGCCCGACCCGTACACCCTGCCGGGCACCACGACGAGCCTGGCCAACGAGGTCGAGGGGTGCGCGAACGCCAGCCTGCGGTACGCCTTCCAGTGGTCCTGCAACACCGTCTTCGCCAAGCTCGGCGTCGACACCGGCCAGGACGCCATGGCGGGCACGGCGAAGAAGTTCGGCTTCGACACCTCCGGCCTGCGGATCCCGTCGCCGGTCGCCACCAGCACCTTCGACACCGCGATGGACGACGCGCAGCTCGCCCTGTCCGCCATCGGCCAGTACGACACGCGTGCCACGCCCTTGCAGATGGCGATGGTCTCGGCGGCCGTGGCGGGCGGCGGCTCGGTCAAGGCGCCGTACCTGGTGGACCGGACGACGACCGACGACGGCGACACCGTGGCGGCGAACGGCACCCGGACGCTCCGGCAGGCGATGAACCCGGGCACGGCCGTGCAGTTGCGCGAGCTGATGACGGACGTGGTCGAGAAGGGTACGGGCCGCAACGCGGCGATCGAGGGCGTGACCGTGGGCGGCAAGACGGGCACGGCCCAGCACGGCATCGGCAACACCGGCACCCCGTACGCCTGGTTCATCGCCTGGGCCCAGAAGCCGGGCGACGCGGAGCCGTCCGTGGCGGTCGCGGTCGTCGTCGAGGACGCGTCGGCGGACCGCTCGGACATCAGCGGCGGGGGCAGCGCGGCGCCGGTCGCGAAGGCGGTGATGGAGGCGGCGCTGCGCTGAGGCCGCGCCGTCGGGTGCCTAGTCGCCCAGCTGGGCCGTGGTGTTCGCGCCGTCGATCGCCTCGCGGAGGAAGTCCGCGTGCCCGGAGTGCTGTGCCGTCTCGCGCAGCAGGTGCAGCACGATCCGGCGCACGGACCACCGCGGTACGACGCCCGGCTCCCAGGGCGCTTCGGGCAGCGGCACGACGGTGTCGAGCCCCACGCGCTCCACGGCCTCGTCGGTGGCGCGCGCGGCGGCCTCGTACGTGGCCACGAGTGCGGCCAGGCCGGCGCCCGGCGGCATCTTGTACTGCTCCATGTCGAACATGCCGGGCGGGGTCTCGCCGGTGCCGCTGCTCAGGATGAGCGTCCAGTTGCGCTCGCCGTGCGTGAGGTGGTTCACGATGCCGCCGAGTGTCAGCTCGCTGACGGTGGACCGGGTGGCGGCCTGCTCGTCGGTGAGTCCGCGCGCCGTGATGAGGAGGGTGCGGCGCTGCTCGCGCAGGGCGTCGAGGAGTTCCTGGGTCTCGGTCATGTGGACACGCTAGGGTTCAAGTAGGACAGATCGTGGCCTAGTCGGGATCCGTGGCCGCGCCGGCCGCGACGGCCGCCTCGACCTCGGCCACCCGCTCCCCCTCCTCCGCGGCGAAGCGCTCGGCGTCCAGCTTCTCCGCGATCTCCTCGTCCTGCGCCATCAGCTGGTCGAGGTTGGAGTCGCCCATCTCGAACACGCCCATGTCGACGTACGCCTGCTGGAGCCGCTTGCCCCACAGGCCGATGTCCTTGACGCACGGCACGATGCGGCTGAACAGCAACTGCCGGAAGAGCTGGAGGTATTCGGAGCGCTCGCTGCACTCCTCGGCGTCCTTGAGCGGGATGCCGAAGTTCTCCAGGACCTCGACGCCGCGCAGCCGGTCGCGCATCAGATAGCAGCCCTCGATGACGAACTCCTCGCGTTCGCGCAGTTCGGCGTCGGTGAGCTGCTTGTAGTAGTCGCGCAGCGCCATCCGCCCGAAGGCCACGTGCCGGGCCTCGTCCTGCATGACGTACGCGAGGATCTGCTTGGGCAGCGGCTTGTCGGTGGTGTCACGGATCATGCCGAAGGCGGCCAGGGCGAGGCCTTCGATGAGGACCTGCATGCCGAGGTAGGGCATGTCCCAGCGGGAGTCGCGCAGCGTGTCGCCGAGCAGCGCCCGCAGGTTGTCGTTGATCGGGTAGAGCATGCCGATCTTCTCGTGCAGGAAGCGGCTGTAGATCTCGGCGTGCCGGGCCTCGTCCATGGTCTGGGTGGCGGAGTAGAACTTCGCGTCGAGGTCGGGGACGGACTCCACGATGCGGGCCGCGCACACCATCGCGCCCTGCTCGCCGTGCAGGAACTGGCTGAACTGCCAGGAGGCGTAGTGCTTGCGCAGTTCGCCGCGCTCGGCGGGGGACATCAGGTCCCAGTACCGGGTGCCGTAGAGCGACATGGCCTCGTCGGGGGTGCCGAGCGGGTCCAGCGGGTCGACCTCAAGGTCCCAGGCGATGCGCTTGGCGCCGTCCCACTGCTTGTCCTTGCCCTTTTGGTAGAGGTTCAGGAGGCGTTCGCGGCCCTCGCCGTACTCCCAGCTGAAGCGGGCCGCTCCGGTCGCGGGCACCGCCCAGGTGAGGTCTCCCCCGCCGCCCGTTCCCTGGCTGGTACCGCTCTCCCGGCCTGCGTTGACGTACAGATCGCGTGTGGACACTGACGGCTCCTCGCGGGTCTCGGCGGCCCCCGCTGCCGCGCGACCGCCGCACAGGGGTGGCTCCTTGGCAGGCTCACACGGTGGTAGACGCGGGGTCAACAAGTCGTGCGCAAGGGATTGACGGCCTTGCTGACAAGCAGTCTCATAAGTCGTGACCCCCGGTAACCCGCTTGCGAGAGCACACGAGGAGCAGGAGATCTCATGACGACCGTGACCGAAGACAGCGAACTCGCGGGTCTGCGGGACGCGCTCGGCCTGCTCAAGGACCGCGAACAGGTGGCTCAGCGACTCCTTGAGTCCTCGGCCAAGCACTCCTTCGACCCCGACAAGGAGCTGGACTGGGACGCGCCCGTCGAGGACGGCAAGTGGTTCTGGCCGCCGGAGCTCGTCTCGCTGTACGACACCCCGCTGTGGAAGCGGATGTCCGAGGAGCAGCGCCACGACCTGGCCCGCCACGAGGCGGCCTCACTGGCCTCGCTCGGCATCTGGTTCGAGATCATCCTCATGCAGCTGCTCGTGCGGCACATCTACGACAAGTCCGTGACCAGCGCACATGTCCGGTACGCGCTCACGGAGATCGCCGACGAGTGCCGCCACTCGATGATGTTCGCCCGCATGATCGAGAAGGGCGGGGCGCCGACGTACCCCGTCACCAAGCTCAACCACAACCTCGCCCGCGTCCTCAAGACCGTCTCCACCACCCCGGGATCCTTCGCCTGCACCCTCCTCGGCGAGGAGATCCTGGACTGGATGCAGCGCCTGACGTTCCCCGACGAGCGCGTGCAGACCCTCGTGCGCGGCGTCACCCGCATCCACGTCGTGGAGGAGGCCCGCCATGTCCGCTACGCCCGCGAGGAGCTGCGCCGCCAGATGGTGACCGCGCCCCGCTGGGAGCGCGAACTGACCCGCGTCAGCAGCGGCGAGGCGGCCCGCGTCTTCTCCATCGCCTTCGTCAACCCGCAGGTGTACACGAACGTCGGCCTGGACCGCCGCGAGGCCGTCGCCCAGGTCAAGGCGAGCGGTCACCGGCGCGAGGTCATGCAGTCCGGCGCGAAGCGGCTGACGGACTTCCTGGACGACATCGGCGTGCTGCGCGGGGCGGGCAGGCGGCTGTGGAAGTCCTCGGGTCTGCTCGCGTAGCCCGCCGCGCGCTCCCGGCCGCTCCCGGCCACCCCGGGCCCCGGGGTGGCCCCGCACCCGACTCTTCGTACGAAAACACGGTTACGCTGCGGGACATGACCCAAGCCGTCGGCCCCACCCGCGCGTACCGGCGCCTCAGCGTCGAGGAGCGCAAGAGCCAGCTCCTCGACGCCGCCCTCAACCTCTTCGCGCACCGCGCGCCCGAAGAGGTCTCCCTCGACGACGTCGCGGAGGCCGCCGGGGTCTCGCGGCCCCTGGTCTACCGCTACTTTCCCGGCGGCAAGCAGCAGTTGTACGAAGCGGCGCTGCGCACGGCCGCCGACGCGCTGGAACAGTGCTTCGCCGAACCGCAGGACGGCCCGCTCACCCGGCGCCTCGGCCGCGCCCTCGACCGGTACCTCGCCTTCGTCGACGAGCACGACACCGGGTTCAGCGCGCTGCTCCAGGGCGGCAGCGTCATCGAGACCTCCCGCACCACCGCCATCGTCGACGGCGTCCGCCGCGCCGCCGCCGAGCACATCCTCGCCCACATGGAACTCCCCGAGCCGCCGAGCCCCCGGCTGCGCATGACCGTCCGCATGTGGATCACCGCCGTCGAGGCCGCCTCCCTCATCTGGCTCGACGAGGACAAGCAGCCGCCCCTGGACGAGCTGCGCGCATGGCTCGTCGAACAGTTCGTCGCCCACATCACGGCCACGGCGGGCCGCGACCCCCAGACCGCCGTCATGGTCCGCCACGCCCTCTCCCTGGAGACACCGGAGGGCGCGGTGGGCGAGCTGGCACGCCGGGTGCTTCCGGTGGTGGCGGGGGCGGGCCACCTGCTCTAGGGGACGCGGGGGCTGCGGGGTCGTGGAGCCACAGGGCCATGGAGCCACGGGGCCGTGGGGCCGCGCGGTCGGGTCGCCGGGGAGACACTGGTGCCGTGAAGAGTGAAGAGACCCCCTTCGTGGGCGGCCCCCTGGACGGCCGCGTCCTGCCCGTCCTCCTCGGCCCGACCGGCCACCCCCCGAAGGTCTACCGCGTCCCCGTCCCCGACGACGCGGGCGGCGAGCCCACGATCCTCGTCTACCGCCGCGTAGCAGCGGGCACCGCCCGCCGCTTCGGCCTCCACCCCGGCTGGAAGTACGAGTACGACGACGGGGGCGGCGGGGGCGAAGGGGGCTTGCGGAACCTGCGTTGGCCGTGGTCGAAGCCAGGTCCTGGGCGGACGGCCGGGACGGACGCGGACGGCCCCCGAGCGTAGCTCCAGCCCCTGCCGGGTAACTCTCAGCCCCTGCCCGGCATCTTCCAGCCCCTCCGGCGCTTGAGGAGCGGGGTCTGGGGCGGAGCCCCAGGATCGGGAAGGGGCGGGATTGGGGAAAGCCCCGCAGGGCCCACCCCCGCCGACCCCAGGTGCAACCCGCCGCGCCGCGAACCCCTGGACGGGTGACCTCATTGCGCCAACCGCCCACCGCCACCGCGCGCCCCACCCCCCGCCATCCCATGCTCACGGTGCACGGGCGGACCCCCCGCCCCACACCGGGAGGTGATGACATGTCAGGAAGGCTGCTGCGCTGGGCGTGCACCGGATCCGCACTCTCCGCGCTGCTCACCGCCACCCCCCTGACCCCCCACGCCGCACCCGCACACGCGGCCCCCGCCCCCGACAAGCGCCCCGTCGCCGAACTCCTGACGGACCTTCAGCGCCTGTACCGCAAGGCCGAGGAGTCCACGGAGACGTACAACGCGACCGAGGAGAAGCTCACCGACCAGCGCCGCGAGGTCACCGGCCTCAACCGCAGCCTCGCTGCGGCCCGCGCCTCCGCGCACGACGGCAGAGGCGCGGCCGGCCGCCTCGCCCGCCAGCAGTACCAGCACGGCACCATCGAGATCTCCTCCTACGTACGCCTCCTCCTCGCCCGCGATCCGCAGGGCGCCCTGGACCAGCGACACGTCCTGCGCCGCGCGTCCGCCGAGCGGGCCGCCACCGTCACCCGGCTCGTCGACGGCGAGAGGAAGGCCGACGGCCTCGCCCGCGCGGCCCGCCGCGCCCTCGCCACCCAGGAGTCCCTCGCGCAGCGGCAGCGGACCGCCCGGGACGCGGTGCGGACCCGGCTCAAGGAGGTCGAGGAGCTGCTCGCCTCGCTCTCCGCCGAGGAGTTGGCCGCGCTGGGGCGGGCCGAGGAGGACGGGGCCGCGCGGGCCCAGCGGCGGCTCGTCGCGTCCGGGGCGCTCGGGGCGCCGGCCGGGGTCGGGCGGGCGCCTTCCGTCCGGGGGGAGCGGGCGCTGCGGTACGCCGTGGCGCAGATCGGGAAGCCGTACGAGTGGGGGGCGGAGGGGCCTGCCGCCTTCGACTGTTCCGGGCTCACCCAGCGGGCCTGGGGGGTGGCGGGCCACGGCATCCCCCGGACCAGCCAGCAGCAGTGGGCCCGGCTGCCCCGGGTCCCCCTCCGGGACCTGCGGCCCGGCGACCTCGTCGTCTACTTCCCCCGCGCCACGCACGTCGCCCTCTACCTGGGCCGCGGCAAGGTCGTCCACGCACCCCGGCCCGGGGCCCGCGTCAAGGTCTCCCCCCTCGCCGCGAACCCCGTCCTCGGTGCCGTCCGCCCCGACCCCCGGGCCACCCCGGTCTCCGACTACCGCCCGCCCCGCCTGCCCGCGGGGGCGACGAAGGGGGCGGACCGGGGGTGGGCGGGCTAGGCCTCGCTGGGGCGCCCCAGTCCCACCCCTTCACCGAAACCGGGGGCTGCGCCCCCGGACCCCCGCTGATCGGCGCTCCGCGCCTCGTCCTCAAACGCCGGACGGGCTGGAAGGGTGGGTGGGGGGCAGCCCCTCCGGCGATTGAGGAGCGGGGTCTGGGGCGGAGCCCCAGGATCGGGAAGGGGCGGGGTTGGGGGCTACGCAGCCGCGACCCCCGCCACATACCCCTCCGCCAGCTCCGCCTCATAGAAGTAGTTCTCGAAGTCCGCCGGATCGTTGAAGCCGTTGGCGAAGCGGTCGGCGACCGGCTGGAGGTCGCCGGCGGCGCCGAGGAGGTTGAGGACGTGCTCGGGCGGCACACCCAGCATGGCGTTGGTCCACTTGGTGACGTGCCGCGCGGTGGCCCAGTACCGGTCGAAGGTCCCCTGCATCCACGCCTCGTCGAACGGCCGCTCCCCATGGGAGACGATCGACGAGAGATAGGAAGCGGCGCACTTGGACGCGGAGTTGGACCCCTGCCCGGTGATGGGGTCGTTGGCGACGACGACGTCGGCGACGCCGAGGACGAGCCCACCACTGGGCAGCCGCCCGACGGGCTTGCGCACGGTCGGGGCGTACCGCCCGGCCAACGTGCCACCGGCGTCGGTGAGTTCGACCTTGGTGGCGCGGGCGTACTCCCAGGGCAGGAACTTCTCCAGGAGTTCAAGGGTGAGGGAGAGGTGCTCACCGGGGTCCTTGACGCCTTGGAAGACGTCGAGCGGACCGCCGGGAACGCCCTCCCAGAAGAGGATGTCGGCGCGCCCGGACGTGGTGAGCGTCGGCATGACGAAGAGTTCACCGACGCCGGGCACGAGGTTGCAGCGTACGGCGTCGAACTCGGGGTGCTCGGGCCGCGGCCCGAGGCCGTGGACGTAGGCGACGGCGAGGGCCCGCTGCGGCGCGTCGTACGGCGAACGCGAGGCGTCCCGCTCGAACATGGACACCAGCTCGCCCTTGCCCGCGGACACGAGCACCAGGTCGTACGTACGGGAGAAGTAGTCCAGGTCGGAGACCGCCGCGCCATGGATGACGAGCTGCCCGCCGCGCTGCGCGAACGTCTCCATCCACCCGGCCATCTTCACGCGCTGGTCGACCGACTGCGCGTACCCGTCGAGCTTGCCGACCCAGTCGATGACGCGGGCCGAGTCGGGACCGGCGACGGAGACGCCCACGCCCTCGATGTCGGGGGCCTGGGACTCCCAGAAGTTCAGGCCCAGTTCCCGCTCGTGCTGGAGGGCCGTGTGGAACATGCACTGCGTCGACATGACCCGGCCGGCCCGGATCTCGTCCGCCGTGCGGTTGGACATGAGGGTGACCTCGTACCCCTGCGACTGGAGTCCGAGGGCGATCTGGAGACCGGACTGACCGGCTCCGACGATGAGTATCTTCCGCATGCTGATAGGGATCCTTCTGTTCAGGGCTACTCGGGGGTGCGGTCGAGCGCGTGCCCCACCAGGGCGAGCAGCGACTCGATCGCCGAGATCCGCTGCCGCGCGTCCATGATCAGGACGGGGATGTGCGCGGGCACCGTCAGCGCCTCTCGGACGTCCTCGGCCTCGTACCGCTCGGTGCCCTCGAAGTGGTTGACGGCCACGACGTACGGCAGTCCGCAGCTCTCGAAGTAGTCGAGCGCGGGGAAGCAGTCGGTGAGGCGGCGGGTGTCGGCGAGCACCACGGCGCCGATCGCGCCGCGCACCAGGTCGTCCCACATGAACCAGAAGCGCTGCTGGCCCGGTGTGCCGAAGAGGTAGAGCACCAGGTCGTCGTCCAGCGTGATGCGGCCGAAGTCCATGGCGACGGTGGTCGTGGTCTTCTCGGGGGTGGCGCTCAGGTCGTCGGTGTCCGCGCTGGCCTGCGTCATCAGCGCCTCCGTCTGGAGGGGCGTGATCTCGGAGACGGCGGTGACGAGCGTGGTCTTGCCCACGCCGAAGCCGCCCGCGACGACGATCTTCGTGGCGATCGGCGCGCGGGTGTGGTCGTTCTGCCAGGCCTGCACGCCCTCTTCGCGGGCGAGGAGTTCGGAGACGGCGGAACCTGAGATCGCGGGGTCGGAGATCGCGGGGCCCGAGATGGTGGGGTCGGAGACGGTGGAGTCAGAGACGGCGGAGTCCACTCAGCACCCTTTCGAGCAGTGCGCGGTTCGGCTGCCCGGGGCCGTGGCCCGTTCCGTACACGCGGATCTTTCCCTGGTCGGCGAGGTCGCTGAGCAGGACGCGGACCACACCGAGGGGCATCTTCAGGAGCGCGGAGATCTCGGCGACCGTACGCATCCGGCGGCAGATCTCGACGATGGCCCGCATCTCCGGCATGACGCGGGTGCTCAGCGGGTCGCCCTTGCCCAGCTCCCGGCGCTCCTCGGGGGCTTCGATGGCGGGGTTCGCGGCCACGAACGTCTCGACGAGCAGGACGTGCCCGAAGCGGGTGCGGCCGCCGGTCAGCGAGTACGGGCGCACGCGCGCCGGCTTCCGCGCGCCGCCGCGCCGGGGAAGCTCGGGCACGGCGCTCATCACACGCTCTCCATCGACTGGCGCAGCTCGCTGCGGAGTTCGGGCGTCAGGACGTGTCCGGCGCGGCCGACGAACAGCGCCATGTGGTACGCGACGACCGTCATGTCGCAGTCGGGTGTCGCGTGCACGCCGAGCAGCGAGCCGTCGCTGATCGCCATCACGAAGAGGCTGCCCTCCGCCATGGCGACGACGGTCTGCTTGACCGAGCCGCCGTCCATCAGCCGGGCCGCGCCGAGGGTGAGGCTGCCGAGCCCGGACACGATGGTGGCCAGGTCGGCGCTCGAACCCCTGGGGCCGGTGGGCCTGGTGGCGGGGCGGCGCTCGGCGTTGCGCACGGGGTCGGAGGAGAGCAGCAGGAGTCCGTCGGACGAGACGACGGCGACCGAGAGGATTCCGGGGACCTCCTCGACCAGGTTGGTCAGGAGCCAGTGGAGGTTCTTGGCCTCACTGCTGAGCCCGTAGGCGATGGGCTCGCCGGACGCCGACGCGGGGTCGGTGCCCGGGTCGGGTTTCACTGGTTTGGCGGAAGAACCGGGTGTGCGCATGGGCGCAGTCAACTGCTTGCCTCCTCGACTGGGTCCCCCGGAACATCTGCGGCACGGTGGCCTTCGGCACTCTCTTCTGTACGGGCTTCTGTACGGGCCCCGGTGCGGGATTCCGTACGGGCTTGCGTACGGGCCAGTTCCGCCGCCACGTCCCGGCGGCCGCTGTTGGCCCCCTGCTGGAACCCGCCGAGCCTGCGCCGCAGTTCCTCGGCGTCGACGGCGGGCCGCGGCTGCGGTGTGGAGCTCCCGGCGGTGGCGGTGATCCTCGGGGTCCGCTTGGGGAGGCCCTTGGCTGTGAAGACGGGGGCGTCGGTGTCCCCCGACAGCGCCTCGGCCTCCCGTACGGACTCGGCTTCCGGAAGGCCTCCGCCCTCCGGGAGCTCGTCCGGAAGCTCTTCCAGGAGCTCGTCCGGGAGTTCCCCCAGCAGCCCTTCCCGCAGCTCTTCCGGCAGCTCTTCCGCCGCCACCGCCGCGTCCCGCTCCGACGGCGACTGCGCGTCCGGCTTCGGGCGCGCCTCCTGCTCCGGCCGGACCTCGTCGTCCGGCCGCGCGTGCGGCTCCGCGTCGTCCGGGTGGTCGGCCGGGACGGGCGGCGCCAGGAGTTCGAGGGTCGTCTCCGCGGCGGCGATCAAGGGGTCCCGCTCGCCCGAACGGGGCGGCAGGACATTGGAGTTCGCCTCTGCTTCGGAGCCGGGCAACTGCACCAGCGGCGCATCGGCGCGCGCGGCGGGCACCGCTCCGGGCGCGCCCAGCGCGGGCGGGGCGGCGAGGATGCCGTCGGGCAGGACGACGACCGCCGCGACCCCGCCCTGCTTCTGCTCGCGCAGCCGCACCCGCGCCCCGTGCCGGGCGGCGAGCCGCGCCACCACGTACAGGCCGAGCCCGAGGCCGTCGCCGCTCTCCTGGTCGTACACGTCGTCGGGGGAGAACTCCGCGAGCCGCGCGTTGAGTCCCTCCAGGCGCTCCGCGGCGACGCCGATGCCCTCGTCCTGCACGGAGAGCATCACCTCTCCGTTCTCCAGGAGCCAGCCGGACACCTCGACGGCGGCGTCGGGCGGCGAGAACGAGGTGGCGTTCTCCAGGAGTTCGGCGACCAGGTGGCTGATGTCGTCGGCGGCGAACCCGGCGATGTGCGCGTGCGGCGGCAGCGTGGCGATGCGGACGCGTTCGTACCGCTCGATCTCGCTGACGGCGGCGCGTACGACGTCGACGAGCGGCACCGGGCCCGCGTGCTGGTGGCCGTGCTCGGCGCCCGCGAGGACCAGGAGGTTCTCGCTGTGGCGGCGGGTGACGGTGGCGAAGTGGTCGAGCTTGAAGAGGGTGGCGAGCCGGTCGGGGTCCTGCTCGCGCTCCTCCAGGCTCTCGATGACGGCGAGCTGCCGCTCGACCAGGCCGAGCGTGCGCAGCGCGAGGTTCACGAACGTGCCGTGGATGCTGCGGCGCACCCGCTCCAGATGGACGGCGGCCTCGGCGAGTTCGGCGCGCAGCGCGTCGCGCTCGTCGGCCATCTCCTGCCGGGCGTCGGCCATCGTCTGCCGCTGGCCGATGAGGTGCTTGCGGTCGGCCTCCAGGGTGGTGAGCCGGTCCTGGAGGGCGACGGCGTGGCCGTGCAGCGCGTTGACGGAGCGTACGACCGCGGCGAACTCGTCGTCGCGGCCGGTGAAGCGCACCGGCTCCTCGGTCGCGGGCGCGGTCGCGACCCGCTCCGAACCCCGGCGCAGCGCGGCGAGCGGCCGGGTCAGCGAGCGGGCCGTGCCCATGCACACGCCGACGGCGACGAGCAGCAGCACGCCGACGAGCGCGATGCGGATCTCCAGCGCGGTGACGTCGTCGTCGCGCAGGTCGCCGAGGCTCTGGGTGCGGGCGTCCGCGAGCGCGTTCTCGGCGCCGCGCATGGCTTCGATACGGGCGGACAGCGCGCTGTCGAGCTTCTCGCGGTCCAGGCGCTGGTCGGCGGCGGAGAGCCGGGGCCGGTCGGTGAGGCGCGTCAGATACTGCTCGGCGGTCGTGACGCCGTTGCCGGTGACGGTGGACTCGTAGGTGGCGCGGGCCTTGGCGGGCGCGGTGTCCAGGAAGTCGGCGAGCGCGGCCAGCTCCCGTACATGGGCCTGCTGGGCGGCGGCGCTGAGGCCGTCGCGGCGCCCGTCCTCCTCGCTGTCGCCGGTGCCGGAGTTGGTGGGCAGGCCGGTGACCGGGTCGACGGTGGAGCCGGTCGACGCGGGGCGGGGCACGGCGAGCGCGGCGAGCAGCAGGCCGCGCGCGGATCCCGCCTGGTCGACCGCGTGGTCGAGGTCGGCGAGGGCGTGGGCCCCGGAGCCCGCGCGCGGCGGGAGTCTCTCGGCGAGTTCACGGGTGAGGCCGTGCAGTTCGGTGATGGCCTTCGCGTACGCCTTGTGGGCGTCGAGGGCGCTGGCCTTGCCGGTGAGCGCGGCCCTGCGCACGGACGCGAGCCCGGCGAGGTCGCGGCGCAGCTCGGCGGTGACGGAGGTGTTGGTGTTCGCGTCGGCGGCGGCCTCGCGGAGCTCCTCGATGCTCCGGTCCACGCGCGCGCTGTGGCTCTCCGAGAGGCCCTTGCCGTCGGGGCGTCCCGCGGCGATGTACGCGGTGACCTCGTCGCGCTCGTCGGCCAGGGAGTGACTGAGCGTGATCGACTGCTGGGTCAGCTCGGCGAGCGTCACCAGGCTCTGGGATTCGTTGAGTTGGCTGGACGCGGTGACGATGACGGGCGCGCCGGCTCCGGCCACGGCGGCGGCGACGACCGCGACGGCCACTACGAGGCGGTTGCGGACGCGGGCTTTGGGTGGGGTGGGAGGTGCGGGGGGCACGGGGGCGGCTGGCGTGGGGGCGGGTGTGGTCGGCTCGGCGCCGGGCCGGGTGTGCGTCGCCGTGCTGGAGGTGGCGTCCGTCGCGGACGAAGCCGTGTTCGTGGCCGCGGCCTTGTTCGGAGCCGCCGTCTTGTTCGTAGGCGCAGTCTTGTTCGTGGCCGCGGCCCTACCCGCGCCGGGCTCCGGCGTGCCCTCCGCGGCGTCGGGCCCCCGCTCGGCGGGAGGGGTCGCGCCCGGCGAGTCCCCTGCCGGGGCCTGCTGCCTGCCTTCGCGCCGAGGCCGCATCTCTTGCACCGGTGCTCGCAT
This sequence comes from Streptomyces sp. NPDC040610, assembly GCF_055594065.1. Classification (NCBI taxonomy): domain Bacteria; kingdom Bacillati; phylum Actinomycetota; class Actinomycetes; order Kitasatosporales; family Streptomycetaceae; genus Streptomyces; species Streptomyces sp. NPDC040610. The sequence goes on along the minus strand of NZ_JBVIXA010000001.1, from coordinate 1,001,141 downwards.
TCCTGTTTTCGTCTGCCCTAGGGCCCAGGTGACGATCCGTCAACGCGAGCGCTCCCGGCACGGTTCCCGACCTTCGCAGACGATTCCAGTGCCGGAGCGCGGCAGTCGAGCATCGTCTGCCTGGCCACCTGAAGGAGTGAACATCGGCAGGGAGTTGGTGAGCAAGTCACCCTGCGTGTCGTGCGGGCCGCGCGCGGTGTGCCAGTTGGACGTCTGTGGGCGGCTTTGGCAGGATGCGCCGCCACACCGACGTCGGAGTTGATCATTCCGGCCGAAATCCGGCGCCTGACCTGCCGACTCCCCCGCTCCGCCGCCCACCACGCCCGTCCCGGGCGTTGACGCGCGCCTCGGGCAGACTGGCGGAATGCGCATCGAACTGACCACCGAACCCGGCGACCCGGACCGCCCCAACGAGGACTACGCGTCGGTGGCGCTCCCCGCGTCCGGACAGGGCGGATCACTGGTGCTCCTGGACGGGGTGACGCCTCCGTCCGGCGACGCCGGCTGCTCGCACACCGTCCCGTGGTTCACCGCCCGCCTCGGCGGCGCCCTGGGCGAACTGTCCGTTTCACGGCGGGATATGACGCTGCCCGAGATCCTCGCGGCGGCCATCGCGCGCACCGCGGACACCCACCGTGACACCTGTGACCTTTCTCACCCGCGCACCCCGCAGGCGACGGTGGTCCTCGCGCGGTGGGACGCGGAGCGCGTCGAGCACCTGGTCCTGTCGGACTCCGCGCTGCTCGTGGCGGGCGCCGACGGCGAGGTGGAGGCGGTCCTCGACCCGCGGCTCGACCAGCTCCCGGACGCGGTCCGTGAGCAGCGCGACGCCGTTCGGGCGCTGCCGCGCGGCTCGGCGGAGCGGCAGGCGGAGGGGCGCAGGTACGCGGCGGCGGTCGAGGCCCTGCGAAACGCCGAGGGCGGCTTCTTCACGGCGGCGGCGGATCCGGCGGTGGCCGCGCTCGCGGTCACCGGCACCCGCCCCCGCGCGGCCGTCACCGCGCTCGCCGCCCTGACGGACGGCGCCGGGCGCTGGGTCGAGACGTTCCGCGAGGGCAACTGGGCGGACTGCTTCGCGCTGCTGCGCAAGAGCGGGCCGCAGGCGCTGGTGGACCGGGTGCGGGAGCTGGAGCGGGCCGACCCTCAGGGCGCGGTGTTCCCGCGTGGGAAGCGGCATGACGACGCGGCGGTGGTGATCGTGGAGCTGTAGCTCCGCGGGCGCGGGGAGTTACGACCCCGCGGGCGCGGGGAGTTGCGGCCCCGCGGACGTTTCGCCCCCCGCCGACCGGGACACAAACAAAAACAATTCAATTCATCCATTCCCGCAATCGCGGCGAACTGATCTCGGGAACATTTCAACTGAAGCAGAGATCAGGAATTGCCTGTTGAAATTCCATTCCGCGACAGGGAAGGATCAGCGGGCATGGGGAACGCATGACCACATCCGGTCATGTGCCCGCGCACGAAGGAGAATTGAATGTCCCGGCGCATGGCGGCCATCGCGGGTTCGGTACTCGCGGCCGCGCTGGTGCTCAGCGGCTGTGGTTCGGACGACGACAGCGGCGACAGCGAGGAGGGCGGTTCGGGTTCGGCCGGGGCCGAGGCGAAGGTGCTCGCCGAGGTGGCGCAGCCGAAGGTCAGCGAGATGGCCGGGGCCATGGGCATGTGGACGACGGACAAGAATTTCGTCAAGGCCGGGCTCAAGAAGATATCCGGCTATCCATTGGCAGGCGGAAAGGCCGAGTGGGAGGTCCCGCTCACCGGTGAGATCTGCTGGTCGTCCCAGACACCTACCAAGGACGGAAAGGTCGCCGTCGTCTTCCAGAACGACAAGGACGACCCGTCGGTGTGCACGGAAGTCGGCGTGGTCGACATCCGGCGCGGCAAAATGCTCTGGCACAAGCAGGGCGTGAACGCCGACGGCAACGCGGAGATGTTCGACGAGATCACGGTCGGCGGCGGCACGGTCGCCGCGGCGGGCACCAGCGCGAGCGCGGGCTGGAAGCTCGACGGCACGCCCCTGTGGAAGCCGTCCGACGAGACCTGCGACACGGTCGGCCACGCGGGCGACGACACCAAGCTGGTCGCGGTCCGCGACTGCGGCGACACCGACAACCCCAAGCTCCAGGTGGAGACGGTCGACCCGGCGACCCGCGCGGCGAAGTCCACGTACAAGCTGCCGCAGGGCACGGAGTACGTCCACGTGGTCGCCGTCGACCCGCTGGTGCTCGCCGCCGACGACGGCAAGTCGCAGGGCGGGTCCGGGATCTCGCGGTTCATCACCGTCGACGACAGCGCCGCGCGCGGCAAGGAGCTGAGCACGATCCCCGCGGGCGGCGGCAAGCACGGCAAGTACGAGGCCGAGTGCCCGGCCACCGAGGTCACGGGCTGCGCCCAGCTCGCGGTCAGCAAGGAGAAGAACGCGCTGTACCTGGGCACTTCGGAGCCCGCGAGCAGTTCGTCCGAGGCCAGGAACGACCTGGTGTCCTTCGATCTGAAGACCGGCAAGCAGCTGCGCCGGACGCCCGGCTCGGACTCGGGCCGTCTGGTGCCGATCGGCCTCGACGACTCCGGCAAGGTCATCGCGTACCAGGAGGCGAACGTGGCTCGCGAGGAGGGCGGCGGCGTCTGGCGGGCCGACCCGGGCACCCTCAAGGCCGAGCAGGTCCTCCAGCACCCGGCGGACAGCTACGAGATGGAGTCCCGCTTCGAGTCGGACCGCCGCGCCCTCTACACGGGCGGCCGCCTCTACCTGGGCGCGGACCATGTGACGGAGCCGTCGACGGTGTACAAGACGGCGCAGCCGCTGGCGGTGGTGTTCGGGGAGAAGTAGGGACGGCGTCCGGGGAGAAGCAGAGGCCTAGGACTCGGCCCCGGCGTTCAGCTTCCCCAGCAGCCGGGCCAGCTCGGCCACCTCCCCCCGGTCCCACCCGGCGAGCTGCCGGACGTACCGCTCCCGCCGGGCCCCCCGGACCGTCCAGAACCGCTCACGCCCTTCCTCCGTGAGCCGCACGAGCCAGGCCCTGCCGTCGGCGGGGTCTGGCTCGCGCACGACCAGCCCCAGCTGCTCCAGCCCCCGCAGCTGCCTGCTCATCGTCGCCTTGCCGACCCCGATGAACGCGGCGAGATCGGTGGCCCGCCGCGGCCCCGACTCGTCCAGGAACGCCAGCAGCCCGTACGCGGCCGGTTCCAGATCCGGATGCACCTGCCGGGCCATCTCCCCGGACGAGGCCCGCGCCCGGCGCAGCAGCAGCGTCAGCTCCCGTTCCAGGGACAGGAATTCGTGGTCCACACCACCGCCGGACCCGGCCTCGCCCGCCCCGGCACCCTCGCCGCGGCCCGCGTCCTCGCGCATGTCAGCACCCATGCCACACTTTTCCGATCCTGAAAGTTTCCGCCGCCCACGGCCATCGCCGCAGCTCGACCAGTATTTCGCAGGCGTAGACCAACGGCGGGCGCGAGTACCTCTTCCCCTTTCGGGGTCTACGTGCGTAGCGTCATTGATGACATGTTCACACCAGCGACATGTCGACAGGTCCCCCCACCGAGTCCCGTACCCACCGCACGCCCTCCGTACGACGCGGGAACCGTGAACCCCACGTAGGGAAAAGGCGCGCCTGCGCACGCGACTCCACGAGGCCATTCGGAGGCACGCCATGCCCGTGCACAGACCTGGTACCGCCCGTCGCGCCCACCCCGCGGCCGGCATTCTCCTCGCCGTCCTCTCCGCCCTGACCCTCCTCATCACCCTGCCCGGCGCCGCATCGGCCGCCGACGGTGACGACGTCCCGCCGCGCGGCTCCGCCCGCATGGGCATGGGCGTCCTCGAACACGACGGCCAGGGCGGCCGTCCCAGCGGCGGCGACGCCGTCCAGACCGAGGGCGTCGACGTCAGCAGCCACCAGGGCAACGTCAACTGGTCCGCCCTGTGGAACAGCGGCGTGCGGTGGGCCTACGTCAAGGCGACCGAGTCCACCTCCTACAAGAACCCGTACTTCGCCCAGCAGTACAACGGCTCGTACAACATCGGCATGATCCGCGGCGCCTACCACTTCGCCACCCCCGACACCTCAAGCGGCGCCGCCCAGGCCAACTACTTCGCGAGCAACGGTGGCGGCTGGTCCCGCGACGGCAAGACCCTGCCGGGCGCCCTCGACATCGAGTGGAACCCCTACGGCGCGGCCTGCTTCGGCAAGTCCCAGGGCGCGATGGTCGACTGGATCCGCGACTTCCTCACCACCTACAAGGCCCGCACCGGCCGTGACGCCGTCATCTACACCGCAACCAGCTGGTGGAAGCAGTGCACCGGCAACTACGGCGGCTTCGGCAACACCAACCCCCTGTGGATCGCCCGCTACAACACCAGCCCCGGCGAACTCCCGGCCGGCTGGGGCTTCCACACCATGTGGCAGTACACGTCGACCGGCCCCATCGTCGGTGACCACAACAAGTTCAACGGCGCCTACGACAGGGTGCAGGCCCTGGCCAACGGCTGACCGCGCCCTCTCCCGCCCACCCACACCATCACCACCCTTCAGCCACGCCTCCCGTGTGCCCGCTCCCGCCCACCGGGCAGTCGACGCCGCACGGGTGAGCGGTGAGGCCCGGACCCTCCTGGGGGTCCGGGCCTCGCCCTTCCCCGCCGCGCCCGTCACGCCGCGACGGGTGGCTGTGTCACGCCGCCGCCGGAACCCGCACCTCGGCCGGTGCCAGGGCCAGCTCCAGGACCTGGCGGACGTCCGTCACCGCGTGCACGTCCAGCTTCTCCAGGACCTCGGCCGGGACGTCGTCCAAGTCCGGCTCGTTCCGCTTGGGGATCACAACCGTGGTGATCCCCGCCCGGTGCGCGGCGAGCAGCTTCTGCTTCACACCGCCGATGGGCAGCACCCGTCCGGTCAGCGACACCTCACCGGTCATCGCCACATCCGTACGGACCAGGCGGCCGCTGAGCAGCGACGCCAGCGCCGTCGTCATCGTGACGCCCGCGCTCGGCCCGTCCTTCGGCACGGCGCCCGCGGGGAAGTGGATGTGCACGCCCCGCTCCTTCAAGTCGCCCACGGGCAGCTCCAGTTCGGCGCCGCGCGAGCGCAGGAACGACAGCGCGATCTGCGCGGACTCCTTCATCACGTCACCGAGCTGTCCGGTGAGCGTCAGACCCGCCGCACCCGTCTCCGGGTCGGCCAGCGACGCCTCCACGAACAGCACGTCGCCACCGGCCCCGGTGACCGCGAGCCCCGTGGCCACACCGGGCACCGCGGTCCGCCGCTCGGACGGGTCCTGCGCGGACTCCGGCACATGGTGCGGCCGCCCGATCAGCCCGCGCAGCTCGTCCGCGCCGACCGTGAACGGCAGCTCCCGCTCGCCCAGTTCGTGCTGCGCCGCGACCTTGCGGAGCAGCCGGGCGACGGACCGCTCCAGATTGCGCACGCCCGCCTCGCGGGTGTACTCCCCCGCCAGCTTGCGCAGCGCGCCCTCGTCGATCGTCACCTCGCCGTCGCCGAGCCCGGCCCGCTCCAACTGTCGCGGCAGCAGGTGGTCCCGGGCGATGACGACCTTCTCGTCCTCCGTGTACCCGTCGAGCCTGACCAGCTCCATGCGGTCGAGCAGCGCCTCCGGGATGGCCTCGAGCACATTGGCCGTCGCCAGGAACACCACGTCGCTCAGGTCGAGTTCGACCTCCAGGTAGTGGTCGCGGAAGGTGTGGTTCTGCGCCGGGTCGAGCACTTCGAGGAGCGCGGCCGCCGGGTCGCCCCGGAAGTCGGAGCCGACCTTGTCGATCTCGTCGAGCAGCACCACCGGGTTCATGGACCCGGCCTCCTTGATGGCCCGCACGATCCGCCCGGGCAGCGCGCCCACGTACGTACGCCGGTGCCCGCGGATCTCCGCCTCGTCCCGCACACCACCGAGCGCGACCCGCACGAACTTGCGCCCCATGGCGTGCGCCACGGACTCCCCGAGCGATGTCTTGCCGACTCCGGGCGGGCCGACCAGGGCCAGGACCGCGCCACCGCGCCGTCCGCCCACGACTCCCATGCCCCGGTCCGCGCGCCGCTTGCGCACCGCCAGGTACTCGGTGATGCGCTCCTTCACGTCCTGCAGGCCCGCGTGCTCCGCGTCGAGGATCTCCTGGGCGCCCTTGATGTCGTACCCGGAGGCGCTGTCGTCGGTTCGCTCGTTCCACGGCAGTTCGAGCACCGTGTCGAGCCACGTGCGGATCCAGGAGCCCTCGGGCGACTGGTCGCTCGCGCGCTCCAGCTTCTCGACTTCCTTCAGCGCCGCTTCCCGCACGTTCTCCGGCAGGTCGGCGGCCTCGACCCGGGCGCGGTAGTCGTCGGACTCCTCCTCGCCCTCCTTGCCGTCCAGCTCGCGCAGCTCCTTGCGCACCGCCTCCAGCTGGCGCCGCAGCAGGAACTCGCGCTGCTGCTTGTCGACACCCTCCTGCACGTCCTTGGCGATGGACTCGGCCACGTCCTGCTCGGCCAGGTGCTCCCGCAGCTGCTCGGTGGCCAGCCTCAGGCGCGCCGTCGGGTCCTCGGTCTCCAGGAGCTGGACCTTCTGCTCCGTGGTGAGGAACGGCGAGTACCCGGAGTTGTCCGCGAGCGCCGACACGTCGTCGATCTGCTGCACGCGGTCGACCACCTGCCAGGCCCCGCGCTTCTTCAGCCAGCTCGTGGCCAGCGCCTTGTACTCCTTGACCAGCTCGGCGGTGGCACCGGGCAGCGGGTCGGGCACGGTCTCCTCGACCCGCGCGCCCTCCACCCACAGGGCCGCGCCCGGCCCGGTCGTACCCGCACCGATGCGCACCCGCCCGCGAGCGCGGATCAGCGCCCCCGGATCCCCGTCCGCGAGCCGACCGACCTGCTCGACCGTCCCGAGCACGCCCATGCCCGCATACGTCCCGTCGATCCGCGGAACAAGCAGCACCTTCGGCTTGCTACTGCTTCCACTGGACCGCGCGGCGGCCTGCGCGGCCTCCACCGCGGCTCGTACTTCGGCATCGGACAGGTCGAACGGCACCACCATGCCGGGCAGCACGATCTCGTCATCGAGCGGCAGCACGGGCAGAGCGAGCGGTGTGTACGACGTGGACTCAGCAGCCATGATCTCCCCTTCGGCATTCAAGTTGAGCTATACCGACTCAATGCTTATGAGCCTCTGAATGTTCCCCCGGACTTGTTCGCTGTCAGCGATCACCTCTGTCGCCGCCGAAATCCCTCTACGTAAGGTTCTCTCAGCAGTTGCAGCCATTACACGCCAGTCGTCATCTGAAGGGTTGCCCCATGCATGCGACAGAGGGAGCAGCGGGATCCCCCCTTGCGGGCCGCGACGCCGTACGGGCCTGGATCGACGGCTGGGGCGTCTCCCGCGGCACCGCCCCACCGGCCGTGGAGCCCTGGGGCTTCACGATCGACGTCGGCCACATCAAGCACCCTTACCGGCACGTCCTCGGCGCCACCGGCGCGTACGTCCAGGAGTCGGACGTACGCAAGGTCGCCTCATCGGTGACCGGCGCCGACGTCTGGCTGAAGGTCTTCGACTTCCCGGACCGCGTCGCCCCCTGGCTCGGCCCCGAGTGGTGGATCGACCCGGAGGACGGCTACCTGATGACCGTGCCGCTCGCCCCGGTCCCCCCGAACCACCTCGTCGTCCCGGACGGCTATCGGCTCCGCACCTGGTCGCGGGGCGGCGTCTTCCGCGCGATGGTCACCACCACGGACGGCCACTGGGCAGCTCGCGGTCAGATCGCGCCGACCGGCCGCACCGCCGTCGCCGACCAGATCGAGACCTCCCCGCAGCACCGCCGCAGGGGCCTGGGAAGCCTGGTGATGCGCACCCTCGCGGCCGCCGCCGTCGACGAAGGCGCGGAGATCGGCGTACTGGCCGGGACTCCGGAAGGACGCGCCCTCTACGAGTCGCTGGGGTGGCAGGTGGTCGCCGGCCTGACGAGTGCGCGCAGGAAGGGGCCGGAAGAGGCCTGACCCCCTCGACCGCACAGGCCACCCGAGCACCCCTGGGGTACCCCGGCCGCCCAGGCTGCCCCGAGCACCCCTTGAGCGCCCCAGCCACCCCGGCCGCCTTGAGCGCCCCGACTACTCGGCCACCGCCGCCTTTCTCGCGCGGATGTCCACGTAGGCGTAGGGCACCCCGGGCAGCATCAGGAGCAGCGTCGCCCACACGGGCAGCCGGAAAAGCGTGTCGTCGCCCGCGAGCCAGGTGGTGAGTTGGGCGAACCCGATGCCTATCAACCCGACCAGCAGCCATCGCACGAAACCGAGGGTTCCCCGCCGCAGCTCCAGGGCGACGCTGCCCGCGATTATCACTGCGTAGAACGCTATGCGCGGGGCCTCGACGGACAGCGTGAGCGTCCGGTCGAGCAGATGCGTGAAGAGCAGCAGCCCGCCGAGGACGAACGGGATCAGCGCGGCCATCCGCAGCACCCGCAGATGCAGGGGTGTGCGCGCCCGGGCCCAGGAGGCGGCGAAGCCCGGCACGTCCGCGCCCACCACGTCCTCCGGGGAGCGGCCCGCCGCCGCGGCCTCCTCCAGGTGCTCGGAGAGCTCGGCCAGCATCTCGCGCACGGAGGCGTCGTCGATGCCTCTGTACTCCCAGTTGCTTCGGCAGACCGCCAGCACCCGGGCGCGCCCCACCTCACCGGGCACGCCCTCCGGCGCGCGGTCGTCCGCGGTCACGTCGCCGCCGATCGTCGTCTCACTGGTCGTCTGATGTGTCATGCCGTGCCCCTGTATCCCCCGTGTCGCTGTTCCCTGCATCCCCCTGGTCCCCCAAGGTCCTGGAGACGGCCACCGTGAAGGTGCTCCAAGTGGCGCGGCCCGCGGCCAGCTCGGCCGCGCCCGCGTCGGTGAGGCGGTAGTACTTGCGCGGCGCCCCGCCCGCGGCGGACGGAGCGCGATAGGAGTCGACCAGCCCCGCCCGCTCCATCCGGGCGAGCAGGGGGTAGATGCTGCCCTCACTCACCAGGTCGAGGCCGCTCTCGGTGAGGGCCTCCACGAACTCGTACCCATACCGGGGTCGTTCGCCGATGAGCGCGAGCAGGCACAGGTCGAGCACCCCGCGCAGCAACTGACTGCGACGCTGGTCGTGCATCGCGGACAGTTCCTTTGTCATGCGGTACAAGATAGTCGCGAAGTACCTTGCACCGCAAGACATTTATCCGGAGGGCGTCACTCCACGTACATCGCGGCAGAGAAATCGGCCCCATCGGCCACATGAGTGACATCAAGCCCCCGGACCTCATGGGCCTCACAGGACTCACAGGGCTCACAGGACTCGCGGCGGAACGCACGGGACTCAGGGACCGTTCAGCCCCAGCCCCAGCCGCGACCGCAGGCCGGACGACCTACGCGGAAGCGCTCCGTCCATGCCCCCGCAGCAGCGGCCACGTCGCGACCCCCACGACCAGCGCGAGCAGATGGCCCCAGTTGGTCATCGGGTCCGTGAAGGCGATGAGGTCCTGGATCAGCATCCAGCCGAACCCCGCTAGGAGGGCCCAGCGAAGCCACGGCGTGAGGAGCCCGGCGAGCGCGCCGACGCTGGCGGCGACGCCGAAGCTGATGCCGTAGTCGAGGCGGTACGCGGAGCTGCCGGGCAGATGGCCGGCCAGGACCGAGAGCCCGACCGGGACCTCGGTGGCCAGCGTGGCGACGGCGTGCCCGAGCAGGAAGACGCCCGCGGTGCGCAGTCCGCCGACGCGGCGCTCCAGCGCGGTGAGGACCAGCAGGAACACGATGGCGTACGGCGAAGTGATTCCGCCCGCGATCCACAGCGCGCTGGCGACGAGGACGAACATCGGCCGGTCCGCGAGGTGCGCCACGTCCGTGCTCGAACCCTGATGCAGGGAGGAGACGAGGGAGGGGTCGCCGTATTCGGCGAAGAGTGAGGTCAGGAGGAGGACGGCGGCGTATCCGAAGGTGAAGGGCGTACCGGTCGGCGACGGCAGCAGCCGCCACGGCCGCAGCCCGCGCAGCCCCCGAAGCCCCGCCCGCGCCCGGCAGGCCCCGGCTCTCGCCCCGGCACCCGCACCGTGGGCCGCCTCCTCGGGCACCCCCGACACCGGCCCAGCGACAAGCCCCGCCGCGCCCGCACGGCTCGACCCGCCGGCCTGGCTCGGCACCGCGTCCAGCGTCACGAGCCCCGCGGCCCCGAGCAGCGCCTCCGCACCCACGACCCCCGGCAGACCCGCGGCGCCCCCGGCGCCCCCGGCACCCCCGGCGCCCCCGGCACCCGCAGCACCCGCAGCACCCGCAGCACCCGCAGCACCCGCAGAAACCTCGGCCGCCGTTCCGCCGCCGCCACCCTCACCCACGGCGGCGCCCCCGCCCGAAACCCGCACAGACCGGTCCACGCTGAGGCGCTCCTTCCATCACGGCTTCACTGATCTTCCATCACAGAAAGATCACGGGATCACGCTTCACCGATCTTTCCCCTGCTGTCTATGACCGACGCCACGTGAGACGCGACTCACAGGAACTCACAGCAACCTCACACCATTCCCCGGCGTCCCGCAGCACACGCCTGCGGGACAGCAGCAAAATGGGCCGATGCACACCCCGTACCGACCCGATCCCCCCGTGGTTCTCGACCGGCACGAAGGCCCCTACGGCGAAGTCGTGCTGCGCCGCCACGGAGGCCTGTTGCAGATCATTGCCAACGGCATGTTCCTGATGGACACCTCGGACGGCCGCTCCGAGCGGCTCCTCGTCGACGCGGCGTACGACGCCCTGGACGGACGGCCCCGGCCGAGCGTTCTCATCGGCGGTCTGGGCGTCGGCTTCTCCCTCTCCCACGCCGCCAAGGACCCGCGCTGGGGCCGTATTTCCGTGGTCGAGCGCGAGCGGGCCATCATCGACTGGCACCTCGAAGGACCGCTGTCGGAGCTGTCCAGGGAGGCGCTCGCCGACCCGCGCACGGAGATCCTGCACACCGACCTGATCGCATATGTCAACGGCTCATTCGCAGGCGCCAACACCCCTTCCGGCGCATACGACGCCCTGTGCCTCGACATCGACAACGGCCCCGACTGGACCGTCACCGAGGGCAACGAGAGCCTCTACTCCCCCGCCGGCCTCGCCGCCTGCCAGGCCCGTCTGAACCCCGGCGGAGTTCTCGCCGTGTGGTCCGCGCAGCCCTCACCCGCTTTCGACTCCGCTCTACGGAATGCCGGGTTCCAACACGTACGTACGGAAGAGATCCCCGTTGCCCGGGGCGTACCGGACGTGGTTCATCTCGCGACAAGGGCTGCGTAGCCGAGGTGCCGTTACGCCCCGTACTCTGCTGACCGGACACCAAGCGATCACGTCAGGGGCGGGGCGATGGAGCAGACACACACCTCCCACAACAGCGCCACGGCAGCGATGCCCGGCGCCCAGCGCCGGGTTCTGGTGGTCGAGGACGACCCGACGATCGTCGACGCCATCGCCGCCCGGCTGCGCGCCGAGGGTTTCGTCGTGCAAACGGCGGCGGACGGCCCGGCAGCGGTGGACACCGCGCAGGCCTGGCAGCCGGATCTACTGATCCTCGACATCATGCTGCCGGGATTCGACGGTCTGGAGGTCTGCCGACGCGTGCAGGCCCAGCGGCCCGTGCCGGTGCTGATGCTCACCGCGCGGGACGACGAGACGGACATGCTGGTCGGGCTCGGCGTCGGCGCCGACGACTACATGACCAAGCCGTTCTCGATGCGCGAGCTCGCCGCGCGCGTGCACGTGCTGCTGCGCCGGGTCGAGCGGGCCGCGCTGGCCGCCACGACGCCGCGCAGCGGCATCCTGCGCCTGGGCGAGCTGGAGATCGACCACGCGCAGCGGCGTGTGCGAGTGCGCAGCGAGGACGTCCATCTGACGCCCACGGAGTTCGACCTCCTGGTGTGCCTCGCCAACACCCCGCGCGCGGTGCTTTCCCGCGAGCAACTGCTCGCCGAGGTGTGGGACTGGGCCGACGCGTCCGGCACCCGCACCGTCGACAGCCACATCAAGGCCCTGCGCCGCAAGATCGGGGCGGAACGCATCCGTACGGTGCACGGGGTCGGGTACGCCCTGGAGACCCCGACGCCATGACGGCGGACCCGGGCGCCGCCGGCGGCACGGCTCGCGGCGCCCTGAGCGGTACCCCGGGCAGTGCGCACGGCACCCCGGGCGGCACCCCCGGCGGTACGGCGGACGCCGAGCGGGGCACGGTCCGGAAGTGGCGCTGCGACCGGGGCGGGAGCATCGGCCTGAACGGCCCGTTCGCGGGTGTGCGGCCGTTCTCCATCAAGACCAAGCTCGGCACTCTGGTGGTCGTCTCGGTCTTCATCACCACCGGGCTGCTGATGGTGGCCATGGAGACGGAGACCGAGCTCCGCTTCATCACGGTCTTCTCCGTGATCGCGACCCTGCTGATCACGCAGTTCGTCGCCCACAGCCTCACCGCGCCCCTCGACGAGATGAACTCGGTGGCCCGCGCGGTCTCGCACGGCGACTACACGCGCCGCGTGCAGGGGGCCGACCGCCGCGACGAGCTGGGCGACGTGGCGATGACGATCAACCGCATGGCGGACGATCTGGAGGCGCAGGACCAGCAGCGCAAGGAGCTCGTCGCCAACGTCTCGCACGAGCTGCGCACCCCCATCGCCGCGTTGCGCGCCGTCCTGGAGAACGTCGTCGACGGCGTCTCTGCGGCCGACCCGGAGACGATGCGTACGGCCCTGAAGCAGACCGAGCGCCTGGGCCGCCTGGTGGAGACCCTGCTCGACCTGTCGCGCCTGGACAACGGCGTCGTACCGCTCAAGGCGCGGCGCTTCGAAGTGTGGCCCTATCTGTCGGGTGTCCTGAAGGAGGCCAACATGGTGGCCTCCGCGCGCAAAGGGATGACGTCGGGCTCCGGCAGTCACACCCGTACGGACGTGCATCTGCACCTGGACGTGTCGCCTCCGGAGCTGACCGCCCACGCGGACGCCGAGCGGCTTCACCAGGTCGTCGCCAACCTCATCGACAACGCGGTCAAGCACAGCCCGCCGCACGGCCGGGTGACGGTGCTCGCCCGGCGCGGGCGCCACCCGGAGTCCCTGGACCTGGAGGTCCTCGACGAGGGTCCTGGCATCCCCGAGTCGGAGTGGCACCGCGTCTTCGAGCGCTTCAACCGGGGCGCGCACGTCGGTGTCCCGCCGGGCAGCGACGGCGGCACCGGCCTCGGGCTCGCGATCGCGCGCTGGGCGGTCGATCTGCACGGCGGGCACATCGGCGTGGCCGAATCCGCTCGGGGTTGCCGAATTCAGGTCACCCTTCCGGGCCTGCCCGAAGACTGAAGTTGACGTAAGGTTCGAAGCGGAAGCGACCTCTGGGCGCGCGCACGGTGCGCAGAACGGGTCGCAGCCGCGTGTCGACGTACCCAGGACGTGCACAGACGTCCCCACAAGGGCTCCACGCGGCGCCTCGCCGTAGCCGAACTTCGCTTGTTTCCCGCCATTTACAGCCCCGAAACCAGCTTCCCGGTGTGACTTACGCGACGGATGACCGGCCCGGTCTGCACTGCGCGTCGTTGGAGGCGTAGCCTTTATTTCCGCTGTCCATCACCTTGTGAAGCGGAAGAGGGCGGTTGCCGCCGTGTCGCCACAGTCCCCCAGTAACTCGAGCACTTCGACCGACCAAGAAGCGCAGGGCAAGAACCCTGCTGCCGCGTTCGGTCCCAATGAGTGGCTCGTCGACGAGATCTATCAGCAGTACCTCCAGGACCCGAATTCGGTCGACCGTGCCTGGTGGGACTTCTTCGCCGACTACAAGCCGGGCGTGGGCGCCTCCGTCGCCGCCACACCGGCCAAGCCGGCGGGTGACGCGGCCGCGGGGGCCGCGTCCACCACGTCCCCCGCCCCGGCCCCGGCCCCGGCCGCCGCGAAGCCCGCAGCCCCGGCCGCTCCCGCAGCGCAGCCCGCAGCCGCTCCCGCGGCGCAGGCCCCGGCTCCCGCCCCCGCGAAGCCCGCAGCCGCCAAGGCCGCGCCCGCGAAGGCGGAGCCCGCCAAGGGCGCCGCGGACGCCAAGGAGAAGGCGGGTCCCGAGTACGTCCCGCTGCGCGGCCCGTCCGCGGCCGTGGCGAAGAACATGAACGCCTCCCTGGAGGTGCCCACGGCCACGTCCGTGCGCGCGGTCCCGGTGAAGCTGCTGTTCGACAACCGCATCGTCATCAACAACCACCTGAAGCGTGCCCGCGGCGGGAAGATCTCCTTCACGCACCTCATCGGGTACGCGATGGTGCAGGCCATCAAGGCCATGCCGTCGATGAACTACTCCTTCGTGGAGAAGGACGGCAAGCCGACGCTGGTCAAGCCGGAGCACATCAACTTCGGCCTCGCCATCGACCTGGTGAAGCCCAACGGCGACCGCCAACTGGTTGTAGCGGGCATCAAGAAGGCCGAGACCCTGAACTTCTTCGAGTTCTGGCAGGCCTACGAGGACATCGTCCGGCGCGCCCGCGACGGCAAGCTCGGCATGGACGACTTCACCGGCGTCACGGTCTCCCTGACCAACCCCGGTGGCCTCGGCACCGTCCACTCCGTGCCGCGTCTGATGCCCGGCCAGTCGGTCATCATGGGCGTCGGCTCGATGGACTACCCGGCGGAGTTCCAGGGCACGTCCCAGGACACCCTGAACAAGCTGGGCATCTCCAAGGTCATGACGCTGACCTCGACGTACGACCACCGCGTGATCCAAGGTGCGGCGTCCGGCGAGTTCCTGCGCATCGTCGCGAACCTCCTCCTCGGGGAGAACGGCTTCTTCGACGAGATCTTCGAGGCGCTGCGCATCCCCTACGAGCCGGTCCGCTGGCTCAAGGACATCGACGCCAGCCACGACGACGACGTCACCAAGGCCGCCCGGGTCTTCGAGCTGATCCACTCCTACCGCGTCCGCGGCCATGTCATGGCCGACACGGACCCGCTGGAGTACAAGCAGCGCAAGCACCCCGACCTGGACATCACCGAGCACGGCCTGACGCTCTGGGACCTGGAGCGCGAGTTCGCCGTCGGCGGCTTCGCCGGCAAGTCGATGATGAAGCTGCGCGACGTCCTCGGCGTCCTGCGCGACTCGTACTGCCGCACCACCGGCGTCGAGTTCATGCACATCCAGGACCCCAAGCAGCGCAAGTGGCTGCAGGACCGCATCGAGCGCCAGCACGCGTCCAAGCCGGAGCGCGAGGAGCAGCTGCGCATCCTGCGCCGGCTGAACGCCGCCGAGGCCTTCGAGACCTTCCTGCAGACGAAGTACGTCGGCCAGAAGCGCTTCTCCCTGGAGGGCGGCGAGTCCGTCATCCCGCTCCTGGACGCGGTCATCGACAGCGCGGCCGAGTCCCGCCTGGACGAGGTCGTCATCGGCATGGCCCACCGCGGCCGCCTGAACGTCCTCGCCAACATCGTGGGCAAGTCGTACGCCCAGATCTTCCGCGAGTTCGAGGGCAACCTCGACCCGAAGTCGATGCACGGCTCCGGAGACGTCAAGTACCACCTGGGCGCCGAGGGCACCTTCACGGGCCTCGACGGCGAGCAGATCAAGGTCTCCCTGGCCGCCAACCCCTCCCACCTGGAGGCGGTCGACCCGGTCCTTGAGGGGATCGCCCGCGCCAAGCAGGACATCATCAACAAGGGCGGCACGGACTTCACGGTTCTGCCGGTCGCCCTCCACGGAGACGCGGCCTTCGCGGGCCAGGGCGTCGTCGCGGAGACCCTGAACATGTCGCAGCTGCGGGGCTACCGCACCGGCGGCACGGTCCACGTCGTCATCAACAACCAGGTCGGCTTCACGGCCGCTCCGGAGTCATCGCGTTCGTCGATGTACTCCACGGACGTGGCCCGGATGATCGAAGCGCCGATCTTCCACGTGAACGGCGACGACCCGGAGGCCGTCGTCCGCGTCGCGCGGCTCGCCTTCGAGTTCCGCCAGGCGTTCAACAAGGACGTCGTCATCGACCTGATCTGCTACCGCCGCCGCGGACACAACGAGTCCGACAACCCGGCGTTCACGCAGCCGCTGATGTACGACCTGATCGACAAGAAGCGCTCGGTCCGCAAGCTGTACACCGAGTCCCTGATCGGCCGCGGCGACATCACCCTGGAAGAGGCCGAGCAGGCCCTCCAGGACTACCAGGGCCAGCTGGAGAAGGTCTTCACGGAGGTCCGTGAGGCCACCTCGCAGCCCACCCCGGCGGAGGTCCCCGAGCCGCAGGCCGAGTTCCCGGTGGCGGTCAACACGGCGATCTCCCAGGAGGTCGTCAAGCGCATCGCCGAGTCCCAGGTCAACATCCCCGACCACGTCACCGTTCACCCGCGTCTGCTGCCCCAGCTGCAGCGCCGCGCGGCCATGGTCGAGGACGGCACGATCGACTGGGGCATGGGCGAGACCCTGGCCATCGGCTCCCTCCTCCTGGAGGGCACCCCGGTGCGCCTGGCGGGCCAGGACTCCCGCCGCGGCACGTTCGGTCAGCGCCACGCGGTCCTCATCGACCGCAACACGGGCGACGACTACACGCCGCTGCTGTACCTCTCCGAGGACCAGGCCCGCTTCAACGCCTACGACTCGCTGCTCTCCGAGTACGCGGCCATGGGCTTCGAGTACGGCTACTCCCTCGCGCGTCCCGAGTCCCTCGTGATGTGGGAGGCGCAGTTCGGCGACTTCGTCAACGGCGCGCAGACGGTCGTCGACGAGTTCATCTCGTCGGCCGAGCAGAAGTGGGGCCAGACGTCCGGCGTCACCCTGCTGCTGCCGCACGGCTACGAAGGCCAGGGCCCCGACCACTCGTCGGCCCGCCCGGAGCGCTTCCTGCAGCTCTGCGCCCAGAACAACATGACGGTCGCGATGCCGACCCTCCCGTCGAACTACTTCCACCTCCTGCGGTGGCAGGTGCACAACCCGCACCACAAGCCGCTGGTGGTCTTCACCCCGAAGTGGATGCTGCGCCTCAAGGCCGCGGCCTCCAAGACGGAGGAGTTCACGACGGGCGGCTTCCGCCCGGTCATCGGCGACGACTCGGTGGACGTGAACGCGGTCCGCAAGGTCGTCTTCTGCGCCGGCAAGCTCTACTACGAGCTGGAGGCCGAGCGGAAGAAGCGCGGGGTCACGGACACGGCGATCATCCGCATCGAGCGGCTGTACCCGCTGCCGGGTGCCGAGCTCCAGGCCGAGATCGCCAAGTTCCCGAACGCCGAGAAGTACCTGTGGGCCCAGGAGGAGCCGGCGAACCAGGGCGCGTGGCCCTTCATCGCCCTCAACCTGATCGACCACCTGGACCTGGCGGTCGGCGCCGACATCCCGCACGACGAGCGTCTGCGCCGCATCTCGCGGCCGCACGGCTCGTCCCCGGCGGTCGGCTCCAAGAAGCGCCACGAGCAGGAGCAGGAGCAGCTCCTGAACGAGGTCTTCGAGGCCTAGTCCGCGGCGGTCACCGCCGTTCGGTACGTCGGGTGGGCCCGGCTCCGAGTCCTGTACGGGACTGGGGGCCGGGCCCACCGGCGTACGGCCGTACGATGAATCGGAACGAAGCCCGGCCACCGGCCCGGGCCCGGCCCGCACCAGGAGCAAGCGTTGTACTTCACCGACCGTGGCATCGAGGAGCTGGAGAAGCGGCGCGGCGAGGAGGAGGTCACCTTCGAGTGGCTCGCCGAGCAGCTCCGCACCTTCGTGGACCTCAACCCGGACTTCGAGGTCCCGGTGGAGCGCCTCGCCACGTGGCTGGCGCGCCTGGACGACGAGGACGAGGACGAGTAACCGCGTCGTTCGGACGAGCAGGCGCCTCCTGTGGACGAGTAGGCGCCTCCTACGGAGATGTCGGTACGGCTCCTGGGCGAAAATCACTTGCCTGGGGGACCCGGCAGCCCCGTACGCTGCCTCCCATGTGCGCATTCGCAGCCGCTGCCATCACGAGGATCCGCCGCGCCTAGCGGCGGGCCGACCTCATCCCACTCTGGAACGCCCCGCCGCTTCAACGCGTAATCGCCGAGCGGCACTTCGTGCTGCCCGGCTTACCTCGAAGCCGCGGAGACCCCTGTGCGCACGCACCACCATGGCCGTCACGAGTTCGGCCAGAACTTCCTCACCGACCGCTCCACCATCAGCACGTTCGTCGACCTCGTGGGCCGCACCCATGGGCCGATCGTCGAAATCGGCACCGGGGACGGGGCCTTGACCCTCCCCCTGCAACGCCTGGGCCGACGCCTCACGGGCATCGAGATCGACCGCCGCCGGGCCGAACGGCTGCGGCGGCGCACCGCCCCCTCGACGACGATCGTCACCGCCGACTTCCTGCGCTACCGGACCCCATCGGAGCCGCACGTCCTGGTCGGCAACCTCCCCTTCCACGAGACGACTCCCATGCTGCGCCGCATCCTGCGCTCGACGGGCTGGACCGACGCCGTCCTGCTCGTGCAGTGGGAGGTCGCACGCCGTCGCGCCGGGGTCGGCGGGGCGACCCTGATGACGGCCCAGTGGTGGCCCTGGTACGCGTTCGGTCTCGAGGGCCGCGTTCCCGCGGCGGCGTTCCGGCCGCGCCCCAACGTCGACGGCGGGCTGATGACGATCACCCGTCGGGACCGGCCGCTGGTCGCGTCCGCACGGCGGCAGGAGTACCAGGAGTTCGTACGCCGGGTGTTCACAGGACGGGGCCGAGGACTGCCCCAGATCCTCGCCTCAGCGGCTCCCGACCTGCCCCGGCACAGGATCCAGGAGTGGGCGCGGCGAGGCGGCCACAGCGCCGTACGGCTGCCCAAGGACCTCGGCGTGGAGGAGTGGGCGGAGCTGTTCGGGATGCGGGTGCGGTAGTCGGGTGCGGCACCGGTCAGCGGGTGAGCGCCGGTGCCAGCTCCCGCCACTGCCGCAGGGGCAGTTCGCCGGGGTCGGCCGTCAGCACCTGTACGCAGACGTGGTCCGCCCCGGCCGCGAAATGCTCCGCCACGCGCGCGTGGACGTCGTCGACGTCTCCGTAGGCGACGATCGCGTCCACCAGGCGTCGGCTCGGCTCACCGCTGTCGGCCTCTTCCTGGAAGCCGAGCCGGCGCAGACTCGCGAGCTGGTGGGGCGCTCGCAGGTACCCGACGACGTGCTCCCTGGCCACCTCGCGGGCCCGTGCGCGGTCCGTGTCGAGGACGACGGCCTGCTCGACCCCGAGGAACGACTCGGGCCCCAGGATGTCCCGCGCCCGTGCGGTGTGCTCCACCGGCACGAAGTACGGGTGCGCGCCCCAGGTGCGCTCGGCCGCGAGAGCCAGCATCTTCGGCCCGAGCGCCGCCAGGAGGCGACGCGGGGCGGAGTCCGGCACGGGGCCGTACGCGGGCGCCGCGTCCATGGCGTCCAGGTAGCCCCGCATCGTCGTGACCGCCCTCCCGCGCGCGGGCACCTTGTAGCCGTCCACGTCCATGGCGGTGTCGTCGACCCGGTGCCCGCCGAGGCCCAGGACGTAGCGGCCGGGGAACGCCTCGCCGAGGGTCCGCTCGGCGTTGGCCATCGCGAGTGGTTCTCGGTAGGCGATGTTGGCGATGCCGGACGCGACGGCGATCCGCCGGGTGGCGGACAGCAGCAGCCAGGCCTGCCCGACCGTGTCGCGCCCGAACGCCTCCCCGTACCAGATCGCCCCGTACCCCAGCTCCTCGATCTCCGCGGCCGCTTCGCGCACCCGCCCCGCGGGCTGTCCCTCGAAGGCGAAGGTCCAGATGCCCGCGCGCCCGGGCCCGTCGCCGACGTGGCCGCGCCCGTCGGCTCCCTGGCCGAACCCGCCGTCTCCTTGGAGGTCACTCATTCCGGCACCCCTGATCCATTACCGGAGAACTTCTCCGGATACTTGCGGAGTACGATACGGAGAACCTCTCCGCAAGACCAGCCCCCCCTCCCTCCTCACCCTTCCCCTCGACCATCCCGACCCTCGGCCGTGATCCCGGATTCCCGGATCCCGCCCCGCTCTCGGGAAACTCACGCCCACGGGACGCAGAGATGAACCAGCCCCAGCCCCAAGCGCCGTCGACCACCCTCGCGACCGGCCCGATAGCGACCGGCCGCCCCGCCCGCGCCGATGCCGTCCGCAACCGCGAACGCATCGTCACCGCCGCGCGGGAGGCCTTCGCCGAGGCGGGCCCGGAGGCGTCGCTGAACGAGATCGCCCGCCGCGCGGGCGTGGGCCCCGGCACGCTCTACCGGCATTTCTCCGGTCGCGCCGAACTGCTCGCAGCCGTCCTGAAGGAACGCATCGACACGCTGTGCACCCGTGCGCAGGAGCTGCTGGCTGCCGACTCGGCGGGCGCCGCGCTGGCGGAGTGGCTGCGCGCGTTCCTCGACCACGCGCGCGTGAACCAGGGCCTTGGCGGCGCGCTGATGCTGGAAGAACTGGAAGCGACCGGCGCGCTGGGCTCCGACTGCCATCAGCGCATCCACGACGCGGCGGGCGCACTGCTCACCCGGGCCCAGGACTCCGGCGCCGCCCGCCACGACCTGTCCCCGGCCGACCTGCTTCAACTGGTCGTCGGGGTCGCCCTCTCCACCACGCACAAGCAGACGTCACCGGCGGGCGATCCGGAGCAGCCGGAGCGACTGCTCGCCCTGATCCTCGACGCGACGAAGCCTCGCTGAGCCGCTCCCGTCCGGACGACCCCGCACGTCACTCCCCGTCCCGGGCCTTCCTCCGCTCGCGGACGAGCCCCAGTACGCCGTGCACCACCAGGACCGCTCCGGCCACCGCCCAGCCGCCGCGGCGGCGCGGGGACCAGAGCAGGAGGAGGATGCCGACCGCGAGCTGGGCCCCGGCCAGGGCGCGGGACAGCGGCCCGCTCTCGACGGCGTCGAGTTCCGCCCGTACGGCATCGCGCCAGCCGGACCACTCGACGTGGCGGACGCCGTCCAGCACCCGGGCCACTTCCCGGAGGCGGTCGGCGGGCTCGCCGGGGCCCAGGCCGGGCGGCAGGTCGACGCCCGCCCGGGTGAGGACGGCCAGCAGTCCTCGCATCCGGGCGCGCGCGTCGGCCGCCGAGTCCGGCCGGGACAGCGCGTCCAGGGCCTGCATGTCGAGCACCGGGTCCAGGCCCAGGCGCGCGGCGAACGACCGCATCGCCTCGTCCTCGCCGACCGGCGTGCCGTTGGCCAGCCACACGTACCCGACCGTCCGCCGGAAGCCCGCCGCGAGCGTATAGCCGGAGCGGTCGGCGTCCCACCACAGCGCGAGCACCGGACCCGGCGAGGCGACGGCGAGTGCGGTGGCCCAGCCGGTGAGCACCCGGTCGACCTGCTCGTCCCCGTGCAGCCACGGCTTGCCCTCGGGCACGAGAACGCTCCAGTCGTCCCCCGCGGGCGCGAGCAGCATCCGCTCCCGCAGCAGTTGCGCGGCCGTCTCGACGGCGTCCACTCCGGCCCGACAGAGCAGCAGCGCGCCTGCGGAACCGGTCGGATCAGCGGGGGTGGCAGGGATGGCGGGAGTGGCGGGGTCAGAGGGGGTGGCGGGGTCAGAGGGCCGAGAGGGAGGCCACGGCTCGGATGGCATGGCACCACGCTAGGACATTTCATGATTTCCGGCCCCAGGGCCGACGGCGGGTGACCGCGGAGAAGAGATAGGTCTTGACTTTCCGTATCCGCGATATATCGTGTGTACTAGAGACGCGATATGGCGCGTCGCGTCCGTCCCGCTCAAGGAGGTCCGCCACCATGCCAGAGTGGTCCGTCGCCGAGCCCAGGAAGCTGACGTTCGACGAGCCCGTGAGGACACTGCGCGTGCGCGTGGTGAACGGCACGGTGAATGTCGTCGGCACAGACGAGGACTCGGCCAGGCTGGAGGTCTCCGAGATATCGGGCCCTCCGCTCACCGTGACGCAGCACGACGGCACCTTGTCCGTCGCATACGACGACCTGCCGTGGAAGGGCTTCCTGGAGTGGCTCGACCCCCAGGGCACCCGCCGCCACACGGTGATCTCGCTGACGGTGCCGGCCGGGATCCGCGTCGAGGTGGGCGCGATCGGTGCGGGCGCCGTGGTCACCGGAATCGAGGGCCGCACCGAGGTGCGGGGCATCACGGGCGACACAACACTCGTGGGTCTCACCGGCCCGGTCCGGGCCGAGACGTTCTCCGGCAACGTCGCGGCGCAGGGCGTCACCGGTGACCTGCGGTTCGACTCGATCTCCGGCGACCTGACCGTCTTCGACGGCTCCGGGTCCTCCGTTCGGGCCGAATCCGTGAGCGGCTCGATGATCGTGGACCTGGACCCGGCCACCGGCTCGGCCGATGTGGGGCTCACGAGTATCTCCGGCGAGATAGCGGTCCGCCTCCCGCATCCGGCCCACGCGGAGGTGCGCGCCAATACGGCGAGCGGCTCGGTGTCCAGCGACTTCGACGACCTCCGGGTCAGCGGCCAGTGGGGCGCGAAGAAGCTCAGCGGCAGGCTCGGGTCGGGCAGCGGCCAGCTGCGGGCGAAGACGGTCTCGGGCTCGATCGCGCTTCTGCGCAAACCCTCGGTGGAGGAAGATCTGTACCAGCACGATCTGCACAAGGCGGATGAGCCCTCGCGGGACGCACCCCCCTCGGACTCCCCGCTCCCGACCCCGCCCCCTCCGGCCGCCACCCCGACCGGCGGCCCGGACGCGGACACCCCCGCCGATGCCCCGAAGACGGACGCCGCCGACGGCCCGACCGACAAGAAGGTGCTCTGAGATGCCTCCCGTGTTCGCCCACGGCCGCCTGCGCCTGTATCTGCTCAAGCTCCTGGACGAGGCCCCGCGCCACGGCTATGAGGTGATCCGTCTCCTCGAGGAGCGCTTCCAGGGGCTGTACGCCCCCTCGGCGGGCACCGTGTACCCCCGCCTGGCCAAGCTCGAGGCGGAGGGTCTGGTCACCCACACCACCGAGGGCGGCCGGAAGGTGTACGCGATCACCGACGCGGGCCGCGCCGAGCTGGCCGACCGCAGCGGCGAGCTGGCCGACCTGGAGCTGGAGATCCGCGAGTCGGTGGCGGGGCTCGCCGCCGAGATCCGCGACGGCGCGCAGGGGGCGGCGGGCGAGTTGCGGCGGGAGATGCGGGCGGCCGCCCAGGAAGCGCGGGCCGGCAGCACGTCCGGCACGGGCACGGGCTTTCCGAACCCCTCGGACTTCTTCGACAGCTCCTGGGCGGACAGCGACGGCTGGCGGCAGGCGAAGGAGGAGTTCCGGCGCGCCCGGCAGGAGTGGAAGGAGCAGGCGCGGCGGGCGAAGGACGAGAGCCGCCGGGCTCGCGAGGAGGCCCAGCGGGCCCGTCGACAGGCGAAGGACGCCCAGGAGCGGGTGCGGGCGGAGGCCCAGGAGGAGCTGCAGCGCATGGCCAGGCGGGTGCAGGAGCAGGTGCAGGACCACTTCGCGCGGGGCGACTGGCCGACGGGCGTCCGCGAGGGCCTGTCCGAGCTGGCCAAGGAGTTCGGCGACTTCGGGAAGGAGTTCGGCAAGGACTTCGGGGTCGACTTCGGCAAGGACTTCGGCTTCGGGACGTCGGAGAAGGCGTCGGGCGGCAAGACGTCCGAGCCGGGGCCCGTGTTCACGGTCGAGCGGGACGAGGTGCCCGTGGAGTACGTCCCGGACTGGGCGCACGAGGAGTCCAGCGGCGAGCCCGCGCGCGACCTGGAGCGACTCCTGGACCGCTTCCGCGACGACATCCGCGACGCGGCCCGCGACCACGGGGTGTCCGAGGACCAGCTCCGCGAGGCCCGCCGCCATCTGTCGGAGGCGGCGGCCCACATCAGCGTGGCCCTGCGGGCTCCCCAGGCTCCGGAGTCACCCAAGTCCTGACTCGACGTACACCGGCGCCCGACCGCGGCACGTCGGCCGTGGGCGAGCCCGGGCCGTGGGACGCATCGGCCGTGGGCCCGGAGACCGTGGAGCCGGAGGCCGTGGGGCCCGGAGGTCGTGGGGCGGCAGCGAGGCGCTGACACCCCACGACGGGAGAGGGGCGCCGACGCCCGCCCGCGCGCCGCGTCCGCCTGGGATGTGCCACTGGCGTCAGCGTGGGACGCGCAGCTGGCCGGACCGGGCCGGGACACGTGGACCGTGGGCGGACGGCGGAGGGCGGACGTCTGCCGTCGGCAGGCGGCAGGCGGCAGGCGGCAGGCGGCAGGCGGCAGGCGGGCGGAGTGTCGGCCCGGGGCGGGCGGCTGGACTCACGGCGCCCCCGCCCTACCCCGGTCCCCCAGGGCCCTAGGCCTGATACAGCACGCGTTCCACAGCGGCCCGCGTCACCCCGTGGTCCGCCAGGGCCTCGGCGACGATGCCGGGGCGGGTCGTCAGGGCGAGGAGGATGTGTTCGTCGCCGATGCTGCGGTCGCGGCGGGCGGTGGCGATGCGCAGGGCCCGTTCCAGGGTGTCCTTGGCGTCATGGGTGAAGCCGCGGTGGCCGATCCAGGAGCCGATGCCGCGGCGTTCGCGGCGGGCACCCACGCCTGCCAACGCTCCGGCGCCATGGGCCTGTTCGACGCGGGAGACGATCTCCTCGACGTCGATGCCGAGCCCGGCGAGGGCGTCGGTGTCCGCCTGGGTGAGGCCGCCGCGGCGGCGCGCCTCGGCCAGGGCCCGGGTGATGTCCGCACGGCGCCGGTCGGCGCCGAGGGCGGCCAGGGCGAAGGAAGCGCGGGTACCCTCGCGGTCCAGGAGGGCGAGGAGCAGGTGTCCGTCGTCGATGGAGTCGGCGCCCTCCCGCTCGGACTCCTCGACCGCGCCCGTGACCACGTCCCGGGCACCCTTGGTGAAGCGTTCGAACATCACTGCCTCCCGTACTTCTTGTGCACGGCCTGCCTGCTCACGCCCAGTTCCGCGGCGATCTCCTGCCACGACCAGCCCTGCTGGCGCGCGCTGCGCACCTGCACGGCCTCGAGCTGCTCCACAAGGCGCCGCAGGGCGGTGACGGCTCGCAGCCCGACTCGTGGATCGCGGTCGCCCGCGCGCTCGGCGAGATCCGTTGCTTCGGTCATGTTGTCAACTTAGGTTGACAAGCCCGCACTGTCAACCATGGTTGACAGTGGGCGGACTCGACGACCTCAGCCGGTCGGCCCCTCCGGACGGCCAGCGCCCAGACAGCCAGCACCCCGGATGGTCCGTACCTCAGACGGTCAGCACGATCTTGCCGAACTGGTCACCCGCCTCCAGGCGTTCGAAGCCCTCGCGGGCGCGGTCGAGGGGCAGGACTTCGTCGATGACGGGGCGTACGCCGGTGGTCGCGCAGAAGGACAGGAGGTCTTCCAGTTCGTCCTTGGAGCCCATGGTGGAGCCGATGACGCGCAGTTCCAGGAAGTAGACGCGGGTCAGTTCGGCGTGGGAGGGGCGGTCGCCGCTGGTGGCGCCGGAGATGACCAGTGTGCCGCCGGGGCGGAGCGACTTGATGGAGTGCGACCAGGTGGCGGCGCCGACCGTCTCGATGACCGCGTCGACCCGCTGGGGCAGCCGGGCGCCGGCCGGCAGGGCCTCCACCGCGCCCAGTTCGAGGGCACGCTTGCGCTTGGCCTCGTCGCGACTGGTGGCGAAGACCTTCAGGCCCGCGGCCTTGGCGAGCACGATGGCGGCGGTCGCCACGCCGCCGCCGGCGCCCTGGACGAGGATCGCGTCGCCGGGACGTACGCCCGCGTTGGTGAAGAGCATGCGGTACGCGGTGAGCCAGGCGGTGGGGAGGCAGGCAGCCTCCGCGAAGGAGAGTTCCTTGGGCTTGGGGAGGACGTTCCAGGTGGGGACGGCGACTTGCTCGGCGAAGGTGCCCTGGTACTTCTCCGTGAGGATGGAGCGGCGTTCGCGCGGGCCGACGCCGTGGCCGGACTGGCCGATGACGGAGTGCAGGACGACTTCGTTGCCGTCCTCGTCGAGGCCGGCCGCGTCGCAGCCGAGGATCATCGGGAGCTTGTCCTCGTCCAGGCCGACCCCGCGCAGGGACCACAGGTCGTGGTGGTTGAGGGAGGCGGCCTTGACGTTCACGGTCGACCAGCCGGGGCGTGGGGTGGGGGCCGGGCGCTCCCCCAGTTCCAGGCCGGTGAGGGGGTGATCGCGGTTGATGCGGGCGGCGTAGGCAGCGAACATGGCGCCGACGATATGCCTGGCCCCTGGGCCTTCGGAACGTCCCACGGGTGTGACCCACACCGCGTCCCCACACCGCCGGGGCCCTGCCCGCCCCGCACCACGCCTCGGCCCGTCGACGGACCCTCGGGCCCCGCCAACCGGCCTTCGGGCACGGACAGCGCCCCACGACCCTGGCCGCCCCGCCCGGGCAGCAGCCCCATGCCCCCGGCACAGCACGGGCAGTCCCGTTTGCGGCCGTACCCATGGCACCGCCGCTGTGCCCACCCGTCCCGCCCAGCGGGACGATTGCCCACAGCGAGGGGGCGGGATGCCGGGTGCCCCCGGCATCCCGCCAGATCAAACGAATTCACGGCGGGGCCCTGAAGAGGCTCAGCGGCGGGCCACGCCCTCAGCCCTCGCGGCCGCCGCAACAGCCGCGGTGACCGCGGGAGCCACCCGCTCGTCGAACGGCGAGGGGATGACGTAGTCGGCGGACAACTCGTCGCCGACGACGTCGGCCAGCGCGTCGGCGGCCGCGATCTTCATGCCCTCGGTGATCCGGGACGCCCGCACCTGCAGCGCGCCCGCGAAGATCCCCGGGAACGCGAGCACGTTGTTGATCTGGTTCGGGTAGTCCGAGCGCCCGGTCGCCACCACGGCGGCGTACTTGTGGGCGATGTCGGGGTGCACCTCGGGGTTCGGGTTGGCCATGGCGAACACGAACGAGTTCGGGGCCATGGAGGCCACCGCGGGCTCCGGCACCGTACCGCCGGAGACGCCGATGAAGACGTCCGCGCCGGCCAGGGCGGATTCGAGCGAGCCGCTGAGCCCGGCCTTGTTGGTGAGCTCCGCGAGCTCCCGCTTGACCGGGGTGAGGTCGTCCCGGTCCCGGGACACGACACCCTTGCGGTCCGCGACCGCGACATCGCCGAGCCCCGCCTCGAGCAGGAACTTCGCGATGGCCACGCCGGCCGCGCCCGCGCCGGAGATGACGGCCCGCAGGTCGCCGAGGGTGCGCCCGGTCAGCCGCGCGGCGTTGCGCAGCGCGGCCAGGGTGACGACGGCCGTGCCGTGCTGGTCGTCGTGGAAGACGGGAATGTCGAGCCGCTCCTGGAGCCGCCGCTCGATCTCGAAGCAGCGCGGCGCGGAGATGTCCTCCAGGTTGACGCCGCCGAAGGACGGCGCGAGCCGCACCACCGTGTCGATGATCTCGTCGACGTCGGTCGTGGCGAGCGCGATGGGCACCGCGTCGACCCCGCCGAACTGCTTGAAGAGGATGGCCTTGCCCTCCATGACGGGGAGCGAGGCCTCCGGGCCGATGTCGCCGAGGCCGAGCACGGCGGTGCCGTCGGTGACGACGGCGACGACGTTCGACTTCCACGTGTAGTCGTGGACGAGCTCCGGCTTCTCGGCGATGGCGCTGCACACCTTCGCGACGCCCGGCGTGTACGCCAGGGACAGGTCGTCCTTGTCGCGCACCGGCACGGTCGCCTGAACGGCCATTTTGCCGCCGCGGTGCAGCGCGAAGGCCGGATCGAAGGGCTCCTCCGCGCCTTCGTGCCCGGCTGTGCTGTCGCTGCGAGGATTGACGATCTCCGCTGCCACTGTGTCTGACCCCTTAATTCTTCAGGTTGAGGGTGAACCACTTCCTGGTGGAGAAGTGGGGCGGGAACCGCGTCCGTGCTGAGCCCGCGGGCCTTGCGGCCGTTGGCTCCCCGCCTGTCGGCGGAGCGGTACGGGAGGTACGTACGAACGCGCGGGCACGCCGCACACGTGCCCTGGGCCCCGGATGAGGGGTGTAACCGTCTTTTCTACCGGATGCCTCCGACCGCCGACGAGCCATATCTGTGTCAGATCGATGTGAACGGCAGGTATCCCCTGGACCACAGAGGTAAAATGTCCGTATTGTTAAGAAATCTCCACCCCCGAAGTCCGCATGGCGAGATTGGGTGGTTATCAAATGGTTGGCGACCGTTCGCACCCGCACGGCAATGACCGTCACGCACCGGGCTGTTGGGGTTTGCCGATCGCCCGTTATCCGATTTTGACATCTCCAGCCCCCAGAATCGGGCTGTCCGAATGGCAAGATGCCTCATCACACGAGGTCGCGACACCCGAAGGTGTGTGCACGACCGCATGGCTGCTCCCCCATCCGCCGGAGGAACCCCTATGACCGCAGGCACCATTCGTCGCACGACCGCCGCGAAGTCCGCGAAGTCCCGGATCGTCGCTGTCGGCGCGATCGCGGTCGCCGGCACGCTGCTGCTCACCGGCTGCGGCGACCAGACGGACAAGAAGGACGAGGGCGGCAAGAAGGTCGTCAGCGCTCCGCTCTCCGACGAGCTGCCCGCGAACATCCGCAACAAGGGCGTCATCAAGGTGGGCTCCGACATCGCCTACCCGCCGGTCGAGTTCAAGGACAAGGACGGCAAGACGGTCGGTATCGACCCGGACATCGCCGACGCGCTCGGCAAGCAGCTCGGTGTGACGTTCGAGTTCGACAACGGCACCTTCGACACGCTCCTCGGCGGTCTGCGCTCCAAGCGCTACGACATCGCCATGTCGGCCATGACCGACACCAAGAACCGCCAGGAAGGCATCGACGAGGAGACCGGCAAGAAGGTCGGCACCGGTGTCGACTTCGTCGACTACTTCACGGCGGGTGTCTCGATCTACACCAAGAAGGGCGACGACCAGGGCATCAAGACCTGGGGGGACCTCTGCGGCAAGAAGATCGTGGTCCAGCGCGGCACCGTCTCGCACGACATGGCCAAGGCCGAGTCGAAGAAGTGCAAGAGCGGCAAGATCTCGATCGAGTCCTTCGACAACGACCAGCAGGCCCAGACCCGGCTGCGCTCCGGTGGCGCGGACGCCGGCTCCTCGGACTTCCCGGTCGCGGCGTACGCGGTCAAGACCTCCGGCGGCGGCAAGGACTTCCAGCTCGTGGGCGAGCAGGTCGAGGCCGCTCCGTACGGCATCGCGATCGCCAAGAACAACCCCAAGCTGCGTGACGCGATCAAGATGGCGCTGGACGCGATCGTCGCGAACGGCCAGTACGAGAAGATCATCAAGAAGTGGGGCGTCGACGCAGGCGCAGTCAAGGAAGCCAAGATCAACGGCGGCAAGTGACCGCGTCTCGTCATCTCGTCGCTGAAAGGCCACACCCGTGACAACGGACATCAGCAAGTCGGGCGATTCCGCGCCCAAGGATGAGCCACCGCGCTCCGCCCCCGAGGCGATCCGGGCGATTCCGGTGCGCCACTACGGCCGGTACGTCGCCGCCGTCCTCGCCATCGGCGTCCTCGCCGCGCTCGTCATGGCGTTCGCCAATGGCGACATCAACTGGAACGCGATCCCGGACAACTTCTTCGACGAACGCATCATGAAGGGCGTCCGGGAGACCCTGATCCTCACGGTCCTCTCGATGCTCATCGGCGTCGTCGGCGGCATCGTCCTTTCGGTGATGCGGCTGTCGAAGAACCCGGTGACCTCGTCGATCGCGTGGTTCTACATCTGGTTCTTCCGCGGTACGCCGGTCCTGGTCCAGCTCTTCATCTGGTTCAACCTCGGCTTCGTCTTCGAGTACATCAACCTCGGTCCGATCTACAAGGACGAGTGGTCGGACTTCATGACGCCGTTCCTGACGGCGCTCCTGGGTCTCGGTCTGAACGAGGCCGCGTACATGGCGGAGATCTGCCGCGCGGGCCTGCTGTCGGTCGACGAGGGCCAGACGGAGGCCTCGCAGGCGCTCGGCATGAGCCACAACAAGACGCTGCGCCGCGTCGTCATCCCGCAGGCGATGCGCGTGATCGTGCCGCCGACGGGCAACGAAGTCATCAACATGCTCAAGACGACATCGCTGGTCGCGGCGGTGCAGTACTACGAGCTCCTCCGGTACGCCCAGGACATCGGCACCTCGTCCGGCGCGACGGTGGAGACCCTGCTCCTGGCCGCCACCTGGTACCTGATCATGACGTCGATCCTCAGCGTCGGTCAGTTCTACCTGGAGCGGTACTACGCGCGCGGCTCCTCGCGCGCCCTGCCCGACACCCCTTGGATGAAGATCAAGGCCAACATGCTGTCCTTGAGTAACCGCGCGGGAGGTGTCCGCTGATGACCGCCATGGTCAAGGCCGAGGGCGTCCACAAGTCGTTCGGCCACGTCGAGGTCCTCAAGGGCATCGACCTGGAGGTGAAGTCCGGCGAGGTCTTCTGCCTCATCGGCCCGTCGGGCTCCGGCAAGTCGACGTTCCTGCGCTGCATCAACCACCTGGAGAAGGTCAACGCCGGGCGGTTGTACGTCGACGGAGAACTGGTCGGCTACCGGCAGAAGGGCGACAAGCTGTACGAGCTCAAGGACAGCGAAGTCGCCATGAAGCGCCGGGACATCGGCATGGTCTTCCAGCGCTTCAACCTGTTCCCGCACATGACGGCCCTTGAGAACGTCATGGAGGCTCCGGTCCAGGTCAAGGGCCAGCCGAAGGCGGCCGCGCGGGAGCGGGCCGGGCAGCTCCTGGAGCGGGTCGGGCTCGCCGACAAGGCGAAGAACTACCCCTCGCAGCTCTCCGGCGGCCAGCAGCAGCGCGTGGCCATCGCCCGCGCGCTCGCGATGGACCCGAAGCTGATGCTCTTCGACGAGCCGACGTCGGCGCTCGACCCTGAGCTGGTCGGCGACGTCCTCGACGTCATGCGCGACCTCGCCGAGTCCGGCATGACGATGGTCGTCGTCACCCACGAGATGGGCTTCGCCCGCGAGGTCGGCGACAGCCTGGTCTTCATGGACGGCGGTGTGGTGGTCGAGTCCGGCAACCCGCGGGACGTCCTGACGAACCCGCAGCACGACCGGACGAAGTCGTTCCTGTCGAAGGTCCTGTAGGGCGTAAGCACCGGCAGAGGCCTCAGGGACGGAAATCGTTGCCTACGTAGAGGGGCGGTACGGGTGATGACCCGTACCGCCCCTCTACGTAGGAGAGTTGGATTCCCTACTTGAGGCCTAGGACCAGGGCGTCCGAAGGCGACGACCACACCGTGCGCGCCTCGGCGAAACCCGCCTCCCGGAGGGTGCGGATGTGCCACTCGGCGGGCGGGGTGTCGCCGTCGGCGTGCTCTCCGTAGATCTCGAACCGCTTGGCGGTGGGCTCGGCGAGCACCGGGTCGTTGGCGGCGAGCCCCCACCAGTCCGCCCAGTCCAGGACACCGGCGGCCTTCGCGGCGGACTGGCGGGCGTGCCGCTGCTCGCGGTCGGCGGCGTTGATGCGCGGGGTGGTGGGGTCGGGCATGTGGTCGGCGTTCATGAAGACGCCGCCGTCGGCCACGATCCCGCCGAGCTGTTCGTAGAGCGCGGCCAGCGGTTCGCTGAACAGCCAGTGCAGGGCGGTCGCGGTGAGGACGGCGTCGTACGAGTCGTGGGGCAGCTGGGACGTCCAGCCCGGGTCCTTCAGGTCGGCGGTCACAAAGGTGACGCGGTCATCGTCCGCGAAGGTGCCCTCGGCGATGGCGAGGAGTGCCGGGTCGAGGTCGACGCCCGTGCTGGTGGCCTTCGGGAACCTTTGGAGGAGTCTGTCCGTAATACTTCCCGTACCGCACGCGAGGTCCAGGACACGCGGCTCCGGGCCGACGAGGGCCTCGACCATGTCGAGCATGACGCGGAACCGCTCCTCGCGGTCCGGCATGTACCACTCCTGCTGCCGATCCCAACTCTCCTGCCAGGCACGCCAGTCGGTTCCGAACCCCGTACCGCTAGTCGTTTCCGTCACCGGAAGACCTCCGTCCCGTACTACGCTCGACTAATCTCGTCGAGTAACACCCGCGAACGAAAAGCGACTGTTACCTCGCACGAGAACGAAGATAGCCCGCCCCCGTAAGGACTACAAGTGGAACTGGCCTATTACTCGGACTACGCCGTGCGCCTGGTCAACACCGAGGAACCGGCTCGTCACAAGGACTCGCTGACCTCCGTGGACACGATCCGCGAGCTGTTCGGCGAGAACCAGCAGGCCGCGCGGCGCGCCACGGACTCCGACGTGACGCGCTTCCGCTCGGTGCGGGCACGGCTGCGGGGCGTCTTCGAGGCGGCCGACGGCGGGGACGAGACGCTGGCCGTGGACCTGCTGAACTCACTGCTCCTGGAGTTCCCGGTGAGCCCCCAGATCTCCGGCCACGACTACAGGGACGACGACGGCCGCCCCCTGTGGCACATGCACCTGGCGGACCACCCGTCGAACGTCACCGCCGGGTACGCGGCGATCGCCGCGATGGGCCTCGCCTTCCACCTCACGGAGTACGGCGTGGACCGGCTCGGCCTGTGCGAGGCGGCGCCGTGCCGCAACGCCTACCTGGACACCTCGACCAACCGCTCCCGGCGCTACTGCTCGGACCGCTGCGCCACGCGCGCGAACGTCGCGGCCTACCGCGCGCGCAAGCGCCTGGAGAGCGAGCGGTCGGCGAGCACGGGACGCACTGCCAAGAAGGTCCAGGAGACCAGCGCGGCGAGCGAGAGCTGACGCCGCCCGCGCGCCTCACGCTCCTCGCGGAACCTGCTCAGCGGCCGGAACCGCGCCCGCACGCGCGCGAGGACCAGCTCCTCCGGCACGACTCCGTAGACCGTGCTGTCGCCCCCCGCGTTGTACGGATTGTCGCCGAGCACCCACCAGCCGCCGTCGCGCCGTTCGACGGCACGCTTGACCACCAGCAGATCCTGCTGCAGCGGATGACGCAGGATCACCACGTCACCGGGGCGCACCCGGGCGCCGTGCCGCACCAGCATCCAGTCCCCCGGATTCAGCGTGGGCACCATGGACGGCCCGTCGACCTCGATCAGCTGGAACGGCACGCGTGTCTCCCGCCCGTCTGCCGTCGTCTCCGGCATCAGACAACCTCCGGTCCCATCCTCCACCGGCCTCCCGGTCCCATCCTCCACCGTCTCCAGTGTGACCCTGGACTTTTGTCCTAAGCCCATGGGGGCACTCGCGAAAACAGGTCTCTCACGGAGTAATGTCCCACCTGAGAAGACGATCACGAGGAAGGACAGCTCAATGCTCTCCCGCCTGTTTGCCCCCAAGGTGAAGGCCAGCGCACACTGCGACCTGCCCTGCGGCGTGTACGACCCGGCCCAGGCCCGCATCGAGGCGGAGTCGGTCAAGGCCGTGCAGGAGAAGATGGCCGCCAACGACGACGCGCACTACCAGGCTCGCGCCACCGTCATCAAGGAGCAGCGCGCCGAGCTCGCCAAGCACCACGTGTCGGTGCTCTGGAGCGACTACTTCAAGCCCCCGCACTTCGAGAAGTACCCGGAGCTGCACACGCTGGTCAACGACACCCTCAAGGCCCTGTCGGCCGCGAAGGGGTCGGCGGACCCGAAGACCGGTGAGAAGGCCCTTGAGCTGATCGCCGAGATCGACCGCATCTTCTGGGAGACCAAGAAGGCCTGATCCAGGCACCCGGGCCTTGCGCCCACCTGACCGCACCCGGTCCCCGGGGTCGCCGTTTTCGGCGGGCCCGACGGGCCGGGTGCGGTCGTTTTCTCCGCCGCCGCCTTCTCCGCCGTCGCCGTCACGGCGGACGTAAATCGGTTGCCCGCCCCCCCGGCCCGCCTGTTGCAGTAACCCCGTCACCACACCACCGGCCGAAGGAACCAGGAGCCCCCAGATGCGGCAGACGTCCATGTCCCACCAGGAAGGAATCACCCCCCGATACGAGGACATGACGCCTAGTGCAATCGCACACGCATCAGCACGAGAAGCACGAGAAGCACGAGAAGCACCAACACACCCTTAACCTGGGCATTCTGGCGCACGTAGACGCCGGTAAGACCAGCCTGACCGAGCGGCTGCTGCACTCCGCCGGAGTCATCGACGAGATCGGCAGCGTCGACGCCGGCAGCACCCAGACCGACTCCCTCGCGCTGGAGCGGCAGCGCGGCATCACCATCAAGTCGGCGGTCGTGTCCTTCGCGATCGACGACGTCACCGTCAACCTCATCGACACCCCCGGCCACCCGGACTTCATCGCCGAGGTGGAGCGGGTCCTGAGCGTCCTCGACGGTGCCGTGCTCGTCGTGTCCGCCGTCGAGGGCGTCCAGGCGCAGACCCGCGTCCTGATGCGTACGCTGCGCAGACTCGCCATCCCCACGCTCGTGTTCGTCAACAAGGTGGACCGCCGCAGCGCGGACCCCGAGCGCGTACTCGCCGAACTGGCGCGGAAGTTGACGCCCGTCGTCATCCCTATGGGCACGGTGCGCGCCCCCGGCTCCCACGCGGCGCACTACGTCCCGTACGCCCCCGACGACCCCCTCTTCACCGCCCGCCTGACCGAAGTCCTCGCCGAGCGCGACGACACGCTGCTGTCCGCGTACGTCGAGGGAGACGCCGCCACCCTCACGCCCGGCGGGCTGCGCGCGGCCCTCGCGGACCAGACCCGACGGGCCCAGGTCCACCCGGTGTTCTTCGGCTCGGCCATGACCGGCACCGGCCTGGGCGCGCTGACCGACGCCGTCAAGGAGCTGCTGCCCGCGGCGGCCGGGGCGGCGGACGGGCCCGTCGCGGGCACCGTCTTCAAGGTCGAACGCGGCCCCTCGGGCGAGAAGGTCGCGTACGCGCGGCTCTTCTCGGGCACGGTGCGCGTGCGCGACCGGGTGGCGCTTCCCGGTCTCGACGGCAAGGTCACCGCCGTCAGCGTCTTCGAGCGGGGCGCGGCCGTGCGGCGCGACGCCGTGGCCGCCGGGCAGATCGCGAAGCTGTGGGGGCTGCACCGTGTACGCATCGGGGACGTGCTCGGCGACCCGCGCCACGTACCCGAACGGCACACCGCCGCGCACCACTTCGCCCCGCCGACCCTCGAAACCGTCGTCGCGCCCCGGCACGCCGCCGACCGGGGCGCCCTGCACGCCGCGCTGACCCAGCTCGCCGAGCAGGACCCGCTGATCGACCTGCGGCAGGACGCGCTGCGGCAGGAGATCTCCGTGTCCCTGTACGGCGAGGTGCAGAAGGAGGTCATCGAGGCCACGCTCGCCGACGAGTTCGGCATCGGCGTCGACTTCCGCGAGAGTACGACCCTGTGCGTGGAGCGGGTCGTCGGCACCGGCGCGCACGCGGAGTTCATCGACACCGACCCCAATCCGTTCCTCGCCACGGTGGGGCTGCGGGTGGAGCCCGCCCCGGCCGGGACGGGTGTGGAATTCCGGCTCGGGGTGGAACTCGGCTCCATGCCCTACGCGTTCTTCAAAGCGGTGGAGGAGACAGTCGAGGAGACGCTGACGCAGGGCCTGCACGGATGGGAGGTGCCCGACTGCCTCGTCACGATGACGCACTCCGGGTACTGGCCGCGGCAGAGCCACGCCCACGCCGTCTTCGACAAGAGCATGTCGAGCACGGCCGGTGACTTCCGCCAGCTCACGCCGCTCGTCCTGATGGACGCGCTGCGGCGGGCGGGGACACGGGTGCACGAGCCGATGCACCGGTTCCGGCTCACCGCGCCCGCCGATGTGTTCGGCACGCTGCTGCCCGCGCTCGGGCGGCTGCGCGCGGTGCCGCACGCGCCGACGGCGCACGGGTCGGTGTACGTCATCGACGGCGTGATCCCCGCCGCGCGCGTGCACGGGCTCGAGCAGGCGCTGCCCGGACTGACACGCGGCGAGGGCGAGTTGGAGTCCGCCTTCGACCACTACGCGCCGGTGACCGGGACGCCGCCGGCGCGCCCGCGCACGGACCACAATCCGCTGGACCGGAAGGAGTACGTGCAGCGGGTCACGCGGCGGACCCGGGTGGGGTGAGGGTCAGTCGGCGCCGCCCGCGGGCCCCGCCGACGTGACCGCTGCCACCGTCCGCTCGTCCACCAGGTCCTGCAACCGTTCCTGGTCCGCCAGGATGTTGATCTCGACGATCCGGCCGTCCCTGACGGTGAACTCCCCGACGGAGAACGGCTTTCCGTTGTGGACGGCGATCTGCCCCACCTTGCCGTTGACCAGCGCCAGATACGTGGTCGGCGCCAGCGTGGCGAACGAGCGCGCCCCGGCGACCACCGCGGTCGCACCGCGCACGAGCCGGGAGAGCCCCTCGGCCCCGCCGCCGTCGGCCCGCAGCACCACGCCCGGATCGAGGAGTTCGAGCAGCGCGTCGAAGTCGCCCTTGCGGGCGGCCGCGAGGAAGGCCTCGACGACCTGGCGTTGGCGCGTGCGGTCCGAGTCCGGGCCGGGCCTGCGGTCCGCGTCGCGCACCCGGCGGCGGGCCCGGCTGGCGAGCTGCCGGGTCGCGGCCGGGGCCCGCTCGACGATGGGCGCGATGTCCTCGAACGGCACGGCGAACATGTCGTGCAGCACGAACGCGAGGCGCTCGGCGGGGCTCAGCGTGTCCAGGACGACCAGCAGCGCGAGCCCCACCGAGTCCGCGAGCAGGGCCTCCTGCTCGGGGTCGACGACGTCCCGGCCGCCCGGCAGCGGGCTGACCTCCGGGTCGGGCACGTGCGTTTCGGTCCCCGGGACGTCCAGGGGCTGCTCGCCGCGCTGCTTGCGTGACCGCAGCAGGTCGAGGCAGACGCGGCCGATCACCGTGGTGAGCCAGCCGCCCAGGTTCTCCACGCGTTCGTCGTCGGCGCGGCTGAGCTTCAACCAGGTCTCCTGGACGGCGTCCTCGGCCTCGCTCAGGGAGCCGAGCATGCGGTACGCGACCGCCTTCAGGCGCGGCCTGTGCTCCTCGAAGCGCTGTGCCAGAAGATCTCTTCCGTCCATCCGTCACATTCCTTTGCCGTGATCCGTCGTAGCAGTGACGTACCGACGACGACGGTGCGCCGCGGGTCGACACAGCGGGTGCTGACCAGCAGACCATGAAGCGATGCGACAGCAGTGATCTCGCCGATGTGACATGGAGGACATTGCCATGAAGGACGTCGACGCCCCCGTACGGGCGGGCGACACCGGGTGGGGCCCGGGGCCGGGAACGCCCCGTCCCCGCACGCCCGGCGATGCGCACACCCCCGGAGCGGCTACCGGAGCAGCTGTCGGCCCAACACGGGCTCCAGGGCGGCCCTGAGGTCGTCCGGTCCCCGGTACAGCACGCCCGTCATGCCCAGTGCGACGGCCGCGTCCACGTTCTCCTGGCGGTCGTCCACGAACAGACAGCGGGTGAGCTCGGCGCCCACGCGCTCGGCGGCGACTTCGTAGATGCGACGGTCGGGCTTGACCACGCCGAGGACGGCGCT
The DNA here is from genome assembly GCF_055594065.1 of Streptomyces sp. NPDC040610. NCBI lineage: Bacteria > Bacillati > Actinomycetota > Actinomycetes > Kitasatosporales > Streptomycetaceae > Streptomyces > Streptomyces sp. NPDC040610. The sequence goes on along the minus strand of NZ_JBVIXA010000001.1, from coordinate 963,942 downwards.
GGAAACCACGTCGTCCACAAGGGTGTTGAGGCCGAGCAGTGCCAGGTCGTCGTCCAGCCAGGGGGTGGCGTTGGTGACGATCGACACCCGTACGTGCGCGCGGGCCCGCCGCAGCAGGCCGACGACCGTCTGGTCGGCCCAGAACTTGGATTCGGCCAGGGCGATGCCGAGTTCGCGCCCGCGCGCCGGGGCGAGCCCGTGCCCGCGCGTGAGTCCGGCGGCGATCGACTCGGCCCACTCCGCCTTGCCGATCCGCCCGAGCATCAGCGGCAGATCGGTCTCCGGCGCGAACGCGACCTCCGCGGTGGCGCCTTCGGGCAGTCCGGCGGCGCGTTCGAGCTCGGCGACGTCCGACATGTCGTAGAAGCGGATGACGCCGTCGAGGTCGGTGAGGACCGCGTCGAACGGAAGGGGGGACATACGCCTGTGGTCGTTCATCCACCGGCTCCGAGCACGCTCCGCACGGTCGACCGCACCCTTTCCTGGTCGGCGCGCACGGCTTCGTACGCGGATCTGTGCCGGGATATGTCGCGTCGCTGCCGTTCGGCCGCGACGGTCCGCCACACCCCGGCGGTGTTGTGCTCGCGCTTGCACTCGATGTCGGCGACCGCCGTGTCCCGCTCGCGCCCGGTGTGCCGGGTGTCGCCGTTGTCGCCGCGATGCCATGCCTTGTCGCGGAAGGCCGCTTCCGGGCTCGCGTACCGCCTGAAGCCCTTGTCGACGACGCAGTCCGCCCAGGTGGCGAGGGCGCGGCGCATCCGCGGGTCCTTGGCGACGGCCTTGTCTATCGCCTCGCGCCTGCCGACGACGTACGCCGTCATGCGGGTCTCGTCCTTGACGCCCGCCAGCACGCGCCGCGCCCCGACCTGGGCGCAGCCGTCCTTGCCGTCGTTCAGCGCGCCGTACTCGTCCCGTGTGACCAGGCGTCCCTTCGGCTCGCGCTTCTTCTGGAACTTCTTGAGCGCGTCGCGGTCGATGCCATAGCCCCGGGTGCGTGCGGCGTCGAGGTCCAGGGAGCCGTACAGAGTCGTCGAGATGGCCACCGCCAGCAGGCGGTGGGACATCTCGATGTCCTGCTCGCGCCAGTGCAGGGGGAAGTCGGCGAAGCCGCGGGAGCGCATGCACCGCTGGGTGAAGCGGGCGGTCGCCTGCTCCCGGAGTTCGTCGTCACGCGCGCTGAACTCGTACCGCTCCAGGGGCAGTCCGGACAGGTCCTTCTCGTCGTCGACCTCGGGCACTCCCGAGTCACGCGCGGCGTCCCCGCCGGAGCCGCCCGTCACGGATCCGCACCCCACGAGTGCCGCCAGTGCCACGACGGCCACCGCGACGGCCACACGACGCGACCCTCGCACCCCCCACGTCACCTTCATGCGCAGAACCCTAACCGCGCCCACTGACAGTCGGGGGTGCCACGGAGGGCCGGGCTAGGGGCCGGACCGCGGCTCCGCTCGTGGTTCGGCCTGGGGGTCGGCCGCGGTCGCGCCTGCCTCCAGGTCGATCGTCGGCGCGGGCTTCTCGCCGGGCCCCGGAGCGGCCTTGGTGTCGGCCTCCGGGGTATGCCTCGGCAGATGTCCGTACTTGCGCTTGCTCTTGTGTCCGCGGCTCGCCCGTGACTTCGCGTCCGGCTCGTCGACGACGCACGCGTCGCACTCCTGGTTGCGGCAAGGAGCCGGGCCCCACACCGGGACGTACGCCCCGAGAACCTTGCGCCGCTTGATGGCCGTACCGACGGGCCGTCCGCAGTGCTTGCACACGGGGTCGCTCTGCGGACGGGGGCCGGACCGGCGTCCATCGCTGCCCATGACCTCAGGGTAGGGCGATTCCCCGAGGTCGGACAGTCCAGCGGTCAGTCCTTCCCGCGCTTGCGGGAGTACGTACGGACGACGACGCCGTTGCCGAAGACCCGGGAGGAGGTCAGCTCGAACTCGCTGACCGCGGACTCCACGCCCGCGAACATGGGCATGCCCGAGCCGAGCAGCACCGGATAGGTCTTGAGCACCAGCTCGTCGACCTCGTCGACCAGCTGACCGGCGATCTGCGCGCCGCCGCACAGCCAGATGCCGAGTTCGCTGTCCTCGGCCTTGAGCTCGCGGACCTTGCCGAGCAGGTCGTCGGCGATGATCTCGACGTTCGCGGCGGGCGACGTCCCGAGGCTGCGCGAGGCGACGTACTCGCGCAGGTGGCCGTACGGGCTCGGCTCGCCCTCGTCCAGGCCGAGCTGGTAGCTGCCCATGCCCTGGACGACGGTGTCGAACTTCTGGTTCGGCACGTCGTCGCCGAAGCCGAGGATCCTGCGTCCGGTGGCGGAGACGGTCTCCGGGTACTCGGACTTGAGGAACCCCAGAAACTCCTCGTCGACGAACGACATGAAGGAGTTGGCGTCGCCACTCGGGTCACCGATGAACCCGTCGATCGAGACGGCGACGAAGTAGGTGAGCTTTCGCAAGCTGATTCTCTTTCCGCAGATGACAGTAGGGGTGAGGCGGGGTGACCGGGGCCACCTCGACTCGAACAACTGCATTTATAGTGCTTCATCCGCAGTGGTTTCAAGTGTTTCTTGGAATCTCTTGGAAGCAGGCACAAAAAATCGGCCCCGGGGTCCTGACGCCCTGCGCCAGGACCGACTCCGGGGCCGAACCGGGGCCGGTTCACACCACCTGCGGCTCACGCCACATGGGCCACATCCGCGGCCCGTCCGGCAGGTCGAGTGCGTCGCCGAGGTCGGTGAAGCCGAGCCGCAGATACAGCTCCCGGCCTCGCGCGCTGCTCGCCTCCAGGTAGGCGTGCAGCCCCTCGCGGTCGCATCGCGCGAGCACCGGCGCGACCAGCGCCGAACCGATGCCCTCGCCCTGCCGTTCCGGCTTCACGCCGATCATGTGCAGGTACTGGTGCGGCCGGTCGGACGGGTGGATGCCCGACGTCAGCCGGCCGATCGTCTCGACGCGCTCGTTGTCCGGGTCGACGGCCTGCCGCAGTCGCGCGGGCCCGTCGGCGGCTTCCTCGGGTGCCGGACCCGCGGGCACCGACCACCACAGGGCGACGCCCGAGCCGTCCTCGGCGATGTCCACGTACCCCTCGGCGAAGGCCATGTCGAGGAAGGCCGCCATCAGCCCACCGTGCCGCTTCCGCCGCCACCGCTCGTCCGGGAACAGCCAACTGCTCACCGGATCCCGCATGAACGCCTCGTCGAGCAGCCCGACCACCTCGGCCCGGTCGCTCTCCTCGGCTCGCCGGATCGGCACGCCCACGACGTCTCCCCCTTCGCCTCGTCCTCGCCTCGCCGAACTCGCCCCGGGCCCGTCCACTCCAGCCCCACCGGCCCCGGGCCACCCCCCACTCCAGACCCGCCAGCCCAGGGCCACGCCCACTCCCGACCCACCAACCCCAGTCCTAGCGCCGCCGGTTGCAGCCTAAGTGTTCATTTCACGCACGACGACGGTCACGCGGACACTGCTTCGGGGGCGGCCACCGGGCTGCCCGCCTCTCGGCTCACCCGCCCCGCAACACACGGCGAGCCGGTCGGCGTACGACCCCTGACCGCACGCCGACCGGCACCGCCCCCACCCCCTCCCGCATCACCGGCTGCCCAGGACGACCGTCGAACTCCCGGCGGAGCGCCCCCTCTCACGCCCCGCCGGGATGCCCCCGGACGGTCAGTGCGACCGGCGTGTGACGAACTCCGCGAGCGCCAGCAGGCCACCCGCACGCTCCGGGTCGGGGACCGCGCGGGCGAGTTCCCCGAGCGCCCGCGACATCCGGTCCGCCGCCTGGAGCTGCGCCCAGTCCCGGCCCCCGGCCCCCTCCACGGCACGGGCCATCCGTTCCAGGTCGCCCTGGTCCGGCTTCCGGCCGCACGCCCCGTCGCCCTGGTCCGGCTTCCGGCCGTACGCTCCGGCGAGCTCCGCCCCCTCGGGCGTGCCGGAGGCCAGCGCGGCGACCACCGGCAGCGACTTCTTGCGGGCGGCGAGGTCCGCCCGCGCGGGCTTGCCGGTGCGCGCGGGATCCCCCCAGATGCCGATCACGTCGTCGATGAGCTGGAAGGCGAGCCCGGCCTGCCGCCCGAACCCGTCGAGCGCCTCCACCGTGTCGGCCCCCGCGCCCGCGTACACCGCGCCGATCGCGCAGGCGCAGCCGAGGAGCGCGCCGGTCTTGGCCTCGACCATGGCCAGGCACTCCGCCAGCGAGACCTCGTCCGGGGCCCGGCTCTCCAGGGCGCAGTCGGCGTACTGCCCGGCGCACAGTTCGACGACGCACTCGGCCAGGCGGGCGGCCGCCTCCCGGGCCCCGGGGTGGGGGTCCTCGGCGAGCAGCCGCTGTCCAAGGGCCTGCAGCGCGTCCCCGGCGAGGATCGCGTCGGAGTCGCCGAACACGGTCCACGCGGTGGGGCGGTGCCTGCGGGTCGTGTCGCGGTCCATGACGTCGTCGTGGAGCAGTGTGAAGTTGTGGGTCAGCTCCACGGCCGCGGCCGCCCTGACCGCGCTCTGCGGGTCCCCGCCGAGGGCCCGCACCGCGGCCAGGACGAGGGCGGGCCTGATGGCCTTGCCCGCGTTCCCTGCCGCGGGCGTGCCGTCGGCGTGTTCCCACCCGAAGTGGTACAGGGCGATGCGGCGCAGCGAACCCGGCAGCGACTCGACCGCGGCGCGCAGCTCCGGGTCGACGCACAGCCGCGTCGACGTGAGGATGTCCGCGGCCTCGTACCCCTCCCCGAGGACCTGCCCGCGCGGGCGGGGCGCGCATTCCGTCATGTCCGTGGTGTCCGTCATGGACTCACTCCGGAGGGGCGGCGGACGGTGGCGGATCCTGGGCCTGCGGGCGCGTACGCCAGGGGTGTACCCGCTGGCGTCCCCGTGGACACGGGCGGCGGCCCGCCGCCCGTCCCGACAGGGCGTGGTCTCACCTCCACCGGCCGATCTCGACGTTCTCCAGGATGCCGAGGGCGTCCGGCACGAGGACCGCCGCGGAGTAGTACGTCGACACCAGGTAGGAGATGATCGCCTGGTCGCTGATGCCCATGAAGCGCACGGACAGGCTGGGCTCGATCTCGTCCGGGATGCCCGTCTGGTGCAGTCCGATGACGCCCTGCTCCTCCTCGCCCGTACGCATGCAGATGATCGAGGTGGTGCGCTCCTCGGTCACCGGGATCTTGTTGCACGGGAAGATCGGCACGCCGCGCCAGGTGGGGATGCGGTTGCCGGACACATCGATGGTCTCGGGGACGAGGCCGCGCTTGTTGCACTCGCGGCCGAACGCGGCGATCGCGCGCGGATGCGCGAGGAACAGCTTCGATCCGCGCCTGCGCGTGAGCAGTTCGTCCATGTCGTCGGGGCTCGGCACGCCGTCGTGCGGCTGCAGACGCTGGTCGTACTCGCAGTTGTTGAGCAGTCCGAACTCGCGGTTGTTGATGAGCTCGTGCTCCTGGCGCTCCTTCAGGGCCTCCACGGTCAGCCGCAGTTGCTGCTCGGTCTGGTTCATCGGCTGGTTGTAGAGGTCGGCCACGCGCGTGTGGATGCGCAGCACGGTCTGGGCGACGCTCAGTTCGTACTCACGCGGCCGCGCCTCGTAGTCCACGTAGGTGCCCGGCAGGACCGCTTCGCCCACGTGGCCGGCGGAGAGGTCGATGGGGGCCTCTCCGTAGTTGTTGGTCCGCTGGGCCGGAATGGACCGCAGCCGGTCGAGGTGGGCGCGCAGGGACTCGGAGCGCTCCGCGACCTGTTCCAGGTCCTGGCGCGGGAGCGTGAGGACCGTGCAGGCCGTCACCGCGCGGACCGTGTACTCCCAGATGGTCTCCGGGTCGACGAGGGCCTGCTCGCCGAAGTACGCGCCGTCGGCGAGCGTGCCGAGGACCGTGTCGTCTCCGTAGGGCCCCGTGCCCACCTTCTCGGCGCGGCCGTGCGCCAGCAGGAACACCTCGTCCGCCTGGCTGCCGAACGACGTGAGCACCCCGCCGGCCTCGAACTCGCGCTGCTGGCAGCGGCGCGCCAGCTCGGTGAGCACCTCCTGGTCCTCGAAGTCCCGCAGCACCGGCAGTTCGCCGAGCTCGGCGGGGATGACCTCGACGCGGTCCCCCGTCTTGACGAACGTGACACGGCCGTCCCCGACCGAGTAGCTCGTCCTGCGGTTGACGCGGTACGTACCGCCTTGCACCTGCACCCAGGGCAGCATCCGCAGCAGCCAGCGGGAGCTGATCTCCTGCATCTGCGGCGCGGACTTGGTGGTGGTGGCCAGATTCCGCGCGGCGGATGTGCCGAGGCTCTGCTGCGGCTGGTCCTGCTCCGAACGGATCTCTTCGCCTACCGACATGGACGATGCCCTCCCAATGATGCGCTGACCTGGATCGCAACCCTTCCAGCACGGTGAGTACGGGCGCCATTACACAAAAGAGCGGGAATGGATCGAGGCGGACGGGGCACGTTGCCGCTAACCAGGCCCGATCCCTCGTACGTCCGTCCAGGACCCTCGACGGCGGCGCTCCACGCATGCCCAGAAGCGGAATATCAGCCGCCAAGCCGAATGATTCCGGCCAACCCCTGAGGTGCGGGCCGACCGGCTGACGCGGGCGCCCACCGGGTACGGCGACGGGACGAAGGGGAACTCCAAGATCCGTGCGTTCGTTCACAAGGGCGAGCGCAGCGTACGCACCATCAGCACCGAACCATCGGGAGAAGCGACATGGCAGGCTTCCTGGACCGCGCCAGAGAACAGGTGCAGCAGGGTCTCACCCAGGGCAAGCAGAAGCTGGACGACGTGCAGGCGCAGCGAGCGGGCAACGACCTGCTCAAGCAGCTCGGCGCGGCGTACTACGCGGAGCGGCGCGGCAGCGGCACTCCGGACGCCACCCAGCAGGCGCTCTCCGCCCTGGAGACGCACATCGCGACGCACGGCGACGGCTTCCTGCGCGCCTGACCGACCCGCGCCGACCAGCCCTCCGGCTGACCGGATCGACTCGCACGGTGCCCGAACAAATGGTTCGGGCACCGGCGGTTCCGGTACAAGCTGCGTACGAGGCGGTGCGCGACAGGCGACCGTCGCGCCCGCAAAGGAGGCGGTCATGGCCCCACCCATGTCCGCGAACAGGTTCCTGGATCTACTGAGAGAAGAAGGCGTCACGGTCGTCGAAGTCGGCAACTGGCGCGAGCACAACCGCAACCATGTGGGCCCCTGGGGCCCGGTGCACGGCGTGATGATCCACCACACGGTCACGTCCGGCACCGAGCAGACCGTGCGCATCTGTCGCGACGGCCACTCCACCCTGCCCGGCCCGCTCTGCCACGGCGTCATCACCAAGGACGGCCGTGTCCACCTAGTCGGCTACGGCCGCTCCAACCACGCCGGACTCGGCGACGACGACGTCCTGCGAGCCGTCATCGCGGAGAAGCGCCTCCCTCCGGACAACGAGGCCAACACCGACGGCAACCGCCACTTCTACGGCTTCGAGTGCGAGAACCTGGGCGACGGCGAGGACCCCTGGACCGATGAGCAGCTGGACGCCATCGAGAAGGTCTCGGCCGCCGTCTGCCGCCACCACGGGTGGACCGAGCGCTCCGTCATCGGTCACCTGGAGTGGCAGCCCGGCAAGATCGACCCCAAGGGGTTCACGATGGACGCGATGCGGGAGCGGATCGGAGAGCGACTGAAGTAGCCCGCGAGGCCCCGGCCAAGCACTCCCCCAACCCCCCACCTCCGCTTCTCCATGCTCCACCGGACCCGGCCCGCCCACCACGAGGGAGAATGGCGGGGTGCGCCCCACCCCGCCCGCCTCCGCCCTGCGGCCCCGGCTCCCCACCCCGCTCCAGCCGGTCTCAGACCCTCGTTTCGAGGCCCGCGACGTCCGCCTTCTCCTCAAGCGCGACGACCGAATACACCCGGACCTGCCCGGCAACAAGTACCGCAAGCTCGCCCTCAACCTGGAGCGGGCGCGCGCGGCGGGCCACCGGACGCTGCTCACCTTCGGCGGCGCCTACTCCAACCATCTGCGCGCCACCGCCGCCGCGGGCCGCCTGCTGGGCTTCGCCACCGTCGGCGTAGTGCGCGGCGACGAACTGGCCGACCGCCCGCTGAACCCGTCCCTCGCCCAGTGCGCGGCGGACGGCATGCGGCTGCACTTCACCGACAGATCGACGTACCGGCAGAAGGCGGATCCCGCGGTCCTGGCCGCGCTCCAGCGGCGGACGGCCACCGAGGACGCGTACGTCATCCCTGAAGGGGGCAGCAACTCCCTCGCCGTCCAGGGCTGCACGGCCCTGGGCGCGGAGCTGCGCGACCGCACCGACGTCGCGGCCGTCGCCTGCGGCACCGGCGGCACCCTCGCGGGCCTCGCCGCGGGCCTCGCACCCGGCCAGCGCGCGCTCGGCATACCCGTCCTCAAGGGCGGCTTCCTGGGGCCCGAGATAGCGGGCCTGCAGCGCGCCGCCTTCGGCGCCCCCGGCACCAACTGGACCCTGGACGAGCGCTTCCACTGCGGCGGCTACGCCCGCACCACCGGCGAACTCACCGCCTTCGCCGACGACTTCGAGCAGCGCCACGGGCTCCCCGTGGAGCGCGTGTACGTGGCCAAGCTCCTGTACGCGCTGACCGCACTCTCCGAAGAGGGCGCGTTCGCCCCGGGGACGACGGTCACGGCCGTCGTCACGGGCACGCCGCCCGGCTGACCCCCGTGGTTCGCCCGGCCCGCACCGGCCTCGCGCGGCGGCCTCCGCTCACTCCTCGATCTCCCGGTGGGCCGCCGCCTCCTCCAGGTCCAGCTTGCGCAGCAGGGTCCGCAGCAGCTCGTCGTCGATGCGCCGCTCGTCCCGCATCCGTACGAACACCTCGCGCTCCGCGGCGATCGCCTCGCGCGTGAGCCTGCGGTAGGTGTCGTCCGCGGACTCCCCCGTGACGGGGTTGGACTGGCCGAGCCGCTCCCACACCGAGTTGCGGCGCCGTTCGAGAACGGTGCGCAGACGGTCCTCAAGGGGCCCTGGCAGCCGGTTGCGCTCGTCCTCCATCAGCTCCCCCAGGCGGGCCTCCGCGGCCTGCGAGGCGGCGTTCTGGGCCTGCGCCTCGGCCAGCGTCTGCGCCTGCGTGTCCCGCCCGGGCACCTTCAGGACCCGGATCAGCCACGGCAGCGAGAGTCCCTGGACGACCAGCGTCCCGATGACCGTCGTGAAGGTCAGGAAGAGCACGAGGTTGCGGCCCGGGAACGGCTCGTCGTCGTCCGTCATCAACGGAATGGAGAACGCGATCGCCAGCGACACCACACCCCGCATCCCGGCCCAGCTGACGATCAGCGGCCGCCGCCAGTCCATGTCCCCCTCGCGCTCGCGGATCCGTGCCGACAGCGCGCGCGGCAGATACGTCGCCGGATACGACCACACGAAGCGCACCACCACGACGCACACGAACACCGCGACGGCGTACCAGATCGCCTGCCCGACGCTGTACTCGCCGAGTTCCCCGAGCACCACGGGCAGCTGCAGCCCGATGAGCGCGAAGACCGCCGACTCCAGGAGGAAGCCCACGACCTTCCAGACCGCGGCCTCCTGGAGTCGCGTCTCGAAGTCGACCTGCCAGGAACGGTGCCCCAAGTAGAGGGCCACCACGACCACGGCGAGCACTCCGGAGGCGTGGAACTGCTCCGCGGCGGCGTACGCGACGAAGGGGATGAGCAGCGACAGCGTGTTCTGCAGCAGCGATTCCTTCAGGTGGGTGCGCAGCCAGTGGATCGGCACCATCAGGATCAGCCCCACACCGATCCCGCCGACCGCGGCCACCAGGAACTCCCGGATGCCGCCGCCCCAGCTCGCGCCCTCGCCGACGGCCGCCGCGAGCGCCACCTTGTAGGCGGTGATCGCGGTGGCGTCGTTCACCAGGGACTCGCCCTGGAGGATCGTCGTGATGCGCGAGGGCAGTCCCACACGGCGTGCGATGGCGGTGGCCGCGACGGCGTCCGGCGGCGCGATCACCGCCCCCAGGACGAGCGCGGCGGTCAGCGGGAGGTCGGGGATCAGCAGATACGCGAGCCAGCCGACGACCAGCGTTGCGAACAGAACGTAACCAACGGAGAGGAGCGCGACGGGTCGCACGTTGGCCCGCAGGTCCAGATACGAGCTCTCCAGGGCGGCCGTGTGGAGCAGCGGCGGCAGGATCAGCGGCAGCACCACGTGCGGGTCGAGGTGGTATTCCGGCACCCCGGGGACGTACGCCGCGATCAGGCCCACGCCCACCAGGAGCAGCGGCGCGGGGACGGGGGTCCTGCGGGCGGCACCCGCGACCGCGGCACTCGCGGCGATCAGCGCCACCAGGGGCAGTACGTCCATCGGCAAGGCCCTCCGCGGTCCGCTCTCCCGTCGTAACCTGGCCATCATGAACGAGTGCTCGCACGTCAGCGCGCTGCCCCACCCCGAACCGGCCGCCCTGAGCGAAACGTGTCTGGAATGCCTCGCGGCCGGCAGCCACCCCGTGCAGCTGCGGCTGTGTCTGCTCTGCGGGCACGTGGGCTGCTGCGACTCCTCGCCCTTCCAGCACGCGACGGCGCACTTCAAGGAGACCGGCCATCCGGTGATGCGGACCTTCGAGCCGGGCGAGGACTGGCGTTGGTGCTTTGTCGACGGTTCGATCGTCTGAGGCCTGGGTACGTCAACCCGACGCTCGTTCTTTCCAATTGGGTCCGCGAAACCCCTAGCCACTGTCCGTACCCGTAGGCTTACTATGAGTGACAGCAACGGGGTGGGGCCCCGGGACACGGAACTGGGCAGCGCGGTAGCGTCACCGCTGAAAAACGTGGTGCGTCACCCGTGTGACGCAGTCCGGACCGCCGCGGCGCGACGGCCGGAGCCCCGAAAGTGCTTGTACCACCTTGGAGGTGAGGGTGTCCCAGATCGCAGGCGAGCCCGGGAATCAGGACTTCGTGGAGGTCCGCCTTCCGGCTGCGGGTGCCTACCTGTCGGTGCTGCGTACGGCCACGGCCGGCCTCGCGGCACGCTTGGACTTCACCCTGGACGAGATCGAGGACCTCCGCATCGCTGTCGACGAGGCGTGCGCGATCCTGCTCCAGCAGGCCGTGCCCGGTTCCGTGCTCAGCTGCGTCTTCCGGCTCGTCGACGACTCCCTGGAGGTGACCGTCTCGGCGCCCACCACGGACGGCCGCGCCCCGGAGCGCGACACCTTCGCGTGGACCGTCCTCTCGGCCCTCGCGGGCAAGGTCAACTCCTCGGTGGCCGACGACAAAACCGTTTCGATCAGCCTCTACAAACAGCGCGGCGCGGGACCCGGGCCGGCGTGAGGAACGGGGACGGGCCGGTGCGGGACGAAGAGCGCGGCACACGTGGCACACACGGTCTGCCCGCCCGCGGCAGGGGCGGCACACGGCCGGCCTCCGGGCGCGGTCCGGTGGAGCCGGGGCCTGCCCCTGGCAGCATCCCCGAGCAGCAGGCCAGGCCGCACCCACAGGACCCGGAGCAGCAGGGTCAGTCGGCGGCCGGGACGGCCGCCGCGCGAGAGCAGGCAGAGCCGACCGCCGGGGACGGGACCGACGAGCTGTCCGGCCCGGGTGGTCGACAGGACCAAGCAGGCGCCGCACGCAGGGGGTCCCCCCGGGCGTCCAGCACTGGGGGCCAGTCCCCAGAAGGGCGGCGGCGGGTGACGGGCGGGACGATGAGCGAGCACGAGCAGCACAGCCGGCACGATCCACAGGACCGCAGCGGCGCGCGGGCGAAGTTCATCGAGCTGCGCGCCCTGCAGAACGGCAGCCCGGAGTACGCGGAGCTGCGCAATCAGCTGGTCCGCATGCACCTGCCGCTCGTGGAGCACCTGGCCCGCCGCTTCCGCAACCGCGGCGAGCCCCTGGACGACCTGACCCAGGTCGCCACGATCGGCCTCATCAAGTCGGTGGACCGGTTCGACCCGGACCGCGGCGTCGAGTTCTCCACGTACGCCACCCCGACGGTCGTCGGCGAGATCAAGCGCCACTTCCGTGACAAGGGCTGGGCGGTGCGGGTGCCGCGGCGCCTGCAGGAACTGCGGCTCGCGCTGACGACAGCCACGGCCGAGCTGTCGCAGCTGCACGGCCGCTCCCCGACCGTGCACGAGCTGGCCGAGAAACTGGCGATCTCCGAAGAGGAGGTCCTGGAGGGCCTGGAGTCGGCGAACGCCTACTCCACGCTGTCCCTGGACGTCCCGGACACGGACGACGAGTCACCGGCCGTGGCGGACACCCTGGGCGCCGAGGACGAGGCCCTGGAGGGCGTCGAGTACCGCGAATCCCTCAAGCCGCTCCTGGAGGACCTGCCGCCGCGCGAGAAGCGCATCCTGCTGCTGCGGTTCTTCGGGAACATGACGCAGTCGCAGATCGCCCAGGAGGTCGGCATCTCCCAGATGCACGTCTCCCGGCTGCTCGCGCGCACCCTGGCGCAACTCCGCGAGAAGCTCCTCGTGGAGGAGTGAGCGGGCCGCACAGCCCCACAGTGACGCCTCTGGGGGCGGCGAGGATGTCCTCGCCGCCCCCAGAGGCGTCACTGCGACCGCGTGCCGGTCCGTGCGGCTACTTGCTGCCTTCTTGTACGTTGCCGGGCCCGCCGATGCCGAGCGCCTCGGTCGTGGCGGGGTGGATCAGAAGCACCAGCGTCGCCACCGCGATCGCCGCGAGCGCGATACCGCCGGGGATCATCGCGCTGTCCGCCTGGAGCAGCTGCCAGGCCACGGGCAGCGCCATGATCTGCGTGATGATCGCGGGCCCGCGCGCCCAGCGGCGCAGCCGCAGCAGACCGCGCGCGGCGAGCAGCGGCAGCAGCGCGAGGACGATCAGCGTGACGCCGCCCGTCGTCGCCTGGCGCGGATTGTCGGGGTCGCCCGCGAGCCCCATGACGAGCATGTAGGCACCGCCGACGACGAGGGCAAGGCCCTCCAGCGCGGCGAGCGCCGCGGCGGCCGTGAGGCGCCCGGGGCGGGGGCCCGACGCGGGGGCTTCGGGGGTGGTCTTCGGCTCAGTGCTCACGCATCGAGGGTAGCCCCGGGCGTCTGGGGAGCGGCACGTCGGTGCGGTTCGGGCCAGACCTCGGTCTGGGCCAGGTAAAGACCCCTAGGTAGTCTGCTGCGCATGCGTGCACTTCTCGTGGTCAACCCGGCGGCTACTACCACCAGTGCGCGCACACGTGACGTACTGATCCACGCGCTCGCGAGCGAGATGAAGCTGGAAGCGGTCACTACGGAGTACCGCGGTCACGCCCGGGACCTCGGTCGGCAGGCCGCGGAGAGCAAGGACATCGAGCTGGTGGTGGCCCTCGGCGGCGACGGCACCGTCAACGAAGTCGTCAACGGTCTGCTGCACAACGGCCCCTCTCCGGAGAACCTGCCTCGCCTCGCCGTCGTCCCCGGGGGCTCGACGAATGTCTTCGCGCGCGCCCTGGGCCTGCCGAACGACGCCGTGGAGGCGACCGGCGCCCTCCTGGACGCGCTGCGTGAGGGAAGTGAACGCACAGTGAGCCTCGGGCGGGTCTCCGGGACTCCCGGGACGGATGATGAAGCGGTGCCGTCGCGCTGGTTCACGTTCGCGGCGGGGCTGGGATTCGACGCCGGTGTGGTCGGTCGGGTCGAACAGCACCGGGAGCGCGGCAAGCGCTCGACGCACGCTCTTTACGTGCGCCAGGTGGTACGCCAGTTCCTCGGCGAGGGCGACCGCCGACACGGTTCGATCACGCTGGAGCGGGCCGGCGAGGAGCCGGTGACGGACCTTGTGATGTCCATAGTCTGCAACACCTCCCCCTGGTCCTACCTGGGCAATCGTCCGTTGTACGCGTCTCCGAAGGCGTCCTTCGAGACGGGCCTGGACGTGCTGGGACTCAAGCGTCTCTCGACGGCTTCGGTGGCCCGGTACGGCACCCAGCTGCTGCGGTCCACACCCGACCGCGGGCCCCACGGAAAGAACGCCGTCTCGCTGCACGACCTGACGGACTTCACCTTGCATTCGAAGGTGCCCCTCCCCCTCCAGATGGACGGTGACCACCTGGGGCTGCGGACGAGCGTGACGTTCACAGGCGTACGCCGTGCACTGCGTGTGATTGTGTGAGTGGAAGGGCCTAAAGTCCTTTCACTCGAACGTTTAGGCCAGGCTCCACCCCATGGAAGTACGGCTGTGACTCAGTCGACACCGAGGAATCAAAAAAAACTTTCCGGAAGGGGTTGTATCCGCCGCCGAGGTTTGCGAATCTCTACATGGCGATCGGGACGGCCCGCAACATCGGCCTCTACAGGTCGCCAGAACCCCTCCTCTCACCACAAGGTCCACACCAGGCAACTGGGAGTCGACCCTTCCCGTGCGGGGGGATTCGTGAAAGCGTTCACATTCACAAGCAATCTTCATGTAAGACCAAGGAGAGGTAGCAGCCATGGACTGGCGTCACAACGCCGTTTGCCGCGAGGAAGACCCCGAGCTGTTCTTCCCCATCGGCAACACCGGTCCTGCGCTGCTGCAGATCGAGGAAGCCAAGGCCGTCTGCCGTCGCTGCCCCGTCATGGAGCAGTGCCTGCAGTGGGCGCTTGAGTCCGGCCAGGACTCCGGCGTCTGGGGTGGCCTCAGCGAGGACGAGCGCCGCGCGATGAAGCGCCGCGCCGCCCGCAACCGGGCGCGCCAGGCCAGCGCCTGACGCCCACGCCCCTTTACGAGCCTGAGCTTGGCGGCGCGTGTGCCTGACGGCATTACTCCGTAGACAGCGCGTACGCAACCCCCGCCCCCGAGCCGCAGCCGCGCAGTACCCCCGATGCGCATCGCAACGTGAGCAGGAAGCCCCGGACCGACACGGTCCGGGGCTTCCTGCTGTGTGCGGCGCCATGTGTCCCGCCGCGCGGGACTGCCGACACCTTTGCTGTGCGTGTGCTGACCTTGCTGTGTGCGAGTGCTACTTGTCGCCGCGTACCGGAACATCCAGGACGACGCGGGTCCCTCGCTCCGGCGCCTTGACCATGTCGAACGTGCCGCCCAGCTCGCCCTCGACGAGGGTGCGCACGATTTGCAGCCCCAGGTTGCCCGAGCGGTGCGGGTCGAAGTCGTCGGGAAGTCCGACGCCGTCGTCCTGGACGGTGATCAGAAGGCGGGCCTCCTTCGCGGTGCCGCCGCGGACCGCGGAGACCTCGACGGTGCCGGTGTCCCCCTGTGCGAAACCGTGCTCCAGGGCGTTCTGCAGGATCTCCGTGAGAACCATCGACAGCGGCGTCGCGACCTCGGCGTCGAGAATGCCGAAGCGGCCGGTGCGCCGACCCGTGACCGTACCGGGAGAGATCTCCGCGACCATGGCGAGGACTCGGTCGGCGATCTCGTCGAACTCCACGCGCTCGTCCAGGTTCTGGGAGAGCGTCTCGTGGACGATGGCGATGGAGCCCACGCGCCGCACCGCCTCCTCCAGGGCCTCGCGGCCGGAGACGGAGTCGATGCGGCGCGCCTGGAGGCGCAGCAGGGCCGCGACCGTCTGAAGGTTGTTCTTCACCCGGTGGTGGATCTCCCGGATGGTGGCGTCCTTGGTGATCAACTCGCGCTCGCGACGGCGCAGTTCGGTGACGTCCCGCAGCAGTACGAGCGAACCGATGCGCGGCCCCTTGGGCTTGAGCGGGATGGCGCGCAGCTGGATCACGCCGTCGCCGCCCTCGATCTCGAACTCGCGGGGCGCCCAGCCGCTGGCCAGCTTGGTCAGGGCCTCGTCCACCGGGCCCCGGGACGGGGCGAGTTCGGCGGTGGCCTTGCCCAGGTGGTGGCCCACCAGGTCGGCGGCGAGGCCGAGCCGGTGGTACGCGGAGAGGGCGTTCGGCGAGGCGTACTGGACGACACCGTCCGCGTCCAGGCGCACCAGTCCGTCGCCCACGCGCGGGGAGGCGTCCATGTCGACCTGCTGCCCCTCGAAGGGAAACGATCCCGCGGCGATCATCTGCGCCAGGTCGGACGCCGACTGGAGGTAGGTGAGTTCGAGGCGCGAAGGGGTGCGCACCGTAAGGAGGTTGGTGTTGCGGGCGATGACTCCGAGGACGCGCCCCTCCCTGCGCACGGGGATGGACTCGACCCGCACCGGCACCTCCTCGCGCCACTCCGGGTCGCCCTCGCGCACGATGCGCCCCTCGTCGAGCGCCGCGTCGAGCAGCGGGCGGCGGCCGCGCGGGACGAGGTGGCCGACCATGTCGTCCTGGTAGGACGTCGGGCCGGTGTTGGGCCGCATCTGCGCGACGGAGACATAGCGCGTGCCGTCGCGCGTGGGCACCCACAGCACGAGGTCGGCGAAGGAGAGGTCGGAGAGCAGCTGCCACTCCGAGACCAGCAGATGGAGCCACTCGAGGTCGGAGTCGCCGAGGGCCGTGTGCTCGCGTACGAGGTCGTTCATGGAGGGCACGTGTGCGAGCGTACCTGGCGGTCCGGGCAGGTCCGGGAGTGTTCACCTCCCGGCGCCGGTCCCCGTCGGGCAGCGGCGCCGGGGCGGGACCCTCAACCCGACCCCAACACCGCGGCCCTTCGGTGCATCGGCAGCCAGAATGTGCGGTACCGGCCGCCGATTGAGGAGTGCCCGGCGCGGTCAGGGCAGAGAGCACCGGCTCCTCGGCCGCTCTTCTGTGCGGGAAGAGCGGAGCTTTACTCCCGCATTGTGGACTAGACCATTCTCCCATGTCTATGTGCGGGACGGGGTTTGTTGTCGGATCTTCCTCCAGAATCGGGGGCGGGCACCGGCTCGGCGGGGAGCCCGGGCCGAGGGCTCACCCGACCGCCGCCGCGCCCGTCGCCCGGGCTGCCTTTACGCCCGCCGCCCGGGACCGCCCATCCGGCCGCCGCCTGCCGCCCGGCCACCCATCCGCCCGCAGCCCGACCCGCCCCTCCGCCCGCCGCTCGGCCCGCCCCTCCCTCAGGCCGCAGGCCAGGCCCGCATCGCCAGATCGACGACGGCCTGCAGGTTCTCCCTGGTGGCGCCGTCGCGGGACTGCTGGGACAGGCCCTGGAACACCGCGCCGACGTAGCGGGCGATGTCAGCGGCGTCGGCGCCGGCGGCGATCTCGCCCGCGTCGATGCCTTGCTGGATGCGGGCCGCGAAGGTCGCGATGTTCGCGTTGCGGCGCTCGCGCAGGGTCTGCTCGACCTCCGGCGTGGTGCAGTTGGTCGCCGCGTGGATGACGAGGCAGCCGTGGGGATACCCCGGCTCCGTGAAGGCGTCGGCGGCCTCGCGCAGGATGCGCTCCATCGCGCCGTGAGCCGTCGGCTCCTCGGTCAGCGCGCGCCCGCCGAAGGCTCCGTACGAGCCCGCGTAGCGCACCAGGACCTCCTCGAAGAGCGTCCGCTTGTCGCCGAAGGCCGCGTACAGGCTCGGGGCGCCGATGCCCATCTCGCGGGTGAGGTCGGCGACGGACGTCGCCTCGTACCCGTGCTCCCAGAACTGGCGCAAGGCCTTCTCCAACGCCGTCTCGCGGTCGAAGGAGCGTGGCCTGCCTCGCTGTTTCGTCGCCATGGAGGAATTCTATAGCGGGCACTAGAAAAGCGGTGGGTGATCCGGTACGGTTCTTTGTGTAGCGACCGCTAGAGAAAGTTGGGGGGCGCCTGATCATGGGTGCGCTGACGGAGAAGACGGCAAACGGGCAGACCGCCGAGACGACTGAGGGCCTCGCGGAGGGCGGAGCGCCGGTGAAGCGGCTCGCGGGCAAGACCGCCCTGGTCACGGGCGGAAGCCGGGGCATCGGGCGAGGGATCGCCGAGCGACTGGCCCAGGACGGCGCGCGGGTCGCCGTGCACTACGGCAGCAACGAGGCCGCCGCGAAGGAGACGGTCTCGGCGATCGAGCAGGCGGGCGGCTCGGCGTTCGCGATCGGCGCGGAGCTGGGCGTGCCGGGGGACGCGGCGGCGCTGTGGGCGGCGTTCGACGCGCACGCGGACGGCCTGGACATCCTGGTGAACAACGCCGGGATCGGCACGTCGCGCTCGTTCACGGAGGCGGATGAGGACGAGCACGACCGGCTGTTCGCGGTGAACGTCAAGGCACCGTTCTTCATCACCCAGCTCGGCGCGGAGCGGCTGCGGGACGGCGGGCGCGTCATCAACATCTCGTCCGGCCTCTCCCGCTCCGCCGTGATGCCTCAGATCATGACGTACGCCATGACCAAGGGCGCCCTGGACGTCTTCACCCAGAACTTGTCGAAGGTGCTCGGCGCCCGCGGCATCACGGTCAACTCGGTGGCCCCGGGCATCGTGGACACGGACGTCAACGCCGCCTGGCTGCGCGGCGAGGAGAACAAGGAAGCGTGGGAGGGCGCGGCGGCCATATCAGCCCTCGGCAAGGTCGGGACGCCGCAGGACATAGCCGACGCGGTCGCGTTCCTCGCCTCGGAGGACGGGCGCTGGGTGACGGGGCACTGGCTGGACGCGACGGGGGGTTCGCTGAGCTGAGCGGTGCCTCGGCCCGGCGGGGCGGGAGCAGGGCCACGGCCAGGGGGCGTGGAGGGACGGCGGGGGCGGCCCGGATTGCGCCCCGGATGGCACCGCGGGCCGACCCACACGGCGGCCGCGGTGCCGTCCCCGGCTCCGCCACCTCACCCACCTCCTCCCCCGCCCCCACACCCACGCCCCACCCCCTCACCTCGTCTCCGTCACCTTGGCAAGAGCTCTGGGCGCGTCCGGGTCCTGACCACGGGCGATCGTCACCTCGTAGGCGAGGAGTTGGAGGGGGATGATCTCCAGGATGGGCTGGACCTCCTCGGGGACCCCGTCCGTCGGCAGGGCGAACCCGGCGGAGGCCTGCTCGACCTGGGTCTTGGGCCCGATGACCACCAGGTCGGCGCCGCGTCCGCGCAGCCGGTCGAGGACGGGCTGGAGCGCTTCCCCTCCCCTGCCGTCCGGCACGACGGCGATGACCGGCGAGATGTTGTCGACCATGGCGAGGGGACCGTGCAGAAGGTCGGCGCCGGAGTATGCCAGGGCGGGGATGTAGCTGGTCTCCATCAGCTTCAGGGCGGCTTCCTTGGCCGTGGGATAGCCGTAGCCGCGCGAGGTGATCACCATGCGTTCGGCGAAGCGGTAGCGGGCGGCGAGGGTCCGGATCTCCGGTTGCCGGGCCAGGAGGTCGGCGGCGAGGTCGGGCAGCGGGCCCGCGGCGGCTCCGTCGCCGTCGCGCAGCCCCTCGATGAGGAGGTAGAGGGCGAGCAGGGACGCCGTGTAGGTCTTCGTGGCCGGGAGGGCCTTCTCCGGGCCCGCGAGGATGTCGATGTGGTGCTCGGAGACGGCGGCGAGCGGGGAGTCGGGGTTGTTGGTGACCGCGAGAGTGATGGCGCCGGCCTCGCGGGCGGCCTGGGTGGAGGCGACGAGGTCGGGCGAGCCACCGGACTGGCTCACGGTGACGACCAGGACGTCCCGGAGGTCGGGCTTGGCGCCGTAGGCGGTGGTCGTGGACATGGAGGTGAGGCCGCAGGGCAGGCCGAGGCGGACTTCGAGGAGATATTTGGCGTAGAGGGCGGCGTGGTCGGAGGTGCCACGGGCGGTGAGGAGGACGAAGCGGGGGCGTTGCGCGGCCACCTGTCGGGCGGTCTCGCGGATCGCAGGGGCACCGGTGTCGAGGAGCCGCCGCAGGACCTGGGGCTGTTCGGCCATCTCACGGGACATGATGCGGCCGGGCTGCTCGCTGTAAGGGGAGGACGACATCACAGTCATGCTTCCCACTGTGCTGGCTACTGGCCGGGAGCGCTTGCCCTTCGGGCGGAGGGGCTGGCCTGGGGCCCTGTGCGGGGGGGCAGGGTTCGGCGGCGGGCAGGGCTCGGCCCAGCGGGCGAGGGTCGGGTTCGGGGCGGAGGATGGACGTGTGGGGGCGTGCACGTGTGGGGGCGGGGAACCGCTGGTGTCGTGGGCGTTTGGGGGTTCGACCCCTGCACCTGGGCGGTGCGGCTCTGCTAGATTGGTCTATACCACACTCGTCCGAGCGCCAGTCCCGCTCCTCCCCTACATCAGATCGGCAGGCCCAGCGTGGAAGTTGTCATCGTCCCGGACGCCAAGGCAGGCGGCGAGCTCATCGCGGAGGCCATGGCCGCCCTCGTGCGCCGCAAGTCCGACGCCCTGCTCGGTGTCGCCACCGGCTCGACCCCGCTGCCCATCTACGAGGCGTTGGCGGCGAAGGTCCGCGCGGGTGAGGTGGACGCGTCGCGGGCCCGGATCTGCCAGCTCGACGAGTATGTGGGGCTGCCGGCCGGACACCCGGAGTCGTATCGCTCGGTGGTGCTGCGTGAGGTCGTGGCGCCGCTCGGCCTCGACGAGTCGGCCTTCATGGGGCCGGACGGCAGTGCCGCGGACGTGCAGGGGGCGTGTGAGGCGTACGACCGGGCGCTGGCGGAGGCGGGCGGTGTCGACCTGCAGCTGCTGGGGATCGGTACGGACGGGCACATCGGGTTCAACGAGCCCTGCTCGTCGCTGGCGTCGCGGACGCGGATCAAGACGCTGACCGAGCAGACCCGGGTGGACAACGCGCGGTTCTTCGACGGCGACATCGAGCAGGTCCCGCACCACGTCATCACGCAGGGCATCGGCACGATCCTGGAGGCCCGGCACCTGGTGCTGCTCGCGACGGGTGAGGGCAAGGCCGACGCCGTGGCGGCGACGGTCGAGGGTCCGGTGGCCTCCGTGGTGCCCGCCTCCGCGCTCCAGCTGCACCCGCACGCCACGGTGATCGTGGACGAGGCGGCCGCGTCCAAGCTGAAGCTGGCGGACTACTTCCGGCACACGTATGCCAACAAGCCCGCCTGGCAGGGGCTGTAGGGGATACGGCGACACAGCGACGCATGAAGGAGGGGGCGCCCCAGGGTCTGGGGCGCCCCCTCCTTCATGCGTGTACTGCTCCTGCTCCGGGCATGCGGGTACTGCTCCGGGCCGGGCCGAGCCGCCCGGCGCCGGGGTCGGCCCGAGCCCCGGCCTCAACCTCAACCTCAGCCCCGGCACCGGCACCGGCACCGGCGTCCGAGCCCCGGCGTCCGAGCCCCGGGGTTCACCCCCCGATCAGCACCTCCGCCGCAGCCTCCCCGCAGACCCGCGCGGCGCCATACGTGGCGATGTGCAGGGACCCCGTGGGCTTGGACTGGGGAACGCCCATTTCGACGACGATGGTGTCGGGGCGGGCGGCGAGAAGGTGGTCGACGGCGGCGGCCATCCACGGGTGGCGGTGGGCGTCGCGGACGACGGCGACCACGCGTCGGGAGCCCGCCGCCACGAGGGCCTTCGCGCCCGCGTCGTCGCCGCTGAAGGAGCCGGTCTCCGTGCCGGGCAGACGGCGGGCCAGCTCGGCGGCGACGCCCCACGGGGTCTCGTCGCCGACGGCGATGTTGGCCAGCGGGGTGAAGGCGGCGACGTAGGGCGCCTCGGTGAGCGCGCCCGCGGAGGACTCGCTGTGGGTGACCGTCAGGGCGCGGCGGGCCGCGCGCAGGCCGATCTCCGGGTCGGCCGCTCCCCCGGCGCCGGCCGCGCGCGAGGCCGAGGCCCAGTCGGCGAGGGCGCGCACCCGGGCGGCGGCGTCGGCGAGCCGCTCCTCGGGGAGTTCGCCCGCACGGACGGCCGCCACCAGGGCGTCCCGCAGCCGAAGGACCGTCAGCTCGTCGTGCAGTCCGCCGCCGACGCAGATCGCGTCGCAGCCCGCGGCGACGGCGAGGACGGTGCCGCGCTCGATGCCGTAGGTCCCGGAGATGGCCCGCATCTCGATGCCGTCGGTGACGATCAGGCCGTCGAAGCCGAGTTCGCCGCGGAGCAGGTCGGTGAGGATGCGCCGGGACAGCGTGCCCGGAAGGTCCGGGTCGAGGGCCGGGACGCTGATGTGGGCGCTCATCACCGCGCGCGTACCGGCGGCGATGGCCGCGCGGAAGGGGATGAGTTCGCGGGCGTTCAGGATGTCCGCGTCGACGTCGATGTGCGGCACCGCGTGGTGCGAGTCGACCGCGGTGTCGCCGTGGCCGGGGAAGTGCTTGGCGCAGGCGGCGACGCCGGAGGACTGCATGCCCTCGATGTAGGCGCCGGTGTGCCGGGCCACCAGGTCCGGGTCGGAGCCGAAGGAGCGTACGCCGATGACCGGGTTGCCGGGGTCGGAGTTGACGTCGGCGGACGGCGCCCAGTTGAAGGTGACGCCGCACTCGGCGAGGCGGCGGCCGAGCTCCGCGGCGACGCCCCGGGTGAGCGAGACGTCGTCGACGGCGCCGAGCGCGTGGTTGCCGGGGAAGGAGGAGCCGGTGCGCACCTCGAGGCGGGTGACGTCGCCGCTCTCCTCGTCGATGGCGACGACGATGTCCTCGCGCTCGGCCCGCAGTTGGGCGGTGAGCGCGGCGACCTGCTCGGGGGTCTGGATGTTGCGGCCGAACAGGCCCACGGAGGCGAGGCCCTCGCCGATGCGGCGCAGCAGCCAGTCGGGGGCGGTGGTGCCGCCGAAGCCGGGCTGGAGCACGGTCAGGGCGTCGCGCGTGAGGGAGTCCTGTGTGCCCGCGGAGGCGGTGTAGGAGGAGGTCATGGTGCGTTAGCCCTTCACGGCGCCGTCGGTCAGGCCGGCCACGGCCCTGCGCTGGAGGAAGACGAAGAGGATCAGGATCGGGATGGCGAACAGCGAGGCCGCGGCCATGGTGGCGCCCCAGTCGTCGCCGAAGGCGGTCTGGAAGCTGGAGAGCCACACCGGCAGCGTCTTGGCGTCCGCTTCCTTGTTGAGCACGAGGACCAGCGGGAACTCGTTCCAGGCGGTGATGAAGCCGAAGAGCGAGGTCGACATCAGGCCGGGTGCAAGGAGCGGCAGGATCACCCGGCGGAAGGCCTGCATCCGGGTGCAGCCGTCGACCATGGCGGACTCCTCCAGCTCCCTGGGCACGGCGGCGACGAAGCCGCGGAGCGTGAGGAGGGTGAAGGGCAGGATCATCACCATGTAGAAGAGGGTCAGCGGGATCAGGCTGTTCAGCATGTCCGCGTCGCGCACGATGATGTAGATCGCGATGACCATGACTTCCCACGGCGCCATCTGCGCCAGCATGAAGCCGATGATGAAGCCGCGGCGGCCCTTGAAGCGCATCCGGGCGAGGGCGAACGCCGAGGTCACTCCGATGATGAGGGAGAAGACGACCGCGAGGATCGTCACGGTGAGGGAGTTGCCGACCATGGTCCAGAAGTGGTCGACGTCCATCGCCGTCTTGAAGTGTTCGAGCGTGGCGTCGGTCGGGAACCAGACCGGGTCCTCGGCGATGATGTCGCCGGTCGGCTTGAAGGCCGTCGCGAACATCCAGTACACGGGGAAGACGCAGAAGACGAAGATGACGACGGCGACCAGGTTGGGCCACAGCCGGCCCATCAGCGAGCGCTTCACAGCTCGTCCTCCTCTTGCTTGAGCACGATCCGCAGGTAGAACGAGGTGATGGCCAGCAGGATGACGATGGTGAGCAGCGCGATCGCGGCACCCATGCCGAAGTGCTGGTTGCCCATGCCCTCGATGTAGGCGTAGACGGGCAGGATCTCGGTGAGCCGGTCGGGGCCGCCCTCGTTGATCGTGAAGACCTGCACGAACGCCTTGAAGACCCAGATGATCTCCAGGAACGTCGTGGCGTAGAGGAAGGGCCGCAGATAGGGCAGCGTCACCTGGGTGAACTGCTTCCAGGCCCCGGCGCCGTCGAGCGACGCGGCCTCGTACAGCTCCTTGGGAATGGTGGTCGTGGCGGCGTACAGGTTGATCGCCACGAAGGGGATGGACATCCAGACGATGAGCAGCAGGACCACGAAGAAGGTCGAGTACTGCGTGGCCAGCCAGTCGTGGTCGGCCATCGAATCGAAGCCGATCTTGGCGAGCACCCAGTTGACGACGCCGAAGCGCTGCGCGAACAGCCACTGGTAGACCGTGCTCGCCGCGACGACGGGCATCGCCCAGGCGAGTACGAGGCCGACCAGGAGGAACGTGCGCATCTTCCGGCCGAGGCGGGCCAGGAGCAGTCCCACCAGCGTGCCGAGGATCATGATCAGCACGACGTTGACGGCGGTGAAGGCGACCGAGCGGCCGGTGACCCGCCAGAAGTCCTCGCTGGTGAGGACCTCCTTGTAGTTGTCGATTCCGTTCCACTCGGTCAAGTGCAGGATGAACTGCCGCATGTTGAGGTTCTGGAACGACAGGATCCCGTTGTTGACCAGCGGCCAGCCGAGCAGCAGCAGGGTGGCGATGATCGCGGGGGCAAGGAGCAGATAGGGCGTCAGGCCGGCGAGACGTTCCCGGGACCCGCGCGGGCCTCCTGGTCGTGGTCCGCCGTCCGGTGTCTGCACCTCCGTCGGGCCGGAGGGCGGCCGTTCGGTCTTCTGCACGGTCATGCTCGCCATCTCTTTCGTGGGCAACGCGAAACGCTGGGGGCAGCGCGGGAGACGCTGGGGGCAGCGGGGGCGCCGTGGGCAGCGCGGAGAACGCATGGTCGCGCCGCTGGGGGCGCGGAGAGCGCATGGGTACGCCGGGGGCAGCGGGGTCGGTTCACCCGCCGCCCCCGGCGGGGTCTGCGTTCTTACTGCTTCTGCGCCAGGCGCTTGTTGAGCTCGCCCTCGACCTGCTTGGCGGCGTCGGCAGGCGACTTACCGTTGAGCACCGCAGTCATGTAGTTCTTGATCGGGTTCGGCGGGTTCTCGACCGCGCCCCACTCCGGGATCAGCGGGGTGGTGCCGCCGCCGGCGGTGGCGGGAGCGGCGGCCTCGGCGGCCGCGTTGCCCTTGAGGTTGGACTCCAGGGCCTTCTTGTTCGGGATCGTGCCGCCTTCCTTGGCGAACTGACCCTCGAACTTGTCGGACAGCGCGATCTTCAGGAACTCCTTGGCGAGCTCCTGCTTCTTGCTGGTCGCGGCGACGGCGAGGTTGGAGCCGCCGAGGAAGACGCCCTCGGGCTTGGCGGCGGTGGCGCCGGGGATCGTGAAGAAGCCGATGTCCTTCTCGATCTTCTTGTTGGCCTTGATCGCGGTCGCGGCCTCCCAGCTCATGCCGATGAAGGCGCCGGTCTTGCCCTTGGCGAAGACCTCGGCCTGCTGCGGGGTGGCCTCGTCCTTGTTCTTCGGCGCCTTGGAGAGGTCCGCGAACTGCTTGTACGTCTTCATGGCCGCGGCGACCTTGGGGTCGTCGAGGTTGGAGACGTACTTGTCGCCGTCCTTCTTGACCAGCTCGGCGCCCTCACCGATGGTCAGGCCGACGAAGTGGTACCAGTTCTGGCCGGGCAGGTAGATCGGCTCGGCCTCGGTCTTCTCGCCGATCTGCTTGAGGTCCTTGAGGAACTGGGCGCGCGTCTTCGGAAGCTCCTTGATGCCGGCGTCGGCCCAGACCTTCTTGTTGTAGACGACGACGCGGTTGAGGACGAACCACGGGGCGGCGTACTGCTTGCCGTCGATGACCGAGGCCTTGTTCATCGACTCGGTCCAGTCGGCGCCGATGGACTCCTTGAGGTCACCGAGCTCGGCGAGGCCGCCGGTCTTGGCGTACGCGGCGGTCTGGGTGTTGCCGATCTCGAAGACGTCCGGCGGGTTCTCCTCGGAGAGGGCGGTCGTCAGCTTCTGCTGAATGCCGTTCCACTGCTGGACCTCGAACTTCAGCTTCGCGCCGGTCTTCTTCTCGAAGGCGGCCGTGACGTCCTTCTGCCACTGGTCCGGCGTCGAGCCGTCCATGGCCCAGAGCGTCAGCGTCTCGCCCTTGAAGCCGTCCGCCCCGGACTTCTTGTCGTCCTTGTCATCGCCGCCACAGGCCGCGATGGAGACCAACATGCCCGCGACACCGATAGCCGCTATGAGCTTGCGCTTCACAGTCATCCTCCTTTGGATGCCAGCCAACCCCCCACCCGCAGCGACCAAGAGGACCGAAAGACTGCCCGTGGGACTGGACCTGGTCTTTAATGGTGTAGACCAGTACGGGGAGCTTGGCCTAGACCTTTATAGGTGTCAAGGGTGTATAAGAAGGGCAGTCACGTCCGTTATCGGACCGACACCTGAGTGGGTACGGGCCCGTGTCGCACCCCCGGAACGACCCCGGGACCGCGGCCCCGCGCGACCTTCGCGCGAGCAGGGGGCGCCCCTCGCCCCGGACCGTGCCACGATGTGAGCCGCGACAGACGGAGGACCCGGTGGCGACAGCGCAGGAGCCGGTGACAGCAGCAGCACAGGAGCCGGGAAGGCGGAGCATGGGCACAGAGGCGGACAGTACCCAGGCCGGGGCGGGCACGTCCGCAACGGGATCCACGAGCGCGGCCGCCTCCACGACAGCAGACGGCTCGGGCCCCGGCAAGTCGGTACGTCCGGCGCGGGTGCCCAAGTACTACCGCCTGAAGCGGCACTTGCTCGACATGACCGAGACCCTGCCGCCCGGCACCCCGGTCCCGCCCGAGCGCACGCTCGCCGCCGAGTTCGACACCTCGCGCACGACGGTGCGCCAGGCCCTGCAGGAGCTGGTCGTCGAGGGCCGTCTGGAGCGGATCCAGGGCAAGGGCACCTTCGTGGCCAAGCCGAAGGTCTCGCAGGCGCTCCAACTCACCTCGTACACCGAGGACATGCGGGCCCAGGGCCTGGAGCCGACCTCCCAGCTCCTCGACATCGGCTACATCACCGCCGACGACACCCTCGCCGGCCTCCTCGACATCGCCACCGGCGGCCGCGTCCTGCGCATCGAGCGGCTGCGCCTGGCCAGCGGCGAGCCGATGGCCATCGAGACCACGCACCTGTCGGCCAAGCGCTTCCCGGCCCTCAGACGCTCCCTCGTGAAGTACACCTCCCTCTACACCGCGCTCGCGGAGGTCTACGACGTCCACCTCGCGGAGGCCGAGGAGACCATCGAGACCTCCCTGGCCACCCCGCGCGAGGCCGGACTGCTCGGCACCGACGTCGGCCTGCCCATGCTGATGCTGTCGCGGCACTCCCTGGACGGCCGGGGCCAGCCGGTGGAGTGGGTGCGGTCGGTGTACCGGGGCGACCGGTACAAGTTCGTGGCCCGCCTCAAACGCCCCCAGGACTGACCCGCGCGGGCAGCCCCGCCCGCCCCCTCGGCACGCCCGTTCGGACCCGGTCCCGTCCGCCCCATGGCGCGGATCACGTTCCTGCCCTACCGTCCTCCCGTCACCGCAGAACGTGAACGGGAGGACGGCCCGTGCGCACAGCGAACCCCAAGAGCATCGCCCTCTGGACAGTCGTCGCGCTGATCGGCGCGTCGGGCTGGACCGTACTCGCCCTCTCCCGGGACGAGGAGGTGTCCGCCGCCTGGATGGTGGCCGCCGCCCTCGGCTCGTACGCCATCGCGTATCGCTTCTACGCGAAGTTCATCGCGTACAAGGTGCTCAAGGTCGACAAACGCCGGGCCACGCCCGCCGAGCGCCTCGACAACGGCATCGACTACCACCCGACGGACCGACGGGTGCTGCTCGGCCATCACTTCGCGGCCATCGCGGGCGCCGGGCCGCTGGTCGGGCCGGTGCTCGCCGCCCAGATGGGCTATTTGCCGGGCACGATCTGGATCATCGCGGGAGTGATCTTCGCGGGGGCCGTGCAGGACATGGTGGTCCTGTTCTTCTCCACCCGCCGCGACGGCCGCTCGCTCGGCCAGATGGCGCGGGACGAGATCGGCCCGTTCGGCGGGGCCGCGGCGCTGCTCGCCGCCTTCGCGATCATGATCATCCTGCTCGGTGTGCTCGCCCTGGTGATCGTGAACGCGCTCGCCGAGTCGCCGTGGGGCACCTTCTCCATCGCGATGACGATCCCGATCGCCCTGTTCATGGGCTTCTACCTGCGGATCCTGCGGCCGGGCCGGGTCAGCGAGGTCTCGCTCATCGGGGTCTCGCTGCTGCTCTTCGCGCTGATCGCGGGGCGCTGGGTGGCGGAGTCCTCGTGGGCGGAGGCGTTCACGCTCGCGCCGTCGACGCTCGTGATCTGGCTGGTGGCGTACGGCTTCATCGCCTCGATCCTGCCGGTGTGGATGCTGCTCGCGCCGCGCGACTATCTGTCGACGTTCATGAAGATCGGCACCATCGTGCTGCTCGCGCTCGGCGTCGTCATCGCGCTGCCGACGCTGAAGATGGACCCGGTCACCGACTTCGCCTCGCGCGGCGACGGGCCGGTCTTCGCGGGCTCGCTCTTCCCGTTCGTGTTCATCACCATCGCCTGCGGCGCGCTCTCCGGCTTCCACTCCCTGATCTCCTCCGGCACGACGCCGAAGATGATCCAGAAGGAGACGCAGGTCCGGATGATCGGCTACGGCTCCATGCTGATGGAGTCGGCGGTGGCGATCATGGCCCTGGTGGCCGCGTCGATCATCGACCCGGGTCTCTACTTCGCGATGAACGCGCCCGCGGGCGTGGTCGGCGACACCGTGCAGGAGGCGTCGAAGGCCGTCGCGGGCTTCGGATACACCATCTCCCCCGAGGACTTGGCGCAGGCCGCCAAGAACGTGGAGGAGAGTTCGCTGCTCTCACGGACCGGCGGCGCGCCCACCCTCGCGATCGGCGTCTCGGAGATCTTCTCCAAGGTCACCGGCGGCTCGCTGAAGGCCTTCTGGTATCACTTCGCGATCATGTTCGAGGCGCTGTTCATCCTCACGGCGCTGGACGCGGGCACGCGCGTGGGCCGCTTCATGCTCCAGGACATGCTGGGCAACGTCTACAAGCCCTTCAGGAACATCAGCTGGAAGCCGGGCCTCGTCCTCACCAGCGCCGCCGTGACCGGCCTGTGGGGCTACTTCCTCTGGGTCGGCGTGCACGAGCCGCTCGGCGGCATCAACCAGCTCTTCCCGATCTTCGGCATCGCCAACCAACTGCTCGCGGCCGTCGCGCTCGCGGTCTGCACCACCCTGCTCGTGAAGTCCGGACGCCTCAAGTGGGCCTGGATCACGGGCGTTCCGCTGGTCTGGGACGCCACGGTGACGCTCACGGCGAGCTGGCAGAAGGTGTTCTCCAGCGACCCGCGCGTCGGCTTCTTCAAGCAGCGCTCGATCTACCAGGACGCCATCGACGACGGCAAGGTCCTGCCGCCCGCCAAGTCGATGGACGACATGCACACCGTCGTCACCAACTCCACGGTGGACGGCGTCCTTTCGGCCGCGCTCGCGCTCCTCATCGTGATCGTCATCGCCGACGCGCTCCGCATCTGCGTCCGCCACATCCGCGATCCGCTGTCGTCGAAGCTGAGCGAGGCGCCGTTCGTGGAGTCCAAGACGGTCGCGCCCGCCGGTCTTTTCGCGACGAAGGAGGAGAAGGCGGAACTGGCGGCGGCCGAGGAGCGGGAGACGGCGGGCTCGTCATGAGCGGACCACTGCTGCGCGCGCTGCGCGGACTGCGTTGGTACGTAAGGGAGTTGACCGACGAGTCCGCGTACGAGCGGTACGTGGCGCACGTTCGCAAAGATCATCCGGCCGCCGTCGTGCCGAGCCGCCGCGCGTTCGAGCGGATGCGGACGGACCGGCAGGAGTCGGACCCCCGACAGGGCTTCCGCTGCTGCTGAGCAGGCACGACGGCACTTCCGGTACCCGTCCGTTATACGGACGGGGGTTCCGTACCGCGAGATCTCTGACTTAGATTTCCCGAACGTTAAGAACGGGATAAGTGAGGGAACGGAGCCGCGGTATGTCAGATGCGCCTGAAGTGCCAGTTGCGCCTGAAGTGAGACAGCCGGTGGTCACGCCGGTCCGCGTGGTCATCGCCCTCTGCCTCCTCGCGCCCTTCGTGGCGATGCTCTGGGTGAGTTCGTACGCGAAGGCCGACCCGGCCTTCATCGGGATCCCGTTCTTCTACTGGTACCAGATGCTGTGGGTGCTGATCTCGACCGCGCTCACGATGATCGCCTACCAGCTGTGGCAGCGTGACCAGCGCGCCCGCAAGGCCCTTGAGGAAGGTGCGTCCCGGTGAACGACGGCGTGAACGGCGTCGCGCTCGCCGTCTTCATCTTCTTCTTCCTCGCGGTCACCGTCATGGGCTTCCTGGCGTCCCGCTGGCGCAGGGCCGAGAACGAGCAGAGCCTCGACGAATGGGGCCTGGGCGGCCGGTCGTTCGGGACCTGGGTGACCTGGTTCCTGCTCGGCGGCGACCTCTACACCGCGTACACCTTCGTGGCCGTCCCGGCGGCGATCTACGCGGCGGGCGCGGCCGGCTTCTTCGCCGTGCCGTACACCATCCTCGTCTACCCGCTGATCTTCACCTTCCTGCCGCGCCTGTGGTCCGTCTCGCACAAGCACGGGTACGTGACGACGTCGGACTTCGTCCGTGGCCGCTTCGGGTCCAAGGGGCTCTCGCTGGCCGTGGCGGTCACCGGCATCCTCGCGACGATGCCCTACATCGCGCTCCAACTGGTCGGCATCCAGGCCGTCCTGGACGTGATGGGCGTCGGCGGCGGCGAGGACACCAACTGGTTCGTCAAGGACCTGCCGCTGCTCATCGCCTTCGGCGTGCTCGCCGCGTACACGTACTCGTCCGGCCTTCGGGCACCCGCGCTGATCGCGTTCGTGAAGGACACCCTGATCTACATCGTGATCGTGGTGGCCATCATCTACATCCCGATCAAGCTCGGCGGGTTCGACGACATCTTCAGCGCGGCGAACGAGAAGTTCTCCGCGACCAACGAGGCCACCGGCAAACCCGTCGGCTCCCTCGTGCCGGGCGAGGCGGGCACCTGGACGTACGCGACCCTGGCCCTCGGCTCCGCGCTCGCGCTGTTCATGTACCCGCACTCGATCACCGCGACGCTGTCCTCGCGCAGCCGCGACGTGATCCGCCGCAACACCACCATCCTGCCGCTGTACTCACTGATGCTCGGCCTGCTCGGCCTGCTCGGGTTCATGGCCATCGCGGCCGGAGTGAAGGTCGAGAACGGGCAGTTGGCGATCCCGCAGCTGTTCGAGGACATGTTCCCGGACTGGTTCACGGGCGTCGCCTTCGCGGCCATCGGCATCGGCGCGCTCGTCCCGGCCGCCATCATGTCCATCGCGGCCGCGAATCTCTTCACCCGCAACATCTACAAGGACTTCCTGAGGCCCGACGCGACACCCGAGCAGGAGACCAAGGTCTCCAAGCTGGTCTCGCTCCTGGTGAAGGTGGGCGCGCTCGCCTTCGTCCTCACCATGGACAAGACCGTCGCCATCAACTTCCAGCTGCTCGGCGGCATCTGGATCCTGCAGACCATGCCCGCCCTCGTCGGCGGCCTGTTCACGCGCTGGTTCCACCGGTGGGCGCTGCTCGCCGGGTGGGCGGTCGGCATGATCTACGGGACGGTCGCCGCGTACGGGGTCGCCTCGCCGACGCAGAAGCACTTCGGCGGCTCGTCCAAGGAGATCCCGGGCATCGGCGAGATCGGCTACATCGGCCTGACCGCGTTCGTCCTGAACGTCGTCGTGACCGTCGTCCTCACCTTCGTCCTCAAGGCCGTGGGCGCCCCCGACGGCGTCGACGAGACGTCCCCGGAGGACTACACCGCGGACGCCGGCGACAAGGGCGTGGCGGTCGAACTGCCGAAGGTGGGTGCCGGGCACTGACGCCCGGGCCCCGGCCCTTCCTGAAGGCCGCCGCGTTCCGTCCGGGACGCGGCGGCCTTCGCCGTGCCGCCTCCGGCCCCGAACCGGCGTACGAAAGAATGGGCCCATGCCGCGTCCTCGCCTCCTGTTCCCCGCCGCCCTGCTGCTGCTCGCGCCCCTCGCCCTCACCGGCTGCGGCTCCGAGACCGCCGGGTCCGAGAACAGGGCCTCCGAGAGCGCGGGCTCCGGGGACGCGGGCTCCGGCGCCGGACCGAAGCCCTCCCGCGCCGACCTCGAGGCCCGCGCCCGCGCCGCCCAGACCCGGACGGCGCACGTGTACGTGACCGAGGCCGACGGGTTCACGCTGGCGGAGCAGTCCGTGGGCGTCCTCGGGGACGACGGCTTCCAGGCGGTGTACGTGGCGAAGGAGGGCGGCGCGCAGATCAAGGTCGACGTCGAGCGGGGCACCGTCGACGGCAGGACCTGCCGGAGCGTGTATCCCCCGGCCGAGCGCTGCGAGAAGGACGGGAAGGGCTGGTACCGCACGCCCGGCTCCGCGGGCTCGTCGGGGTCGTCGGGCTCTTCTGGCCCCGCCGAGTCCTGGCACGCGTACGCCCGCTCCGAGCACGGCCTGCGCATCCAGGTCTCCGCCGACCCCGGCCTCGTGGACCGCGACACGCTGCGCGCCGCCGCCGAGAAGGCCCACCGCGCGGACGCCGCCGAGCTGGACGCCGTGCTGCCGAAGAAGACATCCCCCGCCCCGCCGGTGGAGCGCGGCGACATCCCCCGCGACGGCGACGGCGCCCCCCAGGACCCGCCGGGCGTGGGCGGCTGAAGACGGCCGCGGTGACGGCCGAGCGGGGCCCCAGCGACCTCTGAGCGGGCCCCGGACGGCACCCGGACGCCCCCTTGGAATGCCACGCCCCGCCCCCGAGTTGAGGTTCAGGGCGCCTCGTCCCGCGACAACGCCGCTACCCTCCGACACAACATCTAGGGGTGGCACCGAAAGCCAGCACAAGATGTATGCTCGTCCTCGCTGTCGCCGCAGGGGAATCCGGTGCAAGTCCGGAACTGTCCCGCAACGGTGTACTGGTACGCATTTGTGCGCTCGCGCCCACAACATGCGCCGGTGAGTCCGACGACCTGCCGACAGCGCGCCTGGACCGTCCGGTCCGGGTGCCGAGACGTCCGGGCCTCGAGGAATGGGTTGGTGGACGCGGAGTCGCCCCTGCGCGGGCGCAGCCGCGCCATGCCTCTCTCCGCGGGCCCAGAGCCGAGCGAGGGAGAGCACCACGTGACCATCGCGCCCGCCGAACCCGCGTCAGCGCAGGCCGGCACGCAGGCCGAGGCCGAGCAGGCCGCGCAGACCACCGACGGCCCAGGAACCGCCCTGCTGCGCGTCCTGACCGACCTCACCGCCGACCTCCCCGACGCCGACCCCGGCCGGGTCGCCGCCGCCGCCCTGCGCGGCCGGTCGGCCAAGGCCGACGAGGTGGAGCTGCGGGAGCTCGCGACCGAGGCGGCCGCCGGGCTCATCTCCGAGGACCCTGCGTACTCCCAGCTCGCGGCCCGGCTGCTGACCATCGGTATCCGCGAGGAAGCCGCCTCGCAGGGCGTCACGTCGTTCTCCCAGTCTGTCGCCGTCGGCCACCGCGAGGGCCTGATCGCGGACCGCACCGCCGAGTTCGCCACTCTGCACGCCGAGCGCCTCGACGGCCTCGTGGCCGACGCGCTCGCCGACGGCGCCGACCGCCGCTTCGGCTACTTCGGCCTTCGTACGCTGCACAGCCGCTATCTGCTCCGGCACCCGATCACCCGCAAGGTCGTCGAGACCCCGCAGCACTTCATGCTGCGCGTGGCCGCCGGTCTCGCCGAGGACGCCTCCGAGCGGGCCCTTGACGAGGTCGCCGCGC
The DNA here is from genome assembly GCF_055594065.1 of Streptomyces sp. NPDC040610. Taxonomy (NCBI): domain Bacteria; kingdom Bacillati; phylum Actinomycetota; class Actinomycetes; order Kitasatosporales; family Streptomycetaceae; genus Streptomyces; species Streptomyces sp. NPDC040610. Next base: position 930,609 of record NZ_JBVIXA010000001.1, on the reverse strand, counting down.
TCTACCGCCTGATGAGCCGTCTCGACTACCTGCCGTCCTCGCCGACGCTCTTCAACTCCGGCACCCGGCACCCGCAGATGTCGTCCTGCTACCTCCTCGACTCGCCGCTCGACGAGCTGGACTCCATCTACGACCGCTACCACCAGGTCGCACGGCTCTCCAAGCACGCGGGCGGCATCGGGCTCTCGTACTCCCGCATCCGCTCCCGCGGCTCGCTGATCCGCGGCACCAACGGGCACTCCAACGGAATCGTGCCGTTCCTGAAGACGCTCGACGCCTCCGTCGCCGCCGTGAACCAGGGCGGCCGCCGCAAGGGCGCCGCCGCGGTCTACCTGGAGACCTGGCACTCCGACATCGAGGAGTTCCTGGAGCTGCGGGACAACACCGGCGAGGACGCCCGGCGCACCCACAACCTGAACCTGGCGCACTGGATCCCCGACGAGTTCATGCGCCGCGTCGCCGCCGACCAGCCGTGGTCGCTGTTCTCCCCGGCCGACGTGCCCGAGCTCGTCGACCTGTGGGGCGAGCAGTTCGACGCCGCGTACAAGAAGGCGGAGGCGGCCGGTCTCGCGCAGAAGACCATCCCCGCCCGTGAGCTGTACGGCCGCATGATGCGCACCCTCGCGCAGACCGGCAACGGCTGGATGACCTTCAAGGACACCGCCAACCGCACGGCCAACCAGACGGCCGAGCCGGGCCACACCGTCCACTCCTCCAACCTCTGCACGGAGATCCTGGAGGTCACGGACGACGGCGAGACGGCCGTGTGCAACCTGGGTTCGGTGAACCTGGGCGCGTTCGTCGACACCGCGAGCGGCGACATCGACTGGGAGCGGCTCGACGCCACCGTGCGCACGGCCGTCACCTTCCTCGACCGCGTCGTGGACATCAACTTCTACCCGACCGAGCAGGCCGGGCGCTCCAACGCCAAGTGGCGGCCCGTGGGCCTGGGCGCGATGGGCCTCCAGGACGTCTTCTTCCAGCTGAAGCTGCCGTTCGACTCGCCCGAGGCACGGGCGCTTTCGACCCGCATCGCCGAGCGCATCATGCTCGCCTCGTACGAGGCCTCCGCCGACCTGGCCGAGCGCAACGGTCCCCTCCCCGCCTGGGAGAAGACCCGCACCGCGCGCGGCGTCCTGCACCCCGACCACTACGACGTCGAGCTGACCTGGCCCGACCGGTGGGCGGCGCTGCGGGAACGTATCGGCAAGGTGGGCATGCGCAACTCGCTGCTCCTCGCCATCGCGCCGACCGCCACCATCGCGTCCATCGCGGGCGTGTACGAGTGCATCGAGCCGCAGGTCTCCAACCTCTTCAAGCGCGAGACCCTGTCCGGCGAGTTCCTCCAGGTCAACTCCTACCTGGTGGCCGAGCTGAAGCGGCTCGGCGTGTGGGACGCGCAGACCCGCGAGGCGCTGCGCGAGTCCAACGGCTCGGTGCAGGGCTTCACCTGGGTCCCGCAGGACGTGCGCGATCTGTACCGCACAGCCTGGGAGATCCCGCAGCGCGGCCTCATCGACATGGCCGCCGACCGCACGCCGTTCCTGGACCAGGCGCAGTCCCTGAACCTGTTCCTGGAGACGCCGACCATCGGCAAGCTCTCCTCGATGTACGCCTACGCCTGGCAGCGCGGCCTGAAGACCACGTACTACCTGCGCTCGCGCCCGGCGACGCGCATCGCCCGCGCGGCGTCCGGCCAGGCCGCCGCCGCTGCCCCCGTCCCCCAGCAGGTGACCGACCCCGAGGCGATCGCCTGCTCCCTGGAAAACCCCGAGTCCTGCGAGGCCTGCCAGTAATGTCCCAGTCCGCTGCCCACACCGTCTCCACCACCGGTGAGAAGAACCTGCTCGACCCGGGCTTCGAGCTGACCCTGCGGCCCATGCGCTACCCGGACTTCTACGAGCGCTACCGCGACGCGATCAAGAACACCTGGACCGTCGAGGAGGTCGACCTCCACTCGGACGTGGCCGACCTGGCCAAGCTCACGCCCGAGGAGCAGCACCTGATCGGCCGTCTGGTCGCGTTCTTCGCGACCGGCGACTCGATCGTGGCGAACAACCTCGTGCTCACGCTGTACAAGCACATCAACTCCCCCGAGGCGCGGCTCTACCTGAGCCGGCAGCTGTTCGAGGAGGCCGTGCACGTCCAGTTCTATCTGACGCTGCTCGACACCTATCTCCCCGACCCGGACGACCGCGCCGCCGCCTTCGCGGCCGTGGAGAACATCCCGTCCATCCGGGAGAAGGCCGAGTTCTGCTTCAAGTGGATGGACTCGGTGGAGAAGCTGGACCGCCTGGAGTCCCAGGCCGACCGGCGCCGGTTCGTGCTGAACCTGATCTGCTTCGCGGCCTGCATCGAGGGCCTGTTCTTCTACGGTGCCTTCGCGTACGTCTACTGGCTGCGCAGCCGCGGTCTGCTGCACGGCCTCGCGACCGGCACCAACTGGGTGTTCCGCGACGAGACGATGCACATGAGCTTCGCCTTCGAGGTCGTGGACACCGTCCGCAAGGAGGAGCCGGAGCTGTTCGACGACCAGCTGCAGCAGCAGGTCACGGACATGCTGAAGGAGGCGGTCGACGCCGAGCTGCAGTTCGCGCGCGACCTGTGCGGTGACGGCCTGCCCGGCATGAACACCGAGTCGATGCGCGAGTACCTGCAGTGCGTCGCCGACCAGCGCCTCCAGCGCCTCGGCTTCGCGCCGGTCTACGGCTCCGAGAACCCGTTCTCGTTCATGGAGCTGCAGGGCGTTCAGGAGCTGACCAACTTCTTCGAGCGGCGCCCGTCGGCGTACCAGGTCGCCGTGGAGGGTTCGGTCTCCTTCGACGACGAGTTCTGAGCCGGGCCCGCGGCTGAGGGCCGCTGCCCCCGCTCGGCCTCGCGCAGCTGGCGGTCGATCCGCCGGTCGTGCGCGTGGCCGATGAGCGAGGGCAGCGCCATCAGCAGGAAGACTCCGAGGACGGCCAGCGTGTTGAGTGCGTCATGTGCGTTCATGACCTCCACTCTCGCGCCGGCCGTCCTTCGTCGTCAGTGGCAGGACTGCCGCACACCCTCGATTTCCTGCCAGCCCTGCGGCACACTGGCAGGATGCTGAACAACGTGGCCGCCGTCGTGCTCGACGGCGTGCATCCCTTCGAACTCGGCGTCGTCTGCGAGGTGTTCGGCCTCGACCGCAGCGACGAGGGACTGCCGGTGTACGACTTCGCGGTCGCCTCCGCCGAGGGCCCTCGGCTCTCCACCCACGCCGGGTACTCGATCACCACCGCGCACGGCCTGGACCGCCTGGAAGAGGCCGACCTCATCACCGTCCCGGCCGGCGACTCCTACGTGACCAGGGAGTTTCCGCCCGACCTGCTCGACGCCCTGCGCCGCGCCGCCGACCGCGGCGCCCGGGTGCTCAGCGTCTGCACGGGTGTCTTCGTGCTCGCCGCCGCCGGGCTGCTCGACGGACGGCGGTGCGCCGTGCACTGGCGGCACGCCGAGGAGCTGAAGCGGCGCCATCCGCGCGCGATCGTCGAACCGGACGTGCTGTACGTCGACGAGGACCCGGTCATCACCTCCGCGGGCACCGCCGCGGGCATCGACGCCTGCCTGCACCTCGTCCGCAGGGAGAACGGCACGGAGGTCGCCAACGCCATCGCGCGCCGGATGATCGTCCCGCCGCACCGCGACGGCGGCCAGGCCCAGTACATCGAGCGGCCGCTGCCCCGCACCCGCTGCGACACCGTCGGCGGCGTGCTCGCCTGGATGGAGCGCCATCTCGACCGGGAGCTGACCGTCGACCAGCTCGCCGCCCGCGCCCATATGTCGCCGCGTACGTTCGCGCGCCGCTTCCAGCAGGAGACGGGCACCACGCCCTACCGCTGGCTGCTGCGCCAACGGCTTCTGCACGCCCAGGAGTTGCTGGAGGCCACGGACGAGACGGTGGACGCGATCGCGGGCCGCTCCGGCTTCGGGAACGCCGCCGCGCTGCGCCATCAGTTCGTCCGCGCGCTCGGCACGACGCCCAACGCCTACCGGCGTACGTTCCGCGGGCCCGAGGCCGACTCGGCCGCCTGACGGCGGGGGCGAGTCGGCCGCGGGCCCCGGGTCAGCGGCGTTCGGCGCGCAGGACCAGCTTCTTCGGGTGCAGCGTGATGCCGACCTTGGTGGCCGTGTCGGTCGCGTCGACCGGGGTGAGGCGCCACTTCGGCAGGACGGTGGCCAGGATCAGGGTCAGCTCCGCCAGACTGAAGTGATCTCCGGGGCACTTACGGTTGCCGACACTGAACGGCATCATCGCGAACTCCGGCACGCTCGCGGCGCGTTCCGGATTCCAGCGGTCCGGGTCGAACTCCAGATGCCGCTCGAACGAACGCGGATCGCGCTGCATCGCGTACACGCTGTAGACGATGTCCGCGTCGGCCGGAATGCGATAGCCGCCGAGACTGGTCTCGGCCACCGAGCGGCGCGTGAAAATCCACGCGGCCGGACGTATACGCATCGCCTCCGTGACGACATTGCGGGTGTGCGGCAGCTCCATGAGATCGGCGAAGGCCACCGGGCGTCCCGACGTCACGGAATTTACTTCTTCAACCAACCGCCTTTCCTGCTCGGGGTGTTCGGTGAGCAGATGGAACGTCCATGCCAGCGTGGACGCGACATTCTCCGCACCCGCGACCACGAGTGAGACCACATGGTCGTGGATCTCCTGATCGGCGATCGGCTCCCCGGTTTCGTCGCGCGCGCGGAGCAATTCGGCCAGGAGGTCCTGTTCCTGGCCGGTGCCGAGGGCGCGGCGTTCGGCGATGATCTCGTCGACGAGCGCGTGCAGGTCCGCGAGCGCGCGCTCGAAGCGCCGGTTGGCGGGGGTCGGCACGCGGTAGAGCGGGCCGACGGAGAGCACCATGCGGCGGTAGAGACCTTCGAAGACGGTGTGCAGCGAGTCGCTGATGCGGTCCGCCTTCTCACCGATCGAGTCGACCTCCAGGAGCGAGCGGGACACGATGCGCACGGCGGTGCGGAACATCTCCGCGCTCACGTCCACCGTGCTCCCGTGGTCCCAGCGGGCCGCCGTCGCCTGTGCCTCCTCGGCCATCACGCGCGCGTAGTCGGCGATGCGCTCGGGGCGGAACGCGGGCTGCATCATGCGCCGCTGGCGGCGGTGCAGCGGGCCGTTGCTGGTGGCCACGCCCTTGCCGAGCAGGACCTCCAGGGTGTCCCAGAGAGGTCCGCCGACGATGTACTCCGGGCTCTTGAGCATCCGCCCGACCAGTTCGGGATCGCACACCGCGTACGCGGTCTTCGGCCCCAGCCTGATCCGGACGAGATCTCCATGGTCACGCAGGGCGGCGAGGAAGCCGAGCGGGTCGCGCACCAGGTTCCAGGCGTGGCCGAGAACCGGTGCTCCGCCCTGTACCAGCGGTGGGGTGCGGAGCTGCGCGGTGGTCGTGGTCGCGGGTATCGCGGAGGCCGTGGATTCGACGGTCATTCTTCACCACCAGAGGGATCGGTTTCTGCCAGGTCGGTGCTCGGGAATTCGGGAACTCCGGCGTCGGACACATACGGGGGAAGGGCCCTGTCGTCCCAACTCTCGACGCGATACCTGCCGGATTCATGGTGGAACCAGTACACGGAACTGAACCAGTTCCGCATATTGAAGACACAGGATGTGAGCGCGGCGCCGATGCGTTTTCCGTACGCCCCCTCGGCCGCCATTCCATCGGCCAGCAGAAGGAGTTCCGGCTCCACCGCCAGGAAATCACTGACACAATCGCTCACGCGCCGGTGCACTTCCGCCACCGTCTCCTGGAGCGAAAGACCCTCGTGCTGCATGAGGGATATTCCGAGGTTGTGCACCTCGTCGCCCGCAAGCTCCTTGGGAAGCGAGCAGAGGTCGTTGTACCAGGCGGAGAAATCCTGGGTCGCGAGCGCCGCCGCGCGATATGCCGGGTGTTTACGGACGGCGTCCGGCAATTCACAGCGCGCGGTGGGTTCGAGCAGATCGATCCACACCCAGTGCGCGAAAGTGAGGCGCCGCAGTTCCACGTACGCCTCGACGGCCGGGACGGTCCCGGTACGCCGGTTGCCGAACTCGTGGTCGTAGGCGTCGATCACCGGGTGGAAGTGCCGGGCGAACCGCGCGTTCCAGCGTGGCCCGAGGTGCGAGTAGAGCCTCAGGACACAGTCCGCGAAACCCGCGACCAGTGGGTCCGGATGGACCAGTTGCTGCCTCGGGTGCTCCAGTGTCGCGTGCAGTCCCTGGCACAGCCGCCGCCACTGCGCCGTCCTGCCGTGCACCGCATCCCGATCGTGCCGGTCGTCCCAGCCGAAGAACCAGGAGCTCAAGTCCGCGATGGCTTCGAGCAGTTCGTCCGGGGCACCGATGTAGTACCCAGCGACCAGGTCGGTGTAGCAAAGGCCGTCGGCATATGCCGCAACCTTGTCGGGGGGCATGAGCCGCTTTTCCAGGAGCCATGCCCGCGAGTTCTCCTGAAGCTTTGGCCAATACGGATGGAGATGACGAGGAAACTCCGACTCCACCACCGGAAGGGCCAGTGGGGGCGGTACCGATACCGCCCGCGTTCGAACGACTGGACGCATCGGCCCAGTCGGCTTGCGGCGTTGCCGTGGTACGCGTTCCGCCGCATATGCCGGAAGCCTTGTCGGTTCCCGTGCCGTCCGGTCCGACTGCGAAGTGCTGTGTGAGGAAGCAGGCACGAACAAACCCCTCTCGACCGCCTGAGGACACACGCCCCTCCCGCCGTGCCGGGCGCGCGCCGTTGCGTATCCCCGCGCTTTCCATTCAGCACCACAACTGACCGTTCAGGGAACAGATTTGCGCCATTCACTACCCCGGTGTGCCGAGAACATCCCCTTAAGTGACTGAATCTGGATCACCGGCGTCCGATCGTGGGCCAGTCCTGTCCGGTTCTGCACGGGCACGCCAACGGCCCCTGGTCAGTGGGGTGTTCCCGACCAGGGGCCGCTGCTGTCACGTACTTCCCGTGCGCCTCAACTGGGGCGCAGTTCAGTCATTCGGCACCACGGGGTAGCGCGGTGTGCCCTCTTCCATCTGCCGCAGCGCGTCCTTGCGCTCCCGCTTGGAGAGACGGTCGATGTAGAGATACCCGTACAGGTGATCCGTCTCGTGCTGCAGGCAGCGCGCGAAGTAGCCGTTGCCGCGCACCTTGACGGGGTTGCCCTGCTCGTCCTGGCCGGTCACGACGGCGTAGTCCGGGCGGGCCAGCGGCGCGTACGCCGTCGGCACGGACAGGCAGCCCTCGCCCGAGTCGTCCAGGCTGCGCTGGTCGGCGGGCAGCTCCTGGAGCACGGGGTTGCACACGACGCCGACGTGCCGGACGCCCTCGTCGTCCATGCAGTCGTAGACGAAGACCTTCAGGTCCACGCCGATCTGGTTGGCGGCCAGGCCCACGCCCTGCGCGGTGCGCTGGCTGGCGAACATGTCGTCGACCAGCTTCGCGAGATCGTCGTCGAAGGCGGTGACGTCCTTGCACTCCTTGTGCAGGACCGGGTTGCCGACGACCGTGATCGGCCGGGAGGTGCCGCGCTCACGGTAGGCCGTCTCGCGCTCCTCGGCGTCCTCCGTGTCGATGACGAAGCCCTCGTCGTCGACCGGGAGCACGCCACCCGTGTAACTCTGCTCAGTGTCCTGCGCCATGTCCGCCGTATGCCTTCTTCCTGGGACTTCCTGGGAACCGCTGCCTGTGGTGCCCGTACAGGGTACGGCGTCCGCACTCACCGGACAGGCCCGCTGCGCCCAGGGGCTAGCAGACCTCCTCCAGGTCCCGCCAGTCCCGCGAGTCCGGGCTGTCGGCGACCCACCCGTCGAGCAGCCCCCGCACGAGCCCGGCCGGCGCGGCCAGGCCGCACTCGCGCTCCGGCACCCACAGCGCCCCCGGGCTGCGATGCCCGAGCGGCCCCGGATGCCCGGGCTCACTGTGGTCGTGGGGGTCGAGGTGCTCCCCGTCCCCCTCGTCGCTCGGCATCCGCGACTCCGAGCACATCCGGCACAGCAGCCGCACGGACGACGACCAGTCCTCGGCGGCGAACCCGGCGTCGGCGGCGAGCCGCTCCAGGGCGTCCCTGTCCTCCTCGGTGGCGGCCTCAAGGAGCACCACCCACGTGGGGACCGGCGAGGGTGCCCACAGCTCGATCTCGTCGAAGACGGGGTACGCGTGCCCGGCGGCCGTGGTCCGCTCGCCGTGCGGCACCCCGTCGTGCAGGACGACCTCGCCCCAGCGGCGCCCGGAGGACGGCAGCGGGATGGAGAGCACCTCTATCCGCGCCGGGTCCAGCCTGCGGCCCCACACGACCTCCGCCTCGCCCTCCGGCGAGAGCCGCACGGCCGCGCTGCCCAGCTCCATGCCCGTGGGCTCGCCGGTGGCGGCGACACCGCCGGGCACCTTCAGGCCGTACGCCTGCCAGGCGCGGCGCGCGAGCGGCCAGTCCTGGAGCGCGGTCGCCGCGATGCCCACGTTCCACCAGTCGGGGGCCCCCGCGGAGCGGTCGAGCAGCGCCACGGCCCTGAGGCCCGCGGCCCGCGCCTGCTCCCAGTCGTGCCGGAACTTGTGCAGGAGCGCGAGGTTGAACCAGGACTCGGACAGCCAGGGTTCGAGATCGGCGGCGCGTGTCAGGAGCGCGCCCGCGTCCTCGTAGCGGCCGTCGCCGATGAGCGTGAACGCCCGGTCGGTGGCCTGCCGCCAGGAGGCGGAGGGCCGGTGCCGTCCCTTGCCGAAGATCCTCACGATTCCCGCCTGCCAGCTCTTGTCGGGGTTTCCCCGCTGCCGTGCTGTCGCGCTTCCGCGCTTCCTTCGCATCCAACCACGGACCGTCGGACGGCCGCTCATTACCCATGGGTTACCCAGCCGGGCACGGGGTCAGACGGCCCGTGGCCCACACCACCGCGCCGTCACCCGCGCTCCCCCGCGGGCCCCTCGCGAAGCCCGCCGGAGCCCTCCTGGGGCGGCTCCGGCGGCCCGGGGGCCTGCCGTCGCTCCCCCGGCCGCCCCCGGCCCCGTGCGAGCACCCGTGCCAGGGCCTCCACGACCTCCGGCTGGTAGTCCCTGCCGGTGGCGAGGCGCAGCCGCTCCAGGGCGCTGAGCGGCCCCTGCGGCCCGTGTTCCCGAGCCATCTCGTCGTATGCGTTCGCGACGCGCACGATGCGCGCGGTGAGCGGCTGGTCGCGGTACGGATCGGCCTGGCGCTCCACGACCACGGCGACGTCGGCGGCGACACCTGTCTGGCGTACGACGGCGCCGCCGAGCAGGGCGATCCGGCGCTGCTCGGCCTCGGGCAGGGCGGCGGTGGCGCCCGCGGGGACGGGGTCGACGAGGGAGAGCTGGCCGATGTCGTGCATCAGGGCGGCGTGCTCGAGGACGCCCAGGTCGGCGCCGGAGAGGCCGAGCTCGCGGCCGGTGGCGCGGCTGAGGTCGGCGACGCGGCGGGCGTGGCCGGGCGGGGTGTATCCGGCGATCTCGGTGGCGCGGGCGAGGGAGGCGATGGTCTGCCGGTAGGTGGTGCGGACGGCCGCGTACCGGCGGAAGGCCAGCTGGGTCAGGAGCAGCGGCAGGCTGAAGACGGGCAGCGCCCACAGCCCGGCCACGGCGACCGCGAGCGCCATCACGGCCCCCGTCGCGCACACGGCCGACCCGATCCCCGCCATGCCCCGCAGTTCGTCCCGCAGCAGCGGCCCGAACGGCCACCCCGACCGGGCGTGCGCCATGGCGGCGGCGAGCACGGCGTCGCACAGCGCGGTGAGCGCGAGCAGTATCACGATGACGGCGGCGTACCCGGGCCCGTGACCGGCGATGGCCGCCAACTGGCCGGAGTTGTAGAGGGGTTGGAAGCACAGCGCGGCGAAGGCCACGGTCAGCACCCGGCGGGCGATGTGGTCGAGGGACGGGCCGCGGCCGAGCGCCACATGCGGCACGGCCGCGACCAGGCCCGCCGCGACGACGACGGCGACGACCTGCAGGACCCCGTGGTGGGTCGGCCGCCCGCCGCACTCGCCGAGCAGGGCGTACGCGAGCGCCCCCGCGGACCCGAGCGGTGCGGGCTCCCGCTCCGCACCGCTCCCCCACCGGGCCAGCTCCCCCACGGCTATGAGCACCCCGAAGGCCAGCGCGACCCCCGGCTCCTCGGCCCCGCTCCACAGGGTCGCCCCGAGCGCCACGGCGGCGAGGAGCCCGGCGGCGGCGCGGACCACACCCGTCACGACGCGGTGGGGGCCACCCCGGCCATGGCGTCCCCGTCCACCCCCGGAGCCACTCCGGCCGCAGTGCCCCCGTCCGCACTGCCCGTCCCGCGCTCCTCGGCACCGTCCCCGGCCGTCACCTCCGAGTCCCACCCGTGGCGGTCCAGGGCCCGCACCAGCGCCCCGACCATCGCCGCGTCGAACTGGACCCCGGCGCAGCGCCGCAGCTCGGCGACGGCGGCCGGGACGGGGCGGGCGCGGCGGTAGGAGCGGGACGAGGTCATGGCGTCGAAGGCGTCGGCGACGGCGACCACGCGGGCGGACTCGGGGATCTGGGTGCCGGTGAGGCCGTAGGGGTAGCCGCTGCCGTCGATGCGTTCGTGGTGGTGCAGGATCGCCGCCCGCGCGTCGCCGAGGAAGCCGATGCCCCGGACCATCTCGTGCCCGTACTCGGGGTGCAGTTCGATCACCCGGCGCTCCTGCGGGGTCAGCGGTCCCTCCTTGCGCAACAGCCGGGTGGGGACGCCGAGTTTGCCGACGTCGTGCAGGATCCCGGCGAAGCGCAGCACCTCCACGCGCTCGTCGGCCATGCCGAGTTCGCGGGCGATGAGGACGGCGGCGCGGCCGACGCGCTCGCTGTGGCCGCGGGTGTAGCGGTCCTTCAGGTCGACGGCCTGCACGAGCGCGCGGATGGTGGCCCGGTGGGCGGCGCGTTCGCGGTGGTACTGGGCGAACACCCAGCACGAGACGCCCATCGGAAGCAGCACGAGGAGGGCGGCGGGCGGGCCGTAGGGGCTCTGCCACAGGACGGCCATCATCAGCCCGGCGAGCCCGTGCACGGCGACGGGTGCGAGCGAGCGGGGCAGGGTGCCGCGCCAGGCGGTCCGCGCGGGCACCCGCTCGGCCGTCACGAGGATCCCGCCGTCGAGCGCGGCGAGGACCCCGGCGAAGGCGAGCACGGCGGCCGCGGCGGGCAGCAGGACGTACGGGAAGTGGGGCGGCGATGCGGCCCCGGGCCCGCCGAGCACGGCGTACGCCTGTCCCGAAGCCCAGGCGGCCAGGGCGAGTTGGGCGGCGCGCCAGGCCCGGCGCAGCCATCGCGGCCGCCGCTCGACGCGGGCGCACAGGGCTCCCGGTACGGCGACGAGGGCGGCGGCCGCGGGCGGCAGCAGGAAGACCCCGGCGAGCAGGACGGGGAAGAACGTGCGGGCGGCGACCTCGTGCCGCACGGCGCGCTCGCCCCCCGCGTACAGGGCGGCGAGCAGCGCGACGACGGTCCACCGGGTGTCCGGGCCGAGCGCGGGCGCGACGCAGGCGGCGCCGCCGAGGGCGACGCACAGGACGTATCCGCGGGCCCGTGCCGGAACCGAGCGCATGGCCGCCTCCTCCCCGATCCAGGTCCGGAGATCCGGAGACTAGAACGGGGTTCGGGCATGCCACGGCTCGCAGCCGCGAATTAGCACCTTCGAGTGAGAAAGCGCGTAAGAAAGAAGAGAAACGAACGTCCGACGGCTGAATTCCGCCGCCCGAACGGCTCAGCGAGTCACACCCGCACCGCCCGCCCGCGCCGCCCCGACCGGATCAGGGGCCAGATCAGGGCCCAGAGGCCGGATCAGGCCTCGGTGACCCTGGCGGCCGCGCCGTCCACGGGCGTCGCCGTCAGGTCCTGGTCGGGGACCGCCTGGCCCGAGCGGATCAGGTCGATCCGGCCCATGACCTTGGCCCGCAGGTCGGCGGGCACGTCGTCCTGGCCGCAGCAGCGCTTCACCAGCTTCTTGACCGCCTGCTCGAGGCCGTACTTCTCCAGGCACGGAGAGCACTCCTCGAAGTGCGTCTCGAACTTGGTGCAGTCACTGTCCGGCATCTCGTGGTCCAGGAACTCATAAAGATGGTCCAGGACCTCACTGCAGTCAGTCTCGTGCGGCTCTCCGCAGCTCATGAGCCCGAGCCTTTCGCTTCGTTCGACTCCCCGGCACCGGCCGGGACCAGGCCGCGGTCACGCGCGTAGTCCTCCAGCATGCCGCGGAGTTGGCGGCGGCCGCGGTGGAGACGGGACATCACCGTACCGATGGGTGTACCCATGATGTCGGCGATCTCCTTGTACGCAAAGCCCTCTACGTCCGCGAGATAGACGGCGATGCGGAATTCCTCCGGAATCGCCTGCAGCGCGTTCTTCACGTCGGAGTCCGGCAGGTGGTCGAGCGCCTGCGACTCGGCCGAGCGCAGACCGGTGGACATGTGCGACTCGGCGCGCGCGAGCTGCCAGTCCTCGATCTCCTCGGCGGCGCTGCGCTGGGGCTCGCGCTGCTTCTTGCGGTACGAGTTGATGAACGTGTTCGTGAGGATGCGGTAGAGCCAGGCCTTGAGGTTGGTGCCCTCGCGGAACTGGTGGAACGACGCGTACGCCTTCGCGTAGGTCTCCTGGACCAGGTCCTCCGCGTCCGCCGGGTTGCGCGTCATGCGCAGCGCCGCGGAGTACATCTGGTCGAGGAAGGTCAGCGCGTCCCGCTCGAAGCGGGCCGTGCGCTGCGCGGCCGTCTCCTCGGGCTGCCCGGACTGCTCGGCGTGGCCGTTCTCGGTCCCTGCGTCGGTCCCAGTGACCGGACCCACCTCCTCCAACGACGTGGCGGGTCCGAAAGCGGCCCCACTCGAATCGGAGGATAGACGACGACCCGCACCGCGCGCCGCCCGAATAGGCGTGGCCTTGGGCGCGCTCAGCACCGTCCACTCCAGGTCAGACGTGGTGGAGCGGTTCGGGCAGATGGTCGAACCCATGCGGCGGACTCCCTCTAGTACGAACGGCTTGTGCAGTCTGTTCCGCACAACAGCGGTCACCGCTTCACCATTCCCGCGGTCCATGCGACGACGGCGTCCGTGATGAGTTTCACCGCTTCGTCCTGAGAGAGGTCCGCTTTCTTCGGTACGGAGAAGCCGTGGTCCGCGAAAGGGATCTCGACGAGATCGTACGAGCCCTTGCCGCTCTCGGCGTTCTTGTTGCTCTTGGCGCTCTTGGCGTTCTTCGTGTCCGGGAACTCCGCGGGCTTGCCGAAGGGGTCGTTGCCGCCCTGGACGACGAGCGTGGGCACGCCCGCGCCGAGCAGTTCGTCCGCGCGGGACTTCTCCGGCTTGCCGGGCGGGTGCAGCGGGAAGCTGAGCGCGAGCACGGCCGCCGCGCCCAGTTCGCCCGCGGTGCGGCAGGCGACCCGGGCCCCGGCGCTGCGGCCGCCCGCGATCACCGGGAGGCCGGGCTCGGCGAGCGCGGGCCACAGGCCGCGCCAGCCGACGTCGAGGGTCTTGGGGGCGGGCGCCACCTTCTTGCCCGCGACACGCCACGGCTGCTCCACCAGGGCCACGGTCACGCCGTGCGCGGGCAGCTCGGCGGCGAGGGCCTGGAGGTCCTTGGCCTCGATCCCGCCGCCGGCGCCGTGGCTGACGGCGAGGACGAGCCGTGCGCCCTCGGCGGCGTACCAGGTGATCCGCGCCTCACCGGCACCGGTCTCCACTGTCTCCACGGACTTGGCCGACTTGGCCGACTTGGCCGACTTAACGGTCTCGCTCTTGGTCACGTCAGAAGAGTGTGCCCTCTTCCGGAGCCTCCAGCTCCGTCAGCAGCTCCGGTCCGTTGTTCTTCACACTGCTCACCGCCGTGGACACCGGGTAGGCCCGCATCAGGCCGTGCGGGGGCGGCTCCAGGAGGGAGCGCAGGTCGTCCACGTCCGTGCGAGCGGGGTCGAGCCAGGCGTCCCAGCGGTCGGGGGTCAGCATCAGCGGCATACGCGGGTGGATGTCCGCGAGCGCCTGCGGGCCTTCCTTGGGGCCGACGGCCAGCGGGGCGGTCTCCGCCTCCGTGGTGATCACCGAGCAGGTCACCCACCAGGAGAGGGGGTGCTCGTCGGGGAGCGTCTTGTCGCGCCAGAACTCGTACAGCCCCGCCATCGCGAACACCGACCCGTCGGCCGGGGTCACGAAGTACGGCTGCTTGCGGGGCCGCTTCTTCTTGCCCTCGACCTCGAGCTCCCGCTCGGCCTCGCCGGTCACCCACTCGTAATAGCCGTCCGCGGGCAGCACGCACCGGCGCGTGGTGAAGGCCCGCCGGTACGACGGCTTCTCGTGCACCGTCTCCGCGCGCGCGTTGATCATCCGCGCGCCGCCCTCGGGCGTCTTCGCCCAGGACGGTACGAGTCCCCACTTCAGCTTGCGCAGCTGACGAACCGGACGGCGGTCCTCGGCGTCCTTAAGAGGGCGGTCGAGGACGGCGTAGACCTCTTTGGTGGGAGCGACGTTGTAGTCGGGCTCCAGGGCCTCTTCCGGCTCCCACTTCTCGATCTCAAAGATTCCTGCGAGATCCTCGGGCCTACGACTCGATGCATACCGTCCGCACATACGTGCCAGACTGCCACGCCACGGCCGACGTTAGGGAGCCAACGAAGCAATGCACACCACCGCTTCCGCCAGCCTGGGCGATCTCTGGGACCGCCTCACCGGCACGCAGGCCGCCCCCGAGCAGTGGCTGGTGTTCGTCACCGCGGCCGTCGCCCTCGCCGCCGTCCTGCCGCACGCCGTCTGGCGGGTCTCCCGCAACGCCGTCACCATCGCCCACGAGGGCGGCCACGGCCTGGTCGCCCTGCTCACCGGGCGCCGCCTGGACGGCATCCGGCTGCACTCCGACACCAGCGGCCTGACCGTCAGCCGCGGCAGGCCCACCGGCCTCGGCATGATCCTCACCGCCGCCGCGGGCTACACGGCGCCGCCGCTGCTCGGCCTCGCGGGCGCCGCGCTGCTCGGCGAGGGCCGCATCACGGCGCTCCTGTGGGTCGCCACGGCCCTGCTCGTCGCCATGCTGGTGATGATCCGCAACGCCTACGGCGCGCTCACCGTGATCATCTCGGGCGGGGTGTTCCTCGGCGTCTCCTGGCTCGCGGACACGGACGTGCAGGCGGCCTTCGCGTACACCGTGGTGTGGTTCCTGCTGCTCGGCGGCGTACGTCCCGCCTTCGAGCTGCAGTCCAAGCGCAGGCACGGGGGCGCCGGGGACTCCGACGCGGACCAGTTGTCGCGGCTCACGCACGTTCCGGCGGGGATGTGGCTGTTCCTGTTCCACGCCGTCTCGCTGTGCTCGCTCATAGGGGGAGCGCGCTGGATGCTCACGGTGTGACATCCGGCGGACGGCCCGCGGTCACCCCGTGGTGGCCCGGTACTCCCCGCCCGTTCTCTGTTTCGCCTGGGTTTCGCCACATTTGATCAAGATTCGCGGTCGGCGCCAGCCACTAAAGTGTGGGCATGACCGTGAACCCGACACACACCGCCCTCTGGCCCGCCCCGCACGCGAGCGGAGCCGTCGCCGCGACGGTCCACGTGCCGGGGTCGAAGTCGGTCACCAACCGTGGCCTCGTCCTCGCCGCGCTCGCCGCCGAGCCCGGCTGGCTGCGCCGCCCGCTGCGCTCCCGCGACACCCTCCTGATGGCGGCCGCGCTGCGCGCCATGGGGGTGGGCATCGAGGAGGGCGTGGGCCCCGACGGCTCCGGTGAGGCCTGGCGTGTGATCCCCTCGGGCCTGCGCGGCCCCGCCACGGTCGACGTCGGCAACGCGGGCACGGTCATGCGCTTCCTGCCGCCGGTCGCCGCGCTGGCCGACGGCCCGATCCGCTTCGACGGCGACCCCCGTTCGTACGAGCGCCCCCTGCACGGCGTGATCGACGCGCTGCGCGCCCTCGGCGCCCGCATCGACGACGACAGCCGTGGCGCCCTGCCCCTGACCGTGCACGGCGGCGGCGCCCTGGACGGAGGCCAGGTCGAGATCGACGCCTCCTCCTCGTCCCAGTTCGTGAGCGCCCTGCTGCTCTCGGGCCCGCGCTTCAACCAGGGCGTGGAGGTGCGGCACGTGGGCAGCGCCCTGCCGTCCATGCCGCACATCCGGATGACCGTCGACATGCTGCGCGCGTGCGGCGCCCAGGTCGACACCCCCGAGGCCGGCGGCGAGCCGAACGTCTGGCGGGTCACGCCCGGCGCCCTGCTCGGCCGTGACCTGACCGTCGAGCCGGACCTGTCCAATGCCCAGCCGTTCCTGGCCGCGGCCCTGATCACCGGCGGCCGCGTCACCGTCCCCGACTGGCCCGCGCGCACCACGCAGCCCGGCGACGCGCTGCGCCGGATCTTCACCGAGATGGGCGGTTCCTGCGAGCTGACCGAGCAGGGCCTGACCTTCACCGGCTCCGGCTCCGTCCACGGCATCGACGTCGACCTCAGCGAGGTCGGCGAGCTGACCCCCGGCATCGCCGCCGTCGCCGCCCTCGCCGACTCCCCCTCCACCCTGCGCGGCGTCGCCCACCTGCGCCTGCACGAGACGGACCGCCTGGCCGCGCTCACCAAGGAGATCAACGAGCTGGGCGGCGACGTCACCGAGACCGCCGACGGCCTGCACATCCGCCCGCGCCGGCTGCACGGCGGCGTCTTCCACACGTACGACGACCACCGCATGGCCACCGCGGGCGCGATCATCGGCCTCGCCGTGCCCGGCGTACAGATCGAGAACGTCGCGACCACCGCCAAGACGCTGCCGGACTTCCCCGAGCTGTGGGCCGGGATGCTCGGGAACTGACGGGCGATCACGACCATGCGCCGCTACGGCAAGAACCCGGACGAGGACGACATCCGCGTCCGCCCCAACCGCAAGGGCAACCGCCCGCGCACGCACATCCGCCCCAAGCACGAGGACGCCGCCGAGGGCATGGTCCTCACCGTCGACCGGGGCCGCCTCACCTGCCTCGTCGAGGACCGCGTCATCCATGCGATGAAGGCCCGTGAGCTGGGCCGCAAGGCCGCCGTCGTCGGCGACCGCGTCGCCATCGTCGGCGATCTGACCGGCAAGAAGGACACCCTCGCGCGCATCGTCCGCATCGAGGGCCGCACCTCCGTCCTTCGCCGCACCGCCGACGACGACGATCCCTACGAGCGCGTGGTCGTCGCCAACGCCGACCAGCTCGCCATCGTCACCGCCCTCGCCGACCCCGAGCCGCGCCCCCGCATGATCGACCGCTGCCTCGTCGCGGCCTACGACGGCGGCCTCACCCCGCTCCTCGTCCTCACCAAGTCCGACCTCGCTCCCCC
This sequence comes from Streptomyces sp. NPDC040610, assembly GCF_055594065.1. Lineage (NCBI taxonomy): Bacteria > Bacillati > Actinomycetota > Actinomycetes > Kitasatosporales > Streptomycetaceae > Streptomyces > Streptomyces sp. NPDC040610. The sequence goes on along the minus strand of NZ_JBVIXA010000001.1, from coordinate 913,311 downwards.
GGACAAACTCCTGGAGCTGTACGGCGACTTGGACATCCCCTATGTCGTCACCAACCGCGAGGAGCTGGAGAACGGCGACGCCGCCGACCGCGTGCGCGCCGAACTCGCCGGGAAGATCACGGCGTTCGTCGGCCACTCCGGCGTCGGCAAGACGACCCTGGTCAACGCCCTGGTCCCGCCGGAGCGGCGGCGCAGCACCGGCCATGTGAACGCGGTGACGGGACGCGGCCGGCACACCACCACCTCCGCCCTCGCGCTGCCCCTGCCCGACGACGAGGGCTGGGTCGTCGACACCCCGGGCGTGCGCTCCTTCGGCCTGCACCACGTCGACCCGTCGCGCGTCATCCACGCCTTCCCCGACCTGGAGGCCGGCACGGAGAACTGCCCGCGCGCGTGCAGCCACGACGAGCCGGACTGCGGACTCGACGCGTGGGTGGCCGAGGGGCACGCGGATCCGGCGCGCCTCTACTCGCTGCGGCGGCTGCTCGCGACGCGCGAACGGCACGAGGGCGACTGATCGGCACCGAACTCCATCAGCACTGAACTCCGTCGGCCCTGAACTCCGCGTTGTTTACGCCCCCGTCGCTCCGGTAAGTGCATAATCGCACCAAGATTGATTCAAGCTTTGGTGAAGCGGTCACGGAACGTACGGACGTGGGAGGCACAACCATGGCGTGGCTGCTGGTCATCGTCGCCGGGATCCTCGAGACGGGCTTCGCGGTCTGCCTGAAGCTGTCCCACGGCTTCACCCGCCTCTGGCCCACCATCGCGTTCGCGTCCTTCGCGCTCGGCAGCTTCGGGCTGCTGACGCTCGCCCTGAAGAAGCTGGACGTGGGGCCCGCGTACGCGGTCTGGACCGGCATCGGGGCCGCGGGCACGGCGATCTACGGCATGATCTTCCTCGGTGACCTGGTCTCCACGCTGAAGATCGTCTCCATCTCGCTGGTGATCGTCGGCGTCATCGGCCTCCAGCTGTCGGGCTCGGCGCACTGACGCCGGCCGGCTAGCGGCCCGCCGCCCCCGCGATCACCCTCCGCACCAGCCGCGCCGGGTCCTCCTCCCGCCCCGCGGGCGCCACCACGTACGACAGCGCCACCCGCACCGCGCTCTCGCAGGCCCGCGCCAGCTCCTCCGTCTCCGAGGGGCGGCCGCGCTCCGTGAGGGCGGCCATCGCGCGGTCCCTGACCTGGGCCAGGAGTTCGGCGGGGGTGGGCACGCCCGCGTCGGCGCGGCGCTGGGCGGGGACCGGGGAGCTGGACACGGCCGCCCGGCTCGGCATCGGCAGGCGCTCGCCCCAGAAGCCGGTGAGCACCGCACGGACCAGGACGTTGTCGCGCGCCGCCCCGATCGTCCACGCGCTCACCGCCGCGAGCCGGTCCACGGGGTCGCGGGCCTGTGCGAGCGCCCGCTCGACGCCGCGCAGATACGTGTCGGTCTCGCGCCGGAGCAGCGCCCGGGCGAGGCCGTCCTTGCTGCCGAACTCGTTGTAGAGGGTCTGCCGGGACACCCCGGCGACGGCTGCCACATCGACCATCCGCACCCCGGCCCACGGCCTGCGGGCCAGCGCGGTGTAGGCCGCGTCCAGCAGTGACTCCCGCGCTGCAGGCATCGTCGCCTCCCGCTGCCCCGGGCCTGGACGGCCCTTGCGGTCCTGTTCGCCAGAGTTGACGCGCCCGCGGGCACTGTCAAGGGTTCCTGCGGGCACCGCCCGATACGCGCTGTGGCTCGTGCGAAACGGGATCGATACTGTTCACCCATGCCCGACTACCACGATGATCTGCGCCTCGCCCACGTCCTCGCGGACGCCGCCGACGCCGCGACCATGGACCGGTTCAAGGCCCTCGACCTCAAGGTCGAGACCAAGCCGGACATGACGCCGGTCAGCGAGGCCGACAAGGCCGCCGAGGAGCTGATCCGCGGCCAGCTCCAGCGGGCACGGCCGCGGGACGCGATCCTCGGCGAGGAGTACGGCGTCGAGGGCACGGGCCCCCGCCGCTGGGTCATCGATCCGATCGACGGCACCAAGAACTACGTACGCGGCGTACCCGTCTGGGCCACGCTCATCTCCCTCATGGAGGCCGGCGAGGGCGGATATCAGCCGGTGGTCGGCGTCGTCTCGGCGCCGGCGCTCGGCCGCCGCTGGTGGGCGGCGAAGGGCGGCGGCGCGTACACGGGCCGCAGCCTGACGTCCGCGACGCGGCTGCGCGTCTCCGAGGTCTCGCGGCTCCAGGACGCCTCGCTCGCGTACTCCTCGCTGAGCGGCTGGGAGGACCAGGGCCGCCTCGACGGCTTCCTCGACCTCACCCGGGCCTGCTGGCGCACCCGTGGCTACGGGGACTTCTGGCCGTACATGATGGTCGCCGAGGGCTCCGTCGACCTGTGCGCGGAGCCGGAGCTGTCGCTCTGGGACATGGCGGCGACCGCGATCGTCGTCACCGAGGCGGGCGGCAGCTTCACCGGCCTCGACGGCACCCCCGGCCCGCACAGCGGCAACGCGGCGGCGTCGAACGGCCTGCTCCACGACGAGCTGCTCGGGTACCTCAACCAGCGCTACTGAGGTGAGGCGGCGCTTCCCGCGCCGGCGAACTGACCCCGTACGCCCTCTTGTTGACACCCCGCGCGGCTGCGACTCTGAGAGCTCCCCCACTTGTGAACTTGTGAACCCGTTCTCCAAGTCGATGACGGGGAGGCCTTCCTCCGCCGTCAAGCGGAGGCAATCCTTCGCCATCGCACGGACCACGGGTTCACCAAGGAGGTGGCTCCAGCCCATGCTCGTCCGCGACGCCATGAGCACGATGGTCCTCACCATCGGCCCCGCCCACACCCTCCGGCAGGCGGCCCGGCTGATGTCGGCCCGCCGCGTCGGCGCGGCCGTCGTCCTCGACCCCGACACCTACGGCCTCGGCATTCTGACCGAGCGCGACGTCCTCATCTCCCTCGGCCTCGGCCAGGACCCCGACACCGAGACCGCGGGCACGCACACGACGACCGACGTCGTCTTCGCCGCGCCGACCTGGACCCTGGAGGACGCCGGCGACGCGATGTCGCACGGCGGGTTCCGGCACCTCATCGTGCTCGACGGCGACGAGCCGGTGGGCATCGTCTCCGTACGCGACATCATCCGCTGCTGGGCGCCGATACGCCGCCGGGCGACGACCCTGGCCTGAGCACAACGGCGCCTGTGCGGACGACATCCGCACAGGCGCCGCACGAAACAGCAACCATCAATTGAGCAACCCCCACGCCGAGAAACCAGGTCCGCGAGAGCGGCGCCGGTTTAGGCGCAGAAGGGGAGGGGCGCTAGCCCCGTAGGGCCTGGACCGCGGCTTCCAGGCGCTTGCCGAAGTCACCGTCCGCCTTGCGGAAGTTGTCGATGGCTCGCTCGGCGATGTCGTCGCGGGAGACGCCCGCGATGTTGCCCGCGAGGTTCTCGATCAGACGCGCCTGCTCGTCCTCGGACATCAGCCGGTAGAGGTTGCCCGCCTGCACGAAGTCGTCGTCCTCGGCGTGGCTCGGCGCCTCGTGGTTGCCGGTGCCGCCGCTGACGGGGGTGGACGCCCACAGCGCGCGGTCCGTCTGGAAGGGGCCGCCGAAGCTGTTCGGCTCGTAGTTCTTCGCGCCCTTGTGTCGGCCGTCGTACAGGAAGCCGTCCCGGCTGTTCGTGCGCGCCTCGGTGGCGTGCGGGCGGTTCACCGGCAGGTGGTCGGCGTTGATGCCGACGCGGTACCGGTGGGCGTCGCCGTACGCGAACAGGCGGCCCTGGAGCATCTTGTCCGGCGACGGGCCGATGCCCGGCACGAAGTGGGCGGGGCTGAAGATGGACTGCTCGACCTCCGCGAAGATGTTCTCCGGGTTGCGGTTGAGTTCCAGCTTGCCGATCTCGACCGGCGGGTAGTCCTCGTGCGGCCACACCTTGGTGAGGTCGAAGGGGTTGAAGCGGTAGTTCGCCGCTTCGGCCGCCGGCATGATCTGCACCTGCACGGTCCAGGACGGGAACTCGCCGCGCTCGATGGACTCACGCAGGTCGCGCTGGTGGGAGTCCGGGTCCTTGCCCGCGAGGACCTCGGCGTCCGCGGCGGTCAGGTTCTTGATCCCCTGGTCCGTCTTGAAGTGGTACTTGACCCAGAAGACCTCACCGGCCTCGTTGGTCCACTGGTACGTGTGCGAGCCGTAGCCGTTCATGTGGCGGTACGACGCCGGGATGCCGCGGTCGCCGAACAGCCAGGTCACCTGGTGGGTGGACTCCGGGCTGAGCCCCCAGAAGTCCCACACGTTGTCGGCTTCCTGCGAGCCCGTGTACGGGTCGCGCTTCTGCGTGTGGATGAAGTCGGGGAACTTGATGGCGTCCTTGATGAAGAACACCGGGGTGTTGTTGCCGACGAGGTCGTAGTTGCCCTCCTCGGTGTAGAACTTCAGCGAGAAGCCGCGCGGGTCGCGCACCGCGTCGGGCGCGCCGAGGTTCCCGGCCACCGTGGAGAAGCGGAGGAACGTCTCCGTCTCCTTTCCGACCTCGGAGAGGAACGCGGCGCGCGTGTACTTCGTGACGTCCGCGGTCACCGTGAAGGTGCCGTACGCGCCCGCGCCCCGGGCATGCACGACGCGCTCCGGGATGCGCTCGCGGTTGAAGTGCGCGAGCTTCTCCAGCAGAAGCTGGTCCTGGATCAGCATCGGCCCGCCGACGCCCGCGGTCTCACTGTTCTGGTTGTCCGCTACCGGCGCGCCGGTCTCCGTGGTGAGGGGTCCCTGCGTCACGTGCGCCTCCTGCGTCATTTGGTGCAAGTCCTGTCCCTTGGCTGATGCCGAACTCGATCCTACAATAGACAATGTCTAAGTCAAGTAAGCTTCCAAAGTCACACCCGTTCGGGACCTGGTCCCCTTGCCTGTTAGGCTGGCTGTCATGAGTGACCTGTTGGAACGACTGCGCGGACGCGGCTGGCGGATGACCGCGCAGCGGCGTGTCGTGGCCGAGGTCCTCGACGGAGAGCATGTGCATCTGACGGCGGACGAGGTGCATGCCCGTGCCGTCGACAAGCTGCCGGAGATCTCCCGGGCGACCGTCTACAACACCCTCGGCGAGCTGGTCTCGCTCGGCGAGGTCCTCGAGGTCTCGACGGACCGCAGAGCCAAACGGTACGACCCGAACGCGCACCGCCCCCACCAGCACCTGGTGTGCGCCCGCTGCGGCGCCATCCGCGATGTGCACCCGACGGGGAACCCGCTGTCGGCGCTCCCCGACTCGGAGCGCTTCGGCTTCACGATCTCGGACGTCGAGGTCACGTACCGAGGCGTGTGCCCCAGCTGCGCGGCGTAGCGTCTCTTTTCCTCACACGAATCTCGCACGAAGGCCCGGCACCGTGGGTGCCGGGCCTTCGCCGTTCAACGCGTACACGCGGCCGTGTGCGCATACGACCGAGGGCCGGATCCGCAATGGATCCGGCCCTCGGTCTTTCAGTAGCGGGGACAGGATTTGAACCTGCGACCTCTGGGTTATGAGCCCAGCGAGCTACCGAGCTGCTCCACCCCGCGTCGGTGAACCCAACAGTACGCCAGGCCCACGACCAGCGCAAATCGCTTCCGGTGGCTACGCCGTCAGCTCCTGCCGCAGCGCCTCGCGCAACCGCGCGGCCCGCTCGGCGACCTCGGCGGGCCCGAGCTCCACGGCCCGCGAGGCCCACCGCTGCCCCTCAGTGAGCTGCCCCCGCCGCGCGTACAGCAGCGCGAGCCGCAGCGCCGCCCGCCCGTGCCCCGCGTCGGCGGCCCGGGTCCACCACAGCGCGGCCTCCGGCTCACTGCCCTCCCGGGCCAGCAGCAGCCCCAGGTTGAAGGCTCCGTTCCGGCTGCCCGCCTCCGCGGCGAGCCGGTACCAGCGCGCGGCCTCGACCACGTCGCCCCGGCCCGCGGCGAGCATCCCGACCCGCACCTGGGCACGCCGGTGCCCCTGCTCGGCCGCGCGCTCGTACCACTCCTCGCACTCGGTCTTCTGCGCGGCGGGCTCCCCGAGCGCGGGCGGCCCCGCGGGCGGACGCCGCGCGTCGAGCACGGTGCCGAGCCGGTACGCCGCCTCCGCGCTGCCGCCGCCCGCCGCGCACCGCAGGTGCCGCTCGGCGTCCCGCTCGTCGCCGTCGCGCAGCCGCGCCGTGCCGACCTGGAGGGCGGCCTCGGTGTGCCCGGCAGCGGCGGCCCGCTCGTACCACTTGAGGGCCGCGGTGTCGTCACCCCGACTCGCGTACAGAATCCCGAGGTTGAACGCCGCGTCCACGCTGCCGGCCTCCGCGGCCTTGGAGAACCACGGCTCGGCCCCGGCCGCGTCGCCGCCCTGGAGCAGCAGCACGGCGAGCGCGTTGGCCGCCTCGCGATGCCCGGCGTAGGCGGCGCGGCGGTACCACTGGTCGGCCTGCGCGGTGCGCTTCTGCTCGGCGCAGAGCAGGCCGAGGTTGTACGCGCCGTTGTTGTCGCCCGCGTCCATGGCCGCGCGGTACCAGCGCTCGGCGGTCTGGGTCTCGCCGCGCTCTGCGTGCAGCGCGCCCAGGGCGTTGGCGGCGTTCCCGTCGCCGTCCTGGGCGGCCCGCAGCCACCACACGGCGGCGTTCTCCTCGTCGCCCGCGTCGCGCAGCAGGAAGCCGAGCGCGCAGGCGGCACGCGCCTCGCCGTCCTTGGCGGACGTCAGGTACCAGCGCCCGGCTTCCTTGAGGTCGCCGCGCCGCTCCAGGATCGCGCCCAGGTGCAGGGCGGCCCGGCGGTGGCCGCGCGCGGCCGCCTGGCGGTACCACTGCTCGGCCTCGTCGGTGAGCGAGAGGCCGCGGTCGCCGCGCCGGGCGTCGGCGCCGCCCGCGCGGACACCTTCTTTGCGTCCGTTGTCAGAGCGCGCGTCACCGGAGCGCGCACCACTGGCAGGGCGCATGCTTCCGATGCGCGCCCCCATGTCGGGGCGTACGAGACCGGGCTTCGCGCCGTCCGTCCGCCCGCCCGCGCCGGGGCGCGCGGACTGACCGGACAGCGCGGACAGCGCGGGGCGCAGACCGGTCCCGGTCCGGGCGCCGGACTCCCCCGGCCCCTCCCGCTCCGCGCGCTTGTCGAGCACCCGCGCGAGCCTGTACGCCGCCTCGCGGTGGCCGCGCTCGGCCGCCGTGCGCATCCAGCGCTCGGCGCCCACGTCACCGCGGTGTTCCAGGAGGTCGGCGAGGGCGTAAGCCCCCAGCGTGTGGCCCTGCTCGGCGGACTGCCGGAGCCAGTACTCGGCGGCGGGCTCGTCGCCGCGCTCACGGTGGTGGCGGCCGAGCGCGTGCGCCGCCGCGGCGGAACCGGCGACGGCGGCGATGCGCCACCATCCTGCCGCTTCGTCGACATATCCACGCTGGTGCAGAAGGACGCCGAGGTTGTTGGCGGCGGCACGGTCACCGGCCGCGGTCGCGGCCCGCAGCAAGGATTCGGCACCGTCGAGATCACCGCGACGCAGCAGCAGGCTGCCGAGAACGCTCATCGCGTCCACGTCTCCGGCCTCAGCCGCGATCCGGTGCCGCATCTCCTCAGCGGCCGACCCGGGATCCTCCCGTTCGGCCGGCTGCGCAAACCGCCCACTCTCCAACAGAGTTGCCTTGTCCCCCATAACGTCCATCGTCGCACCACCTGCAACCTGGGTACACCTGGTATACCGCAGCCAGTGAGGTCACTTCAGCGTTTTGTCGACATGCCCACAGAGAGATAAGTGAAACACAGCTTTGCCCAACTCCCCCCGCCCGGACCACTCTTCGCACGAACCCCACACCGATGGCATGGGCCACCGGTATAAGCCCTGATCGCACCAGGACCGGACCGGCGCATGACGAAGGCCCGGATCCTCTAGAGGATCCGGGCCTTCGCGTGAGTAGCGGGGACAGGATTTGAACCTGCGACCTCTGGGTTATGAGCCCAGCGAGCTACCGAGCTGCTCCACCCCGCGCCGTTGTGTTGCAACCGTACCACGGCGCGGGGTGGTGCCCGTGCGCTGTCGCGCGCTACGGGCCTGCTGAGGTGCCCCTAACCGCCCCCGTCGCCGCCCTTGTCGCTCTTCTTCTTCGGCTGGGCGTCCTCGGCGCGCTCCAGTGCCTCCTGGAGCCTCTCCTGCGCCTTGCCGTACTCCTCCCAGTCGTCGTTCTTGAGAGCTTCCTTGCCGTCGTCGATCGCCTTCTGGGCATCGTCGATGGCCTTCTGGAGGGCGGGGTTGTCCGACGTCGGCGGTTTCTGCTTGTCGGGCTTGTCCTTCTCACCGCTGCCCGGCTTGTCCGGTGGCTCGACCGGTGTCGCTCCCTCGGTGCCGAAGACCACGTTCAGGGCCTTCTCCAGGGTGCTCTCGAAGGCGATCTTGTCTCCATAGGTGACCAGGACCCGCTTCAGGAGTGGGTACTTGAGCCCGCCGCCCTTGACGTAGACCGGTTCCACATACAGCAGCCCGCCATCCAGGGGCACGGTCAGCAGATTGCCGTAGTCGACTTCCGAGTCGCCGCCCTTGAGGAGCCTGATCTGTTCCGCGATGTCCTTGTCGGAGTTGAACTGGCTCTGCACCAGCTTTGGTCCGTCGACCGTTCTGTCCGTCGGCATCTTCAGGATCTGCATCTTGCCGTAGTCAGGCGATCGCGCGTCCGCGTTGACCGCCATGAAGGCGCTGAGGTTGTTGCGCTTGTTGGGCACGAACGTCGTCGTCAGCGAGAAGTCCTGCTGTTTGGCACCCGGCATCTTCATGCTCAGGTAGTACGGCGGGACCGCGCTGGACGTCTGGTTCGTCGGGTCGCTCGGGACCTCCCACACCTCACTGCCGCTGAGGAAGGTGTCGGCGTCCTTCACGTGGTAGCGGGTGAGGAGCTCGCGCTGCACCTTGAACAGGTCCTGCGGGTAGCGCAGGTGGTCCATCAGGGCCGAGGAGATCTCGCTCTTGTCCTTGACCGTGCCCGGGAAGGCCTTGCGCCACGTCTTCAGAACGGGGTCCTTGGTGTCCCACTCGTACAACTTGACGTCACCGGTGTACGCGTCGACGGTCGCCTTCACCGAGTTGCGGATGTAGTTGACCTGGTTCTGCTGGGCCACCACCGCGCGCTGGTTGTTCTTCGCCGTCAGCGAGTCGGCCGTGGTGTCGCCGAGCGTGGTGCGCGAGGCATACGGATAGCCGTTGGTCGTCGTGTACGCGTCCACGATCCACTGGATCTTGCCGTCGACCACCGCCGGGTAGGCGTCACCGTCGATCGTCAGCCAGGGGGCCACCGCCTCGACACGCTCCTTGGGCGTGCGGTTGTACAGGATCCGCGAGCCATCGCCGATCGCTCCGGAGTACAGCATCTGCGGCTCGCCGAACGACACCGCGTACGCCGCCCTGTTGAGCGGGTTGGAGAGGTTGACGCCGCTCTTGCCCTTGTAGCTGGTCGTCTTCTCGCCGCTGTCGTCCGAGTAGTCGATCTCCTTCTGCGGACCGCCGACGATGGAGTACTGAGTGGTCTTCTCGCCGTAGTAGATGCGCTGCTCGTACGGCGGCAGGCTGCCCTTCGACGGCAGGTCGGACTCCGTGAAGACCGGCTCGCCCGATCCCTTCGCTTCGGTCCCCTTGGCCGCGACGACGCCGTAGCCGTGGGTGTAGCGGAAGTGGTCGTTGATCCAGTTGTTCTTCTGGACGCCGTCCAGGTCGAGCTCGCGCAGGCCGACGACGGTGTCCTGCTCCTTGCCGTCCTTGTCCTTGTAGCGGTCGACGTCCAGGTTCGACGGGAAGCCGTAGTAGGCCTTCATCTGCTGGAGCTGCTGGAACGTCGGCGAGACGATGTTCGGGTCGAGCAGGCGGAAGCTGGCGGCGTCGGTCGCGGCACCCCGCAGCTTCGAGGTGTCCTGGGTGCTGCTCACGCCCGGGTACTTCTTCACATCGGTGCCGCCGATGTCGTACGCCTTACGCGTCGCTTCCAGGTTCTTCTCGACGTACGGGGCTTCCTTGGCCTGCTCGTTCGGCTGGACCTGGAACTTCTGCACGATGGCCGGGTAGAGACCGCCGATGAGGATCGCGGAGAGCACCATCAGGCCGAAGCCGATGACCGGCAGCTGCCAGGTGCGTCGCCACAGCGTCGCGAAGAACAGCAGCGCGCAGATGACGGCGATGCAGAACAGGATGGTCTTCGCCGGGAGGTAGGCGTTCGCGTCGACGTAGCGCAGACCCGTCCAGTTGCCCGTGGCCTTGAAGTCACTGGACTTCACCGCGAGGCCGTACCGGTCGAGCCAGTACGCGACCGCCTTGAGGGCCACGAAGATGCCGATGAGCACCGAGAGGTGACCGGTGGCCGCGGCCGTGGCCCGTCCGCCGGGGCTGGTGATGCGCAGCCCGCCGTACAGGTAGTGGGTCAGGGCGGCGGCGATCACCGAGAGCACCGCGGCGGCGAAGCCGAAGCCCAGCAGGAAGCGGTACCAGGGCAGGTCGAAGGCGAAGAAGGACACGTCCAGATGGAACTGGGGGTCCTTCTGGTGGAAGGGGACGCCATTGACCCACATCAGCCAGGTGCGCCACTGGCCGGCGGCGGACGCGCCCGCGATCAGGCCGACGAGGGCCGTGATGCCGATCAGCAGCCACTTCTTGTAGGGCGCGATCGCCATGCGGTACCGGTCGAGGCTCTGCTGCTCCATCGACATGGCGCTGAGCGGCGGGCGCAGCCGGTGCGCCAGCCAGATGTTCACGCCGACCGCGGCCGCCATGATGAGACCGAAGACGAAGAACAGGCCGATCTTGGTCCACAGGGTCGTGGTGAAGACGGATGAGTAGCCGACGGAGCGGTACCAGAGCCAGTCCGTCCAGAATCCCGCGAACATGACGAACGCCATGGCCAGAACGGCCAGGACGCCGAGCGTCATGAGCAGGGTCCGGACGCGACGGGACGGTCGGCCCACTCTGATCCGTGGCCCCGTCGGGCCTCCGCCGCGGTCCGGCATCTGGAAAGCCAAGGTGCGCACCTCGAAGTTCGCTGTAGCTGTTGCTGTGGCTGGCTGAAACGGGCCCCGCGATCGTAGAGCCCACTCATGCAACTTACCGACGCTTTACTCAGTTCCCGTTCCCGGGTCCGAACGAGGCAGGATATTGGGCATGCCCAACGTTTCCTCCTCCGGCCCACCGATGGCCGCGAGTCCCCTCACCCGCGCAGTGCTCGAAATCGACGACTATGTCGCCGGTCTCGGCTGGGATCAGCCCGCACGGCTCTTCGCGCTCGTCGACACCGCCCGGCTCCGTGTGCAGGAGCCGACCCTGGCGGACCGCCTCGGCCTGGCCGACGCCGCGGCCGCCGCGCCCCTGACCCCCATCGAGCAGGAGGAGCTGCCCCCGGGCTCCCCGCTCGACGAGTTCCTCGGCACCATCGCCTGGCCCGACTCGGTCGCCGGCTGCGCCCTGAGCGTGGAGCGCCTGATGCTCCCGCCGTCCGCGGAGGCCTCCGTTCCGGAGGGCATGAGCGAGAAGCAGCTCGCGAAGTGGGTCGCCAAGCACCCCGAGCGCCAGGAGGTCCGCATGACCGTCGCGGTGCTGCGTGACGGCGCCCGCGAGTCGGCGCTGCGGCTGCGCGAGAAGGACGCGGCGACGGACGTCCTCACGGGCTCGGACCTGGTGCCGGGGCTCGCGGAGGCGCTGGCGGCGACGTTCGCGGAGTAGCCTCCTGATCCTTTTCCCGTACTACGTGGCCGGGGCCGGCGTCGGCCGCCCCGGCCACTGCCGTCCGATCAGCCCTTCGTGGTGCACTTCGGCAGGTCGGCGGTGTCGCCCTTGCTGATGGCCTTGAGCGACTTCACGGCGTCCTTGATGGTGTCCACCTTGACCAGCGTGAGCCCGTCGGGGACGTCGCTCGCGGCGGACGCGCAGTTGTCCTTCGGCGTCAGGAAGTACTCGGCGCCCTTGTCGCGCGCGCCGACGGTCTTCATCTCGATGCCGCCGATCGGGCCGACCTTGCCGTTGTCCTCGATGGTGCCGGTGCCTGCGACGAATTTGCCGCCGGTGAGGTCGCCCGGCGTGAGCTTGTCGACGATGCCGAGGGCGAACATCAGCCCGGCGCTGGGCCCGCCCACGTCGGCGAGCTTGATGTCGATGGTGAACGGGTACGTGTGGTCGGTCCCGGCCTTGATGCCGACCATCGCGACCTTGGGGTCGTCCTCGGCCTTCGTCGTGGTGATCTTCACTTCCTCGGTCGCGGCGGGGCGCTTGTCGGCCTTCTCCGCGGCGGCCGCCTCCTTGACGGGGACGATGCCGAACACGACCTGCTCGCCCGGCTTGTGCTTCCTGACGAGCTCGGCGACGTCCGTGAACTCCTTCACGGGCTTGCCGTCGACGCTCCTGATGACGTCACCGGCGTGCAGCCTGCCCTCGGCCGGGCTGTCCTTGTAGACGGTGGAGACGACCACCTGCGACTTCACGGGGATCTTCAGTTCCTTCAGGGCGGCGACCTTGGCGCTCTCCTGGGACTGGCTGAACTCCTCCGCGTTCTCCTGCGTCGACTGCTGCTCGGTCTTGCCGTTCGGGTACAGGGTGTCGTGCGGCACGACGATGTTGTCGTGCGCCAGCCAGCCGTACACGGCCTCCGGGAGGTTCATCTTGTAGTCGGCGCTGGTCACCCTGACCGTCGTCATGTTCAGGTGACCGCTCGTCGGGTACGTCTTGCGGCCCGAGATCTGCAGCACCGGCTCGCCGTCGTGGTCCCCCAGGGTGTTCACGGTCGGCCCCGGCGACATCTCCGAGTACGGCACTTTGATGAGCACTCCGGCGCAGAGCAGCGCGATCAGCATCAGGGTGGAGGCGAGCATCGTCGCAGTGCGGCGTGGCATGGAACGACAGTACGGGACGGTCCTGTGGGTGCATCCCTGGGGCGTCCGTACGGGATCAGGCAGGGGTGTCGGAGCCCGAGTGGGACTTCTCCATCGCCTCGCGGAACGCGGCGTAGCCGTTCAGCTCGCTGATGTCACCGGTCCTGCCGCTCTTGCGGTTCCGATTGGCCCAACCGGCCCACAGACCGGCACCGACCGCCGCCAGAAGCGGAATCAGCAACCAGGCAAGCGACGCCATGTCGACCTCCCGACCCCATGAGCGACCAAAACTGACTGATCAGCAGATTAACCATCCGCTCCGTCAACGCTCACGGCAGGGGTCGGGTTACGCAACCGGAGCTCCCCTGGCCTAAGCCCCCACCCACTCTTCCTGGCCATCGGAGAAGCGCTGGTGCTTCCAGATCGGCACCTCGTGCTTGAGGTCGTCGATCAACTTGCGGCAGGCCGCGAAGGCCTCGGCCCGGTGCGGGCAGGACACCGCGACCACGACCGCGAGGTCTCCCACGGCGAGGTCGCCGACCCGGTGCACCGCGGCCAGGGCGCGCACGGGGAAGTCGGCGACGACCTTCTCTGCCACCCGGCGCAGCTCGGCCTCGGCGCTGGGGTGGCTGGAGTACCCCAGCTCGTCGACGTCCGCGCCGCCGTCGTGGTCGCGCACCGTCCCGACGAACAGCGCCGTCCCACCCGCGGAGTCGTCCCCGACGGCCCGGAAGACCTCGTCGAGCGAGAGCGGGGTGTCCCGGATCGCCAGCAGCCGAATCGGCTCGGCAGCAGCCTGCTCGCCGGGGTGGTCCATCGGATTACGCGCCATGCCCCCATCGTGCCGCACACCACTGACATCCAGGAATAGCGTTTTCCCCCGGCACCGGCACCCACCGCTTGGACGTCCCTACAGCGGCGGGCCCCGCCCCCGGCGGGACGCTAGAGCCGCCGCCGAGCCTTCCGCGCCCGCCGCACCAAGGCAGCCGTACCCAGCAGGGCGACCGTCGCCCCCGCGGCCCCCGCAGCCGTCGCGTCCTTGCGCCCGAGCCGCCGCCCGGCGACCGTCCGCCGCCCGGCGACCTCCTCGAGGAGCTCCGCGAGCACCTCCTCGTTGGTCCACTGCGGCCGCCACCCGGCGTCATGCAGCCGGCTGACGCTGACGACCCACGGATACATCGTGTAGGCGAGATCCCCCGCCGGGGACGGTGTGAGCCCGATCCGGTGGAGCCGGGCCGCGGCCCCGAGAGCGACGGCGGACGGCAGCTCCATGCGCCGGATCCCGCTCAGCTCCTCGACCTCCTCCTGCTCCAGCCACCCGTCGCACCCGACGGCCAGGTCCCCGTCGACCTTCTCCACGACGGCGTACTCCAGCGCACTGCACAGATCGTCGACGTGGCAGAACTGCCACGCGGGCCGCGACCCGGCCACAACCAGAAGCCGCGGCGACTCGAAGTACCTGGTCAGCGCGGTGTCGGTGCCACCGACGAGGATCGCGGGGCGGACCACGGTGACGTTCAGACCGGGATGCGCGCGCGGCGCGCGGCGGGCGAGCCGCTCGATCTCCAGGAGGTCGCCGACGCCCGTCGCCTCCGCGGTCGCCCGCAATTCGGCGTCTTCGGAGAGGGGCAGTTCGTTGTCGGAGAGCGCTCCGTAGACCATCGCCGAGGTGCACAGGACGACCCGGTGCACACCCGCGGCCGCGGCCGCAGTGAGGACGGTCTGCGTGCCGCGCACGTTGTACGCGGTGCGGGCGGCGCCGTCGGTCTCCAGGTCGAGATCGAGCGCCAGGTGCACGACGACGTCCACGCCGCGCAGCTTCTCGGCGATGGCCGGGTCGCGGACGTCGAGGATGTGCCACTGCGCCCGCGCGCAGTCGCCGCGGCGCTCGTCGATGGCCACGACCTGCTTGATCTCGTCGGACGCGGCCAGGCGCTCGGTGAGCTGCGCGCCCACGCCCGTGGCCGCGCCGGTGACGGCGACGACGGGGCCGCGCGCGGAGGCGGACGAGGAGCCGTCGCGCAGCGGCACCACCGAGGGCGGCGTCTCCCCCGCCGCCTCGGCGTCCGGCCCTGTGCCCGCCTCGGGCGGTGTCGGGTCTTCGGGGTTTCGCGCTGCGCGAACCTGTGGATCTGGGGAACTCACCGGGCGTCTCCAGCGGTTGTCTTCAGTACAGACGCAAACTGACGCGTACGTACCAGGTGGCACCATCCTGCCGCAGCCCCCGGGGCGGCGGAGCACCGAGGCCCGAACCCGCCGCGGTGTCTACGCTGGGTGGTGTTGTCGGGCAGCCGCCGCCGGACCCAAGATCCGGTGGCCTTACGAGCCGAGGAACCCCGTGAGTGACACCCCATTCGGATTCGGCCTTCCGCCGGAGGAGCCGGAGAACGGCGACGAGGGCAAGAAGAAGGACACCCCCGGAGGGGGACAGGGTTCCGGTGGCCCTGCCAACCCGTTCGGCTTCGGGCCGCTGGGAGCGGGCGGCGCGGGGGGCGACAACCCCTTCGCCGCGATGTTCGGATCGATGAATCCGAACGACCTGGGGGCAGCGTTCCAGCAGCTCGGCCAGATGCTGTCGTACGAGGGCGGTCCCGTGAACTGGGACATGGCCAAGGACATCGCCCGCCAGACCGTCTCGCAGGGCACCCCTGACGGCACCAAGGACGCGAGCGTCGGCCCCGCCGAGCGCTCCTCGGTCGAGGAGGCCGTGCGCCTGGCGGACCTGTGGCTGGACGACGCGACGTCCCTGCCGTCGGGTGCGGGCAGCGCCGTCGCCTGGAGCCGCGCCGAGTGGGTCGAGGCGACCCTCCCGGCCTGGAAGGAGCTCGTCGACCCGGTCGCCGAGCGGGTCGGCCTCGCCATGGGCGACGTCCTGCCGGACGAGATGCAGGCCATGGCGGGCCCGCTGATCGGCATGATGCGCTCCATGGGCGGCGCCATGTTCGGCCAGCAGATCGGCCAGGCCGTCGGCGTCCTCGCGGGCGAGGTCGTCGGCTCCACGGACATCGGCCTGCCCCTCGGCCCCGCGGGCAAGGCCGCGCTCCTGCCGGTGAACGTGGAGGCGTTCGGCAAGGACCTGGGCGTGCCGATGGAGGAGGTGCGCCTGTATCTGGCCCTCCGCGAGGCCGCCCACCAGCGGCTCTTCGCGCATGTGCCGTGGCTGCGCTCGCATCTGTTCGGCGCCGTCGAGGGGTACGCGCGCGGGATCAAGGTCGACACCTCCAAGCTGGAGGACGTCGTCGGCCAGTTCGACCCGCAGAACCCGGAGCAGCTGCAGGAAGCGCTCCAGCAGGGCATGTTCCAGCCCGAGGACACGGCCGAGCAGAAGGCCGCCCTCGCCCGCCTGGAGACCGCTCTCGCGCTCGTCGAGGGCTGGGTGGACGCGGTCGTGCACGCGGCCGCCAAGCCCCGTCTGACGTCCGCGGACGCGCTGCGCGAGACGCTGCGCAGGCGCCGCGCCACCGGGGGCCCCGCCGAGCAGACCTTCGCCACCCTGATCGGCCTGGAGCTGCGCCCCCGCCGTCTGCGGGACGCCTCGCGCCTGTGGGCCTCGCTCACGGACGCGCGCGGTGTGGACGGCCGCGACGGCCTGTGGGCGCACCCGGACATGCTGCCGACGGCCTCGGACCTGGACGACCCGGACGGCTTCGTGCACCGCGAGCAGCTGGACTTCTCCGAGCTGGACAAGATGCTCGGCGAGGCGGCGGGCGGCGGCGCTGCCGGCAAGCCGGACCTCAAGAAGGGCGACGCCGAGGACGGTGGCCCGGCGGACGGCGGCTCCGGCGAGGGCAAGGACGACGACAGCAAGTGAGCCTGCACGACGACGCGGTTCTCGTACTGAAGGCATACGACGGCCGGGACGACCAGGACGCAGCCCAGGACGAGCTGCGCCAGTACTACCTGGACCATCTGTCGGCGCACCCCGAGGACGGCCTGTGGAAGGCCTGCACGGACGGGCATGTGACCGCCAGCGCCCTGGTCGTCGACCCGGCGCGCGGGCGCGTGCTGCTCACGCTGCACAAGAAGCTGCGGATGTGGCTCCAGATGGGCGGCCACTGCGAGCCCGGCGACGCCTCCCTGGCCGCCGCCGCGCTGCGCGAGGCCACCGAGGAGTCGGGCGTCCCGGGCCTGTCCCTGCTGCCCGGCGGTCCGGTCCGCCTGGACCGGCACCCGATCCCCGGCCCGTGCACCCAGCACCTGGACGTGCAGTACGCCGCCCTGGCCCCGGCGGACGCGACCGAGGCGATCAGCGACGAGTCCCTGGACCTGCGCTGGTTCGCGTACGACGAGGTGGCGGACGTGGCGGACGAGTCGGTCGTACGCCTGGTGCGGGACACGCGCGCGCGGCTGTGACGCGGCGCTGAAACAACCGCTGAGACGCCAGCGCTGAGACATCGGTAAGGGGCGGTCGCTAGGGCGACCGCCCCTTACGCATGCCCTTCGGGGGCATCAGTTCCAGACGTTGCCCTGGTTCTGCCCCCGGGCGCCCTGCTGCCCCATGCCGAACTGGGCGCGCGCGCCCTGGCCGATGTTGGCGTGCTGCGGCGGCAGCATCTCGCTGGGCTGGACGAGGGCGTAGCCCTGCCCCATGAAGCTCAGCTCCCAGCCCTCGCCGGTGTTGCCGCGGCGCCGCCAGACGCCCGAGGAGTGCGTCTGGGCCTGCATCTGCACCCGCAGCCCGTTGGACCAGGCGACGATCGCGTCCGCGTCGGCGTTGACGTACCGGTCCGGGGTGACCTGGAGCATCAGCGGCTGGCCCGACGTCATCAGGGCGACCTTGCCGCGCCCGGTGATGTTGAGCTGGTACTTCCCGGAGCCGGAGATGCCGTACTGGCTGTCCACGGCGATGACCTGGTGGGTGAGGGACGAGTCCATGGCGAGGACATAGGCGCTGTCCACCGTCAGGCCGTCCTGGTCCACGTCCACCAGGTGGATGTACTGCGCGAGGTTCGCGAGGTAGACGGTGCCCTGCCCGTGGCAGCGCATCAGGTCCAGGCCCTCGCCGGTGTGCGCGCGGGCGCGCTGCTGGCCCCGGCTCTGGAACTCGGCGTCGAACTCGATGAGCCCCTGGTAGGCGACCATCGAGCCCTTGCGGGCGAGCACGTCGTCGTGGCCCTCGAGGGCGACCCGCAGGAGCTGCGGGTTCTGGACGGAGTAGCGCTCCTGAGTCTGTTGCTCAGCGTGCGCGAAAAGCGAGCTCTGCATGGTGTGTTGCTCCCCCTCAGCTCCGGATCCGGAGGCGGTCGGTGCTGTCCTCACTGGGCTGTACGACGACGATGCCCTCTCCGGAGAAGCCCATCTGGTAGGCCTCGCCGCTGCCGCGCCCGATCAGGGAGCCGGCCCTGAAGCTGCGCTTGCCCTTCACCTTCAGGTTCGGCGACCAGGCGATCAGCGCGTCCGGGTCCACATACGTCTCGTCCTCGCCGCGGCCGCAGTCGACGACGATCGGCGTGCCGCGGGAGGTCAGCGCCACCCAGCCCTGGCCGGAGACCTTGATGTTCCACAGGCCCTGCCCGGCGAACTTCGCCAGGCCCTTGACCCGCTCGACACCCCACTGGAGGCTCGCGTCGAAGGCGAGCAGGTTGGTGCCGTTCACGGACAGCGAGTCGCCCGCCAGGTTGATGACGACGACATCGGCTCCGTAGTCGGCGAGGTAGAGCAGGCCGTCTCCGGAGCACTTCATCAGGGGGGCGCCCTCGCCGGTGATCCAGTCGCGCGCGATCTGGCGGACGGCGGGCGGGTTCGGCTCGTACTGCACGAAGCCTTCGTAGGCGACCATCGACCCCACGCGCGCGAGGAGGTCGTTCCCGGTCTGCATGGCGACCTTGACCATGTGGTGGCCGTGGTTCTCCATGCGGGCGGCGACGGGTGCCGGGGCAAAGCCCGCGAGCTGCTGGTTCATGACGGGCTCCCTCAGACCTCGAACGGCTGGACGACGATGAAATTGCCGGGCGCGCCACGGAACTGGAGGTTCACGCTCTCCCCCGTGGAGCCCGCGGACGCGTTGCCGCGCAGCCTCACCTGGCTGGAGACGATGGCCTGGGCCGCCGCGGACCACGCGACCACGGCGTGGCAGTCGGCGAACGTCGTCGGCGTGACCGGCAGCACGACGGGCATGCCGTGCGTCTTCACGACGACCGTGCCGGTCCCCTGGAACTGCATGACGAACAGCGCGCCACCGGGGATCCCATGGCCCTCGATGCGGCGCACCTCGTGCTGGAGGGACTCGTCGAAGGCGAGGACGTTCTCGGCGGAGACGCAGATCGCGTCGCCCTGGAGCTCGACGGGGTGCAGATGCGTGCCTTCCTCCGCGAGGAAGACCTGGCCGCGTCCGGAGCAGCGCATGAGCTGCATCTCCTGGCCGGTCGCGTTGCCGACGATGCGGCCCTGGAAGCCCGCGCCCTTGTAGCCGAACTCGACCTTGCCCTGGTACAGGACCATGCTGCCCTGGCGGGCGAGCACCGGCTGGTCGCCGACGCCGAGGTCGACCCGGACCAGCTTCTCGTTCTGCTGCGTCCAGCGCTGTCCCGTGCCCGCCTCGCGGTACTTCTGGAGCGCGGCGGCCACACCGGCGGCCTGCGGAGCGCCCTGCGGGACTCCGCCCGGGGCGGCCTGGCCGAACGGGGCCGGGGCCTGGCCGGGGATCTGGCCGGGCATCGGGGCCTGCGGCGGCTGGCCGTAGCCGGGCGGCGCGGGCGCGGCGGCCTGCTGGCCATAGCCCGGGGGCAGGGGGGCCGAGGGCTGCTGCTGGTCATAGCCGGGCGGGGGCGGTCCCGCGGGCTGGCCGTAGCCCGGCGGCAGGGGTGCGGACGGCTGCTGTCCGTAGCCCGGCGGCGGGGGCGGCGTCTGGCCGAACTGCGACGGCTGGCCCGGCTGGCCGTACGGGCCCGGGGCCTGCGGGGGCGGCACGGTGCCGCCCGGCTGGTTGAGCGGCGCGACGATGGTCTGCGCGGCGTGCACCGAGGGGTCGGCGGGGGCCGGGGCGGGCGGCGGCGTGGCGCCGCCGGGAGGCGCGAAGTGCTGGGCGGGCGCGGGGTCGGGCGCCGGGGCCGGGACGGGTGCCGGGGGTGGCGTGGCGGGACCCGCGGGCGCGCCGAACGCGGGCGGTGCCGCGGCGGCGGGGGGCGCGCCACCGCCGGCGGGCGGCGCGAAGCCGGGGGCGGCCTGCGGCTCGGGTGCCGCGGGCTCCTCCTCGGCGACCTCGCCGCCGAAGTTCCTGATCAGCGCGTCGAGACCGCCGTCGAAGCCCTGCCCGATCGCGGCGAAGCGCCAGACGTCCTTCAAGTAGAAGTCGCCCAGCATCAGGGCGCGCTCGGTGGAGAACTCCGAGCCGTTGAAGGAGTACCGGGCCACTTCCTCGCCACCGGCCACGATCCGGATGTATCCGGAGGCGAGCTGCGACATCTGGCCTGCGCCGTCGATCGCCGCGGTGAACGACAGCTTCTGGATCTGCGGCGGGATCCGGTCCAGCGTGACGCGGAAGGACTCGTCGTCACCGGCCTGGGCACCGAGGAGCTGAAGCGACTCCTCCGGAGACTTCGGCTGGTTGAAGAAGATGAAGTAACGGTCGTCCGACAGCCGCTCACTCGCGTCGAGGCCGAAGCAGCTGATGTCGAAGGTCACCCCTGGGGCAGCGATGTGCACGCCTACGTACAGATCGGTCCCCGCGGTGAGGTCACTGATCTTGGCCTTGTGGCCGCGTTGGAATTCCCTGGCCATACGTAACGACCGTCCCCCATCCCGAGTGGTTGCGTCGCGCCAGGCTAACCGCTCCGTCCGACAGTGGACGACGTCGGTACAGACCCGGTACACAACCGGCGCACCGGGCGCCCCTCACTCCTCGCGGGCGGCCGGAAGGTGCGGCAGCCGGTCCGCCGCGACCACCCCTTCGAGGTAGCCCCGGGCCCGCTCGGTCCGCGGATACGCGTCCAGGAGGCGCCAGAACCGGGGGCCGTGTCCGGGCACGAGGAGGTGCGCCAGCTCATGGAGCAGTACGTAGTCCACCACGTACTCGGGCATGCCCTGGAGCCGGTGGGAGAGGCGGATGCTGCCCTCCGACGGCGTGCACGAGCCCCACCTGGTGTTCTGGTTCGTCACCCAGCGCACGGAGCTGGGCCGGGCCCGGCCGTCGAAGAACTGCTCGGACAGCCGCTGGGCCCGCTCGGACAGCTCACTGTCGCCCAGAACCCGCTTGCTCTCCTGTGCCGCCAGCTTGTCCAGCATGACGCCCACCCAGCGCTGCTCCTCCGCCTCGGACATCCGGGCGGGGATGAGGACGACCGTCCGGTCGCCCTCCCGGTACGCCGAGACCGTTCTGCGGCGGCGGGCGCTCCTTCGCACCTCGACCGCGCTCGCCGCCGAGCCGGATGGCGGCGGGCTGGTCGCGCTGCGCTGTGGGCTTCCGCGATGCAGTGGGTCGGCGGGCACGCCACGACGTTACCCGCTTGGCGTGGGGGAAGTCCCGCCTCCGGGACGGTTCGGTCCCGATCCACTCCCCATGCGCTGCATTAGTAC
The DNA here is from genome assembly GCF_055594065.1 of Streptomyces sp. NPDC040610. Taxonomy (NCBI): domain Bacteria; kingdom Bacillati; phylum Actinomycetota; class Actinomycetes; order Kitasatosporales; family Streptomycetaceae; genus Streptomyces; species Streptomyces sp. NPDC040610. The sequence continues at coordinate 892,014 of NZ_JBVIXA010000001.1, read as the reverse complement.
GACAAGTACTCACCGCCTGTGGACAACCGCGCGCACGGCCGGGCCGAGCCGGGCATTCTGGCATTCGAGCGGCCGGACGGCGACGAGCACGACGTCCGGCCGGACCGACGGGGGGCCGAACCATGCATCCGATCCTGAAACCGAGCCTGCGCCGCGGCTGGCGCGATCTGAACACCGTCCAATTCGGGGCGACGCGGGCGCACGCCCGGGTCCTCGGCCCCGTTGACACCGCGACGGGCAGCTTCCTCAGCCTCCTCGACGGGACGCGCGGGCTGCCGCTGCTGCGCGCTGAAGGACAGCGGATAGGACTGCCGGACGGCCATGTGGACCGGCTCCTGCACCGGCTGGCCCGGGCCGGACTGCTCGACGACGCGACGGGCGGGGGCTCGGCGGCCGACGCCCTGCGTGCCCGTACGGACGTCATGGACCGGCTCCGCCCCGACCTCGCGGCCCTGTCCGTCGTCACCCCGGAGCCGAACCAGGGCATCCGCACGATGGCCGCGCGCCGGGCCACCCGCGTGCGCGTCCGGGGCGGCGGCCGGGTGGGCGCGGTCATCGCCTCGGTCCTGTCCGGGGCGGGGATCGGCGAGGTCGACGTGATGGACGGCGGCTGCGTCGAGCCGTGGGACGTCGCTCCGGGCGGGGTGCCGCCGGATTCCGTGGGCCAGCGAAGGGACGCCGCCGCGAGAACGGCCGCACGGCGCGCGGCTCCCGGGCGGCCGCCCCGTCACCCCGAGGACCGGGGCGACGGCGAGCGCGCCTGGTGCCTGATCGTCCTCGCCCCGCGCGACGGCCTGGACGCCTTCGCCCCCGACCCGGCCGCCGCCGAACCCCTGATCGCCGCGGGGACCCCGCATCTGTACGCCGGGGTGATCGAGGGCACAGGCGTGGTCGGTCCCCTGGTCCTGCCCGGCACGACCGCCTGCGCCGGCTGCCTCGCCCTGGACCGCGCCGACGCCGACGCGGCCTGGCCGCGGATGCTGGCCCAGTGGCGCTCGGGCCGTCGCCATCAGGTCCCGGCCTGCGACCTGGCCCTCTCGACGACCGTCGCGGGACTGGCCGCGGCGCACGCGCTGGCCTTCCTGGACGGGGCGGAGCCGGCCCTCGCGGGGGTGCGCTGGGAGGCCTCGACGCCCGGCTTGGACTGGCGCAGACACCGCACGCGGGCGCACCGTTCGTGCCCCTGTGGGGCGGGTGAGCAAGTAAAGGGGGAGCACACCTCCGTGGATCGAGAGCCGCACGAGACAATGGCCGAGTAACCGCCTGAAAGGGCGCGGCTGTCTGGGATTTGGAGGGGCGCATGTCTGATCTTCCCCGGAAGGCGGTCACCCGTACCGCCAAGCTGGCCGCGCTGCCACTCGGCTTCGCCGGGCGGGCGACCTGGGGGCTCGGCAAACGGATCGGTGGCAAGTCGGCGGAGATCGTCGGCCGGGAGCTGCAACAGCGCACGGCGGAGCAACTGTTCAAGGTCCTCGGCGAGCTGAAGGGCGGCGCCATGAAGTTCGGGCAGGCGCTGTCCGTCTTCGAGTCGGCGCTCCCGGAGGAGGTGGCGGGGCCCTATCGGGCAGCGCTGACGAAGCTTCAGGAGGCGGCGCCGCCGATGCCGACGCGCACGGTGCACGCGGTGCTCGCGGAGCGGCTCGGCGCGGACTGGCGCGAGCGTTTCCAGGAGTTCGAGGACAAGCCCGCGGCGGCGGCCTCGATCGGTCAGGTGCACCGGGCGGTGTGGGCGGACGGGCGCGATGTCGCGGTGAAGGTGCAGTATCCGGGCGCGGGCGAGGCGCTGCTCTCGGACCTGAACCAACTGAGCCGCTTCGCCCGGGTCCTCGGCCCCCTGATTCCGGGCATGGACATCAAGCCGCTCATCGCCGAGCTGCGCGACCGCGTCTCCGAGGAGCTGGACTACGGCCTGGAGGCACAGGCCCAGCGCGCCCACGCCGAGGAGTTCGCGGACGACCCGGATGTCGTGGTGCCGGACGTGGTCCACCAGAGCGAGCAGGTCCTGGTGACGGAGTGGATGGACGGGGTGCCGCTGTCGGAGGTGATCGCGGAGGGGACACAGGATCAGAAGAACCGCGCCGGCCAGCTCCTGACGCGCTTCCTCTTCTCAGGACCGGCCCGAACGGGCCTGCTGCACGCCGACCCGCACCCGGGCAACTTCCGGCTGCTGACCGGCGAGAAGGGCGAATGGCGGCTCGGTGTGCTGGACTTCGGCACGGTGGACCGGCTGCCCGGTGGGCTGCCCCCGACGATAGGCGACTCGCTGCGGCTGACCGTCGAGGGCGAGGCGGACGCGGTCTACGAGATGCTGTGCGAGGAGGGCTTCGTCAAGGAGACGGTCGATCTGGAGCCGGAAGCCGTCCTGGACTATCTGCTGCCGATCATCGAGCCGGCGGTGGCGGAGGAGTTCACCTTCACCCGTGGCTGGATGCGCAGCCAGGCGGCCCGGGTGGCCGACCCCCGCTCCCCCGCCCACCAGTTGGGCAAGCGGCTGAACCTCCCGCCGTCGTATCTCCTGATCCACCGCGTGACGCTCAGCACCATCGGTGTTCTGTGTCAGCTGGGTGCGACGGTGCGGATGCGGGAGGAGCTGGAGGAGTGGCTGCCGGGGTTCGTCGCCCAGGAGGACGAGGAGCAGGCCGACTTGGCGGACGGCCTCGCGGACGACGGCATCGAGGAGGTGGCGGAGGCGTGATCGTGCGCAGAACGCCCCGTCGCGCGGCGCGGGTTGCGGTGATCGCCCCGGACGACGCGGTCTTCCTCTTCGGGTACGACAACGAGGAAGTGGGAGTCCACTGGGCCATGCCCGGCGGCGGCCTGGAGCCGGACGAGGCGCCGCGCGAAGGCGTGCTGCGCGAACTGCGCGAGGAGACCGGCTGGACGGACGTCCGGCCGGAGGCCCTGCTGTGCACGTGGGAGCACGACTTCACCCGTGCGGGTGTGCCGGTGCGGCAGCACGAGCACATCTACCTGGCCCGCGGGCCACGCCGCCCGCCCACGAGCGAGGCCGCCGCCGCGCACGCCGAGGACGGCATCCTGCGCTGGCGCTGGTGGACACCCCGGGAGCTGGCCGACTCCCCCGAGCCGCTGTGGCCGCCGCAGCTTCCTGAGCTGCTGGGCGCGCTGCGCGCCGCGGGAGGTGCGGTGCCGCAGGCCGTCGACCTCGGGTACCAGCACCACGTGGCGGCGCACCGGGGCTGACGCCCGGGCAGGCCGGTCCGCTGTCGGGCCGGGGGCGGCTCACCACCAACGGGGCGCTCACCACCAACAGGGGCGGCTCACCACCAAGCGGAGTCGAGTCGTCCCTCGATCGCCCGGATGTTGTCCCGGGAGCAGGCGTCGCAGAAGTAGTGCCGGGCGCCGTTCTCCACGGAGCAGATCCATGTCGGGGGCCGGCCGTCGGCGACCGTGCCGCAGCGGGAGCACACGACGTTCTCGGTGTCGTTCCTGACATCGTGCCGGGCGTCCGCAGGTTCAGGAGGCTGCTGGTCCACGCGGTGACCTTATCGCCGCCACCGGAGGATCGGTGCGCACAACGCACCGCGGGGGCCGGTCCGTTCGGACCGGCCCCCGCGGGGTACTTCCGTGAAGCTCACCGGGAGCTTCGGCTGTGCCTCGAGCTCGTGGGAACTACTGCATGACCGCGATGGCGAGGGCACGCCTCGCGCGCAGGGACGCGCGCTCGGCGCGGCGCTGCATGCGGCGGGCCGCGATCAGGCGCGCGGCCGGGCGGTGCTCTTCGGCCTCACGCAGGCGTTCGTGCATATGCGCACGGGCCAGGGCTTCTGGGATGAGTTGCATTTCGCGGGTCCTGTTCTGGCGCGAGCCGGTCGCGCCGGTGGTGGTGAAGTCTCGGGTGGCGGAGCGAGTGGGCTCGCTCGTGGGTGCCTTCATCGGGGCCTGCTTCTTGGGGTCGTGCGTCACGGGGCGATCGATCGTTCCGGCGGTACTCATGCCACGACCGGGTTCTTCCGCGGACGGCCACGCGGCCGCTTGCGGGCCACGACCACGCCCTGGACGAACAGCTCGCCGCCCCAGACGCCCCACGGCTCACGCCGCTCCTTGGCGCCGGCCAGGCAGGCCTCCATCAGCGGGCAGGTACGGCAGAGGGACTTGGCGTACTCGACGTCGGCCGGGGACTCGGCGAAGAAGACCTCCGGGTCGTAGGCACGGCACGGGACGGGTACGCCGAGGTTCTCGATGGCGTCGTCGAGCGCGGTGAGCGCGGTGAGGGGAGTCAAGGTCGGGTCCTCCGTGGGTGCGGGCGGCGGGAGAGTGTCTGAAGGCGGTACGGACGGGGCGTGCGCTTCGAGTTGCACGGTGGTGTTTTCCTCGTCTGGTCGTGCCGGCCTGGGTCGGCCGGTTGGCGGCTGGTACCGGGTCTTGCTCAGCCCCTTCGCTCTGTTCTCCCGGTTTTGGGGAAAACAGAAGGGCCGCGGATCCCGGGTGGGGTTCCGCGGCCCTGAAGGCGCCGGTCTGATCGAGATCAGACTGGATCACTCCAGGGTTCGAGCCCACGGAAGGCCCACATCGTGTGGTGCTGCTGCTGCGTCGTCTTGTTCCGGAATCCGGCACCGGCTGCCGCGAAGACATAGGCGTGTGCCTGTGCCGTCGCTACTGCTTCCGGTGCCTTGGTCGGTCGCTCATTGCCCTCACGGATCTCAAGACCCGACAGAGGCAGGGCGGGGGCGGTCGGACGCACGGCGGCGGTGCCGAGAGACAGAGCGGCATTGCCGACGGACAGACCGGTGCCCTGGTTCGAGAAGCCGAGCAGGCAGGAAGCGACGACCGAGCGATCGGTCATTTTGACGGTGCTGATGAAGCTCTTGTTGTTGCTGATCACTGGAATCGCCTCCTCTCGGCGTCTAGGGGAGCGGCCGAAACCGTTCCTCGGACTGACAAGTACAGCACGGGACCAGGGCTTCGGAGAAGCCGCCGTTCCCGTGCTTAAGAACCTATGGGTCTTCCTTGCGCATGCGCAAACTATTTTTTCGACGAATTTGAATCAGCTCGCCCCGTCGTCCTCCGCAAGCTCCTGACCTGCACAGATAGCGAGGACGTCGGCACCGAAGTGACGCAGCTTGCGGACGACGACGCCCGGGATGCGGGCCAGCTCGCCCTCGTCCTCCGGCACGGCCTCCGCGATGGCGATCAAGGTTTTGTCCGTGAACACGCAGAACGGGGGCTGGCCGAGGCGCCGCGCCTGGCCCGCTCGCCACTCGATGAGCCGCTCGTAGAGCCCTTCGTCCATGTCCGACGGGCAGTCCTCACAGCGCATGAGCTTCATCTCACCGGCGTCGGTGAGGGTGCGGCCGCAGACGCGGCAGCGAGCGGGGCTGCGGCTGCCGCGGCGGCGCTCCCTGGGCGCTCCGGCCTCGCCGGGCTCACCAACGCGGCCGGTGCCGCGCTCGATGCCGCCGGGGCCGCCCGCCGCGCGCGACCCCGCGGCCGTGCCCGAGCCGGGGCGCAGGCCGTCGAGGAAGCGGCTGGCCCGCCGGTTGGGACGGCCGCCCGGGGACCGGGAGAGGGCCCAGGACAGGGAGAGGTGGACACGGGCGCGGGTCACGCCCACGTACAGGAGCCTGCGCTCCTCCTCGACCTGCTCGTCGGTCTTGGCGTACGTGATCGGCATCATGCCCTCGGCCAGGCCGACCAGGAACACGGCGTCCCACTCCAGGCCCTTCGCCGCGTGCAGGGAGGCGAGGGTGACGCCCTCGACGGTGGGCGCGTGCTGCGCGGCGGCGCGCTCGTCCAGCTCGGCCACGAGGTCGGCCAGGGTGGCGTCGGGCCGGGCCGCGGCGAAGTCCTCCGCGAGGCGCACCAGGGCGGCCAGGGACTCCCAGCGGTCGCGGACCGCGCCGGAGCCCGCGGGCGCCTGGGTCGTCCAGCCCTTGGTGGACAGCACGGCCCGCACCTGCGAGGGCAGGTCGACCATGTCGTCCAGGAGGGTGTCGTTGGCCCCGAAGCGGGCGGCGCCGCGCAGGGCCGCGCCCGCCTCGCGGACCTCGGTGCGCTCGAAGAAGCGCTCCGCCCCGCGCAGCAGGTAGGGGATGCCCAGGTCGGCCAGGGCCTGTTCGTAGATCTCCGACTGGGAGTTCGTGCGGAACAGGATCGCGATGTCGCCCGCGGGGACGCCGTCGGCGATCAGGGCGCGGATGCGGCGGGCGGCGCCCTCGGCCTCGGCGGGCTCGTCCGCGTACTCCGTGTAGACGGGGTCGGTGCCGCGCTCGCGCTGCGAGACCAGTTCGAGGCGGTGGTCGGCGGCGCGGCCGACGGCCTGGGCGAGCAGGCCGTTGGCGAGGTGGACGACCTGGGGCGTCGAGCGGTAGTCCCGGACGAGCTTGACGAGGGTGGCGCCCGGGTGGCGGGTGCGGAAGTTCAGCAGGTGGTCGGGGGTCGCGCCGGTGAAGGAGTAGATGGTCTGGCTGGCGTCGCCGACGACGCAGAGGTTGTCCCGGTCGCCGAGCCACAGCTCCAGGAGGCGCTGCTGGAGGGGGCTCACGTCCTGGTACTCGTCGACCACGAAGTGCTGGTATTGGGAGCGGACCTGGTCGGCGATGTCGTGGCGGTCCTGGAGGATGCCGACGGCCAGGAGCAGGACGTCCTCGAAGTCGATGACCGCGCGGTCGCGCTTGAGGTCCTCGTACGCCGCGTAGAGCTGGGAGATCTCGGCGGGGTCGCGGGGGGTGTCGCGGCCGGACTTGGCCGCGACGGCCGCGTAGTCCGCGGGGACGGTCTGGGTGACCTTGGACCACTCGATCTCGCCGGTCACATCGCGCAGCTCGTTGCGGTCGAGGCGGACGCGGCAGGCCGCCGCGGCCTCGGCGACGAGCTGGACCTTGCGCTCGACGAGGCGGGGCAGCGAGCCGCCGACGGCCTTCGGCCAGAAGTACTGGAGCTGGCGCAGGGCGGCGGAGTGGAACGTGCGCGCCTGGACGCCGGTGGCGCCGAGCTGGCGCAGGCGGCCGCGCATCTCCCCGGCCGCGCGGTTGGTGAACGTGACGGCGAGCACACTGGTGGGCTGGAGGATCCCGGCCCGCACTCCATAGGCGATGCGGTGCGTGATGGCGCGGGTCTTGCCCGTGCCCGCGCCCGCGAGCACGCACACCGGCCCGTGCAGGGCGGTGGCGACCTCGCGCTGCTCCGGGTCGAGCCCGTCGAGCACCGCGTCGGCGGTGTCCGGGACCCGCGGGAAGAGGGTGGAGTGCGTTGCTGCTGTCACCCCGCCATGCTGCCAGGTCCCACGGGGCGGCAGCGCCGGTTGTCCACAGGGGGCCGCTCGCAGTCGTACTAATGCGGGAATGGTGACCGGGTCGCGTACGTTCGAGTCAGTGCGGCTACGCACACGACGTGCGGTGACGCACCCCGAGGCTTAAGGAGCGCGAGAGACATGCCGGGCACTGTGACGATGTACAGCACCACGTGGTGCGGCTACTGCCGCAGGCTGAAGAGCCAGATGGACCGCGAGGGCATCACGTACGAAGAGGTCAACATCGAGCAGGACCCGGACTCCGCGGCCTTCGTGGAGAAGGCGAACGGCGGCAACCAGACGGTTCCCACCGTTCTCTTCCCGGACGGCTCGACGCTGACCAACCCCTCGCTGGCCCAGGTGAAGCAGAAGCTCGCCGCCTGACCCGCGGGCCGGTCGGCGCGCCCGGCTCAGCCGAGCGTGCCGGGCTTCGGCAGGGGCTTGCCGTACCAGAGCTCGATCAAGCGGGCCGCAATCGAGATGCCGTAGGGAGGCAGGACCTCCCCGGACTCGAAGGCGGCCCGCAGGTCGTCGCGGGAGAACCAGCGCGCCTCGTGGATCTCCTCGCCGTCGACGTTGATCTCCGAGGACGTGGCGCTCGCCATGAAGCCCAGCATCAGGCTGGAGGGGAACGGCCAGGGCTGGCTCGCGACGTACTCGACGTCTCCGACCGTGACGCCCGCCTCCTCGAAGACCTCGCGGCGCACGGACTGCTCGATCGACTCGCCGGGCTCCACGAAGCCCGCGAGGGTCGAGAAGCGGCCCTCGGGCCAGTGCACCTGGCGGCCGAGGAGCGCCCGGTCCTCATGATCGGTCACCAGCATGATCACGGCAGGGTCGGTGCGCGGGTAGTGCTCGGCGCCGCAGGCCTGGCAGCGGCGGATGTGGCCGGCCGCCGCGATGACCGTGCGCTCGCCGCAGCGCGAGCAGAAGCGGTGCATGCGCTGCCAGTTCTCCAGGGCCACGGCGTGCACCATCAGGCCCGCGTCGCGCGGGGAGAGCAGCAGTCCGGCCTCGCGCAGCCCGGCGGCGCGCGCGGACGCGTCCATGCGCCCGGGCAGCGAGTCCTTCTGGAGCGCGAAGTAGCTCACGCCGTCGTCGTCGGTCCCCAGGAAGTAGCGGTGCGCCTCGGTGAGGGGCGCCTCGAACGACGGGGTCATCACGAGTTCCGTGCGGCCGTCGGGGGTCTCGTCGATGAGCACCTGGCCGCCGGACACCACGAAGACCCGCGTCGACGGGTGACTCCACGCGGCGGCGAGCCAGGCCTCGTCGAGACGGTGGTGCGCCGCGCGGTCGATGCCGCTCGGCGCGGTGAGCGAGACGGGACGGTCAGCTGCGCGGTCGGTCCAGGTGGTCACTGGTGCTTCCAACTCCCCCGATGGAATGGGTGGTTCAGCGAGCGGGTCTCTTCAGTGTGCATCGCGGTGGGCGACGCCTTTCGCCGGTTCAGTGGGCGCCGCGCCAGTGCTCCGCGAGGTCGCCCCACAGGTAGGCGCTCGTCTCGGCGCCCTTGAGGAGCAGGTCGAGCTCGACCTTCTCGTTCGGCGCGTGCCAGCCGTCCGAGGGAATGGAGATGCCGAGGAACAGCACGGGCGCCCCGAGGACGTCCTGGAGGTCGGCCGCGGGCCCCGAGCCGCCCTCCCGGGTGAAGCGGATGTCCTGCTCGAAGGCGCGGCCCATGGCGCGGACGACGGACTGCAGCGCCGGGTGGTCCAGCGGCGTCAGACAGGGGCGCGTGGCGCCGCTGAAGGTGATCGTGTGCCCGATGCCGTCGGGCAGCTGGTCGGCCACCCACGCGCGGACGAGCTTCTCGACGCGCTCCGGGTCCTGGCCCGCGACCAGCCGGAACGAGAGCTTCAGGAAGGCTCCGGACGGGATGATCGTCTTGCCGCCGGGGCCTTGGTAGCCCCCGCCGATGCCGTTGACCTCGGCGGTCGGACGGGCCCAGATGCGCTCCAGGGTGCTGTGTCCGGCCTCTCCGTGGGGCGCGTGCGACTTCGCCGTACGCAGCCACTCGGCCTCGTCGAACGGCAGCTCGGCGAAGAGCTCGCGCTCGCGGTCGGTCAGCTCGACGACGCCTTCGTAGAAGCCGGGCACCGCCACGCGCGCGTGCTCGTCGTGCAGCGCGGCCACGAGGCGGGCGGCGGCCGTCGCCGGGTTGGGCACGGCGCCGCCGAAGGAACCGGAGTGGATGTCCTGGTCGGGTCCCGACAGCGTGATCTCGCACTCGGCGAGGCCCCGCATGCCCGTGCACACCGTGGGGGTGTCCTTGGACCACATGCCGGTGTCGGAGACGATCACCGCGTCGGCGGCGAGGCGCTCGGCGCGCTCCTCGACCAGGGCGCGGAAGTTCGGGGAGCCGGACTCCTCCTCGCCCTCGACGAGCAGCTTCAGGTTCACCGCGGGCGCGCTGCGGCCGGTGACGGCGAGGTGGGCACGGACACCGAGGGTGTGGAAGAAGACCTGGCCCTTGTCGTCGGCGGCCCCGCGCGCGTAGAGGCGGTTGTCGCGGACGACGGGCTCGAAGGGGTCGGTGTCCCAGCCGTCCTCGAGGGCGGCGGGCTGCACGTCGTGGTGGCCGTAGACGAGGACGGTGGGTGCGTCCGGGTCCCCGGAGGGCCACTCGGCGAACACCGCGGGGGCGTCGGCCGTCTCCCACACCTCGACCGTCGGGAAGCCGGTCGAGGTGAGCCGCGCGGCGAGCCAGTCGGCGCTGCGGCGCACGTCGGGCGCGTGGTCGGGCTGTGCGGACACGGACGGGACGCGCAGCCACTCGGCGAGGTCGTCGAGGAAGGCGGCACGGTGGTCGTCCAGGTACGCCCGGACGGCGCTGACGACACTGTCAGAGCTGTTGACGGTCTTGCTCATGGTCACGAGCCTATCGGCCCGCGGGAGTGCTCCGGTCGTGCGACTGGTCCCCCCCCCTGTCCGGCGACCGCGGCGGCCTCGCCGAGCAGCATCCGCTCCAGCTCGGCCCGGCCCGGCAGGTTCGCGGGGCGGACGGTCTCGCCGCTGCGTACGTAGAGGAACGCGGCCCCCACGGACTCGGGCGGCACGCCGTGCTGCTCGGCCCACGCGAGGCGGTAGACGGCGAGCTGGAGGGGGTCGGCGTCCTGGGTGTGGCCGGTCTTCCAGTCGAGGATCTCGTACGTGGTGTCGTCGCCGTCGCCGTTCTTGTAGACGGCGTCCATGCGGCCGCGGATGACGCGGCCCGCGAGGGCGATCTGGAAGGGGTACTCGACACGGTGGGGGGTGCGACGGGCGTACTCCGTGCGCTCGAAGGCCTCCTTGAGCGTCTCCAGGTCGCGCTCGTCCGCGATCTCCGCCTCGCCGGGGCCGCCGCCCGGCAGCTCGTCCGGGCCGAGCATGGGCAGCCGCAGCTCCTCGAAGCGTGCCTCCACCCAGGCGTGGAAGCGGGTGCCGCGGCGGGCCGCGGGCTGCGGCGGCCGGGGCATGGGCCGCGCGAGCTCCTGCGCGAGGGCGTCCGGGTCGGCGGCGAGGCGAAGGAGCTGGGAGGCGGTGAGCGTGGTCGGCAGGAGGACGTCACGGACGCTCTCACGGGCACGCAGCAGTTCACCGGTGAGGGCGTCCAGGTCGCGGTCCCAGGAGGCGAGAGTGCGGGATTCCTCCGGGGTGAGGCGCGGAGCCGTCCTGGGGGCGCGGGCGTGCGGGATGGCGTCCTTGGCGAGGGCCCCCTCCTCGGACACGGTGTGCCTCGGGTGCGGCGGGGTCGGGGGCTCCGTGGGCGCCGGGCGGTGCTTGGACGTCGGGCGCTCCGTGGACCAGGAGTCCCACTCCGAGGGGTCCTCGACGGCGGCCTGGTGGGCGGCTTGGTCGCCAGTGCGTTTGTGGCGCGTGCCTACGTGGTCGATGTGTGCGCTGTCGGCGTCTTCAGCGGCGGCCTCTTCGTAGGCGTCGCTTCCGTAGGCGTCGTCTTCGTGAGCGTGGTCTTCGTAGGCAGCGCCTTCGTCGTCGTCCGGCGGGGGCGGCCAGTCCGGGTCCGTCGCGTACTCCGGGGGCTCGGCGGCGTACGCGGAGGTGGGGTCTCCTGCGGCGGGGTGGGGCTCCTCGTGGGAGCGGGCGTCGTCGGCCGCGAGGCGGTCCAGGTGGGCGAGGACGGTGTCCGCGGCGGCGCGGCGGCGGGTCAGGGAGTCGGCGTCGAGGGGCAGGGGCCAGGCGTGGTCGGCGGCCTTCTCGTGCAGCGCCGGGTTCTCCTCGTCCTCGTCCGGCGCGTCCGCCCAGGCCTCGATCTCGCCGTGGCCCGCCGCGCAGTGGTCGTACAGGGCCGTGAGGAAGTCGGACGGGCCCCGGGGCTTCTTCTGGGTGGGCCCCCACCAGTGGCCCGAGCCGAGCAGGAGGCTGCGGGGGCGGGTGAACGTCACGTACCCGAGGCGCAGTTCCTCGGTGTGCTGATGGTCCTTCATCTCGGCGTGGAAGGCCTTCATGCCCTTGGCGTCCCACGCGTCGATGTCGGGGAGCGTGTCGGCGTCGCCACGCAGGGCGTGCGGGACGACCTTGGCCTGGGCCGTCCACTTCTCGCGGCCCTGCGCGCTCGGGAACGTGCCGGTGACCAGGCCGGGGACGGCGACGACGTCCCACTCCAGGCCCTTGGACTTGTGGGCCGTGAGGACCTTGACGGTGTTCTCGCCGCCGGGCAGGGCGTTGTCGAGGCCCTTCTCGTACTGGGCGGCGGTGCGCAGGAAGCCGAGGAAGGCGAGCAGGGAGGCCGAGGGGTCGTTGGCGGCGAAGGACGCGGCGATGTCCAGGAAGTTCGACAGGGTCTCGCGGCGGCGGGCGGCCAGGGCGTGCGGGGACGCGGAGAGCTCGACCTCCAGGCCGGTGACGGCGAGCACGCGGTGCAGGACGTCGAGGAGCGGGTCGGCCAGGGAGCGCCGCAGGTCGCGCAGTTCGGTGGCGAGGCGCGCGAACCGCACCCGGGCCTCGGCGGAGAACGGCAGCCTGTCTTCTCCGGAGCCGTCGCCGGGGGTCTCCAGGAACGTGTCGAGCGCGTCCGCGAGCGATATCACCTCGGACGGGTCGACGCCCTCGACGGCCTCGGCGAGCCGCCGGTCGGCGTCCTCGGGACCGTCGGGGGCGCTGTGCCGCACGAGGAGGCGGGCGCGGCGGCCCAGGAGGGCGAGGTCGCGCGGGCCGATCCGCCAGCGGGGGCCGGTCAGGAGCCGCACCAGGGAGGCGTTGGCGCCCGGGTCCTGGAGGACTTCGCAGACGGCGACGAGGTCGGCGACCTCGGGCAGGTGCAGCAGGCCGGACAGGCCGACGACCTCGACGGGGATGTCGCGGGCGACGAGGGCGGCCTGGATCTCGGCGAAGTCGCCGGCCGTGCGGCACAGGACGGCGATCTCCCCGGGGGCCTTGCCGGTGGCCACGAGGTGGGCGAGGGAGTCGGCGATCCAGGCGATCTCCTCGCTGTGGGTGCGCAGCAGGGCGCAGCGCACGCTGCCGTCGCGCTCGGCGCCCGGGGCGGGCCGCAGCGCCTCCACGCCCGCGTGCAGGGCGCGCAGCGGCGCGGCCAGGCCGTTGGCGAGGTCGAGGAGGCGGCCGCCGCTGCGGCGGTTCTCGCTGAGGGCGTGGCGCGTGGCGGGGCGGCCGTCGGCGTGCGCGAAGTGGTCGGGGAAGTCGTCGAGGTTGGCCACGGAGGCGCCGCGCCAGCCGTAGATCGCCTGGCAGGGGTCGCCGACCGCCGTCACGGGGTGGCCGGTGCCGCCGCCGAACAGGCCCGCCAGGAGGACGCGCTGGGCCACCGACGTGTCCTGGTACTCGTCGAGGAGGACGACGCGGAACTCCTCGCGCAGGATCTCGCCGACCTCCGGGCGGGTGCGGGCGAGGGTCGCGGAGTGGGCGATCTGGTCGCCGAAGTCGAGGAGGTCGCGGGTGCGCTTCGCCGCGCGGTACCGGTCGACGAGTTCGGCGAGCTGGAGGCGGGCGGTGGCCGTCTCCGGGACCTTGCGCAGGTCGGCGTTGGTGAGCTTGGTGCCCGCCAGGGCGCGGAGCAGCTCCACGTCGTGCGCCCGGAGGCGGTCGGGTGCCACCAGGTGCTCGGCCAGCTCGCCGTCGAGCGTCAGCAGGTCGCTGACGAGGTCGGGGAAGGAGCGGGTCAGCGCGGGATACGGGCCGGGGGCCTCGCGCAGGACGCGGGCGGCGAGCTGGAAGCGGGTGGCATCGGCGAGGAGCCGGGCGGTGGGCTCCAGGCCGATGCGCAGGCCGTGGTCGGTGAGGAGGCGGCCCGCGAACGCGTGGTACGTGGAGATGACCGGCTCGCCCGGAGGGTTGTCCGGGTCGGCGGCCTCCGGGTCCGTGACGCCTGCCTTGATGAGGGCCTTGCGGACGCGCTCGGCGAGCTCGCCCGCCGCCTTGTTCGTGAACGTCAGGCCCAGCACCTGCTCCGGGGCGACCTGTCCGGTGCCGACCAGCCACACCACGCGCGCGGCCATCACCGTCGTCTTCCCCGACCCGGCTCCGGCCACGATCACCTGCGGGGCGGGCGGCGCGGTGATGCAGGCCGTCTGCTCCGGGGTGAACGGGATACCGAGGAGCTCTTTGAGCTGCTCGGGGTCGGTGAGGCGAGGAGACACGTCAGAGAGGCTAGCGGCGGCCACTGACATCCGGGGCGGGACGGGTTCGTCCGTCGCCGCCGCGTGTGTCCGTGGCCGCCGTCACAGGAGCGAGGCGGATCAGAGTCCTGCGAGCTGCTTCTGGTCGACGACCTCGCCCGGCGCCGGGGCCTTGACGTCGACGGGCTCGCCGTAGCCGCTGAAGGTCGCGGTGCCCTTGTCGTCACCGTCGTTGGTGACCTTCACGAAGTAGGGCTTGCCCTCCGTGGCGACGTAGAAGGTGGTGGTCTCGTCGCCCTTCTTCTTGACGAGGACGGCGGTCTTCTTGCCGTCGACCTCGGCGTCATCCGCACGCTTGAGGCCCTTGAGCTTCTTGCCCTGGAAGATGTCGCCGAGGTCGCAGGCGCTCTGCCCCTGGGAGGGCGACTTCACCCAGCGCCCGTCGACGCGCCCGGCGATGGTGGCGCCCGCGCGTGCCTTCCAGAACCTCTCGTCGGCCTTCACGTACGAGGACTTGCCGACGGTGAGGATCTCGGAGTGGCCGTCCTTGCGCGAGTCGATCGTGGCCTTGCAGTCGCCGCCCTTGGCGACGGCGAACTCGCCGGTGGTCTGCGCGCCGTCGCCCTTGACCTGGCTCTTCATCGTGAAGGAGCCCGCGTTCTTGGAGGCCTTGGAGGCCTTCTTGGCGATCTTGTCGGCGCTCATGCCCTTGAAGGGGTCCTTGGCACCGTCGCTGTCGCTGCTGCAGCCCGTGACGCCGATGACGGCGGCGGCGCAGGCGGCTGCCGCTGCCAGGAGCTTCCGGTTGGCTGCCATGTGCGTTTCTCCTCGGGTAGGACAGTTCAGGTTCACCGAGACCTTAGATGGCCTGTGAGAGTGCTATGAGCACAGGGGACGCGGCGTGACGTTGGCCACCGGTGGGTGCGGGCGCGGGTCACTCCACGACCTGCTTGCCCTCCGGGCGGGCGCTGCACGAGGCGCGGAAGGCGCAGTGCGTGCAGTGCTGCCCGGTGACGGGCGTGAAGCGCTCGTCGAGGACCTTGCCCGCCGCCGTGGCGAGGAGGTCGCCGACCCAGTCGCCGGACAACGGCTCCTGGGCCTGGACCTTCGGCAGCGCGTCACCGCCGTCCTTCTTGGCCGCGCCCTGGCGCAGCTGGACCAGTTCCGCGCCGCCCACGTCGGGGCGTACGCCTTCGAAGACGTCGTCCGCGGCGCCCTCGCGCACGGCGAGCTGGTAGACGGCAAGTTGGGGGTGGCGCTCGACGTCGGCGGCGCTCGGGGCCTGCTTGCCGGTCTTGAAGTCGACTACGTAGGCGCGGCCCTCGCCGTCGCGTTCGACACGGTCCATGGAGCCGCGTACGCGTACTTCGTAGGGGCCCGCTTCGAGCGTCACGTCGAAGTCGTGCTCACTGGCGACCGGGGCGCGGCCCGCGTGGGCGCCGCTGACGTGCCACTGGAGGAAGCGTTCGAGCGCCACGCGCGCGTGCTCCTTCTCCTGGTCGGACTTCCAGGGGGCGTCGAAGACGAGGGCGTCCCAGACGGATTCGAGGCGTTCCATGAGGACGTCGAGGTCGGCGGGCGTGCGCCCGGAGGCGACCTCGTCGGCCAGCACGTGCACGACGTTGCCGAAGCCCTGGGCGGCCGTCGCGGGCGCGTCGGCCTTCACCTCGCGGCCCAGGAACCACTGCAGGGCGCAGGTGTTGGCGAGCTGGTCGAGCGCGCTCCCGGAGAGCGCGACGGGCTTGTCGCGGTCCCGCAGGGGCACCGCGCTCACCGTCGGCTCGAACATGCCCCACCAGCGGTGCGGGTGCGCGGACGGCACGAGGGGGCGCTCGTCGGCGTCGCTGAGCGCGGCGAGGCGGGCCAGGCGCTGGGCGGCGGCCTCGCGCAGGGCGTCCGACGCGTGCGGGTCGACGGTGGTGGCCCGCAGCTCCGCGACGAGCGCGGAGACGGACAGCGGGCGGCGCGGGCGGCCGGTCACGTCCTTCGGTTCGACGCCGAGTTCGGTGAGGAAGCGGGAGGGCTGGTCGCCGTCGTCGGCGGGGGCCTTGACGGCGGTGACGACGAGGCGTTCTCGCGCGCGCGTGGCGGCCACGTAGAACAACCGGCGCTCTTCGGAGAGGAGCGCTCCGGGGGTGAGGGGCTCGGCGATGCCGTCGCGTCCGATGCGGTCGGCCTCCAGGAGGGAACCGCGGCGGCGCAGGTCTGGCCAGAGGCCCTCCTGGACGCCCGCGACCACCACGAGCCGCCACTCCAGGCCCTTGGAGCGGTGGGCCGTCATCAGGCGCACGGCGTCGGGGCGCGCCGCGCGGCGCGTGAGCGTGTCCGCGGCGATGTCCTGCGCCTCGATCTCGTCGAGGAAGTTGAGGGCGCCGCGCCCGCCGGTGCGCTCCTCGGCGCGGGCCGCGGTCGCGAACAGGGCGCACACCGCGTCGAGGTCCCGGTCGGCGTTGCGGCCCGCCGCGCCACCGCGCCGCGCGGCCCGCTCCAGGCGCCGCGGCCAGGGCGTGCCGTCCCACAGGTCCCACAGCGCCTGCTCGGCGGTGCCGCCGTCCGCGAGGCGCTTCCTGGCCCGGCTCAGGAGTTCGCCGAGGCGCTGGGCTCCCTTCGCGTACGAGGGGTCGTGCGCTATCAGCCGCTCCGGCTCGGCGAGGGCGCGGGCGAGGAGTTCGTCGGAGGGCGGCGGGAGGTGGTTGCCCGCGGCCCGCTCCTCCTCCCGCAGGGCCCGGCCCAGACGCCGCAGGTCGGCGGCGTCCATGGCCGCGAGGGGTGAGGTGAGCAGGGTTATGGCGGTCTCGGTGTCGAGCCACGCGGGGGTGGTGGGGGCGGGCGTGGGCGTCGTGGGGGCGGGTTCGTGGCCGTCGGCAGTGGGCTCAGGGGCGGATTCCCCTGCTCCTTCACCCGCCTCCGCCGGGGTGGGTTCGGGGCCGTCGAGGTCGGGCTCAGGGGCGGGCCCGGGCTCGGCGTCGGACTCGGTGGCGGGCTCGGACTCAGGGTCGGCGTCGGCCTCAGGGTCGGCGTCGGACTCGGGGACGGACTCGGACTCGGGGACGGACTCGGACTCGGGCTCCCCCGCACCCTCCCCCGACTCCGCCCGAGCCACAGCCCGCAGCGCCGTCAGGAGCGCCGTCACCGCGGGCTCGTGGCGCAGGGCGATGTCGTCGCCGTCTATGTCCAGGGGGACGCCCGCCGCGGTGAGGCCGCGGCGGAGGGACGGGATGGAGCGGGCGCCCGCGCGCACGAGGACGGCCATCTCGTTCCAGGGGACGCCGTCCTCCAGGTGCGCGCGGCGCAGCATGTCCGCGATGTTGTCCAGCTCCGTGCCCGCCGTGGGGTACGTACGGACGTCGACGCGACCGCCGTCCCTGACGGCCGTCAGCTCCCGGTGGGCACGTACCTTCTCCGCGGGCAGCCGGGTGAGCGGCATGCGCGCGGTGATGAGGCGGGTGGCCGCGAGGAGCCGCGCACCGGACCGCCGGGACGACGTCAGGACCTCGACCGGCGCCTCGGCGCCGTCCGCGCGCGGGAAGTCCGACGGGAACCGGAGGATGCCGTTCACATCGGCGCCCCGGAAGGCGTAGATCGACTGATCGGGGTCTCCGAAGGCGACGAGATCGCGCCCGCCGCCCGCGAGCGCGTGCAGCAGCCGAACCTGCGAGGGATCCGTGTCCTGGTACTCGTCGACGAACACCGCGTCGTACTGGGCGGCGAGCGCCCTGGCGACCTCGGGGCGGCGGGCAAGGAGCACCGCGCGGTGCACCAGCTCCGCGTAATCGAGCACTCCTTGGAGGTCGAGGACGTCCAGGTACTCGGCGAGGAACGCCGCCGCCGCGCGCCAGTCCGGCCTGCCGCCGCGCCGGGCGAAGGCGTCCAGGGCGGCCGGGCCGAGGCCCAGTTCGCGGCTGCGCGCCAGCACCGCGCGGACCTCGTCGGCGAAGCCGCGCGTGGTCAGGCAGGCGCGCAGCTCGTCCGGCCAGCGCACCCGCGCCAGGCCCTCGCGCGCCAGGTCGGTCTGGCCCGCGAGGAGTTCGCGCACCGCCACGTCCTGCTCGGGTCCTGACAGCAGCCGCAGGGGTTCCACGAAGAGGTCGGCGTCCTGGTGGGCGCGGACGAGGGCGTAGCAGAACGAGTGGAACGTGGTGGCCTGCGGGGCGTCGGCGGCGCCGATGCGCTGGGCCATGCGGTCGCGCAGCTCGACCGCCGCCCGGCGGCTGAACGTGAGCACCAGGACGCGCTCGGGATCGGTCCCCTTGGCCACCCGCGCGGCCACCGACTCCACCAGGGTGGTGGTCTTGCCCGTGCCCGGACCTGCGAGAACGAGCAGCGGACCGCCCGCGTGGTCAACCACCGAGCGCTGCCGTGCGTCCAGCTGAGGGGGATCCGTGAGGACCGGCGGGGTACGCACCAGCCGATAGGCACCCGAAGTCCCCTGTCGTACCCGAGGGTGCGACGGGTGCCGGGCGGATGAAAGGGAGCTCACGTGGATCGCCGGTCCTGGTGGGTGTACGGGTCGAGGTGCGGCTGCGTGCCAGCTGCGGGGTGAGTGTGAATGCGTGCTGTCGACGCTACGCCAGCGGATGAGCGGGGCGCGTGGCTTCCCCCGTACGGGCCACCGGGCCGCCGCCCGGCCACCGCGTGCCGGAAGCTGTCAGGTGTGAGCCTCCGGAGCCACGTCCGCCGCGCCGCCGTCCCAGCGCGCCCTGCGCATGTCCAGGCGCGGCAGGCTCCGCTCGGACGCGCGGCTCGCCTCCCGCAGCGGCGTGCCCTCCGCGCGGTAGGCCTCAAGGGCCCGCAGTTCGTGTCCGGGCAGCAGCACGCCGTCCGAGCGGACCACGCGCCACCACGGCACCGCGCCGCCGTAGAGGGCCATCACCCGGCCGACCTGGCGCGGCCCGCCCTCCTCCAGCCACTCGGCGACGTCTCCGTAGGTCATCACCCGGCCCGGCGGAATGCGCTCCGCCACATCGAGCACCCGTTCCGCGTACTCGGGGTACTCGGGTACGTCGGGGTGGTCCATCCGCTCCGGATCCGGTCGGCTCTCCTCGCTCATCCGGCCCATCCTGCCGCATGGCACCGACATGGTGACGGCTCCACGACAGAGGGTGCGGTAGGGCGTGCGACGAGGGACGAAGTGGCAAATCGTGACCGTTTCGCGCCCCCGGATTGCCCCCTGATGCCCCCCGTTGTCAGCGGGGCATGCCACCATCGTGCGGGCGGTGACTGGTGATACGAGATCAAGAAGAGGCGACGGAGCAGCAGGGCGTGCATTCCGACAAGACGGCTGGCACCTCTGCGGACACGGCACGCCCGGACACCGACGAGCTGGTCGTGAAGCCCCACGACGCGTCTCCCGAGTCGTCCGGCGACGCTTCCCGCAGCAAGCCCACCGAGCCCCCTGAGCTCACCGAACCCTCGGCGCCCTCGGAGCCGTCGGAGCCGTCCAGGCTCTCCGAACCCTCCGAGCCCACCGATTCCGCCCTCCTCGACTGCGCCGAAGCCGACGACGACCCCCACTCCGAGCGCGTCGAGGGCGACGAACCCCTCCTCCCCGCGCGCGTGCACCGCCCCTCCGACCTCATGCGGCTGCTCGTCGGCATCCTGGCGATCGCCGCGCTGCTGCTGATCTCCGCGTTCGCGCACGGCACGACGTCGGGCCTGGAGCAGGACATCAACGCGGGCACGGGCGAACCCCCGGACCTCCTGATGAAGCTGGCGGGGCTCACCGCGAGCATCGGGGTGCTGCTCGTCCCGGTGGCGTTCGCGATCGAGCGCCTGATCAAACGCGACGGGCTGCGCATCGCCGACGGGGTCCTCGCGGCCGTGCTCGCGCACGGCGTGACGCTGGCCACCGACCTGTGGGTGGCCAAGGCCGCCCCGGAGTCCATCCAGGACGCCCTCACCCAGCCCTCGCCGGGTGACATCAACTCGCTCACGGACCCGGTGCACGGCTATCTCGCGCCGGTCATCGCGTACATGACGGCCGTGGGCATGTCCCGCAGGCCGCGCTGGCGCGTCGTCCTGCTCGTGGTGCTGCTGCTCGAAGCCTTCACGATGCTGGTGTCGGGCAACACGACACCGTTCTCGATCATCCTGACGGTGCTCATCGGCTGGACCGTCGCCTACGGCACGCTGTACGCGGTCGGCTCGCCGAACGTGCAGCCCACCGGCCAGACGCTGCTCGCGGGCCTCAGGCACGTCGGCTTCCGGCCGGTGAGCGCCGCCCGCGAGGAGTCCGGCGACGCCTCCGACCAGGACAACCGCGGCAGACGCTACTTCGTGACACTGGAGGACGGACCTCCCCTGGACGTCACGGTCATCGACCGAGAACAACAGGCGCAGGGCTTCTTCTACCGGGTGTGGCGCCGTCTCACGCTGCGCGGCATCACCCAGCGCCGCAGCCTCCAGTCCCTGCGCCAGGCCCTGGAGCAGGAGGCCCTGCTGGCGTACGCGGCGATCGCGGCCGGGGCGAACGCGCCCAAGCTCATCGCCACCTCCGAGCTCGGCCCGGACGCCGTCATCCTCGTGTACGAGCACACGGGCGGCCGCTCCCTGGACTCGCTGCCGGACGAGGCCCTCACCGACGAGCTGCTGTGCGACACCTGGCGGCAGGTCAAGGCGCTCCAGTCGCGCCGGATCGCGCACCGCAGGCTCGCGGGCGACGCGATCCTGGTGGATCGTTCCGGCACGGTGATCCTGACGGACCTGCGGGGCGGCGAGATCGCGGCCGGCGACCTGGTCCTGCGCATGGACATCGCGCAGCTCCTGACGGCCTTCGGCCTTCGGGTCGGCGCGGAGCGCGCGGTCGCCACGGCCGTCGAGGTCCTCGGCCCGGACGCCGTGGCGGACTGTCTGCCGCTGCTCCAGCCGATCGCGCTGACCCGCTCCACGCGCGGGACGCTGCGCAAGCGGGCCCGCGAGCGCGCCCAGCGGGAGCGGGACGCCGTCCTGGAGGCCTCGCGCAAGGCGAAGGCCGCCCGCACGGAGGCCGAGAGCACGGAAGCCGAGAGCACGGCAGCGACAGCCGAGGAAGCCGGGGCCACCGAAGCCGCCACCGCCCCCGACCCCGCCACCACGCGCCCCGACGACCCCATCTCCATCCGCAAGACGGACCCGATCGCCGCCCGCACCGCGGACCCGGCGACCGCCCGCAGGACCGAGACAGTCACCGCCCGCACCGCGGACCCGACCGCCGCCCGCAAGGCCGAGACGGCCGCCGCCCGCAAGTCCCTGCGCGCGGAGAAGCAGGCCGAGAAGCAGGCCATAGACGAGGCCCTGGAGCAGGCCCGCGAGGAGGACCTGCTCACCCAGATCCGCCATCAGGTGCTCCTGATCCGGCCGACGGCCCCCGTGGAACCGGCGCAGCTGGAACGGATCAGGCCACGCACGCTGATCAGCTTCATCGCCGGTGCCTTCGGCGCGTACTTCCTGCTGTCACAGCTGACGCACATCGACTTCGGCACCATCTTCGGAGAGGCCGAGTGGGGCTGGGTCGCCGCCGCGGTGGCGTTCTCGGCGCTCAGCTACTTCGCCGCGGCGATGAGCCTGCTGGGCTTCGTGCCGGAGCGGGTGCCGTTCCTGCGGGCCGTGTCCGCGCAGGTCGCCGGGTCGTTCGTGAAGATCGTGGCGCCCGCTGCGGTGGGCGGCGTGGCGCTCAACACCCGCTTCCTCCAGCGCTCGGGAGTGCGCTCGGGGCTCGCGGTGGCGAGCGTCGGCGCCTCGCAGCTCTTCGGCCTCGGCTCGCACATCCTGCTCCTGCTGATCTTCGGGTACGTCACCGGCACGCAGAAGACGCCGACGCTGACACCGTCCCGTACGGTCATCGCGGGCCTGCTGACGGTCGCGGTGCTCGTCCTCGTGGTGACCGCCATCCCGTTCCTGCGGAAGTTCGTCGTCACGCGCGTGCGGTCGCTGTTCGCGGGAGTCGTGCCGCGCATGCTCGACGTCCTGCAGCGGCCGCAGAAGCTGCTCACCGGCATCGGCGGCATGCTGCTCCTGACGTTCCTCTTCGTGCTCTGTCTCGACGCCTCGGTGCGGGCCTTCGCCAGCGAGGAGATGGGCACCCTGAGCCTGGCCAGCGTCGCGGTGGTCTTCCTCGCGGGCAACGCGCTCGGCTCGGCGGCGCCCACCCCGGGCGGCGTCGGCGCGGTCGAGGCGACCCTGACGTTCGGTCTGATCGCGGTGGGCGTACCGAAGGACGTGGCGGCGCCCGCCGTGCTCCTGTACCGACTGCTCACGCTGTGGCTGCCGGTGCTCCCCGGGTGGCTGTTCTTCAACCATCTCACCCGTAAGGGCCTGTTGTAGGCACGGGCCCGCGGAGCGGGCGCGCGCGCAGGTCCGCGGAGCGGGCGCGAGCGCGGGCCCGCGGAGCGGGCGCGCGCGCAGGTCCGCGGAGCGGGCGCGAGCGCGGGCCTGCGGAGCAGGTCACCCGCACGGCCCGTGTCCCGAGCGGCGGGGCCGCCGCCCCCGCAGGATGGAGCCATGCCCAAGCTCCCGCCGCGCGCCAAGGCCATGGCCGCCACCGCCGTCCTGCTGACCGCCGCGCTCGCGGCGTGCGGCGACTCCGACTCCGACTCCTCGGACGCGGCCCTGCCGGACCAGAAGCTCAGCTGGAAGGACTGCCCGGCCCCGTCCGCCGCGGAGGGCGGCGGAGAGGCGCCCTCGCCGCTGCCCGGCGGCGCCGAGTGGCAGTGCGCCACCATGAAGGCGCCGCTCGACTGGGACGAGCCCAAGGGCGACACCGTCGACATCGCGCTGATCCGGGCGAAGGCGAGCGGCGACGAGGACCGGCGCATCGGCTCGCTGATCTTCAACTTCGGCGGCCCCGGCGGCTCGGGCGTCACCACGCTGCCCGCGTTCGGCACGGACTACGCGAAGCTGCGCGCCCGCTACGACCTGGTGAGCTTCGACCCGCGCGGCGTCGGCCGCAGCGAGGGCGTGAAGTGCGAGGACGACGAGCAGCTCGACGCGTACTACCAGCAGGACGCGACGCCCGACGACGACGCCGAGCGCAAGAAGCTCATGGACAACGTCAAGAGCTTCAACGGGGCGTGCGAGAAGAACTCCAAGAAGGTGCTCCCCCATGTGCGCACCACCGACGCGGCCCGCGACATGGACCTGATGCGCCAGGTGCTCGGCGACGACAAGCTGTACTACTTCGGCATCTCCTACGGCACCGAACTCGGCGGCGTGTACGCCCACTTGTTCCCCAAGAAGGTCGGCCGCGCGGTGTTCGACGCGGTCGTCGACCCCACGGAGACACCGGAACAGGGCTCGCTCGGGCAGGCCAAGGGCTTCCAGCGGGCGCTCGACAATTTCGCCGAGGACTGCGCGTCGCAGGTCGAGGACTGCCCCGTCGGTGACGACGAGCAGGACGTCAAGGACCGCATCGCGAAGCTCCTGAAGGACCTCGACAGCAAGCCGCTGCCCGCCCTGCCGCCGCGCGAGCTGACCCAGACCGCGGCGACGAACGGCATCGCGCAGGCCCTGTACTCCAAGGACTTCTGGCCCTACCTCACCCAGGGCCTGGAGGACGCCTACGACGGCGACGGCAAGATCCTGATGGTCCTGTCCGACTCGATGAACGGCCGCAGCGAGAACGGCGAGTACAGCAACATCCAGGCCGCGAACGTCGCCATCAACTGCGCCGACGACAAGCCGCGCTACACCCCCGAGGACGTCGAGAAGAAGCTGCCGGACTTCCGCGAGGCCTCGCCGCTGTTCGGCGACTACCTGGCCTGGGGCATGGTCAACTGCTCCGACTGGGCGGTCGACGGCGCGGCCGACCACCCGGACGTGAGCGCCTCGGGCGCCGCGCCCGTCCTCGTCATCGGCAACACCGGCGACCCGGCCACGCCGTACGAGGGCGCGCGCAAGATGGTCGACTCCCTCGGCGAGGGCGTCGGCGTCGAGCTGACGTACAAGGGCCAGGGCCACGGGGCGTACGACAGCAAGAACAAGTGCGTACGGGGTGCCGTGGACGGCTATCTGCTGAACGGCACGGTGCCGAAGGCGGGCACGGTCTGCTCCTGACCGCCCGCCGGAGCCCTTGTCAGTGGCCGTGCCTACTATGGCCTGACTGCCTTCCGAGGGGGGAAGCGTCATGCCGCGTTTCGTACGGTCAGCAGCTCTGGCCGCCGCAGGTGTTCTGGTGGCCGGGCTCGCCGTGGGATGCGGTGGCTCCGACGACGACAAGGACGGGTCCGACGGGAAGCGGCCCGCGCCCACGGGGGCCGACCCCGCGCCGCGCCCCGACCCCTCCTCCACGCTGCCCGCCGCCGTCACGACGCAGAAGCTCGACTGGGGCGGCTGCAAGGCCTCGGGCAGTGACCCCGCGCCGGGCGACGAGTGGCAGTGCGCGACCCTCAAGGTCCCCCTCGACTACGAGAAGCCGGACGGCGAGACCATCGGCGTCGCGCTGATCCGCGCCAAGTCCACCGGCGAGGGCGACCGCATCGGCTCGCTCCTGTTCAACTTCGGCGGCCCGGGCGGCTCCGGCGTCTCCATGCTGCCGTCCTTCGCCGACTCGTACGGCAAGCTGCGCGAGCGGTACGACCTGGTGAGCTTCGACCCGCGCGGAGTGGGCGCCAGCGAGGGCGTGCGCTGCCGCAGCGACAAGGAGACGCAGGCCGCGGAGCGGACCGACCTCACCCCGGACACCCCGGCCGAGGAGAGGGCGTACTTCAAGGACGCCGCGGACTTCGGCGCGGGCTGCGCGCGTGCCGCGAAGAAGCTGCTCCCGCACGTCTCCACGGCCGAGGCGGCCCGCGACATGGACGTGCTGCGCCAGGTCCTCGGCGACGCCAAGCTGCACTACTTCGGCATCTCGTACGGCACCGAACTCGGTGGTACGTACGCCCACTTGTTCCCCAAGAAGGTCGGCCGCCTCACGCTCGACGCGGTGGTGGACCCGACGGCGGGCACGGTGGGCCACGCCGAGAACCAGGCCCGCGGCTTCCAGCGCGCCCTCGACAACTACCTGAAGGCCAACGGCCAGGACCCGAAGGCCGGTACGAAGAAGATCGTCGACCTGCTGCGCCGCATCGACGCGAAGCCGCTGCGCACGGACACCCCCGGGCGCAAGCTCAGCGAGTCCCTGGCGACGACCGGCATCACGGTCACGCTGTACAGCAAGCAGACCTGGCCCGCGCTGACCAACGCCCTGGAGGAGGCGGAGAAGGGCAACGGCACGGCCCTGCTGCAGCTGGCGGACGCGTACAACGAACGGGACGCGTCCGGGCGTTACAGCACCCAGGGCCACTCCCAGCGCGCGATCTCCTGCCGGGACGGCAAGGAGCGGCCGACGCCGGAGCAGGCGAAGGCCAAGCTCGACCGGTTCCGCGAGATATCCCCGCTGTTCGGCACGTTCATGGGCTGGGACACGGCGGGCTGGTGCCACGACTGGCCGGTGCCCGGGCTGCACGACAGCCCCGAGGTGAGCGCCCCCGGCGCCGACCCCGTCCTGGTCGTCGGCAACACCGGCGACCCCGCGACGCCGTACGAGGGCGCGCGGAAGATGGCGGACGAGCTGGGCAAGGGCGTCGGCGTGCACCTGACGTGGAAGGGCGAGGGCCACGGGGCGTACGGCAACGGCAGCGACTGCGTGGACGGCACGGTCAACGACTACCTGCTCGACGGCAAGGTCCCGGACGACAACAAGGTCTGCGAGTCCTGAGGCCCGGGCAGCCGAAGGCCCCGCCCACCGGAGGGTGAGCGGGGCCCGGAAACTGCTCGAACTGCTCTAGTAGACCGGCTTCTGCTCTAGTAGACCGGCTTCTCGGGCTCGATCTGGTTGACCCAGCCGATCACGCCGCCGCCCACGTGCACCGCGTCCGCGAAGCCCGCGGACTTGAGCACGGCGAGGACTTCCGCACTGCGGACACCCGTCTTGCAATGCAAGACGATCTTCTTGTCCTGCGGCAGCGTCTCCAGGGCGGTGCCCATGAGGAACTCGTTCTTCGGGACCAGCTTGGCGCCCGGGATGGAGACGATCTCGTACTCGTTCGGCTCCCGGACGTCGATGATCTCGATCTTCTCGTCGGCGTCGATCCACTCCTTGAGCTGCTTGGGAGTGATCGTCGAACCGGCGGCCGCCTCCTGGGCCTCCTCCGAGACGACGCCGCAGAAGGCCTCGTAGTCGATGAGTTCGGTGACGGTGGGGTTCTCGCCGCAGACCGCGCAGTTCGGGTCCTTGCGGACCTTGACCTGGCGGTACTGCATCTCCAGGGCGTCGTAGATCATCAGGCGGCCGACCAGGGGCTCACCGGTGCCGGTGAGGACCTTGATCGCCTCGGTGACCTGGATGGAGCCGATGGAGGCGCAGAGCACGCCGAGCACGCCACCCTCGGCGCAGGACGGGACCATGCCGGGGGGCGGGGGCTCCGGGTACAGGCAGCGGTAGCAGGGGCCGTGCTCGGACCAGAAGACCGAGGCCTGGCCGTCGAAGCGGTAGATCGAGCCCCAGACGTAGGGCTTGTTCAGGAGCACGCACGCGTCGTTGACCAGGTAGCGCGTGGCGAAGTTGTCCGTGCCGTCGACGATCAGGTCGTACTGGCTGAAGATGTCCATCACGTTCTCGGCCTCGAGCCGCTCTTCGTGGAGGATCACGTTCACGTACGGGTTGATGCCGAGGACGGAGTCCTTCGCGGACTCGGCCTTGGAGCGGCCGATGTCGGCCTGGCTGTGGATGATCTGGCGCTGCAGGTTCGACTCGTCGACCTCGTCGAACTCCACGATGCCGAGGGTGCCGACGCCCGCCGCCGCGAGGTACATCAGCGCCGGTGACCCGAGGCCGCCGGCGCCCACACAGAGCACCTTGGCGTTCTTCAGCCGCTTCTGCCCGTCCATCCCGACGTCGGGGATGATCAGGTGGCGGGAGTACCTGCGGACCTCGTCGACGGTGAGCTCAGATGCTGGCTCGACCAGGGGTGGCAGCGACACGGGGACTCCGTTGGTCGGAAGTGCGATCGGGGTCCCCCGGCCCCGCCGCGGCCGGGCTGGGGGACATCAGTTCTCCTGGTAACACTGCCATGGCCATCTTCATTCCGAGACACCTGGTCCGACCCGCGAGACGATCTCGTCCCAGTAACCGGGCAGCGACTCCCAGGGGTCGCCGACCGGGCCGGTGTCGGTGCGGTCGGTGAAGTAGATCGTCGAGGCCCCTTGCCAGCGGGCGACGCGCAGCGCCTCGTCGAGGTGGCCGCGCGGCATGCCGTGGACGAGGTGGCAGAAGCGTTCGGGCGGGTGGTCGGCGGTCCACTCGGCCACCTGCGACCAGCGGTAGTCGCTCCAGGGTCCGGCGAAGGTCACCAACTGGTCGGCGGTGTCGGCGTATCCGGGGTGCGGATGGGTGCCGTGGCCGAACACGATGTGGCCGTCGTCGGACCCGCCCCGCAGCAGGGCGCGCAGGGTGGTGACCGTGCGCGCGACTTCCGGGAGCGCGGTGCGTTCGGTGGGGCAGCGGCCGAGGAAGAAGCCGTCGACGAGGTACCAGTCGAGGTAGCGGTGGGCGTCGGACACCAGCTCGCCGAAGCCGCGTGCGCCGTAGGTCACATCGAGCTGGCCGAGGACCCGGACCCCGGCGTTCCGCAACCGTCCCGCCGCGGCCAGGCAGTGCGGGTCGGGCCGGTCACCCGGACCGTTGTCGATATTCAGGACAACCCAGTGCAAAGGGGTCCCGGGGCGGGTGAGTTCGGCCCATTCGGTGGCCGCGAGCAGGGGGTGGGCGAAGCCGGGGACGCCGAATCCGACGCGTACGTCGGTCTGGGCGACGCCGGTGGCCGTGCTGCTCAGATGCGGCATGCCGCCTCCATCCAGATGTCGGCCAGGGACTCTTCGAGGTTGATGCGGGGCCGCCAGCCGAGCCGGTCGCGCGCGGTGCGCACGTCGGCCT
Organism: Streptomyces sp. NPDC040610; assembly: GCF_055594065.1. Taxonomy (NCBI): domain Bacteria; kingdom Bacillati; phylum Actinomycetota; class Actinomycetes; order Kitasatosporales; family Streptomycetaceae; genus Streptomyces; species Streptomyces sp. NPDC040610. Next base: position 864,305 of record NZ_JBVIXA010000001.1, on the reverse strand, counting down.
GCTGCCAGCTGCCGCAGCCGTCGGGGTAGGGGTACGCGGTCGGGCCCGCGTGGTCCGGATCGGCGCGGGGGTGGCCGATGACCGGCCGGACGGCGGGCTGGTCGAGTTCGTGCAGCGCGCCGCCGTACCCGGCGACGCGCGCGAGGACGGCGGCGGCGTCCCGCAGCCGCACGGCACGCCCGGAGCCGATGTTGACGATGCCCTGGGCGGCGGAGAGGGAGGCGGCGTGCACGGCGCGGGCGATGTCGCGTACGTCGATGAAGTCCCGCTGGACGCCGAGTCCGCCGAGTTTGAGCTCGCCGTCGCCGGACTGCATGGCGCGCCGCATGGCCTCGGCGAGGCGGCCGAGCGGTGATCCGGCGGGGGTGCCGGGCCCTGCGGGCGAGAAGACCCGCAGGACGACGGCGTCGAGGCCGGAGCCGAGGACGAGTTCGGTGGCGGCGAGCTTGCTGACGCCGTACGGGCCGCCGGGCCGGGGGACGGCGTCCTCGGCCGTCGACGAGCCGGGCTGGCTCGGGCCGTACTCGGCGCCGCAGCCGAGCTGCACCAGGCGGGCGCCGCAGCCGCTGCGGCGCAGGGCCTCGCAGACGGTGGCGACGGCGACGGTGTTGTGCCGGGTCAGCTCGCGGGCGCCGCCGCGGGTGGCACCGGCGCAGTTGATGACGACGCCCGGGTGCACGGCGTCCAGGAAGCGGGTGAGCGCACCGGGGCTGCCGTTGGCGAGGTCGAACCGTACGTCCGAGTCGTCGCCCCGGCCGAGCGCGGTGAGCTGCACGGCCGGGTCGGCGAGCAGCCGGTCGGCGACGAAGCGGCCGAGGTATCCGTTGGCTCCGATCAGCAGCACCCTCATCGGACGGCTCCCGGGACGGACGCTCGGTGGGTGGGGGTGGTCATCTGGGGTTCTCCTTCGGGTGTTGCCGAGTGCGGGGAAGTTCGTGGTCTTACGGGGTGGGCGGGCTGGGTGAGCCGGAGAGGCTGGGTAGGGCGGCCGGGCCAGGTGAGTCAGGTGAGGTGGCTGGGGCGGTCCGGCCAAGGAGTCGGGGCGGGGGGTGGTGGGGCTGGTGGTCTTGGTGCGGCCACCGCGTCGAGTGGGGCTGGTGGGGCGCGTTCGGGTGGCGCCGCCCTGGGTGGTCGCGGTGGGGGACGGCCAGGTCGGCCGCGGCGGCCGCCCCGGTCATGGCGCCCCCGCCCGCCCTCTCGGCCACGGAGGCCCGCGCAGGGGCGCTCATCGGACCCCCTCCGCCACTGCGTGGGCGGAGGCCCGCCCCAGGACCCGGACCGCGCGCGCCAGCAGCACCGCGGCACCCGTGGCGCAGGTGAGCGCGGCGAGCGTCCCCGTCCCCGCCGCGTCGACCAGGCCCTCCACCGGCGCCGCGAGGAACCCGCAGCCCGGCAGGCGGCCCGCGAACAACAGGGCCACCGCCAGGGCCTGCGCGGCGCCGACCGTCGCGTACACGAGGGCGGGCGCGCGCCGCGAGCCGTGGGCGCGCAGCATCCGGCCGAGCCACAGCAGCGCGGCCAGCGCACCGGCCCCGACCGCCGAGAGTGCCGTGCCCGGGCCCGGCACGGGCAGCGCCCGCACGCCGGTGACCAGTGCGCCGACCGCGCCCAGGAACAGCGCGAACACGACGATCAGCAACGGGCGTACGGAGGCGGCGAATTCGGCGAGGCCGCGGCTCGTGCCGAGGCTGCCGCCCGCCCGAACCGCGAAGAGCCGCGCGCACCACGCTCCGGGGGCGACGGCGCCCGCGAGGACGAGCGCCGCAGCGGTCGACGGCGCCCAGGGCCCGTCGGGGCCGCCGGACACGGCCGCCCGCAGCAGTCCGTCGCCGAGCAGGGCGTACCCGAGGAGCCAGCCCACCCATGGGTGCGTGGGCCGGGTGGCGGGGAGCGCGGCGCGCAGCGGGCCGCACCGCAGGGCGATCGCGGCGGTCGCCGCCACGGCGAGGGCACCGCCGAGCAGCACCGCGAGGCGCGGGCGCCCCTCGGCCAGGCCGAGCCCCGCGACGGCGAGGGCGCAGGCCGCGCCGGGCAGCAGCGCGAACACGGCCCACCCGGGCGGGACGTGAGCGGCGGTGTCACCGCGTACCGCGTACGAGTCGTCGGCGAGGGCGTCCCACTCCGCGCTGTCCTGCGGCACGCGCGCGTACATCTCCTCCGCGAGCGCGAACACATCGCGGTGCCGGAACCGCGCGGCCGTCCGGTCGGTGACCCCGTGCGCCTCCAGGCCCGCCGCGATCTCCAGCGGGTCCACTGCGCGCTCGCACAGCTCACGGTGACGGTGCATCAGCGCCTTCACCGGGTCGGCGGGGCCGCGGCGGGGGGTGATCGCGGACGGTCGGGCGGGGGGCGCGGGGGATGCGGGGGCCGGTGCGGGATCTTGTACGGGGGTCGGTGCGGGATTCCGCAGGGGAGCCGTTACGTGATCCTGTACGGGAGCCGGTGCGGGATTCCGCACGGGGGCCGGTGCGGAGGCCGGTGCGGGATTCCATACGGGAGCCGGTGCGGGGGCCCCTACGGGAGCTGCTCCACCGCCCGAACCGGGCTCGCCCTCCCCCGCGCCCGCCGCCGCACCTGCCGCCACCCCGCCCGCCAACTCCGCCGACCGGGCGTCCCACCCGCCCACGCCGCCGGGCGCCCGAGGCACATCCACCGACCGTTCCGGCCACCCCGTCATGACAGCGCCTCCCTGAACCCGAGCCCCAACCCGGGCCGCCCGCCGCCCTGTTGTCGCGCCGCGACCCAGCTCGGCGCGGGCGCGGGGGCGGACGCGGGCACACCGGACGCTCCGGCGGGCCAGGGCGCCCCGGACGTACCGACAGCCCCGCCCGTCCCGCTGTCCACCGCGCCGCCGACAGCCCACCGCCCCGGCACGTACGCCTCGGCGGGGCGCGCGAACGGCACGGGCTCGCCCGCCTCGTTCAGGGCGTCGCGGCGGACCGGGCAGTGCGAGACGATCTCCAGGTAAATGCCGTTAAATGCTGTGAGGTTCTGCTCGACGGTGAAGAGTTCCAGTGCCCGTGCCCGGGCCGCCGCCCCCAGGCGCGCACGGCGCTCGGGGTCGCGCAGAAGCGTCACGCACGCCTGCGCGAGCGCCCGGGGATTGCGCGGCGGCACCACGAGCCCCGTGCCGCCGATGACCTCGACCACGGCGCCGACGTCCGTCGAGACGGTCGCGCGCCCGCAGAGCATCGCCTCGATGAGGCTGATCGGGAAGCCCTCGACGACGCTGGACAGGACGACCACACCGGCCGCCGCGTACGCGTCCGGGAGGTCGGGCAGCTCCGGTCCGCCGATCTCCTCGAAGGACACGGGGTTGTCGCCGACCGCGTGCGCGCCGTCCGCCTCGTCGGGGAAGAGCTGCGCGGCGAGGGCGCGGCAGTGCGCGAGGTACGCGGCCGCCTCCGGGCCGTCCGCGAGGGCGCCGACTATGCGCAGGCGCGCCTTGGGCTCCTCCTTGCGGACCTCGGCGAAGGCGTGCAGGAGCGAGATCAGGTCCTTCGCGGGCTCGACGCGGCCGACCCAGATCAGGGTCTCGGGCTCGCCCGGGTCCTCCCGCTCGCCGACCTCGCCGAAGCGGGCCGCGGGCAGTCCGGGGTAGACCGTGCGCAGCTTGGCCCGGTCCGCGCCGCACCGTTCCTGCCAGCGGCGCGCGTGCGCGTTGCCGGGGGTGATGAGGGCGGCCTGCCGGTACACCTCGGCGGCGAGGCGGCCGTGGAAGGAGGCGAGCAGGGCACGGGCGGGCGCCGCGAGGCCCACGTCGGCGCCCCCGCCACCACCGGCCCCGGCCCCGGCCCCGGCCCCGGCCCCGAAACCCACACCAGCACCAGCACCAGCACCAGCACCAGCACCAGCACCAGCACCAGCCAAATAGTGCGCCCGAAGCTGCACCCCGTACTCGGTGACCAGCAGCGGCACCCCCGCGAAGTGCTTGGCGAGCAGCCCGGGCAGCGCGGCGCCGCCGCCCGCCGTGGCGTGGCAGACGTCGACCGCGCCCAGCTCATCGTCCCCGTACCAGTCGAGGGACAGCGGGCGCAGCACGCGCTCCAGGCGGTCCGCGACGGCGAGGAGATCCGGTACGCGGGCGGCGCGCGCGGCGCGCAACGCGCCCGGCGCGCGGCAGGCGCCCTCCAGGGCGCGCACGGCGACCTCGGAGCGCAGGGCACCGCCCAGGCCTCCCACGTCATGGGCAAGGTCGGCGAGCTCGTACAACGCACTGCCGAAACGGTCCGCCAACTGGCCGGAGCTGTTCCGCTCCCCCGGGCCCGCCCCGCTTCCCGGCTCCGTGCCGGCCTCCGAACACACCACCCACGCCAGCTCACTGAAGCTCTCGGCGAACCTCCGCCGCACCCGCCGCCCGAAGCCGAACCCGGAACCAGAGCCGAACCCGGACCCACCGCCGAGCCCGGACCCGGACCCGCCCCCGGACCCCACCTCGCCCCCGGCCGCCGAACCCCCCACTCCCCACAGCGGAGCGCTCCGCACCCGACGCACCTGCGGCGGCAGCGCCACCCACCCGCGCGCCTCCTGCCGTTCGCTCCGGCTCAGCGCGTACACGTCGAACTCATGCTGCCCGAGCCCGCGCACGAGCCGGTCGCACCAGAGCCTGGCCTCACCGTCCACATACGGATAACCACCCTCCGTAAGCAGTCCTATGCGCACGCGTGCACCCCCGATCTCCCATATGGGGAGCCGCCGTTGGACCGGCGGCTCGCAGCGGGACGAAGGTATGCGGACATGACGGTGGCGCGACGGACGGTTGTCCATCGCGCCACCAGAAGGGGTGAAGAGCCGTAACTTTCCCGCGCCGGTCGCGTTCCGTCGCGCTATAGCGGACCTACGACCGGCTTACAGCACAGCAAAAGCCGCAAGAGCCCAGAATCCACCCGGCACACCCTCACGGAGTGTCACGCTGCGGCCAGCTCCTTCCCGGTGCCGCCGCCGTCGCCACCCTCCGCGCTCTCTGCGCCCTCCGTGTCCGCCGCGCGCGCCGCCCGTGCGGCGGCCGCCACGCGCCGACGCGCCGCCCGCCGCTCCTGCGCGGCCGCCGGGTCGAGCGCGGGCACGGCGGCGAGCAGCTGGCGGGTGTACGGGTCCTGAGGATTTCCGTAGACCTCGTCCACGGACCCGTACTCGACGATCCGCCCGCGCCGCATCACCGCGACCTTGTCGCTGACCTGACGCACCACCGCCAGGTCGTGCGCGACGAAGACGAGGGCGAGCCCCAGCTCCCGCTGCAGTTCGGCGAGGAGCGCCGTGACCTGCGCCTGTGTGGTGACGTCCAGGGCGGAGACCGGTTCGTCGCACACGATGAGGCGGGGCTCGGCGGCGAGCGCCCTGGCGATGCCGACGCGCTGGCGCTGGCCGCCGCTGAACTCGTGCGGGTAGCGGCCGTAGTGCGCGGGGTCGAGGCCGACCCGCGTCATCAGGTCGCGGACGCGGGTGCGGATCGCGTCCTCGTCGCGGTCGCCCCGCGCCCGCAGCGGGTCGGCGATGGACTCGCCGACCGAGCGGCGCGGGTTGAGCGAGGCGACGGGGTCCTGGAACACCATCTGCACACCCGGCACGACGCCCTTGGCCTGCTTCTCCGCACCCCCGTAGCGGAGTTGCCCGGCCGTCGGTTCGAGGAGGCCGACGAGCATCCGACCGAGCGTCGTCTTGCCGCTGCCGCTCTCGCCGACGACGCCGAGCGTCTCGCCGCGCCGCACGCTGAGCGACACCCCGTCGACGGCCGCGAAGGCCTTCTTGCCGCGGCCGAAGTCGCGCCGCAGCCCGTCGGCCTCGACCACCACGTCGCCGAGGTCGCCGGAGCGCTCCTCGCGGACGGCGTCCACCCGGGGCACGGCGCCGAGGAGCTGCCGGGTGTACGACTCCCGCGGCGCCGACAGGACATCGGCGACGCCGCCGCGCTCGACGACGTGCCCGTGCCGCATGACGAGCACGTCGTCAGTGCTCTCCGCCGCGACCCCCACGTCGTGCGTGACCAGGAGCAGCCCCATGCCGGTCTCCTCGCGCAGCCCGTGCAGCAGGTCGAGGATCTGCGCCTGCACGGTCACGTCCAGGGCGGTCGTCGGCTCGTCGGCGATGAGCAGTTCGGGTTCGCAGGCGAGCGCCATGGCGATCAGGGCGCGCTGGCGCATGCCGCCGCTGAACTCGTGCGGCCGGAAGCGGGCGCGGCGCGGCGCGTCGGGGATCCCGACGCGGTCGAGCACCTCGACGGCCCGGGCCCGGGCGGCGCGCCGGGAGGCCTTGGCGTGCGTCCGGTACACCTCGGCGATCTGGTCGCCCACCGCGTAGTACGGGTCGAGGGAGGACAGCGGGTCCTGGAAGACCATCGCGGCGACCGGGCCGCGCAGCCTGCGCAGTTCGGCGTCCGTGGCCGCGCCGACGTCGGTGCCGCCGACGCGCACGGAGCCCGTCACGCGGGCGCCCGTGTCCCGGTGGAGCCCGAGCAGCGCGGACGCGACGGTCGACTTGCCGGATCCGGACTCGCCGACGAGGCCGAGGGCGCCGCCGCGCTCCAGCGTGAAGGAGACCGAGTCCACGGCACGCACGTCGCCGAACTCGACGCTCAGCTCGTCCACTTGGACAAGGCTCATGACAGCACCACCCGTCGGTCGGCCACCGCGTACAGCACATCCGCGACGGCACTGGCAAGGACCACGAAGAAGCCGGTGACCATGACCATGCCGACGACCACCGGCAGGTCGACGACCCGGACCGCGTGCACGAGTTCGCGACCGAGCCCGGGCAGGCCGAACAGCGTCTCGGTGAGCAGCGCGCCGCCGAACATCGTCCCGAAGTCGTTGGCGGTGAGCGCGATCACGGGGGCGAGCGCGCCGCGCAGGGCGTGCCGCCCGACGATGGACCGCTCCTTGACGCCGTACGCGCGGAAGGTCCGCACGTGGTCCTCGGCGAGCGTCTCCAGCATCGAGGCGCGCGTCAGCCGGGCGTACTTGGCGGCTTCGATGAGCGCGAGCGACACCCAGGGCAGGAGCAGGTTCCACGCCCACTGCTGCGGGTCGTCCATGAACGGCACGTACTGCGGGAACGGCAGCCACTGCAGCTGGCCGCAGACCAGGATCATCAGGATCAGGCCGATCACGAACACGGGCGTGGCCGTGCCCGCGAGGGTGACGGCGGTCAGGATCCGCTCGGTGGGACGGCCGCGCCGCCAGGCGGACAGGACGCCGGTGCCGACGCCGAGGATCAGCCACAGCACCATGGCGCCGAGGGCGAGCGAGCCGGTGACGGGCACCTTGTTCACGATCAGCTCGGTGACCTGCTGGTCGGTCTGGTACGACAGGCCGAGGCAGGGCGCTTCGCAGTGCAGCACGCCGGTGCCGGTGGAGTAGTCGTGGCCCACGAGGATGCCGCGCAGGAAGTCCACGTACCGCGTGTACAGCGGGTCGTCGAGCCGGAGCTGGTCCGAGACCTGCTGCACCTGGGCGGGCGAGCAGCGCGGGCCGCAGGTGATCTGGGCGACGTCGCCGGGCGCTACGTAGAAGACGGCGTAAATGACGACCGACAGCACGAAGAGCGTGACGACGACACCGAGGACCCGGCGTGCGACGAAGCCGGTGAAGCCGCCGCCGAGGAACCCGAGGAGGCCGCCGAACCCGCCGGTGAAACCGGAAGACTTGGCGGGGGCGGGGGCGGGGGTCGGGGTGGAAGTGGTCGTGGTCACGAGCCGTCCTCCCGCTTCCGTCCGGTGCCGATCCGCAGCCGGGACGCCGCGCGCGGGTCGAGCGCGGTGCGCACCCCGTCGCCGAGGACGGTCAGCGCGAGCACGGTCACGAACAGGGCGGCGGCGGGCAGCAGCAGGTACTGCGGGGCCGCCTGGTACCAGACGTCGGCCGAGGTCAGCATCTGTCCCCAGGACGCGGTGGGCGGCTTCACGCCGACGCCGAGGAAGGACAGGGCCGCCTCGACGGTGATGTTCGTGGGGACGAGCAGCGCGGCGTACGTGATGACGGGTGCGGCGAGCGCGGGCAGCAGCTCGCGGCGGGCGATCCGCACCCCGCCCCAGCCGCTGAGCCGGGCCGCCGCCACGTGGTCGAGCGACTTCAGCGAGATGGTCTTGGCGCGTACGACCTTCGCGATCCCGCCCCAGCCCACGAACCCGATGACCAGCGCGACCAGCACCGGACGCGGAAAGCCGCTCGGCACCACGGCGAGCAGCGCGAGCGCGAGGACCATCACGGGCAGCGCCACCATGACGTCGGTGGCGCGACTGAGGGCCTGGTCGAGCCAGCGCCCGCCGAGCCCGCTGGCGAGGCCGACGACGACACCGAGGGCGACCTGCAGCACGGTGGCGACGGCGGCGACGCCGAGGGACACCCGGGCGCCGTACACGAGCCGGGCGAACAGGTCGCGCCCGGTCTGCGGTTCGACGCCGAGCCAGTGGTCGCCGTCGATCCCGCCGAACGAGCCGACGGGCACGCCGCCGCGGGCGGAGTCGACGAGGTCGGGGTGGTACGTGGTGGGGTCCTGGCCCGCCAGGGCGGTGAGCAGGGGCGCGGCGAGCGCCACCAGGACGAGCAGGGCGACGACGGCCGCCGCGACGAGGGCGGCGCGCTGCGTGCGCAGTCGCCGCCAGAACTGACGGGCTCCGGAGGCGGGGGCGGACGCCGTGGTGACGTCCGCCCCCGAGGTCTCCGGGGCCAGGAGGGCCTCACTCATGGAACGACCTGAATCCGTGCTGGGTTCCGACTACTTGACCGCGGTCTGGGAGATGTCGAGGACACCCGTCCAGTCGCTGATCACGACGTTCTTGACGTCCTTGCCGTACAGGCGCTTGTAGACGGGGTGGAACAGCGGCACGTTCAGGGCCTTGGCGCCGATCTTCTTGTCGAGGGCGCCCCAGCGCTTCGCGGCGGCGGCGTGGTCGGTCAGCTTGTTGATCTCGTCGATCTCCTGGTTGACCGACTTGTCGTTCAGGAAGCTGGAGTTGAAGTTGTAGCCGTCCTTGACGATCTGGCGGCCGTCGAAGATCGGGGCGAGGAAGGGGCCGCCGGAGGGCCAGTCGGCACCCCAGTGGGCGAGGAACAGGCCGGGCTCGTCCTTGGCGTCGTGGACCTTGTCCTCGTAGTCGTTGTCCTCCAGGCCCTGGAGCTTGACGGTGATGCCGGACTTCTTCAGGGCGTCCTGGAGGGCGGTGGCGATCTCCGGGCTGGTCTCGAAGTTCTTGTCGTTGGAGTGCGTGAGCGTGATGGTCAGGCCGTCCTTGTGACCGGCCGCCTTCAGAAGCTCCTTGGCCTTCTCGGCGTTGCCGGAGGCGCCCGCCGGGAAGTGGTCGAACTTCGTGTATCCGAAGGATTCCTGGTTCGGCAGGAACGTGGTGGCGGGCTCGGCGAGCGAGGAGCCGCCGGCGGCGTTTATGACCGAGGTGCGGTCGACGGCGTAGGCGATGGCCTGGCGGACCTTCGGGTCGTCGAACGGCTTCACCTTCGGGTTGAAGGCGAGGTAGTTGGTGTAGCCGAAGTGGCCGGTGCCGACCTGCGCGGCGAGCTTCTTGTCGCCGCTGACCTTGGCGAGCTCGGCGGGCCCGAGGTTGGTGTCGGTGGTGATCGCGGCGGCGTCGGCGCCCTGGCTCGCGGAGAGCCGCTGGTTGATGACGGAGGAGTTGAGGCCGGAGCGCACGTCGATCTTGTCGGGGTACGCCTTGCGCTCGGCGTCGGTCTTCGCGGACCAGTGCGGGTTGCGCTCCAGCTGGAGCCGCTCGCCGTCGCCGCTGTTCTTGACGACCTTGTAGGGGCCGGTCGAGACCGGGTGCTCCTCGTACTTGGTGCCCTTGTCCTTGGCCTTCGGGACGGGCGCGAAGGAGGTCTGCGTGGCCACGTAGTCGAAGTCGCCGACGGGCTTGTTCAGCCGGAAGACGATCGTGTGGTCGTCCGGCGTCTCGACGGAGTCCAGGCCCTTCTTGTCCTTGTAGGGGCCCTGGTACTTGTCGCCGCCGATGAGCCAGTCCCGCAGGAAGGGCGCGCCGCCGGACAGTTCGGCGGCGAAGGAGCGCTCGATGCCGTACTTGATGTCCTTGGTCGTGACCGGCGTGCCGTCCTCGAACTTGACCCCCTTCTTGATCTTGTACGTCCACACCGTGGCGTTCTTGCTCGGCTTGCCGAGGCCCTCGGCGAGGTCCGGGACGACCTTGGTGCCCTCGGCGCCGTCCTCGCGGTTGCGGGTGGTCAGGGTGCGGAAGACGAGGCTCGGTACATTGCCGCCGCCGGAGGTGTAGAGGCGCGCCGGGTCGAAGTCGTTCTGCGGGCTGCTGTTGAGGACGGTGAGCGTGCCGCCCTTCTGGGGCTTGCCGCCGCCGCCCGCCTCGTTCTTGTCGTCCGGGCCCGCGCAGGCGGCGGCGCCGAGGGACAGCACGACCAAGGTGGCGGACGCCACTGCCACGCGACGGGATATGACGGACTTCTGACGACGCAGACGCATCGGAGTGCCTCTCGGAAAGCGAAAGAGAAAGATTCAAGGATTCGCGAGAGCCCACCCAGGGCGACGCACGCCGAGCGCGGCTTCGGGCCCGCCGCGGACCGCCGCGCGCACCGCCCGAGGACGGTTCGGGCACACGGCGGGGAGAATTGCGGCAGAGCCGGGAAAAACGAAGCAGAAGCGACGCACTCGCCGGGGGCGGGCGTCAGCGACAGTGAATGTCGGCCACGCAGAGCGCGGTCACGCCGAACAGCGCCAGCTCAAGGGCGGCGCTCACGGAGGCGTGACGGATCGACATGCGGAGAAATATGGACGATGCCGCGCGGAAAGTCAACGCGATGCCCGGTTCGTCCCCCGTACCGGTGCCGACGTCGGCTCAACTCTCCGGGAACGCCCAGGGGTTGGCCTTGCAGCGGATTCCGTCGTGGTCGAGGAACTTGGTCTGCTGCTGCATGACCGGCGCCAGCTCGCCGTCGCGGCGGCAGTCGACGTGGCCGTAGCCGAGCCGGTGGCCGACCTCGTGGTTGATGAGCATCTGCCGGTACGGGTGGATGCGGTCGCCGTAGGTCTTGGCGCCGCGGGCCCACCGATAGGCGTTGATCATGACGCGTTCGGTCGACGCGGAATCGCAGGACACATTCTGCTGGAGCGTGTCGAGTCCGGATTTGGCGCACCATTTCGCGGTGGTCACAGGGCTGGCCAGCGTAATGACGAAGTCGGGTTTCCCGGAGGAGATCCGCTCGAAGGTGCGGCCGCCGCCGTGCGCCCAACTCCGCTTGTCGTTCAGGGTCTTCTGCACGGCCTGCGCGAACAGGCCGCCGTCAAGACCCATGCCCTTCTCGATGTCGACGCGGTAGCGGAATTTCTGCCCCTTGCCCGGCGCCCTGTCGAATCCGCGGACGGCGTCGAAATCCCCGGACGCGGCGAGCTTCGCGTCCAGCGGGTATTTCTTGCCCATTTTCTCGTCGTACGTCGCCGGGCGGGGCGGCGCGGGCTTGGCAGGCGTCGGCCGGTCGTCCGAGCGGGACGCCGGGTCGCGGCCGTCGCGGGTGTCGCCGCCCTTGTCCGCGGCCCGGGCGGGCGAGCTGTCGTCGCCTCCGCCGTCGGCGACCTGACCGGCCACGATGACGGCGAGGACGGTGGTGACGGCCGCGGCGGCGATGCCGGTGACCGTGCGGGCGCGGTTCTTCTCCCGACCCTTGGCGATACGGGCGTCGGGCCCGCCGTCGTCGTCGCCGTACGGGTCGGCGTCGTCGTCGGCATCACCGCCGTCACCGCCGTCGAAGCCGTCGGACTCCCAGACCGTCACGGACTCGTACGGGTCGCGGGGCGGGGTGCGCCGCGGGGCCGCCGCACGGGCGGCGAAGAGGTCGGCGTCGTCGAGTTCGCCGAGGTCACCGCGCGCGCCGGAGCCGTCGAAGGCGTCCACGTAGTCGGGCCGGGGCCCGGGCGCACCGGGCCCGCGCGTCCCCGGCGGCACGACACCGTACCCGGCCCCCATCCGGGGCCCGGCGCCGCCGACCTCGCCCCAGCCGCCCCCGGCCTCCCGCTGCTCGGGGTGCCCGCCGCGCACGCGCGGGGTGCCGCCGGGCGGGGTCTGGCGGGGGACGCCGTGCGGCGGGGTGTGCTGGGGCACGCCGTGCGGGGGTGTGTGCTGAGGCACTCCGTGCGGGGGTGTGTGCTGGGGGAAGCCGTGGGCCGGGGTGTGCGCGGGATCGGCGCCCTGCGGGGCCTGTCGGGGCAGGCCGTGCGGGGGCGTGTGCTGCGGGAAGCCGTGGGCGGGCGTGTGCGCCGGGTCGCCGTGCGGAGGCGTGTGCTGCGGGATGCCGTGCGGGGGCGTGCCGTCGGGGGCCGTGCCGCGTCTGCGACGGCCGGAGCCGCCGCCCTGCGCGGGGGCGGCCGGGGCCGACGGGGGTGCCTGGTTCGGCTGAGGTGCCTGGTTCGGCAGGGGCCTGGGGGTCGCGCCCCCTATGCCGGAGGTGCCGGTGGTGTCCGAAGTGGCGGCCGGGCCGCGGCGGCTATGACGTCCCACGCGGCGCCTCAGCTCCTCGAACCCGAATCGCGATGGTCACTCACACGGCCACCATCGCGCACACCAGGCGTCTCGCTCAACTCATCCGGACCGGCCAACTCCCCTGTATCGGCCAGAAGTTCACGAATCGCTGCGGCCACGGTCTCCGGATACTCCATCATCGCCACGTGCCCCGCGTCCGGCAGCGTGAGCAGCCGGGAGTAACGGAAGGCGGCCGACGCCCGGCGCGCCATCCGGTACGACACGAGCAGGTCCCGGCCGCCGTACACGAGCAGGGTCGGCGCGAGCACCCGCTCGGCCTGCCGCCACAGGCCGTGCTGGCCACCGAGGGTGTACGCGTTCACGATGCCCCGGGCCGACCGCGCCATCGCGTCCCAGAAGTACGGCAGGGCGAGGCGCCGCTCCATCTCGCGCACGGCCGCCCGGAAGCCCTCGGGCGTGACCCGCCCCGGATCGCCGTAACAGAGCCCGAGCACCCCGCGCACCCGCTGCTCGGCCGTCCAGTCCCTGCTGAGCCGCGTGAACAGGCCCGCGATGCCGGGCACGGCGAGCAGCCCCGTGGGCATCGCCGTGCGCTGCACCCGCAGCTCGGGCAGCGCGGGCGAGATCAGCGTGAGCGTGCGCACCAGGTCCGGCCGGACCGCGGCGACGCGCGTCGACACGGCGCCGCCCATCGAGTTGGCCACCAGGTGCACGGGGCCGCGCCCACGGGCGTCGAGGTGGCGGATGACCGCGCGCGCGTGCCCGGTGACCGAGTAGTCGCCGTCGTCCGGCGGCGGCGAGTCCCCGAAGCCGGGCAGGTCAAGGGCCTCGCAGTCCACGACGTCCTCGAGCAGCGGCATCAGCGCCGACCAGTTCAGCGAGGACCCGCCGAGCCCGTGCACGTACAGCGCGGGCGGCAGTCCGGAGCGCACCGACGGGCGCGAGCGCACGTTCAGCGTGAGTCCGGGCAGCGCGACCGAGGCGAGCCGCTCGCCCTCGGCGACGGCGACGGCGCCCGGCTTGGGAGCGGCGGCAGCGGCCAGCACGGGCGGCAACTCGGTCGAAGGCATGCGGGCAATGTTACGAGACGATCACGCGTGGGATCGCGTGTTCGGCATCACAGATCCCGTACAGATCGCGTAGCGGCCCCCGCACGTCTTCCCTAGGCTCGTAGGCAAGCGAGCCTAGGAGTCCACATGAACGTCGACCCCAGCGACCCCGAGACCTTCCAGGACGACGAGACCGGGGGCGAGAGCAGCGCGGAGACCCCCGAGGCGGACGCCGCCGAGCAGCACGCCGACCTCAGCCCCGAGCGGGACGACTCCCTCCAGGACGTCGACCCGGGCGCGGCCAACGAGGCCGATGTGGCCGAACAGGCGCGCGTGGTGTCCCTCGACGAGGACGACTACCGCTGATCCGAGGCGCCGACAAACACACAGCTGCCCGTGTTTGCCCTGCTACGCACGGCTGCGCGGATCTGTTGAGGGCATCCAGTCCGTGAAATTCTGCGCTCGTACCGCGCACATCACAGTTACCGAAAAGTACGATGGCGTCGCGGCGCACACCGCAGCACAAGGACGACTTTGGGAGGCGGCGTGACAGCCATCGAGCAGACAGAGGCGGCGCGCCCGCGGGGCACACGCCTGCCGCGCCGTGCCCGACGCAATCAGCTTCTGGGCGCGGCCCAGGAGGTCTTCGTCGCCCAGGGGTACCACGCGGCGGCCATGGACGACATCGCCGAGCGGGCCGGCGTCAGCAAGCCGGTGCTGTACCAGCACTTCCCCGGCAAGCTCGACCTCTATCTGGCCCTGCTCGACCAGCACTGCGAGAACCTGCTGCAGGCGGTGCGCGCGGCGCTCGCGTCGACGACGGACAACAAGCAGCGCGTCGGCGCGACGATGGACGCCTACTTCGGGTACGTCGAGGACGACGGCGGCGCGTTCCGCCTGGTCTTCGAGTCGGACCTGACGAACGAGCCCGCGGTCCGCGAGCGCGTCGACAAGGTGACCCTGGAGTGCGCGGAGGCGATCTGCGAGGTCATCGCGGAGGACACCGGCCTCTCCAAGTCCGAGTCGATGCTCCTGGCCTCGGGGCTCGGCGGCCTCTCCCAGGTCGTCGCGCGCTACTGGCTGCACAGCGACGGCGGTGTCCCGCGCGAGAAGGCGGTGCAGCTGCTCACCTCGCTGGCCTGGCGCGGCATCGCGGGCTTCCCGCTGCACGGCTCCGAAGGTCACTGACCGCGCGTTTGTTCCCGTCCTCCGCGGCCGCCGTGTTCGCTCCTGGCGTGCACGGCCGGAACCGATCCTGTCCCCTCTCCGGGCTAATCTGTGCTGGGTACGGCGCGGGCGACCGCGCACATCACTGACCGTCGGAGGGACAAAGCGTGGAGGTCAAGATCGGCGTGCAGCACGCGCCTCGCGAGATCGTTCTGGAGAGCGGTCAGAGCGTCGAGGAGGTCGAGAGCGCGGTGGCCGACGCCCTGTCGGGCAAGGCCCAGCTGCTGACTCTGGCGGACGACAAGGGCCGCAAGGTCCTGGTGCCGGCCGACCGCCTCGCGTACGTGGAGATCGGCGAGCCGACCGTGCGCAAGGTGGGCTTCGGCGCCCTGTAGGGCCGCACGCGAGACGACGGAAGGGTCCGGAGGCATCGCCTCCGGGCCCTTCCGCCATTCGCGCGCCGTTCGTTCCGTCGTCCGCGCGCCATCCACTCTGTCGTCCGCGCGCCATTCACTCCGTCGTCCGCGTCGACTCCGTGGCGGGTGCGCCGAGTTCACCGCCGTCCCGCGCTCCGGTGCGCGGTGAGTATGGAGGGTTGCGTTCCGGCAGCCGGGGGTAAGACCGGCTACGACCGTTTTGCACCTGGCCACGAGGGAGGGAACACACCGTGATCCTCGAAGCACTCGGCTCCGCACTGATCGGCCTGGCCCTCGCCTGGGCGACCGCCCGCCGCCTGCCGCACCGGCTGCCCGCACGGACGCTGGTGCTCGCGACCGGCGTGGGCGGAGCGCTGATCGGAGCGTTCATCACGCACATGGCGCTGGGTCCGGGGAGCAGCCCCGCGACCCTGGTCGGAGCCCTGGCCGTATCGGCCGCACTGCTTTCCCTGCTGCTTCGCCCCACCCGCCGCCTGCACCGCCGCCAGGTCCCTGCCTGACGGCGGAGCGGAACCAGGCGTCAGGGGTCAGGCGGCAAGCCCCAGCGCCGCCATCCGCTTCGTGTGCGCCTCGGTGATCCGCGAGAACATCCGGCCGACCTCCGCCAGGTCGAACCCGTCCGCGACCCCGCCGACCAGCATCGTCGACAGGGCGTCCCGGTCGGCGACGACCCGCTGCGACTGCGAGAGGGCCTCGCCCATCAGCCGTCGGGCCCACAGCGCGAGCCGCCCGCCGACGCGCGGGTCGGCGTCGATCGCGGCCCGCACCTTCTCCACGGCGAAGCTGGCGTGGCCGGTGTCGTCGAGGACGCCGAGCACCAGGCTGCGGGTGTCCCCGTCGAGGCGGGCCGCGACCTCTCGGTAGAAGTCACTCGCGATCGAGTCGCCGACGTACGCCTTGACCAGGCCTTCGAGCCAGTCGGACGGCGCCGTCTGGCGGTGGAAGCCGTCGAGCGCCTCGACGAACGGCTCCATCGCCGCCGTCGGCTCCTCGCCGACCGCCGCGAGCCGGTCCCGCAGCCGCTCGAAGTGGTGGAACTCCGCCGACGCCATCTTCGCCAGCTCCGCCTTGTCGCCGAGGGTCGGCGCCAGCTTCGCGTCCTCCGCGAGCCGCTCGAACGCGGCGAGCTCGCCGTAGGCAAGCGCGCCGAGCAGGTCCACGACGGCGGCGCGGTACTGCGGGTCGGCGGAGGCTGTCTTCCAGTCCTGGGCGGCGACCCCGGTGGGGGCGGCGGATCCGGTCTCTTCGGGGGGCTGCGCGGCGGTGTCAGGCGTCTCCATGAAGCGCACAATAGCCCGCCCACCGGATGGCGTAAGGGCCTGGTCAACCACTGTGACGACAGCAACGTGAGGAATTCGCCGGACACGCATGCGAGATTCCGGGGTACAGTGGTAATGCGCCCGCCGAATATTCGACGGGCCGCATGAATGAGGATGCCCGGTCGGTGGCCCGATCGGCTCCGACCAGACAGCCCTCCAGGGCGTACGCACCGTGCGTACGGCAAGCGGAGGGACCCCCTCAGCGGTGTGAGCGCTCGAGCGTCGGCAGTGGTCCCGTACCACCCGGCTCGCCCGGCTCTTTCCAGCAGGCGGCCGGCAGTCCCCGGCACGGTCACGACCCCCAGCGTTCGCCTCGCGCCGCGTCTCACAGAAGAGGCATTGCCCTGACTACGACTTTCCGAGAGCTCGGGATTCTTCCCGAGACAGCCGAAGCCCTTGAGGCCGTCGGCATCATCAACCCCTTCCCCATCCAAGAGATGACGCTCCCCGTTGCCCTTTCCGGCACCGACGTCATCGGCCAGGCCAAGACCGGCACCGGCAAGACGCTGGGCTTCGGCCTGCCGCTCCTCGAGCGCGTGACCGTCCCCGCGGACGTCGAGGCCGGGCGCGCGACGCCCGAGCAGCTGACGGACGCCCCGCAGGCCCTCGTCGTCGTCCCCACCCGCGAGCTGTGCCAGCAGGTCACCAACGACCTGCTGACCGCCGGCAAGGCGCGCAACATCCGCGTCCTCGCCATATACGGCGGCCGTGCCTACGAACCGCAGGTCGAGGCCCTCAAGAAGGGCATCGACGTCGTCGTCGGCACCCCGGGCCGCCTGCTCGACCTGGCCGGACAGCGCAAGCTGAACCTGAAGCACGTCAAGTGCCTCGTCCTCGACGAGGCCGACGAGATGCTCGACCTGGGCTTCCTGCCCGACGTCGAGAAGATCATCAACATGCTTCCGGCGAAGCGCCAGACGATGCTCTTCTCCGCGACGATGCCGGGCGCCGTCATCGGCCTCGCCCGGCGGTACATGTCCCAGCCCACGCACATCCGCGCCACCGCGCCGGACGACGAGGGCCACACCGTCGCGAACACCGCGCAGTTCGTCTACCGCGCGCACTCCATGGACAAGCCGGAGATGGTCTCCCGCATCCTGCAGGCCGACGGCCGCGGGCTCGCGATGATCTTCTGCCGTACGAAGCGGACGGCCGCCGACATCGCCGAGCAGCTGGAGCGTCGCGGCTTCGCCTCCGGCGCCGTCCACGGCGACCTCGGCCAGGGCGCCCGCGAGCAGGCCCTGCGGGCCTTCCGCAACGGCAAGGTCGACGTGCTCGTCTGCACCGACGTCGCCGCCCGCGGCATCGACGTCGAGGGCGTCACGCACGTCATCAACTACCAGTCGCCCGAGGACGAGAAGACCTACCTCCACCGGATCGGCCGCACCGGCCGCGCCGGTGCCTCCGGCACCGCGATCACGCTCGTCGACTGGGACGACATCCCGCGCTGGCAGCTCATCAACAAGGCGCTCGACCTGGGCTTCAACGACCCGGTCGAGACGTACTCCAGCTCTCCGCACCTGTACGAGGAGCTGAGCATCCCCGTCGGTACGAAGGGTGTCCTGCCGCGTGCCGAGCGCACCCGTGCCGGGCTCGACGCGGAGGAGATCGAGGACCTCGGTGAGACCGGGGCCCGTGGCTCGGGCTCGCGCGGCTCGCGTGGCGGACCGCGCCGCGGTGAGCGTGCCGCGGCCCGGCCGCAGGCCGAGGAGGCCGAGCGTCCCGCCCGTACGCCGCGGCGTCGTCGTCGCACCCGCGCGGGTGCGCCCCTCGACGCCGAGGCCACGCCGACGGCGACGCCGTCCGAGGCCCCGGCTGCCGCTGCGGCTGCCGTGACGGAGGAGGCCGCGCCGCGTACGCCGCGTCGTCGGCGTCGGACGCGTGCGGGGGCCGACTCCGCGGCGGCCGAGTCGGCCGCTGTGTCGGCGCCGGCCGCTGCTGCCGCCCCGGCCGCGGAGGAGGCGCCGGCGAAGCCGCGTCGCCGCCGCACCCGTAAGTCGGCGGACGCCTCGGACAGCTAGTCCACGGGGTGGCCCCAGCGGCCACCCCACCACCCGCGCCCGGGGGCCACCCGCCCCCGGGCGCGGTCGTGTCTCTCTCCCCCGCTCCACGGCGGCCATCTCCCACCCTCCCCCAAGCTCTTAAAGAGCAGGGGAACCCCCAGGCCAACGCCCCCCTCGACGTCGGGGCAAGGGCACCGCCCACCCCCCAAGGCCCAGGGGCCAGTAGCCTCGGGGGCATGAGCAGGCCCCCCACCTTCACCCCGCCCGAGGGCACCCTCGCGTACCCGCTGCGGACGGAGCGCGGTGAGTTCGCCGTGCTCGACACCCGCCCGACCGGCCAGGTCAGGGGCACCGCCCTGCTCCTGCCGGGGTACACGGGGAGCAAGGAGGACTTCATCGCCCTGCTCCGCCCCCTCGCCGACGCGGGCTACCGCACCGTGTCCGTCGACGGCCGGGGGCAGTACGAATCGCCGGGGCCGGACGACGAATCGGCTTACACCCAGGCCGAGTTGGCGCGCGATGTCCTGGCCCAGGCGGCAGCCGCCCGCACCGCGGACGAGGGCCCGCCGCACCTGATGGGCCACTCCCTGGGCGGCCTGGTGGCCCGCGCCGCCGTCCTCCTGGCGCCGCCGGGCACCTTCGCCTCGCTGACCCTGGTCGCGTCAGGACCGGCCCGTATCTCCCCGTCGCAGCGCACCCGCGCCACGCTCCTCACGGACGCCGTCGCGGCGCACCCGATGGACGTCGTGTGGGAGGCGATCCAGGCCCTCGACCCGGTGGAGGACGTGAGCGTGGACACGAACGGCGGCGGCGCCGACGCGGCGGCGCTGCGGGCCCGCTGGCTGCGCAACAACCCGGCCCAGCTCATCGCCACCGGCAGACAACTGTGCGCCGAACCCGACCGCGTCGACGACCTCGCCGCCGTACCCCTGCCCAAGCACGTCGTGTCCGGCGAGAGCGACGACACCTGGCCCGTGCCGCTCCTCGACGAGATGGCGCGCCGCCTGGGCGCGCACCGCACCGTGGTCACCGGCGCGAACCACTCCCCCAACACCGACCGCCCGGCGGCGACGGCGGCCGCGCTCGCGGCCTTCTGGGACCGGGCCGCCGACCACCGCGACGGAAGCCCGCGCTAGCTCCGGGGCACCGCTGTCGTCAGTAGCACTTCTGTAAGTGGTCCCAGAAGCCGTCCCGCAGCACCCGTCGCAGGTCGGACTGGCCGCGCAGCGAGTAGTCGAGCAGCCGCTCCGCCTCGACGAGGAGTTCCTGGTCGACGGACCCGGGCAGGTAGGGGTGGCCGGGCAGCAGGCCCACCAGCGCCTCGCGGCCGCGCGCCGAGAGCCACTTCGCGGAGATCTGGGCGCCGACGAAGCGCACGTCGTCCCGTGAGGGCCGGGGCGTGGCCTGCGCGCCCTCGTACGGCACGGCGGGGCGGCGGGTCACGAACGGCTTGAAGAAGTCCGCGTCGAAGGTGCGCTGGCTGTCGACCTCCCACAGCAGCGGCTCCGCCTGGTTGCGGCCGTCGGGCGCGTCGATGCCCCAGAGGTGGACGCGGGCGCCGTACCCCTGCGCCGCCTCGACCGCCGAGACCAGGTCCTCGTCGCCGCCGATGAGCGCCGCGTCACTGATGGCGCGGTGCCGGGCCAGGGACTCCAGATCGCTGCGGATCAGCGAGTCGACGCCCTTCTGCTGGTTGTTGGCGTTGAGGTTGCCGAGGCGCACCTTGACGTCGGGGAGCTCGGCGATCGACTGCTGTTCGGAGGTGTGGATGCGGCGTCTCGCGCCGTCGTACCAGTACACCCGCAGCAGCCTGCTGTCCGCGAAGATCGTGCGCGCCTTGTCGATCAGCGCGTCGATGAGCGCCTCGGCGTCGAGCTCGAAGGACCGCCGGTCCTCGGTGCCCGCGGCGAGCCGTCCGGCGGCGGCGTACAGATAACCGGCGTCGACGAAGATCGCGTGCGTGGACGGGGTCTTCGCGACCTCGGCGAGCATGCGCTCCAGTAGGCCGTTGGTGCGCTCGAGCCGGAGGGTGATCTCACCGATCTCACGGGCCGTGCACTCACCGAACTCGTCAGGGGTCTCGTCCATGTCCATACGAAACGCATTGTCTCGTCCGTCACTCGGCAGGCACAACCGGTAGCTGTCACTCAGCGAACACAACCAGCCGCGATACAGTCACGAAACAAGGCGTTCATTAGACTCGCGAAAATTTTCTTTAGCGTAGGGAATGTTTGAGGGAGTCAAGCCGTTGCACCCTACGTAGCCAGCAGTTCTCCTTCAGGAGGATCACCAGACGAAGGGAGAAGCCCATGCGCTTCGAAATCATGCGACTCGACGACGTCGACGGCACCGCCGTGGACACGACCGTCGTGGACGCCGCCTCCGTCAACCGGATCGTGCAGCAAGCCGCCGCCATAGGGCAGCGCCTCTACATCCGTCCGGCCGACGCCTCGGCCTCATAACGGCGCCGAACGGCCTCATCACACACTTCAGAGCCCTGTACGGCACCGGAGCGTCCGGTGCCGTACAGGGCTCTGTGCGTGGGTCGCGGTCACCCGCACGGCTCAACCGCCGCGGATCACCTGCGTGACGCCGTTGATGATCTGCTGCACGGCGATCGCCGACAGCATCATTCCGGCGAGCCGCGTCACCAGGACCACACCGCCGTCCTTGATGACGCGGATGATCAGCAGCGAGAAGCGCATCGCCACGAACAGCACCACGTGGATGGCCAGAATCGCCGCCCACACGGAGACCTGCTCCATGCCGTCGGCGTGCTGCACGGCCAGAATCACCTGCACGATCGCGCCGGGCCCGGCGAGCAGCGGCATGCCGAGCGGCACCAGGGCGACATTGACGTCCTTGGTCTGCTGCGGCTCGTCGGTCTTGCCGGTGAGCAGGTCGAGCGCGACCAGGAGCAGCAACAGACCGCCCGCGATCATCAGCGCCTGGGTGGAGACATGCAGATAGTCGAGGATCTGCTGGCCCACGATGCCGAAGACGGCGATGACCCCGAAGGCCACGCACACGGCCTGGAAGGCCATTTTCTTCTGCACCTTGGCGGGGCGTCCCGCGGTCAGCGCGAGGAAGATCGGCGTGACCCCAGGGGGGTCCATGATGACAAAAAGGGTGAGAAAGAGGGATCCGAAGACGGCGACGTCGAACACAGTGATGGCCTTGCAGGAGTGGGTCGTACAGAACAGCGGGCGGTGGCCCGGGACGCGTTCCGCGGACGACGGCAGCGCGTGCCGCGGACGGTGGTGGTGGAGCGTTACGGGGACTGGGGGGCGCGATGCGCGGACGGTGGCGCGTTACGCCGACGGGCCTCCGCCCGCGCCCGGCACCGGGAACGCTCCCGTCGCCCGGCGCGTGATCTCGCCGTAGATCTCGGGGTCGGTGGTGTACTCCCCGAGCACGCACGTCTTGCGCGTGCCGTGGTAGTCGCTCGACCCGGTGACGAGCAGGCCCAGGTCGGCGGCGAGGCCGCGCAGCCGGGGGCCGGACTCGGGCGCGTACGCCAGTTGTTCGGGGTGGTCGACCTCGATGCCGTCGAGGCCCGCCGCGGCCAGCTCGGCGATCGCCGACTCGGGCACCACCTTGCCGCGCTGGGCGGCGGCGGGGTGCGCGAAGACCGTGACGCCGCCCGCGGCCTTGACCAGGCGTATCGCGTCGAAGGGGTCGAGCTCGTGCTTCTCGGCGTAGGCGCGGCCGCCGTCGGCGAGCCAGTCGGGCGTGAACGCGTCCGAGACGGTCGGTACGACGCCGAGCTCGACCAGGGCCTCCGCGACGTGCGGGCGGCCGACGGAGCCGTCCCCGGCGATGCGCGCGACCTGCTCCCAGGTGACGGCAACGCCGAGCTCCTGAAGCTTGCCGACCATCGCCTTGGCGCGCGGCACGCGGTCGTCACGGACGAGTTCGCGCTCGCGTGCGAGCTCCGGCTCGTCGGGGTCGAAGAGGTACGCCAGCATGTGCATCCCCACGCCGTCGAGGCGGCAGGACAGCTCGGCGCCGGTGACGAGGGTGAGGCCGGGCGGCAGCGCGGCGATCGCCTCGGCGTGGCCGCGGGTGGAGTCGTGGTCGGTCAGCGCGACCACGTCCAGACCGGCCGCGGCGGCGTTGCGCACCAGCTCGGCCGGGGTGTCGGTGCCGTCGGACGCGGTGGAGTGGGTGTGCAGGTCGATGCGCACGCGGGGCTCCACGCTCTTCGGGACGGACGGGGGGACGCCCCAGTCTAACGTTCCGCACCCCGCCCCCCTGCTCGGCGCTGCGCGCCCGGTCCTCAATCGCCGGACAGGCTCTCTCCCACCCACCCGCCCCACCTGGACCTGCTGGCCCACCCCGGCACCCTCCAGGCCGACCCCGGCGAGATCTCAGCCCGTCCGGCACTTGAGGACGAGGCGCGCAGCGCCGATCCGGCGGAGGCGGGTCCCACCCGCACGGCACGGCGGGCGAGTGGCTGGGGTCCAGGGGGCGCAGCGCCCCGGTTTCGGGAAAGGGGCGGGACCGGGGCGCCCCGCAAAGGACGGCGCCCCGCGCTACGGCATCAGCAGCCGCGGCGAGAGCGCCCCGCACGGCACCAGATCGACCTCGGCCCCGGCGTCCCGCAAGTCCGTGAGGACAAGCTCGTCGTACATGAGGAGCCCCGACTGCTCGGGCCAGGCGATGGCCCACAGCCACAGCCCCCGCGCCTCCCCCGCGAACACGGCCCGATCATCGGGCGCCCCCGGCACATGCCACATGGCCGTGGGCCGCCCGGCGGCAAGCACCTTGGCCTGCGCGGCCTTCCCCGCACTCATGGAGGGCCCGGGATCGGGCCCGTCGATCCCCGCGTACCGCGCCCCGAGCCCCACCCCCAACTCCTCGGCGACAAGCACGAGTTCCCCCACACCGCCGAGCGGCGCGGGCCCGGAGCAGGCGACGGCGGTGGCCCGGCCGCCACTGCGGTCGTCCCCGGCACAGGCGACCCCGGTGAAGAGCCACCCGACGGGCAGGGGCCACGGCATCCACACGGGCACCTGCGCCCGGCGCACGACGACCTGAAGGGCCTCGACGCTGGGCGGAATCACGGGCTGCAGCGGGTGCACCGTGCCGTGCACATCGCACTGCCAGGAGTCGGCAAAGAGGCCGGGAGCCCTGACCCGGCCACCACACTTCGGGCAACTGGGTTCGCCCCTCATAGCGCCCAACGGTCCTCCCCCCTCGCCGCCCCGTCAAGGACGATCACCCGTCCGGAGGCCGCCTCCTGACCGCATCCCCCCGCCCCACCACCTGGGAAAACTAGATGTAACTTGCATTAGTTAGCCCATCTAACTAATATGTGTATACGGCAACGATCTATCCCACCAGCACACCCACCAAGGAGCCGCGGATGACCGCGCACACCCAAGGAGAGCTGACAGAGCCCGCCGAGGACACCCCAGGCCCCCGCACCGGAACCCACGCCGGAGGCGACCCCTTCGACGCCGGAGCGGGTGGCCTGCTGCACCAGCCGAAGGCAGTGTGGGCGACGGCGGGCGCGTCCGTCGTGGCGTTCATGGGCATCGGCCTCGTCGACCCGATCCTGCCGTCCATCGCCCAGGGCCTGAAGGCCACACCGAGCCAGGTCTCGCTCCTGTTCACCTCGTACTTCCTGATCACCGCCGTAGCGATGCTGGTGACCGGCTTCGTCTCCAGCCGCATCGGCGGCAAGAAGACCCTCCTCGCCGGGCTCGCCCTGGTGATCGTCTTCGCCGCGCTCGCCGGTACGTCCGGGTCGGTCGGCGAACTCGTCGGGTTCCGGGCCGGCTGGGGCCTCGGCAACGCCCTGTTCGTGTCGACCGCGCTCGCGGTCATCGTGGGCGCGGCGGCGGGCGGGAGCGCGGCGGCGATCCTGCTGTACGAGTCCGCGCTCGGCCTCGGCATGGCCTGCGGGCCGCTGCTCGGCGCGCTGCTCGGCGACGCCAGCTGGCGCTACCCCTTCTTCGGCACCGCGGCCCTGATGGCCGTCGGCTTCCTGTGCATCACGGCGTTCCTGAAGGAGCAGCCCAGGCCCGCGCGCAAGACCTCGCTGCTCGACCCGCTCAAGGCGCTCGGCCACGGCGGCCTGGCCTCGGCGGCCGCGTCGGCGTTCTTCTACAACTACACGTTCTTCACGGTCCTGGCCTTCACGCCGTTCGTCCTGAACATGACCCCGTACAAGTCGGGTGCGGTGTTCTTCGCCTGGGGCGTCCTGCTCGCGGTGTTCTCGGTGCTCGTCGCGCCCCGGCTCCAGGCCCGGTTCGGGTCCCTGAAGGTGCTCGGCGGTTCGCTGGTGCTGCTCGCCGCGGACGTCCTGGTGCTCGGGTACGGCAACCACACCGCCGCCGTCGTCTGCACCGTCCTGTCCGGTGCCTTCATCGGCGTGAACAACACCGTCTACACGGAGCTCGCCCTCGGCGTCTCGGACGCGCCCCGGCCCGTGGCCAGCGCCGGCTACAACTTCGTACGCTGGTTCGCCGCCGCCGCGGCCCCCTACTTCGCGCCGAAGATCGAGGAGTGGAGCGACATCCACGTCCCGTTCGTGGTCGCGGCCGTCACGGCGGTGCTCGGCGCGGTGGTCGTGTGGGTCCGCAGGAGCGCGCTCACGCACGAGGCCGAGGAGTTGGAGACCCGGCACGCGACGGAGGACGGCGTGACCGTCTTCGCCGGCTGAGCCCGACGGAGGCCGGGGCGGCCGGGGGCCGGAAGGACCAACTGGCCGCGCCAGAACGAACGTTCAATCCAGCGGTACGGACTTGCGCAGCGGATCGCGCAGGTCCGTGCCGCCGTTCAGCCACCGCTCCTGAAGGGCCCCCGCGCCATGCACCCGCTTCCACGCCGCCTCGTTGGGCGTCATCGGCAGCAGCGGCAGGAAACGTACGGGATCCATCGGCTCGTCGAGGTCCAAGTCCTCCACCAGGCCCCCGGACTCCGCGACAAGGACCGAGGTGAAGGGCGCCCCCGGCCACAGCGGCTCGCCCACGTCGAGGGAGGCGCCCGGTGCGACCACGAGCCCCTCCACCTGCGGGGAGGCGGCGAGGACGGCCAGCGGGCGGAGCACCTTGTCGGTGTCGACGAGACCGCCGCGCACGGAGAGCACCAGCTCGGCGCGCGGTCCCTGCACGGGGTCGGCGAGCACGGCCGTGGGGTCGGTCATCGGGCGGGCGGACATGCCGAGCGTGGCGTACCGCACGACGTCCCCGTCCGTGAAGCGCAACACTTCGACGCGGTCCGTGCCCAGGAACGTCACCGCCGCGCGTGCGTCCGGTTCCCCCAGGCCACTACGGAGCCGGGCCTCGACCAGCGCAAGAACATCAGCCATGACGCGAGCATAGAACTCGTCAGTGATGGGTAAAGGTGGGGGTTCGGCTGCTGGTCGGCTGATACTGTTGGCCGCTGGCCCGGGCAGCACGCAGAAGCGTCGCCTTCAAGCCCGGACGCAGGAGACGGCGCCTACGCGCCAGGGACCTCCCCTACGGGGGACCGGCCGGAGGAGGTGGGGCTGCAGTGGATCGAAGTCGACCGTGCAGTACCACTCGCTCTTCCGCCCGCTGAGCATCCCGCAGCAGCGTAGCTGCGGCCGCGCGCACGGCCTCCCCGGACGCCCCGTCCGTACCCGGCCCGTACCGCGCACGACGGAAGAGCACCGCGTTTCACCTGATCTGCATCAGTAGCGTTGCTGCCACCGCGACAGTGCGGTGCTCCCCGCTTTGAGGACGAGCCAGAACCCGCAGCAGGACGTCCCCATTCCGGGCAGTTCCACCCGTCGCCGGCGGCCCTTTCGTCGAAGGAGCCTGCCCATGTCGATGATCCGTGACCTGCGTGACGCCGTGCGCCCGTCCCAGCGCAAGGACAGCCCCTCCTACAGTTCGTACGACACCACCCGCGACCCCAGCGCCGTCTCCGCCGTCGTCGACTGCGCCGTCTACCGCGACGGCCGCCGCGTCGCCTGCGACGACACCCTCACGCCGCACGAGGCGATGCTCCAGGTGCGCCGCGACGGCGGCTTCGCCTGGATCGGGCTGCACGAGCCGACGGAGGCCGAATTCGCCGGTATCGCCGCCGAGTTCGGGCTGCACCCGCTGGCCGTGGAGGACGCCGTCCACGCCCACCAGCGGCCCAAGCTGGAGCGCTACGACGACACGCTCTTCACGGTCTTCAAGACCATCCACTACGTGGAGCACGCCGAGCTCACCGCCACCAGCGAGGTCGTCGAGACCGGCGAGGTCATGTGCTTCACCGGCCGGGACTTCTTCATCACCGTCCGGCACGGCGGCCACGGCTCGCTGCGCGCGCTGCGCCGCCGCCTCCAGGACGAGCCGGAGCTGCTCGCCAAGGGCCCCTCTTCGGTCCTGCACACCATCGCCGACCACGTCGTCGACGGCTATCTCGCGGTCGCCGACGCCATGCAGGTCGACATCGACGACGTCGAGAACGAAGTGTTCGCGGCCACCGGCAAGGGCGTCTCGCGCGGTGTCGACGCCGGGCGGATCTACCAGCTCAAGCGCGAGGTCCTGGAGTTCAAGCGCGCTGTGTCGCCGCTCCTTCGCCCCATGCAGCTGCTCAGCGAGCGGCCCATGCGGCTCGTCGACCCCGACATCCAGAAGTACTTCCGCGACGTCGCCGACCACCTCGCGCGCGTCCAGGAGCAGGTCCTCGGCTTCGACGAGCTCCTCAACTCCATCCTCCAGGCCAACCTCGCCCAGGCCGCCGTCGCGCAGAACGAGGACATGCGCAAGATCACGTCCTGGGCGGCCATCATCGCCGTACCGACGGCCGTGTGCGGTGTCTACGGCATGAACTTCGACCACATGCCGGAGCTGCACTGGCGGTTCGGCTACCCGATGGTGCTCGGCCTGATCGGCACGGTCTGCTACACGATCCACCGCACCCTGAAGCGAAACGGCTGGCTCTGAGCCCGTCGCGGGCCTCGCTAAGCTTCCGGCATGACTGCTGACGCGCTGTTCGACCGCGCCCTCGTCGAGGAGGCCACGAAGAAGTCGGGGCTGATCTGGGTGCGCGGCGCCGCGCCCGACGGCCCCGTCCGGGCCCTGTGGCACGTCTGGGTCGACGGCGCGGCCCACCTCGTCGGGGACGGCCCCGGCGAGCAGCCGCTGCCGGACCTCGTCGACGGGGCGGGCGCCGAAGTGACCGTGCGCAGCAAGGACAAGGGCGGCCGCGTGATCGCCTGGACGGCCGCGGTGACGGAGCTGGCGCCGCGCTCCGAGGCCTGGGAGGCGGCCGTCGCCGAACTCAAGGGCAAGCGCCTGAACGCCCCCGACGGGGAGCGGATGGTGGAGCGCTGGGCAGCGGAGTGCCGGGTGCTGCGGCTGACGCCGGGCGCGGCGAGCACGGACCTGCCGGACGGCTCCCTCGCGGCGGCCCCGCTGCCGACGGACGCGACGACCCGCAAGCCCGTACCGGCGGCGCTGCCGCGGCTGCTCCTGCGGCGCAAGAAGAAGCGCTGACGCGCCCTCACTGCGTGGGCAGCTGCTTGCCGTAGTCCACCGTCTCGTCCTTGCCGGGCTCCTCCAGGACGAACTCCTTGCCCCACTCGGTGAGCCGCAGCGCGCCCGCGCCGCCCGCGCGCTGGAGCCGCAGCGGGTACGGCTTGCCCTCCAGGGACACGTCCAGCGTGCCGCCCGCGCCCTCGTCCCCGGCGATCTTGATGATGTGCCGCGTGCCCGAGTCGGACCGCTCCCCCTTCGACAGCTTGCCGTGCAGCGCGAGCGTGCCGTCGAGCATCAGGTCCTTGTCGGTGAAGCCGCTCAGCTGCTGGTACGAGGGATCGCCCGCGGGGACCTTCACGAACTTGCCGTTGAGCTTCGCCGCCGCGGACCGGTCGCCCGCCGAGCCGCCCGCCTTCCCCTCGGTGCCCCCGGCCCCCCCGGTCTCGTTCTGGTGCTTCCAGAAGCCCGAGTCGGCCTTCAGATACAGGTGCTCGCCGACGCGGAGGAGCTGAAACGTCCCGCCCTTGAACGTCACCGAGCCCTCGCCGCCCGAGCCCTTGAGGCGCATGTCGAGCTTGTACGTCTGGCCCTTGCTGACGACCGTGCCGGACAGGCGGACCGCGTCGGCGCCCTTGGCCGCCTGCCGCGCCTTGCTCTGGATCTTCGCCGCGGACAGCTTGCCCACGCCGTTGGTGCCCGCGTCCGGGTCCTCGCCGCCGCCCCCGCAGCCCGTCAGCCCGGCGCAGCCCACCACGAGCCCCGCGCACACCGCGCTCACCAGCGCCGGCCTTCGGGTACGGCGGGCCTGTCGCATCGCAGTCACAGGTGGCGCTGCCTCTCGTGCGGACGTCCTCTACGGCGGCGGCCATAGCGCGGCTACGGCCTGGCGTACCGCAGCGTACCGGTGCTGCGGACCCACCTCCGAGCCAGTCCGGACGGACGTCTCACCAGGGCGGATGCGCCCGGCAGGAGCTAGCCTGGGGCGCGTACGAAAGATCGTATAAATGCGCCTGAAAGCGGCATCGATCGATACGACCAGCGGTAGTGAGCAACAGGGAGGCGCCGCGCATGGCGGCAAGCGCGCCCCGGATCTTCGTCTCGCACCTGGCGGGCACCGCCGTCTTCGACCCGAACGGCGACGAGGTGGGCCGGGTGCGGGACCTCGTCGTCATGCTCAGGGTGGGCCACAGGCCGCCGCGGCTGCTCGGCCTGGTCGTGGAACTCGCCACGCGCCGCCATATCTTCCTGCCCATCACCCGTGTGACCGGCATCGAGTCGGGCCAGGTCATCACCACCGGGGTGCTGAACGTGCGGCGCTTCGAGCAGCGGCCGACGGAGCGCCTGATCCTCGGCGAGATGCTGGACCGCCGGGTGCGCCTGGTGGAGAGCGGCGAGGAGGTGACGGTCCTCGACATCTCCGTGCAGCGGCTTCCGGCCCGCCGTGACTGGGAGGCGGACCGGGTCTTCGTAAGAAAAGGCAAGGGAGGGGCCTTCCGGCGCAAGGGCGAGACGCTGACCGTCGACTGGTCGGCCGTGGACGGGTTCTCTCTGGAGGAGCACGGGCAGGGCGCTGAGAGCCTGCTCGCCACGTTCGAGCAGCTGCGCCCCGCCGATCTCGCCAACGTGCTGCACCACCTGTCGCCGAAGCGCCGTGCGGAGGTCGCCGCCGCGCTCGACGACGACCGGCTCGCGGACGTCCTTGAGGAGCTGCCGGAGGACGACCAGATCGAGATCCTCGGCGCCCTCAAGGAGGAGCGCGCCGCCGACGTCCTGGAGGCGATGGACCCGGACGACGCCGCCGACCTCCTCGCCGAGCTCCCGGAGGACGACAAGGAGCGCCTGCTCACCCTGATGCAGCCGGACGACGCGGCCGACGTGCGCCGCCTGATGGCGTACGAGGAGCGCACGGCGGGCGGTCTGATGACGACCGAGCCGATCGTGCTGCGGCCGGACGCCACGGTCGCCGACGCCCTCGCGCGGGTGCGGCAGCAGGACCTCTCCCCCGCGCTCGCCGCGCAGGTGTACGTGTGCCGCCCGCCGGACGAGACCCCGACCGGCAAGTACCTGGGCGCCGTGCACTTCCAGCGTCTCCTGCGCGACCCGCCGTACACGCTCGTCGGGTCGATCCTCGACGACGACCTGCGGCCGCTGCGCCCGGAGGCCGAGCTGCCGGTCGTGGCGGGCTTCTTCGCCGCGTACGACATGGTGTCGGCGCCGGTCGTCGACGAGAGCGGTTCGCTGCTCGGCGCGGTCACCGTCGACGACGTACTCGACCACATGCTGCCCGAGGACTGGCGGGAGACGGAGTACCACCTCCAGGAGGGGGCCGGTCATGGCGGCGGCTGAGCGGGAGCGGGACAAGGACCGGGACCGGGACCGGGAGGCGCGTGGCCGGGCGCGGTTCCGGCTCGACCAGCCGCGGGCGCCGCGCCGCAAGCTGCTTCCGGACTACGACCCGGAGGCCTTCGGGCGGCTGTCGGAGCGGATCGCGCGGTTCCTCGGGACGGGCCGGTTCATCGTCTGGATGACGGTCGTCATCATCATGTGGGTCGTCTGGAACGTCTCCGCCCCGGCCGGCCTGCGCTTCGACCAGTACCCGTTCATCTTCCTGACCCTGATGCTCTCGCTCCAGGCGTCGTACGCCGCCCCGCTGATCCTGCTCGCGCAGAACCGCCAGGACGACCGCGACCGCGTCACCCACGAGCAGGACCGCAAGAGCAACGAGCGGTCCATCGCGGACACCGAGTACCTCACCCGCGAGATCGCCTCGCTGCGCCTGGGCCTCGGCGAGGTCGCCACCCGCGACTGGATCCGCTCCGAACTCCAGGACCTGGTCAAGGAGCTGGAGGAGCAGCGCGACGTATTCCCGTCCGAGAGTGCTGGGTCACGTGATGTAGGCGACCGCTGACGGCCCTTTCCTGCCACCGGTTACCGCGCCGTACTATCGGTCGTATGGCTACGGAAGACGCGGTGCGTGAAGCACTGGCGACGGTGAACGACCCCGAGATCCAGCGACCCATCACCGAGCTGGGGATGGTCAAATCGGTGGAGATCGGCGCGGACGGCGCGGTCGCCGTCACCGTGTATCTGACGGTCTCCGGCTGCCCCATGCGCGAGACGATCACGAAGAACGTGACGGACGCGGTGGCCGCCGTCGAGGGCGTCACACGCGTCGACGTGACCCTGGACGTGATGAGCGACGAGCAGCGCAAGGAGCTGGCCACGGCGCTGCGCGGCGGCACCGCCGAGCGCGAGGTGCCGTTCGCCAAGCCGGGCTCGCTGACCCGGGTGTACGCGGTCGCCTCCGGCAAGGGCGGCGTCGGCAAGTCGTCCGTGACGGTGAACCTGGCGGCGGCGATGGCCGCCGACGGCCTGAAGGTCGGCGTCGTGGACGCGGACATCTACGGCCACAGCGTGCCGCGCATGCTGGGCGCCGAGGGGCGCCCCACCCAGGTCGAGAACATGATCATGCCGCCGTCGGCGAACGGCGTGAAGGTCATCTCCATCGGCATGTTCACCCCCGGCAACGCACCCGTCGTGTGGCGCGGCCCGATGCTGCACCGCGCGCTCCAGCAGTTCCTCGCGGATGTCTTCTGGGGCGACCTGGACGTGCTGCTCCTGGACCTGCCGCCGGGCACGGGCGACATCGCGATCTCCGTGGCGCAGCTCGTCCCGAACGCGGAGATCCTCGTCGTCACCACCCCGCAGCAGGCCGCCGCCGAGGTCGCCGAGCGCGCGGGCTCCATCGCCGTGCAGACCCACCAGAAGATCGTCGGCGTGGTCGAGAACATGTCCGGCCTTCCCTGCCCGCACTGCGGCGAGATGGTCGACGTGTTCGGCACCGGCGGCGGCCAGAAGGTCGCGGAGGGCCTGACGAAGACCACGGGCGCGACCGTGCCGGTGCTCGGCTCCATCCCGATCGACGTGCGCCTGCGCGAGGGCGGCGACGAGGGTCGTCCTGTGGTCCTGTCCGACCCCGAGTCCCCGGCGGGGAGCGCGCTGCGCACGATCGCGGGGAAGCTGGGTGGCCGCCAGCGGGGTCTTTCGGGTCTCTCCTTGGGCATCACGCCCCGGAACAAGTTCTGAACCGTTCGCGCCGCGCGCCCCGCATCGCGCTCCGCGCTCGTCCTCAAGCGCCGGGCGGGCTGATTCCCAGCCCGCCCGGCGTGCGGTCGGCCCGTCGGCGGGACTACTCCGCGTAAGAGCCGATGTCCTGTACGACGGAGAACCCGAGGCCGTACGCGCTCATGCCGCGTCCGTACGCCCCCAGATGCACCCCCTCCTTCGTGGACCCGGCGAGCACCCAGCCGTACTCGGACTCCCGGTAGTGGAACGAGGTCGGGACCCCGTCCACGGGCAGGGAGAGCGTCGACCAGTCGGACCCGTGCAGGTCGTCCGCGAGGACCCAGGCGGTCTCCGTCTGCTGGTCGAGCCAGTCGTCGCGCAGGCTGTGGTCCATCTGGCCGGGCCAGGTGAAGGACAGCAGCCCCACCCCGGCGAGCCAGGCCGCGGAGGACACCGAGGTCGCCTCCAGGACGCCGGTGCCGTCGGCGCTGCGCCGCACCGGGTTGGCGGCGATGGTCACCACGACCGCGAACCGCTCCTTGTCGCCGTTCCCGAAGGAACCCTCCGCCCTGACCGACGGCTCGTCACCGTGCCCGATGGAGCCGTGCTCGACGGCCCCGTCCGCGGCGGTGCCGACCTGCATCAGCCAGCGCGGTCCCGTGAAGGCCTCGTCCAGGCCGTACCAGGGGAAGGGCGCCAGCAGGTAGCCGTCGACCGTGCGCCGGGCGGAGGGCACCGCTTGCGCGGCACCATCCGCGGCTGGCGCCTGCGCGCCCACCCGACTTGTCGTCTCCATGTACCCGGCCGCCTCCTCGCTCTCGTCGGTCCGGAGCGGCCCGCCCCCCTCGGGCGTCCTCACGCCGGACAACAAGGCAGGATAGCCACACCCATTCCGGATGCCGGTGAACCGGTCGGCGGAAGGGGTGTTCGCGAGGGCCCCGACCAGGCCGTACCGGGCGCCGGGCGGCGCATCTCGGACACGCACCGGCGCACGCGGGCGCCGGGGGTGGCGCGGGATTTCGCCGGAACGCCGTGCGGTGCCGCCGGACGCCGACGGGGGGCCGTCGGGTGGTGGCGGGCGGTGGCGGGTCGCGTCAGGTGGCGTCCGCGTCGAACGGCGGCGGGTCGTCTGCCGCCGGTTTTCCGGGCTCGGGGCGCTTCTCCATGTCGAGGCGGCCGCCGCCGGAGCCGTTCGCCGACGCGGTCGAGGAGCCCGCCGAACCCGTGTTCCGGCTGCCCGAGTCGTCGCCGGAATCGCTGTCGCGCCCGTGCACGGCGTCCGCGACTTCGGCCATTTCCTTCTTCAGGTCGAAGCCGTTGCGGATTTCCTTCAGACCGAGATCGTCGTTCTCCATCTGCTTCCGGATGAACTTCTTCGGGTTCAGGTCTTCGAACTCGAAGTCCTTGAATTCCGGGCCCAGTTCATTCCGTATGTCCTGCTTCGCGCTGTCGGAGAATTGGCGGATCTTGCGAATGGTCCGCGACACGTCCTGAATGAGCTTCGGCAGCTTGTCCGGGCCGAAGATGAGCACGGCGAGGATGACCAGCGTCACTATCTCGAGTGCGCCAATGTCGTTGAACACCTTGAAAGCTCCTTGCCGTCCGGACCGGGTCTACGGTACCCGCCGCGGCTGTCCGTCCGGTAGCCGCACGGCGACAACGCGGACAACGCGGGTGGGGGGCGCCGGGGCGGCGGGCCGGGCGGGACGGGGCTGCTGGGCGGGCGGGGACGGGGCTGCGGGGCGGCAGGCCGGGAGGGGCGCCGGACCGGGCGGGGCACCCCGCTACTCCCCTCCTCTCCCCTCCTCCCCTACTACTCCCCGCTCGCCGTGCCGAGGACCAGGGTCACCTTCCGCTCGTCGCCGCCGCGCTCGACGGTCAGCTCCAGGCGGTCCTTCGGGCGGTGGGCGCGGATCTTGACGATGAGCTCGTCGCCGGAGTGCACGCGCTGGCCGTCCACGGCCGTGATCACGTCGCCCGGCTTCAGGCCCGCCTTGGCGCCGGGCCCGCCGCGGTTGACGGCCGGGCCGCCGTCCCGGCTCTCGCGCGCGATGCGGGCGCCGTCGCCGGTGTACTGCTTGTCGATGGTGACGCCGATGACGGGGTGCGTGGCCCGGCCGGTGTTGATGAGTTCCTCGGCGACGCGCTTGCCCTGGTTGATGGGTATGGCGAAGCCGAGGCCGATGGAGCCGGACTGGCCGCCGTCGGGCCCGGAGTCGTTGCCCGCGGAGCGGATGGCGCTGTTGATGCCGATGACACGGGCCCGGGAGTCGACGAGGGGCCCGCCGGAGTTCCCCGGGTTTATCGGCGCGTCCGTCTGCAGGGCGTTGACGTACGAGACGTCGCTGCCGTCGCCCTTCTCGCCGCCCGCCGTGATGGGGCGCTCCTTGGCACTGATGATGCCGGAGGTGACGGTGTTGGCGAGGTCGAAGGGCGCGCCGATGGCCACGACGGGGTCGCCCACCTGGACGTTCTCGGAGTTGCCGAGGGGCAGGGGCTTGAGTCCGCGGACGCCGGAGACCTTGACGACGGCCAGGTCGTAGCCCGCGTCGCGGCCGACGACCTTGGCGCTGGCGGTCTCGCCGCCGCTGAAGGTGACCGATATGTCGCCGCCGGAGCCGCCGGGCTCCACCACGTGGTTGTTGGTGAGGATGTGGCCCTTGGCGTCGAGGACGAAGCCGGTCCCGGTGCCCGCGCCGTCGTCGCCCCGGACGTGCAGGGTCACGACACCGGGCAGGGCGCTGGCCGCGATCCCGGCGACGCTGTCCTTGGACCGCTTCTGGGACCCGGACTCGGCCTGCGGCAACTCCACGTCGCCCCCGAACCCGCCGTCCCGCTCCAGCTGGGCCCCGACCACGCCACCGACCCCACCCGCGACCAACGCGATCACCACAGCCCCGAGCACCAGCACCCGCCGCCCCCGCCGACGCCGCTGCTCCTCGGTCCGAACGGCGGCACCGGTCTGCTGCAGCGGGGCACTCCAGGGGTCGTAGCGCTGCCAAGGGGCACCGGGCCCGGCGCCTCCCGGTCCGGGGGCTCCCAGGCCGGGGGCCTCCGGTGCGGGGGTGGTCTTGGCGGTCAGGTCGACCCCGGGGTCGCCGTGAGGCAGGGGTTCGTGGGGCGTCGTCCCATGGGCTGCGGCCACCGGGTGCGGAGGGCCGGGGTGGGTGGTGCCGTGCGGCGGCGCGCCCTGGGCGGGGACGCCGGACGGGGGCGTGCCGTGGGCCGGGGTGGCCTGCTGCGGGGTGCCGGGGGCGGGGGTGCCTTGGGTCGGGGGCATGCCTTGGGCGGGGGTGCTGTGGGCGTGGGGCGCGTGCCCTTGAGCACCCGGCTGCTGAGGCGTGCCGGAGGCCGGCGTGCCGGGCGCGGGCATGCCCTGGTGCAGGGGGCTGGGCGTCGGGGTGCCGGGCGGGGGGACCTCGTGGGTGGGGGTGCCGTGGCTGGGCGTGCCGGGAGCTTGCGGGCTGTGGCCCTGGGGTCCGGGGTACGGGGCTCCGGGGGGTGGCGTGCCGTGTGTGGGGGCGCCGAGGGCCGGGGCACCCAGGGGTGCGCCGTGGCCCTGGGTCCCGTAGACGGGGGTGCCTTGGGCCGGGGTCGCCACGGGGTGCTGCACGGGCGGGGCGGGGGCCCAGGGCCCGGGCTCGCCGTAGGGCGGGGTGCTGTACGGGTCGGGGTCGTGCAGGGGGCGGGGGCGGTCGGTGGGGGCGGCGTCCGTCACGCCGCCCGGGGACACGTCGGCTGTCGGCACGGACGCCTGGTCGGCGGGGTGAGGTACGCCGACTGCGGCCGAGGGCACGTCAGCTCCCGGCGCGGGTACATCCGCTACGGCCGGAGGCACATCAGCTCCAGGCGCGGATACATCCGCTACGGCCGGAGGCACATCCCCTGCGGGGGCAGCCGGAAGCACATCACCCGCGGGCCGAGCAGCGTCCACAGCGGTCGGCGGCGCGTCGGCCACCGCCCGGGAATCCCCGGCCGGACCCGCACCACCGTCACCAGCGGCTTCACGGGCACCGACAGCGCGACCCCCCACACGAACCGTCCGCCCGCTCTCGATGTCCCCGGAAACCGCACCCTGAGGCATCTCACCGTGGGGCGCCGAGCCCTGCGGCCGGGCATCATGCGGCGCCGCATCCCGAGGCCCCCCGTCAGGAACAGTCGCATCCCGAGGCCCCCCGTCAGGGACAGCCCCGTCCCGAAGCTCCCCGCCAGGGGCAACCCCACCCCGAGACCCCTCACGACCAGCCGCCCCCTCGGCCAAGGGCGCCACCTCGCCGGACACCCCCGTCAGGGGTTCCCCGTGCTCAGGCCCAGTGCCAACGTTCGGCTGTCCCTCGTCCATGCTCTCCCCACAACTGGCCCGCGGCGGACGCCGATTACGTGCTTGTCGCCGGGTCCGCCGAGTCCCCGGCGGGCACGGCCCACCGAGGATTCAACCAGGTCTGCTTCGCCGACGTGCAGCTCACGTCGGCGAAGGGGGTGGTGGGCCGTCAGTGGTACTGCCTGCCGTAGAGCGGGTCGGGCCTGGGGGTGGCCTTGGGGGTGGAGTCCACCGTGGCGTTCAGGGTGAGGCCTTGGGGTGCGCCGCCGCGGGACTCGTCGGCGACGGCCCGCACCAGCGGGGACATGACGCCCGCCCCGGCAAGCAGCGGGGCCGTGACCTGCGGGGTGTCGGGGCCGTGCCCGGGGCGCAGGCGGGCGCCGGCCAGCAGGGGCGCGGCGGCCGTGGTGGGCGCGAGTGCCGGGGACCGCGGCCCCTGCACGGAGAGCGGGTTGGCGCCGCGACGCCGCACGGAGTCGGGCACGGCGGTGTTGGCCGCGCTCGGGGACCGCAGGGGCGATGCGTTGCTGTTGGCGGCGGCGCCGCCGCTCGCGCGCTGCTCGCCCGCGGTCAGGGGGGTGCCCATCGTGACCCCGCCGAGCGCTATCGCGGCCAGCGACACCGCCCCGGCCGCGGCGAACGCGAACCGCCGGCCGAGCCAGACGGACCGCTCGGCCTCGGGCCGGCCGACGTCATGGATGCGGAAGCCGCGCTGCTCACTGGGCAGCACCGCGGCGTGGGCGCCCGAAGGGACGTACCCGACGAAGGGCTCGGGTCTTCCCCCGCGGATGCTGAAGACACCGCCCTGGGGCAGGCCGGTGGCCTCCGACGACCCGGTGGCGAAGCCGTCGTCGACGGGCGTGCGCGGGCCCCCGGACCGGCCGATGTCGTCGATGTCGGCGGCGGGAAGGCTCTGAAGGCGGGCGAGGAAGCTCTCGCTGGGAGGCGGCGCCGCGGTCTGCGCGAAGACGTTCTTGAGGCGGCGCTGCGCGTCGGCCTCGGCCTTGCACTTCGGACAGGTCGCGAGATGCGCGAGCACTCGCTCGCGCGCGTCATGACCGAGCTCACCGTCGACCAGCGCGGCGAGCCGGTCCCCCAGGTGCTGCTCGGCGAGATGCCGCTCGGCAGGATTGGACCGTGATCCACTCACGCGGTCGCGCCCCCTCCTCCCAGCGCCACGGCTCCGCTCACGGCCAGCGAGCGGCGCTCGGCGCGGGCCTCGGGCGAACGGTGCTGGAGGGCCTTGCGGAGCTGGGAGCGGCCGCGGTGGATACGGCTGCGGACCGTACCGAGCTTGACGCCCAGGGTGGCGGCGATCTCCTCGTACGAAAGGCCTTCGATGTCGCACAGGACGACGGCGGCACGGAACTCGGGCGCGAGGGTGTCGAGCGCCTGCTGGACGTCCGCGTCGAAGTGGGTGTCGTTGAACACCTGCTGGGGCGAGGGCTCACGGCTGGGCAGCCGCTCGGCCGCGTCGTCCCCGAGGGCGTCGAAGCGGATGCGCTGCTTGCGCCGGACCATGTCCAGGAAGAGGTTCGTGGTGATGCGGTGCAGCCAGCCCTCGAACGTGCCGGGGGTGTACGTCGACAGCGAGCGGAAGACGCGGACGAAGACTTCCTGCGTGAGGTCCTCGGCGTCGTGCTGGTTGCCCGTCAGGCGGTAGGCGAGGCGGTAGACGCGGCCGCTGTGCGTGCTGACGATCTCTTCCCAGGTGGGAGGAGTCCACGCCTGCGATTCCGCATCAGCGGCAAAGGTCGCGGTCTGAGCGGAGTCGGTGGCGCGGGAACGGTCAGCGGTGTCGGTCACGGATTTCGGCTTGCCCGCCAATCCGAGAAAGCGCCTCAGCGGCCTTCCCCGATCTGCGCGCGCAGCCGCACCTCCCCTGTCGGCTCTGGTGGTGTCCAGTGGAGCCCCTACCATAACCACCTCGCCCGTTAGCTCCGGATAAGCGTTTTTACGTGAATTTGGTACTTGGCTCTTGCCGTACCCGGCCCGTCGGGTCTGCGTCACGCAAACTCCGCGAGCCGACTTGAGTTCCAGATCCATGTCTATGCCCCCGCTGTCCTCACACCCCTTCTAAACGCACGGTCCCATCTGCGGGTTCCCGGCCCCAACGGATACAGTCACGGCCAGGCAACCACGGGGACAGGAGAGGGCCATTACCGGCAACCGGCAGACGAGCTGGGCGTTCGCCGACGCCTTTGTCGCCGAGGACGAGGCACTGCGCTGGGCCCGGGACCGGGCCCGGGAGGCCGGGCTGCGCTCGGTGTCCCCCGGCACCGGCGCCGCGCTGGGCATGCTGGCCGCCACCGTGGACGCCAAGGCGGTCGCCGAGATCGGTACGGGCACGGGAGTGTCGGGCATCCACCTGCTGCACGGAATGCGCCCCGACGGCGTCCTGACCACGGTCGATCCGGAGCCGGAGCGTCAGCAGTTCGCCCGTACGGCCTTCCGCGCCGCCGGTTTCGCGGGCAACCGCGCCCGCTTCATCCCCGGCCGCGCCCTCGACGTCCTGCCCCGCCTCGCGGACGGCGGCTACGACCTGGTCTTCTGCGACGGCGACCGCACGGAGTGCCTCGACTACCTCGCTGAATCGTTGCGCCTGCTCCGTCCGGGGGGCCTGGTCTGCTTCGAGGGCGTCTTCGCGGACGGCAGGACCGTGGACTCCGGACCGCAGCCCGTGGAGGTACTGCGGCTGCGTGAGCTGCTGCGGGCCGTCCGCGAGAGCCAGGACCTGGTGCCGTCGCTGCTCCCGGTGGGCGACGGCCTCCTCTGCGCCGTCAAGCGCTAGCCGTCGAGCGCTAGCCGTCGAGCGCTGACCGCCGGACACCCGGCGTCCCGCGCCCGCGCTCCCCGCCGACCCGGTGATTCAGGCCTTTCACCCCGGCGGAATCCGGACGTTCACGCAGGCCGCGGGCCCCCCGGGAGCCCCTCCCCCGTCAAGCCCACGTATGCCTTCGGCCCCCGTACACAGCGCTGCCCCGGCTCGTCGTACGATGCCGGGGCAGTGCAAAAAACGGTGAACAGTGTGGGCGCTTTCGCGTCAGCCGACAACCTTCTTCAGGGCGTCGCCGAGGGCGTCGGCCTCGTCGGGGGTCAGTTCGACGACAAGTCGACCGCCGCCTTCGAGCGGAACGCGCATGACGATGCCCCGCCCCTCCTTGGTCACCTCGAGCGGGCCGTCGCCCGTCCGCGGCTTCATGGCCGCCATGCTCGTTCCCCTTCCTGAAACCAGCTTGTCGCAGCCGACAACCCAGGTGTCAGCGGCATCGAACACATTGCTTCCAGGTCATTATCCCGCATCGCGGGACCCGATGACCAACATCAGTCGGCATCGCTTGCGCAACGCGCGTCCGCAAAACCACTCAATTCGGCGATGTGACTGCAATACTTCGCCGCCCCACACGCTTCTCCCGCCCCGCACACTTTGACGCAGGTCACATCCGCGACGGCGTACCGAGGGCCGATGATCTAGGTCATGCTGGGCCCGAAGCCCACCGGGCAGCGGACCACACCCAGCGGACCACAGGACAGCGGAGGGGACCCACCATGGCCGACACCGTGCTCTACGAGGTGAGCGACGGACTCGCGACGATCACGCTGAACCGCCCCGACGCGATGAACGCGATGAACGTCGAGGCCAAGGTCGCCCTCCGGGAGGCGGCCCGCTCGGCCGCGGCGGACCCGGCCGTGCGCGCGGTGCTGCTCACCGCCACCGGACGCGCCTTCTGCGTGGGCCAGGACCTCAAGGAGCACGTGGGCCTGTTGCAGCAGGACCGCGAGACCGGCTCCGGGCAGACCATGAGCACGGTGCGCGAGCACTACAACCCGATCGTGCGGGCCCTGACCGGGATGCCCAAGCCGGTCGTCGCCGGGGTCAACGGCGTGGCGGCCGGCGCGGGCTTCGGCTTCGCCCTCGCCGCGGACTACCGGATCGTCGCGGACACGGCGTCGTTCAACACGTCCTTCGCGGGCGTCGCGCTGACCGCCGACTCCGGGGTCTCCTGGACCCTCTCGCGCCTCATCGGCCCGGGCCGCGCCGCCGACCTGCTGCTCTTCCCGCGCGGCATCAAGGCGCAGGAGGCGTACGACCTGGGGATCGCCAACCAGGTCGTGCCCGCCGCCGAGCTCGCGGAGACGGCCCTGAAGACGGCCCGCGCCCTTGCCGAGGGCCCGACCCTGGCGTACGCGGCGATCAAGGAGTCGCTCGCCTACGCCGCCGGGCACACTCTGGACGAGGCGCTCGACAAGGAGGACGAGCTGCAGACCCGGGCGGGCGCCTCCGAGGACCACACGATCGCGGTGAAGGCGTTCCTGGACAAGGCCAGGCCGAAGTACCTCGGCCGCTGAGCGACCCGGGGCCTCAGGCGCCACCCGCCTCGCGGGCCACACAGTCCGCG
Organism: Streptomyces sp. NPDC040610; assembly: GCF_055594065.1. Classification (NCBI taxonomy): domain Bacteria; kingdom Bacillati; phylum Actinomycetota; class Actinomycetes; order Kitasatosporales; family Streptomycetaceae; genus Streptomyces; species Streptomyces sp. NPDC040610. The sequence goes on along the minus strand of NZ_JBVIXA010000001.1, from coordinate 823,647 downwards.
AGGTGGTCGTTCACCAGGCCGCAGGCCTGCATCAGGGCATACGCCGTCGTGGGTCCGACGAAGCGGAGGCCGCGCTTCTTCAGCGCCTTGGACAGGGCGGTCGACGCGTCCGTGACCGCGGGCACGTCCGCGAGGGTCCGCGGCACCGGGCGCGTCGCCGCGTCCGGGGCGAACGACCAGATCAGCTCGTCCAGTTCACCGGCGGGCCAGTCGGCGAGCACGCGCGCGTTGGCGATCGTCGCGTCCACCTTCGCGCGGTTGCGGATGATGCCCGCGTCGGCGAGCAGCCGCTCCCGGTCCGCGTCGCCGAACTCCGCGACCGCGGCGATCTTGAAGCCGGAGAACGCGGCGCGGAAGCCCTCGCGGCGGCGCAGGATCGTGATCCACGACAGGCCCGACTGGAACGCCTCCAGGGACACGCGCTCGAACAGCGCGTCGTCGCCGTGCACCGGACGGCCCCACTCCGTGTCGTGGTACGCCACGTAGTCCTCGGTGGACAGGCCCCACGGGCAGCGCAGGCCGCCGTCCGGGCCCGGGATCGCCCCGCCGCTCATCTGCCGTCCTCCGGTCGCTCGTCCGTCGGCGCCGGGGCGCCGTGCTGTCCCTGCCCGCGCTCCGCCGCGTCGTACTTCTTGAAAAGACCGGGTCCGCCGACCGCCGTCGCCTGGGCGCCCGCGAGCGCCGACTCCAGCTCGGCGATGCGGGCGTCCCGCTCCGCCAGCTCGGCGGCGATGCGGTCGAGGCACTCGTCCACGTCCACCATGCGATAGCCGCGGACCGTCATCGGGAAGCGCACCGCCTCCACGTCCGCGCGACGCAGCGGGCGGTCCGGCGGCAGCGGGTCGGTCAGCCGCTCCGGCGGCGCCTCGGGCAGCGCGCCGCTCTCACCGCCGCCGAGGACCGCCAGGGTCACCGCGCCCACCACGACGACGAGGGCGATGACCAGGAACAGGAACATGACCATCTCTGCGGTCCCCACGCTCGGATGCCGGCCGCACCGCGGCCGACACGGAAACTGTCTGGCTCCGATCGTGCCATGCGGGTGTGACAGTTAAGGTCGCAGGCGGCCGGACCGCGAGGCCGGACAGAGGAACGACAAGGAGGCTCCAAGGGGATGCTCAAGCTGGGCAGGCGCGAGTTCGACGCGCACGAGCCGGTGATCATGGCGATCGTGAACCGGACCCCGGACTCCTTCTACGACCAGGGGGCCACGTTCCACGACGAACCCGCCCTCGCGCGCGTGGAACAGGCCGTCGCCGAAGGCGCCGCGATCATCGACATCGGCGGGGTCAAGGCCGGGCCCGGCGAGGAGGTCACCGCCGAGGAGGAGGCGCGGCGGACCGTCGGCTTCGTCGCCGAGGTGCGGCGGCGCTTCCCCGACGTCGTCATCAGCGTCGACACCTGGCGGCACGAGGTCGGCGAGGCCGTCTGCGACGTCGGGGCCGATCTGCTCAACGACGCGTGGGGCGGGGTCGATCCCAAGCTCGCCGAGGTCGCCGCGCGGTACGGGGTGGGGCTCGTGTGCACCCACGCGGGGGGCGCCGAGCCGCGTACGCGGCCCCATCGCGTCGAGTACGACGACGTCGTCGCCGACATCCTCCGTGTGACCGTCGGGCTCGCCGAGCGGGCCGTCGAGCTCGGTGTGCCCCGGGAGTCCGTGCTCATCGATCCCGGGCACGACTTCGGGAAGAACACCCGGCACTCCCTGGAGGCCACGCGGCGGCTCGGGGAGCTCGTCGGCACGGGGTGGCCCGTGCTCGTCTCCCTCTCCAACAAGGACTTCGTCGGGGAGACGTTGGACACTCCGCTCAAGGAGCGGGTGGTGGGGACGTTGGCCACGACCGCTGTGTCCGCGTGGCTGGGGGCGCAGGTGTATCGCGTCCACGAGGTCGCCGAGACCCGTCAGGTCGTCGACATGGTCGCCACGATCGCCGGCCACAGGCCTCCGGCGGTGGCCAGGAGGGGGCTGGCGTAGGGCCTTGCCGGGGGCTCCCCAATCCCACCCCTTCCCGAACCTGGGGGCTCCGCCCCCAGACCCCCGCTCCTCAAACGCCGGACGGGCTATAGATAGCCCGTCCGGCGTTTGAGGACGAGGCGCGAAGCGCCGATCAGCGGGGGCCAGGGGGCGCAGCCCCCGGTTTCGGAGAAGGGGCGGGACCGGGGCGCCCCCCGCGAGGGCCGGGGCTCAGCGGCCCACTTCCTTCGTCACCAAGGCCACCGCCTCCTCCACCTCGTCCGTGACGTGGAAGAGGAGGAGGTCCTTCTCGGAGGCCTTGCCCTGGGCGACCACGGTGTCGCGGAGCCAGTCGACGAGCCCGCCCCAGTAGGCGGTGCCGAAGAGGACGATCGGGAAGCGGGTGACCTTGCGGGTCTGGACGAGGGTGAGGGCCTCGAAGAGCTCGTCGAGGGTGCCGAGCCCGCCGGGCAGGACGACGAACCCCTGGGCGTACTTCACGAACATGGTCTTGCGGACGAAGAAGTAGCGGAAGTTGACGCCGATGTCGACGTGCGGGTTCAGCCCCTGCTCGAAGGGCAGCTCGATGCCGAGCCCGACGGAGATCCCGTCGGCCTCACGGGCCCCCTTGTTGGCGGCCTCCATGGCACCGGGCCCACCCCCGGTGATGACGGCGAAGCCCGCGTCGACGAGCGCCTTGCCGATCCGCACCCCGGCCTCGTACTCGGCGGAGCCCGGCTTGGTCCTCGCGGAGCCGAAGACGCTGATGGCACTGGGGAGTTCGGCGAGCGCGCCGAAGCCCTCGACGAACTCGGACTGGATGCGCATGACCCGCCAGGGGTCGGTGTGCACCCACTCGGTGTCGCCCTCGGTGTCGAGGAGGCGCTGGTCAGTGGTACCGGGCGTGATCTGATCGCGCCGCCGCACCACCGGACCCAGGTGCTGCTCCTCCGGCGGACCCTGTGTTTCCGGACTGCCCATGAACATCCCCTTCCACTGCCGGTCGACCCCGGCCCGCCAGCACGGCCGCGCTCAACTCGCTCGTTGTGCCACTTCAGCGTAGGTCTACGGGCGTTACGCGGGGCGTAACTCCAGAAGTCAGGCGGTCAGCCAGGCGCGCAGCCGGGCCTCGGCCTCCGGGATCTGGGACGTCTGGACGCGCTCGTCGACCTTGTGGGCGAGAAGCGGGTTGCCCGGGCTGTAGTTGACCGCGGGCACGCCGAACGCGCTGAAGCGGGCGACGTCCGTCCAGCCGTACTTGGGCCGGGCCTCGCCGCCGACCGCCTCCATGAAGGCCGCCGCCACGGGGTGCGTGAGGCCGGGCCGGGCGCCCGGGGAGTGGTCGTCGACGATGAACTCGTCGATCCCGCAGTCGGCGAAGTACGCGCGCACGAAGGCCTCGGCCTCTTCGGGCGTGCGGTCGGGCGCGTAGCGGAAGTTGACGACGACGGTGCACTCGTCGGGGATGACGTTGGTGGCGACGCCGCCCTCGATGCGGACCGCGTTGAGGCCCTCGTGGTACTGGAGTCCGTCGACGACGGGCTTGCGGGGCTCGTACGCGGCCAGCTTCTGCAGGATCGGGGTGGCGGCGTGGATCGCGTTGGAGCCCATCCACGCGCGCGCGGAGTGCGCCCGCTCGCCCTTCGTCTTCAGGAAGACGCGCAGGGTGCCCTGGCAGCCGCCCTCGACCTGGCCGTCGGTGGGCTCCAGGAGGACCGCGAAGTCGCCCTCCAGCCAGTCGGGGCGGGCCTCGGCGACCTTCCCCAGGCCGTTCAGGTGTGCGGCGACCTCTTCGTTGTCGTAGAAGACGAAGGTGAGGTCGCGGTTGGGCTCGGTGACCGTCTGGGCGATGCGCAGCTGCACCGCGACGCCCGCCTTCATGTCGCAGGTGCCGCAGCCCCACAGCACGCCGTCCTCGTCCAGGCGCGAGGGGACGTTGTCGGCGATCGGAACGGTGTCGATGTGGCCCGCGAGGACCACGCGCTCGGCGTGGCCCAGGTGGGTGCGGGCCACCACGTTGTTGCCGAACCGGTCGACCGTCAGGTGCGGCAGGGCGCGCAGGGCGGTCTCGATGGCGTCGGCGAGCGCCTTCTCCTCGCCGCTCGGCGACGGGATGTCGACGAGCGTGGCGGTCAGCGCGGCGGCGTCGAGGGTGAGGTCGAGCGGGGCCGCGCCTGCCGTGGCGGGCTGAGCGGCGGTGTGAGCTGGCGTCCGGTCCATGCCTTCGACCCTAACTCTCCGCGAACTCCGCGCGCGGGGCGCACCTGGGCGAACCCGTGCGCCGCCGGTCCGTCCCGGCCCCGCGCGCCCCCGTGCACCCCCGCCCGTCACGCCTGTGCCGCCGTCCCGCTCCAGTACCTTGTGTCCCGTGTCCGGAACCGCCGCCTCCGCACGGCGCGGCCGCCTCCCGCGCATCGGGGTGGCCGTGGCCGTCCTGCTCGCGGTCGTGGGCTACGGGGTGATGCAGTACGTGTCCGGGGAGCCGGAGCCCCGGTGCGCGGTGGTGTCGGGCGACGGCGACGGAGCCGCGTACGAACTGAGCGCGGAGCAGGCCGTGAACGCCTCGACGGTCGCGGTCGTCGGCACCCGGCGCGGGATGCCGGAGCGCGCCGTGACGATCGCCCTCGCGACCGCGCTGCAGGAGTCCGGGCTGCACAACATCCGCCACGGCGACCGCGATTCGCTGGGCCTGTTCCAGCAGCGGCCCTCGCAGGGCTGGGGCACCCGGCGCCAGATCATGGACCCGGTGTACGCGGCCGGGCGGTTCTACGCCCGCCTGGACAAGGTCCCCGGCTATTCGCGGCTGCCCCTGACGGTGGCCGCGCAGCGCGTCCAGCGCAGCGGCTTCCCGCAGGCGTACGCCAAGCACGAGCCGGACGCCGCCCTGCTCGCCGCCGCGCTCACGGGCCGGGCGCCCGCGACCCTCACCTGCGAGGGGCGGCCCGGCGCGGGCCCCGGCGGCCCGGACCGGGTGCGCCGGGCGCTGGTGCGGGACTTCGGGGCGGACGTGCTGCCGAGGGGTGCTCTTCCGAAGGGCGCTCTGCCTAAGGGCGGCGCGGCGGGCGGCCGCGTGGTCCGCGTACCGGTGCCGGAGGAGGCGGGGCCGGACGCGGTCGCGCCGGACGGCGGCGCGCCGCGGCGGGGCTGGGAGTTGGTCCACTGGGCCGTGGCCCACGCCTCCGTGCTGGGCGTCGAACGGGTCTCGTACGCGGGCCGTGAGTGGCGGGCCCGGAGCGACGGATTTGGCACGTTCACCCCGTCCACCGGGGATTCCGCGGATTCCTCTTCGCGTTCCTGGGATTCCGGGGATTCTCCGGATTCCGGTCATGGATGGCGAAAGGCGGAGGCCGGTCCGCAGAAGTCCGAAGTGAGCCAAAATACCGGGTCCGGCGGTGAGGTGAATGGCTCCGGCGGTGAATCCGGCGACGTCGACGACGGTTCCGGAATTGGCCATTCCGGGGGCGTGGACAGCGACGGCCGGGCCGCCGCAGGCCGCTCCGAGCCGTCCGGCGCGGGCTCCGGGCCCGCGGACGAGGTCCGAATCGTCACCGGGCAGTAGTGCGGCCGATCACCCGAAGGGGGCATGGCGATCGTCGCGCGGTGACCCCTCCGGCGGATGTTCGCGTGACCCTTCGCGCATCTCGCAAAGCCCTTGGGAACAAAGGGCTTTACGGGGGTCGAGACCCGGTACGCGAACACTGTTTGCCCGATTTTATCCGTAGCGGATTATGCGACGCATTGCCAACTCTTTACGTTGGCGCACCGCAACCTTCGGGACCTTCGAGCGGTAGTCACTGCGTCCGAGCGTCGCAGTCCGCACCGCGCCCCGCAGTACGGATCGGCCGGACACCTCACACGTTCCCTCCGTTCTGAAGGAGCATCATGTCCCTCCCCCTGACCCGCCGGATCGCCCGTGCCGCGCTGCTCGTTGCGGCAGGAGCGGCACCCGTGGTCGGTGCGGCCGGCTCCGCCAGCGCCGCCGAGCTCCCGGCCGCCCCCGCCCTCGGCGGGATCACCGCCCTGGACGGCGCGAACCTGGGTGACGCCGTCGACGACGCGGCGCAGAACGTCACCGAGCTCGCGGGGCAGACCGGAAGCAAGGCCGCCAAGAAGGCCGTTCCCGCCGCGGGCCAGGCCCTCGGCAAGAGCGCGCGGACCACCGCCCCCGCCGCCCAGCAGGTCGGCGGTGACCTCGCCGGATCCGCCGGTGACGTCGTCGGCGACACCACGGGCACGGCCACCAAGGGCGGCCTGCCCACCGACGCGCTCGGCAAGGGCTCCCCGGTCGGCCAGCTGCCGCTCCAGGGCACGCCGCTCGGCTAGTCCATCCGCGTACGCACGCCTGATCCCCCCTCGCGTACGCACACCCCACCGCGTACGCGCGCCTCACCCGCGTACGCCGAAGGGGTGCGGGAAGCACTCAGCTTCCCGCACCCCTTCTTCGCGTTCTTCGCGTTCTTCGCGTTCCCGCGCCCGGCAGCCCCAGCGCAGGGGCTCACCGCAGGCGCGCCACCGCCGCCGCCACCCGCTCGTCCGTCGCCGTCATGGCGACCCGGACGAAGTCGCGTCCGGCCTCGCCGTAGAAGTCGCCGGGGGCCACCAGGATGCCGAGGGAGGCGAGGTGGGCGACCGTGTCCCAGCACGACTCGTCGCGGGTGGCCCACAGGTACAGGCTCGCCTCGCTGTGCTCGATGCGGAAGCCGTGGCCGAGGAGGGCCTCGCGCAGGGCCGTGCGGCGGGCGGCGTACCGCTCGCGCTGCTCCTGGACGTGCGCGTCGTCGCCGAGCGCGGCCACCGCCGCCGCCTGCGTCGGGGCGGACGTCATCATCCCGCCGTGCTTGCGGATCTGCAGGAGGTCGCCGAGCACGTCGGCGTCACCGGCCAGGAACGCCGCCCGGTACCCGGCGAGGTTCGAGCGCTTGGACAGCGAGTGCACCGCGACGAGGCCCTCGTAGGAGCCGCCGCACACGTCCGGGTGCAGGACCGACGTCGGCTCCGCCTCCCAGCCCAGCTCCAGGTAGCACTCGTCGCTCGCCACCAGCACTCCGTGGCCGCGCGCCCAGGCCACGACACGCGTCAGTTCGTCCTTTGACAGGACACGACCGGTGGGGTTCGAGGGCGAGTTGAGCCAGAGCAGCTTCAGGCCCGTGGGGTCCAGTTCCGTCGGGTCGTCGTACGTGACGTACTCCGCGCGGGCCAGGCGCGCGCCGACCTCGTACGTGGGGTAGGCGAGCCGCGGGTAGGCGACCTTGTCGCCCGGGCCGAGGCCGAGCTGGGTCGGGAGCCAGGCCACCAGCTCCTTGGAGCCGACGATCGGGAGCACGTTCCGGTGCGTGACGTCGCGCGCGCCGAGGCGGCGGGCGCACCAGCCCGCGATGGCGTCGCGCAGCTCCGCCGTGCCCCACACCGTGGGGTAGCCCGGCGAGTCGGCGGCGTCGATCAGCGCCTTCTGGATCAGCTCGGGCACGGGGTCGACCGGGGTACCCACGGACAGGTCGACGATGCCGTCGGGGTGGGCGGCCGCCGTCGCCTTGTAGGGCTCCAGCTTGTCCCAGGGGAAGTCGGGGAGGCGGTCGCGCAGCGACGCTCCACGGGCGGTGCCGGACGGGCGGTCGGTGGCTCCAGACACGGACGGGCTCCAGGGGTTGATGGTTCGACAAACGCCCCGGTCCCGTACAGCGGAAAAAGCCGTACGGGACCGGGGCGGCGCTTCGGCGGCCGCTTACTGGTTCTGCGGCGGCAGCGCGGCGATGAAGGCGTGGTCGCGCTCGATCAGGCCGAGCTTGCTGGCACCACCGGGCGAGCCGAGGTCGTCGAAGAACTCGACGTTCGCCTTGTAGTAGTCCTGCCACTCTTCAGGAGTGTCGTCTTCGTAGAAGATCGCCTCGACCGGGCAGACCGGTTCGCAGGCTCCACAGTCGACGCATTCGTCCGGGTGGATGTACAAGGACCGCTTGCCCTCGTAAATGCAGTCGACCGGGCACTCCTCGATGCACGCCTTGTCCTTGACGTCGACACAAGGCTGCGCGATGACGTAGGTCACGCTGTCGTTCCTCCTCGATACGGGCGTTGGCGGGCCGTCCTCAGGCTCCGCTCGCCTGGCGCGCGGGAGCGCGGCGTCGTCGATGCCCGCACCTAGTATCTCCGTTCCCGGGCATGATCCGAACAGGAGGGGCGTACAGAGCTGTGGAATTCACCGCCGGCGGACGACTCGAGGTCCGAATCACCCCATCTGACGTGGGCAAACGTGTCTCTGTCCGACGCCTGGTCGAAGATGGGGCACCGTCACAGGAGTTCACCGACACGGTGGGTGTTCTCACATCGTGGAATGACGGTGTGCTGGTGATCACACGCAGGGACGGGGAAATTGTCCGGATCGCGCAGCGGACGCTGGTCGCGGGCAAGACCGTGCCCGCCGCGCCCGCCCGTCGGCGCGGCCCCGCGGCCACGTACGAGGAGCTGGCGCGGGTCACGGCGCGGGCCTGGCAGCCGGTGGAGAGCGAGCGGCTCGGCGACTGGGAGCTGCGGGCCGCGGTCCAGGAGGTGCGCTCCGCGGGGGCCCCGGCGGGGCGCCGGGCGGGCTTCACGCGGCGCGCCAACTCCGTGCTCCCGCTGGGGGATCCGGGGCGCCCGCTCGATGAGGCCCTCGCCTTCGTGCGGCGCTGGTACGCCGACCGGGGGCTGCCCGCGTACGTGCAGACCGCGACCGGGGGCGCGGGCACGCAGGAGCAGTTGTGCGCCGATCTCGTCGAGCGGGGCTGGGAGCGCGAGGTGAGCGCCGAGCTGCGGGTGGGCGCGCTCGCGCCGGTCGGCGACCTCGACGTGGACACCGGGCAGGTGGCGCTCTCGCGGTCCGTGGGCGCGGACTGGCTCGGCCGCTACCAGCGGTCCGGGGAGGTCGGGCCGCAGGTCCTGCGGGTGCTCGGCAGCGGCCCCTCGGTGTGGTTCGCGACCGTGCCCGGCGGCGAGGGGCCGCCCGCGGCGATCGGGCGGTGCGTGGTCGACGGGCGGTGGGCCGGGTTCATGGCGGTCGAGGTGGATCCGGCGCGGCGGCGCGAGGGCCTGGCGACGGCCGTGATGGCGGCCCTGGCGCGGCGGGCCCTCACGGAGGGGGCGTCGGCCGCGTGGCTCCAGGTGGAGGAGGACAACGGCGGCGCGCGGGCGCTGTACGACGGGATGGGCTTCGCGACCCATCATCACTATCACCACTACCGGGCGCCGGAGGGGGACGTTCCGGGCGGTGGCGTAGGACAGTGAGCCATCGGAGGCCCCCGGAGGGGTGACCGGGGGCGAAGAGCCGGGGGAACCGTCCGTGCCGTGACGGGTGGTGCGCGCGTGATCTCTCCTGAGTGACGGAAACGACCAAGACGCGGTCGGTCCGGGCGACGGAGAGTGCGGACAGCGGGCGCGGGCATGAGCGGTGCGATATGGCCAGTCACCGGTGGGGCCGACGCTTACGGCTAAGGTCCCCCGGGAATTTGCCTCACCGGCAAGACGACGGGGGACACCGCACGACCGTTCGACCACAGGCCCCAGGGGCGCCGCCCGACCTCGGCGCCCCGGCGACCGCACCACCGGCAACCGCACCACGGATGAACCCGACCGGAGAATCCCACCGGTGCCAGACAGAAACGACAGAGGCACGGATGCGCGCACAGCCCGCGAAGTCCAGTGAATGGCGGCGCAGGTTCGCCGACGAGGCCAGGTCCGAGCGGCCCGACCTGTCCCTGTTGTGCCTGCTGCTGAGCGGGGAGGCGGACCCGGAGCTGGACGAGGCGGGCATCGACGCGGCGCAGATCGAGCTGGACAAGCTCGCCGGACAGCTGCCCTTTCGTCCCGGCGGGCCACGCGAATGGGCGGCGGCCGCCGCCGAACTCCTCGGCGGGCAGCACGGGTTCCACGGCACCCCGCCGGACTACCAGCGCCTGGAGTCGTCGCTGCTCCACCAGGTCCTGCGGCGCAGGCGGGGCCTGCCGATCCTGCTCTCCGTCGTCTGGATCGAGGTCGCCCGGCGCGCCGGGGCGCCGGTGTACGGCGTGGCGCTGCCCGGCCATTTCGTCGTCGGCTTCGGCTCCCCCGACGCGTACGGCAAACCGGAGCAGGTGCTCGCCGACCCGTTCAACGGCGGGCGGCTGCTGTCCACCGAGGACGCCGAGCAGTTGGTGGCGCAGGCGTCGGGCGGCAGGCTGAACCCCTCGCTCCTGTCGGCGGCCGACCCCCTGAACATCATGCTGCGCATCCTCAACAACATCCGCGCCTGGGCGGCGGCCCGCTCCGAGCGCTCCCACGTGGCGCTGTGGGCCCTTGAGCTGTCCCTGCTTCTGCCCTCGCACCCGGCCCGGCTGCGCTACGAACGCGCCCATCTGCTGGTCGAGCGCGGCGACTTCCTGGCGGGGGCGCGGGGCCTGGACGAGTACGCCGACGTGGTGGCGTCGATCGAGCCGACGACGGCGGAGCGGGTGCGCATGGAGGCGCGGGCGGCGCGGGCGAAGCTGAACTGAGCTGGACTGAACCGATCTGAGCCGACCTGAGGGGCGCGGTGGGAGCTCGGGGTGCGCGCGGTGTTCGTATGCGATGTGCGTAGGCGGTGTCCGTGGGCGAAGTGCTTGGCCCGCGCATCGACCGGTAGCGATCGGTCCGGACGGGCACCACGGACGTATGCACCCCCGACCCGCACGGACCACACCGTGGCGCCGGGCCTTCGCGGCCGAGGCGAGGGCCGAGCGGCCCGACCTCGCGCGGCTGTGCCTGCTGATCGGCACGGAGGCGGACCCCGCCCTCGACGCCCCGGGCATGGCGGCGGCACGGCGGCGTCTGGACCGGCTCGCGGCCCTGCTGCCCGCGGGGCCGGGCTGCCCGCGCGCGTGGGCGAACGCCGTCGCCGAACTCCTCGGCGTGCGCTGCGGGTTCGGCGGCCGCCCCGGCGACTACCAGCGCCTGGAGTCGTCACTGCTCCACCAGGTCCTGCGGCGCGGGCGCGGCCTGCCGATCCTGCTCTCCGTCGTCTGGATCGAGGTCGCCCGGCGCGCCGGGGCACCGGTGTACGGCGTGGCCCTGCCCGGCCACTTCGTCGTCGGCTTCGGCCCGCACGACGCGTACGAGAGATGCGTACTGGCCAATCCCTTCGACGGCGGACGGGTCCTGAGCCCCCTGGACGTGCAGCTGATGGTCGCCGGGGCCACCGGGGCGCCGCTCGACCCCGCGATGCTGCGGCCCGCCGGTGCCCTGGACATCGTGCGGCGCGTCCTCAACAACATCCGCGCCTGGGCCGCCGCCCGCCCCGAGCGCGCCGACGTCGCCCTGTGGGCCGTCGATCTCGCCCTGCTCCTGCCCGCGCACGAGAACCGGCTGCGCTACGACCGGGCCCAGCTCCTCGTCCGGCTCGGCGACTTCCGCACCGGCGCCGCCGAGCTCGACAGCTACGCCGAGGCGCTGGCCGCCGACGACGAGGAGGCGGCGGACCGGGTGCGGGGGCAGGCGCGCGCGGCGCGGGCGCGGCTCAACTGACCGTCGCTCGACCGGCCGCTCCCCGGCCGACCGCTCAGAGCCAGCCCTTCTCGCGGGCGATGCCGACCGCCTCCGCGCGGTTGCGGGCCGCCAGCTTCTGGATGGCCGTCGAGAGGTAGTTGCGGACCGTGCCCTGGGAGAGGTGCAGGGCGGCGGCGAGCTCGGCGTTCGTGGCGCCGTCGGCCGCGGCGCGCAGGATCTCGCGCTCGCGGTCCGTCAGCGGGTTGGCGCCCTCGGCCAGGGCGGCGGCGGCCAGCGTGGGGTCGATGACGCGCTCCCCCGCGAGGACCCTGCGCACGGCGTCGGCGAGTTGGGACGCGGGCGCGTCCTTGACCAGGAAGGCGACGGCTCCGGCCTCCATGGCGCTGCGCAGATAGCCGGGCCGCCCGAAGGTGGTGAGCACGACGACCTTCAGCTCCGGGAGTGCGGCCCTCAGCTCCGCCGCCGCCTCGATGCCGGTGCGCCCCGGCATCTCGATGTCCAGGAGCGCCACATCCACGGCGGTGGCCCGGGCGGCGGCCAGGACCTCGTCGCCCCGGGCCGCCTGCGCGACGACCTCGATGTCCGGTTCGAGGCCGAGCAGCGCGGCGAGCGCCTCGCGGACCATCGACTGGTCCTCGGCGAGGAGTACGCGGATGGGGTGGCCGGTGGCGGCGTGCGCGGTACCGGGCGCGGGCCCCGTGCCACCGTCCGCCCCGGTCGTACCCTCTGCCCCCATGGCCCCCGCGGGCCCGTGCGTGCCGCTCATGCGGACGATCCTAGGGCGGTCGGCGCGGCGCCCTCCGCCGGGCCCGGCACCAGCGGAACGCGCGCCGCGAGCCGGAACCCGGGCCGGTCACCCCCGTGCCGCCACCGCCCGCCGAACGCCGAACCCGCCCCGGCAGCGCCCCCGGCCCCACCAGAACCACCAGCCCCACCACCGCCCACCCCACCAGCCCGGGCGCTCCCGCTCCCCGACGACACATCCAGCACCCCACCGACCGCCTCAAGCCGCTCCACGAGCCCCGTGAGCCCGTTGCCGTGCTTGCCGGGCCCGCCGCCGGACGAGAGGCCCACGCCGCCCTCCGCGGGCCCCACCCCGTCGTCCTCGACGGCGAGTTCCAGGACGGGCCCCGCGAGGGTCTGGCGGCGGGTCAGCGTGACCATGCAGCGCCGGGCGCCGCTGTGCCGTACGACGTTGGTGACCGCCTCGCGCAGCGCCCAGGCGAGCGCGGCCTCACGCTCCTCGTCCGGGGCCGCGTCGCCGCCGGGGGTCTCCAGGGGGACGTCGGCGTCGATGCCCGCGGCGGTGAGGGCCGTGCGGGCCCCGGCGAGCTGTCCGGCCAGGGTGAGCCGCCGGTAGCCGGTGACGGCCTCGCGCACGTCCACCAGGGCCTGGCGGCTGACCTGTTCGATGTCGGCCACCTGCTGGGCGGCCTTGTCGGGGTGGTCGGGGAGCATCCGCCCGGCCAGCTCGCTCTTCAGGGTGATCAGGGACAGGGAGTGGCCAAGCAGGTCGTGCAGGTCCCGGGAGAGGCGCAGGCGCTCCTCGTTGGCGGCCAGTTGGGCGACCGTGGCGCGCGCCTGGCGCAGTTCGACGGTGGTGCGGATCAGCTGCCGCACGCCCGTCATCGCGAACCCGACGAGGAACGTCGTCACGCCGAGGCCGGGGAACAGGTCGGCCGCGTCGGTGTCCCGCGTACCGATCGCCATCATCAGGAGCGTGACCGCCGGGATGGCCCACACCGCCCGCCGCATCGGGAGGACCGCGCCCGCCGCCACCGCCACGTACACGAAGAGGCCGAGCCAGGCCGTCCCCATGCCGACGGCGAGGACCACCGCGAGGACGGCGAGGGCCGTGAGCGTCACGTACACCACGGGCCATTCCCGGATCTTCGTCGTGTACCGGAAGACCAGCGTGAGGTAGCAGCCGACGAACGCCGTCAGGCCCAGCGAGCCGAGCACGGTGGCCGTGCCGCCGTGGCCGCCGTCGATCAGGTCCTTCACGGGCCCGGCCAGGAAGACCAGCCAGATGCCGATCCAGGCCAGCTTCACGCGGGCCTGGCGGCGGTCGAGGACCGGCTGTCCGAAGGAGTGCAGGGGGTGCCGGTCGTGGTCGAGTGGTTCGTTCACGCCTTCAGTGTGTCCTTCCGGTACAGCCAGGCCGCGACGCCCGCGAACAGCAGGAAGTACGCGAGGAGCAGTACGACGTCCCCGGCGTGGGGCGCGCCGCCCAGCTCGATGGACCTGCCGAGGGCCGCGTACGCGTGCGTCGGCGTCCAGTCCGCGAGCGTCTGGAGCCAGTGCGGGAACGTGGTGGTCGGCATCCACAGGCCGCCGAGCAGGGACAGGGCGAAGTACAGGATCATCGTGACGGGCCGCACCGCGTCGCCCGTGGCGCTGTAGCCGATGGCCACGCCGAGCGCGGCGAAGCACAGGCTGCCCGCCCAGATCGCGCCGGTCAGGGCGAGCCACTGCCAGGCGTCCAGGCGTACGTCCTTGACCGCGGCGGCGGTCACGAACACCACGACGATCGACGGCAGGCTGACCACGGCCGCGCTCGCCGTCTTCGCGAGGACGTAGCCGCGCCCCGGCAGGCTGGTCAGCCTGAGCTGGCGCACCCAGCCGCTCTGCCGCTCCTTGGCGATGCGCTCGCTGTTGCCCATCAGGACGGCCGTGAGCGCGCCGAACGACGCCATGGACACCATCATGAACGCGGGCAGCGCGAGGCCGGTCCCGTCGACCTCGGTGGTGCTGTCGGCGCCGCCCGCGATGATCACGAAAAGCAGTGCCGGGTAGATCACGGAGAAGAACAGGAACTTCTTGTTCCGCAGGGCGCGCCTGACCTCCAGGGTGACCAGGGCGCCCGAGGTGAAGCGCGGGCCGCCCGCGGTAGGGGCGTTCGATGGGGCGTGCGTGGTCACGTGGCTCTCCTTCGCCGGGCCGCGGGTGCGGGCCGCTTCGTCGATTGCTCCGCTCGTCGCGTTCATGCCGTCCGCGCCTCCTCGGCCGCGGTGATCGCGACGAAGGCCTGCTCCAGGCCGAGGCCCGCGACCTCCAGGTTGCGCGGGTGGACGCCGAGGCCGTAGAGCGCGTACACGGTGGCGTCGGCGTCGGTCGACTGGAGCCGGACCGTGTGGCCCGAGAGGTCGAGCGCCGACAGGAACGGCAGCTCCCGCAGCCGCTGTTCGAGGGCGGCCGCCCCGTCCGCGCGCAGCTCGTCCAGGTCGAAGCTGACCTTCCGGGCGCCCGCCCTTGCCTTGATCTCGGCGGCGGTGCCGTCGGCGAGGAGCCTGCCGCGGTGCAGCACGAGGACGCGGTCGGCGATCGCGTCGGCCTCCTCCAGGTAGTGCGTGGCGAACAGGACGGCGCGGCCCTGGTCGGCCTGCTCGCGCATGGTCGCCCAGAAGGCCTGGCGGGCCGTGACGTCCATGCCGGTCGTCGGCTCGTCGAGGACGATCAGGTCGTTGGCCCCGGCGGTGGCGAGGGCGAAGCGGACGCGCTGCTCCTGGCCGCCGGAGAGCTTGTTGACCCTGCGGTCCGCGATCTGGGCGACCCCGGCGGCGGCGAGGACGTCGTGCACGCGGTACGGCCGCGGGTGCAGGTCGCAGGCGAGCCGCACCAGTTCGCCCACGGTGACCTCGTCCATGAGCCCGCCGGACTGCAGCATCGCGCCGACCCGCCCCGCCGTGATCGCCTCGCGCGGGCCGGTGCCGAACACGCTCACCGTGCCGCTGTCCGGGCGCCGCAGGCCGAGGAGCAGGTCGAGCGTGGACGACTTGCCCGCGCCGTTCGGCCCGAGCAGCGCCACGGTCTCGCCCGGGTGCAGGTCGAGGCTGAGCCCGTCCACCGCCACCACGTCGCCGTAGGCCTTGGTCACCCGGTCGAAGCTCACGGCGCTCGCGGCGGCCCGCGCAGCCGTGTCCCGGGCCGTGCCCGCCGTTGTCTCTGTCGTCGTCATGTCCACCATCGTTGCTGGTCACAGCGGTGTCCCGGCAGTGTCGTGTGTGACCGGACCGGGATGACAGTTGTCATGTCGTACGGGTGACAGGGCGGCGGGTGGACGGAGCGGCGCGGCGACCGGCCGACCGGCCGAGGGAAGCAGCGGGGGAACGCGAACGGGCGGGGCGCCTTCCGGCACCCCGCCCGTTTCCGTCGGGCCTCGGCTAGTTCGGGTTCGTCTCGATCACGCCGTTCCGCTCCGCGGGCGTCTTGCCCCGGAGCGCCTTGCCCATGGCCACGGCGACGTCCGTCGGCTGCACCGGCGTCTTCTTGCCGTTGCCGCGCTGGATCAGGATGCCGTCGAACGTGTTGCCGTAGAGCTGCTTGAGCGCCTTGAGGTCGTACGTCTCCGTGAGCCTGCCGCTGCTCGCGGGCTTCGCGCCCAGGATCTGCGGCAGCGACTTGGCCGGGCCGAGCGGGATCGACGCGCTGGTCCCCTTGACGCTGATGGTGACGTTGGCGGACATGGCGGGCTTCGCGAACCGCGTCATGAACGCGTCGACCTCGGCGTCCGACACCGTCGGCTTGCGGTTGGTGACCGGCACCGCGACCGTGCCCGCGCTGCCCGTCTCGACCTGCTTCTTGTACGCGGCGGCGACGGCCTCGGACGCCTTGGCGGCGTCGATGCCCTTGCCCGCCTTGCCGTAGACAGCGACGGCCTTGCCGGGCACGAACTTGACCGTGCCCTCCTTGGCCGATCCCGAGCCGCCCGCGGCGCGCTCCAGGGCGGCCGTGAGCTTCTCCTCGTCGACGGGCATCTCGGGCTCGACGACGCGCTCGCCGCCGAAGAGGCCGCCAATCACCGACACCGGGTTGTAGTCGCTGCCCGCGGCGGCGCGCACGGTGGCCTGGCTGTCGAGGGTGAGGCCCGCCTGGTCCGGCTTGAGGGTGACCTGGTCGCCGCCCACCGTCAGCTTCAGGGGCTTGTTGACGCGCTCGCCGAGCGCCGCGTCGAGCTTCTTCACGGCCTCGTCGCGGGTGCCGCCGCCGACGTCGACGCCGAGGACTGTGGTGCCCTTCGGCACGTCGGCGTGGTTCATCAGGAGCCCGGCGCCGTACGCGCCGCAGCCGAGGACGACGACCACTCCGCCGAGCAGGACCAGCTTGCTGCGGCCCTTTTTCTTCTTCTTGGCCGCAGGCGCCGCCGGCACGTTCGGCTGCACCGGCTCGGGCAGCTTCGGCGGGGTGTGCGGCCCCGGCTCGTCGAGGTGCGCGCCGGGCGCGAACGGCGAGTTCTGCGCGGGAGGGACGACGGGGATGCCGCTGTTCAGGGTGTCGCCGGAGACGTTGCCGCCGGGGCCGCCGGGCACGCCCGCACCGGGCGCGGGCGGGCGCTGGCCGCCGGAGGCGGGCTTCTGCGGCGTGAGGATGGCGGTGTCGTCGCTGAGGCGGGGGGTGACGGGAGCGCCGGGGCCGTTGGGGGCGGTGGGGCCGTTGGGGCCGCCGGGGGCACCGGGTCCGCCGGGACCACCCGGGCCGCCGGGTCCGGCAGGACCACCCTGACCGCCGGGACCACCCTGGCCGCCGGGTCCGCCCGGACCACCGGGGCCGCCGCCCGAGCCGTCACCCAGGGGGCCGCCGTCGGGGAAGGCGTCCGAGCCCGAGCCGTAGCCCGCGCTGCCGTAGAGGTCGGTGCCGTTCGGATAGCCGCCGAGTTCGGGCCCGGGGCCGGGCGGCAGCATCGGGCCGTCGCCGGTCACCGGTCCCCCGGTCGGCCCGACCGGACCCTGGCCGGAGTTCCCGTACTCGCCCTCGCCGCCGGAGAAGTACGGCAGGTCACCGCGCTGCGACTCACCGCCGCGCGGCCCGCCCGTCCCCAGCGGCCCGGCCGCGACGGCGCCGGACACGTCGTACGCACCCGTACCGGAACCCGGACCGCCGGAGCCGGAAGGACCGGACGAACCAGCGCCGGAACCGGAACCGGACCCGGAGGCGCCGGAAGAGCCGGAGGAAGGGGTCCCTGTGGACGCCGCCGGACCCGGGGCGCCCTTCGGGGCGGCCTTGCGCGGCGCGAACCAGTCGCTGGCCTTCTCGTCGCCGTCCTCGGCGCCCGCGGCTCCCTGCGGCGCGGCCGCGCCCCCGGAAGGGGCGGTACCGGCGGCCTGGGAGGCGGCTGAGGAGGCGGAAGCGGAGGATGCCCCGATGGCGGAGGGACCCGACAGACCCGTCGTGCCCGCGCCACTGAGGGCGCTCGTGCCCGACCCCGCGCCCCCGGCGCCGTCCGCGCGCCGGTCGTCCGCGCCTCTGTCACCGTCGGCGTCACCGACGGGCGTGCGCATGACGACCGGGGGGATCGGCCGCGAACCGGGGATGTTGATCCGGATGCGGGTGGTCAGCGTGGTCTCGGTCTTGGGTTCGTTCCGCTCGTCGGCCCCCTGGCCGACGCCGTCCGGACCGCCCTCGGGCGCGGCGCCCTGTGCGGGCGAGCCGTACGGCGGCGTGCCCGACGGGTACGCGGCCCCCGTGCGTCCCTGGGGACCGGAGGACGAACTGTCAGTTTCACGACTCAAGGCAGGTTCTCCTGGTTGGCTCCACCGCCCGTTTCGACCACTCGGGCGGCTCGGCGGCGCGCACCACCATACTGGCCGCCGCCCACGGTCATCCCGTGACCGGCGTCAAACCCGTGCGGGACACGGGCTCAAGTGGTACGTCACTTGCCAAGTCGGGCGTCGGACGCGCCCGGTTGCGGTGACTGCCCGAGGGTGGCACACATCACAGCCACCCCCATACCGCCCAGCAGGAAGACGTACGACCCGAGGCCGGCACCGAACACGAAGTCGCCCTCCGGCCGCGTCGCGGTGAGCAGCATGACGGCGACGAGCCAGCCCGCGGCGGGCGCGACGGCCCCGCCCCGGGTGCCGGTGGCGCGCGAGCCGCCGTAGAAGGCACCGGCACTGCCGGCGAGCGCGAGCAGCAACCCGCCGGGGAACCACCCCTGTTGGGCGAGCGCACCGGCCACCCCGACGACCGCGCCGAGCAGGAAGAGCCCGGCGTACGCCACCAGGCGCACGACGTTCAGCGGCTGCGCGAGGAAGCTTCCGGGCGCCGCGGAGGCACCGGCCCGGCCGGAACCGGAACCGGCGGCCGGGCGCGCGGAGGTGGCGGCACCCTTGCCGCTTCCGCCCGCCTTGCCTCCGGACCCGGATGCACCGTTTCCACTTCCCTTGCCCGCGGCTCCGGCTCCCTTGGCCGAAGACGAAGACGAAGAAGACGAAGAAGACGGTGAAGAGGACGAAGCCCTCGACCGCGCGCTCACTTCTCTCCCCCCGCCACGCCGAGCCCCGCGAACAGATCCGTCTCGCGTCCGCCGTCCACCGTGCCCGCCTCGCCTCTCACCAGTTCGTAGTACTCCACGTCGAAGATCGGCTGCGCCAGGCCGTTGGACAGGGCGAACAGCGGCTCGTGGACCTCGATCTGGGTCGTGTGGGCGCGCATCGCCGCCGCCTTGGCCGCCCCGAAGGCCCGCCCGTCGATCTCCGTCGTGACGCGCTCGTCGTCGGTCACGCCGGGCACGTCGGCCACCGTGGCCATGCCGGTGAACGGCGAGGCGGGCAGCTCGTCGGGGAGCCGCAGGAAGCGCTCCTCGACGGTGGTGCGGGGCGCCCGGTTCCAGTAGACCTTGGCGACGGTGTGCGCCTCGCCGAGGTCGTGGCGGAAGGCGGGCTCGGCCGCGAGGTCGACGGCACGCATGGCGACGCGGTGGGCCTGGATGTGGTCGGGGTGGCCGTAGCCGCCGTCCGGGTCGTAGGTGACGAGCACCTGCGGGCGCAGTTCGCGGATCACCTCGACGAGATGGGCCGCCGCCTCGTCGACGTCGGCGGACCAGAAGGCGCCGGGGCGGTGGTTCTGCTCGGTGCCCATCATCCCGGAGTCGCGGTAGCGGCCGGTGCCGCCGAGGAAGCGGTGGTCGGCGACGCCGACCTCCTTCATCGCGGCGGCTACCTCACCGATGCGGTGGGCGCCGAGCGTGTCCTCGCGGTCGGCGGCCAGATGGGCGAGCGCGGGCGGGATGACCTCGCCCTCCTCGCCGAGCGTGCAGGTCACCACCGTGACTCGGGCGCCCCCGGCCGCGTACTTGGCCATGGTCGCGCCATTGTTGATCGACTCGTCGTCGGGGTGCGCGTGCACGAGCAGCAGGCGCCGGGCGGGCTGTTCCGTCATGGGAACAGCCTACGAGCCCGGAGCACGCCCGCCGCGGGCCCGCGAGCCGCCCGCGCCCGCTCGCCTCTCCCTTCCCCCGTCCTCGGGCCCGCCCGGCCCGGTTCGCCCCCTTTGTCGCCCCCTGGCCCTCCGGGCCCCTGGTCCCCCGCTCCCCTCGCCCGGCCGAGTCCGGCCGCGGCGGCCCGTACAGCGGGTGCCGTCAGAACTTGATGTCCTCGATGACCCCCGCGAGGTTCGTCGACAGCTCATCGATGGTCGGCGCGAGCGACGAACTGGCCAGATAGAAGCCGAGCAGCGCGCAGACGATCGCGTGGATCGTCTTGAGCCCCTGTTTCCGCACCAGCATGACCACGATGATCGCCAGCAGCAGCACCACCGATACCGAGAGTGCCACGGCGGTTCACCTCCCATTCCCATCACGCGACAACGTTCCGACCGACTGCCCCGAGCCGCCTCGGGACCGCCCCCTGCGTCCGGCCGACAGGACCCAACTCGCCGTGCCAGCAAGGTCATACCCACCAAGCGCTACGGATCATAACTATGTGTCGAGCCACATGAGTCGGAGCACCGCAGCACAAGGGGCGCATGAGCCATAGGCTCGGGGAATGACCATCGAGACCCCGGAAACCGACGGGCCCCAGGACGGTGCCGCGCAGCGGCTTTCCTTCCCGCGCCAGCACGCCCGCACGCAGCGCTTCTCCCTGGGCGCGCCGCGCGCCTTCACCGTGGCTCCCGACGGCTCCCGCGTCGTCTTCGTCCGCTCCGGCTCCGGCACGGACCGGACGGGCGCGCTCTGGGTCCTCGACCTCGCCGACGACGGCGCCGAGCGGGTCGCCGCCGATCCGCGGGCGCTGCTCGACGGCTCGGCGGAGCGGCTCTCGGCGGCGGAGCGGGCACGGCGCGAGCGCAGCCGCGAGGGCGGCTCCGGCATCGTCGGGTACGCCACCGACGCGGCCGTGGAGCTCGCCGCCTTCGCCCTGTCGGGCCGCCTCTTCGTCGCGGAGCTGCGCGCGGGCACCGCCCGCGAACTGTCCGCCCCCGCCCCGGTGATCGACCCGCGGCCCGCGCCGGACGGCCGTCACATCGCGTACGTGTCCGGGGGCGCCCTGCGCGTCACGGGTGCCGACGGCGAGGGCGACAGGGCGCTCGCGGCGCCGGACGCGGTCGAGGCGGACACGGTGACGTACGGGCTCGCGGAGTTCATCGCGGCCGAGGAGATGGACCGCTTCCGCGGCTTCTGGTGGTCGCCCGAGTCCGACCGGCTGCTTGTCGCGCGGGTCGACGACGCGCCCGTACAGCGCTGGTGGATCGCCGACCCCGCGCACCCGGACCGGGAGCCGACGCCGGTCGCCTACCCGGCGGCGGGCACCGACAACGCGGACGTGCGGCTGTTCGTGGTCGGCCTGGACGGGGTGCGCACCGAGGTCGCGTGGGACCGGGACCGCTATCCGTACCTGGCGCGGGTGCACTGGTCGGCGGACGGGGCGCCGCTGCTCCTGGTGCAGGCCCGGGATCAGCGCAGCGCCCTGTATCTCGCGGTGGACCCCGACAACGGGTCGACGCGGATGGTGCACGCCGACGAGGACGCCGACTGGCTTGAACTCTTCCCCGGTTCGCCCTCCTGGTCGCCCAGCGGGCGGCTCGTGCGCATCGCCGACGAGGGGGGTGCGCGCGTGCTCGCCTGGGGCGAGCGGCCCCTGACCGGTCCTCAGCTGCATGTGCGCGCCGTCCTCGACGTGACCGAGGACTCCGCGCTGATCTCGGCGTCCGCGGGGCCGGGCGCCGCCGATCCGGAGATCGGCGAGGTGCATGTCTACCGCGTCAACGAACTCGGCGTGGAGCGGGTCTCGCAGGAGCCCGGAGTGCACTCGGCGGTCCGCGCGGGCGATGTCACCGTGCTGGTTTCGGCCACTCTCGACCGTCCCGGCTCACGGGTGTCCGTGCTGCGCGACGGCAAGCAGGTGGCGACCGTCGCCTCGCACGCCCAGCGGCCGGGGCTCACCCCGCGCGTGACGCTTCTCGAAGGGGGCGCGCGGCGGATTCCGTGCGCCGTGTTGCTCCCCACCGGGTACGACCCGGCGGACGGGCCGCTTCCCGTACTCATGGATCCGTACGGCGGTCCGCACGGGCAGCGTGTGATGAAGGCCCACAACGTCTACCTCACCTCGCAGTGGTTCGCCGACCAGGGCTTCGCCGTCGTCGTCGCCGACGGGCGCGGGACGCCCGGGCGCTCGCCCGCCTGGGAGAAGTCCGTCAAGGGGGATCTCACCCGTACCCTCGACGACCAGGTCGAGGCGCTGCACGCGCTCGCCGAGCGCTTTCCCCTCGACCTCGGGCGGGTCGCCATGCGCGGCTGGTCCTTCGGCGGCTATCTCTCCGCCATGGCCGTCCTGCGGCGGCCCGACGTCTTCCACGCGGCCGTCGTGGGGGCGCCCGTCACCGATCTCCGCCTGTACGACACCCACTACCAGGAGCGGTACCTCGACGACCCCCGGACCTCACCCGAGGCCTACCGCAACAGCTCCCTCGTCTCGGACGACGGGCTCGTCGACCCCGGTGAGCCGCACCGTCCGATGCAGATCATCCACGGGCTCGCCGACGACAACGTGGTCGTCGCGCACGCCCTGCGGCTGTCCTCGGCGTTGCTCGCCGCCGGGCGGCCGCACGAGGTCCTGCCCCTCTCCGGGGTCACCCATATGACCCCCCAGGAGCAGGTGGCCGAAAATCTTCTCCTGCTCCAGGTCGACTTCCTGAAGCGCTCCCTGTCCCTGCCCTAACCGTCCCGCTGACCGTCCCCCCCTCAACGGGCGACCGGTCGGGGCGACATGGCGCGCCCCGACCGGTCCAACGGCACCCGCACGGCCGTACCCCCACACCCTGCCCGCCCCATGTCTCCCCCACGGGTCAACGGGGTTGCCCGAATGTTTCCTGCTCCGCCCCTGGACCCCGGGGGTGGGTGTCCCGTTGCCGTGGGACGGAGCGCCGACTCGGGGGTGCCCCAGGCCCACCCGCACGGGGCCTCACCGCAAGCCGCCGCTCACGGCACCACGTGCTTCTCCTCCGCGAAGTGACAAGCCGAGTCATGCGCCGCAGGCCCCTCCACCCCCCGGAACTCCGCCGGAACGGCAAGCGCCGGTACCTCCAGAGCGCACCGCTCCTGCGCCTTCCAGCACCGAGTCCGAAACCGACACCCGGAAGGGGGATTGGCGGGCGACGGCACGTCCCCGCTCAGAATGATCCGCTCACGATGCTCCCGGGCGTCCGGATCGGGCACGGGCACGGCGGACAGCAACGCCTGCGTGTAGGGATGCGTCGGATGCTCGTAGATCTCGGCGTCGCTCCCGGTCTCGACGATCCGCCCGAGGTACATGACCCCGACCCGGTCGGAGATGTGCCGCACGATGGACAGATCGTGCGCGATGAACACGTACGAGAGATGGAATTCGCGCCGGAGCCGGTCAAGCAGGTTGACGACCTGCGCCTGGACGGAGACGTCGAGCGCGGAGACGGGCTCGTCGGCGACGATGATCTCGGGCCGCAGGGCGAGCCCGCGGGCGATGCCGATGCGCTGCCGCTGACCGCCGGAGAACTGGTGGGGATAGCGGTTGATGTACTCGGGGTTGAGCCCGACGACGTCGAGGAGTTCCTGGACCTTGGCGCGGCGCGACCCCTTGGGGGCGACTTCGGGGTGGATCTCGTACGGCTCCCCGATGATGTCGCCGACGGTCATGCGGGGGTTCAGGGAGGTGTAGGGGTCCTGGAAGACCATCTGGATGTTCCGGCGGACCGCCTTCAGGGCGCGCCCGGACAGCTTGGTGATGTCCTCGCCCTTGTACTGGATCTCCCCGGCGGTGGGCCGCTCCAGGTTGACGAGCATCTTGGCGACGGTGGACTTCCCACAGCCGGACTCCCCGACGATGCCGAGGGTCTCGCCGCTGCCGAGGTCGAAGTCGACGCCGTCGACGGCCTTGACGGCGCCGATCTGCCGTTTGATGAGGATGCCCTGCGTGAGCGGGTAGTGCTTGACGAGCCCGCGGACCCTGAGGAGCGGCTCGGTCGTGACCGGTTTCTCGGCCACGTCCGCCGTCTTGGCCATGTCAGCCACGGAGGGTCTCCTTCCAGAAGTGGCAGGCACTGCGCCGCTCCGCGGTGAGTCCCTCGTACGTGACCTGGGCGAGCGGCGGGACGTCGGTGCGACACACGTCCTGGACCATCGGGCAGCGCGGGTTGAAGGCGCAGCCGGGCGGGATGTTCATGAGGTTGGGCGGCAGGCCCTTGATGGCGAAGAGGTCCTGGCCCTTCTGGTCGAGGCGCGGGATGGATTCGAGCAGGCCCTTGGTGTACGGGTGCGCGGGGGCCTTGTAGATCTCGTGGACGGGAGCCTTCTCGACGATGCGGCCCGCGTACATGACGGCGATGGTGTCGGCGACGTCGGCGACCACGCCGAGGTCGTGGGTGATCAGGATGAGGCCCATGTTCAGCTCGCGCTGGAGCTCGGCGAGGAGGTCCATGACCTGGGCCTGGACGGTGACGTCGAGGGCGGTGGTCGGCTCGTCGGCGATGATCAGGGAGGGTTCGAGCGCCATCGCCATGGCGATCATGATGCGCTGGCGCATGCCGCCGCTGAACTGGTGCGGGTACTGGGTGACGCGTTCCTTGGCGGCGGGGATGCGGACCCGGTCCATCAGCTCGACGGCCTTGGCGCGGGCGTCCTTGCGGGACATCCCGCGGTGCACGACGAACATCTCGCCGAGCTGGTCGCCGACGCTGAGCACGGGGTTCAGGGAGCTGAGGGCGTCCTGGAAGATCATGGCCATGCCCGCGCCGCGGATCCTGCGCCGCTCCTCCTCCTTGAGCTTCAGCAGGTCCTTGCCCTGGAAGAGGATCTCGCCGGAGGTGATGCGGCCGGGCGGGATGTCGAGGATGCCCATGATGGCCTGGGCGGTGACGGACTTGCCGGAGCCGGACTCGCCGAGCACGGCGAGGGTCTCGCCCGCGGCCACGGCGTAGTCGACACCGTTGACGGCCTTGGCGACGCCGTCGCGGGTCCTGAACTCCACGTGCAGATCGCGGACTTCGAGCAGCTTGGATGCCGTGTTCGCCATGGGCGCTACCTCAGCTTCGGGTCGAGGGCGTCGCGCACCGCGTCGCCGAGCATGATGAACGCGAGCACGGTGACCGCGAGGGCGCCCGCGGGCCAGAGCAGCATGTGCGGGGCGTTGCGGATGTACTGGGACGCGGCGGAGATGTCGATGCCCCAGCTCACCGTGGGGGGCTTCAGGCCGACGCCCAGGTAGGACAGGGTGGCCTCCAGGGCGATGTACGTGCCGAGGGCGATGGTCGCGACGACGATGACCGGGGCGACGGCGTTGGGCGTGATGTGCCGCAGCAGCATCCGCGAGTTGGAGGCGCCGAGGGCGCGGGCGGCCTGGACGTAGTCGTTCTGTTTGGCGGTGATGACGGAGCCGCGGGCGATGCGGGAGATCTGCGGCCAGCCGAGCAGCACCATGAAGCCGATCACGGGCCAGACGGTGTTGCTGGTGACGACGGAGAGGAGCACCAGGCCGCCGAGGACGACGGGGATCGCGAAGAAGATGTCGGTGATGCGGGAGAGGATCGCGTCCCACACGCCGCCGAAGAACCCGGCGAGCCCGCCGAGCACGCTGCCGAGGACCGCGACGCCGAGGGTGGCGCAGACGCCGACGGTGACGGAGGCGCGGGCGCCGTACACGGTGCGCGTGTAGACGTCGCAGCCCTGGCCGTTGAAGCCGAAGGGGTGGCCGGGCGACGAGCCCTTCTGGGCGTTGGCGAGGTCGCAGTCCAGCGGGTCGCCGGAGGCGATCGCGGAGGGCCACAGCGAGATGAAGACCAGGAACAGGATGATCAGGCCCGAGATGATGAAGACCGGGTTGCGGCGCAGGTCGCGCCAGGCATCCGACCACAGGCTGCGGGCGGGGGTGGCGGCGCCGCTGCCGCCGGGGCCGCCTTCGGGGCCGCCCGGGGCGAGCGTCGTCGCCTCACTCGCCGCGAGGTCCATCGCGCCGCCCGCGCCGGTCCCTGCGATGGCGCCCTCGGCGGGCTCATGGGGTTCAGGCATAGCGGATCCTCGGGTCGAGTACGGCGTACAACAGGTCGACGATCAGGTTCGCCAGCAGGAAGACGAGGACGAGGACCGTCACGAACCCGACGACGGTCTGGGTGCTCTGCCGCAGGATCCCCTGGTAGAGCTGGAAGCCGACGCCGTGGATGTTGAAGATCCGCTCGGTGACGATGGCGCCGCCCATGAGCGCGCCCACGTCCGTGCCGATGAAGGTGACGACCGGGATCAGTGAGTTGCGCAGCAGGTGCTTGGTGATGACGCGGCGCCGCGGCAGGCCCTTCGCCACGGCCGTGCGGACGTAGTCGGCGCGGCGGTTCTCGGCGATGGAGGTCCGGGTGAGGCGGGTGACGTACGCCAGGGAGACGGACGCGAGCACGAGTCCCGGCACGATCAGTTCGTCGACGGTCGCCTCCGTCGACACGGACGGTTTGATGACGCCCCACTCGACGCCGAGCAGCAGCTGGAGCAGCAGGCCGGTCACGAACGTGGGGATGGAGATGACCACGAGCGTCAGGAGCAGCACGACCGTGTCGACGGGCTTGCCGCGCCGCAGGCCGGTGAGGACGCCGAGCGAGATGCCGATGACGATCTCGAAGACGATGGCGACGAGGGTGAGCCGGAGGGTCACGGGGAACGCCGACGACATCAGCTCGGTGACCTTCTGGCCGTTGAAGGCGGTGCCGAAGTCGCCCGTGAAGACGTTGCCCATGTACGTCGCGTATTGCTGCCACACGGGCTTGTCGAGGCCGAACTCCTTCTTCAGCTGCGCGGCCGTCGCGGGGTCGCACTTGCGGTCGCCGCAGAGGCCCGCGATGGGGTCGCCCATCACGTTGACCATCAGGAAGATCAGCAGTGTGGCGCCGAAGAAGACCGGGATCATCTGCAGCAGACGCCGGATCACATAACGGCCCATGGGGCTCGCTCCAGGAGTAGTGGGAGCGGCCGCCCGGCGAAGGCGCCGAACGGCCGCTCCACCGACGTCAGTTGACCTTGATCTCCGAGTAGACCGGCACGCTGAACTGGTTCAGCGCGACGTCGGAGACCCGGTCCGAGTAGCCGGCGCTGCCGTTCTGGTACCAGAGCGGGATGGCGGGCATGTCCTTGGCGAGGATCTTCTCGGCGTCCTGGAACTTGGTGACGGCCTTGGCCGCGTCCGTCTCCCCGTTGGCCTCGTTGATGAGCTTGTCGAAGTCCTTGTTGGAGTACTTGCCGTCGTTGGAGGAGGCGTCCGTGTAGTAGTTCGGCTCAAGGAAGTTCTGGATCAGCGGGTAGTCCATCTGCCAGCCCGCGCGCCAGGCCCCGTCGAGCTTCTGCTGGGACGCCTGGCTGCGGAAGTCGGCGAAGGTGCCGATGGGGTTGCCGACGCAGGCCTTGTCGTTGCCGAGGGCCCGGTTGATGGAGTTGCAGACGGCGTCCACCCACTCCTTGTGCGAGCCGGTGTCCGCGTTGTACGAGATCTTCAGGGTGCCGCCGGGGATGCCGCCGCCCTCCTCGACCAGCTTCTTCGCCTCGGCCGCGTCGTACTCGCACCAGTCGCCGCAGGCGCTGTCGCTGTAGCCGCCGTCCTCGCCGAGCACCGGCGAGGTCCAGTCCTTGGCGGGCGTGCGGGTCTTCTGGAAGATCGTGTCGGTGATCTGCTCACGGTTGATCGCCCGGGAGAGCCCCTGCCGGACCTTCTCCGCGCCCGCCTTGTCCCACTTCTTGTCGTAGAAGGGGAAGGCGAGGGTCTGGATGATCCCCGCGGGGGTGTTGATGTACCGGTCCCCGAGGTCGCTCTTCACGTTCTTCAGCTGCGAGGCCGGGACGTCGTCGACCAGGTCGAGGTTCCCCGCCATCAAGTCCGTGTAGGCGGTGTTGTTGTCCGTGTAGACCTTGAGGTCCACGCCCCCGTTCTGCGCCTTGTCGTCCCCCTTGTACCCGTCCCACTTCCTGAGCTCCATCTTGGAGCCCTTCTGGTACGACTTCACGGTGTACGGGCCGTTGCCGACGGGCTTGGACAGCCAGGCCGCGTGGTCGTCGAAGAACGCCTTGGGCAGCGGCGCGAAGGAGGGGTAGCCGAGGGTCTCGGGCCAGGTGGAGAACTTCTGCGTGAGCTTCACGGTGAAGGTCCTGGGGTCGACGACCTTGAGCCCGGACAGGGTCTCGGCCTTCGCGTCCCCCTTCTCCGGGTGCACCTCGCCGTACCCCTCGATGTACCCGAAGAAGTAGGCGTTCTTCTGGTTGTTCTTGAGGTGCGCCCCGTAGTTCCACGCGTCGACGAACGACTTGGCGGTGACCGCCTCGCCATTGCTGAACTTCCACCCGTCCTTGAGCTTGACGGTGAAGTTCTGCGAGTCCTTGCTCTCGATGGACTCGGCGATCATGTCCTTGGCCTCGCCGGTCTTCGGGTCGTACCGCTTCAGCCCCCGGAAGACCATGTCCAGGACCTTGCCGCCCTGCACCTCATTCGTGTTCGCGGGCTCCAGCGGATTCTGCGGATCCCCCCAGGAGGACCCCACCACCCCGGAGCCGTCGCCGCCACCACCGCCGCTCCCACCCCCACAGGCCGTCGCCGCGAGTGCGACGGCCACCGCACCAGCGGCCCACTTGGCGTGCGTGGCTCCACGCATGGAGTGCCTCCTCGATCGCTCTGCGCGCCGACTGTGCGCGCGTTACCGCAAATATCGCGGCAGAGCGGACGAACCGCACATTTAGCCCGGCCGTATGAGGGGGACGCCATCCGGATGCAGTACGGGCTACCGCCCTCGGCCATGAGCCACTGCGCCGCGGCGCGGGAGGGACGGTCTTGGCAATCCGAGCTCGACTCGCAGGCCGAATAGACCCGAGCTCGCAGGACCGATTTCATGTCGCGAAATAGCCAATAATCACAGCGAGTAGCCTCAATTTTACCTCAAGTCACTGGATTCATGCATGTCCCACCCATAGCCTGAGCACGCAATGCAGTCGGGGAGCGACTGAAGGTAAACGATGGTAGGAGAAAAGTGCGTATACGTAAGACCGCATCACTGACCATCACCGCCGCTCTGGCGGTGGGCACCCTCACCGCCGCCGGCCCCGCGACCGGGGCCGAAAGCGGCACGAAGACCACGGCGCAGGCGCCCGCCATGTCGCCGCCCGCCGCTCGAGGCATGCCGACGGGGACGGTCTCCGTCGCCAAGGTGAAGAACGGCGGCCAGAAGGTCTACTCGGCCAACATCGGCCTCAACAGCCGCGGGGAAGAGCACTGCCAGCCCACCTCCGTCACGATGGAGAAGGTGGTCTGGAACCTCGGGAAGGTGACGCGCAAGTCCGCGCGGGTCAAGTCCGTGAAAGTGCGCTACTACAACGAGCGCAAGTTGAATGTCGGCTCGGCCTACCTGAATGACGGGAACAACCACGAGAAGTGGCGCAAGGCATGGGGATGGCGGATCCCCAAGGGCGAGGTATGGCGCACCTATAAGATCAACAAGACGACCAAGTTCGCCAAGAACAAGCCGCTCAACTTCATGCTGCACGTGCAGCTCAAGGGCGCCAATGAGCCGGTGTGGTGCGCGCCCAAGGTGAAGCTCTATTTCTACCTGAAGCCCAACAGGTAGACGGCTCCCCTCGAAATGGATTGACGTGTGTGGACATGCCCGAGGGTGCCCTGCCGTGCCGAAACACGGGACAGGGCACCCTCGGGCACACGCCGGCTCACGCCGCGTGCACCACGTCCTTCTCCTCCGCGAAGTGGCACGCCGACTCGTGGGCGGCGGGCGTGTCCTTGCCGACGAAGCGCTCCGGGATCGCGAGCAGCGGGACCTCCTCCGCGCACTTGTCCTGTGCCTTCCAGCAGCGGGTGCGGAAGCGGCAGCCGGACGGCGGGTTCGCCGGGGAGGGCACGTCACCGGTGAGGATGATGCGCTCGCGGCCCTCACGGGCCTCCGGGTCCGGGACGGGCACCGCGGAGAGCAGCGCCTGCGTGTACGGGTGCGTCGGGTGATCGTAGATCTGCTCGTCGGAGCCGATCTCGGCCATCTTGCCGAGGTACATCACACCCACGCGGTCCGAGATGTGCCGGACGATCGACAGGTCGTGCGCGATGAAGAGGTAGGACAGGTTGAACTCGTCCTGGAGCTTCTCCATCAGGTTGATGACCTGGGCCTGGACGGACACGTCCAGGGCCGAGACCGGCTCGTCGCAGATGATGATCTCAGGGTTGAGCGCCAGGCCGCGCGCGATGCCGATGCGCTGGCGCTGACCGCCCGAGAACTGGTGCGGGTAGCGGTTGATGTACTCGGGGTTGAGTCCGACGACGTCCAGGAGCTCCTGGACCTTCTGCCGGCGCGAACCCTTCGGAGCCACCTCGGGGTGGATCTCGAACGGCTCCCCGATGATGTCGCCCACCGTCATACGGGGGTTGAGCGAGGTGTACGGGTCCTGGAACACCATCTGGATGTTCCGGCGGACGGCCTTGAGCGCCCGGCCGGACAGCTTGGTGATGTCCTGGCCCTTGTAGAAGACCTCGCCCGCCGTGGCCCGCTCCAGGGTCATCAGGAGCTTGGCGACCGTGGACTTGCCGCAGCCCGACTCGCCCACGATGCCGAGCGTCTCGCCCTGGTAGAGGTCGAACGAGATGCCGTCGACCGCCTTCACCGCGCCGATCTGGCGCTTGACGATGATGCCCTGCGTGAGCGGGAAGTGCTTGACCAGATTGCGGACCTGGAGGATCGGCTCCCCGCGCTCGGCCGGGGCCTCGATCACGGCCACGGCCTCTTCCGGCGTCGCCGCGTCGACCGTCTCGACCTCGGTGACGTTCGGAGTGGCGTCCGTCGGCTCGGCGCCCTCGGCGCCTTTGTTGAGCTCAGCCATGGATCGTCTCCTTCCAGAAGTGGCACGCGCTGCCGCGGCCCACGAGCTCCGCGCCGTCCTGCTCCGTCACCGGAACCAGCGACGGGATCTCCGTGCGGCAGATGTCCTGCGCCTTCGGGCAGCGCGGGTTGAACGCACAGCCGCCCGGAATCTTGAGCAGGTTGGGCGGCAGGCCCTTGATCGCGTAGAGCTCGGAGCCCTTCTGGTCGAGGCGCGGGATCGAGTCCAGCAGACCGCGCGTGTACGGGTGCGCGGGCCGCTTGTACAGCTCGTGCACCGGGGCCGTCTCCACGATCCGGCCCGCGTACATGACGGCGATCTTGTCCGCCACGTCCGCGACCACACCGAGGTCGTGGGTGATGAGGATCAGGCCCATGTTGTACTCGCTCTGGAGCTCCGCGAGCAGGTCCATGACCTGGGCCTGGACGGTGACGTCGAGGGCCGTGGTCGGCTCGTCGGCGATGATCAGGTCCGGCTCCAGGGCGAGCGCCATCGCGATCATGATGCGCTGGCGCATACCGCCGGAGAACTGGTGCGGGTAGTCGTTCACCCGCTCCTTGGCGGCCGGGATCTTCACCCGGTCCATCAGCTCGACGGACTTGGCCTTGGCCTCCTTGCGGGACAGGCCGTCGTGCACCCGGAACATCTCGCCGAGCTGGTAGCCGACGGAGAGCACCGGGTTCAGGGACGACAGCGCGTCCTGGAAGATCATCGCGATCTTGCGGCCGCGGATCTTCCGGCGCTCCTCGTTGGACATCTTCAGCATGTCCTGGCCGCGGAAGAGGATCTCGCCCTGCGGGATCTTTCCGGGCGGCATGTCGAGGATGCCCATGATCGCCTGCGCGGTGACCGACTTGCCCGAGCCGGACTCGCCGAGCACGGCGAGCGTCTCGCCCGCGTCCACGCTGTAGTTGACGCCGTTGACGGCCTTGACCACGCCGTCGCGGGTGTGGAACTCGACGTGCAGGTCCTTCACGTCGAGCAGTCGGCCGCTCTTCTCCTCGCCCGAGCGGGGGGCGGGGACGTCCGCGGTTTTCTCTGTGATCGTCACGTACGCCTCCCTCAGCGCAGCTTCGGGTCGAGGGCTTCGCGTACGGCGTCACCCATCATGATGAACGCCAGCACGGTCATGCTGAGCATTCCGGCGGGGAACAGCAGCACATGCGGGTTGTTCCGGATGAACTGGGTGCCGTCGGAGATGTCACCGCCCCAGGAGATGGCGCCCTCTCCGAGACCGAGGCCCAGGTAGGAGAGCGTCGACTCGGCGACGATGTACGTGCCGAGCGCGATGGTCGCCACGACGATCACCGGAGCGATGGCATTGGGCAGGATGTGCCGGAACAGGATCCGCTTGGTCCCGGCGCCGAGCGCTCGTGCCGCCACCACGTAGTCCGCGTGCTTGGTCGTGATGACCGCACCGCGCATCACGCGGGCGATCTGCGTCCAGCCCAGGAAGGCCAGGGCACCCATCACCACCCAGACGGTGCGGCTGGTGAAGCCGTTGAGCACGACCATGGAGCCGAGCAGGAACGGGATGCCGAAGAACACGTCGGTGACGCGGGAGAGCAGGCTGTCCCAGAAGCCGCCGAAGTATCCGGCGAGCATGCCGACCAGGCCGCCGAAGAAGGTGACCAGGAGGGTCACGCCGACGCCGACCACGATGGAGTTCCGGGCGCCGAACAGGACACGTGCGTAGATGCTGCGCCCCGTGCCGTCGTAACCGAACCAGTCGGCCTGGAAGAAGTGGCTCAGCTCGGGCTTGCCCAGGAAGTGCTTGGCCTGGTCACCGGTCTCCGGGTTCGCGTCGGTGAACATGCCCGGGAAGAGCGACACCACGACGAGGAGCACGATCAGGAGAGCCGAGATCACGAACAGCGGGTTGCGGCGCAGATCCCGCCAGGCGTCGCCCCAGAGGCTGCGGGGCTTGCCCGGCGCGGGGGTCGCGGAGACCACGGCCCCGGCCACCACCTCGTCCTGTGCCGCTGCCGCCCGGTCCGCGGTCGAGGTCTTGGTCAGGTCAGGCATAACGGATCCTCGGGTCCAGGACCGCGTAAAGCAGGTCGACGAGCAGGCTGGCGAGGAGGTACACGAGCACCAGGACGGTCACGATGCCGACGATGACCGCGCCCTCACGGCGGGCCAGCGAGGTGAAGAGCAGGTTGCCGACGCCCGTGACGTTGAAGATGCCCTCGGTGATGACCGCGCCGCCCATGAGGGTGCCGATGTCGGTGCCCAGGTAGGTGACCACCGGGATCAGCGAGTTGCGCAGCAGGTGCCGGGTGACGATGCGCTGCTTGGGCAGGCCCTTGGCCACCGCGGTGCGCATGTAGTCCGCCGAGCGGTTCTCCGCGATGGAGGTTCTGGTCAGTCGGGCGACATAGGCGAGACCGACCATGCCGAGCACGAGTGCCGGGACCAGCAACTGCCCCATGTCCTCGGAGTCCTGCACCGTCGGTGTGATCCATTCCCACTCGTTGCCCAGGTAGAGCTGGAAGAGCAGACCGACCACGAAGATCGGCACGGAGATCACAAGGAGCGTGAACAGCGTCACCGTGTTGTCCACGATGCGGCCGCGGCGGATACCGGCGAACACGCCCAGGGTGATGCCGACGACGAGCTCGAACGTCCACGCCATGGCGGCGAGGCGCGCCGAGACCGGGAATGCCTGCGTGATCTCGTCAAGAATGGGCCTGTTGCCCGCGATGGTGTTGCCGAAGTCCCCTTGGAGCAGGCCCTTCATGTAGTGCAGATACTGCTCCCACAGCGGCAGGTCCAGGCCGCGGTCGTGCTTGATCTGCGCCACCTGCGCCGGGTCCGGCGGCTTGTCTCCCCACAGCGCCCGTACGGGGTCGCCGGGGAGGACGTTGACCATCAGGAAGATCAGCAGGGTTGTCCCGATGAAGACCGGGATCATCTGGAGCAGTCGCCTCGCGACGTAGCGCCCCATGGTGGTGCCTCCGTCCATTGCGGAGCCGTTCGCAAGCGACGCCCGGGATCACCGGGCGTCGCTTCACGTGAACGGAACTCCGGCGACTGCTACTTCTCGAAGACCTGAACCTCGGAGAGGATCGGGTCACCGGCCTGGTCGAACTCGACGTTCTTCACGTTGTTGGAGTACGCGGAGTTCGTCGTGTTGTACCAGAGCGGGATGCCCGGGAAGCTGTTCTTCAGCTCGGCCTCGGCCTGGTTGTACAGGTCGGCCGACTCTTCGATGGTCTTGGCGGCGTCGGCCTTCTTGACCAGCTTGTCGAACTTCGGGTCCGAGAAGCCGCCCTTGTTGCCGTCGACGCCGGTGCCGTAGAGGTCGCCGAGGAAGTTGCCGTTGAACGGGTAGTCGAGCACCCAGCCGGAGCGGTAGATCGACTTGACCTTCTTCTGGTCGCGGATCTCCGTGTCGGCCTGGAAGTCGGTCACCGGGTCACCGACGCACTTGACGCCGGTGTTCTTCTGGATGTCGTTGCACACCGCGGTGACCCAGCCCTTGTGCGGCTGGTCGGCGTTGTACTGGATCGAGATCTTGTTGCCCGGAACGCCGCCACCGTCCTTGATGGACTGCTTGGCCTTCTTCGGGTCGAACTTGCAGAACTCGCCACAGGCGCCGGCCTTGTAGCCCTTCACGCCCCTGGCGACCCAGCCGGAGGCCGACTTGCGGGTGCCGTAGAACGTGGTCTTGGCGATGGTTTCGCGGTCGATCGCCATCGACAGGCCCTGGATGACCTTGACGTCGATGTCCTTCCACTGCTTGGTGTAGAAGGCGGGGTTGATCGTGTTGATCGCCGAGAAGTCCGAGGTGATCGCGCGGTCACCGAAGTCGTTCTTGTAGTTGGAGAGCTCACTGTCCGGGATCAGCGGCATGGTGTCCACGTTGTCCGAGCGCAGGTCCTGGTAGGCCGCGGTCGGCGTCGTGTACGCCTTGAAGTTGATGCCGCCGTTCTTGGGCTTGTCCTCGCCCTTGTAGCCGGACCAGGCCGTGACCTGGATCGACTTCTTGTGCTGCCAGCTCTTGAACTTGTACGGGCCGTTGCCGACCGGCGCCTCGCCGTACTTCTTCGGGTCCTTCAGCGCGGCCGCGGGCAGCGGGAAGAAGGGCTTGTAGACCAGCTTGTAGGCGTAGTACGGGATGCCCGAGTTCAGCGTGATGGTGAAGGTGTTCTCATCGACGACCTTCAGGCCGGACATGGTCTTCGCCTTGGCCTTCCCCTTCTCGGGGTGCACCTTGTCGTAGCCCACGATGTCGCGGTACCAGGAGCTGTTCTGCTGGCCATTGGCCGGGTCGGCGGCCCAGTTCCAGGCGTCCACGTACGACTTGGCCGTGACCGGCGTGTTGTCGTGGAACTTCCAGCCCGGCTTCAGCTTGACGGTCCACACCTTGTTCGCCTTGTCGGGCGTGACCGACTCGGCGTTCTCGTAGGTGATGTTGCCCTGCTTGTCGTAGTGGACAAGACCCGTGAAGAGCGCGTCGATGACGACGCTGCCGTACGCCTCCATGGTGTTGGAAGGCTGCAGGGGGTTCTGCGGCTCACCGTTGGCGTAGCTGACGATCCCCTTGGGGTCGACCTTGCCGCTGCTCTTCTTGTCGTCGCCTCCACCACAGGCAGTAGCGGTAAGCGCCACAACGCCGGCTATGGCGACCCACTTGGCGCTCTTGGCACCACGCATGGGGTTCCTCCTCATGAGTCCACTTGTTCACTACAAGAGGGGGTACGCAGAGCAACGCCGACACCCCTGACGGCGAAGATCGAGTACCCCAGTGTGCTCGTGAGTCGGCGCTCCCCACAGCGCGTGACCCATTGACCCGAGCTATACGCGGTCAACTATTAGCCATGAGGTACGGCCCGACCACACCCTTTTGGTCTCGGTTCAATCACACCTGGCACGTACAACTTCCAAAATCCGGACAAACCGATCCCAGATAGATGGTTGCGAAACGGACGTGTTACACATCTAACGGTCAAGTGGGTCCGCATACCGGACAGATCGCGAGCGAAAACCGGTTGCCAGGCGGGCCGTCGACGGCCCCCGGGGTCGACGCGCGTCACATCGTCACCGTATCGCCCGCCGCAACGCGAGAGGCCGGTTTCGCGCACTCCGGGGAGTGCGCGAAACCGGCCTCAGGACGGTCTCAGCGGGTCGCGTCAGCCGTGCTTGGCGCGCGAGGCCGTGCGGCCGCGCTCCTTCTGGTCCAGGACGACCTTGCGGATGCGCACGGCCTCCGGGGTCACCTCGACGCACTCGTCGTCGCGGCAGAACTCCAGGGACTGCTCCAGGGAGAGCTTGCGCGGCGGGACGATCGCCTCGAAGGAGTCGGCCGAGGAGGAGCGCATGTTGGTGAGCTTCTTCTCCTTGGTGATGTTCACGTCCATGTCGTCGGAGCGCGAGTTCTCGCCGACGATCATGCCCTCGTACACCTCGGTGCCGGGGTCGGTGAACAGCACGCCGCGCTCCTGGAGGTTCGTCATCGCGAACGCGGTGACGGCGCCGGCGCGGTCGGCGACCAGGGAGCCGTTGTTACGGGTCTTCAGCTCGCCGAACCACGGCTCGTGGCCCTCGTGGATGGAGTGCGCGATGCCCGTGCCGCGGGTCTGGGTCAGGAACTCCGTACGGAAGCCGATGAGGCCGCGGGACGGGACGACGAACTCCAGGCGGACCCAGCCGGAGCCGTGGTTCGACATGTTGTCCATGCGGCCCTTGCGGACGCCCATGAGCTGCGTGACCGCGCCCATGTGCTCCTCGGGCACGTCGATGGTCATGCGCTCGACGGGCTCGTACGTCTTGCCCTCGACCTGCTTGGTGACCACCTGCGGCTTGCCGATGGTCATCTCGAAGCCCTCGCGGCGCATCTGCTCGACCAGGATGGCGAGCGCCAGCTCGCCGCGGCCCTGCACCTCCCAGGCGTCGGGGCGCGCGGTGTCGAGGACACGCAGCGAGACGTTGCCGATGAGCTCGCGGTCCAGACGGTCCTTGACCTGGCGGGCGGTCACCTTGCGGTCCTTGACGGCCGCCTTGGCGTCCGCGCCCTTGCCGGTGCCGCCGCGGCCGACCAGCGGCGAGGTGTTCGTACCGATGGTCATGGAGATCGCGGGCTCGTCGACCGTGATCAGCGGGAGCGCGATCGGGTTCTCGGGGTCGGCGAGGGTCTCGCCGATCATGATGTCCGGGATGCCGGCGACGGCGCAGATGTCGCCGGGGCCCGCGACCTCCGCGGGCTTGCGGGTGAGCGCCTCGGTCATCATCAGCTCGGTGATGCGGACGTTGGCGATCGTGCCGTCGCGCTTGATCCAGGCCACGGTCTGGCCCTTGCGCAGCTCGCCCTGCTCGACGCGGAGCAGCGCGATACGGCCGAGGAAGTTGTCGGCGTCCAGGTTGGTGACGTGGGCCTGGAGCGGCGCGGTCTCGTCGTACTCGGGGGCCGGGACGTGCTGGAGCAGCGTGGTGAAGAACGGCTCCAGGTTGGTGCTGTCCGCCGGGACGGTGCCGTCCTCCGGCTTGGTCAGCGAGGCCACGCCGTCACGGCCGCAGGCGTAGACGATCGGGAACTCGATCTGGTCCTCGTCGGCGTCCAGGTCGAGGAAGAGGTCGTACGTCTCGTTCACGACCTCGTCGATGCGCGAGTCCGGACGGTCCGTCTTGTTGATGCAGAGGATGACCGGCAGCCGCTGCTGGAGCGCCTTGCGGAGCACGAAGCGGGTCTGCGGCAGCGGGCCCTCGGAGGCGTCGACGAGGAGGACGACCGCGTCCACCATCGACAGACCGCGCTCGACCTCGCCGCCGAAGTCGGCGTGGCCGGGGGTGTCGATGATGTTGATGGTGATGACGTCGCCGCCATCCTTCGGGTGGTACTTGACGGCCGTGTTCTTGGCCAGGATCGTGATGCCCTTCTCACGCTCCAGGTCGTTGCTGTCCATCATGCGGTCGTCGAGGGACTCAGCGGCGTGCGCGGCGAAGGCGCCCGCCTGCTTGAGCATGGCGTCGACGATGGTCGTCTTGCCGTGGTCGACGTGGGCGACGATGGCGACGTTACGAATGTCGTGGCGCGTGGGCATGCGAGGTGCGCTTCTCCCGGGAGGCTTGGACGGCGGCGCGTACGTCCATTTCGTACGCGTGCCCTGCCGGGCAGACGTGCCACGGCCTTACCCCATCCTACGTGGCCTCGCCGGGAGCGGCTTGTCGGGCTCCCGCTACGGCTTCTTGACCGCCTTCGCTCCCGGCTTCAGGAAGCCCATGTCCTGGTACGTCGGGGTCTCGAAGCCGAAGGCACCCGCGTTGGCCAGATTGGTGCGGGCCGCCACCAGCTGGGGGCGCTGGTAGAGGGGGACGGAGCCCGCCGCCGCCCAGATGCGGGCGTCGGCCTTCTTCACCAGGGAGCGGTTCTCGGACTCGTCCAGCTCGCTCACCGCCTGGTCGAAGAGCTGGTCGATGTGGTCGGTGCCGACGCGGGTGTAGTTCTGCTCGACGTTCAGGGAGCCGTCCGCGGCGGGCACCGGCTTGGCGAAGATCGGGCGGGCGTCGGTCGCGGGGAACGCGGAGGCGGGCCAGGAGTACAGCGCCAGGTCGTACTGGCCGGACGCGATGTGGTCCTTGAAGTAGCTGTCGTCGGCGACCTTGGCGATCTCCGTGCGCACCCCGATGCGCTGCAGCATCCGCGAGATCCGGTCGGCCACCCCGCGCAGCGACTCCGAGCCCGCCCCGGAGGGGAGCACGAAGCGCAGCGTGAGCGCCTTGCCGTCCTTGGCCAGCGGCCCCGCGGCGGCGCCCTTGGCGGCCTTGGGGGCGGCGGTGCCCTTGGGGGCGTACGCTCCCGGGGCGCCACCCTGGGCCTGCTTCTTCGCGTGCTGCTTGGCGTGGCCGCCGGGGTCCTTCTTCTGCTCCTTGTCGGCCTCGCGGCGCGCGGTGAGGGCGTCGGCCTGGCGCATCAGGACGGACTGCTGGTAGGCGGCGGCGCGGGCGGGGCTGAGGAGGGCGGTGCGGGGGTCGCCGGGCTTCTGGTCGTCCTCGCCGACGATGTAGGTGCCGTCGTCGGACTCGGAGCCGGAGCCCGAGCCGGAGCCCGAGCCGGAGTCCGTGTCGTTCTCGGAGGCCTCCGACCCGGCGTCACCCCCGTCGCCGTCCTTCTTCTTGCCCTCCCCCTTCTCCTTGCCCTTCTCCTTCAGGGGGCCGCCGGGGGTCCAGCCCGCGTCGGCGAGGAGGGCGGAGGCCTCCGCCGTGTCCTGGTCGCCGAGGGCGCCGCTGTTGTCGGCGTACGCGTCCTGTCCGGCGAGGGCGAGGTGGCTGCCGACGGGCTCGGCGGGCAGGCCGAGGGGCTTCAGAACCGTTTCCGCGAGTTCGTCGCGGTTCAGGGCGCGGGCGACGGCGCGCCGGACCCGGTCGTCGGCGAGGGGGCCCTCGGAGCCGTTGAGGGCGAGCTGGGTGTAGGCGGGTTCGAGGGACTTGCGGACCACGTAGCCGCGCAGGCCCGACTGTTCCTCGGCGTACCGCTCGACGGCCTTGCGGGTCTTCTTGCGGGCCTCCTGCTCGGTGTCCGCGGCCTCCTCGTCGGAGCCGTGGGCGCGGGCCCAGGAGCGCAGTGCCGCGGCCGGGGTGAGGGCGGCGCCGGGGCCGTGGGCGAGCGGGCCCCCGGCGCCCTTGTCGCGGGCGGCGAGGGCGATGCGGCTGGCCTCGTCGGCGTCGATCTCGGCGAGGTCGACCCTGCCCTCGGCGAGGGCGGCGGCGCGCTTGTCGCGGGGGACGGCGCGCAGGACCAGCTTGTCGAGCTTGGCGGGGCTGCCCCACCAGCGGGGGCTGCGGCGCAGGGTGAGCTCGCCCGCGGCGCGGTCGACGTCCTTCAGGGCGAAGGGGCCCGCGGTGACCTTGAGCTTGGCGCGGGCGCCGTCGTTGAAGGAGTCCGGGGTGCCCATGACGTCCTTCGGGTACAGCGGCGAGAACAGGGAGCGCCAGTCCGCGTAGGGCTTGTCGAAGGTGACGCGCACCTCCAGGTTGTTGGCGCCGCGTTCGATCTTGCCGATGCGGTCGTAGCCGGCGTTGCGGGCGGTCCAGTACGCGCTGTCCTTGCCGGAGAGGGCGCGCCACTGGGCGGCGAAGTCGTCGGCGCCGATCTCGCGGCCGTCGCTCCACACCGCCTGCTGGTTCAGCTTGTAGAGCACGACCTGCTGGGGCTCGCGCTCGACGACCTTCGCGGACTCCAGGAAGTCGGCGTTGGGCTGGGGTCTGCCGCGGGAGTCGAGGCGGTACATGGAGGGGAGCACGGCGCCCGCGACACGGGCGGTGGCCTCGTCCGCGTCGGACTGGAAGGAGTTGAAGGTCTCGGGGAGGGCGTCGACGGCCCACTTCACCGAACCCCCGTCGGCGACCTGGTCCCGGGCCGCGGGGGCGATGTCCTGCCCGGCCGTCGGGGCGCTCGACTCCTCGCCCGAGCCGCACCCGGTGAGGGCGGGCAGCGCGAGGACTCCGGCGGCGAGGAAGACGGCGGATCGCCTGGAGCGGTCGAGGGGCATGACGGGTACCTCCGGGGGTTGCCCGTGCGGGGTGCACGTTTGGCGGTATCGCGGGGGAAATATGGAGTTGATCACACGTATGGCATCCACTGAAGGGGACGGAGTTCTGGCGGGGGCGCCGACACGGCGGGGCGGGCCGGGGAAGCCACCCATGCGGCGCAACATGCCTGCGGCCGCGGCTGTCCCACCGGCCCGGCCCGACGTGTCTCCGACCCTGGGCCGGGGTTGCCCCCGGCGCACGGCGAGAGCACCCCGACCCGGCGCCCACGCCAGAGATCTGACACGGAGGGGTCGAATCCACGCACGTGGGTTCCCAACACGGGATGTGAGGAGCGACACTCTCAGGCGCATGAGCGTTGCCACCGCACCTGTGAAGTGAGGGCAAGTCATGGCTCTGCACGACGATCTGACGGCCATTCAGCGCTGCGTCGACGACCTGGTCCGCACCGTGGGCAAGGTCGAGCAGCACGCGGACGCCCAGCTCGCGGGCGTCGACTTCCGCCGCGTCCGCATGGACACCGAGCACCTGCGCGAGAGCGTCGCCCTGTTGCGCGCGGCCGCCACCTCCGCCGCGGCACCACAAGTCCCACCCACATCCCCGAAGGCCCGCCCCGAGCTGGTCACCATCCCGGACACGCCGTACGACCGGTCCCTGTGGACGGACTCGGACGACGAGGGCCTGGGCGCCCGCGACCGCCGCGCGCCCTAGCGACCGGACCTGTCGACGAAGGAGTGGAGCCTCGTTGGCCACTGGCACGGAACCCCATCTGAAGAAGGGCACGGGCCCCGGCGGCGTACGGCACGGCACGCGCGCCGCCATCACCGCTGCCCATTTGCGGACGGACCGCTGGTGGCTCCAGCCCGCCGCGACCGCCGCCGGACTGTTCGCCTTCGTCGTGTACTCGACGTGGCGGGCGTTCGCGAACGCCGACTACTACGAGGCGCCCTACGTCTCGCCGTTCTACTCTCCGTGCATAGCGGAGAACTGCGAACCGATGCGGAACGGGCCCAACTGGGAGATCTTCGGCAGCTGGTGGGGGCTCTCCCCGGCGCTGCTCATTCTCATCTTCCCGCTGGGTTTCCGCCTCACCTGCTACTACTACCGCAAGGCCTACTACCGCGGCTTCTGGGCGTCACCGCCCGCCTGCGCGGTGGCGGAACCGCACGCGAAGTACACGGGTGAGACGCGTTTCCCGCTGATCCTGCAGAACATCCACCGGTACTTCTTCTACGCGGCGGTGCCGGTCGCGGGCATTCTCACGTACGACACCGTCCTCTCGTTCCGCGACGAGGACTACGAGTGGGGGCACGCCGGGCTCGGCACCCTCGTCTTTCTCGTGAACATCAGCCTCATCTGGGCGTACACGCTCTCCTGCCATTCCTGCCGGCACATCGTCGGCGGCAAGCTCAAGCACTTCTCCAAGCATCCGGTGCGCTATCGGATGTGGCGCTGGGTCGGCTGGCTGAACGGCCGTCACATGCTGCTCGCCTGGGCGTCGTTGATCAGCGTCGCGCTCGCCGATTTCTATGTGTATCTGATCGCTTCCGGCGCTTTCGACGATCCGAGGTTCTTCTAGATGTCTCAAGTAGAGCGGCAGCAGTGGGATGTCGTCGTCGTGGGCGCGGGCGGCGCCGGGCTGCGGGCCGCCATCGAGGCGCGGGAGCAGGGCGCCCGTACGGCCGTGATCTGCAAGTCGCTGTTCGGCAAGGCCCATACGGTGATGGCCGAGGGCGGCATCGCGGCGTCCATGGGCAATGTGAACTCCGGCGACAACTGGCAGGTGCACTTCCGCGACACCCTGCGCGGCGGGAAGTTCCTCAACCAGTGGCGGATGGCGGAGCTGCACGCCCGCGAGGCGCCCGACCGGGTGTGGGAGCTGGAGACGTGGGGCGCGCTCTTCGACCGTACGAAGGACGGCCGGATCTCGCAGCGGAACTTCGGCGGGCACGAGTATCCGCGGCTCGCACACGTCGGCGACCGCACGGGCCTCGAACTCATCCGCACGCTCCAGCAGAAGATCGTCGCCCTGCAACAGGAGGACGAGCGCGAATTCGGCGACTACGAGGCCCGGTTGAAGGTCTTCCAGGAGTGCACGGTCACCCGCATCTTGAAAGAACAAGGCCTGAAGGGCGGCGAGCGGGTTTCGGGCGCTTTCTGCTACGAGCGCGAGAGCGGGCGTTTCTTCGTCGTCGAGGCGCCGAGCGTGGTGCTCGCCACCGGCGGTATCGGCAAGTCCTTCAAGGTGACGTCGAATTCGTGGGAGTACACCGGTGACGGGCACGCCCTCGCGCTGCTCGCCGGGGCTCCGCTCCTGAACATGGAATTCGTGCAGTTCCATCCGACCGGAATGGTCTGGCCGCCGTCGGTGAAGGGCATCCTCGTCACCGAGTCCGTGCGCGGCGACGGCGGTGTGCTGCGCAATTCCGACGGCAAGCGCTTCATGTTCGACTACATCCCGGACGTCTTCAAGGAGAAGTACGCGGAGTCCGAGGAGGAGGGCGACCGCTGGTACGACGACCCGGACCACAACCGCCGCCCGCCCGAGCTGCTCCCCCGCGACGAGGTGGCCCGCGCCATCAACTCCGAGGTGAAGGCGGGCCGCGGCTCCCCGCACGGCGGGGTGTTCCTGGACGTGTCGACGCGCATGCCCGCCGAGGTCATCCGGCGCCGACTGCCGTCCATGTACCACCAGTTCAAGGAGCTGGCGGACGTCGACATCACGGCCGAGGCGATGGAGGTCGGGCCGACCTGTCACTACGTGATGGGCGGCATCGCGGTCGAGTCGGACACGGCGGCGGCGCGCGGTGTGCCCGGCCTGTTCGCGGCCGGTGAGGTCGCGGGCGGCATGCACGGCTCCAACCGGCTCGGCGGCAACTCCCTTTCCGACCTGCTGGTGTTCGGGCGCCGGGCGGGTCTGTACGCGGCGCGGTACGCGGACGGCCTCGCCACCGCCCCGGTCGTGGACGACGCCCAGGTGGACGCGGCGGCCGCCGAGGCGCTGCGCCCGTTCAGCGCCGAGGGCCCGGAGGCGGGCACGGCGCCCGAGAACCCGTACACCCTGCACCAGGAGCTCCAGCAGACGATGAACGACCTGGTCGGCATCATCCGCCGCGAGGGCGAGATGGCACAGGCCCTGGAGAAGCTCGCGGAGCTGCGCCAGCGCGCCCGCAGGGCCGGGGTCGAGGGGCACCGCCAGTTCAACCCGGGCTGGCACCTGGCGCTCGACCTGCGCAACATGCTCCTGGTCAGCGAGTGCGTGGCGCGGGCGGCCCTGGAGCGCACGGAGAGCCGCGGCGGGCACACCCGCGAGGACCACCCGGGCATGAGCCGCGACTGGCGCCGCGTGAACCTGCTGTGCGCCCTCGCCGACCCGACGGGCGTCCTCGCGGTGAGCGACCCGGCCCGCGGCCAGATCGACCTCACCCGGGTCACGACCGACCCCATCCGCCCCGACCTGCTCGCCCTCTTCGACAAGGAGGAGCTGGTCAAGTACCTCGCCGAAGAGGAGCTCTACGAGTGAGTACGAGGACGACTTCCGGCACGGGTTCCGGCGCGGCCGCGGACGGGGGCGGCGGCGAGGGCTCGGGGGCGTACGACGCGCGCTTCCGGGTGTGGCGCGGTGACGTCGACGGCGGTGACCTGAAGGACTTCACCGTCCAGGTCAACGACGGCGAGGTGGTCCTCGACATCATCCACCGGCTCCAGGCCACCCAGGCCCCCGACCTCGCCGTGCGGTGGAACTGCAAGGCGGGCAAGTGCGGTTCGTGCTCGGCGGAGATCAACGGCAGGCCGCGCCTGATGTGCATGACCCGCATGTCGGTCTTCGAGCGCGACGAGGTCATCACGGTGACGCCGCTGCGCGCCTTCCCTGTGGTGCGGGACCTGGTGACGGACGTGGGCTTCAACTACACGAAGGCCAGGGAGGTCCCGGCGTTCGTACCGCCGAAGGAGCTCGGCCCGGGCGAGTACCGCATGATGCAGGAGGACGTGGACCGCTCCCAGGAGTTCCGCAAGTGCATCGAGTGCTTCCTGTGCCAGGACACCTGCCATGTGGTGCGTGACCACGAGGAGAACAAGGCGGCCTTCGCCGGGCCCCGCTTCCTCATGCGCGTCGCCGAACTCGACATGCACCCCCTGGACGCGGCCGCCGCCACCGGCCTCGACCGCAAGGCGACCGCCCAGGAGGAGCACGGCCTCGGCTACTGCAACATCACCAAGTGCTGCACGGAGGTGTGCCCCGAGGGCATCCACATCACCGACAACGCGCTGATCCCGCTGAAGGAGCGGGCCGTCGACCGCAAGTACGACCCGCTGGTCTGGCTCGGCAACAAGATCCGGCGGCGGCCGACGGCGTAGGGACCGCCGGATCGATCCCCCGGCACCGGCGCGACCGAGGAATCCGAGGTGGGGGTAATCCCCCAGCTCGGATTCTCCGGTTTCCTCCATGGTGGCGGGCGCGGGGCGGGACCAGCATGGAGGCATGAACTTTCGCGATCTTCGCCCGTCCCGTTCCCGTACCCGCAGGGGCGCGCTCGCCCTGGGGCTCGCCGTGGCCACCGTGCTCGCCGCCGGGGCGGCCGCGCCGGTGTCGGCACTGGGCCCGGGCAAGGCCCCGGCGGCGCACGGCGTACGGGCCGAGCTGCCCGCGCCCACCGGTCCGCACGCCGTCGGTACGTTCTCGACCCGCCTGGTCGACCGCTCGCGGCACGACCCGTGGGTCGCCTCGCAGCCGTACCGGGAGCTGATGGTGAGCGTCTGGTACCCGGCGCGGGCCACCGGCGGGCACCGCATCGCGCCGTACATGGCGAAGGGCGCCGCCGCGCGCTGGAACGCGGCCGCGCCGCACGGGATACCGAAGGACGCCGTGGACTGGGCGGGCATGCGGACGCACGCACGGGAGGGCGCGCCCCTGAA
Organism: Streptomyces sp. NPDC040610; assembly: GCF_055594065.1. Lineage (NCBI taxonomy): Bacteria > Bacillati > Actinomycetota > Actinomycetes > Kitasatosporales > Streptomycetaceae > Streptomyces > Streptomyces sp. NPDC040610. Next base: position 778,708 of record NZ_JBVIXA010000001.1, on the reverse strand, counting down.
GCGCCCGGCCACGGGCGACCGGCGGTTGCCCGTGCTCGTGTACAGCGCCGGTGCCAACGACCCCCGCACCTGGGGCACCGCCCTCGTCGAGGAGATGGCGAGCCGCGGCTACGTCGTGGTGACCGTCGACCACACCTACGAGTCCCCGGGCGTCGCCTTCCCCGACGGCTCGGTGAAGACCGACAAGCCGCTGCGGGACGCGCTCGCGCAGACCCCGCAGGAGAAGCTGCCCCAGCTCATGAAGAAGGTGCTCGACGCCCGCGTCGCCGACGACAAGTTCGTGCTCGACCGGCTCGGCGCGCTGCCGCACGGCGTGGGCACGGCGATCGACCGGGACCGCGTCGGCATGTTCGGGCACTCCGCGGGCGGGATGGCCGCCGCCGAGACGATGTACGAGGACAAGCGCGTCAAGGCGGGCGTCGATCTGGACGGCACCCTGGAGCACAACGCGGAACCCAAGGGGACCAACCTCACGCCCGTCGCCCGGCACGGCCTGGACCACCGGCCGTTCCTGCTGATGGGCCGCGACGGCAGCGACCACACCACCGAGCCGTCCTGGGGCTCCTTCTGGAAGCACGGCACCGGCTGGAAGCGGGACCTGAACCTGCGCGGCTCCAAGCACCAGACGTACACCGACCTCGCGTCGGTCCTGCCGCAGGCCGGAGTGGGGCGCGCCGTGGTCGAGGCGAACATCGGCACCGTCGATCCGGCGCGCGCCACGGCCGCCCAGCGCGCGTACGTGGCCTCGTTCTTCGACCGCTGGCTCGGCGGGCGCGACGACCACCTCCTTGACGGGCCTTCGCCGCGCCACCCGGAGGTCCGGTTCGTGGAGCCGTAGGGGGCTCGCGGGGTCGGGGCGTGCGGGGCGGGGCGGCGACGGGGGTGCCGCCCCGCCCCGGTCGCGTGACCCCATGGGCGGTCATACGCTGCCACATGTGACGCCGTCCTCCCGCGCCCCGTCGCACATATCCGCGCGGGCGGCGGCCGCCGTGCTGCTGCTCTGGTGCTGGCTCGTGCTGTCGGCGCCCCCGGCGGGCGCGGCGCCCGCCCAGCCCGCCGCGCCCCGCGTGCCCGTCGCACTCCATGCGCCCGCCGCACCCGCCGACGACCCGGTCCGCCTCGACCGCGACGGCCAGATCACCGACCGCACCGACGCGCTCGGCGACCGCCGCGCGGCCGTGGCCACCGCGCTCGACCGGCTCTACGAGGAGCAGCGGATCCAGCTGTTCGTCGTGTACGTACGCGACTTCTCCGGGCGGTCCGCGCAGAGCTGGGCCGACACCACCGCCGACCGCAACGGGCTCGGCGCCGACGACGTGCTGCTCGCCGTCGCCACCCACGACCGGCAGTACGCCTACTCCGTCGACGCGGCCGCCCGGCTCACCGACGGCCCGCTGCGGGACGTCGCCGCCACCGCCGTCGAGCCCGCCCTGCGGCGCCACGACTGGGCGGGAGCCGCCGTCGGCGCGGCGAACGGGTACGCGGCGGTGCTCGACGGGCAGCGGGTGGTGGCGCCGACGATCACCCCGGGCGAGGCGGACCCGGGCGGGGGCGCCGTGGGCGGCGAGGACGACGGGGTGGCGGGTGACCTGGTGCTTCCGGTGGTCGCGGCCTGCGCGGCGGGCGGCTTCGCCCTGGTCGCGTACCGGCGTCGGCGGCGGCGCCTCACCTCCCGTACGACACCCGGCGGGGGCACCGGCGCCGGACCCGAGCCGCTGCCCGCCCTCGACGCCCGCGCCAGGGCCCTGCTCGTCGGGACCGACGACGCGGTGCGCACCAGCGCCGAGGAACTCGGCTTCGCCACCGCCCAGTTCGGGGAGGAGGCCGCGCGGCCCTTCACGGCCGCCGTGGCCGCCGCGCGCGACGAGCTGACGGCCGCCTTCCGGTTGCGACAGGAGCTCGACGACGCCTACCCGGAGGACGACGCGACCCGGCGCCGCATGCTCGACGAGATCGTCGCCCGCTGCGCCGAGGCGGGCCGCCGCCTGGACGCCGAGGCCGCGGCCTTCGACCAGCTGCGCGCCCTCGAACGCGCCGCGCCCGCCGCCCTCGACCACGCCGAGACGGTGTTCCAGCAGGTCAGCGCCCGCACCCTCGACGCCGAGAGCACCCTGAAGGACCTGCGCGCCCGCTACTCCCCCGGCGCGAGCGAAGCGGTTGTCGGCAACGTCGAACAGGCCAAGGACCGGCTCGTGTTCGCCACCACCCAGCTGCACCAGGCCCGGACGGCCGTCGACGGCGCCGACAACGGCACGGCCGCCGTCCATCTCCGCGCGGCCGAGGGCGCCGTCGACCAGGCCGACACGTTCCTCACGGCCGTCGAGCGGCTCGCCGGTGAACTCGCCCGGGCCACGGGCCGGTTGCCGGGCGCCCTGAGCGAGGCGGAGGCCGACCTCGCGGAGGCACGCGGGCGGCTCACCGGCGCGGGTGGGGCGCCCGACGCCGACCTGCGCGGACGCGTCGCCCGCGTCGAGGCCGTCACCGGCGAGGTCCGGCGGGCCCTCGCCTCCGGGCCCCACGACCCGATCGACGCCCTGCGCCGGGTGGAGGAGGCCGACGCCGCACTCGACACCGCCCTCTCCGACGCCCGCACCCGCGACCACGCCGAAACCCGCGCCCGCGCCCTCCTCGACCAGGCCCTCCTCACCGCCCGCAGCGCCGTCGCCGCCGCCGCGGACTACGTCACGACACACCGCGGCGCGGTGGGCAGCGCGTCCCGGACGCGGCTGGCGGAGGCGCAGAGGCATTTGGAGAGGGCTGAGGGGATGGGGGGTGGGGTGGGGGTTGGCGGTACGGCTGCTGTGGCCTGGCGTGGGGGCGGCGGCGAAGCCGGAGGTGGCGGTCAGGCTTCCGTCGCGCTCGCCGAGGCCCGGCGTGCCGACTCCCTCGCCCGTGAGGCCCAGGCGCTCGCCGAGCGGGACGTCCGGGCCTACGGCAATCCGTACGGCGGCGGGGGCCGTGGCGCGGGCGGGACGGGCGGTGCCGTCCTCGGTGGGATCGTCCTCGGGCAGGTCCTCGGCGGCCTCGGGCGCGGGGGCGGCTTCGGGGGGACGGGCGGGGGCGGCTTCGGCGGGGGCGGGCCCGGGAGCTTCGGCGGGGGCGGGACCCGGGGCCGCAGGGGCGGAGGCGGACGGTTCTGAGACTCGTACGCGCATCCCATGGACACACCGCGACCCACACCCCGTACGCAAGGAGACAGCCCCCATGGCCAAGCAGACGATCCTCGGGCGCGTGGCGCAGTTGGCGAAGGCCAACGTCAACGCCCTCCTCGACCAGGCCGAGGACCCGCAGAAGATGCTGGACCAGCTGATCCGCGACTACGCGGAGAACATCCGGGAGGCCGAGCAGGCCGTCGCCGCCACGATCGGGAATCTGCGGCTGTTGGAGGCGGACCACAAGGAGGACGTGGCGGCCGCCGACGAGTGGGGTGCCAAGGCGCTGGCGGCCAGCAGGAAGGCGGACGCGCTGCGGATGGCGGGGAACGCCGACGAGGCCGACCGGTTCGACGGGCTCGCCAAGGTGGCGCTCGGGCGGCAGCTGCGCTCCGAGAAGGAGGCGAAGGACGCCGAGCCGACGATCGCCTCGCAGTCCGAGGTCGTCGGCAGGCTGAAGGACGGCCTGGACTCGATGAAGATCAAGCTGACCGAGCTGCAGTCGAAGCGGGACCAGTTGGTGGCCCGCGCGAAGTCCGCGCAGGCCCAGAACCAGATGCTGGACGCGGCCCACAGCATCGACGTCCTCGATCCGACGAGCGAGCTGAGCCGGTTCGAGGAGAAGGTGCGCCGCGAGGAGGCGCGGGCCCTCGGCAAGGAGGAGCTGGCCGCCTCCTCGCTGGACGCGCAGTTCGAGCAGTTGGACAGCTTGAGCGACACGGCGGAGGTGGAGGCACGGCTCGCGGCGCTCAAAGCGACGACGTGAGCTGGCGGGGCGCCTTGGGCTGGCGGCGGCGCCTTGAGCAGGACGGCGCTTTTCCCACCCACCCGCCCCGGCGCCCCCTGTCACACCCTCAGAACAAACTCATCAACGCCTCGGCCGCGTCCATCGGCTGCGAGTCCCCGTCCGGCAGCGCCAGTTCGAACCAGACCGTCTTGCCGCGCGGGGTCCGGCGTGAGCCCCAGGCCGCGCTCAGGAGGCCGACCAGTTGCAGGCCGCGCCCGCCCTCGTCGGTGTCGCGGGCGCGGCGGCGGCGCGGCTGGACGAGCCCGGCGTCCCAGACCTCGCAGACCAGGGTGCGGTCGAGCAGCAGGCGCAGCCGGATCTCGCCCTCGCCGTAGCGCAGGGCGTTGGTGACCAGCTCGCTGACGAGGAGTTCGGCGGTGTCGACGAGCGCTTCGAGGTCCCATTCGCGCAGCCGCTGGCAGGCCAGCTCGCGGGCGCGGCCCACGGACTGCGGCTCGCGCGGCAGCGTCCAGTCGCCGACGTGCTCGGCGGGCAGGCCCTGCACCCGCGCCATCAGGAGCGCGATGTCGTCCTCGCCGTGGTGGGTGTCGAGCGTGTTCAGGACGTGGTCGCAGATGTCCTCCAGGGCCTGCGCGGGGTCGTCGAGGGCACCCACGAAGGCGTTCAGGCCCTCGTCCAGGGGGTGGTCGCGGGACTCGACGAGGCCGTCGGTGTAGAGGGCGAGCAGCGCGCCCTCGGGCAGGTCGACGTCGACCTCCTCGAAGGGTTCGCCGCCGACGCCGAGCGGCATGCCCGGGGGCACGTCGAGCATGAGCGCGGACTCGCCGGGCTCGACGAGGACCGGCGGCAGATGTCCGGCGTTGGCGAAGGTGACGCGGCGGGTGACGGCGTCGTACACCGCGTACACGCAGGTCGCCAGGTAGACCTCGGCGAGGTCGTCGGTGTCGCGGTCGCGGGTCCGGGCGGGGGTGCCGCGGCGGGCGTGCTCCTTGCCCTGCGGGTTGCCGAGGCCGCGGGCGATCTCGTCGAGCGCGGAGAGGACCTCGGCGGGCTCCAGGTCGAGCAGCGCGAGGGTGCGTACGGCGGAGCGCAGTTCGCCCATGGCGACGGCGGCGCGCAGGCCGCGGCCCATGACGTCGCCGACGACCAGGGCGGTGCGGTGGCCCGGCAGTTCGATGACGTCGAACCAGTCGCCGCCGACCTCGGTGGCGGCGTTGCCGGGCAGATAGCGGCAGGCGATGTCGAGTCCGGCTGCCTCGGGGTCGCCGGGCGGGAGCAGGGACCGTTGCAGTATCAGCGCGCGCTCGTGCTCGCGGCGGTAGAGGCGGGCGTTGTCGATGCAGACGGCGGCGCGCGAGGCGAGTTCGACGGCGAGCGCCCGGTCGCGTTCGCCGAAGGGTTCGCTGCCCTTCGTACGGGAGAACTGCGCGAGGCCCACGACGGTGTCGTGCGCGACCATCGGCACGGCGAGGGTGGACTGGATGAGTCCGCTGGTGAGGCGGCGGGCGGGCCCGCAGTCGTCGTCGGCGGCGACCAGGCGCGGGCGGGCGGTGCGCAGGGCCTCCGCGCAGGGCGAGTTGAAGGCGAAGCGGTGCACGGAGCCGACGTCGACGGGGCCGGTGCCGTCGGGGAAGGGCGCGTCGGCGACGGCGCTTGCGAAGGCGACGCGGCGCAGCTCGGCGCTGCCCTCGGCGAGGCTCTGGCGGATGTGGGCGGCCTCGTCCCCGTCCAGGAGGCCTTGGTAGAGGTCGACGGAGGCGAGGTCGCAGAAGCCGGGGACGCTGACGTCGAGGAGTTCGCGGGCGGTGGTCTCCAGGTCCAGGGAGTTGCCGATGCGGGCGCCGGCCTCGTTGAGGAGGGCGAGGTTGCGGCGGGCGTGGGCGGCCTCGCGGGCGGCGGCGTGCCGGTTGGTGACGTCGTTGCCGAGGCCCGCGACGCCGATGGGGCGGCCCGAACCGCTGTGCACGCGGTAGAGGTTGATCGACCAGTGGCGGCGTTCGTTGCTGCCCGGGGCGGGGCCGACGATCTGCATGTCCGTGACGGCCTCGCCGGTCTCCAGGACGCGGCGCATGGCGTCCTGCATGCGGTCGGCCTCGTGGCGGGGCAGATAGTCGTGGACCGTGCGGCCGCGGTGGTCGTCGACGGCGCCGCCGAAGACGGCGGCGAACCGGCGGTTGGCGCGCTGCACCTTCAGGTCGGTGCCGAACAGCAGGAAGCCGAAGGGAGATTGGCCGAAAATGGCCTGCGAGGCGGCGAGGTCGGTCTCGATCCGGCGGAGCGCGCGGACGTCCACGACGATACAGACGGCGGAGCGCTCGCCCTCCGGCGTCCGGGCGGGCATCACATAGACCTCGGCGATGCCTTCGAGCCCGGCGGCGGCCGGGGCGGGCCCGGCGCCCGGTCCGGCGACCGGGGCGCCCGGTCCGGACTCCGGCACCCGGACGTCGGACTCCGGCACCCGGAACGGGACGGACCCGGTCCACTCCCGCCCGTCGAGGATCTCGGCCATCTTGCGCCGCCCCGCGGGGCGCAGCTCGGGCGCGATGAACGCGTCGATGGGGTCCTTGCCGACGGCGTCCCGCGCGGCCACGCCGAACAGCCGCTCGGCGCGGGCGCTCCACTGGTCGACCAGGCCGTCGGGGCCGATCGAGAAGGAGGCCACCTTGATGTAGTCGTAGATGGACCCGGGCGGGCTGCTCTGCCAGATGACGTCGTCCGTCGTGAGGGGCGGGCCGTCGACGCGGCCGGGCCCCCGGCCGGCGCCGCGGTGACGCGCGTCGGCGTCCCCGAAAGCCCCGGCTACGCCATGCGGCCCACGGGGGCCTACGGTTTCGGGCGCGCCGGAGACTACGTCACGCGCGGGGCCCCCGGCCGCCGGGCCGTCGGCCGCGGCGCGGTCGTCGCCGGGGCCGTTGTCCGCGGGTCCGGGCGCGTCCTCGCCCGCGGGGTCGGCCGGTCCGGGGCCGGTGCCGTCACCGGCGGTGGCTCGCGTGCCGCCCGCGGCCGCGTCCGCCGCACCCGGCGCACCCGTCACGACGTCCGTGGTCCCCGTCGGCGCCGACGAGAGGGGTCCGCCCCCGGCTCCCGGCACCGGACGTGCGGGGAGCGCCCCGCCCGACCGCGCCACAGGCCGCGCAGAACCCGTCGCCTTCGCTGGTATCTCGCTCACGCGAACCGTCCCCTCCAGCTCACCGCGTCCGGTACCGGTCACCGGATGTGGCTGCCCGCAGTATCCAGCACTACGGTGCCGAGCCACACGCCGTTCACGATCACAGCACGGACTAAACGCTTTTTGGCCCGTGTCCGCCTTGTGCTCGTCCCGTGCACTTGTACGTACCGGCGCCCTCTGTCTTCTATCCGGGCAACGCCAGCTCGAACCACACCGTCTTCCCCGCCGTGCCCGTACGCCCCGGACGGGTGCCCCAGCGCCGGGACGACCGGGCAACCAGCTGAATGCCGCGGCCGCCCTCGTCGTCGGGTGCGGCGGCCCGCTCCCGGGGCGGGTCCGGCAGCGGGTCGGAGACCTCGACGAGCAGCGTGCCAAAGGGATCGGCGGGGCGCACCAGGCGGACGCCGATGGGGCCCGAGGCGTACCGCAGGGAATTGGTCACCAGCTCGCTGACGAGCAGCACGGTGACATCGCCGAGGGCGCCGAGCCCCCACGCGCCGAGCTGCGCGCGGACGACGGCGCGGGCCGTGCGGACGGCGCCCGGGTCCGCGGGAAAGTCCCACTCGGCGCACTCGCCTTCGGTGTCGATCACGCCGATCACTTCCCGGCCCAGCGGCGGACCTATGTCCGGTTTCATGGGGTTAATGGGCACATACCCGATATCCAGGCGGAAGTACCGCGTTCAAGGTGTCGTTGTGGCACGAACGGCGTAGAGGGGCGTACGGCCTGTCCCGCCCTCACCTCGCGCGCCCCTGTGTCCCGACCGCCGCAGGGTCGCACGGGCGGTCGGCCCTCTCGGCCCCGGTGGGGTGTTCCGGCAGGTCGGAGGGGGTGACGGAGGGTCCGTCAGACGGGGTGTACCGAGGCGTCGACGGTAGCGCGGCGCGCGAGCGGGCCGCCGGGAAAGTCCGGGGGCCGCCCGTCAGGATTCCGTCAGGGCGTGGATCGCCGGGACATCGCCGGGGAGCCAGTCCACGGTCCACAGCTCGCCGGGGCCGAGCCAGCGCAGCTCGTCGTGGTCCTGAAGCGGCTTCGGCTCCCCCGCGAGCAGCCGGGCCCGCCACACCCGCATCACATAGCCGCGCCCGAGGTCGAACTCCCCGGGCACCCGCGCGAGCGGCTCCGCCTCGACCCCCAGCTCCTCGCGCAGCTCGCGCACCAGCGCGTCCTCGCCGCGCTCGCCGGGCTCGACCTTTCCCCCGGGCAGCTCCCAGCGCCCGGCGAGTTCCTCGGGCGCGCTGCGCCGGGCGGCGAGCAGCCGTCCGTCGTCGTACAGGGCGGCACCCACCACCACGATCCGATCGGTCATGCGCGGGAGCTTACGACCTTCACCTGGCGCCGTTCTGGTTCAGCCGCTCCACCCAGTAGAGCTGCTCCTTGCCGCGGTCGTCGAGGCTGTCCACGATCTTCTGCGCCTCGGCCTTGGTCGCATACCTTCCGACGCGGTAGCGGTTGCCGTTGTCGTCCTGACGTATCACGAGCCAGGGCAGTATGACCGTCCCGTCGTTCATGCCGTCCCTCCGCTCCCCGCCCCCGGCGCACCCCACGCCTCGATCAGTAAGGAAACCGCAATCCGCATATGCCCGAGCTTACGCCCGACCTTTACGCAGCGGATACGACTTTGCACAAAGAGATACGCAATCGGCCAGCATGGAGGGGGCGCGTCCGGGCGGACGCGCCCCCTGTGCGGGCCGCCGACGGGCGCGGCAAGCCCGAACTCGGCCCCCTTTACGGTTCGTTGACGAATGACGCGCCCGCGTGCGCCCCGACCTAGGGGGCTCGGGTCGGCGCGGGCGCGGAAGCCGCGGGCACAGTCGGCACGGTCGGCACCGGCATCAGCACCGGGCCGCTCGCGGGCGACGTACGGCAGACGTCCCCGCACGCGGCGTCGAGGGAGCAGCACAGCGAGCAGATCGGCCCCGACTGGACGGGACAGTCGGCGATGTCGGGGAGTTCGTACGCCGTCTCGCACACCGCGCAGGTGTGGGTGGCCGTGATGTCGGGGACCTCGACGTGCGGGCCGTTCACCGGGTTCGGCCGCGCCAGGTAGTACTTGCCGCGGGTGGCCCAGGCGATCAACGGGCACAGGAGCAGGGCGAGTCCGGCGGCGATGAAGGTCGAGAAGGCCTCGGCGTACCGGCCGAACATGCCGAAGAACGCGAGGATGGAGACCGTCGAGGCGATCACCATCGCACCGAATCCGGCCGGGTTCACCGCGTACAGATAGGCCCGCTTGAACTCGATGTACGGCGGACTCCAGCCGACCCGCTTGTTGATGACCAGGTCGGCCGCGACGGCCACGATCCAGGCGATGCCCACGTTGGCGTAGAAGCCGAGGAGCTTGTTGAGGGCCGCGAACATGTTCATCTCCATCAGCGTCAGCGCGATGGCGAGGTTGAGGAAGATGTACCAGACCCGGCCCGGGTGCCGGTGGGTGACGCGGGAGAAGAAGTTCGACCAGGACAGCGAACCACTGTAGGCGTTGGTCACGTTGATCTTGATCTGGGAGACGATCACGAAGACCGCGGCGGCGGGCAGCGCGAAGGAGCCGAGCCAGGGGCGCAGCGCCTCGATCTGCGGGGCGATCGGCTCCAGGGCATGCGTCTTGCCGACCGCCTCCAGGGCCACGAACGCCAGGAACGCGCCACCGAGCTGCTTGGCGGCGCCGATGATCACCCAGCCGGGTCCGGCCGCGAGAACGGCCAGATTCCATCGCCTCCTGTTCGCCTCGGTCTTGGCCGGCATGAAGCGCAAGTAGTCGGCCTGTTCACCGATCTGGGCGATGAGGGAGAGCGCGACGCCGGTGCCGAGCCCGAAGCCGATCCAGGAGAAGCCCTGGCCCGCGCCCTCGGTGCCCTCGAACGAACCGAAGGCGCCCCAGGCGTCCGGCGCCTCGAAGGCGAGCACCAGGAACGGCAGGACCATGCCGATGAGCCAGATCGGCTGGGTCCACGCCTGCACCTTGGCGAGCGCGCCCATGCCGCGGAAGACGATCGGGATGACGATCAGCGTCGTCACCAAGTAGCCGATCTCCACCGGGAGCCCGACCGCCTGGTGCATGGCCTGGGCCATGATCGAGCCTTCGAGGGCGAAGAAGATGAAGGTGAACGAGGCGTAGATGAGCGACGTGAGGGTGGAGCCGAAGTAGCCGAAGCCCGCGCCGCGTGTGACCAGGTCCATGTCCAGGCCGTACTTCGCGCAGGCCCGGGCGATCGGCACGCCCGTGACGAAGATGATCGTCGCCGCGCACAGGATGGACGCGAAGCCGCTGGTGAAGCCGTAGGTGAAGACGATGGACGCGCCGATCGCGAAGTCCGCGAGGTAGGCGATGCCGCCGAGCGCCGTGGACGCGACCATGGTCGGCGACCAGCGGCGGAAGGAGTGCGGGGCGTAGCGCAGCGAGTAGTCCTCGCGGCTCTCGTCGGCGGCGAGCCTGGCGTAGCTGCGCCCCGGCGGGCCGCCCGCCGGGGGCCCGTCGGCCGGGGCCGCCCCGCCCACCGGGCTCGCGTCGTCGCGCGTGACCGTTTCCGTCATGAGGGCTCCTGACTTCCGACCGGACTGCGGGTACGGAGGGGGAAGTTAGGAGCCGTGCGTGACGATCCACCGCAGGGCGTCGTTGCCCGGGGGTTACGGAACCCGGGCGGGCGTTAACTCGCGATCACGCGGGACGGACGGGGCCGTTCGCATTCCGGGCGGCCGGGGCGGCGATCGGCCCGGGCCGGCGGGCGCCCGGTCAGCGCACCGGCAGGTGGTATGCGATGCGATAGCGGTCGGCGGGCACGACGATGTCGGCCGTCTCGACGGGGCGTCCCGAGGCGTAGTACGTCCGCTGGATGGAGAGCACCACGTGGCCGGGGACACCGCCGAGGGCGAGCAGCTCCTCGGCGAGGCCCGGGCGGGCGCCGACCTCCTCCGCGACGTTGTCCACGATCACGTCGATGGCGGCCATGCGGTCCACGACGCCGCAGCCGCCGAGGGGGCCCTCCTCCGGGAGCATCACGGGGGTGCGGCCCGTGACGGCGAGAGGCTCCCAGGACGTGGAGATCATCATCGCCTCGCCCGCGTCCCGGAAGACATAGCGCGTGCACATCACCCGGTCCCCGGGGCGGATGGCGAGGCGCTCGGCGACCGCTTCGGTCGCGTCGGTCTGCTCGCTGCGGGACTCCCAGGTGCCGCGGGCGTTCTCGGCGGCCTGCTCCTGGCGGAAGGGGGTGGAGGTGCCGGGGCCGCGGAAGCCGGTGCGCGCGACGCGGCGCGGGTCGGGGCGCTCGCGCACATAGGTGCCTGAGCCCGAGCGCCCCTCGACCAGGCCCTCGGCCATGAGCACCTTGCGGGCCTCGAGAGCGACCGTGTCCGATACCCCGTACTCCTCGCGGATTCTGGCCTGCGAGGGGAGCCGGGTGTGCGGGGGCAGCGAACCATCGGTGATCTTCTTACGGAGATCACCCGCGACGCGCAGATAGGCCGGCTGCTCACCGAATGTCACTGGCCACTCCCATCAGGTTGACAGACAGCAACAGCCTGGCAACCGTCGGTTGTTGGCCGCAACCCTAGGCCAACGAATCACTCGAAGTGATGATTTCCTGGCCCGCAGGTCTTTACGCAGGGCCTTTCGAGCGTTATAGCAATCAACTAACTGATCACATACGGCGCTTGAGCCACCGGCGCACGCCGGTCGCCACCCCGCTCACGCCGGCTGCCGCTCCGGCGCACGAAAGGGGAACCCGCGCGGGAGGCTGACGGACCCCGGCGCTACGTTCCCCGGATGCGCGTGACAGAGACGACGGTGCGGGCGGTCAACAGGCTCACCTCGCGGTGGGCGCAGGACGTGCGGGGCGACACGGTGTTCTCCGCGGCCGGGGTCTGGCCGCTCCTCGCGTTCCTGGCGGACGGGGCGGGCGGCCCCGCGCGCGCGGAGCTCGGCGAGGCGATCGGCCTGCCGCCGGAGCAGGCGGCGGAGGCGGCGCGGGAGTTGCTGGCCGCCCTCGACGCGATCCCCGGTGTCGGCGCCGCCGTCGGGCTCTGGACCACTCGGACCCTGACACTGCGCGAGAGGTGGGCCGATGGCCTGCCCCCGGGCGCCCGGGGCGTGCTGACCGGGAACGTCGCCCACGACCAGGCCGCGCTCGACGCCTGGATCGCGAAGCACACCGACGGCCAGATCGAGCGGATGCCGGACGGCGTGGCCAAGAACTCCGAGCTGGCCCTGGCGGGTGCCCTCGCCCTGCGCACGACGTGGCTGCGCCCCTTCGTCAGGGGCGGCATGGAGGTCGGCTCCGGCCCCTGGTACGGCCGTGACCTGGCCGCGCTGCGCCGGGTCAGCAGCCTGCCCGACCGCGTGGGCGTCGCCGTCACGCCCGCGGGGGCGGTCACCGAGGCGCGCGTCCTCGGCGACACCGGCGTCGACGTACATCTGCTGCTCAGTGAGGAGTCGATGACCCCGGGGCAGGTGCTCGCCGGAGGCGTGGGCATTCTCGGCCGCGACTGGCCGCGCGTGCCGGGCACCCACCTGCCGTACGGCGAACCGGGACCCGGCCTGACCGTCCGCAGGGAGCGCCACTGGAGCCCGCTGCCCCCGCAACTGCACCTCACGACCGTGCCGTTCACCGTCACCGCCGAGCACGACCTGCTCGCGCGGAGCGACCTGTTCGGCCTGACCACCGCCACGGATGACGGCTCCGGCCACTTCCCCGGGGTCGCCGTCGAGCCGATCGCGGTGGCCAAGGCCGCCCAGGCGGCCACCGCGACCTTCGGGGAGCTGGGCTTCCGGGCGGCGGCCGCCACCCTCGTCACCGCGGTCGGCGGCGGGGTCCCGAGGCTGCGCTACTCCGTCACGGAGATCGACGCCACCTTCGACCGGCCCTTCGGGTTCCTGGCCGTGCACCGCCGGACGCGCCTCGTCCTCGCGGCCGGCTGGGTCAGGGACCCGGAGCCGTTCCGCGAGGACGAGGACGAAGAGGTGGAGCGGTGAAGCGGTGAAGCGGTGAAGCGGTGAAGCGGTGAAGCGGTGAAGCGAGTTGATCACCCGGTTCCGACGGTCATCAGGGGGCCGGCGCCGGAATCGCCTGCCCTGAGGGCGTCAGAGGACCGGCGTCAGAACTGCAGGCCCCAGGAGTCGAGGGTGCCGATGTCCTGGGCGGCGTTGTCGCTGACCCGGAGCTTCCAGGTGCCGTTGGCCGTCTCCGAGGAGGCGTTGACGGTGTACGAGGTGTTGATGTCGTCCGAGCTGCCGCCCGCGCCGAAGTCCTTGAGGACGTAGGCGGAGCCGTCGGGGGCGACGAGTTCGACCTTCAGGTCACCGACGTAGGTGTGCTTGATGGCCACCGGGACGCTGAGCGCCGAGGGGGCGTTGCCGGGGACACCGGTGACGGTCACCGGCGACTCGACGGTGGAGTTGTCGGTGATCGCGAAGTCCGCGCCGTTCTCGAACTTCGGTCCGGGCGGGTTGGTGCCGCCCGTGCCCACGTACAGCAGGCGGTTGGGCGAGCCGGTGCCGGGGCTGCCGACGACGTTCGGCGTGGCGGCGGTCGTCAGGGCCGTGGAGACCTGCGCCGGGGTGGCCGACGGGTTCTCGGCGACGTACAGGGCGGCGGCGCCCGCGACGTGCGGGGACGCCATCGACGTACCGGAGATCGTGTTGGTCGCCGTGTCGTTGGTGTTCCACGTCGACGTGATGCTGGAGCCGGGGGCGAACAGGTCGAGGACCGTGCCGAAGTTGGAGTAGCTCGCCTTGGCGTCGGTGTTGGTGGTGGCGCCGACGGTGATGGCCTCGGTGACGCGTGCGGGCGAGCGCGTGTTGGCGTTGGTGGTCTCGTTGCCCGCGGCGACGGCGTAGGTGATGCCGGCGGCTATGGAGTTGCGGACGGCGGTGTCGAGCGCGCTGTCGGCCGGGCCGCCGAGGCTCATGTTGGCGACGGCCGGCTTGGTGGCGTTGCGCGTCACCCAGTCGATGCCCGCGACGACCTGGGCGGTGGTGCCGGAGCCCGAGTTGTTGAGCACGCGGACGCCGACGATCTTGGCCTTCTTGGCGACGCCGTGCGCGATGCCGCCGACGGTTCCGGCGACGTGCGTGCCGTGGCCGTGGCCGTCCTGCGCGGTGTTGTCGTTGTCGATGGCGTCGTAGCCGTCGACCGCGCGGCCACCGAAGTCCTGGTGCGTCTTACGGACACCGGTGTCGATGATGTAGACGGTGGCGCCCTCACCGGCCTTGTCCGGGTAGGTGTACTTCTGGTCCAGCGGGAGGTTGCGCTGGTCGATGCGGTCCAAACCCCACGACGGCGGGTTGGGCTGGGTCGCGGCGACCGTGTACGTGCGGTTCTGCACGACGGAGGCGACGGCCGGGTCGGCGGCGAACTTCTTCGCCTCGGCCTCGGACGCCTGCACCTCGTAGCCGTTCAGGACCTTCTTGTACGTCCGCTCGATCTCGGCGCCGTGCTTCTTCGCGAGCGCCTTGCCGGCGGGCGAGTCCGCCTTCGGGGCATCCGCGTCGAGGGTGACGATGTAGCTGTTCGCGATCGAGCCGGGGGCGTCCGCGTACTGGATCCGGCCTTCCGCTGCCTTCGGCTGCGCGCTCGCGGGGAGCGCGGCGACGACACCGAGGGCGACGGCGGTGGCGGCGGTCAGGGCGAGGGTGCCCGTACCGGCCAGTCTTCGGCGGGGGTGACGCATCACTGCCATCTGAGGGGTCCTCCTCAATCGGTGGTGCGCTGGTGGGGGATGCGACAAGGGCATGACAATGTTTGGCCGACATGTTCACGCCGAGTTGATCAATGTTCAACTCTCTGTCGCCGACGAAAGATTGGCGGATCCATAGGAAACCCACAAGGGCGGTGTTCGGACGTAACACGACTGCCACGCCCCGGCCATGACATGGCAGCAATAATCCGTGCATTCCCCCCGTAACAGTGGAGTGGCACGTGGGACGGGGTGGCACTGCCGGACTGCGACTTCCGCGAGGCGGAGGGGGCGGGGGCGCGCTGTTGGCGGGATTTCAGCCACCATCGATTTCCCCGGGACGGGGTGGGCGGGGGTGACACAGGGGGTCGCCTCGGCCGCGGCGCCGCCGGAGGGGCTTCAATGCGCCACCCGCCCGGCCGCGGCTACGTGATCGACGTGTCGCCCTGCGCCTCCAGGAACTTGCGGAGGAGCGCGGCGGCGGCGTCGACCTCCGCGCGGTCGAGGTCGCCGAGGAGGCGGGTGTAGCGGCTCAGGTGGTCGGCCATCAGGACGTCCGTGAGCTGCTTGCCGTGCTCGGTGAGCCTGATCCGTACGGTGCGGCGGTCGGCGCCGTCCCTGACCCGCTCGACCAGGCCCTTGGCCTCCATCTTGTCGATCCGGTTGGTGATCGCGCCCGAGGTCACCATGGCCGCCTTGAGGAAGGCGCCCGCGGTCAGGGCGTACGGCGGCCCGGAGCGGCGCAGCGTCGTCAGGACGTCGAACTCGCCCCACTCCACGCCGTGCTTGGCGCAGAACTCCTTGGCCCCGCGGTCCAGGACGCGGTTCATCCGCTGGACCCTCGCGATCAGCTGCACCGGCCAGAGGTCGTCCCCCAGGTCGGGCCGCTCCCGCTGCCACTGCCCGACGATCGCGTCCACGGCGTCACCCATGACGTCCCCTCTCCTTCGGCTGCGCCCGTCTTCCCTCAACGAGCATCTTCTCAATGTTAAGACACTTGACGCTGAAAGAATCCCCGTGCTTTTATCTCAACGTTGAAACTTTCAGTCTTGAGAAGACGAACACAGAGACAACGAAGGAGCCCCATCATGTCCGAGCTCGCCCTCGCCCCCGCCGCCCAGGACCTGCTCTTCCGCGAGGCCCGCACGGCCAACACCTTCACCGCCGAGCCCGTCACCGAGGCGCAGATCCAGGCCATCTACGACCTGGTCAAGTACGGCCCCACCGCCTTCAACCAGTCCCCCCTGCGCGTCATACTCGTCCGCACCCCCGAGGGCCGCGAGCGCCTGGTCAAGCACATGGCCGAGGGCAACCGCGCCAAGACCGAGACGGCCCCGCTGGTCGCGATCCTCGCCACGGACCACGAGTTCCACGAGGAGCTGCCCCAGCTGGTGCCGCACGCCCCGGGGATCGGCGACGTGTACTTCTCCGAGCGCTCCGTCCGCGAACAGTCCGCCCTCGTCAACGGCACGCTCCAGGCCGCGTACTTCATCGTCGGCGTCCGCGCGGCGGGCCTCGCCGCGGGGCCCATGACGGGCTACGACGCCGAGGGGCTCCGGGCGGAGTTCCTGGACGACGACCACGAGCCGCTGATGGTGGTCAACATCGGCAAGCCGGGCGACGACGCCTGGTTCCCGCGCTCCCCGCGGCTGGCGTACGAGGACGTCGTAACGACGGTCTGATCCGTCCCAAATCGTTCCGTTCCGAATCATTCCGTTCCTAATCGTTCCGTTCCGTTCCGCTCCAGGGGGTCTCCGTGTCCAGCACCAGCGTGTCCGCCACCGCATCCACCGCCACCGTCACAGCGCCCGCGCCCCACGCGTCTCGTACCCGGAGATCACGCACCCGCCCAGACACCAGCACCAGCACCAGCACTGGCACCGGCACCGGCACTGGCACTGGCACTGGCACCAAACCCTCCACCAGCCCCACCCCCCGCCAAGTCCCCGCCTTCTGGCTGGCGTTGCTGGCCGCCCCCGTGGCCGCCGGGGCCAACGCCCCCGTCCTGATCCTGCCGGACATGGCGCGCTCCCTGGGCGTCGCGACCGCGACGGCGACGTGGATGGTGACGGCGTTCGCCTGGGCGATGGCGGCGGGCACCCCGCTGCTGGCGGCGCTGCTGCGCCGCCGCGGCCTCAAGCCCCTGCTGCGCCTGAGCACGGCCCTGGTGCTCGGCGGCACCGCCCTGGTCGCGGTCGCGCCCTGGCTGCCGGTGGCCCTCGCGGGCCGTGTCGGCCAGTCGCTCGGCGGGGCGGGCCTGGTGGCGGCGGCGATGAACCTGGCGGGCAGCGCGCGCCGGATGGGCGTGATCAGCTCCGGCTTCGGCGTCATGGGAGCGGCGGGACCGCTCCTGGGGGCGACGCTCACGGACGCGGTGTCGTGGCGTCTGGCGTTCGCGGTGTCGGCGATCGCGCTGCTCGCCGTGCCCGCGGTGGCGCGCTACGCCCGCAGCACGCCGCCCGGCGAGGGCCGCTTCGACGCACGCGGGGCGGCGCTGCTCATCGCCCTCGCGACGTCCCTGATCCTGCTGCCGACGACTCCGCTCCCGGCCGTGGCGGCGGCCCTGCTGACCGCCGTACTCCTGGCCCTGCACGTCCGCCGCCGCCCGGAGGGCTTCGTCCCCGCGACGCTCCTGCGCTCCCCCCTCTTCCTCATCTCAGCGGCCCTCGGCGTCACCCTCTCCACCACGTACTTCACGCTCCTGTTCACGGTGCCGAGCCTGCTCCAGGACCGGGCGGGCTGGTCGAAGGGCGCGATCGGAACGGGCCAGCTGATCACCCTGCTGACCGCGTCGGCCCTGTCCTGGCTCCTTGCGGCGAGCTCGGCGCGCCTGGGCCGGACAGCGGTGCGCACGATCCTCGTCACCGTCGGCGCGACGGCCGTGGTGACAGCGACCTTCACCAGCTCGGGCCCCCTGCTCCTGCTGGCGGCAGGCGCAGCGGCCTTCACCGCGACCGGCGCCAACGCCACCCTCTCGGTCCACGCGGCCTCCGCCACCACCCCCGCCCAACGCCCCACAGCGATAGGCCTCTTCGCCCTCAGCTACCAACTGGGCGGCGCCTTCGGCCCGGGCATCACGACGCTGCTGATCCTCAGCTGACACCCCGCCCACCGGAAACACCGCGGCCCCCGCCCACCAGGGCGGGGGCCGCGGCCGAAAGCTCCCGTCACCCCTTGGCACGCTCCGCGAGCCACCCGGCCATCGCACGCACACCCATCCCGATGGCCCGCTCATCGGGGTCGAAGGCGCCGTAGTGCGGGTAGCCCTTCGTGATGACGGCTCCCGGAGGCCGTACGCCGAGGAAGGTGTACGTACCGGGGATCCTGTCCAGGAAGAGCGCGAAGTCCTCGCCGTTGAAGGGGAACGCGGCGTGCATCACGGTCACCGCGTCCGACCCGAGCCTGCGCCGCAGGTGCCGCCCCAGCTCCCGGGCGTCCCGCTCCGGACAGACCATGGCGGGGAACGGGTCCTTGTCGAACGTCACGACGGCACCCTCGTACGCCTTCGCGAGGCGCCGGATCGCCGCACGCACCTCGGTGTACCGCTCCTCGGGCCAGCAGCGGTACGAGACGGGGACGGTGACCTTCCGCGTCCCCGGGTCCCGCACAGCCCCCGCCCTGACGACGACGAACCTGGCCAGCGGCCCCTCAGCCGTCTGCACGTCGGCGACCATCTTCTCCAGGTCGGCGGGCGTCTCCGGAAAGGCCATCGTGGAGAGCTTCTTGATCTCGGCGGCGAGCCGCTCCGCCGAAGCGAACGCGTCCGGACCGCTCATCTCGACCAGGGCCCCGTCCTGCCCCGGAAGGCCGCTCCCGGGCGTCACGGCGAACTGCCCCACCGGGAAGGGCCCGCAGTGCAGCGCGTGAATCTCCTCGGGCCGGTGGTCGTCGAGCACACCGGCCGCGATCATCGCCTTGGCGCCCTTCAGCGCCTCCTCCCCCGGCTGGAAGAGGAAGACCACGGTGCCGCTGAGCCGGTCCCGCAGCTGGGCGAGGGTCTGCGCGACGCCCACGCCGACGGCGGTGTGGATGTCATGCCCACAGGCATGGGCGGGCTTGGCACCCTTGGGGATGATCCCGTTCTCCGGTACGGCATCCATGTCAGCGCGATAGGCCACGGTACGCCCGGGCCGCGCCCCCTTCAGCACGGCGACGACCCCGAACCCCCCGACGTCGGTCGTCACCTTCAGCCCGGCGGCGCGCAGCAGATGGGCCACGATCCGGGAGGTGCCCTCCTCCGCCCCGGCCACCTCGGGATACCGGTGGAAGTCCCGCCGCAACGCGACCAGATTCTCGCCGAGCCGAGCGACGACGGCATCAACGGCGGCCTGACCGACACCCCCATGCCACCGTCCGACACCGACACCAGCACCGCTACCGGCGTCGGCCGAGGCGACACCGGCCGACAACACCACCCCGGCCCCGACGGCCGCGCTCCCACCAAGCAGCGCACGCCGACGCAGAACAGGCTCCTCAGAACGAGTCATTCTTCCCCCAGGCTCACCGTGCGGGGACACAGCAGAACACCGCCCCCCGAAAATCCCCGCAAGTCAATCAAGAACCAACCCCACCCCCTCAACTGCCCCCGCCAGCAAGGAAAGCGGAACCGGAAACGCAACGAGGCCGGGCGCTTCCGTACCCGGCCCCACCTGACCCCCTACAGCGGTACACGTTGAAGCGGAACGTGTGCTGCAGAGCCCTCACCTGCGAAGATAGGGCGGACGTCGCCCCGGCACGGTCCCAGCACGGGGCTCCATCCCAGCTGCTCCAGCACGTCGAGGTCCTGGCCAACGCCGATGGAGTGTCAACTCGGACCCCGACATCGACTGCCCAGGTGCATGCGCAGCACGGGCCTGTCGTCCTCGGCGCCGCCACCGCTGCCGCAGTCCACATCCCGATCCGATCGAGAACCTGGTAGCTGCGCCACCCCCGCCGAAAAGGCCGAGGCCGGACCACTACCAAGGACTAAGCTGAATTTTCTTGGTTCGCAGGACGACGAGGGGCGGGACCTCCGTGCGCACGCTGCATGTTCACCACGTCAAGGACTCTCTCAGCCGGGACTTCACCGGCCTGATCGACTTGAGCGATCTGACGGGCAGCCAGCGCGCCCAATCCGACACAATCTTCCTCAGCAGGGCATTGGCAGCTCGCGCCGTACAGCGTTACACGGGCTGCACCCTAGGCGAGGCCGCAGCCGCCGTGACCGACGGGTTCCACGACAACGGGATCGACGCTCTGGCCATCGATGATGAAACCCGCCGGATCGTCATCGTCCAGTCGAAACTAGACAGTTCAGGGGACTCTGGGCTCTCCCAAGCCGATGCCCTCAAGATTCGGAGCGGCTGCAGCGACCTCTTCAACATGAAGTTCGACCGCTTCTCCGTCTCACTCCAAGCGCGTCGCACAGAAATCACTGCAGCTTTGAGTGATGCCGCGGTCACCTTCATCGTGGTTGTCGCCACCACGGGCCGAAGCACCCTGCCAGCGGAGGCCCAGTACGTGTTCGACGACTTCCTGGCAGAAGCCAACGAAAATGACCCAGTGGTCACCCTGGAAGTACTTGGTCTACGAGAATTCCATTCCATGGTGGTCGAGGGAACAGCAGGACCACGGATAGAGTTGACCGTGCCCATCGAGCAGTGGGGCAAGGTCGACCTTCCTTATCAGGCATACTACGGACTTGTTCAGGCGACAGAAATCGCCTCATGGTTCGAACAGCACGGCGATCGACTCTTCTCGCAGAATCTGCGTAAGTCGCTCGGAAATACCGAGGTAAACGAGGGCTTGACCCACACGCTACTCACTCAAGGTGAGAACTTCTGGTACTTCAACAACGGAATCACCGCACTCTGCGAGTCTATCAAGAAGACACCTCGCGGTGGCTCTACTCACGCGTACGGCGACTTCACGATCGAGGGCGTGAGCGTGGTCAACGGGGCGCAGACCGTGGCAAGCATCCACCGGGCCGCAAAGAAGGAGGAGAAATCTCTCGAAGAGGCTCGCGTATGGGTTCGATTCATCTCGCTCGAGGGGTGCCCCCCCGATTTTGCCACGGATGTGACCCGGGCGACGAACACACAGAACAGCGTCGAGAGCCGGGACTTCGTCGCACTTGATCAACAGCAGGAACGTATTCGCCGGGATATGCTTCTGTCACTGCACAAGCAGTACTCCGTCAAGCGCGGAGAAAACGTGCCCGCCGAGAGTGACGGGTGCACAGTCGAAGACGCAATTGTTGCCCTCGCCTGCGCCCACAACAATCCGTACTACACGGTTCTGGCGAAGAGCGCGGTTGGCCGGCTGTCCGAAAACACCGAACGAGCGCCGTACACAAACCTATTCAACAACGGGACCAGCGCGCACCGGGTGTGGCGTTGCGTTCAGGTGATGCGTGCGGTCGAGGCAGACTTGGCCGATCGCCGGAGGAGCCTCGTCGACAGGGAGTTCGCCGTGGCCGCGCACGGGAACCGGCTCGTGCTGCAGCTGGTCTTCAACCAACTCAAACTGGACAAGGTCAACGATGCGAAATATGACTGGAACAAGGAGATCAAGCGGGTCCACAAGGTGACCGGCATCGCTCTCGACCACCTGACCGAAGCCATCGAGAGCACCTACTCGAACAACTATCTCGCGCCGCTCTTCAAGAACACCACGAAGTGCCGCGACCTGGTCACCCAGGTCGAGGCCAAGTTGAGTTCCGACTGACCGGTGGTACCCGGCGGGTTGACTCGCTTCCGGGCACCCCAGCCCACTCAAGATTCGACGCCCGACCGCAGCAAGTCATAGGCGACACAACTCTCTGGCTGCGCCCCTAGTAGCACCTTCCGTTGCCAACGTGTATCGCATGGGCCACGCCCCACAAGAGAACGTTCCGGAGATCAGTAGTGATAGCGAGCCGCAAGAATGACGATTTCCTTGTCCGTGACCAGGTAGACAAGGCGGTGCTCATCGTCGATCCGCCGCGACCATGCCCCGGGCAAGTGGTACTTCAGTGGCTCGGGCTTGCCGATCCCCGCGAAGGGGTCGCGCTTGACGTCCTCGATGAGCTTGTTGATCCGAGCGAGCATCTTCCGGTCGTTCTTGAGCCAAGAGGTGTAGTCCTCCCAGCCCTGATCCTCGAAGACGAGCCTCACGCGGCACCCTCACGTGCCGCATCCGGCGAGTCAGGATCGATCAGCTCCCGCTCGGACACATTGATGTTGGCCAGGGCATTCTCGTACGCCTTGAGCAAACGGCGAGCGTTCGCCGGAGAGCGCAGAAGGTATGAGCCTTCGCGTAGCGCCGCATAGTCCTCGGCCGAGACGAGCACCGCGTTGCCGTGCTTGGAGACGATCTCGATGGCCTCGTGGTTGTCGTTGACCTTCTTGATCAGCGGAAAGAGAGCCTTGCGGGCTTCGCTCGCAGTTATGGACATGACCAGACCCTTCCCACTAGCGGTACCGAATAACGTACCACTGCATCCGCTCCTGGGCAGAGTGGATGCCTGACGCAAGATCGGGAATCTCGGCACGGGAAACAGCAAGGGGTCGGCTCCCCGGGAAGCCGACCCCTTGCCGCCTGCGAACTTGACGAAGCGCCCAGCTCGCAGTGATGTGCCGATCACACGTTGAAGCGGAACTCCACCACATCCCCGTCCTGCATCACATACTCCTTGCCCTCCATGCGCGCCTTGCCCGCCGAGCGGGCGTCGGCGACCGAGCCGGTTTCCACCAGGTCGGCGAAGGAGATGACCTCGGCCTTGATGAAGCCCTTCTGGAAGTCGGTGTGGATGACGCCGGCTGCCTCGGGGGCCGTCGCGCCCTGCTTGATGGTCCAGGCGCGGGACTCCTTGGGGCCTGCCGTGAGGTAGGTCTGGAGGCCGAGGGTGCGGAAGCCGACGTGGGCGAGGGTGGCGAGGCCGGGCTCCTCCTGGCCGACGGACTGGAGGAGTTCGAGGGCCTCCTCGTCGTCCAGCTCGGCGAGGTCCGCCTCCAGCTTGGCGTTGAGGAAGATCGCCTCGGCCGGGGCGACCAGGGCGCGCTGCTCGGCCTTGAAGTCGTCGTCGGTCAGCTCGTCCTCGTCGACGTTGAAGACGTAGAGGAAGGGCTTGGTGGTGAGGAGGTGCAGGTCGTGCAGGAGCTCCGCGCGCTCCGAGCCCTGGACGATGCCCTGCGAGAAGAGGGTGTCGCCCTTCTCCAGGATCTCCTTGGCCGCCTCGACCGCCGCCACCTTCGGGGCGATGTCCTTCTTGATGCGCGACTCCTTCTGGAGGCGCGGCAGGACCTTCTCGATGGTCTGGAGGTCCGCGAGGATCAGCTCGGTGTTGATCGTCTCGATGTCGTCCTTGGGCGAGACCTTGCCGTCGACGTGCACGACGTTCTCGTCCTTGAAGGCGCGGATGACCTGGCAGATCGCGTCGGACTCGCGGATGTTCGCGAGGAACTTGTTGCCCAGGCCCTCGCCCTCGCTCGCGCCGCGCACGATGCCCGCGATGTCGACGAAGTCGACGGTCGCGGGGAGGATCTTCTGGGAGCTGAAGATCTCGGCGAGCTTGGTGAGGCGCGGGTCGGGGACGCCGACGACGCCCACGTTCGGCTCGATCGTCGCGAACGGGTAGTTGGCCGCAAGGACGTCGTTCTTGGTCAGGGCGTTGAACAGGGTCGACTTGCCGACGTTGGGCAGACCGACGATTCCGATCGTGAGCGACACGTTGCGACTTCCCGTACGTGAGGACTGGAGGACTGGCAGAGGGCTCTGTCAGGGACTGGCTGGGGTGACAGGGGCTGGCTGGCCTCCCGGGAGGGTCGGCGGTGCTGCGCGCTGTCCTCGTCGTCCGGGGCGATCCACCAGTCTGGCGATCCACCAGTCTACGGCGTGTCGCGCCCCGCCCCCGTACCCGCCCGGAGCCGCCGTCGGGCCCCGCTCCGGGGCACCCGCACCCCCGCCCCGTACCGCCGCCCTGTCGAACGCATCGCCAAGCTCGGCCAAAACGCGTGTCCCAATACGGTATGACCACCCGGGCCGACCTAGGTTGGACCGGTGGAGCAACACAGGACCCGTCCCCCGGGCGCAAGGCCGCGCCGCACCGCGCCGCTGCCCGAACAAGGCAGCCCCGCGGAGCCCCCCGTTCCCCGTACCCCGCCGGGCCCCCGCAGGCCCGCATCGCCGCTCGTCCGCGTCCTGCGCAGAACGCCGGTGTACCGCAGGGTCAGCCGGATGCCGCTGTACCGGAAGCTGCGCCGGATGCCCAATCCGCGGCTGACCGGGCTCGGCAGCGGGCTCTTCGCCGCGGCCATGATGTTCGTGCTCGCGTGCCTGCTCCGGCTGCTCTTCGGCAGCTCGCTCGTCGCGTACGGCGTGCTGTTCCTGCCCGTGAGCGCCCTGACCGCGCTGTGGGTGCGGCCCGCCGACCTGGTCACCGCGCCCGTCGCGGTGCCGATCGCGTTCGCGGCCGGGGTGCTGCCGATCTCCGGCGGCACCGACGGCTTCGGCGGTCAGTTCATGGGGCTGCTGACATCGCTCGCGCTGCACGCGGGCTGGCTGTACGGCGGGACGCTGGTCGCCGGTGTCATCGTGACCGTGCGCAAGGTCAAGCTCATGAACCGGCGGCGCCAGCAGCGGCAGTGGAAGGAACAGCAGCAGCGCCGGGGCGGGCAGGTGCGGCCGCCGCAGCGGCGGGTGCCCGCCTCCTAGGAGGCCTGGTCGGCCGCGCGGGGTGCGGGCCCGCGGGCTACGCCCCCTGCCCGTCCGCCCGCGCCGCCATCGCCGCGCCCACGATGCCCGCGTTGTTCTGCAGCTCCGCCGGGACGATCTCGGCCTCGATGCCCTCGATCAGGGGCAGGAACTTGTGGGCCTTGCGGCTCACGCCGCCGCCGATGATGAACAGCTCGGGCGAGAACAGCATCTCGACGTGCGCCAGATACTTCTGGACGCGGTGCGCCCAGTGCTCCCAGGTCAGGTCCTCGTCCTCGCGGGCCTTGGAGGAGGCCTTCTTCTCCGCGTCGTGGCCGTGCAGCTCCAGGTGGCCCAGCTCGGTGTTCGGCACGAGGTGGCCGCCGGTGAAGACGGCGCTGCCGATGCCCGTGCCGAGGGTGAGCGTGATGACCGTGCCCGTGCGGCCGCGGCCCGCGCCGAAGTGCATCTCGGCTACGCCCGCCGCGTCCGCGTCGTTCAGGACGGTCACCGGGGAGCCGCCGACGCGCCCGGAGATCAGGCTCCGGATGTCCGTGCCGATCCAGCTCTTGTCGACGTTCGCCGCCGTGCGCGCCATGCCGTCCATGATCACGCCCGGGAACGTGGCGCCGACCGGGCCGGTCCAGCCGAAGTGCTCGACGACCTCGCGCACGCCCTCGACCACGCCCTCGGGCGTGGCGGGCTGCGGCGTCAGCACCTTGTGCCGCTCCTGGGCCAGGTCCCCGCGCTCCAGGTCGACGGGTGCCCCCTTGATCCCGGATCCGCCGATGTCCACACCGAAGATCTGCATGGACCCCACGTTACGATGCCGGACCGACAGTCACGCCCCGGTTGGACCGGTCGCCCCACGGGCTACTTCTTCGCGGACAGCTCCGCAGCCTCGGCGCGCAGATCGCGGCGCAGCTCCTTGGGCAGCGAGAAGGTGATCGACTCGTCGGCCGTCTTCACCGTCTCCACGTCCGCGTACCCCCGCTCGGCCAGCCACTCCAGGACGCCGTCCACCAGCACGTCCGGGACGGACGCGCCCGAGGTCAGGCCGACCGTGGTGACGCCGTCGAGCCAGGCCTCGTCGATCTCCGCGGCGTTGTCCACCAGGTGCGACGCGGGCACGCCCGCCTCCAGGGCGACCTCGACCATGCGGATGGAGTTCGAGGAGTTCTTGGAGCCGACGACGATGACCAGCTCGGCGTCCTCCGCGAGCTTCTTCACCGCGGTCTGGCGATTCTGCGTGGCGTAGCAGATGTCGTCGCTCGGCGGCGAGAGGAGGTTCGGGAACTTGCCCTTCAGGGCGTCGACCGTCTCCATCGTCTCGTCCACGGAGAGCGTGGTCTGGGAGAGCCAGACGACCTTGTCCGGGTCGCGGACCTCGACGTTGGCGACGTCCTCGGGGCCGTCGACGAGCGTGATGTGGTCGG
Organism: Streptomyces sp. NPDC040610; assembly: GCF_055594065.1. Taxonomy (NCBI): domain Bacteria; kingdom Bacillati; phylum Actinomycetota; class Actinomycetes; order Kitasatosporales; family Streptomycetaceae; genus Streptomyces; species Streptomyces sp. NPDC040610. The sequence continues at coordinate 752,878 of NZ_JBVIXA010000001.1, read as the reverse complement.
GGGCCTCACCGGACGTGCCGATGACCTCCTCGTGCCCCTCGTGGCCGATCAGGAGGATGTCGAAGTCCTCCTTGGCGAACCGCACCGCTTCCTTGTGGACCTTGGTGACCAGCGGGCAGGTCGCGTCGATCGTGGCGAGGCTGCGCTCGGCGGCCTCCGTGTGGACGGTCGGCGCCACGCCGTGCGCGGAGAACATCACGATGGAGCCCTCCGGCACCTCCTCCACCTGGTCGACGAAGATGGCGCCCTTCTTCTCCAGGGTCTGCACGACGTACTTGTTGTGGACGATCTCGTGGCGGACGTAGATCGGGGCCCCGTACTGCTCCAGGGCCTTCTCGACGGCGATCACGGCACGGTCCACACCCGCGCAGTAGCCACGGGGAGCGGCGAGCAGGACACGGCGGGAGCCAGGCGTTGCAGTCATACGGACCATCGTAAGGCCGCGTACGACAGGTCAAAGATCGCCTCAGTGGGGAGACTGGGAGCCACTGCGTGACCAGCGGAGGCACCCGGAGGCTCGATGTCCGCCCATACGACGAATGCGCCCCTGCCGCCCGACGGGGAACCCCCGGCCGACGGCGAGGGCCTGAGACGGAGCCTCGGCTTCCGGGACCTGGTCGTCTACGGTCTGCTGTTCATCGCCCCGATGGCCCCGGTCGGCGTCTTCGGGACGCTCGACGCGAAGTCGCACGGCGCGGTGGCACTGGTGTACGTCATCGCGACGATCGCCATGGCGTTCACCGCCTTCAGCTACGCCCAGATGGTGAAGGTGGTCCCCCAGGCGGGTTCCGTGTTCGCCTACGCGCGCGTGGGGCTCGGCAACGGCCCCGGGTTCATCGCGGGCTGGATGGCGATGCTGGACTACCTGCTGATCCCGGCCGTCGCGTATCTCTTCTCCGGGATCGCCATGCACGAGCTGGTGCCGTCGGTGTCCCGGTGGGTGTGGACGGCGATCGCGGTGGCCCTGACGACGGCCCTGAACCTGTGGGGCGTGCGGCCCGCGGCGCGGGTCGGGTTCGCGGTGCTCGCCCTGGAGATCGTCGTCCTGCTGGTGTTCGTGGTGTCGGCCGTCGTGGTGCTCGCGCGGGACGGGGCGGAGCGGGGGTGGCTCTCGCCGCTGACGGGTGACGGCACGCAAGGGGCGTTCGCGTTGTCGGCGGTGGTCGGGGCCGTGTCCGTGGCCGTCCTGTCCTATCTCGGCTTCGACGCGATCGCCTCGTTCGCGGAGGAGGTGACGGGCGGCTCGGCGAAGGTGGCGCGGGCCGTGCTGTTCTGCCTGGCCCTCACGGGCGTGCTGTTCGTCCTGCAGACGTATCTGGTGGCGCTGCTGTCCCCGGTCTCCTCGGCCGACCTCGCCGCCAACCCCGGTGACCAGGGGTCCGCCTTCTACTCCTCCGTGGACGCGGCCGTCGGGGACTGGCTGCACGACCTGGTGGCCGTCAGCAAGGCGATCGGGGCGGCGTTCGCGGCGCTCGCCGGGCAGGCGGCCGCGGGGCGGCTGCTGTTCGCGATGGCGCGGGAACGGCGGTTGCCGCGGCTGCTGTCGAAGACGGAGTCGGGTACGCCGCGGGTCGCGCTCCTGTGCGCCGCCGTCGTCACGCTCGTGGCCGCCGTGTGGGCGGCCCGGCGGGACGACGGCATGGACCATCTGGTGTCGGTGGTCGACATCGGGGCGCTGACGGCCTTCTTCCTGCTGCACGCGAGCGTGGTCGGGTGGTTCGCGGTACGGCGGCGGGGCGGCGAGGTGAGCTGGTGGCGGCACATCCTCGTGCCCGTGCTCGGTGCGGCGATCGTCGTCGCCGTCATCGTGGAGGCGTCCGGCTCGGCGCAGGTGGTGGGCGCGATCTGGCTGGGGGTGGGCCTGGTGGTGCTGGCTGCCCAGGGGGCTCGGGGCAAGCCGCCGGTTCCGTAGGGGGCGCTGTCGGTGGGGGCCGATACGCTCGGCTCATGGGTCTCAATACGTCCGCTGACGCGCCGCTGCCCGTGGGTGAGGTGTCCCGGCTCATCGGGGGCTGGATCGACCGGCTCGGAGCGATCTGGGTCGAGGGGCAGATCACGCAGTTGTCGCGGCGCCCGGGGGCGGGCGTGGTGTTCATGACGCTGCGCGACCCGTCGCACGACATCTCCGTGAGCGTCACGTGCTACCGCCAGGTGTTCGACGCGATCGCGGACGTCGTGTCGGAGGGCGCCCGCGTCGTGGTGCACGCCAAGCCGGAGTGGTACGCGCCGCGGGGCCAGCTGTCCCTGCGGGCGGCCGAGATCAAGCCGGTCGGCGTCGGGGAGCTGCTCGCCCGCCTGGAGCAGCTGAAGAAGTCGCTCGCCGCCGAGGGCCTGTTCGCGCCGGACCGCAAGAAGCCGCTGCCGTTCCTGCCGCAGCTCATCGGCCTGGTCTGCGGCCGCGCCTCGGCCGCGGAGCGGGACGTCCTGGAGAACGCCCGGCACCGCTGGCCGGCCGTCCGCTTCGAGGTGCGCAACGTCCCGGTGCAGGGCGTGCACGCCGTCCCCCAGGTGGTGCAGGCGGTGAAGGAGCTGGACGCGCTCGACGAGGTCGACGTGATCGTCGTCGCGCGCGGCGGCGGCAGCGTGGAGGACCTGCTGCCGTTCTCCGACGAGCAGCTGGTGCGCACGGTGGCCTCGTGCCGTACGCCCGTGGTGTCCGCGATCGGTCACGAACCCGACACCCCCCTCCTCGACTACGTGGCCGACCTGCGCGCCTCGACCCCCACGGACGCGGCGAAGAAGGTCGTGCCGGACGTCGGCGAGGAGTACGAGCGCGTGGCGTTCCTGCGGGACCGCGCGCGCCGCAGCGTCGAGGCGTTCCTCGACCGCGAGGAGCGCGGCCTGGCGCACGCCCTGGCCCGCCCCTGCATGGAGCACCCGCACCGCATGGTCGAGGACCGCGAGGAGCAGATCACGGCGTACGCGGACCGGGCACGCCGCACGCTCGGCCACCTCCTGGACCGCGCGGAGTCGGAGCTGACCCACACGCACGCGCGCGTGGTCGCCCTCTCCCCCGCCGCCACCCTCCAGCGGGGGTACGCGGTGCTGCAGAAGAGGACGGCGGACGGGGGCGGCGGCGCGGTGGTCCGGGCGGCCGACGAGGTGGCCTCCGGCGAGGAGCTGCGGGCCCGGGTCGCCGACGGCGAATTCACGGTACGAGTCGACATCTAGGGTGGGCGCATGACCAGCAGGACGGATACGGAAGCGGCGTCGCTCGGCTACGAGCAGGCCAGGGACGAGCTGATCGAGGTGGTGCGCCGCCTGGAGGCCGGGGGCACGACCCTGGAGGAGTCGCTCGCCCTGTGGGAGCGCGGCGAGGAGCTGGCCGCCGCGTGCCGCCGCTGGCTGGACGGGGCCCGCGCCCGGCTCGACGCGGCTCTCGCGGCCCCGGACGCCGAGGACGACTCGGACGCCGAGGACGACTAGGGCACGCAGAACACGCAGGACACGCCGGACGCCCAGGAAGCGCGGGGCCCGTCCCTGTGAAGCGGATCACCACGCCCCGGTTTTAGTTGAACATTGAACCTCGCTGTCGTACTGTCGATCTCACCGGCAGGCACTCCAGCACCTCCCAAGTGCGCGAGAGCCGCCGCCTGAGCCCTCAGCCACGCATCGAGAAGGTTGTAAAGATGTCCCTCGTTCTTGACCCCGCCGCCCAGGACCTGCTCTTCCGCGAGGCCCGCACCGCGAACACCTTCACCGACGAGCCCGTCACCGAGGAGCAGGTCCAGGCCATCTACGACCTGGTCAAGTACGGCCCCACCGCGTTCAACCAGTCCCCCCTGCGGGTGACCCTGGTCCGCTCCCCCGAGGCCCGCGAGCGCCTGGTCCAGCACATGGCCGAGGGCAACCGCCCGAAGACCGCCACGGCGCCGCTCGTCGCGATCCTGGCCGCGGACAACGAGTTCCACGAGGAGCTCCCGGCCCTCTTCCCGCACTTCCCGCAGGCCAAGGACGCGTTCTTCTCCGAGCGCCCGGTCCGTGAGCAGGCCGCCGGTCTGAACGCCGCGCTGCAGGCCGCGTACTTCATCGTCGGCATCCGTGCCGCCGGCCTCGCCGCGGGCCCGATGACCGGCTTCGACTTCGCCGGCGTCCAGAAGGAGTTCCTGGACGACGACCACACCCCGCTGATGGTCGTCAACATCGGCAAGCCGGGCGACGACGCCTGGTTCCCGCGCTCCCCGCGCCTGGAGTACGAGGACGTCATCACGACCGTCTGAGTCCCACCCCGTACGAGGAGAGGCCCCCGGCAACCGCCGGGGGCCTCTCCTCGTACCGCTAACCGCCGCGCGCGAACCGCTACACGCTGGTCTCGACCGGCGTCCGCTTCATCTCCAGGGACTCCGCCATCGCCGTCAGCTGACCGAACGAGGCCGTCCCCGCGACCACCGTCGTGGCGCCCTTGTCCTGGAGGACGAGCGCGTCGTAGCGCGAGCCCTTGTAGCGGTGCCAGGTCTTGCCCGCGATCTTCTGGGTCCGGTCCGTCTTGCGGGCCTTCTGCGTGGCCGAGTCGATGAACTGGGACGGCTTGGCCGTGGACTGCTTGACCGTCACGTACTCCCCGGCCGGGTCGAGGAAGCCCAGGTGCCAGCTGTCGTGGTCGGCGCCGTTGAACCGCACCGACGTCGGCTTCCACGACTTGGGGAGGCCCTGGGGCGCCGCCACCGGGTAGGCCGCGGCCCGCCGTGCGGTCAGGAGTTCGACGCGGTAGTCGACCCGCTCGACCGGTTCTTCGGAATCGTCGTGCGGGACGAAGACGTAGATCACCGCGACCACGATGCCGATGACGGCCATCGAGAGCAGCATGTTCCGCACGGTCTGCTTGCCATTTCTGCCTGCCACGCCCTCCATCGTCGCAGGTCCCGTCGGCACCCCGGGCCGCACCCCCACCCGCGCTCAGGTGTAGGGCCCTCTGCTCATTCTTTCGACCTGCGGATAGAGTCAAGGCATATCCCTCATCCGGCCGCCCGCCCGTCTCCCGCCCCCGCCCTTGCAGGGACACCCTCCGGGCGCAGTTTTTGTTCCGTATCAGAAAGGTGCGCCTCGATGACCGAGCATCATTCGCTGCCGTCCGAACTCGTGGTCTCCCCGGAGGCTCCCGACCGCAACCTCGCCCTGGAGCTCGTCCGGGTCACCGAAGCCGCCGCCATGGCCGCGGGCCGCTGGGTCGGCCGCGGCGACAAGAACGGCGCGGACGGTGCCGCCGTCAGGGCCATGCGGACCCTCGTCCACACCGTCTCGATGAACGGCGTCGTCGTCATCGGGGAGGGCGAGAAGGACGAGGCGCCGATGCTCTTCAACGGTGAGCGCATCGGCGACGGCACCGGCGCCGAGGTCGACATCGCCGTCGACCCGATCGACGGCACCACCCTGACCGCCAAGGGCATGCCGAACGCCATCGCCGTCCTGGCCGCCGCCGACCGCGGCACCATGTTCGACCCGTCCGCGGTGTTCTACATGGACAAGCTGGTCACCGGCCCCGAGGCCGCCGACTACGTGGACATCAACGCGCCCGCGGCGGTCAACATCCGCCGCGTCGCGAAGGCCAAGAAGTCCTCGCCCGAGGACGTCACCGTGATGATCCTGGACCGGCCCCGGCACGAGGGCATCGTCAAGGAGATCCGCGAGACCGGCGCCCGCATCAAGTTCATCTCGGACGGCGACGTGGCCGGTTCGGTGATGGCGGTCCGCGAGGGCACCGGCGTCGACCTGCTCATGGGCGTCGGCGGCACCCCCGAGGGCATCATCAGCGCCTGCGCGATCAAGTGCCTGGGCGGTGTCATCCAGGGCAAGCTGTGGCCGAAGGACGACGAGGAGAAGCAGCGCGCGATCGACGCCGGGCACGACCTGGACCGCACGCTCTCCACGAACGACCTGGTCAGCGGCGAGAATGTGTTCTTCGTCGCGACCGGCATCACCGACGGCGAGCTGCTCCGCGGCGTGCGCTACCGCGCCGAGAACGCCTCGACGTCCTCGCTCGTGATGCGCTCCAAGTCCGGCACCATCCGGAAGATCGACTCCGACCACCGGCTCTCGAAGCTGCGCGCGTACAGCGCCATCGACTTCGACCGCGCCAAGTAGGCGGGGCCGCGGGCCCGCGGCATACGACGACGGGGGCGCTCCGTGCGGGGAGCGCCCCCGTCGTCGTACGAGGACGAGCCCTCGCGCGCGCCGCCCCTCACCGGCCCCCGGGGATCGCAGCGGCCCCGGAGTCCGCCCCGGAGTTCGCGGCGGCTCAGCCCGCGGCGGCGATGGGGCCCGCGGCGGTGCGGGTGGCCTTCTGGAGCTCCAGGTCGCGGCGGCGGCGCCGGGCGAGGACCACGCGGCGCTCGGCGGCGGTCAGGCCGCCCCAGACGCCGTACGGCTCGGGCTGGAGCAGGGCGTGCTCGCGGCACTCCACCATCACGGGACAGCGGGCGCAGACGCGCTTCGCGGCCTCCTCGCGGGAGAGCCGGGCCGCGGTGGGCTCCTTGGACGGGGCGAAGAAGAGACCGGCCTCGTCCCGGCGGCACACCGCGTCGGAGTGCCATGGGTTGTCCTGGTCCCGCTCGCGCGCTGGCACCCTTCCCCAAGCGCTCGACTGCGCTCGTGCAGGGGAGGCCCCCTCCGCCGGTACGGCGACCTGCAGGGACTGATGCGTCGGTTGCAGCACGGTCTACTCCTGACGACGGCTTCGCGAGCGAGAGACGATGCCCGAAGCTCTACCCGCTGTGTGCGGGCCTATGCACTGGGTTCCGGTGTACGGAAGCTCCGGTTCCTGCCGTGCGGCGCGGGTGGCCGGAACGTGTCGTCGTCGAGCGGGTGCCGGGGCGCCGCGGCGGCGGGCGGCGCGCTCAGCCCTCCAGCCGCTTGCGCAGATATCCGCGCAGGTCACGGATGAGCTTGCCGCGCTTGGGGCGGGCCTTGACGTCGCCGAAGACGGCGAAGCCCTCGACGAAGACGACCGGCGCGTCCTTCTCCTCGGCGTCCAGGGTGTCCACTTCGACGGTGCCGAAGACGCCCGTGCCCCGGCCGCGCAGCGAGATGTTCTCCGGAACACGGATCTTCACGTCGCCGAACAGCGCGAAACCCTTGATCACGATCTGCCGGTGCTCGAAGACGGCCTCGCTGAGGTCGATCACGACGTCGCTGAACACGGCGTACGCGTGCGTGCGGCGGCCGACGCGCCAGCGCCCCTTGCGGACGGCGTCGCCGAAGACCGCGTGCAGGGTCTCGTCGGCGGACTCGGGGACCTCGCCGGGCGAGGGCCGGGCGGGCGCCTTCTCGAACGAGGGGCCCTTGTCGCCGGGGGCGGGCAGGTCCTCGACGAAGGGTTCGAGCTCGGCGACGGTCTTGGCGTTGTAGACCCCGTCGATCCGCTCGCCGTGCTCCTCCGGGTCGATCCGGCCCGTGGCGAGCGCCTCGGCGAGGATGTCGGCGGCGCGGTCTCGGTCGGCGTCCGAAGCGCGCAGCCGCGCGGGCGCCTTGGCGGCAGGGGTCTGGGAACGCTTCTCTAGGTCCACGCCCGTCAGCGTACCCAAACGCGATAGATCGCGACTAGACCCCACGAGGGGCGGTCCGGTCGCGCGCGGCGCGGCGACCGGCGCGCGGGTCCGCCCGACCCGGCCGCCGCCGTCAAGTGAGCCTTACCTCACCAGACCGGCGCTCCCCGGGCGCTCTACGCTGGTCGGGCGCCACCAATGGAGGTCGCGCCGCTGTCTGCCGAGTGAGGAATTGGGCGTCATGCCAGAGTTTGCGTACTCCGATCTGCTCCCGCTGGGAGAGGACACCACCCCGTACCGGCTGGTGACCTCCGAGGGTGTGTCCACCTTCGAGGCCGACGGGCGCACGTTCCTCAAGGTCGAGCCGGAGGCGCTGCGCAAGCTCGCCGCCGAGGCGATCCACGACATCCAGCACTATCTGCGCCCGGCCCACCTGGCGCAGCTGCGACGCATCGTGGACGACCCGGAGGCCTCGGGCAACGACAAGTTCGTCGCCCTGGACCTGCTGAAGAACGCGAACATCGCCGCCGCGGGCGTGCTCCCGATGTGCCAGGACACCGGCACGGCCATCGTCATGGGCAAGCGCGGCCAGAACGTCCTCACCGAGGGCGGCGACGAGGAAGCCCTGTCGCGCGGCATCTACGACGCGTACACGAAGCTGAACCTGCGCTACTCGCAGATGGCCCCGCTGACCATGTGGGAGGAGAAGAACACCGGCTCCAACCTCCCGGCGCAGATCGAGCTGTACGCGACCGACGGCGGCGCCTACAAGTTCCTCTTCATGGCCAAGGGCGGCGGCTCCGCCAACAAGTCGTTCCTCTACCAGGAGACCAAGGCGGTCCTGAACGAGGCCTCCATGATGAAGTTCCTGGAGGAGAAGATCCGTTCGCTCGGCACGGCGGCCTGCCCGCCGTACCACCTGGCGATCGTCGTCGGCGGCACCTCCGCCGAGTTCGCCCTGAAGACCGCGAAGTACGCCTCCGCGCACTACCTGGACGAGCTGCCCGCCGAGGGCTCCGCGACCGGCCACGGCTTCCGCGACAAGGAGCTTGAGGAGAAGGTCTTCGAGCTGACGCAGAAGATCGGCATCGGCGCGCAGTTCGGCGGCAAGTACTTCTGCCACGACGTGCGCGTGGTGCGTCTGCCGCGGCACGGCGCCTCGCTGCCCGTCGCCATCGCCGTCTCCTGCTCGGCCGACCGCCAGGCCACCGCGAAGATCACCGCCGAGGGCGTGTTCCTGGAGCAGCTGGAGACCGACCCGGCGCGGTTCCTGCCGGAGACCGAGGACTCCCACCTGGAGGAGTCCGGTGACGTCGTCCGCATCGACCTCAACCAGCCGATGGACGACATCCTCGCCGAGCTGACCAAGCACCCGGTGAAGACCCGGCTCTCGCTGACGGGGCCGCTGGTCGTGGCGCGCGACATCGCGCACGCCAAGATCAAGGAGCGGCTCGACGCGGGCGAGGAGATGCCGCAGTACCTGAAGGACCACCCGGTGTACTACGCCGGTCCGGCCAAGACCCCCGAGGGGTACGCCTCCGGGTCCTTCGGGCCGACGACGGCCGGGCGCATGGACTCCTACGTGGAGCAGTTCCAGGCCGCCGGTGGCTCCAAGGTGATGCTGGCCAAGGGCAACCGTTCTCAGCAGGTCACTGACGCGTGTGGCGCGCACGGCGGCTTCTACCTGGGGTCGATCGGTGGGCCTGCCGCGCGGCTCGCGCAGGACTGCATCAAGAAGGTCGAGGTCGTCGAGTACGAGGAGCTCGGGATGGAGGCCGTCTGGAAGATCGAGGTCGAGGACTTTCCCGCGTTTGTCGTCGTCGACGACAAGGGCAACGACTTCTTCCAGAATCCGGCTCCTGAACCGACGTTCACGTCCATTCCGGTGCGGGGGCCCGGGCTGGCGTAGTGCCGGTGGGGGGGGGGGGGGGTTGATTTCGCCCCCGCCGCCCCTACCCGTCCCGTACGGGGGCTTCGCCCCCTGGCCCCCCTTTTTTTGGCGCTTCGCGCCTCGTCCTCAAACACCGGACGGGCTTTGTTCGCTACGCGAACTTCTGGTTCGGTGTGCCTGTGCACTTCTGGAGGCGCAGGGGCTCCTTGGGGCCCGCGAGGGTCAGGCACAGGGTGGTGTTCGCGGTGGGGCGCAGGGTGCCTGCGTCACGGATGAACTTCTGGTTGCTGCCTCCGTGGCAGTTCCACAGGGTGACGGCTGTGCCCTCCTTGTAGGCACCCTCGGGGACGTCCAGGCAGCGGTCCTGCGTCAGCCCGGTGTGCAGGGAGCGCTGGCCGGAGTCGTACCACCAGGTCTGGTTGCGGTTGCCGGTGCAGTCCCAGCCCTGGACCTTGGTGCCGTTGCGGCTGCTTGAGGCGTCCGCGTCCACGCAGGTCTTCGTGGCCTCGTTCGTGAGGGGCTTGTACGCGTCGTCCCAGCCGCCCTCGTACAGCTTCGGGCTGCCCGTGGACGCCGGGTCGGCGCAGCTGCCCTCGCGCCAGCCGGAGTTGTGGAGCTGGGTGAGGCAGGAGGCGAAGGCGCCGTGGCCGCGGGCGTTGGGGTGGAAGGACTGGCGCACCGAGTTGGAGTCCGGCGGGAACGGGTTGGTCAGGTCCACGTACAGGCCGCGGGCCCAGGTGTCCTCCATGCAGACCTCGTGGCCGTGGAAGAGCCGGGAGTTGTCGAGGTAGAGGGCGCCGGAGTTCTTCGCTGCCCTGCGCATGCCGCGTTCGAAGGCGGGCACGGCCTCGTTGCGGCCCCACTCGGTGTCGGAGTCGTACCCGAGGCCGCCGCAGGCCAGCTTGCCGGGGAACTTCGGGTTGTCGCGGAAGTCGGGGCCGATCGGGCTCGGGTAGCCCATGACGACGAGCTTGTAGTCGTCGCCCGCGTAGCCCGCCTGGTCCATGACGGTGCGCAGATCGCGTACGGACTGCTCGACCTTGGGCACCAGCGCGTCGACGCGGGCCTGCCAGCCGTCCTTGTACTTGGGCGCGCACGGGCCCTGGAGGGTGAGATAGCGGGTCACGCAGTCGGTCATGACCGGCGAGAACTGCAGGTCGTCGTTGGCGCCGATGACGAGCAGGATCGTCTTGATCCGGGTGTTGCGGGCCTTGACGGCGAGGTTGTCGCTCTGCACCAGCTCGTCCGCGTACTGCTTCTGGCCGCCGATCCTGATGTTGGCGGTCTGCGCGCCCGAGCAGGCCACGTTGTACGTGACGTCGGCGGGGATGCCGGTGCGGTGGATGGCGGCGTCCGGCGAGCGGTGGCACCAGTTGTCGGGGCCGTTGGTGCCCGGCTCGTACGTCCCGACGCCCTCGCCGCTGATCTCGCTGTCGCCGAGGGAGATCAGGCCGGTCTTGCGGTCGGCGAGCGGGCGCTCGGCGGGGTCGCCGTACAGCTTGGTGGCCTCGGCGGCGCGGATCTTCTCCAGCTCCGGCGGCAGGGGCGTCGCCGCGGTGGCGGGGCCCTTCGGGTCCGCCGCCCGGGCCGGGACGGCCGTGGCGGCCCCGCCGATCAGGACCGTGACGGCAGCGGCCGCCGTGAGTGTGCCGCGCAGTCGGCTCGCGCCGGCACGTCTGACGCGTTGAACGCGCTTCATTGCGCCTCCCCGGTTTGGTGTTACCCACGGTTTTTACTGGTGGGTAGGGGGCTTGGGAATACTCCGAACAAGACAAGTGCTCAACTTTTTGAGGCAGTTGCGTACCCGGCAGCACGGAAGGACCAGCGGACATGAGCGGCGGCGACAGCGGCGAGCAGGGCCGAGACAATGGCGTTGACCAGGGCGGATACCGCGTCGAACACGACTCCATGGGCGAGGTGCGGGTGCCGGCCGACGCCAAGTGGCGGGCCCAGACCCAGCGCGCCGTGGAGAACTTCCCCATCTCCGGGCAGCGCCTGGAGCGCGCCCACATCGCGGCCCTCGCCGAGATCAAGGCGGCCGCCGCGAAGGTCAACGCCGAGCTCGGCGTGCTCGACCAGGACATCGCCGACGCCATCGTGTCCGCCGCGCGTGAGGTCGCCGAGGGACGCTGGGACGCGCACTTCCCCGTCGACGTGTTCCAGACCGGCTCCGGTACCTCGTCCAACATGAACACCAACGAGGTCATCGCCACCCTCGCCACCGAGCGGCTCGGCCGGGACGTCCACCCCAACGACCACGTCAACGCCTCGCAGTCCTCCAACGACGTCTTCCCCTCCTCCCTCCACATCGCGGCCACCGCCGCCGTCACCGGCGATCTGGTCCCCGCCCTCGACCACCTCGCCGCCGCCCTGTCGCGCAAGGCCGAGGAGTTCGCCGACGTCGTCAAGTCCGGGCGTACGCATCTGATGGACGCCACGCCCGTCACCCTCGGGCAGGAGTTCGGGGGGTATGCGGCGCAGGTGCGGTACGGGGTCGAGCGGCTGCGGGCCTCGCTGCCGCGGCTCGCCGAACTGCCGCTCGGCGGGACCGCCGTGGGCACCGGCATCAACACCCCGCCCGGGTTCTCCGCCGCCGTCATCGCCGAGGTCGCCCGGGCCACCGGGCTGCCGCTGACCGAGGCGCGCGATCACTTCGAGGCGCAGGGGGCGCGCGACGGGGTCGTCGAGACCTCCGGGCAGCTGCGGACCATCGCCGTCGGCCTCACCAAGATCTCCAACGATCTGCGGTGGATGGCCTCCGGGCCGCGGACCGGGCTCGCCGAGATCAGCCTCCCCGATCTGCAGCCCGGGTCCTCGATCATGCCCGGCAAGGTGAACCCCGTCATTCCCGAGGCCGTCCTCATGGTCGCCGCGCAGGTCACCGGCAACGACACCACCGTCGCCGTCGCCGGGGCGTCCGGGAACTTCGAGCTCAACGTCATGCTGCCCGTCATCGCCAAGAACGTCCTGGAATCCGTGCGGTTGCTCGCCAACGCGGCGCGGCTGCTCGCCGACCGGACGGTCGACGGGATCGTCGCCCATCGCGAGCGGGCCCGTGAGTACGCCGAGTCCTCGCCCTCCGTCGTGACGCCGCTCAACAAGTACATCGGGTACGAGGAGGCGGCGAAGGTCGCCAAGCGGGCCCTGGCGGAGCGCCGGACCATCCGCGAGGTCGTCCTCGACGCGGGGTACGTCGACCGGGGCGACCTGACGCTCGCACAGCTCGACGCCGCACTGGACGTCCTGCGGATGACGCGGCCGTAGGCCTGCGCGGGGCGCCCCAGTCCCACCCCTTTCCCGAACCCGGGGCTCCGCCCCGGACCCAGCTCCTCAAACGCCGGAGGGGCTGAAATACAACAGCAGCACCTGATCTAGCCCGTCCGGCGTTTGAGGACGAGGCGCGAAGCGCCGATACGGGGTCCGGGGCGGAGCCCCGGGTTCGGGAAGGGGCGGGGTTGGGGAGCCCCCGGCAGGGAACAGGGCCGCAGACCCTAATATCTGTTCATGACAGACGACGACGGCGCGGTGAGGGCGGCTCGGTGGGAGCCGGGGGCGCAGGTTCTGTGGCGGTATCGGGAGAACGCCGGTGAGGGGTTCCACATCTGTCGGCCCGTCACCGTCGTGCGGGACGAGGACGACCTGCTGGCCGTCTGGATGGCCCCGGGCACGGAGTGCGTGAAGCCGGTGCTGGAGGACGGGACGCCGGTGCACAGGGAACCGCTGGCCACGCGGTACACGAAGCCGAGGACGACCCGCAGGGACCACTGGTCGGGGACGGGCGTGCTGAAGCTGGCGCGGCCGGACGAGCCGTGGTCGGTGTGGCTGTTCTGGGAGCCGGGCTGGCGGTTCAAGAACTGGTACGTGAACCTGGAGGAGCCACGGACCCGCTGGCACGGTGGCGTGGACTCCGAGGACCACTTCCTGGACATCTCCGTACACCCGGACGGAAGTTGGCGCTGGCACGACGAGGACGAGTTCGCCCAGGCCCAGCGGGCGGGCCTGATGACGGAGCGGAAGGCGGCGGCCGTACGGGAGGCGGGTCACGCGGCCGTGGACGTCATCCGCGCCTGGGGACCCCCTTTCGGGGACGACTGGCCGAGCTGGCGCCCGGACCCGTCCTGGCGGATTCCCGCCCTCCCCCAGGACTGGGACCGTACGCCCGCGCACGTGTCCTCATGAGACCCTTGATGCGCCCCCGTGGTTCAAACGTAGGATCGTCCTCCGCAAGGGCGCACAGCAACAACTCCTCGTGCCCCCAGAGCGCCTGACAGGATGTCATCAAGGAGCGGCTGAACGTGAGCGAGGCATACCGCGCGCCTGGCGGCCACGACCGCACGGGCCAGGCCGAGGCGTTCGACGCCATCGGCTCGGCCTACGACGTCGCGTTCCCGCACAAGGCGGGGCAACTCGCGGCGGGCCGCCGCCTCGCCGAGGAACTGCCCGCGGGCTCCCGGATCCTGGATGTGGGCTGCGGCACGGGCCTGCCGACGACCCGGCAACTGGCCGAGGCGGGCCACTCGGTGCTCGGCGTCGACCTGTCGGCGGGCATGCTGGAGCTGGCCCGGGCGAACGTGCCGCCGCCGATGGCCGAGTTCCGACGGGTGGATCTGGCGGATCTGCGCCCCTCGGGTGAAGGGCCGGGCACTGTGGGGCAGTTCGACGGAATTGCCTGTTTCTTCGCGCTGTTGATGCTGCCCCGGAAGGAGATACCGTCGGCTCTTCGACTGCTGCGGTCCCTGCTCAGGCCCGGCGGTCTGCTGGGACTGTCCATGGTCGAGGCCGACCTTGACGACGCGGCAATTCCGTTCCTGGGGCACACAATCCGGGTATCCGGTTACCTGCGGGACGAACTGCGGCAGGTCGTGCGGGACGCCGGCTTCGACATCGCCCACGAGGAGTCGTACTCGTACGCCCCGGCGAGGATCGATGCACCACCCGAGCACCAGTTATTCCTGCACTGCCGACGCGGCTGAGCAACGCTTGGACGGCGCGCGCGGCGCGCAGCCCCGGACGGACGGATTCGAAACGCGTGACGGAGCACCTCAGCCCCTACGAGGGCCGCAAGGCACCAGTTGCCCGGCCGACCGCCCCCGCGGATCCCCGCGGGGCGCTGCTGCGTGCCCCGGAGACGGAAACGTTCGGCTCCGGGGGCGTGAACGCCCTGCCCGCGCAGGCACGCACGGGTGAACAGGACGCGGGCACGGGCAGCGAGCACGCCCAGTCGTCCACGCCCGCCACGGAAGGCCCCGGCAGCCACCGCCCGCGCCCGGCCCCCGAGGGCGTACCGACCCAGCCGCACCCAGGCCCCGACGCGGCCAGGCCGGGCACCGAGGGCCCGGCGGTCCTCCCCGGCGTGAGTGACGTGCCGGGCGCCCCCGGTGGCGCCGAGCGCCGCTCTGGTCGCCCGCGCCCGCCGGGTCCGGCTGCGATGCGGCGCGACGGGGACCGGCTGCGGTTCGTGGGCGCCGCCACCCGGCGCATCGCCCGCGGCATCGACCTCGACGAGATCGTGATGGGCCTGTGCCGGGCCACGGTGCCGACGTTCTCGGACGCGATCCTCGTCTATCTGCGCGATCCGCTGCCGGTGGGCGACGAGCGCCCCACGGGACCGCTGCTGCTCCGGCTGCGCCGCACCGACCGGATCCCGGAGGACCAGGACACCGACGGCGGCACGCTGCCCGCCCTCCAGGTCCAGTCCGACCTGTCGTCGGCCGCCGAGCTGTGCGAGGTCCGCGTGGGCAGCGCGCTCGCCGAGGTCCTGCGCGGGGTGCGGCCGGTGTTCGCGGACGCCGCGACGGCGTTCGGCGCGCTGCCCGAGCTGCTCGGCGAGGGGCGCACGGTGCCCGGCGGACAGCGCGCGATCCTGGCGCCGCTGCGGGGGCGGCGTCGGGTCATCGGCGCGGCGGTCTTCCTGCGCCGCCCGGACCGGCACCCGTTCGAGGCCGACGACCTCCTGGTCGCCGCCCAGCTCGCCACGCACAGCGCCCTCGGCATCGACAAGGCCGTCCTGTACGGCCGCGAGGCGTACATCGCCGACGAGCTGCAGCGCACGATGCTCCCCGAGACCCTGCCGCGCGCCACCGGCGTGCGCCTGGCCTCGCGCTACCTCCCGGCCGCCGAGACCGCCCGCGTCGGCGGCGACTGGTACGACGCGATCCCGCTGCCCGGCAGCCGCGTCGCCCTGGTCGTCGGTGACGTGATGGGGCACTCCATGACGTCCGCCGCGATCATGGGCCAGCTCCGGACGACCGCGCAGACCCTCGCCGGTCTCGACCTGCCGCCCCAGGAGGTCCTGCACCACCTCGACGAGCAGGCCCAGCGCCTCGGCTCCGACCGCATGGCGACCTGCCTGTACGCGGTGTACGACCCCGTATCGCACCGCATCACCATCGCCAACGCGGGCCACCCGCCGCCCGTCCTGCTGCACCTGGGCGGCCGCGCCGAGGTCCTGCGCGTACCGCCGGGCGCGCCCATCGGCGTGGGCGGCGTCGACTTCGAGGCCGTCGAGCTGGACGCGCCCGCGGGCGCCACGCTGCTCCTGTACACGGACGGTCTGGTCGAGTCCCGCCTCCGTGACGTCTGGACGGGCATAGAGCAGCTGCGCGAGCGGCTCGCCGCGACCGCCCAGCTCACCGGCCCGGACCACCCGCCGCCGCTGGAAGCCCTGTGCGACGAGGTCCTCGACATGCTCGGCCCCGGCGACCGCGACGACGACATCGCCCTGCTCGCCGCCCGCTTCGACGGGATCGCGCCGAGCGACGTGGCGTACTGGTTCCTGGAACCGGAGGACGCCACCCCGTCGCGCGCCCGCAGGCTGGCCCGCAGCGCCCTGGAGCGCTGGGGTCTGACCGAGCTGAACGACGCCGTGGAACTGCTCGTCAGCGAGGTCGTCACGAACGCCGTGCGGTACGCCACGCGGCCGATCACGCTGCGTCTCCTTCGCACGGACGTGCTGCGCTGCGAGGTCGGCGACGACGTGCCGCAGCTCCCGCGGCTGCGCCAGGCCCGTGCGACGGACGAGGGCGGACGCGGGCTCTACCTGGTCAACAGGCTGGCGCGGCGCTGGGGTGCCACGCGGCTGAGCACGGGAAAGGTGGTCTGGTTCGAGCTGAACCAGAACGGCTGAGGGGGTCGTCCGGGGGCGCGGACGACCCCTGGCCGACCCCCGGCCGGACTTGAACCGGAGCCGGACCGGAATTGGACCCCGTCCAAATGTTGCCGACACCCAGTCGGCGGAGTTCACTGGCCTGTGTGCCCGAGCCTCGTCCGATGGGAGGACGCTCATGACGTACACGACGAACAACGCCGGGATCCCGGTGGAGAGCGACGAACACTCGCTGACCGTGGGGTCCGAAGGACCGATCCTGCTCCAGGACCACTACCTCATCGAGAAGATGGCCCAGTTCAACCGGGAACGGGTCCCCGAGCGGGTGGTGCACGCCAAGGGATCAGGGGCGTACGGGACCTTCGAGGTCACCAATGACGTCAGCCAGTTCACCAAGGCCGATCTCTTCCAGCCCGGCAGGCGCACCGAGATGCTGGCGCGCTTCTCGACCGTCGCGGGTGAGCAGGGTTCGCCCGACACCTGGCGCGACCCCCGCGGCTTCGCGCTGAAGTTCTACACCGAGCACGGCAATTACGACCTGGTGGGCAACAACACGCCGATCTTCTTCGTCCGGGACCCGATCAAGTTCCAGGACTTCATCCGCTCCCAGAAGCGCACCCCCGCCAGCGGTCTGCGCGACCACGACATGCAGTGGGACTTCTGGACGCTGTCCCCCGAGTCCGCGCACATGGTGACGTGGCTGATGGGCGACCGCGGCATCCCGAAGACGTACCGCCACATGAACGGCTACTCCTCGCACACGTATATGTGGATCAACGGCGGCGGCGAGAAGTTCTGGGTGAAGTACCACTTCAAGACCGACCAGGGCATCGACTTCCTCACCCAGGCCGAGGCCGACGAACTCGCCGGGACGGACGGGGACGCGCACCGGCGGGACCTGTTCGAGTCGATCGCGCGGGGCGAGCACCCGAGCTGGACGCTCAAGGTCCAGATCATGCCGTTCGAGGACGCCCCGGACTACCGCTTCAACCCGTTCGACCTGACGAAGGTGTGGCCGCACGGCGACTACCCGCTGATCGAGGTCGGCCGGATGCGCCTCGACAAGAACCCCGAGGACTTCCACATCCACATCGAGCAGGCCGCGTTCGAGCCCTCGAGCATGGTGCCCGGCATCGGCCCGTCCCCGGACAAGATGCTGCTCGGACGGCTGTTCTCGTACCCCGACACACACCGCTACCGCATCGGCCCCAACTACGCCCAGCTGCCGCCGAACCGCCCGCACACGGCCGTCGCCTCGTACGCGAAGGACGGCCCGATGCGGTACGAGGCGGCCGACGTGGCACGGCCGTACGCGCCCAACTCCTACGGCGGCCCTGCCGCCCCCGTCCAGGAGTCCGTGGACCCGGCGGGCTGGCGGACGGCGGGCGAGATGGTCCGCGAGGCGTACAAGGCGCACCGCGAGGACGACGACTTCGGTCAGGCGGGCACGCAGGTGCGGCAGGTGCTCGACGACGCGCAGCGCGAGCGGCTCGTGTCGAACATCAGCGGCCACCTCCTCGACGGCGTCTCCCGGCCCGTCCTCGACCGGGCGTTCGCGTACTGGCGCAACGTGGACAAGGAGCTGGGCGACAAGGTCGCGGCGAAGGTCAACGGCGGCGGGGCGTAACCGCCCGTCCGGTCACCCCGGTACCGCCCGGGCAGGCACCCCTGCCCGGGCGGTCCGCGCGGTCAGTCGGCCCGGTCCGAGCGGTCCGCCCTGTCGTCCGGGTCGTCCGGGATGCCCCACGTCGGTGGTGGCGTCGTCGGAGTCGTCGGCGGGTTCGTCGGCGTCGTCGGGGTCGTGGGCGGCTTCGTCGACGGGGTCGTCGGCGGCTTGGTCGACGGGGGCTTCGTCGACGGCGGCTGGGTCGTCGGCTTGTCCTTGTCCTCGTCGTCCGTCTCGGTGGGCGGCGCCGTCGGGGTGCGCGGGGCCTGCGTCGTCGGCTCGGGCGGCGCCTCGACGCCGGAGCCCATGTCCGTCTTCAGGTTGAACTTGGTGCGCGAGCCCGTCGCGTTGAACGTGTACGCCGCCCAGACCTCGGCGGGGAAGCTGCCGCCGTCGACGCGGGGCTTGCCGCCCGCGCCCCGCATGGACACCTGCTGGCCGCGCTTGAACTTGCCGTCGTCCTTGGGCTGCTCGCCGAACAGGCCGACGGAGGTGACCAGCTTCGGCGTGTAGCCCACGAACCAGGCCGACTTGTTGTCGTCGGACGTACCGGTCTTGCCCGCGACCGACTGGCCCTTGCGGTTGCTCGCGTCGCGCACCGAGGCCCGCGCCGTGCCGTCGTCGACCACGCCGGTCAGGACGGACGTGACGGAGTCCGCGGCGCCGCGGCTGATGACCTCGTCGCCGATCGCGTCCGGCAGGTCGACGGAGCGGTCCTTGTGCTCGACCGACTTCACGAGCTGCGGCGTGACCTTCTTGCCGTGGTTGTCGAGCGTCGCGTACACGCCCGCCATCTCCAGCGGGCTCGCGCCCATCGAGCCGAGGGTCTGCGCGGGCACGGCGGGCAGGCCCTTGACGTCCATGCCGAGCTTGCCCGCGGTCTCCAGGACCTTGTCCATGTCCACGTCCACGCCCATCTGCGCGAACACGGAGTTGACGGACTTGTTCATCGCCGTCTGGACCGTGACGGGGCCGTAGGAGCGGCCGTCCTCGTTGGGCGGCGCGAAGCCGATGTCGCTGCCCTTGACGGGGCGCTTGCTGCGGCCGCTGTAGATGGTGTCCGCCGTGATCGGCTTGCCGTCCTGCGTCTGGGCGCCCTGCTCCAGGGCGGCGGCGAGGATCAGCGGCTTGAAGGTGGAGGCGGGCTGGTAGTCGGCGCGGGTGGCGTTGTTCGTGAAGTGCTTCAGATAGTCCCGGCCGCCGTACATCGCGACGATCCCGCCGGTCTTCGGGTCGACGGACACCGCACCGGCCTGCACGCGCGCGTCGGCCTTGCTCTTGCCCGGCTCCAGATGGTCGTTGAGCTTGTTGTCGACCGCCTTCTCCAGCTGGCGCTGCTTCTTGGGGTCGATGTTGAGCGTGATGGTGTAGCCGCCCGCCTTGAGCTGCGCCTCCGCCTCGGACTTGGTGTAGCCCTCCTTGACGAGCTGCGCCTCGATGGCCTCGTTGGCGGCCCGGACCAGATAGCCGGTCTGCCCCTTCATCTCGGGGTCGGGCTTCGGCTCGTGCGGCTTGGGGAACGTCAGGCGGTCGCGCTCGGCGGAGTCGAGCCAGCCCTGCTCGACCATGTTGTTCAGTACGTAGTCCCAGCGCTCCCTGACCAGCTTCTTGCCGGTGGGCGTGGCCGTCGCCCAGTCGTAGGAGCTGGGGGCCTGCAGGAGCGCGGCGAGGTAGGCGCCCTGGGCGACGTTCAGCTTCTCGGCGTCGACGCCGTAGTAGGCCTGGGCGGCGGCCTGGATGCCGTAGGCGCCGCGGCCGTAGTACACGGTGTTGAGATAGCCCGCGAGGATGTCGTCCTTGCTCTTCTCGCGGTCGACCTTCAGCGAGATGACCAGTTCCTTGAGCTTGCGCGAGACGGTCTGGTCCTGCGTGAGGTAGTAGTTCTTCACGTACTGCTGGGTGATCGTCGAGCCGCCCTGCTTGCCCTTGCCGGCCAGCGTGTTCAGGACACCTCGGGCGGTGCCCTTCAGGTCGACGCCCGAGTCCTTGTAGAAGGACTTGTTCTCGGCGGCGACGAACGTGCGCTGCACCGGCTTCGGGATCTTGTCCAGGTCGATGATCTCGCGGTTCACGTCCCCGTCGCCGTCGCGGGCGAGGAGCGAGCCGTCGCTGTACTTGTAGACGTTGCTCTGCAGCCGCGCGGCGGCGTTGCCCTTGGGGATGTCCACGACCAGGTACAGCACGACGAAGCCGAGCATCAGCAGCAGGATGAAGGAGAAGAACGCGCCGAGGAGCTTCTTCCAGGTGAAGAAGCGGCGGATGCCGGTCTTCTTGGGCTTGGCCGGGCGGGCGCGGCGGGCGGCGCGGCGGCCGCCGCCCTCACCGGACTCGTCCGGGCCGGATATGCCCTCGCGGGAGGTGTCCTCGCCGACGGGGTCGGCGCCGGCCGGTCCGTTCCCGGCGGGGCCGCCGACGGAGGGACTGCCGGTGGCGGGGGCGCCGCCGGACGGGCGGGGGCGCGCTGCTCGGCGCGCACCGCGCTGCCGCGCTTTTCGCTCTTCCGCTCGGCCCATGACTGTGGCGCTCCGCTTCGTCTCGTCGTCTTCGTACCGCGTACTGCGTGTCTGCGTCGTGCTCGGGTTCCTGGCGCCGGGTTCCACCGACACCTCAGGTCAGCTCATGAAGCTAACACCGCGCCAGTGGACAAACGCCCCACGATCCGGCCTTTTCCGGACGTGACAATCAGCACCCGGCACAGGGGAACCAGTGCTGTCCCACCCAAATCGACTCACCAGGGCCACCGACGGTTGCCCGCGAGCCGAACACACAGTCGCCCGCCGACCTAGACACTGCGCGTATACACACCACGTATACGTGCTGTGTATAGTGCTCCGCATGTCCATCGGTCACACCCTCCTCGGGCTCCTCGAATCAGGGCCCCGCCACGGCTACGACCTCAAGCGCGCCTTCGACGAGAAGTTCGGGCACGACAAGCCGCTGCACTACGGCCAGGTCTACTCGACCATGTCCCGGCTCCTGAAGAACGGCCTCGTCGAGGTCGACGGGGTGGAGGCGGGCGGCGGTCCCGAGCGGAAGCGGTACGCCATCACCGAGGCTGGCATCACCGATGTCCAGCGGTGGCTCGCGACGCCGGAGAAGCCCGAGCCGTACCTCCAGTCGACGCTCTACACCAAGGTCGTCCTCGCGCTGCTCACCCACCGCGACGCCGCCGACATCCTCGACACCCAGCGCGCGGAGCATCTGCGCCTGATGCGGATCCTCACCGACCGCAAGCGGAAGGGCGATCTCGCCGATCAGCTCATCTGCGACCACGCCCTGTTCCATCTCGAAGCCGACCTGCGCTGGCTGGAGCTCACCTCCGCCCGACTGGGCAAGCTCGCCAAGGAGGTGCTCCCCGGATGACTCCCGCGGGTTCCCTGCTCACCGCCGACGGACTGCGCAAGACGTACGGTCCGACGACCGCGCTCGACGGCGCCGAATTCTCCATCCACCCCGGCGAGATCGTCGCCGTGATGGGCCCCTCCGGCTCCGGCAAGTCCACGCTGCTGCACTGCCTCGCGGGGATCGTGCGGCCGGACGCGGGCCAGATCACGTACAACGGCCAGAGCCTGGCCGGGATGAGCGACACCGCGCTCAGCGCGCTGCGCCGCAGCGAGTTCGGGTTCGTGTTCCAGTTCGGACAGCTCGTCCCGGAGCTGACGTGCCTGGAGAACGTGGCGCTGCCGCTCCGGCTCAACGGCGCCAAGCGCCGCGACGCCGAGCGGACCGCCCTGTCCTGGATGGAGCGCCTGGAGGTCGACGACGTACGCGACAAGCGTCCCGGTCAGGCCTCCGGCGGCCAGGGCCAGCGCGTCGCCGTGGCCCGCTCCCTCGTCACCAACCCGCGCGTGCTGTTCGCCGACGAGCCCACCGGCGCACTCGACTCCCTCAACGGCGAGCGCGTGATGGAACTGCTCACCGACGCCGCCCGCTCCACCAACGCGGCCGTCGTCCTCGTCACCCACGAGACCCGGGTCGCCGCCTACTCCGACCGCGAGGTCGTCGTGCGCGACGGCAAGTCCCGGGACATGGAGCGCCTGGTATGAGCACGACCCGTACGAAGCCGGTGGCGCCGCCCGTCGCCACGGACCGGCCCACCGGACCCACCGGCGCCCGCGCCTGGCTCCGCGACCTCGTCATGGGCATCCGCTTCGCGGTCGGCGGCGGCCGGGAGGGCTGGGTGCGCACCGTACTCACCGCCGTCGGCGTGGGCCTGGGTGTCGCGCTGCTGCTCGGCGCCGCCTCCGTGCCGGACCTGCTCGCCAACCGCGACGCCCGCGCGACGGCACGCCATCCCGCCGACACCATGGCCGCCAAGACGATCGAACGCACCGAGTCGACGATCCTGATCGTCGACGCGGGCACCGACTTCCGCGACTCCGAGATCGGCGGCCGCTCGGTGCGCGCCGACGGCCGCGACCCGGTGCTCCCGCCCGGCGTGAGCGAGCTGCCGAAGGGCGGCGAGATGCTGGTCTCGCCCGCCCTGCGCGACCTGATGAACAGCTCCGAGGGCAAGCTCCTCAAGGAGCGCTTCAAGGACTACCGCGTCACGGGCACCATCGGTGAAGCGGGCCTGATGAGCCCCAAGGAGCTGTACTACTACACGGGTTCCGACACCCTCACCAAGGCGCAGGGCGCCCACCGGGTCAAGGAGTTCGGCTACAAGAACCCGGCCGAGCCGCTCGACCCGCTCCTGGTCGTGCTCGTCGTCCTGATCTGCGTCGTCCTTCTCACCCCGGTGCTCATCTTCATCGGCACCGCGGTGCGCTTCGGCGGCGAGCGGCGCGACCAGCGCCTCGCGGCGCTGCGGCTGGTCGGCGCGGACCGGCGCGCGGTGCGCCGGATCGCGGCGGGCGAGGCGCTCTTCGGGGCGCTGCTCGGTCTCGCGCTCGGTGCCGTGTTCTTCCTTGGCGTACGGCAGTTGGTGGGCGTCGTCGACATCTGGAAGGTCAGCGCGTTCCCCTCCGACATGGTGCCGCTGCCCGGGCTCGCCGCGCTGATCGCGGTGGCCGTGCCGGTCTCGTCCGTGCTCGTCACGCTGGTCTCGCTGCGCGCCGTCGCCATCGAGCCCCTCGGTGTCGTACGCAGCACGACGGCACGCAAGCGGAGGCTGTGGTGGCGGCTGCTGCTGCCCGTCGCCGGGCTGGTGATCCTGCTCAACCAGGACCAGGTGACCCGCAGCGCCGGCGAGGACGTGCAGGTGTACTCCATCGCCCTGGGCGCCACCCTCGTCCTGGTGGGCCTCGCGACGCTGATGCCCTGGCTGGTCGAGGCGGCCGTGGCCCGGCTGCGCGGCGGGCCCGTGCCCTGGCAGCTCGCCACCCGGCGGCTGCAGTTGAGCAGCGGCACGGCGGCCCGCGCGGTCAGCGGCATCACGGTCGCGGTGGCGGGCGCGGTCGCCCTGCAGATGCTGTTCGCGTCCATGCACGACGACTTCAACACCACCACCGACCAGGACCCGCGGCGCGCCCAGCTCAACGTCAGCTCGCCGGAGGCCAGCGGTCCCCTCGCCCAGCGGATGATCGACGACTTCCGCGCCGCGAAGGGCGTCAAGGGCGTCATCGGCCAGGTCTCGTCGTACGTGGTCAAGCCGGGCAAGCTGAAGAACGCCGACGACATGCGGCCCACCACGGAGCTGTCCGTCGGCACCTGCGCGACCCTGCGCGAGCTTGCGCGGGTCAGCTCCTGCAAGGACGGCGACACCTTCGTCGTGCACAACGGGGACCGCGAACTCGACCAGTGGGTGGACCAGACGGCACGGCCCGGCAAGAAGCTGGACCTCAACAGCGAGAGCTGGGGCGACTACGCGAGCGAACCGCGCGGGAAGCACGTCCCCTGGACGCTGCCGAAGTCGACCCGCACGATCACCTCGCGCCCCGACCCGGTGGGCGACCGCTACAACGGCATCTTCGTGACGCCCGGCGCGATCGACGTGGCGAAGCTGTCGGGCGCGAGCACCCAGGCCCTGGTGCAGATCGACCCCAAGGTCACGGACGCCGAGGAGTACGTACGCAACGCGGCCACGCAGATCGATCCGCTGATCCGCGTGTACACGATCCGCATGATCGAGCGCGACAAGCAGTACGCCTCGGTGCAGAAGGGGCTCCAGGCGGGCGCGATCGCCACCATGCTGCTGATCGCCGCGTCCATGCTCGTCTCCACCCTCGAGCAACTGCGCGAGCGCAAGCGGCTCCTGGCGGCCCTGACCGCCTTCGGCACCCGGCGCTCGTCGATGGCCTGGTCGGTGCTGTGGCAGACGGCCATCCCGGTGGTGCTCGGCCTCGGCCTCGCCATCACCGGCGGCCTGGCCCTCGGGGCCGTGATGTGCCGGATGGTGGACAAGTCCGTCACCGACTGGCTGGTGTTCCTGCCGCTGTGCGCGGCGGGTGCGGCGCTGGTCGCGGTGGTGACGCTGCTGAGTCTGCCGGCGCTGTGGCGGATGATGCGGCCGGATGGGCTCCGCACGGAGTGATGGCCGCGGCGCGGCGGCTGCTCGCACCCGCCCGCCCGTGAACCTTGTCCCCGGAGTGCCCCCGGCTGTCGGCCCGCCCGTGAAGAGCGCCCCCCGGGGGCGCTCTTCACAACAGCCGTACCGGCAGCGGCCGCAGTGCCTCCCTCAAGGCGTCCGCCAGCTCCTCGTACTCCGCCGATCGCGCCGCGCCCGTGCGCATCGCGAGGGCCACCCTTCGCGTCGGGGCCGGGTCGGCGAAGTAGCCCGTCAGGAGTTGGCTGCTGCGGCTCGTCTCCACGCGGACCGCCGTGCGCGGCAGCAGGGTCACGCCGAGGCCGCCCGCGACGAGTTGGACGAGCGTGGAGAGCCCGGCGGCGGTCGTGGTGACGGGGGCGTCGCCACGGCCCGCCTCGCGGCAGATGTCCAGGGCCTGGTCCCGAAGGCAGTGGCCCTCGTCGAGCAGCAGCAGGTTCAGCTCGCGCAGCGCCTCGCGCGGAATGCCCTCGCGGCCGCCCAGCCAGTGGTCCAGCGGTGTGACCAGGACGAAGTCCTCGTCGAAGAGGGGGAGTTCGGTGATGCCCGGTACGCCGAGGGGTACGGCGAGCAGGAGCAGGTCGAGGCGGCCCGCCGCGAGGCCCTCCAGCAACGAGGACGTCTGCTCCTCGTGGACCTGGAGGTCCAGGTCCGGGTACTTCTCGTGGACGAGGGCGAGCACCGTCGGCAGCAGGTACGGCGCCACCGTCGGGATCACCCCGAGCCGCAGCGCGCCGGTGAACGGCGCCTTCACCGCGTCCGCCTCCTCCATCAGCGCCTCGACCTCGTCGAGCACCGCCTTGGCGCGCACCGCGAGCCGCTCCCCCGCCGGGGACAGCAGCACCTTGCGGGTGGTGCGCTCCAGGAGCTGGACACCCAGTGCCTCCTCCAGGGCGGACACCGCGCCGGACAGCGCGGGCTGACTCATCCCGATTGCTGCCGCCGCGTCCCTGAAGTGCAGATGCTCGGCCACGGCCGCGAACGCGCGCAGCTGCGCCAGGCTGGGTTGCTTGCCCCTATTTATGGCTCGCACTGATAACTACCTCCGATCAACACGACCGAGTGTAGCTATTTCCCTAATCAATGCACTCTGTGCCACGATCGACAGCAGTCCAACCCCCTGGAGCCCCTTACCGGGCTCCTACGCTGCAAGGAGAGCGCGTGCTCACTGTCGGTGACAAGTTCCCCGAGTTCGACCTGACTGCCTGTGTCTCGCTGGAGGCGGGCAAGGAGTTCGAGCAGATCAACCACAAGACCTACGAAGGCAAGTGGAAGATCGTCTTCGCGTGGCCCAAGGACTTCACCTTCGTGTGCCCGACCGAGATCGCCGCCTTCGGCAAGCTGAACGACGAGTTCGCCGACCGTGACGCCCAGGTCCTCGGCTTCTCCGGCGACTCCGAGTTCGTGCACCACGCCTGGCGCAAGGACCACCCGGACCTGACCGACCTGCCCTTCCCGATGCTGGCCGACTCCAAGCACGAGCTCATGCGCGACCTCGGCATCGAGGGCGAGGACGGCTTCGCGCAGCGCGCCGTCTTCATCGTGGACCAGAACAACGAGATCCAGTTCACGATGGTGACCGCCGGTTCCGTCGGCCGTAACCCCAAGGAGGTCCTGCGGGTCCTCGACGCCCTCCAGACGGACGAGCTCTGCCCGTGCAACTGGAGCAAGGGCGACGAGACCCTGGACCCGGTCGCGCTGCTCTCCGGCGAGTGACGGAGCGCTGATCTCATGGCTCTCGACGAACTCAAGTCCGCCGTACCGGACTACGCCAAGGACCTGCGCCTGAACCTGGGCTCGGTCATCGGCAACAGCGACCTGCCGCAGCAGCAGCTCTGGGGCACCGTGCTCGCCTGCGCGATCGCCTCGCGCTCGCCGCGCGTGCTGCGTGAGCTGGAGCCCGAGGCGAAGGCGAACCTCTCCCCCGAGGCGTACACCGCCGCCAAGTCGGCTGCCGCCGTCATGGCGATGAACAACGTCTTCTACCGCACGCGGCACCTGCTCTCCGACCCGGAGTACGGCACGCTGCGCGCCGGTCTGCGGATGAACGTCATCGGCAACCCGGGCGTGGAGAAGGTCGACTTCGAGCTCTGGTCCCTCGCGGTGTCCGCGATCAACGGCTGTGGGCAGTGCCTCGACTCGCACGAGCAGGTGCTCCGCAAGGCCGGCGTCGACCGCGAGACCATCCAGGAAGCCGTCAAGATCGCCGCCGTCCTCCAGGCGGTCGGCGTCACCCTGGACTCCGAGACCCACCTGGCCGGCTGACCCGCCACCACCTCCCGTACACACACGTAGGGCCCCGCTCACATCGAGCGGGGCCCTACGCGTCCCTCACCCCCAACCGGCGCCCCACACCTCGTCCTCAATCGCCGGACAGGCTTTCCCCCACCCACCCACCCTTCTCGCCCTCCGGGCGGGGGGTGGGTGGGGCGTCATTACCGGGCGGGGGTGGGTGGGAAGCGGTTAGCCCTCCGGGCCGGGGGGTGGGCAATGGTTCGCCCTCCGGGCGGGGGCCTGGGCGGGCGGCGGTTGGCCCTCCGGGCGAGAGGGGCGACGAGTGGGTTTCGCTCTGCGAGCGGGGACTGTTCTCCGACGGGCACCACCAGCCCGTCCGGCGCTTGAGGACGAGGCGCGGAGCGCCGATCGGCGGAGGCCCGTCCCACCCGCACGGGACACCCAGTAAACCCGGGCCGTCCGGCGATGCGCCCTCCGGGCGAGTTGGGGTGGGCGGGCGGGGAAATCAGCCCGTCCGGCGCTTGAGGACGAGCGCGCAGCGCGATCGGCGGAGGCCCGTCCCACCCGCACGGGACCACCGCCCGCACACACAGGGCACCCCGCCCCGCACAAGGCACCCGACCCCACACAAGGCCCCCGGCCCCGCACAAGGCCCCCGGCCCGACCGCTCAAGCGTCCGGTTTCGTGGGGGTGGGGGCCAGTTCGGAGGCTGTGGCGCCACGGGGCTGGGGGGCCTGCTTGAGCGCGGCCTCGCGAGCGTACGCACGGAGGTAGCCGACGACCGTATTCGTCACAGCGACCAACGGCACCGCCACCACAGCCCCACCGATCCCGGCGACCATCCCCCCGGCGGCCACGGAGAGCACCACGGCCAGCGGATGCACGGCCACAGCACGCCCCAGGATGAACGGCTGCAGAATGTGGCCCTCGATCTGCTGCACGGCGAGCACCACGATCAGCGCCATCACCGCCGTGAACACGCCCTGCGTGACAAGCGCGACGACCACGGCGAGCGCCCCGGACACCACAGCGCCCACGAGCGGGATGAACGCGAACAGGAAGATGAAGACGGCCAGCGGCACGGCCATGGGCACGCCGAGGAAGTAGATGCCGACGCCGATGAACACGGCGTCGATGAGAGCCACTATCACCGTGCCCCGCACATACGCGGTGAGCGTCCGCCACGCCCGCGGCCCCGCGCCCGCGACCCCCGGCCGGGCAGCGGCGGGCACCAGCTTCAGGAACCACTTCCAGATGCGCGGCCCGTCGTACAGCAGGAAGAGCGTGGAGAACATGGCGAGGAGGATCCCGGTCATCGCCTCGACGATGACGGTGACGCCCTCGAGCCCGGCGGAGGTGATCTCCTCGGAGTTGGCCCCGACCGCCTCGCGCAGGGACTTGGCGATGTCGTTGATCTGGTCCTCGGTGACATGGAAGGGGCTGTTGAGCAGCCACTTCCGCAAGTCCTCGATGCCGTCCTGGACTTGGCTGGAGAGCGTGTCCACGTTCTCCATGACCTGCCAGACCACGAACCAGCCGACGAGCCCCATGACCACGAAGCCGAGCACGGCGGTGCACACGGTGGCGAGCCCCCGCGGCAGCCCGAGCCGCTTGAGGCGGGCCACGGTGGGCTGGAGCAGCGCGGTGATGAGCAGCGCGGCGACGAACGCGAACACGACGAGCTGGACGGCGCTGATGACCTTCATCAGGACCCAGACGGTCCCGGCGAGGACGAGCAGCCGCCAGCCGGCCTCGGCGGCGACCCGCACGCCCCAGGGCACGGCGGCGACGGGGTCGGGCCGCGCCCCTATGTCGGGCGCGTAGGCGGGCGGCGCGGGGACCTGCTCGGCGGAGCCGGACCCGCCCGCGCCGGTCTCACCCGACGTGTCGTCGTCGGACAGCCCGTCGAGGCGGTCCAGCTCGTCCTCGGCGGCAGCGGCGGCCCGCACCCGGTCCGCGTACCGCTTGCGCAGCGACAGCTTCCCGTGGGCGCCGTCGGCGGTGACACCGTTGGCCGGTGCGCTGCCGGAGGCGCGCACGGCGGCGGCACCCGCGCCGGAGGCGGAGTCGGCACCCGCGCCGGAGGAAGAACCGACACCCGCGGCCACGCCGACCGGCGTCGCGTCGGCCGGTACGTCCCGCGCCCCGGCGCCGGACTCATCCGCCGCCGCGCCCGCGCCCGCCGCCGACTGCTCCTTGGAGCCGCCCAGGCGTTCTCCCATCCTGGTCAGCGCGCCGCCCACGCGGCCGCGCCACCCTGGAACTCGCGCCATGATCCGTCCTCTACCCCCGTCTTGCCCCACCACGTACCAAGTCCCCCGGGTTTCTCTCGGGGGACTGCCGGACCGACCGTACACGGGCGGGACCCCTCACCGTAGGACGGTGAGGGGTCCCTGAAGGTTGAGAGCGATCTCGGCGCTGTTCACTGCTGGTCAGCGCCGGTCGCACACCTCAGTACCAGTTGTTGTTCTGCCAGAAGTCCCAGGCACCGCACGGGCTGCCGTAGCGGTCGTTCATGTAGTTGAGGCCCCACTTGATCTGGGTGGCCGGGTTGGTGCGCCAGTCGGCTCCCGCGGAGGACATCTTGGAGCCGGGGAGCGCCTGGACCAGGCCGTACGCGCCGGAGGAGGCGTTGGTGGCCTTGTAGTTCCAGGTCGACTCGTGGTTCACGATGTTGCTGAAGCACTGGAACTGACCGGCCGGGACCATCTGCCGGGCCATCGCCTGGACCTGCGCGACGGAGTAGGAGCCCTGCGGCGCGAAGCTGGAGGCGTCGCGTCCGGAGGAGCGGCTCGCCTTGGACTCGGCGGCCTTCTCACGCTCCTTCTTCTCCGCGGCCTTCTTCGCGGCGGCTTCCTTCTCGGCCTTCTCCGCCTTCTCGGCCGCCTGCTGCTTGGCCACGGCGTCCTTGGCGGCCTGCTTGCGCGCGGCTTCGGCGGCGGACTTCTTCGCGGCCGTGTCGGCGGCCATCGCCTGGGCGTCGGCCTGCTGCGCCACGGAGGTGGTCTGCACCTGGGCGTGCTGACCCGCGGGTATGTCTGCGAGGAGAGTCGCGTCGCTTGCCGTCGTCTCGAGGTCGTTGGACTTCGAGGACTGGGTGTCGCCCGAGGCGACTCCCACGACGGCGCCGACGGTGGTGACCGCAGTGGCCGAAGCCACCGCGAATCCCCGGACCGAGATCCGGCTCACACGGTTTCCTTCCAGCATCGCCCGCATAGGTGACCCCGCGGACGCAATCGTGCCCCTGGCGCTGGCCTCCGCTGGGTACATCGGTCACGGGAGGCGCGGGCCCGGTGGACAACTCCTGGGACAGGAGCGCCGCTTGGTGCTCGGGCGGCATACGGCTACCACTATGAAGTTCTGTTGTTCCGTACCGCTGGGGGTACAGGAGTGCCGTATGCGGGGCCTGACAGGACCCAGACTCTGCCGTAGCGAGACGCCGCGAGGCAATTCCGCGTTGCGTGTGAAAGCTCACACCCCGTTTGCCCCAGGAGTTTTGCGGAAACACCCGCACATCAAGACGCCGCCCGGCTAGGCTCACTCGCTTCGCCGGGCGGCGCCAACTACCCCATAGGGGAACCGAACTTGGACAGATGCCCCAGATCCAGCGGACCTCTCGGTCCGCATGCGTCAGGCGGTGTCAGATCTGAACATCCTCCAGCATTTCGGTCACAAGTGCCGCGATCTGCGACCTCTCGGACCGGGTGAGGGTGACATGCGCGAAGAGCGGATGCCCCTTCAGTTTCTCGATGACGGCCACGACTCCGTCGTACCGGCCGACCCGGAGGTTGTCGCGCTGGGCGACGTCATGGGTCAGTACGACACGTGAATTCGCCCCGATCCTGGACAGAACGGTCAAGAGGACGTTCCGCTCCAGGGATTGGGCCTCGTCCACGATGACGAAGGCGTCGTGCAGCGAGCGGCCCCGGATGTGGGTCAGCGGCAGCACCTCCAGCATGCCGCGCGCCGAGACCTCCTCGATGACCTCCTTGCCCGCGACGGACCCGAGGGTGTCGAAGACGGCCTGCGCCCAGGGCCCCATCTTCTCGGCCTCGGTGCCCGGCAGATAGCCGAGCTCCTGCCCGCCCACCGCGTACAGCGGCCGGAACACCATCACCTTCTGGTGCTGGCGGCGCTCCAGGACGGCCTCCAGGCCCGCGCAGAGGGCGAGCGCCGACTTGCCGGTGCCCGCGCGGCCGCCCATCGACATGATGCCGATGTCCTGATCGAGCAGGAGGTCGAGCGCGATGCGCTGCTCCGCGCTGCGGCCCTTGATGCCGAAGGCCTCGCGATCGCCGCGTACGAGACGGACGTTGCCCTCGGGCGAGACCCGGCCGAGTGCCTTGCCCCGCTCGGACTGGATGGTCAGGCCCGTGTGCACGGGCAGGTCGGCGGCCTCGGGGACGTACAGGCTCTCCGTCTCGAAGAGAAGGTCGACCTGCTCCCCCGAGAGGGTCAGCTCGGACATCCCGGTCCAGCCGGAGGCGTCCGTGATGGCGAGCTCCGCGCGGTACTCCTCGGCGAGGAGGCCGACGGACGATGCCTTGATTCTGAGCGGCAGGTCCTTGGAGACGACCGTGACCTCGTACCCCTCCGCCTGGAGGTTGCGTGCCACCGCGAGGATCCGTGAGTCGTTGTCGCCCAGGCGGTAGCCCGCCGGGAGCACGCCGGGGTCGGAGTGGTTGAGCTCGACGCGCAGCGTGCCGCCCAGGTCGCCGATCGGGATCGGCGCGTCCAGGCGCCCGAAGCGGATCCGGCAGTCGTCGAGCAGGCGCAGCGCCTGCCGGGCGAAGTAGCCGAGCTCGGGATGGTGCCGCTTGGCCTCCAGCTCCGTCACGACGACGATCGGCAGCACTACTTCGTGCTCGTCGAAGCGGGACAGGGCGTTCGGGTCGGCGAGCAGAACGCTGGTGTCAAGAACATAGGTGCGCCGGCCTTGCTGGCGCTTTGTGCTGGTCACCACGGAAGGACGTACCCCCTCGGATGAGGTCGGGGAGCGACGGAGGGAACTGGGCCGGTGACTGGCCACCCTG
Source organism: Streptomyces sp. NPDC040610 (assembly GCF_055594065.1). Lineage (NCBI taxonomy): Bacteria > Bacillati > Actinomycetota > Actinomycetes > Kitasatosporales > Streptomycetaceae > Streptomyces > Streptomyces sp. NPDC040610. The sequence goes on along the minus strand of NZ_JBVIXA010000001.1, from coordinate 720,983 downwards.
CGCGGGCCGAGCACCGGCCCTCCCTGTCGTCCGCGCTCGGCGCGCGGTCGTCCTGGTGCAAAGGGCCTCCCGGGCGGACGGCCCCGTGCCGTCCGCTGAGATCCGGCGTCCGTGAATCGGACGCCGACCTGCAAGTGGTATTCCCTCGAACAAGCGCAGCCATGCCATGGCATATGACGGCGCGTTGGTTAACTCCTGGTTACCGAGACCTCATCGGGGTGCTTGCGTCATCCGCCGTAACGACGGTGGCGCGCGGCGTAATCGCGCAGCGCACGCAGGAAGTCGACCTTCCGGAACGCCGGCCAGAAGACTTCGCAGAAGTAGTACTCGGAGTGAGCGGACTGCCAGAGCATGAAGCCCGACAGACGCTGTTCTCCACTCGTCCGGATCACCAGATCGGGGTCGGGCTGGCCGCTCGTGTAGAGGTGCTTGGAGATCTGTTCGACGTCGACGCTCTCGGCGATGTCCTCGATGGAGGTGCCGCGCTCGGCGTGGTCGAGCAGCAGGGAGCGGACGGCGTCGGCGATCTCCTGGCGGCCGCCGTAGCCCACGGCGACGTTGACGAGTATTCCGCTTCGGGTGTGGGTGGCCTGCTCGGCCTCCTTCAGGACGCCCTGGGTGCGGGCCGGGAGCAGGTCGAGGGCGCCGACGTGGTGCACGCGCCAGCGGCCGTCGTCGACGAGGCTCCGGACGGTGTCCTCGATGATGCCGAGGAGCGGGCCCAGCTCCTCCTCGGGGCGGTCGAAGTTGTCCGTGGAGAGCATCCACAGCGTGACGACCTCGACGTCCGTCTCGGCGCACCAGCCGAGGAACTCCTCGATCTTGTACGCGCCCGCCTGGTGGCCCTGGGCGGTGGTGCCGCCGGAGGCCTTCGCCCAGCGGCGGTTGCCGTCGAGGATGACGCCGATGTGCTTGGGCACCTGGTCGTGGTCGAGGCGGCCTTCCACCCGGCGTGCGTAGAGTCCGTACACCAGGTCGCGCAGCTTCACCTTTGTCAGCCCCTCCATACAGACGGCAGTCCCCGAAGGCGAAAGCGTACCGCTGCGCGGACGCCTCCCGATCCGGGGTGCGGCCCGCCTTCCGTTTCCGGCCCGGGCCTTGTGAGTACACGCATGCGGGCCACGTCCCGGTTCCCTGAAGTAGCTTCGTCCTCATGAACGACACCTCCGAATACCGCGCGGCAGCGGACCGTTACGACTCCATGGAGTACCGGCGCAGCGGTCGCAGCGGCCTGAAGCTGCCCGCCGTCTCCCTCGGCCTCTGGCACAACTTCGGCGACGACCGCGCCCTGGACTCCCAGCGCGCGATCCTGCGCCGCGCCTTCGACCTGGGCGTCACCCACTTCGACCTGGCGAACAACTACGGCCCGCCGCCCGGCAGCGCGGAGCTGAACTTCGGCAAGCTCTTCGCCCAGGACTTCGCCCCCTACCGGGACGAGCTGATCGTCTCGACCAAGGCGGGCTACCTCATGAACCCCGGCCCGTACGGCGAGTGGGGTTCCCGCAAGTACCTGCTGTCCTCGCTCGACGCCTCGCTGGAGCGCATGGGCCTCGACTACGTCGACATCTTCTACTCGCACCGCTTCGACCCGGACACCCCGCTGGAAGAGACGATGGGCGCGCTGGCCTCGGCCGTCCAGCAGGGCAAGGCGCTGTACGTCGGTGTCTCCTCGTACAACAGCGAGCAGACCGCGGAGGCGGCGCGGCTGCTGCGCGAGATGGGCGTACGTCCCCTCATCCACCAGCCGTCGTACTCGATGATCAACCGCTGGACCGAGGACGACGGGCTGCTCGACACCCTGGAGGCGGCCGGCATGGGCTGCATCTCCTTCGTGCCGCTCGCCCAGGGCCTGCTCACGAACAAGTACCTGAAGGGCATCCCCGAGGGCTCCCGCGCCACCCAGGGCAAGTCCCTGGACCCGGAGCTGCTCAACGACGAGGTCGTACGCCGCCTCAATGGCCTGAACGACATCGCCTCCCGGCGCGGCCAGTCGCTCGCGCAACTGGCGCTGAACTGGGTCCTGCGCGACGAGCGCATGACGTCCGCGCTCATCGGGGCCTCCAGCGTGAAGCAGCTGGAGGAGAACGTGGCGGCGCTCTCGGGCCCGAAGCTGACGGATGCGGAGCTCGCGGAGATCGACACGTTCGCGGTGTCCACGCCGGGGACGAACATCTGGGCCGGCCGGGGCTGAGGCCCGGGCCCGCCCCTACGGGGCACGCTTCCCTCGGCGCTCCTACGAGGCACGCTTGCCCCGGCGCCGGGAGGCGTGGCGCGGGCACAAAAAACGGGCCGGTCCGTGGGGGGGGAGACGGACCGGCCCGAGGGGGGGTTTCCACCATAACCCTTCGTAAGTGGTTCGGGGTGCATCGGCGTGCCACAACTACGCTCCGAAATCGCCCGACAACTGGCTGAGCCTGTTCTCCCACCGGATTTCGGCCCTCCCGGCGGGATCCGGTCGCCGGGCGCGGGTACTCCCGAAGGGTGACGCGGGCGAGGGGCGCGGGCTTGACGGCGGCGGGGCGGGGGCCGGGGCGACGGCGGAGCCGGGTGGCCGGAGGCCCGGAAGGAACCGGGGAGAAGCCGGGGAGAAGCCGGGCTTCGAGGAGTGCGCGGTGCCGCGCAGCCCCCTCCACTGCGCGGCACCGCTCGCGCAGCTTTGCTCACGCGAATTAGCGTTGGTCTGAACTTACGGTAGGGGCGGGGCGGAATCGAGCCAGTTCACATAACGATGCGGAATCAACTGGCGGGGCGCTGCCGGGACGTTGCCGATTTGCCCTAATTTGCAACACTCTCACCGCCGGTCTTCTCGGCGTGCCGCTCCACCAGCCGCTCCATGTGCTGGTCGCCCCAGGCGCCGAGGGGCGCGAGGGCCGTGTTCAGGGTCTGGCCCAGCTCGGTGAGGGAGTACTCGACCTTGGGCGGCACCTCGCGGTAGACCTCGCGGTGCACGATGCCGTCGGCCTCCATCTCGCGGAGCTGCTGGATCAGCATCTTCTCGCTGACGCCGGGCACGTGCCGCCGCAGCTCACCGAAGCGGAGCGTCCGGCCCGCGTACAGCGCCCACAGGATCAGGGGCTTCCACTTGCCGCCGACGACATCGACGGCCGCGTCCAGGCCGCAGAGGTACGGTCCCTTGCGATGCGCCATGCCAACTCCTCGTCCACGTAACGGCTCCGCCGAGTCACTTACTGAAGCGACAGTACCGCCGAACGGGTGACTGCTGCTGGACCGCGTCGGGACGACTGCCGCTGACTGCCGCCGAGCCGCTGGCTACCGCCGACTGCCGCCGACTGCCGCCGAGCCGCTGACTATCGCCGGATACCGCCGACTATCGCTTGACCGCGTCGAACAGATGACGGGTGCTGTGGGCGACGAAGGGCCCCTCCTCGCGGATCCGCTCGTGCAGTTCGCGCAGGCGCGGCCGGTAGGCCTCGACGGTGAACCCGGGCACCATCCACACGACCTTGCGCAGGAAGTGGACGACGGCCCCGATGTCGTGGAACTCCATCCGCAACCGCTCGGCGCGCAGCGTGCCGACGTCGAGCCCGGCGGCCTCGGCCTCCCGCCGCTCCCCCTCCGGGTCCCGCGCGCCCCTGACCTCCGCGGGCTGCTCCCCCAGGAAGTACTCCACCAGCTCGAACACGCTGCTCGGCCCCACGTGCTGGGCGAAGTACGTCCCGCCGGGCCGCAGCACGCGAGCGATCTCGTCGAAGTGCGGGGTCACCGGGTGCCGGCTGGTGACGAGGTCGAACACCCCGTCCGCGAACGGCAGCGGCGCGTCCTCGGGCGAGGCCACGACCACCACACCGCGCGGGTGCAGCAGCGCGGCGGCCTTGGCGACGTTGGGCGGCCACCCCTCCGTGGCGACGGCGAGCGGGGGCAGCGCGGGCACGGCGGCGAGGACCTCCCCACCACCGGTCTGAATATCGAGCGCGGCCCCGACCCGCCCGAGCCGCTCCCCCATGGCCCGCGCATACCCCCACGACGGCCGCGCCTCGGTGGCCCGCCCCTCGAACCAGGAGAAGTCCCAGCCTTCGGTGGGCGCGGATTCGGCTTCGGCAACGAGCTGGTCGAAGGTGGGCGGTGCGGGTGATGCGGGCGATGCGGGCATGGGGGTGATCGTAGGCACGGGGGTGCCGGGCGGGCTATGTGTTTCTGAGGTGTCGGGTGAGCGCGTCGAGGTCGGTCCAGGCGTCCGGGCTCGTGCCGTCGCTCAGGCGGTAGTGCAGGGCCGGGGCAGTGGTGGGGCCGAGCGGGGTGGGGTGTCGGGGCAGGGGTGGGCGGCGGGCGTGGTCGAGGCCGACGGCTTGTACGTCCGTGGGGCCCAGCGTGAGCGAGACGGGGATGGGCGGGCCTTCGAGGCGGGCCGGGACCGTGAGGTCGTGGCGGGCCCGGCGCAGGGTGGTGAGCACGGCGCTCAGGCCGGGCTCGGCCGCGAGGGCTTCGGCCAGCGTCTCCAGGGCGTCCAGGGGCGGGGGCTCGTCGGCCGTGTATCCGAGCGTGAGCGCGGCCTCCTCCGCGACTCCGGACTTCGTGCGGGTCACCCGGAGGCTCCCGATCGCGGGGCGGTCTGGATGGCCGACGGCCAGGAGGTGGCTCGGGGCCGGGGCTCGGTCGCGGGCCAGTGCGGTCAGCCGGCGGGGCGACCAGGGCAGGTTGACGGGTTCGGCGGTGCCCCAGCCCGCCGGGGCCGCGCCGGTGAGGTGGTGCCAGGCGGTTTCGAGGGCGCGGCCGAGGACGAGGTCGGCGTCGGGGGTGTGGTGGGAGCGCACGGAGACGGTGAGCTGCTGTTCGGACGGTTGCTCGGGCGGCGTGAAGCCCTTGGCCGCCACGGTCTCGCCGTCGTTGTCGAGAGCAGGAGTGAAGGTGCCGTCCCGCCACCGCAGTACGGCGCCGGACAGGCCGTCGTAGTAGCCGCCTTCGGGAGCCTGCACCACCCATCGGTTCGGCGGGCCGGTCAGGGCGGTGCGCAGGGACAGGCTCAGGCGGGAGTGGGACGGGGTGACGATGTGCAGTGCTCTGCCCGAGTCCGCCGTGGCACGCAGGACTTCGGAGAGCCAGGCCGTCAGGGCGACGACCGGGCGGTCGGCGAGGACGACGGCGGTGGAGTCGGTGAGGACGTCGACGGCGGGCAGGGCGCCGTCGGGCTCGGGAACGGCCTCCTCGCCGGTCGGGCCGTCGGGCACGTGGACGACACCGACGGTCGCGGCCTCCGGCGGCCACGTGGTGCCGCCGAGCAGCAGCGTGAGGCGGCCGCAGAACGATCCGGCGAGGTCTACCGCCTCGGCGACGGCGGTGGACGCGCGGACCTCCGTCCACCAGTACGGCACGTCGGGCGCCGCGACGTGGGAGCCGAGCAGACGCTGGGCCTCCCCGGGCGTCTGGACGAGGACGGGTGCCTCGACGGAGACCAGGGGCCGACCGTCCCGCGTACGCAACTGGACGACGGCCCCGTCGGCCAGGGAGTGGACGCCGAGGTCGGGCCCGCCCGCGTGCAGACCGGCCAGCAGGGCCATGGCGTCGGGCATCGTGGGCGTGAGGGCGATGACGTCCTTGGTCACAGGTGCTTCGTCGCTTCCGGTTCGTCGTCAGGGGCTTCGGTCTCGTGGGCGAGGGCCGTCTGGATCAGCCGGTGGGGGTGCCCGCGGCGGACGAGGGTGCCTCGGCCGGGGGGTTGCGAGGAGGCGTACAGGCCGGGGAAGAGCTGTCCCTCGGCGCGGTCGCCGCTCATGAGGAGGGTGGTGGTGCCGGTCTCGCGGAGGGTGGTGAGGAACGGCTCGTACAGGGCGCGGGCGGATCCCGCTGTGCGGCGGGCGACAACGAAGTGCAGGCCGATGTCCTGGGCGGAGGAGATGTAGGGCAGGAAGGCGGCCAGGGGCTGCTGGCCCGCGGTGGTGAGGATGTCGTAGTCGTCGACGAGGATGACGATGCGCGGGCCGGTGAAGGCGGGTTCGAGGCCGGTCGCGTCGGGGTCGGCGGTCTCCGGGAGGCGTTTGTCGAGCTCGCCCGCGATGCCGGTGGCGAGGGCCGCGGCGAGCTTGGCGTTGTGGGCGTAGCCGCCGCGGTAGGGCTCGGGGACGACGCCGCGCAGGCCGCGGCGCGGGTCGAAGACGGCGAAGACGAGTGCGTCGTCGCCGTGGCGGGCGATGAGCTGGTCGGCGATCAGGGTCAGCAGGTTGGTCTTGCCGCACTCGTTGTCGCCGAGGATCAGCAGGTGCTGGTCCTGGCCGAACAGGTCGAGCAGCACCGGGCCGAGGGTGTCCTGGTCGACGCCGAGCGGCACCCGGTGCGGTTCGGCGTGGGCGGAGGGCAGGCCGGTGGCGGGCAGCCGGGTCGGCAGGACGCGTACGGGTGGGGCGAGTTCGCCGTGCCAGGTGGCGGCGATGGTGCGCGCCGCGTCGTCGAGGGCGGCGCCCAGGTCTTCGGCGTTCGGCAGGCCGTCGGTACGCGGCAGCGCGGTCTGCGCGAAGAGCTTTCCGTCGGTGAGGACGCGTCCCGGGGTGCCCGCGGTGAACGTCTCGGCGAGCTTGCGGTCGACCGTGGAGTCGGACGGGTCGTTCAGGCGCAGCTCGACCCGCGTGCCGAACATGGACTGGGTGGCGATGCGCACGTCGTTCCAGCGCAGCATTCCGGCGACGACGTGGATGCCGTAGCCGCCGCCGCGCTTGAGGAGTTCGGCGATGCGGTCGTCCAGCTCGTCGAACTCCTCGCGCAGCGCGCCGAAGCCGTCGACGAGCAGCACGATGTCGGTGGAGCCGAGCTCGGGAAGCCCGCCCTTGGCGCGTATGCGGCGCAGCTGGTCGAGGGAGTCGATGCCGTGCTCGCGGAACAGTTCCTCGCGCAGGGCCAGTTGGGCTCCCACCTCGGCGACGGTGCGGGCGGCGCGCTCGGGGTCGGCGCGGGTGGCGATGCCGCCCACGTGGGGCAGCCCGGCCAGCGCGGTGAGCCCGCCGCCCACCAGGTCCAGGCCGTAGACGGCGACTTCGGCGGGCGTGTGGGTCAGAGCCAGGGAGAGGGCGAGGGTGCGCAGCAGGGTGGTCTTGCCCGACTGAGGGCCTCCGATGACCGCCGCATGGCCGCCCGCGACGTTCAGGTCGAGCAGCCACTGCCCTTGCCACTGCCGGGCCGGGTCGTCGAGCACACCGAGGGGAACGCGCAGGTGGCCATCACCGCGGGACAGCCGCAGGCCATGCTCGGAGACGTGGAGGGGGCCCGCCACCGCGTCCAGGGTGACGGCGTCGGGCAGCGGCGGCAGCCAGATACGACGGACCGGGGCGGCGGCGACGGCGAGTTGGCCGACCATCGTGGACATCACGGTCGGCCCGGTCTCGCGCTCACGTGCAGCGGTCTCCTCCGACGGTCCGTCCGCGCCCCGTGCGGGTGCGTTGAACGCCGGGTACGTCCAGGCCCGCGGCGCCTCGTCCGCGGGCTCGCCCGCCGTGGGGCCGTGATGGGCCCCGGAGACGTACCCCGCCTTGAAGCGCGTGTACGTGGACGTGTCCACCTTCAGATAGCCGAAGCCGGGCAGTGGTGGCAGCTCGAAGGCATCGACCCGGTCAAGCACTGTCCTGGATTCGTCGGCGGAGAACGTGCGAAGCCCGAGCCGGTAGGACAGATACGTCTCCAGACCCTTCAGCTTGCCGCTCTCGATGCGCTGGCTGGACAGCAGCAGATGTACGCCGATGGACCGGCCGATGCGGCCGATGGACAGGAACAGGTCGATGAAGTCCGGCTTGGTGGTGATGAGTTCGCCGAACTCGTCGATGACGACGAACAGGTGCGGCAGTGGCTCGAGACCCCGGCCCGGCTCCTTCGCCCGCAGGGCGGCGTAGTGCCCGATGTCGGCGATGTTCCCGGCGTCCTTCAGGACCTGCTGGCGGCGCTTGATCTCGCCCGCGAGGCTGGTGTGGACGCGCTCGACGAGGTCGGCCTGGTTCTCCAGGTTCGTGATGACACCGGCCACATGCGGCAGGCCCGTGAACGGGGCGAACGTCGCGCCGCCCTTGTAGTCGACGAGGACCATCGCGAGGTCCTCGGGCGAGTGCGTGGCGGTGAGCGCCAGGACGAGGGTCCGCAGCAGCTCGCTCTTGCCCGAGCCGGTCGCGCCCACGCACAGCCCGTGCGGGCCCATGCCCAGCTCGGCGGACTCCTTCAGGTCGAGCAACACCGGCTCGTGCCGGTCGTCGAGCCCGATCGGCACGCGCAGGAAGTCCCGCTCGGTGCGCGGCGCCCACAGCCGGTCCAGGTCCACCGCGGCCGGGTCGTCGATGCCGAGCAGCGCGGGGAAGTCGACGGGGCCGGACACCGGGGTGCCCTCGGCGGCGGACTCGGCGGACAGGCGCAGCGATGCCAGCATGCGGGCGAGTCCTTCGGCGCCGGCGAGGCTGAGGTCGTCAGCGAGGCCGTGGGCGACGGCGGGCTGCCCGGTGGTCGGCTGCGCGCCGCCCGGCTGGGCGCCGCCCGCCCCCGGCGCACGCAGATCCTCGACGACGACCTGATCGCCCTCGACGGTGATCCGCACGCTCACCTCGTCCGGCTCGTGGATCTGCCGCTCGAGGAGGTGCAGCACGGTCACGCCCATGTCGGCGAGCCCGACCGCCGTGTCCGGGCGGGGCAGTTCCGCGGCGGTCCCGCCGTGGGTGTCACTGACCACGAGGAGCCGATCGGTGAGCCGCAGCGCGTTCCTGCCGGACAGGCCGCGCCGCACCTCGGCCGCGTACGAGGAGCGGCGGCGCAGGTCGGCGCCGCACAGCCGAGCGAGCTGCGCCACGTCCGGTGCGATGCGCCGGGCGGCGACCGGCCCGTCGTACGCCTCCGGGTCGGCCGTCGCGTCCTGCACGTGCGGCAGCCACTTCGCCCACTCCCACTCCGCGAGGCACTCCCCCGGCACGCCGAGCGCGATCGCCAGATCGTCCGGCGCGTGCGTCACGGCGGCCTGGACCAGCAGGGCACGGGCGACGCGTAGCACCCCCTCGCGGTCGCCGACGACACTTACGTTCCCCGCCCGGTCGAGCGGCACGGCCAGCGGGAAGTCCGGCGCGACGGCGAACCGCGCCTGCAGGGCGCGTGCCTCGTTGAGCATGAACGGGTCCGGCGGCGTGAGCACCCCGCTGCCGCCGTGCTGCCCGATCACCACTTCCTGTACGGGTACGTCGCCACAGCCCACCCGCACGGCGAGGAAGTCCGCGTCGGCGCGGCGCCGCTCCCACAGCCGGGCCGGGTCCCATACGAGGTCGTAGAGCGCCTGCGGCGGCGGGTTCAGCAGCCGCGCCCGCTGCCGCAACTCCCTCTCCCCGGCGCCGAGTTCGTCGCGCTGCTCCTCCACGTACTCCAGATACCGCTCCCGCTGCGTACGCCGGGTGCGCTGCGCCTTGCCGCGCTGCGACCAGAACAGGGCGACACCGCCGAGCAGCGCGAAGACCAGCACGATGGCCCCGAGGGCGGCGAACTGGCTGTTGCGGATGACGGTCATCATCACGACGGAGCCCATGACACCGGCCATCGGCAGCAGCGCGGTCGCGGCGTTGCCCATCTTGCCCTCGGGGAGGTTCGGGGGCGGTTCGATGGTGCGTTGGGCGGTGGCGGACGGGGGGCGGGTGGAGCGGGCCGGGCGGTGTACGAGGCGGTGGGTCATCGCGTCCTCATGTGTGTGGTGTCGGCCTCGGTCACCTGGACGGCCTCTACTGCCTGGGCGGTGGTCGCCTCGCCGGTGGTCGTCCCGGCGGTGGTGGTCGTGCCGCTCATCGCACGCGTACCGCGCGCCGCATCGCCTCGGCGGCGAGTTGGACGGCGGCGTCGCGAGCGGCCTGGCCGAGCTGGGGACCGCGGATGGGGCCGCCCTGGGCGAGATGGCGGTCGTACGGGACGGGCACCACGGCCACGCCGGTCTCCCGCAGGTGTGCGGCGGCGGTCTTCAGGTCGAGGGTCATGTCGGGCGAGTTGGCGGTGAGAGCGACGACGGTGGTAGCGAGGGCGGAGTGCGGCAGCTGGGCCAGCCAGTCCAGGACCAGCCGGGTGCCGTGCACGCCCTCCACGGTCATGGGGGCGACCACGACGCGGGCGTGGGCGGTGTCCATGGCGGTGCGGGCCACCTCGCCGGGCAGCGTCTCGCAGTCGACGACGGTCACCGCGAAGTAGCGGCGCAGGGCGAGGGTCACGGTGCGGTACGTGGGTACGTCGAGGGGGGCGCCGACGCGGCCCTGGCTGGCGGGCAGCAGCCAGCCGCCGTCCGGCACGGGCACCAAGTAGCCGGTGATGTCCGTCAGCTGCATGGCCGGCGTCAGGATCCGCGCGAGGTCCGCGCAGGACCAGCGCACCGAATCGGCGCCGAGCCGCACCGGCAGGGTGCCGAGCGCGGCATCGGCCTCCAGAGCGAGGACCGGGTCGTGCCGGTAGTGCTGGAACGTCCGGCTCAGCAGCGCCGAGACGGTGGTCTTGCCGACGCCGCCCCGGATCGACGTCACCGCGACGACCCGGCCGGTGGTGACCGGCTGCTGCACCTCGCGGGCCATCCGGCTCTCCTCCGCCACGTCCTGCGAAGCGGAGCTGACGAGCTTGCGCAGGGAGCGGCTGGTGCGCCGGGGCAGGGAGTCGCCGTGCTGGGGGCGCCCCAGGGCGAGGGCCAGGCGGGGGTCGGCTGTGGGGATGGATTCGGGGGTGGGGGGCGCTCCGCGTCGGGGGGCGGGGCTGCTTGGGGGCGCGGGAGCCGTGGGTCCGGGTGTGGTCGGCGCACTCGCGGTGGTGACGGCGGCGGGTGCGGGCATGTCAGGCGCGGGCGTAACCGTGGTGGGTGCGGGCGTCGGCGCAACGGCGGGCGCGGACGTCGGGGTCGACCTCCCGCCGCCACCGGTAGCCGCACCCGCACCCGCACCCAGCTCCCGCAGCAAATCCCGCTGCCAGTCCCTCGCCTCAGCCATGTCGTCCCGGACTCTCACGCGAAGGTGTCGAGCAGTCGCCCGTACACACCGAACACCCCGAGCGCCAGCGGAATCAGGGCGATGACGCCCAGCGACTCCAGCGCGTCCCCGACCCGGCGCAGCCGCACCCGCACATGCTCGGCGGGCCGCACGGCGAGTACGAGGAGCGGGGCCAGCGCGAGCACGACGAGCAGCGTCAACGGCCCGCCCGCGGCCCCGGACTCGCCGAGCCACACCCACGCGAGCCGCCCCACGACGGCCGCCGCGGCCGCGAGCAGGGCGACCACCTCGACGATGAGCGGAAACGCCCGTGCGCGCAGGGCAAGAACCAGGGCGACCGCCCCCGCGAGGAGCACCGACCACACGGACACGTCACGCAGGGCGAGCACTCCGGCAGCCCCCGCGGACACGGCGAACGCCACCGTGGCGAGCGCGAGCCCGCGGTGGGTGGCGGCAAGGGCGCTCCCCACGTCGTACCGACTGACGGAGGCCCCGCCCGACCGCCGGTCGTCGAGCCCGGAGAGCCCCGAGGCCATCAGGGCGAGCCGCGGCAGCACGCCGAGGGCGACGACCGACACCACGGCGAGCACGGCGCCCACGCGGTCGACGTGCCCACCGCCCTGAATCCCGAGTACGCCCTCCCACACCACGGCGCACCCGGCGACCGCGCCACCGCCGACGAGCCCACCACGCCCCAACGGCGTGAACCACCCGAGCAGCAACAGCGCAACAACCAGCACGCAGACGACACTCGCCAACAGCGCGCCCCCGGACCAGCCGCTCGCGCCCCCCAGCGTCCAAGCCCCAAAAGGCCCGAGCGCACCCGCGGCCCCGATGAGCGTGGCAGCAAGACCGCGCCGCCGCGCCCGCCCGAGCAGCGCACCGCACACGGCGGCCACCGCACTGACCCCGAGCAGCCCGGCCCCCACCCGGGAGTCGTCGAACTCCCCCCGGGCCAGCACCGCGGCTACGAGAGCCCACGCCCCCACAGCAACACCGCACACCACACGCCGGGAACCCGCGCCCCACCGCCAGGCCCGCACATCCAGATCACCGGCGGCCTCATCGGTGACGTCATGCACGACGGGCGCGGAGGGCGCGTCCTCGGCGCGCACGAGCCGCAACACGGCCCCATCGGCGACACCGGCCGACTCCAAGGTGCTGTCCTGCGCCAGCGCGGACCCATCAGCAGCCACGAGATACCGCAACTCGGGCCGAACTCCCGCCCGATCGTCAAGCAGCCGCATCACCTCGGGCAGCAACAGCCCGACCGGCTCCTGAGAAGGCAGTACGAGATCGACTCGCCGCCGCTCCCCCACCAAGGTCACCCGGCTCAACGCCACTCGCCCCTGGCTACGGCTCATTGCCCCCGCAGATATCACAAGTTCGAACCTATCACCGAGAAGAAGCGGACACAGAGGGCGTTTTAGACACACCACTCGAAGGCGAAACCGAGGAACCGGAACCGGGCACGGAGGAAACTCCCCCGGGCTTGTCCTTCATCACCCGATGCGAAACGAATGACCACCCCACACACCCCGCACACAACACAGCCCCGATCACAATCCCCCCGACCAACTTCCCCAACCGCTCGTCCCAACCCCGCCGCTGCCGCTCCCCACCGAACACAACGGCATCACGCAGCCGCCGCCGCCGAACGGCCACTGATTCCAACAACTGACTGTCATAGTCCTGAGCCGCCACAGGTACCCATTCGTCACTAGATGCCGCGGGAAGAACAGTCCTCGCGCCCGGATAGTTCCTGCAGATCCTCCAGCGATTCGGCTACTCCCTGGGATCCCGGAACGATCATCCCAGACGTCGATTCGTCGGCTTCCGACGCCAGCAAGCGCAGCGCGTAAGACGGAGCCGCACCCCGCGCTTTAGCATCGCTCAACCGCTCCAGCCAACGCACACCGGCTTCGACCGAAATGTCGCCAGCAGGGGTGTACGGCTCGTACCCAGCAGCGCTGTCGCCGTCGGCCACCCACAAGTAGCCGATGGTTCTGCCTTCCATCGCAATCTCCACAAAGCTGACGGGCAATTCGGTGTCCGTCGCGAACTGCGGCGCCTCCGAGGGCAGTCGAGCCTGAAGCGCTTCAGCCCTTCGGGGAACTTCAAACATGTACCAGGAATCCAGCAGGTCCGGATCCTCGTCCGGGAGGTCTTCGAACCCGGTCGCCGACGGCACTCCGTATGAGGTGGCATCCCCAGGGATGACCTCAGCTCCCAAGAACCTGGCGATCCCAGCCAGAGCAGCCGCCAGCAGAGGGGCATTCTCCCTCTGAACATCAGGGTGCTTTCGCCCTCGCAGGTCATGGGTCATCCACACATCGGAGTAGGCGTGCAGCGCCACGGTCCCCGCCCCGCTGGGCCAGGCGTCGACCGAGATCAGGAAGAGCTTCTGGACCTGGACACTCTCACCTCCCCGCAGGCAGACACCCGGGACGGAAAGGTCGATCGTCACAAGCCCCGCACTCTGCTTCTGGGCTACAGACCTCAACGTCAGGAGCAGATCCGATTCGGCGGCCTCGGTCCCGGCCGCCACCCGCACATCCCGCTTGATGAACACGACGGCGTCATCGACGCCATCCTGCACACTGATGTCCGCCCGAGCGTCCCCCCGGGCGAGACCGACATCGGTCATGGCGCCCCACACTCCGAGGAGGTCCCGGACACTGCGACCGGCGAGATCGTCACCGCCACCCTGTGTCTTGGTCTCCCAGTACCAGCTACCGACGGGAATCGTCGTAATCACAAAACACCTCGCGGATCGACCTTGGCGCCCGGCGGGATCACGATCGTCCCGTCATCGAGTCGGAGCACGAACAGAATGCCACGACCTTTTTCACTCTTGAGCGCGTGCTCGCCGCGATGTACTCGCAGCAACTCGTCTGGAATGCCCCTGCTCGTCCAGTCCGCCACGGTCCCTTGACCGTCCACCAGCATGACTCTGACGTCCGCCTGCGACTTGGACAGCTGCCCCAGATAGTCGGCCCGTGCGATCTGCTCAAATGGGTCCTTGGGGTTGTTGAGCCGCTTCATCTGATAGCCGTAGGAGTTCCCGGCATCGTCCGTCACCTTGACATCAAGATCCGCCTTGTGCGCCGAGTTCTTGATCTCGAACTCAATGTTCCGCAGGCCACTCGCGTGCAATTGATCGCCAAACCTGATCTGGTCGATGGCGCGGATGTGCTGCCCGGCCACTCCCGAGCCCAACTGGGAAACGAGGTCCCGAAATCCGGTCGCATGGGAGAACTTTCCAGAGCTGATGACCTCCGCGACTTCGCGGCCGTACGGATGTTCCGCCAGGCGGCTGATCGCTCGCTCGAGAACCTTGGGTTTCATGGTGTTCTTGGGGATGCCCTTGATCGCTTCCCGCAGCCGATGTTCGGCATCCCCGCCCAACTGCAACGGCCCTGACGGACCAGAACCAGGCGAGTGGCCTACGGAGTTACCAGAGCTATGGGGAGCATCCGCGTGGCCCGGAATGTCGTGCCCGGTACTGGATGAGTCTGCTGTATGGCCATTCCCAGGGTGGCCGTTGGGTGGCGATTCGCCGCTGTGATGAGCCCCGTCAGGACCGTGGTGCCCGCCGCTGGACCCGTGGCCCGCACCAGACGAGGAACCGTCGCGTGGCGGCCCTGCAGGAGGCTCGTGATGAGCGGACGGGCCGTGACCCGCCTCATGGGCCCTGCCACCCGGTGGGCGCCCGCCGGCCTGCAGATCATCACCGACCCGGCCCGCGGCACCAGCCACACCCTCACCCGCATGCCCACCAGCGAGCACAGGCTGACGATCCGGCGCACGAAGGGCAGGCGGAGCCTCCTCCTTCGCCACCGGGGCAGCACGGTCCGCAGCGGACGGCTCCGGCCGGGCGTCCTCCGCCTTCTGCAGCACCTTGCCGTTCCCGTCGAGGACAGCCCCCTCCTTGGTGAGGTAGACCGATCTGCCCTTGCCGTCGACGTACCGCAGCGCATTGTCCGGCACAGCCGCAGGACGCACGGGTACATCCGCGCCGCGTTCCGGCAGCCGAAAACCGTTCTCGGCCATGTCCGCGTACGCACCCGGGCGGGAGTTCTTCAGCGGCGCCACCAAGTCCCCGACCTTGACCGTCGCGAACTTCACGCCCTTCGCGGCGTACGTGAACGGATCGACCGCCCGGCCCACTCTGCCGGTCGCCGAGACCACCTTCGCCATGGCCCCGCCCTTGGCCGCCGCCCCCGCGCCGCGCGTCGCCACGATGGTGACCGCGTTGAAGCCGACCAGTCCTCCGGCCCGCGCCGGGTTCCTGCTCCACTGGTCGTAGGCGATCAGCCCTTTGCCCGTGGCGACCACGGCCTGGCGGGAATCCCGAAGCCAGCCGGGCAGTTGGTCGTCCTTGGCCATCCAGAAAGCTCCGCCGAGGGGGGTCATGGTCAGCGTCAGACCGGTGCTCAGCTTGGCCAGGTTGGTCCACGCCTCGCCGGCTGCGCCCCAGCCGTCCTTGCCCGCCAGCGTGCCGAGTGCCTTGGCCGTGCCGACCACACCATCCACGAAGAAGCCCTTGCCGACCTCCTTCGCCTGGTGGACGAACCAGTCGACACCGTCGTAGTCCCGCTCCGCCTTGGCGCCCCAGGGAAGTTCCTCGGCCTGGTCGAGAACCTCATCGGTGTAGCCATACGTTCCGCAGCTGGTGCTGCCGTCGCTGCTGGGCTTCAGCTGAATGCCGTCGACCAGCTTGGTGATCGTGTTGTGGCAGGCGGTCTCGGCCGCACGGAAGGCCTGCGCGGCGGCCTTGACGTCGTCCACCAGCCGGTTGTTGTGGTCGACCTTGTCCTGGTCCTTGCGCCATTCGTCGTCGGTCGAGACGTCGTCGATGACGAAGGCACTGGCCTCGATCTGCAGTTGCTTGAGCTTCTTCGCCAGCGGCCGCACTTCGGACGCGTAGTCGCTCAAGGCCTGGGCGACCTTCTCCAATTGGCCCGCGAAGGCATCCGATCGCGTGGCCACCGGCTTGGTCGTCGCAAACAGATCCTCCGCCTCAGGAGCCTCGTAGAACGCCGAGAGGCCTTGGAAAGTGGAATGCACCTGGCCGCCGCTGAGGCGGAACAGCGATGCCTCCATGCTGAGGTCCGTGGCGTCCCGCTCAAGCTGCTCCAGGTCGCCCGTGAACTGCGGTATGCCATTGGGGTCAATGAGCTCGCTGCTCATCTGCCACCACCCCGCGCACCACCACCGACACCGGGCATGTCGGGCACCGGCATCTCGGCGAGCGCCTTGCCCTGCTTCGTCGCAGCCATGTCCAAGTCACCCTTGATGTACTCCTGGGTGGCCAGGTTGGCGCCGTTCAGCGAACTGCCGGTCCTCTTCGCGATGTATGTGAGGCTCTTCGACCACTGGTTGAAGAACACACCAAGGGCGGATCCCACCGGCCCCTGAGTGCCCTGCCCCTCGTGCCCGCCCTCTGTGATGGTCCCCGCGTGCTTCGCCGCCTGCGGCAGCGTCTTCTGCATCTGCTTGCCGGCGGTCGCCATGGTCTCGGCGGCTGTACCGGCCCGCTGGAGTACTCCCCGGACGCCACCGGGTTCGATGTCCCACGCCGTCATCACACGCCCCCCATAACTCTGGTTCCGTTCGAGTCTCGATCAAGCAATGCCAACCCCCCGCACACTGGGGCGGCAACAAGAGCCCCGGACTCCCTGACCCTCACTCAGCGCTCCACGGCGACGGTGTCCGCCGTCTTGTCGTGCAGGCACTGCTGCAGCGGCTTGTCCCAGCAGCACCACAGCGGGTCCAGCAGGCTCAGGATCGGTACGGCCATCCCGAGCAACGAGAAGGCCTCCCGTCCCGCAGCACGCCAGAAGCCGACCGGCCCTCCGGTCGAACACCGCACGATCCGCACTCCACAGATCCGCTTGCCCAGCGTCGAGCCGAATCGGGCGATGCACGCCGGGAAGTACAGAACGAGCGAAGTGACCAGCCAACCGATCAGCAACAGCTGCGACAGTCCACCGCCGGACTCGTCGATCCACACCATGATCGGAGCACCCAGCGTGAAGTAGCCCAGGAACCAGAAGACCAGGTCGAGCAGGCGTGCCCCGAAGCGGGAACCCCGGTCCGCGAGCGCAGGGCCCACAGGGCCGTGGTACGAGGCGTAGGGATAGGACGGCGGCAGAACGGGCTGGGCCTGCGCGGCATACTGGGGCAGACCGCATGGAGGTGCCTGCCCTCCATACTGATGCGCCTGCCCGGGATACGGCTGAGGAGACGTTGCCTGCGGGTAGGTGGGCAGTCCCTGGCCGGGACCGAAACCAGCGTCTCCGCCAGGCGGGGTGGGAGGGGCCGGATAGGACATGGTGCGCGTTCAGCCGATGTTGTTGACCGCGGCCCGCGCGCGGGAGAGCGTGGTCTGCGCCGTCCCGTCGTTCTCCTCCAGCGTGGAACGCACCAGCCGGATGATCTCCCGCACCTCGTTCGCCGCCTTGTTCCAGCGCACTTCCTTGCCGTGGTACTCATCCGAGACCCCGTCGGCCTGATAGTCGGCCATCGCCGCCTTCACCGCCCGATCACGGTCACCGAGCACCCGCTCCAACTGCCCGATGATGATGTGCAAACCCCCCTGCACATCCGCGGACGCACCCGTGTCGTACGAACGCCGATCCTGATTCCCAGCCATAACAAAACTCCCCATGTCGGAGCGAAGCGCAATGGATTGAAGCGAAGTTGATGGACGGAGCCACCCCCGGGCCCCGCTGAACGCAAACTCAGCCGGAGAAGCGCGCCGCCTGGAAATTGGCCGCGCCCATGTTCTTGTGCGCGTTGTCCGACTGCTCCTGCACACCCGTACCGAACGCCTCGTCCATCCCCGCCTGACCACCCAGAATCGACGACAACGACCCGTTCAGCGCAGCCGTGATCTCATCCGCCCGCAACTTGAACGAATCAAACGTCGCCTTACCCGCACCGTTGAACTTCCCCTCCAACGGCTCCGCAGCCGACACCAACGCCCGGATCAACGACCCCAGATCATCACTCGACCCCGACGTCTGCCTCCCCAACACAGCAAGCGTCGTCTCACCCATATCGAACTTCACAAGCCACCCCCGCTCGAACCCCCACCGACCAACCGGTAGTTGACCGGCGCAACGACATCACTCCATGCGCACCAGGCACTCACGCCACGTAGCGCATCGAACATAATGTCCCACACTGCATTGCAGGCGCAACGCAGTTGAGAGTGAGGCCACACGATCTCGCCACAGGTCGGGAGAGTCCGCCCAGTCCAGCCACGGCCCCCGGAACCCCTCACCCTTGGCGCATCCCACTTGGTCAGCATGCCCATCCGGCCATGGCGCGGAATAGTGAGGCAGCGCTAGCGCGCAGAAACGCGCATCCCCCACTTCCCGCCACCGGATGCCACTCTGGCCAGAACTGTGCGATTGGGACGACGCCGCACCGAGGTTTCCACTTGCCCATCCGACCGTTCACACCATGCCGTACGCCCGCGCCCCCTCCCCCGGCAGCACCGCCCACATCCGCGTCCCGCCGCCCGGCTCCCGCGCGTCACCAAAACCCCAGTCCCCTGCGCACGCCCGCACCACGCACGCCATCAGGTTCAGGGACGCACGGCGGCGCTCGTCGCAGATCGCGGCGAGGCGCGGGTTCGTGTGGCGCGGGTGACCGTCGTACGCGATCACCCGGAGGGCTCCGTCGCGGTGCCGTAGGCGCAGGTACACCTCCTCGGCGGGCGTGAACCGGCACGCGCAGGTCGTCAGTTCGGCCGTGACCTGGAGCGCCGCCTCCGTCACGTAACCCAGACCGTGCGCCCGGAGGATGGCCGCCACCGCGCGGCGCGCGACCGCCGGACTGGTCGCGGACGCGGGCAGCGTGAGGCTGTACGTGAGGTCGTCGGGGGTCGGCGTTCGCGGGTGACCCGCTCCGTGCGCGTGTACGTCGTCCAGCGTGCGGCTGTCGGGGCACGTGGTCGCTACGACCATCGGCATGGTCAATCTCCGGTGAGGGTCGGTGCGTTGGGCGTCGCGCCGCCGGTGGCCTGTCTCCCTGGCGCGGGCCCGCCCCTCCCAGGGGAGGAGGCTTCCGGGCAGGCTCGCGCGATGCGCTTCCGGCTGCGGCAATCAGTAAGCGATGCGTCACTCACCGTAGGGCATGAGGGGGCACATGTGCCACAAATTCGCCAGCATTGCCCCCACCGAGTTGGACCGACCTCCGGGGCAGAGGGCAGACTGGCGCGCAGCACGCGGGGAGGAAGGTGCCAGTGCCCACACGAACCACACCGACGGAGCGCCAGAAGCGCCTGGGAGCGGAGCTGCGCAGGATGCGCCTGGCGGCGGGCCGGACCACGGAATACGCGGCAGGGCTGCTCGGGCTCGACCGCACAAAGCTCTCCAACATGGAGTCAGGGGTCCGCGCCACCTCTGCCGAGCGTGTGCAGATACTGGCCAGCAACTACGAGTGCGGCGATGCCGCTTACGTGGAAGCGCTGGTGGACATGGCCGAGTTCCGCAAGCGCGGCTGGTGGGAGCAGTACCGAGGAAACCTCCCTCAAGGCCTGCTGGACGTAGCCGAGTTGGAGTGGTTCGCCAAGCGGCTGCGCACGCTGCAAACCGTGCACGTACCGGGACTTCTCCAGCTGAGCGGGTACGCACGCGCCATCTTCGACTCCGCGCTGCCTCCGCTACCGAAGTCGGAGGTCGAACTGCGGGTGGCACAGCGCATGCGGCGTCAGCAAGTCCTGGAACTCGACGAGCCCGTGGAGTACGTGGCGTACGTACACGAGCTGGCGTTGCGCATGCACTTCGGTGGACGGCGCACGATGCGGGAGCAGCTGCAGTACCTGTGCGAGGTTTCCGAGCGCGAGAACGTGACGGTACGCGTCCTCACCGCCGAGACAGGCGCGTTCCCTGGTGCCGGTCACGCGGTCCTGTACGCGGACGGTGCTGTCCCGCAATTGGACACCGTCCAGTTGGACTCCGCACACGGCGGAGAGTTCACTCACGCCGAGGCGCAGCTCGCCAAGTACCGTGCCCATATGGACTGGTGGCACGAGAAAACACTCGGGCAACCGGAATCGCGGGATCTGATCCGCACCATCGCCCACGAGCTCTGAGGGACGACATCATGCCCGAGATCACCTGGGAAGCACCGTTCTGCGCCGAAGGCAACAACTGCTTCCGGCTCGGCACCGACGACGAAGGCAACGCCTACATAGCCCTCGCCGGCGCAGAGCACACGTACCTCACGGACACGCGTGAAGCCCTGGCCACCCTCATCCGGGACATCAAGGCAGGCAAGGCCGACCACCTGCTGTGAGCCACCGTCCCCCGCTCACGCCGCCTTGAGGTGGTCCATGAGTCGCTGCAGGCGCTCCCATGCGGAGGAGTCGCCGCCGTCCCCCAGCGGATAGTGCAGGGAGGGCCCGGCGACGGCCCCGAGGCGCACGGGGGCGGTGTCGAGCGGCGGGTGCGCGGCGTGTGCGAGGCCGATGCCGCGTACCGCGTCCGGGCCGAGGGTGAAGGCGACCGGGGCGGGCGGGGCTTCGAAGCGCGGGGGCACGGTGAGGTCGCGCCGGGCGGCGCGGAGCGAGGTGAGCATCGACGTCAGGCGGTGCTCGGCGGCCAGGGCCTCGGCCAGGGTTGCGATGGCGTCGAGAGGGGCGGCCTCGTCCGGGCCGTAGCCCAGGGTGAGGGTGATGTCCTCCTCGACCCCGGCGGTGGTGCGGGTGACGTGGACGGTCGCCATGGCCGGACGGCCGGGCGGGCCGACGGTGACGAGCCAGGTGGGCTGCGGCGCGCGGCTGCGGGCGAGGGCGGTCAGCTGGCGGGTGGACCACGGGAGGCTGACCGGTTCGGCGGTGCTCCAGCCGGCCGGGGGTGCGCCGGTGAGGTGGCGGAAGGCGGTTTCCAGGGCGCCGCCGAGAACGAGACGTTCGTCGGGTTCGTGTGTGGTGCGGATGTTGAGGATGAGCTGGCGCTCGCCCGTGTCCGGGGCGGGCCG
Source organism: Streptomyces sp. NPDC040610 (assembly GCF_055594065.1). Lineage (NCBI taxonomy): Bacteria > Bacillati > Actinomycetota > Actinomycetes > Kitasatosporales > Streptomycetaceae > Streptomyces > Streptomyces sp. NPDC040610. The sequence continues at coordinate 700,071 of NZ_JBVIXA010000001.1, read as the reverse complement.
GAAGGACTCGGCGACGCGGGTGGCGCCGTCCGCGTCACGGACGGGTGCGAAGGCGCCGCCCTCCCAGTGGAGTTCGGCGCCGGAGAGGCCGTCGTAGTAGCCGGAGCCGGGGAGTTGGACGACCCAGCGGTTGGGGTGGCCGTGCAGGGCGATGCGGGTGGGGAGCGTGAGCGTGGTGTGGGGCGGTGTGACGATCTGCAGGGCGCGGTCGGTGGCGGTGGCCTCGCGCAGGGCGTCGGAGAGCCAGGTCGTCATGGGGACGACGGGGCGGTCCTGGATGACGACGGCCGCTTTGTCGGTGAGGGCATCGATCGCCGGGGGTGTGGTCGCCGGGGCTCCTCCGGATTCGTCCGGGGCCACGGGTACGACGTCGGTGTGCGCGGCCTGCGGGGGCCAGACGCTGCCGCCCAGCACGGCGGCCAGCCGCCCCGCGAAGGAACCGGCGAGCCGGTCGGCCTCCTCCACGTCGGTGGCGGCACGCGCCTCGGTCCACCAGAACGGGGCGTCGGGGGCCGCGGCATCAGGGCCGAGCAGCCGCTGGGCCTCGCCCGAAGTGTGTACGAGGAACGGTGCCTCGACCGACACCAGTACCCGCCCGTCCGGCGCGCACAACTGCACGACCGCGCCGTCGGCCGACGTCCGGACCTCCAGGTCGGGGCCGCCTGCGAACAGCCCGGCCAGCACGGTCTTGGTGTCGGGCATGGTGGGGGTGAGGGCTATGACGTCTTTGGTCACGCGAAAGTCGATTTCCTAGGTATCCGAGGAGGCCTCGCGCCGTCGAGACGTCGGAGCGTGCCGTTGTGTGCTCCTGGCGGCTCAGGTGGGGAACTCGCCGAGCCAGCCGTGCTGGAGGAGATGCTTGGGGAGGTAGTCCGACTCGACCTCGATCGGAAACTCCCCGTCGTAGGCCAGGCAGGCTATGGCCAACGGGCCCAGGGCAATGCTGCCGTCAATGTCGGCTTCCCGGTCCTCGTTCAGGGTCCAGTACACCTTGTGCAGCTTCAGGGCCTCCTCCAGCGCCGGGCCGAAGCCTGCCTCGTCCCTGGTCACGAAGTGGTAGAAGAGGTTGATCGGCGGATAGAGCACACACTGCAACAGGTCCAGCGGCGCGACCTGCGCCACCGCGGGATCGGACATCCGCAACGCGTCGCTGAGCTTTTCCACCAGTCCCGGGCGCCGCAGCCAGAACGTCTGCAGCGTGTCCACCCAGTGGTAGATGTACTCGTCGTACTGCCCCTCCGGGGCCCGCAGCCGCTCCAGCGGGATCTCACACAGGTCCGTCATCCGCTGCTGCTCACGGCAGATGACGGCCAGCCAGAACGCGTTCAGCCAAGTCCCCGCATCGGCAGTCGGCAACGGACCGACGGCAGGAAGGGCCCGCACCTTCCGATTGATACGACACTCGACGACCCCTTCACTCACCCCGGTCACGGCAAACAACGCCGAGCCCAGCTGCATCGCATTGACCGCGGCGTACCACGTCTCTACCGCTGCGGCACGTGGATCGATGACACACTGGGCTCGCAGCGCCATGACCGCGGTGCCGAATGTCGAGTCGATGACGGCTGTCGACTCCTCGAGATCGTCGATCTCCTCGGTCAGGTGTTGGGTCACCTGCTCCGCGAACTGCTGGGCCTCGGGTCCTGCCGACAGTCCATGCCGGGCGATATGTTCGGTCACGGAAGAGTCCCCTTGCTGATGTCGAACCGGCGATACTGGTAGCCAGTGTACGCGCCAGCATTCTTCTCGCCCTTGACCACGACGTATTCCAACTTGCCCTCTTTGAGCGCCTTCTGGAGATCCCGCACTCGGCCAAATTCACCGCGTTTCTTCATGGCATCTACTATATCGAAGAAGTACTCTCTGCTTCCCTGGGAAACTTGCTTACCACCGGGGAGGGTACGCCTCCCGAGACGGGTGCCAGGGCTACTCTTGGCTTCGACGACGACCACTCGCCCGTCCTCGTGCTTCCACACCTGATCGAACTGATCGTTGCCATTCTTCGGGCCAAGAAGCGTCTGCTCTTCAAAGTCCGGGTACCGCTCGGCGACATAATGGTGCCTGGCTGCCGCCTCGCCGAATTCCTCGGCCGCGTCGCCCATCACGGTGTGGGATTCCTTGTAGGCTCCCTTGGCCTCTCCCCAGAGCCCACCTGATTCGAGGGTACCCTGAGCTTTGTGGGCCTTTCCTGTCTCCGTCTTCAATTTATCGACGAGATGGTCCCACTGGATGGCGAAGTGACGCTTCTGTGCGGCCTCGTTCAAAATCTTGAGCCTGGGAGCGCTCGTGACGCTGTCCGCTCTGACGCTGATGTAATCAGCGTCAATGAAATGAGGTTTGGGGGGCTCAGGAGAATCCTTGGCGCGGATCAGCGGGCCGTCATCCGAAAGCCGGGTCAGCTGAGGCGGAGTGAATCCGCTCTCGTCTGTGAGTTCCAGGCTCTTGCGGTCGCCGAGGTGCTCACCGCCCTTGTAGTACTTGTTGAAGTACCCGGGTTCATGGTTGGCGCGGTAGACCTGGATCTCCTCGATCTGCTCACGGGTGAGTGAGCCACGGTCTCCGTAAGGGTTGTCGCCCTCGCGCATGAAACTGGGGCGCCCAGCTCCGCCGGGCCGACCTGGAGTGTCACCACCCGAGCCAGTTGAAGCGTCGGGGCCTGTTCCGGCACCGTCGCCGGCGCCGGTGCCCGCGCCACCGCCGGGACGCCCACTGCCGGGAGAGGAGTCGACGGATCCGTTCTGACTGGAACCGTCGGCGTTCCGGGCTCCGGCCGCGCCACCAGTCTGGTCATGCCCCTGACCGTGCGGGGAGTGGGCTGCACCGTGGCCGGCCGACAGATCCTGCCTGGCACTGGCATGCGGTGCCAGACTCTCACTGCCGTCGACGCCCCCTTCGGGCGCCCGCGCGCCTGCACCGACGAGTTCGTACTGCCGGGCGTGCTCCTTCGCAGCCGTTCGTTCGTGCACAGCAGGCTCTCGGGGGACTGGGGCAGTACTGGGATTTCCGCTCCCGTCCCTGACGATGAACTCGCCGTCCTCGACCCGGACTCCGTATCCCCCGGCAAATTCCAGCTCCGTGTACGTGCGACGCGGCACCTCCGACGCTCCGCGCGCCCCAGCGCGCATTCCGGCGGCGATGTCCCCCACCCTGGGGACCGTCCCGGCAGTCCTGGCCGCAGCCACGACCGGGTCGATCGCCTCGCCCGCCTTCGCCGCCGCGTTGGCCGCCTTGGCCATCGCCCCTGTCCGCCCCGCCGTGCCCGCCTTCACCGGGCCGGCGGCCAGGGTGCCGAAGTTGAAGATCGTCGTGCCCGCGGCGCGGCCGGGGTTCTCCTTCCACTGGTCCCAGGCCACGAGCCCCTTGGCCAACCCCTTCGCGTACGGCTTGCTGCCCTGCACGAAGTCGCTGTTCCAGAAGCTGCCGCCAGGCTTGCTCCCGCCCATCTCCGTGGCGTACACGGACGTTCCGACCAGCGAGCGGGTCAGCCCCTCCCAGGCAGCACGCGCCTCACCGGGGCCCCGCAGCCCCACCAGCGCGGCGGCGCCCTTGAGCGAGCCGACGATTCCGTCGATGACAAGGCCGTCCCACAGCAACTGCTTGCCGTGGTAGCCGAGGTCCCACGCGTGGTGCGTCCGCTCCGCAGGAGTACCCCAGGGAAGCTTCTCGGCGTTCTCCAGCGCATCAGCGGTGAAGCCGTACGTGGTCACGCCACGCGGGATGAACATGTTCCCGCCGGTGTCCGCCACGTACTGAGTACCGCCGTCCACCAACGCCGTGATCTTGTTGGCGGCGGCGATCTCCGCGGCATAGAAATCAGCCCTGGCCTGGGCGAGTTCGGCCCACAGCGCCTCATGCTGATCGACCTTGTCCTGGTCCTTGGTCCAGTCCGTGCCGAACGCGCCCCCGTCGGTGTCCAGGCCCGCGATGAACGTGGTCGCCTTGCTCTTCAGGTGCTTGAGCCGCTCCGCGATCGGCCCGACCGCCTGGGCGTAGTCATCCAGCGCACCCGCGACCGTCTCCACCTTCTCCGCGAACGCGTCCGCCTTGTCGCGCACGGGCATGGTGGACGCGAACAGGTCCTCGGCCTCCGGAGCTTTGTAGAACGCCGACATGGCCTGGAACTGCGTGTGCGCGGCGCCCCCGGCCTGCCGGATGCCGTCCGCGTCCCGGCGCAGCCCGGTGATGTGCCGCTGCAGCGCGTCCAGGTCGCCGGTGAACTGGGGTATGTCCTCCGGCTTGATCACAGGCTGCCCCGCCTCCACCCGTGCGGCATGTCCGGTTCGTCCACGGCGGCCGCGTTGCGCTGCGCCTCCGTCGCCATCTGTACGTCCCCCGCCTCGTAGGCCGCCGTCGCCAGCAGCGCCCCGTCCACCGACTTGATCGCCCGCGCCGAAATGAACCGCACCTCGGCCGTGGTCCCCTGCGCGAACTGCGCCAGCGCCGCCGCGACCAGCCCGCCACCGCCCGACCCGCCCTTGCCGCCCGACCCGCCCTCGGCAACGGTGCCGGACGAGATCGCCGCGCCCCCCATGTCCTCCCCGTACGCGGTGACGGCCTTGCTCAAGGCGCCCAGCACCTCGCCCATCTGTGAAGCGACCAGCCCCACTCCGGCCGGAGTGACGTCCCACTTCGGCATGCCTCAACCCCCCTGTGATTCCCCGTAAACGCACCCACGCCCTCCGCGGCCGGGCGTTCAGCCGATGTTGTTGACCGCTGCCCGAGCCCGCGACAACGTGGTCTGCGCCGTCCCGTCGTTCTCCTCCAACGTCGACCGCACCAGCCGGATGATCTCCCGCACCTCGTTCGCCGCCCTGTTCCAGCGCACTTCCTTGCCGTGGTACTCATCCGACACACCATCGGCCTGATAGTCGGCCATCGCCGCCTTCACCGCCCGGTCACGATCACCGAGCACCCGCTCCAACTGCCCGATAATGATGTGCAAACCCCCCTGCACATCCGCAGACGCACCCGTGTCGTACGAACGCCGATCCTGATTCCCAGCCATGACGAAGAACTCCCCGTGTTGAAGCGTGCCGAAGTGACGTTGCACGTTAATGGGCAAGGCCAGCACCGGGCCCCGCTGAACAACGGCGCTGCCGAACCGTGCCGGTCAGCCGGAGAAGCGCGCCGCCTGGAAGTTCGCCGCACCCATGTTCTTGTGCGCGTTGTCCGACTGCTCCTGCACACCCGTACCGAACGCCTCGTCCATCCCACCCACATCGAACTTCACAAGCCGCCCCCACTCGAACCCTCACCGACCAACAAGCAGTTGACCAGCCCAGCAACGTCACTCCACGCCCACCCGACACTCACGCCACGTAGCGCATCGAACATACTCTCCCACACCACATTGCAGACGCAACGCGGCTGGGAGAGAAGGGGCTTGATTCCGCCACCGCATGGCGCGGCATCACGGCGCACACGTCCGAGGAAGAAGAGGCTCCCTACGACGCGGAAGCCATCGGCCTGGATCGATGCCATTTCCTCGGCGGAGCGATGAGTCCGCGGCTGAGGCACCGAGCGCGAGGAATGCATGCGAGCTCAGATCGCGCACCGATGAGCTTCCCGCGCCGCGTCGGTCTGTACGCGTGGGACTGACTCACGGAAAGCTGGCGCCATGCGGAGATTGAGCTACGGCATGAACCTGTCCCTGGACGGCTACATCGCCGCGCCCGGCGACGACATCGGCTGGGGCGTGCCGAGCGACGAGATGTTCCAGTTCTGGTCGGACCAGTTGCAGGCGACCGAACTGACGCTGTACGGGCGCAAGCTGTGGCAGACGATGAGCTCCTACTGGCCGACCGGCGACCAGCAGCCGGGCGCCACCCCGGCGGAGATCGAGTTCGCGCGCCGCTGGCGGGACATGTCGAAGGTGGTGTTCTCCTCGACGGTCGACAAGGTCGACTGGAACACCCGCCTGGTCACCGGTGACGCGGTCGCCGAGATCACCCGGCTCAAGGCCGAGGACGGCGGCCCGATGGACATCGGCGGCGCGACGCTCGCCGGGGCGGCCATGCGGGCCGGGCTGATCGACGAGTACGTGCTGGCCACCGCGCCGGTCCTGGTGGGCGGCGGCACGCCGTTCTTCACCGCGCTGGACAGCTGGGTGAACCTGAACCTGGTGGAGACGCGGACGCTTCCCGGGGGCGTGATCCTGACCAGGTACGAGACGAGGCGCTGAGCGCCCGTCCGGGAGGCACGGGCTCCATGCTCCGCGGGTGCCCCCGGAGGAGCTGGCCAGGTTGCGCCGTGTACGGCGAGACGCCCGACGAATGCCCGCCACCCGAGAGGGTGGAAGCTCCGACCGGGGGTCCCTGCATCAGCTGCCGCCCTCCGCCGAGGGACCGCTCGCGGCGCCCCGCGGGAACGACACCTCCACCCGCCGGTTCTTCTTGCGCCCCTCCTCCGACCCGTTGTCCGCGATCGGATAGTCCTCGCTGTAGCCGCGCACGGCGTACGTGACCTCCGGGCCCAGGTGGGTCGCCAGCTCGTCGTGGACCGCCTCGGCGCGGTCCTTGGAGAGCTTCTTGCCGTGGCCGTAGGAGCCGAGGTTGTCCGTGAACCCGAAGACGCGGACGTCCGTGGCCTTCTGAGCCTTGGCTTCCTCGGCGATCGCCTTGATGCGCGCCGCCGCTTCCGGGTTCAGCTTGGGGCTGTCCTTCGGGAAGAGCACCTCCGCCTGAAGCGCGAACTTCACGTCCGTGTTGGTGTCCTCGCGGCGCTCCTCCCCGCCCATGTCCTCCACGACGGACTTGATGTCGAGGACTTTGGCGGGGGCGAGGGTGGCGCCGTCGGCGAGCTTCAGGCCGGGGCTGTTCGAGTCGACCTTGGGGGGTGGCGAGGTGCTGGAGCTGCCGGGGGGCGCGCTGGGGTCCTCGTCGTCGGCCCAGGCGGCGGGGGCGGGGGCTAGGAGGAGGAAGGCGGTGAGGGTGGTGGCGGTGGCCAGGGATCGGGAGCGGGTCATGGCTACTCGCCCTCGGAGATTTCGATGGGGGCGGGGGGCATCGCGCCGACCTGGAAGGTCATGTCGCTGGTCCCCTCCGGCGGGGCGGGGAACTGTGCGTACCAGTCGCTGGTCTGCCCGGGCTTGACGCCGCCGGTGAACTTCGTGCACAGGCAGCGGCCCGAGGTGTCACGCAGCACGAGATACCGCTTCTTGCCCTTGCCGTCGACGAGGTTCGCGCCGGCCACGGACGAGCCGTTCTTGTTCAGCTCGCGCTCCTCGCCACGCCAGTTGGCCGCCGCGAAGAAGCGGCTGCCGTTGTTCGTGACGGTGCCGGAGACCGTGACGAAGCCGCCCTCGTCCCGCACCGCCGACTTGACCGTCAGCGTGATGCTCTCCTCGCCCTTGACCTCGGCCAGCACCTCGTCGGAGGACTGCGGCTGCTCCTCCTTCGGTGTCTCGTCACCGTTCTGGTCGTTCTTGGGGGCCTCGGACGACGGGTTCTTCGAGTCGTCGTCCCCGCCGTCACCTCCGCCGCAGCCGGCCACCGCGAGGACCAGCCCAGTCGTGATCGCCACCGCGGTCATTGCCCTGCGGGTCTTCATGGTGCGCCGAAGTTTCATCGCTACGGCTTCCTTTTCTCTCTGCTCGCTTGTCAGTTGGCCAGATGTACGGAGAAGAGCGTCGAGGCGTCCGGGAGGTCGTCCGGGTCGAAGTCGTCCGGGTCGATCTCGATGGGGACATCATCACCGTCGCAGACGAACTCCACAGCCTTCTCCGGATCGGCTGACTCGGCCACATCGCAACGGGGCTTGATTACGGCGGTCGCGTCGGCCTTCGCGTTCTGGCTCTCCGTCCCCGGAATGATCGAGTCCCCGACGGTGTAGTTGGTGGTCACCTCCACGTCGTAGCCCGGGTAGCCCTCGACCTCGGTCCCTCCGAAATCGCTCACGTACGCGTCGTTTTCCGCAGCCAGGGCGTCCGCCGCTCCCTGCGCACCCTCACCGGCGGCCATGTCGCCCCCGAGCCAGTCCAGCCATTCGTCCTCTTCCCCCGCGGCAATCGCCTCGCCCAGTCCCTCGACCAGTTCGTCGCGGGTGTCCTGCGCGGCCGCCAACGCCGCCGCGTCCGCTGCGGATTGGGCTCCATTGCGCGCCGAAGCGGCCTGGGCGAAGGCGAAGAACGCGAGTGCGACGAAAAGGATGACTCCCGTCAGCCAGATGTAGAGGGGCAGAGTCGAGCCCGCGTCACTGCGGAGTCGGGCCCGCCTCAGCCGCCGATGACGTCGGACACGGCGTCCTGAATGGCTCCGGAGATCTGTCCGTCCAGGCCGAGGCCGTCGATGAGGACGAAGATCCCGGCGATCAGAATCATCAACCCCGCGTATTCCACGAACCCCGCCCCCCGATCCCGCTCGCTCCCCCGCATCCCCCGAACCCGGGAAGCCACCGTCAGCGTCCACGTCATCCACGCTCCCAGCACGCGATCCTTCAGCATGACGGACGACCCTTCTTTCCCACCCGATACCGACAACTTGACCGAACCGGCCGAACTGGCCGATCACGCGCACATGCTCGCGCGCACCGTACGACACAACAACTGCCCCAAGAGGCCGTCCGCGCAACCGGCTTGCGCCCCCGCACACAGCAGGTTGGCGTATTCGCCGATGTGCGGTGAGGCGGCGCGCACACTTCTCCGCCACGCCCTTCACGCGTTGCTTCAGGGAAGACATTGACCACTCTCACCGTCCCAAAATCGACCCGAAGTCCGACCCCGACCCCAGAAACATTCCCGCCGCGATCAGGATCATCGTCGCCGGAAGCATGAAGACGAGCGTCACCATCGTCGCCTTCGGGATCGTCTTCGCGGCGCGGCGGCGGGAGTTCTGAGCGTCGGTGCGGCGCATGTCGGTGGCTAGTTGGATGAGGGTTTCGGCGATGGGGGAGCCGAGTTCCTCGCCCTGTTGGAGGGCGGAGACGAACTGGGCGACCTGTTCGGAGGAGTTGCGTTTGCGTAGTTCGTCGAAGGCCTGGCGGCGGCTCACGCCCATGTCCATCTGGCGGAGGGTGATGCGGAGTTCGTCCGCCCAGGGGCCCTCGTATTTCTCGGCTACGCGGTCCAGGGCCTGGCGGAAGCCGAGGCCCGCGGAGACGACCACCGCGAGGACGTCCAGGAAGTCGGGGAGCGTGCGGTCGATGACCTCGCGGCGTTCGCGTACGGCCTGCCAGATCAGGGCGTCCGCGGCCACCGCGCCGAAGACGAAGGTCAGGGCCGCGAAGAGGGGCTGGCCGTTGGTGAGGAACACAAGGCCGAGCACCGCCCCGAACACCCCATACACCGCCCTCCGCGCCGCATAGCGGTCGATCGTGAGGCCGCCGGGGTTGCCCGCCATGTCGATGCGGCGGCGTTTGGCGGTGACGCGCTTCGGGCCCATGAGGCGGAGGACGAGTGGCGCGAAACGCATGCCCAGGCGGTCGACCGCGCCGCCTGCCACCGAGACGCGGGACGCGCCCACCTCCAGGGCGACGGCGAGGTCGGCCGGGAGTTTGGCCTCCGCGCGGTACATGCGGATGCCCTGGGCGGCGCCGGCCACGGCCAGGCCCATGAGGGCGGCGAGGAGCAGTGCGGTCATCGGGGCCCCAGCTCCCCTCGTACGCGTGTGGCGTCCACCCTCACACCTCGATCTTTCCGAGGCGCCTGATCACGAAGAAGCCGACGGCGTAGAGGCCGAGGGAGATCAGGATCAGGGTCTGGCCGAGGGGGGAGCCGGTCACGCGCTCAAGGGCGCCCTCGTTCGACGAGTTGATCAGCAACAACGATCCCAGGCCCAGGAGTGGGACCGTGAACGCCGTCGCGTGGACCTCCGAGAGCATCGTGCGGACCTCGCGCCGGGTCTCCTTGCGGTCCTCCAGGGTCTGGGTCAGATTCCGCAACGAGTTCACCACTGACCCGCCCGCCTTGTTGGAGAGGACCAGGGTGGTGACGAGGACTATCAGTTCGCGGGAGGGGAGGCGTTGGGCCAGTTCCTCCAGGGTGTCGTCGATCGAGCGGCCGAGGGTGAGCTGGTGCGCCACGTGGGAGAGTTCCTCGCCCGCGGGGGCCTCAAGCTCCTCCGCGGCCATCGCCAGGGACGTGCGCAGGGCCAGGCCCGCCGCCGTCGCGTTGGCGAGGATGCGGGCCACGTCGGGGAGCTGGTTGATGAAGGCCTCGATGCGTTTCTGGCGTTGCCAGTTGAGGAAGATGACCGCGCTCCAGACGGCCACGATCCCGGCGATGGGGCCGAAGAAGGGGGCCAGGGACGCGGCCGCTATCAGCCAGAGGGCGGCGACGACCGCCATGACGTACGTGAAGAACTCGCCGGGGGTCAGGTCCAGGCCCGTGGCGGACAGGCGGAGTTGGAGTTCGCGGCCGACGCGGGTGCGCCGCAGGCGGCGGTCCACGGCCGTGAAGCGGCGGACGCGGCCGCCGCCCTCCAGGGCAGGACGCGAGCCCTCGCCCGCCAGACGGTCCTCCAGGGCCTGGCGCTGGGCGCGCCCGGACGCGTACGTCTGGAGTCCGGCGACGGCGAGCGTGCCGGTGAGGAGCGTGGCGCCGAGGGCCAGCAGCGTGGGGTTGTTCATCAGCCGATCGCTTCTCTCGTGTTCGTGTCCATCAGCCGATCGCCTCCCGGGTGTTCAGTACGTCGATGGCCTCGGCCACGCCGTACGCGGGCGGCACCGGCTCGCCCGCCACGTACAGCTTCTCCGCCACGGGACGCGGCAGCGGCAGATGCTCGAAGTAGCCGTGGACGATGCGGTCCGGGCCGACCGGGTGGGCCACGAAGCGGGTGACGGGGGCGATGCGGAAGTGCTCGCGGCCGTGCGAGACGAGGAGGACGATCTCGGCGACCTTGCGGGAGCCGTCGGCGTGCCGGGCGAGCTGGACGACGACGTCGACGGCCGAGTTGATCTGGTCCTTCAGCGCCTCGAAGGGGATCTGCACCTCGGACATGGAGCCGAGGGTCTGCAGCCGCATCAGGGCGTCCTCCGCGGTGTTCGCGTGGACGGTCGCCAGGGAGCCGTCGTGGCCCGTGGACATCGCCTGGAGCATGTCCAGGGTCTCGCCGCCGCGGACCTCGCCGACGATGATGCGGTCGGGGCGCATGCGCAGGGAGTTGCGTACGAGGTCGCGGATGGTGATCTGGCCCTTGCCCTCGACGTTGGGGGGCCTCGACTCCAGGCGGATGACGTGGTCCTGCTGGAGCTGGAGCTCCGCGGAGTCCTCGATGGTGATGATGCGTTCGTGGGCGGGCAGCAGGCCGGAGAGGGCGTTCAGGAGAGTCGTCTTGCCGGAGCCCGTGCCACCGCTGACGATGATGTTGAAGCGGGCCCGTACGAACGCGGCGAGCAGCATCAGCATCTGCTCGTCGAGCGAGCCGAGGCCGATGAGTTCGGGGAGCGTGTACGCGCGCGGGAAGCGGCGGATGGTGAGGGTCGCGCCGGTCAGGGCCAGTGGCGGGATGATGACGTTGACGCGTTCGCCGGTGGGCAGGCGGGCGTCGACCATCGGGTTCGACTCGTCGACGCGGCGGTTGACGGTCGACACGATGCGTTCGATGGTCTGCATGAGCTGGTCGTTCGACGCGAAGCGCAGCGGGAGCTGTTCGACGCGGCCCGCGCGCTCCACGAAGATCGAGTCGGGGCCGTTGACCATGATCTCCGTGATGGAGGCGTCCGCGAGGAGCGGTTCGAGCACGCCGAGGCCCAGGGCCTCGTCGACGACGCGGCGGACCAGGTGGGCGCGTTCGGAGGAGGAGAGGACCGGGCCCTCGCGGCTGATGATGTGGTTGAGCACGCGCTCCAGGCGCAGCCGCCGGTCGGCCGCCGCGAGCGACGACATCTCGGCCAGGTCTATCTCTTCGAGGAGCTTCGCGCGGTACGTCGCCACGAGGCCCTCGTCGCGGTCGGGCGTGACCGCGTCGGCGGGCGAGGCGATACGGGCTCTCAGGCTCATCCGGGTCAGCCTCCGGCCTCGGGGTCGTCGTTGGGCATCGTCACGGACTTCTCGACGGTCCAGTCGGTGTCCACGAAGGGGAGGAGCGTGGGGACCTCGACGGTGACGGTCGCCGTCGACGTGTCGCCGCCCTCCTCGACGTTCACCTCGGCGCCGAGTCCGTCGTGCATGGCGGCGTACCCGGCCGCCTGCCCGCCGCCCTCCCCCTGCGAGGCCACCCGGGCAGCGGCCCGCGCGCCGGAACCCGCCTGGTTCGCGGCGTAGCCGACCAGGCCGAGCTGGATCGCGGCGAGGCCGACGACGAGGAGGATGGGGAGGAAGCCGGCGAATTCGAGGATGGAGACGCCCGCGTCGTCGTAGGGGCGGCGGGGGCGGTTCCGGCGGCGGGCGACCCGGGCCCGGCGCACGCCGAGGACCGCCCCCGGCCACCGCACCCCGCGCCTCACGGCGAGTCCCCCTCGCGAGCCGCCCCCGCCTCCGCGTTCACGGTCCACCCGGCGTCGACGCCCGGGAAGAACAGCGGGACCTCCACGTCCACGTGGGCCTTCCACACGTCGCCCTCCGGCGCGCAGCCGATGTCGGCGTCCTGCCAGGCGCCGGGCAGGTGCTTCTTGCCCGCGGCCTGGCAGGCGCCCTCGGCGTCACCGTGCACCGCCGCCGCGGCCGTCGCGGCCCGGGCCGCCTCGTCGGCGGCGTTCCCGGCGAGCGAGTACGAGTAGCCGTACAGGGCGCACTGCCAGAGCAGCCCGATCACGGTGAGCAGGAGCGGGAACATCCCGGCGAATTCGAGCGTGACGGCACCCCGGTCGGACCGCAGCCCGTCCTTGCCGACGCCGCCGCCACCCCCACCCCCGCCCCCGGCACCGCTCCCGGCCCCGTCCCCCCGCCCCCGCTCCGACTTCCCGAGCCGCCGCGTCCCGCGCCCGCCCTTGCGCCCGTGTCCAGCGGACTCCGGCTCCACCAGGCCGAGTTCGCCCGCGAGCCCCCACAGTGCCTGCTTGACCGTCGACTTGCTGTCGAGGTCCTGGAGGCGGCCGGCGTCGACGGGGGCCTGGAGTTCCTTGGGGGCGTCGGGGACGGTGGCGCGGGCGGCGCGGGTGCCGGTGACGCGGGAGACGAGGGACGGCTGGATCTCCGCACCGCGGGCGGCGCGGTTGACGACCGTGACCGTCTCCTCGGCCTTGCGGATCTGGAGCCGGTCCCAGAGCCGCACCATGCGCTTGGCGGCGCGCACGGCGACCACGTCGGGGGTCACCAGGAGGACGGCCTGGTCGGCCATCTCCACGGCGGTGGCGGTGGCGGTCGTGACGTACGTACCGCAGTCGACGACCACGACGTCGTACCGCCCGCGCAGCGCGTTGACCGTCTGCCGGGCGACCCGGTCGGTGATCTCCTCGCCGCGCTCGCCGTCGGCCGGGGCGAGGAGCAGGCCGACGCCGGACTCGTGGGCGTACACCGCGTCCTGGACCACGCGCGGCGAGATGTCGCTGATGGCGGCGAGGTCGGCGACGGAGCGGCGGAACTGCACGTCGAGGTACGAGGCGACGTCGCCGGACTGGAGGTCCAGGTCGAGCAGCGCGGTGCTGCGGCCGGAGGCCTGCGCGGCGAGGGCGAGCTGGACGGCGGCGAGGGTGGTGCCGACGCCGCCCTTCGCGCCGGTGACGGCCACTACCTGGCCGCCGCCGGGGACGGCCGCGCCCGGGCCGCCGCCGTACAACTCCACGGCGGTGCTGCCCAGATGCCGCCGCATCCCGCTCGACCAGGCCGCGGCTGCCTGCACCCGCTCGGCGAGGGCGTCGTAGGCGAGCGGGAACGTGACGATGCCCCGGGCACCGCTGTCCATCGCGGCGGTGAGCAGCGCCGGGCTGGTGTCGGCCGTGACCAGCACGACGCCCACCGCCGGGAAGCGCAGGACCAGGTCGCGGATCAGGTCGAGCGCGGGCACGGGCGCGATGCGTTCGTGGACGAGGACGACCTCGGGCAGCTCGTCGAGGGAGGCCGCGGCGAGCCGGGCCAGGGTGTCGAGGAGCGCCGTGGAGTCGGTGACGGGCGCGGCGGGTTCGGCGTCGGGGAGCTGCGCGGCGAGGCCGGTGAGGGCGCGGGCGGCGTCCACGTCACCGACGGCGGGCAGGATGCGGGTGGTCACGCGCGGCCTCCCCGGGTCCTGACCCGGCGGGTGCGACGAGAGGGCACGTACATAGGCCTGCTCCCCTTACTTGTCCTCGTCCAGGGTGTACGTACGGTCCCCGCGCGGCACATCGGCCTCGCCCCCCTGCCCGACCAGGGCGAGCCGCACATGGGAGGCGAACGACTCGGCGTACGCGACGCGTTGGGCGTCCCGTGTGTCGAGGGCGAACGTGATGGGCACGGCTTCGTCGTCGCGGCGGCGGCTGCGGTCGTCACGGTCGCTGTCGAGGGCGGTCAGCTTCCCGACGTCGATGACCTTGGCGCCCTCCACGATGACCTTCGACTGGTCCTTGCCGCGGTCGGTCTCGGCCTTGAAGGTGGCGTAGATGTTGACGGTGGAACCGGGTGTGATCTTGCCCGCCACGCCCGTGGCAGCGTCGATCATGATCGCGATCTCCTGCTGTCCCGGCTCCAGTTGGGGCCGCTTCACGATCATGTCGGTCTGAAGCAGCGAGCCCTTCCGCAGCTGCGTGACGGCGATCTTCCCGCGGATCTCCCGCAGGTTGGTCACGGCGTTGTCGGACAGCCACCGCTCGGGCATCTCGACCTTCTTGAACTGGTCCGGCGCCAGTTCCTTGTACGGCGCGATGTCCCTCTTCAGCTCGTACGCCTCGACCTCGGGCCCGACCTTGGAGTTCACGTCGCGGATCACCGAGAGCACCCCGGCGAACGCGCCGAGCGCGCACAGGACCGACAGGACCAGCAGGATGACACCTCGGCGCTGGCGTGAGTTCATGGACCGGACTACCTACCTCGTTCGTGCAGCGAGTGCGTGTGGCTACGGACAGTGAGCGGGGTGGTGCGTGGGTGTCGGACGCGTGGGTACGCGGGCGGGTTCGGCGTTAGGTCCCGCCGCGGGGCAGGGCGTGCACGGCCGGATCGGGCGCTGCGGACGGCATCGGGGCGGCGCAGAAGGCGCAGCGGTCACCGATGAGTTCGAGGCCGCACCAGTGGCAGTCCTCCCTCCGCACGGACGACACCAGTTGGTAGAGCACGGAGATGTCCGGGATGGCGGCGGCGAACTCGACGAGCTTGCCGGTGGCCCACCAGCGGGGCGATTCCGCGGGCAGCTCCGCGTCGGCGCAGCCCTGGACGTTCCACGCGGGCGCGAGCGTGTCCACGACCCACTCGGGGGCGAGCTGTCCGGCCGCGTACAGCAGCTTCGTACTGAACCCGGGCCCGGCCGGGAGCCCGTCGCCGCCCACCTTCACCAGCTCGGGCCGCGGCGCGGCGAGTACCGCGAACTGCGCTCCCGGAACCCATGACTTGGTGTGCGACCGCAGCGTCACCGGCACGCGGTCGAGCTTGGCGACGGAGCCGAGGAGGGCGCCCGCGTAGATGTAGTGGCTGAGCAGCCGGGCGGCGCAGGCGAGCACGCCCGGGCTGAAGTCGCATATCGACAACTGCCGCAGCTGGAGGGCGAGGACGGAGAGCCCGAGCGGCGGCAGGTCACTGCGCACGAGGGCGATCCGGTCGCTCTCGAGGACCGACCGGATGGCGTGCAGCCGATGCAGTACGGCGGGCGGGGCGGAGGACGGGCAGAGCACGATCACGTAGCCGTGGTGCTCGATGAGGGTGTGCATCTCGGTGAGCGCCTGGTCCAGGGACTGCGCCTGGGACGCCTGCGCGTTCGCCCTCCCGGCGGAGGCCTTGGCGACCGCCGACTTGGCGGCGTGCCCCTTGCCCGCGTGCACCCACGCGGCCTGCACGGCGCTCTGCAGGACGGCGGCGGTCGGGGTGTGCCGGTCGGGCGAGGGCAGCACCAGCCCGGGGCTGGTGACGGCTATCGCGGTCGGCATGCGCACACCCCCGGTCCCGGTCCTCACGCCCACCTTGTCGTCCTGGGCCTGCTGTCGTCCTGCCGTACTAGACCTACTGTCTGAGCACCATATCCAGGCAGGGGCCACCTCAACACCCAACTTCCCACTGTTCACCTATGGGTTCGGTCCAGAGAACCCTCTGCACGAAACGAACCTCTCGATGGGTGCTGGCCGGGCAGCACGCTCGGCGAGGCGGTTCTCCAGCGAGGAGGTGGAGCGCGAACCGGACAGAAAGCCAGGAATGCTGCACCTCGCCGCACAATTCAAGCCACCGGCGAGAACGCTCCACACAGAGGCCCCGGAGCACTCTGAAGGGGTGGGACGTTCCACGCGCTTAGAAGGAGCCGAAGAATCGGTCCCACCAACTAGGGGGCCCAGAACCGTGGAATCGCAGGCGTGCGACGCCGTCGTAGCGTCTAGCGAGAAGCTCTTCCGGCACCGCCACGAACCCCAGCTCCGCGAGAGCGCGCTCTACCTTCTCAAGGTCGCCGGCGTCGAGTTCGCCCTCCGCAGTCGCATCTTCAGTACCGAGGAAAGCGCCAGGATTATCCGCGGCAATCATGGCTAAGGGTTTGAATTTACTCACCAGGACAACGATCCTTGTCCCGCAAACCGTTGATTCCGCAGCCACCTCAAGACGTCCATACTGAGCGGAGTCTTGGATTTCCTGGTCGACCTCACAACGGCTGGAGAATTCAGAACAGATCCGGGAAGCCAGACGATCGAACACGTCGGCAGCTTCTGCCCTGTTGTAGTCGGATGGAAATTCGAGCCACTCGGCACTGTCCAGCCGCTGCAGGAACTCTAGAAGATTCCCCATACCCTCACCAGTCACTCCATTCCAGTTCGCATCCTGCGCAGGTTTCCGCTTCACTTCGGAAAGGCCGTGAGCACCTTCCCGGTGAGGGGTTCGTAGCGCACCAGAATTCTCACGCCTCCCACTGTTCCGACCACATTCTGCACAGCGGGGTCTCCCGCCCTGGTCCGCAGAGTTCTCTCAGCGTGCCGAGCAGACCCCTTGTACCAGCTCCTTTGACTACTCGGGCTCGTCGTCACATCAGCCACGGCATCAAGGATCTGATCATCGGACCAGCCCTTCGGGAAGGCATCTTTTCCAGGTGCCCCCGGGTACCGGTGGCCATCAAGAATGTGATCCGACCTCTCGTCACCGATCAGCGAACGGCCTATGCCGTCACAATTGGAATTGTGAACCAGCACTGGCACCGAACCCGCCAGCACATAGTACGTGTGGATGTCCTCGACAGTGAGGTTGTACGTCCGAGCGTGCTTCGAGAAGGCGTGGTTGTGGGTCACGATGACGGTGTCGCCGTCGTTGGTCCTGAGCGTCATGCCTGGTTCGAGGTTCTTTGCCTCTACCCACCGGTGCTCGGACGGTGACCAGAAGGGGTGCTCATGGGTCGCCGTGAGGGTCGCGATGCCGTCGTCCGTCGCGATGGAGAGCTTGTTGAAGTGCTTGTCGCTCTCCGTGACGATGAGGCGCGTGACCTTCTTCGGTGCTGTTCTGCCGGTCTTCGGGTCCGTGGCAAGGACTCTGTCGCCGAGCCTGACGTCTTCGATGTCCTTGGTCTTGCCGTCCGCCATGAGGACATCGGTTCCGGCCAGGAAGCACTTGCAGTTGGAGGGCACTCCCCCCTTCTTCGCCTTGTCCGCGCCCTTCTCGCCCCTCTTGGCCAGCTTGAGGACGCCCTTCCCTATCTTGAAGGGCTTGCCCACCGGGGTATCCAGCAGAAGCACGCCGCAGCCCGCACTCAGTTCCTTCGAGCAGCGCTGCCACGCGGCGAAGTCGGGCGCGATGACGCCGACTATGACGCCAACGGCTTTGGTGAACCAATTGCCGCTGTCACTCGGACCCTTCTTGAGCGCGTGCAGCCTGTCGATACGCGGCCCATAGCCCGTCAGCCCCCGGCCGCCGCAACCGACGTACCCGCACTGATATGAGTCCCTCGCGCTGCCGTAGCCGGAGTTCGTGGGGAAGTTCGGGTACTTGTCGGACCACGTCTGGCCGGAGGAGAAGTCCGGTGAGGCGTGGGATTCCACGAAGTCGGCCGCTCCGCCACCACAGCCACTGCCCTTGCACGTGAAGGAGCTGCCCAGACCCGACGGGTCGGATGCTGTGACGGGGTTGTTCTCCGCGTAGCTGTAGCCGTTGAGGCTGCCGGGCTTTTGATGCTCAAGGAGTGGATCGACGCTGATGAACTGGCCACTGACCGGGTCGTACTCGCGCGCACCGACATGCGTCAGACCAGTCCCCTTGTCGACCGGCTTCCCCAAGAAGCCCTTGTCGTCCGGCCAGTTGGGGCTCTTCTCTCCGCGCGGCGCCCCGAACGGCGACGTGTACCGCTTCGTCACCGCGTACGTCGTCGCGTCCAGCGCCACGCTCGACGTGCCGTGGTGGTCGGCCGCGAGGAAGCTCAGCTGTGATTCCGTGGCGCCGTCGGTGGCTGTGCGGACCGCGATCGTCTGGTCGTTGGCCGTGTAGTAGCGGGTGCCGGAGAGGGTCTTCCTCGTGCCCTTCGCCGTCAGGCGGACTTCCGTGGCGCCGAGGTAGAGGACCGTGTCGCCGTCCCCCTTGGCGCGGCGGACGAGGAGTTCGCCGTCCGCGTCGTACAAGTAGCCCGTCTCCGCCGAGGCTTCGAGCGTCTTGGCCAGCTTGCCCTCCGTGTTCCACGTGAGGGACTGCTGGGCCTTCGGCCCGGGGCGCTTCGTCGTGTTGCCGGTCTTGTCGTACTCGTACGTGGCCGCCCGCGCGCCCGTGGTCTTGGTGAGCGGGTGCGGCTGGCCCTCGGGCGTGCCGTAGTCGTATGCCGTGGTCTCGTCGGCAGACGTCGTGTGCTGGGTCTCCGTCTTGCGCTGGCCCGCCTCGTTGTACGTGTACGACGTCCAGTACGGAGCCGCTCCGTCGATGTTGGACTTCGTGCGCTTCGCGGCGGCGCAGTCCGCCGTCTTCGGGGTCCAGGCCTCGGTCAGGCGGCCGTAGCCGTCGTAGTCGAAGCACTGGAAGTCGGCCTTCTTCGTGCCGCCCTGCGTCGTCGCGTCGAAGATCGACGTGACGTTCCCGGCGTCGTCCTGCTTGAACTTCAGCTCCTGCGGCATGTAGCCGTGTACGTCGTCGGTGACGTAGGAGCGGGTGAGGCGGCGGGTGCCGGCCTCGTAGTCATAGTTGAGGTAGGCCTTCTTCTCGGAGCTCATCCCGCTCATGCCGAGCGTGAGCTGGCGCAGGTCGCCCTGTGGGGAGAAGGCGGCTCCGTGCAGGTAGCCGGTGATGCCGTCCAGTCCGGTCTGCTGGCCGGTGGCGTTGTACTCGTAGCCGACCGTCTCGGATTCGAGCCCGGCCACAGCGGGCTGGGATGACTGGCTGACGGTGCCGTCGAAGCGGTATCCGGTGGTGAAGGACAGCTTCTTCGGGACACCCGCCGCGACCAGCGGGTCGTCTTCGGGCAGGGTGAGTTCGCTGCCCCTGACCTCGTAGAGGCTCGTGTAGTTGGTGACCTTCTGGGTGTACGCCTTCCCGGCCGGGCCGCCCTCGTACCGCACCGCCGTGTCCTGCTGGCCCTTGGCGAGGCCGTCGAAGGTCCAGGCGGCGAGCTTGTTGGCGTCCGTCTTCTCGGTCTGCCACAACCCGGTCCTGCGGCCGAGGTCGTCGTAGCCGTACAGCAGCTTCCGCTTCTCGACGTCCGTGGTGCTCAGGGCCCGGTCGAGGCTGTCGTACGAGGTGGTCGTGACGCCCTTGTCCGGGTCGTCGGCACTGACCTGCCGACCGAACAGGTCGTAGCCGTAGGACCACTTGGCCTTGTCCGGGCCCGTGATCGTCTCCTGCTGCCCACCGGGCGTGTACGTGTACCGCGTGGACGTGAAGTCGGTGCCGGTCGGCTTCGGGCCGCCGTACTCGCGGCGCAGTGTGACCTGGCCGCGGGCATCGGTGACCTCGGCGGTCGCCTGGCCTCCCTCGGGAGCGGTCGTGGTCACCGTGTCACCGGTGTACGCCGTGGTGGTCGACCAGCGCGTCACGCCGAAGTTCTTCGTGACGGCCTTCGTGGGACGGCCCGCCGCGTCGTAGGTGGTGTCGGTCTGCACCGGAGCCTGGCTGCCCTCGGTCTGCGCCGGTTTGCCCTCCGGCGCGACCTTCTCGTCCCAGGTGTCGCCCTGCGTGCTGACGGCCAGCCCGCGCGCGTCGTAGAGGGTGATGCCGATCAGGCGTCCGCCGACAGGGGTCGGGGTCTGGGTCTGCCTCGGGCGCAGCAGGGAGTCGTAGAACTCGTACGAGGTGTTGTAGCCGGAGCCGTCGCCCTTGAGGGTGCTGGTGGACACCCAGGACATGTCCTTGCTGTGGACCTTGTAGTCGTAGACGTAGTTGGGGGTCTTGTCGACCCTGAGGCGGTTGGGCAGCCACACCTGGGTGGTGCGGCCGAGGGCGTCGTACGCCGTCTCGGTGATCTTGCCGTTCGGGTCCGTGACCTTCACGGGAGCGCCGGTGCCGAAGTCCAGCTCTGTGGTGGTCCTGTGCTGCTTGGCGTTGGTCACACTGCTGGACGTGAGCGGACCCGACGCCTTGGGCTCGTAGGTCGTGGTGGCGGTCGCCAGACCGTTGGTGTCCTTGACCTCCAAGGGACGGCCGAGCGTGTCGTACGTCGTCGTCGCGGTCTTCTGCCAGGCAGGGGCGTTGTCGGTGCTGTACGACTTCGCGCGGCCGCTCCAGGTGGCCTGTCCCTTGGTCGGCGTCTGGGAGGCCGACCAGGTCGTGGCGGCGGGGTCGTCGTAGACGGTCGCCGTGTCGGAGACCACGTCACCGGGCTTCTTGGAGTCGGCGGGCAGGTCGAGGTCCGCGTCCGAGGTGCCACACGACTTCGCGACCGTGCGGGTGCGTGACACAAGGGAGTTGAGGCCACTTTTGTCGTTGCGGGCGTACCAGGTGCGGGTGCACGTCTCGTCGCCCGCGACGTCGTCGTCACCCCGGTCCTCGACGGTCTCGGCCATGCCGTAGTCGTCGTATGTGGTCTTGGTTGAGCGGACCCGGTCGCGGGGCTCGGAACCGCTGGTCACGCGGGTGCGCCCATGGGTGGCGCCGGTGCGGACGTAGTGTGCCTCGGTGTCGGCGTACGACTTGTGCTGCGTGGCCGTCCGCTTGGACCAGGGGTCGTTGACGGTCGCGGAGACCTCGGTGTCGCCGTCGTACGTCACCGTCTCGCGGGCGAAACCGGCGTACTGCTCGGAGTCGGTGATCTTGGCGGCCTTGATCCCCTCGGTCTCGGCCGTCCTGCGTCTGTCGGGGTGGGGCGTCTTCTCGTCGTCCGGCTTCGCGACGCGGTCACCGTTCATGCCGCGCATGTAGACGTTGACCGTCTTCAGCCGGTCGGTGTCCTTGTCACCGGTGTAGTGGGTGACCTTCTCGTAGCCGCGCCAGACCGACCAGGTGCGCTCCTTGGCGGGCGTCATCGGGTCGTCGTTGTAGTGCCAGGCACCGCCACCGGAATACTCGTACGTGTGCTGGACGGCTTCCGAGCCGCCGCGCGGGTCGGTCGTGGAGACCGCGTGGACCGGGTACTTCTGGAACCAGTCCAGCTTCGGGGTCTGCTCGCCGTTGGGGGACCAGTACACCGGGTAGCAGCGCCGGGTGTTCTCGTCCGGCTTGGGCATGGTCTGCCCGGCCACGCACTCGGCGGGCTTGTACGAGACGATCGTCTGCGCGCCCGTCTCCGAGGTGACCGTCTTCAGACGGGGCTTGTCGAGGGAGATGATGTTGTCGGAGTCGCCGTCGACGCGGTTGGGGTGGAATTCATGCGTGAACTTCACCGGTTCAAGGGCGATGTCGTCGGCGCCGCGCTTGCCGGTGTGCTGAAGCTCCTGGAGCCACAGCGCCTGGTCGGAGCTGTCTCCGGTGTCCCCCGGGTCGGGGTAGTGGTGCTTGAGCCCCCAGCCGTCGATCCCCCAGTAGGCGGGCTTGGACAGAGAGGCGTTCCACGCGTACGTGTTGATGCCGGTCATGCGCTTGCGGGTGAAGAAGGCCGGGCCGACGTTGCCCGTGCACTTCTTGTCGTCCTTGCAGACCGCGTCGAACGGCACGTCGGGCCAGTTGTCCCGATTGTCCTCGGTCAGCTCGTCGCAGCCGGTGCCGGAGGCCAGGCAGCGTTCGGCGTAGGTGAAAGTGACCTTGTGGGAGGCCGCGGGGGTGGCGGAGAACAGCGCGTCGGCGCGCTGGCCGTAGCGGATCTCCTTGAGGTAGCCGCCGCGCGTGTAGTCGGTGCCGGTGTTGTCGTCACCGAGCTTGTCGTAGTTGTTGTGCTCGGCCTCGTACCAGTACGTCATGGCGTTGTCGCGGGTGTCCTGGACCAGGTCGAGGTTCCAGCGCCATGCCTGCTTCCTGTCCCGGTCGGAGAAGCTGGAGCCGTCCTCGTAGCCGAACTCGCCCTCGTCGTCACCGAAGACCGGCACCGTCCACACCGAGTCGGTGCGGTCGTCCGTGCCCGCGCCCTCCAGCTTGTTGAGGCCGAAGGTGTACGTCGTGCCGTCGCCGGTCGTGACGGTCCAGTACTCGCCGTTGTCGTCACCGTTGGTGGCGCCGGTGTGGTGCTTGACCGTCGAGGCGTCGTCGTTCTTCAGCCGCCACTGACCGCTCTTGTCGTCCTTGACCAGCTCGGTGGCCTTGCCGTTGAGGACGAGCGACGCGTTGTCGTACTTCCAGCACAGGTCGTACTTCTTGTCGTGGCCGTCGTCCTCGCAGGAGCCGTACTTGCGCTCGATGTAGGAGGAGGTGAGGTCGAAGCCCTCGCCGATGACCGTGCCCTGGTTGTTCGTGGACGCGGTGCGGCCGTCCACGCTGCCGGAGTCGTACGAAATCGACAGGTCGGGCTTCGGGCCTGCCGCGGACGGGGGTGTCCGCAGCGGGTAGGACCAGGTGAAGGAGCCCGAGGAACCGCCCGCCTCCCAGGTCGAGGAGGCCGCGAGCGGGGTCGCCTTGTAGTCGCCGGCGCCCGACTTGGGACCGGCGGCCAGAGCGAGGACCATCGTCCGACCCGCGTCCGCACCGGCCTTGGCGGCGGGGAAGGACAGCGCCGCGTTCAGCCGCTCGTCACGCCGGTCGTTGGTGAACTCGACCGGTTCTCGGGTACGGCAGTCAGCCTTGCCGGGGGTGTCGAGGGCGCAGTCCGGCAGGCTCAGGACCTGAAGACGGCCGGCCCAGTCACCGCCGTACGCCGAGGCGAACGCCGAGTAGTCGATGCCAAGGCGTGCCTTGCCGCCGTCCTTGGGCCCGGTGGCCGTGAGCACGACGCCCTTGACGCCGAGCCTGCTCGCTTCCCTCTGGTCCAGGACCTCGACCTTGAGCTGCTCGGCGGTCCGCAGGGGTGCGCCCTTCGCGGCCTTGGGCTCCGAAAGGGTGAGCGGCAGCGCTCCGGGAGCCGCCTTCGCGGCTCCGGACCCGGCTACTTCCAGGGTCGCCGTGCCGCTCTTGGGCCAGGTCACGGTGCGGCGCTGGTCGGCCCGCGCCCGCGCGACCGCCTTCCGGCCCTCGTCGACGGACTTCCGCACGACGGCGGCGTTCTTGTCGTTCGTCCTGGCTGTGAACGGCGTCACCTTCGCCGAGCGTGGCGCGTCCAGCTTGGGGCGGCCCAGCGGATCGGTGGCCGCGGACGCCGTGTCCGTGAACGCCACCGGCGACAGGAGGCCGGGCAGAAGGGCGAAGCCGGTGACGGCGGCGATCCGCAGACTCCATCGGCGTCTGACGGAGCTACTTGTTCCGGGCAGCCCGAGGCCGAGCTGTTTCATGACGTGTCTCCTTGCGTGGGGTCGCCGAACGACGACCCCACGCGTTCGAAAGGCAGAGAAAGGACAGAGGAAGGGCGGTTCTGAGCCGCAACCGCAGCGCGCCTACGTCGAGGGCTCCGCGATCTGGTCGCGGACCTGCTCCCGGTTCATCGCGCCGGCCCATACGCGCAGCTTCGCGAGGTCCCCCGGCAGGTAGTGGCCGGTCGTCCCGTTCATCGCCCCGCGCCCCGCTGTCAGGGCGCCGTCGCCCTGCTGGGGCCGTGCGAATCCGGCGTCGTCCTCGCCCTGCTGGACGAACTGCCCGACGTAGAGCCGGGCCACGCCGAAGCGCTGGTCGCCCTCGTCGTCCGTGAAGTCGAGACCCGCGTCGAAGACTCCGGTGACGTCGACCCAGGTGTCCCACTCCTCGGGGCCGATCGGGTCCTCCGCCTCGACGACCGCGCTACCGGCGACCTTTCCGGTGGCGCTGACCGCGGTCCGCCCGAACTTCCACCGATAGGTGTCGTCCCCGGTCTTCTCCACCCACAGCGCCCACGACGACTCCTTGCCCACCGGCGTGGCCTGCCCGGCCACGAGCCCTCGGTAGCCGACCTGCTTGCCCGCGAGTTCGGACTTGGTCAACCGCACCCGTGCCGACACCGTGAACGACCCGGTCTCATCGACGACGGGTCCCGCCGCCGAGGCGTACCCGCTCTTGCCGTCCAGGACGAGCGCCGTCGCGTCCTCGCCCGTGAGGCGGGCACCCGAGTCCGACAGGTCCATCGCGCCTCTGCGGTAGGGGAAGGCCGTGCTGGACGGATCGTCCGGGTCCTCCGGGCTCTCCGTGACCTTGCCGCCGGAGGAGATGGTGGCGTCCCAGTGCCCCACCAGTTCGTTGGTGGGCGCGCCCTTGCGTTCCAGACGGCTCTCCTCGCGGATCTCGTCGGGCTCCAGCGGACGCTGCCATGTGGCGATCTCGTCGAGGCGCCCCAGGAAGTACTCGCCGTAGCCGCCGCCGACCTTGGAGCGCCCGACCATCATGTTCCGGTCGGCCGTCCACGGTGTGTACGTGGCGGCCTCGTCCGCGAGGACCACCGGCTTCCCCTGCGGGCGTCCGTTGACGTAGAGCTGGATCGTGTCGTTGCTCTTGTCCGCGTCGCCCTGTGTGTCGAAGACGCCGACGAGATGCGTCCACACCTTCAGGGGCGGGTTCTCCGCGTCGGCCAGGGACCGGATGTAGACAGGACCGTTCTTGTCCTGGTCGGTGCGGTTGAACACCCACTTCTTGGCAGCGGACGAGTAGTAGAGCGTGAAGGCCGAGCCGTGCTCGCCCGGGGCGGACAGGACCGCGCGGTTGGCGGAGGCATCGGTCAGGTACGTCCACGCGGACACCGTGAAGGAGTCCTGCGAGTTGACCGGGACGCCGTCGGTGGAGGCGTATCCGACCTGCTTGTCCTCGTCGCTGAGGTTGTCGTTGAGGCGCAGCGAGTAGTCCCCGGCACCCCGGCGGCCCATCGTCGACCAGCCGGTCGCCGCCTCTTCGCGCAGGATGACGTCGTGGCGTGCACCGACCTGGCCGGTGTCATCGGCGGTCAGCTTGCTCGACCCCGGGCCGGCGTCGTCGAACCGCCAGCGCCCCGTGGATCCTTCGGCGGCGCCGACCTTGAAGACGAACTCCGCGGGCGGGCCCCAGCGCACCCGGCCCTCCTTGTCCTTCTGCAGGTCACTGGCCTCCACCGAGAGCGTCTGGGTGCCTGCGAGTCCCGGTCTGACGGCGACGGGGGCCGTGCCGTCGGGCCGAGCGGGCCTCGTCTGCGTGGCGTCCGCCTCCGACGTCAGGAGCCGCCACCGGTACTGCTTCACGTCCTTGTCGGCCCGGTTCGGCTTGAAGGTGAAGGCGCCGTTCGTCCCGGGGCGTCCATTGGCCACGCAGTCGTTGGCCACGCACTCCGTGAACGGCATGTGCGACACGATCGTCGGCTCCTTCGGTGCCGTCGAGTCGATCCGCAGATAGCACCACTTCGAGTACGGGGAGAAGAGGTCGCCGTCCTTGCCGCCGTAGGCCCAGTGCGACTGGGTCCGCGCCCTGAAGCGATACAGCCCGCCATCGGCGCGCTTGGTCGTGGTCGCCGTCTCCGTGGTGCCGTCCGGGACCCATCCCTTGTCGGGCTTGTAGTCCGTCCACACGTTCGCCCACGAGCCAGACGTCGTATCCGTGCTGGAGCGCTGCATCACGAACTCGGCCTGCAGAGAGCCTTCTTCATCACCCTGGTGCTGCTCGACCTTGGTCTGAACGCGAGCCTGGACTGTCGGGGTGTCCACCGTCACCGTCAAGGGGTCCTTCGCGGGCCGGCACTGCGCCTTGTTGCCCGTCCCGGGAATCGCCCCGACCGACGTCGGCACCCCCGGCTTGTGCACGTACCGGACCTTGAGTTCGGCGTTGTTGTCGAACCGCTTCCACGCCCGCGGCTCCCCCTCGTCCTTGGCGCGGAGCATCAGCGTGAGCCGGGACATCTTGCCGCCCGCGAGCGCCCGCACCGTCGAGGTGAGGTTCTCGTCCTTCTCGGCGGGGTTGTCGTTGAACTCGATCCAGGAGTTCGGCTGTTCAGGCGTGCACAGGGTGCCGCGGCCCGCCGAGACGTAACGGTCTCCCATCTGGTTCAGCTGCTTCGGCCCTGGCCACCGTGTGCCCTCGGAAATGTTGTCGGTGCGCTCCAGGTCGACCCAGTGCGGCGAGCAGTTGTACGACCAGGTCTCGTACGCCCGGAAAGTGGCGTCCAGGACGTGCTTGCCTGCCAGCTTCGACGGGCCGAACTCGAAGTACATCCGGTCGGTGTAGCCGTTCCGGTCGCAGTAGTAGTCGTCAGCGATGCCGCAGCGCCCCACCCCCTCGGGCTCGCTGAACTTCCAGAACTTGTCGCCGTCCGACGACAGCTTCGTCCACTCGGATTTGCCCAGGCCCACCGACGGGTCGATGAAGACCGGGTAGACGGTCTTCTTTCCGCGCAGCAGATCAAGGTCGGGGGTCACCGACACCGCGCCGTCCACGACGGACACGGGCAGGTCGGCCGTCGCGTCGCCCGCTCCGGGCTGCGCCGGGTCCTCAGGGGCTCCGTTCTCGGTCGGCCGCGCTCCCGCGGCGGCCGACCGCAGCCCCTTGCGAGACGCGGGCGCGGCATCACCCGCCGAGTCCCACATCTGACCGGATGGCCCGCGGAAGACGGCGTTCCCGTCGGCGTCCACCGCACGCAGCCCTCCACCCTCGCCGGGTGTCACGCTCAGGCCTTCGCCGCGCGCGGTGAGCCTGACCTTCTCCAACGCCGGACTCGCGGCGGCGTCGGCGGACTTGACCACGAGCACTTCGCGGTAGCCCTCGGCCGTCGCGGTCAGTTGCAGGTCCACGCCGTTGACGGGCACGTTCGCGTACGTGGCGGTGGCGCCGTCGAGTGACGGCTCGGGAAGGGAGGTCGGCCAGCCGAGCCTGAGCCGCTGCTCACCCGCTCCGAGGCTCAGCAGCCCCGCGCCGCTACCACCACCCGAGAAGGCGAGATCCACCACGGCCGACTTCGGCCCGACGGTGCCATCCGCACGCTTCTCCAGCGTGACGTCGATGTCCTTCCAGGCCCCGCTCCCGTCCCGGGCGCGCTGCGGCTCCGTGGACTGGGTCAGCACGAAGCTGCCGTCGGGGTTGGCCGTGGTCGTCGTGTACTCGGTGCGCTCCGCGGTGACTTCGACGGGCTCACCGGTCGCCGCCGCCCGTTCCGAAGCCGTCTGCTCCGTCCGCGCGGAGCCCGACGTCGAGGCTTGTGCCTCGCCATCGGGAACGGCGAACGCGACCCCGGGCAGCAAGGAGAGGAGCACGGCCGCCGCCAACACTCCCCCCGTTGCGCGGCGTGATCTCTCACGCACCCGGGCATGGCTACGCCCCCACCTCAACCCCACAGTCCCCACCCCAGAGTCACGAAAGCTTCACAGTTTGCAGGCGGAGTGAGTTAACGCGGGGCAAGTTCCCCAAGTCAAGGTGAATTGCGGCACAAGATTGAGCAATGACGCGACCTTAATGAGCCACAGGGGAACGGAACTTGAGGTTCCATCTGAGGCCCCTGACGCGCCACTACTACGTAGCGTAGCCATCAATGTGCGCGGGCGACGCGTTCACGCCATTCGCCGGAGCGTGGAGCAATGGCGGTTTGAACGCCGACAAGGTTTGCCGGAGCGACGCCCTCGCCCCAGTTGCCCGCCAGTCACGACCGAGCAGATACGGCCACGAAGGAAGCGGCGCGGTTACTGCACGTAGTCCCGCCCCACCACCCCACCTGACGCACCATCACGCCCCCACCCCCGCCAAAACCCTTGACAACCCCATTGGTCTGGACCACCTTGTACGACCAAGTAAGCAGCGGTGGCCACCGTTTCCTCCCGGCCCTCAGTGGGCCGCTCCCCCCACAACTCCCCCCACGGAGGCAGAAGTGGACCGCGCACACATACGCCCACGCGGCCGGGCCGGTGCCCTCGCCGGCGCGCTGGCCGCACTCGGGCTGGCCCTGACCGGACTCTTCACCGCCGGTGCACCGACGGCGGACGCCGATACGCGGCGGCCGGCGCAGGCCAAGGCGGCCGCGCAGGCCAACGCCGTGCCCAAGCACGCCCTCACCGGCTACTGGCAGAACTTCAACAACGGCGCCACCGTGCAGAAGCTCAGCCAGGTGCAGGACCAGTACGACATCATCGCCGTGGCCTTCGCCGATGCCACCGGGACGCCTGGGCAGGTGACCTTCAAGCTGGACTCGGCCGGGCTCGGCGGGTACACCGTCGATCAGTTCAAGGCCGACATCAAGGCGAAGAAGGCGGCGGGCAAGTCCGTCGTCATCTCGGTGGGCGGTGAGCGGGGTGCGGTCGCGGTGAACAGTTCCGCCGCCGCGACGAACTTCGCCAACTCCGTCCACTCCCTCATGCAGCAGTACGGGTTCGACGGCGTCGACATCGACCTGGAGAACGGGCTCAACTCCACCTACATGACGCAGGCGCTGAAGTCGCTGCGGCAGAAGGCCGGTCCCGGGTTCGTCCTGACGATGGCGCCGCAGACCATCGACATGCAGAACAAGAACAACGAGTACTTCAAGACGGCTCTGAACGTGAAGGACTTCCTCACGGTCGTCAACATGCAGTACTACAACAGCGGTTCCATGCTCGGGTGCGACGGCAAGGTGTACAGCCAGGGGTCCGTGGACTTCCTGACCGCCCTCGCCTGCATCCAGCTGGAGGGCGGGCTCGCGCCGTCCCAGGTCGGCATCGGCACCCCCGCGTCGACGCGCGGCGCCGGATCGGGCTACGTCGCCCCGTCCGTCGTCAACAACGCCCTCAACTGCCTGGCCAAGGGCACCAACTGCGGCTCCTTCAAGCCGTCCAGGACCTACCCCGGCATCCGGGGCGCGATGACCTGGTCGACCAACTGGGACGCGGCCAACGGCAACGCGTGGTCCAACGCCGTGGGTCCGCACGTACACGGGCTTCCGTAGCCGTACCGTCCGGGGTCACCCTCTGTCCGCAGCGCCGCCGCTCCCCCGGCGGCGCTGCCGCACGCACTAGAACAGGCGCTCCCAGTCCACGTCGATGACCTGCTTGACGCACAGCACCAGGAACAGCAGGCCCGCGATCGTCAGCATGCCGTTGCTCAACCAGCTGTTGCGCCACGGGGCGGGTGTGCGCGAGGTGTTGAGGAGCCAGAGCAGGGTGAGGGCGAGGAAGGGCATGAAGAACGCGCCGAGCACGCCGTACGCCACGACCAGGCCGAAGGGCTCGTCGAGGAAGAGCAGGCCCATGGGCGGGAAGGTGAGCCAGAGGAGGTAGACACGGAAGGGCAGGGACTTCTCGCGCCTGCCCGCGGCGACCTCCTTGACCATGTCGCTCTCGGCAGCGACCCCCGGGGCGGGGTCCGAGCCCGTGTCGGCGCTGACGGCCGCCCCCTCGGCGCCCTCGGACACCGCGGCTCCGTCCCCGGCCCCCCGCTCCCGCAGGAACCGCTCCACGAAGTCCGCGAACATCAGGCTCACCCCGTGCCACACGCCCATCAGCGCGCCGAACGACGTCGCGAAGAAGCCGATGAGGAACAGGTTCGCCGTGACCGCGCCGAAGCGGTCCTCCAGGACGTCGCCGAGCTGGATCAGGCCCTTGTCGCCCGAGGTGAGCGCGATGTGCGAGGAGTGCAGGAGCTCCGCGCCGATGATGAGCATGGCGACGACGAAGACGCCGGTGGTGATGTACGCGACGCGGTTGTCCAGGCGCATCACCCGGATCCAGGTGATGTCGGTCCAGCCCTTGGAGTTCACCCAGTACCCGTACGCCGCCATCGTGATCGTGCCGCCGACGCCGCCGATCAGGCCGAGGGTGTAGAGGATGGAGCCGTCCGGCAGGACCGGGGCGAGGCCCGCGAACGCGTTGCCGAGGTCGGGGGCGACCCTGATCGCGACGTACACGACGACCAGGAACTTCATCCCGATCACGACCGTCATGACCTTCTCGAAGACGGCGTACCGGTTGAACCACACGAAGGCGAGGCCGAGCAGCCCGCAGATGACCGCCCACGTCTTCAGGCCGGGCCCGTCCGGGAAGAGCGCGACGAGCGGCAGCGCGCTGGACGACATCGCCGTGGCGCCGTACACGAAGCCCCACACGACGACGTAGACGCCGAAGTAGTACGTCGTCCAGTTGCCGAGGCTGCGCCAGCCCTCGAAGAGGGTGCGGCCGGTGGCCAGATGCCAGCGGCCGGTGGCCTCCGCGAGGGAGATCTTGACCAGACAGCCGATGATCGCGGCCCAGAGGAGGGTGTAGCCGAACTTGCTGCCCGCGATCAGGGTGGCGACGAGGTCGCCCGCTCCGACGCCGGTCGCGGCGACGACGATGCCCGGGCCCACGTACTTCCAGCTGGGTTTGCGCAGCGGCACCTTGCCCCCGCCCGCACCCGCTCCGCCGTTCTCACCGACCTCGCCACCCGTGATTTCAGCCATGCGATCAAGAAAGCGCAAAGACTCCTGGTGCACAAGAGGTGCGCAGGGACGGCTCAAAGGCGCCATTGACCGGAGCATGCCATGCCACGACCATGGGCCCGCACGGCCGTACCACCGGACGTACGCGCCGCACTCGGCGTACGCCGCGCACCCCGCTCCTCCTCGCAAGCCGCACGCCGCACGGCACAACCCCCCACCCCCACAGGAGCATTCATGCGACTTCGCATACGCGGAAAGAGATCAGCGGCCCTCGCGGCCATGCTGGCCCTCGCGGTCGCGGCGCCCCTCAGCGCCAACGCGTCCGACTCCTCGTCCCCCTCGGCCAAGAAGGCGGCCGCCGCCACCGCGGCCGACGAGGACGTCCGCCAGTACTCCATCCCGGGTCCCTCGACCCCCGCCGCGCGCACGGCGGTCGCCGCCACCGGCGTGTCCATCGACGAGGCCGACGACCACGCGGTCGTCGTCACCGCGGACGCCGCCCAGGCCAAGAAGCTGCGCGCCCTCGGGTACAAGCTGAAGGTGCTGCCCGCGCCGCCCGCCCGCACCGACGGCAAGCGCGTCGAGGTGCGGGACTTCCCGCCCGCCGACTCCCGCTACCACAACTACGCCGAGATGAACGCGGAGATCGACCAGCGGCTCCAGCAGTACCCGAACCTGATGAGCAAGCGCGTCATCGGCAAGACCCACCAGGGCCGCGACATCGTCGCCATCAAGATCAGCGACAACGTCGGCACGGACGAGGCCGAGCCCGAGGTCCTCTTCACCCACCACCAGCACGCCCGTGAGCACCTCACGGTGGAGATGGCCCTCTACCTGATGCGCGAACTGGGCGCCGGCTACTCCACCGACGCCCGCGTCAAGAAGGTCGTCGACTCCCGCGAGATCTGGATCGTGCCGGACCTCAACCCCGACGGCGGCGAGTACGACATCGCCAGTGGCTCCTACCGCAGTTGGCGCAAGAACCGCCAGCCCAACGCCGGTTCGGCCAACGTCGGCACCGACATGAACCGCAACTGGAACTTCAAGTGGGGCTGCTGCGGTGGTTCCTCCGGCTCCACCGGCTCCGAGACCTACCGCGGACCGCGCGCCGAGTCCGCCCCCGAGGTCAAGGTCGTCGCGGACTTCGTACGCAGCCGGGTCGTCGGCGGCAAGCAGCAGATCAAGGCCGGCATCGACTTCCACACGTACAGCGAACTGATCCTGTGGCCCTACGGCTACACCACCGCCGACACGGCCCCCGGCCTCACCCAGGACGACCGCGACGCGCACGCGGCCGTCGGCCGCAAGATGGCCGCGAGCAACGGCTACACCCCCGAACAGGCCAGCGACCTCTACATCACCGACGGCTCCATCGACGACTGGCTGTGGGGCAACCAGAAGATCTTCAGCTACACCTTCGAGATGTACCCGCGCTCGGGCGGCGGGGGCTTCTACCCGCCCGACGAGGTCATCGAACGCGAGACGTCCCGGAACCGGGACGCTGTGCTCCAGCTTCTGGAGAACGCGGATTGCATGTATCGGTCCATTGGGAAGGAGCAGCAGTACTGCTCCGGTAGTTGACGGCGGCTCACGGCAGCCGACGGACGGCAGTCAGGGTTACGCGGGCACGGCGAGGGTGTCTCCTTGAGGCCTCTCGCCGTGCTCCTGCTGTCACTCGGTACTCGGTACTCGGCAGTCGTCACTCGCTCCTCGGCCGGCCGAGGCTCGGTGAGCCGGAGGGGAGGTGCTGGCTGGTGCCGCACTTGTAGACCTTCTGGGCGGCCAGGCGGAGGGTTTCGGCGGTCAGTTCGGCGAAGGCCTTGGCGCTTGTTCCGGCTGACGGGGAGCGGTCGATGTCGTAGACGCTGGCCTCAATGACGCGTGGGTAGTCCTTGGTCGGGCACTTCAGGAGCAGGACGGCGGCACGCTTCGAGGCATACCCTCGGGCTTCACCGAGTTGCAGCGGGGCGGCCCCTGGCTGCTCGGCTTCCCGTTGAACCTTCTCCATCGCGTCGTCGATGGTCTTGATATTTCCCAGATCCGCGTATGGGAAATACTCCACCGAGATTTCTCGATCACCGGCCGCGATAGTGCAATCAGGAGTTTGCCCGGTATAGGGAACACCGAACTCTTCCCCCGGCCCGAAGTTCTCCCAATACTTGCTCCCCTTCTTCGGCAGAAGGTCGGCCGCGAGCTTCCCCGGTAGTGTACGTCCGCACACCTGGTCCGGTACCGAGACGGCGGGTGCACTGGCGGGCCAAAATTGCCAAACGGCCAGACCAACTGCAGAAACCAGGGCCACCGAGAGGGCCACCCAGAAGTTCCTCTTGCGCTTCGGCGCCGCGGTCCCGGTCATCAACCTGCTCTGCCTTCGTCCTGGCGGGCGATCTCATAGTGCAGTTTCGTGCTTCGTTGCGCAGTGTCTGCTACAACCACTGCCTCATCATGGCTGTACCCATGCTGCCTGGCCGCGCTGTACACGGCGTCAAATGTGCTACCGCTAGATTGCCGCCGCTGCTCCTTCAGGAACTCCTGCCTTTCCTGTTCCGCATCTTCGCTGGAATCCCTGCTGTACCGCTCAACGACACTCTCACGCGCATCCTCGGCGATCCATCCAACGACATCGCCGACGTAAGGGATCCCGCTCACTCCGAGGCTGACAGCACGCTCCGCCCACTTGCCCGCCGTGCTGATGCCCGTGTTGAATTCCTCGTCGGACGCGATTCTTTCGTCGTAGACGGATCGTGTGCGAGCTTCGGCCATGATTCCGGCGATCTCGGAGCCCGGGGCGACCTTGTTGTTAACGTCGTCGTTGACCGTGTCCCTTGAAAGACCGTGGGGGTTCTGGAGAGTCTCGTCTACGAGTTGCGTCGTGACGGACTGCTGGGCATTGAGAATGGCACCGTAGGCTCCGGGGTCTGTGCCCACCGCTCCGAGGAAATTCTCCACGCTGGTCTCGCTGAGGCCGCCGAGGCTCGCGTTACTGCCGTTTGTCGGCAGCGGCCTCTCGCCGTTGAGTCCGTCCTGGAAGTCCCGCATGTACTCCGCCGTGATGTTCCCCATGCTGCCCCGCAGCTTCGAGTCCTCGAGGATTTCCGGGTTGTTGCCGTAGTAGTCCACGAGGCGGTTGACGAAGGATGCGCTTGCGTCCGAGTGGGGCTTTCGGGAGCCGTCTGCGTCGTGGGGGGTCTGGTTGGCCGCCGATTCCAGGGCGTGGCCGAGGCTCGTCTCGTACTGGTCGCGCGGGCCGCTGCCAATTCCCAGCGGCTTCACGGCGTCGTACAGGCTGTTGCGGGAGCCCTCTCCGTGGCCGACGAGGTAGTCCCAGTTGCTCTTGGCGTCGGGGCCGCTGTGGAAGAACTGGAGGGAGGCCTCTGGGTTGTGGCCGAGGGACTCCATGAAGCCGGAGACCGCGTCGTTGGGGGCATCGCCAGGGAGGTGGTTGAGCTGGTCCGCGGAGGCCCGGGACTCGAAGAGGGGGAGACCCTTCTCGTGGTCCAGGAGTCTGCCGCCGTAGTCCTGGAGGAACTTGGTGTCGAACTTCCCCTTCTGCATCAGGCTCGACATGACGTCGAAGCCGTACGGCGGGGTGCCTCCACTCATGCCTGGAGCGGCGGGAAGCCGCTGGCCGCCGGCCTCGATGATGTCCTTCTTCCACGCGTCCATCGCCGGGCTGTCGACCTTGGTGGCCCCGGCGAGCGTGAGGCTCAGGTTCTCCTGGACACCGCCGAGGATCTCCGCACGTTCGGGCCCCACCACGCCCATCGTCCCGGCGGGGACGGCGAGGTCGCGCCAGAAGCGGAGGGTGTCCTCGGCGCCCAGCTCGGTGGCGAAGCGTTCGCCGAAGGCGGGGGTGTCGCGGTAGCGGGCGAGGTCGTCGTTGAAGCGCCTCAGCTTCTCGTCGCTCCACCGCGCGACGTCGCCCTTGGCGATCTCCTTCGCCCAGCGGTCCGCGTCCGCCCGGCCCTGGAGGTCCTTCGCGTGGTCGAGGCTGTTCACGCGGACGTCGGAGAAGTCGTGCTTGCCGTGTGCCAGTGCGCGTAGGGCGCGTTCGGCGATGTGGTCCGTCTCGTCCGCCTCGCGCAGGACGCGGGTCGCGTCCAGCATGACCGCGACGAGGTCCGCCTGCGTGGGAGTGCCGTCCTTGGCGGCGTCCCGCGGCGAGCGGGCCTCCGCGCCGCCCGCCGGGGTGATGCGGATGTTGCGCTTCGCGGCACCGTCCGCGACGCGCTCCATCTCGTCCTTGTGCTGGGCGAACGCCTTCAGCGCGCCCTGAAGGACCGCGAGGACGCTCTGCGCCGAGGTGACGGCGTCGTCGAACTCGGATGCCGTCTTCACCACGAACGCCTTGCCCACCGTGGCGTTGACGCCCTTCCAGTCGGCCAGTTCCGCCTTGTGCTTCAGCAGGACCGCGCTTTCGGCGCCGCCTCCGCCGGTGGCCAGGTCGCTCAGGCGCCGCGCCATCGCCTCCCAGTCGTCGACGGCGGACGCCAGCTTGCCCAGTCTCAGCCCGAGAAGGTCCTGAACGGTCAGCATGCCCCTCGCCCCGTCACCGTCTCTACCTCTACCTCTACCTCTGTCTTCAACTCCCGCTCTGGCTCCGTCACTTCATGTACTTGTTGATGACTGATGCCGAGACGGACGTGGCGACCTTGTCGTCGTCCTTCTTGTGCTGTGCGCGGGTGAAGTCGAGGTGGTTGGAGATGTGGCCGCACGCGTCCACGAGGGCCCTCGACTTGGAGTTCCAGGCGTCGTGGAGCGTGGTGAGGGCGGCGCCCATGCCAAGTCCGTCGTTGCACAGTTCCACGGCGGCGCCGAAGGTTGCCTCGCGGGCGTGGTCGGAGTCCTTGCGGAGGCGGTCGCGGAGGCGGTGGGCGATGCCGCCGAGACGGCCCAGCTCGGCGTCGTGGACGACGAGGTCGCCGTCCACGGGCTGAGCGGTGGCGGGGTCCACGCTGTTCAGGCGGGTGCGCGCCGCGAGTTTCCGCGCGGACTCGGCTTTCAGCTGCTCCCACTCTTCCCACGCCATCTCATTGCCTCCCGTGCACCGGCCCCGCGGCCCGCCGCTTGCGGACCGCCAGGGCGGCGAGCGCCCCACCGATCAACGCCGTGGCCCCAACGCCCGTTACGATCCAGGGTGTTGCGCCGGTGCCGCCGCCTTCGCTGTCGGCGGTCTCGGGGGCTGCGGCGGGGCTGCCTCCGTCGTCAGGCTTCGCCGCCTTGGACTGCGCGGGGGCGGGTGACGTGGACGTGGACTGCTTCAGGTCCGGCAGGGGGTATTCGTCCGCCGGACCTGGGTCGCCGGGGTTCTGCAGGGCGACGCGGGGGCGGACGATGCCGTACCCGATGGAGTCGTTGCGCTTGGCGCCGTCCGTGGGGGCGCCGATGGTGTTGAGCATGACGCGGAGGACCTGGTTGTTGGTCCAGTTCGGATGCTTGGACCAGATGAGGGCGGCGCTGGCGGAGGCGAGGGCGGTGGCGTCGCTGGTGCCGTGTCCTTCGCAGACGCCTCCGCCTTTCGGGCAGGCCGTGAAGATCTTTTCTCCTGGTGCGGCGAGGTCCACCTGTCGGCCGTATTGGGACTCCTTCGTCTTACGAAGGTTCTTGCCGACGGCTCCGACGCCGACCACGCCTGGTGTGCCCGCCGGATAGCGAAGCTCCGAGATCCCCTCGTTGCCGACTCCCGCAAAAACTAGCGAGCCCTTGTCCAGGGCGTACCGCACCGCCGCTGTGAGCTCTGGGGACCCCTTGGTCATTCCCATCGAGATGTTGATGACCTTCGCTCCGCGGTCGGCCGCGTATCGGATGCCCTGGCTGAACACTCTGTTGCCCTCGCCGAGGTGCTGATTGGAATCCAGCCCGTACTCCGCGATCCGGACAGGGAGAAGCTTGACGCCCGGCGCGAGGCCGAAGGTGCCGTTTCCGCCATCACCCTTGCCTGTTCCCGCGATGAGGAGTGCCATGTAGGTTCCATGACCTTGCGGGTCGGTGCGTTCGTCACCCGGCCTCGTCGGCGCCAGGTCTTTGCCCGATAGCACCCGTCCCCGTAGATCTGGCAGGTCGGAGTTGACGCCTGTGTCGATGACAGCGACGGTGACGCCCTTCCCCGTGCTGCTCCGCCAGATCTTCTCGGCCTGCATGGCGCTGAGGTGCCACTGCTTCTCGCGCACGGGCTCCGCGTGAGCGGGCGTGGCCACGACGCCTGCCAGCAGGATGCCCACAGCACCTGAGACGACGCTCCGCCTCCGTCCGTTGTGCAGTGTCCTGGCAGCCATCTGCTCTCTCATGACCTCATGGTTTCTGGGTGGGGGATCAGTGGGTGGGGGCGGCCGAGGGCCAGCGGAATTCAGTCGACGACAGGCGGTACAACCCGGCGACCGTCGGGACGCCAGGTCTCCGGATCCTCGGTGAGGTAGTCCGGTCTGGCGTCCCGCTCCTCGTCGCGTCGTGAACGTGAGGGTTGAGCATTGTTCGGCGGCATGGCGCCACGCGTCGGCCCCTGTCGCCGGGGCTGCCCTCCTACGACGCCGTTGGTGGCACCCATGGGCCGCTGCCCCGCCGCTGCCCCTCGCCCTGCGCCTGACCCGCCCGGGCCCGCCCCGACAGGTGTGCCCCCGGCGACCGCCCCTCGGGGCAACCCTCCAGTCGGCCCGCCAGGGGCTGACGGCGTGGGACGGCCACCGATGATGCCCGTGCCTCCCGGCTCACGTCCGGCAGGTGGGCTCGCGGTTGGAACCCTGGGGGTGCCACCGACCACTGGCTGTGCCGGGCCTGTCGGCCGCGGGGGCGGCAGGGCCGGTCCCCCGCTGGGCGTACGCCCAGGAGCCGGTCCCACCGGTCCACCACCGGTCGTGCGTCCAGGGGACGGCCCTACCAGCCCGCCGCCCGCACGCCCGGGAGAAGGTGCTACCGGCCCACCACCCGTAGGGCGTCCGGGAGGAGGTCCGACCGGCCCGCCACGAGGCGGCAGGAGTGAACGACCGCCAGGTCCCACGGGCCCTGGACCCGGCGGATCCACGGGATTCACGGGCGGACTCGGCCGCCGTCCCGAAGGTGGCGGAAACAGGCCTATGGGTTGCGTCGTTCCATCAGGCCGGACCGGGGCTGGCGGAGCCCCCGGAGGGGACGACTGCGGTGCTGGCGGGGCATCAGGAAGTGAGCCCGCACCGTCGACCTGGACGCCTACCGGGTCCGGGACTTGGGGCACCGGTCGCGGCACCGTCCCCGGCGGATGGTCAGGGCCTGGTCCCGACCCACCGGGTCCCGGGACCGCAGGTGGCGGTTGAGGTCCTTCACGGTCGGGCGCCACACCCGGTGCGCCGCTCCCAGGCCCCCCGGCGGGTGGCGCGACCCCGCCACCTCCACCAGGAACCACATCGCGGAGGCTCCTCGACGGCGCGGGCCTCAACTCCACCGGCAACGG
Organism: Streptomyces sp. NPDC040610; assembly: GCF_055594065.1. Classification (NCBI taxonomy): domain Bacteria; kingdom Bacillati; phylum Actinomycetota; class Actinomycetes; order Kitasatosporales; family Streptomycetaceae; genus Streptomyces; species Streptomyces sp. NPDC040610. The sequence continues at coordinate 661,959 of NZ_JBVIXA010000001.1, read as the reverse complement.
CCGAAACCGAGGCCTCTCCAACCCCCTCAACTGCGACGCCGACAACTGATACGCCTGCCCCAGCTTCCGCATCTCCGCCGCAGCCTCCAGCCGGACCTTCTCCTTGGCCGCCGCGATCCGCTCCAACTCGTCCGCCGACTTGGCGCCGACCGCCCGCGCGTCCGGGTCGTTGGGGTTGGCCCGGGCCGCCTCCAAGTTCCCCTTCGCGGCGCCCTTGTCGCGGGGGATCGAGGCCTGGGCCGTGGCGATCGCCTCCGATGCCCGGGCGAGCCACTTCGCGGACTCCTCGCTGAAGTCGCCCAGACGGTGCGTGGAGTTGGCCAGGTCGCCGCTCCACGTACGGAACGCCGTCGCGCCCTCGCCCTTCCACCGCACCCACTGCGGCCGCACCTTCAGCTCGTCCGCGATCTTGCGGATCTCCGCGGCCGCGGCGACGAGCCGGTCGGCGGCCGCCTGGACGTGACCGCTGTTCGCCTGGTCCAGCCAGGCCAGCATCTGCTCGTGGCTCATGGACTCGAAAGACGTACCGCCGCCCCCGCTCCCCTTGCCGCCCATCAGATCGTCCCTCCCGCGTCGCCCGCCCGATCCGCCGGACCGGGGTCCGCCGGGCCCTGATCCGCCGGACCCCGGTCCGCCCGGCCCGGCCCCTCCCCGCCACCGGCGCCCCCCGCGCCCCCCGCACCACCGGACTCGTACCGCTCCGCGATCCCCGCGCTGATCTCCGCCATGCGATCGCGAATGTCGTCGTCGACGTTCCGATAGCCCTTGTGCGAGGCGAGGACGGCGATGCCCATGCCCTCTATGGAGTCGGAGAGGAGCTTGGACAGGGTCTCGAGTTCGGTGATCACGGTTTCGTACGCGCCGAAGACGCCGGATGCCTCGGCCCAGGCCCCGTCCCCGCCGCCGAACTGGGCGCGCGCGAGCGGCTCCTGCCCCACTTTGCCCGGGCCTGCCGGGGATCCCTTGAGGTCACGGATCAACTCGTCGACGCGCTGCTTGAACGTGACGAAGGACGAGAACTCCGTGGCCACATCAGCGGCGGCGTCCCGTACGCCGCCGAGCACGTCCGGCATCCACGACGCGGCGCCCGACCGCCCTGACGGCGTCGCACCACCCGAGCCTGACAGCATCAGTCCACCCCCGAACGACCACAGCCAGATCACATAGCTATCGCGAACTACTGAGCAACTCTAGCCACGGGGTACGACAGTCCGTATTCAGATGATCACCCATGGCGTCAGTTCCAGCCATCACGAGGTCCACGAGGCCGACCCGCCGACTCCGTCGCACGGCACCTTGCCCTGTCCGGCCCTGCTCGCGGAGCACCCCGCGCCGAAGACCGCGCCGTACCAGCCAAAGCACGCGCGTTGCCCCGGACGGCGCGTCTCGGCAGTAGCAGCGGGGCCCGCCCTGCGGCTCGCAGTCCGGCCGCTGGAGCCCGTGGCCTCAGGAGCCGGAAGGAGCCCCGAGGTGGGGTACCGCCCGGCCCCATAGTTCTTCCGCATGCTCAGCGAAGCGCGCGAACATGCCCGAGTCGCCCTGTCGGCGCAGATGCAGCAGCGGTGAATCGTGCCCCACGAGCCGGGCCAGGTGAGGCGTCACCAATGCGTCGTCGTCGAAGCGGAACACCGACAGGGACACATGGTTCACGGCGTCTTCCGCACTGACGCGACGCGCTTCCAGGCCGGGGAGGGACCCCAGTCGCTCAAGGTGCTCAAGCGTGATCCGGATCCGAGTGGACACGCTCAGGGCGACGTCTTCGATGACCTCACGTTGCCGCGTCACCTCCCCCTCCGGATCGCCGACGAGAAAGCGCACCTTCACGCCCGCTTCGGCCTTGCGGCGCACGATGTCGGCGAACCGCGGGATCTGCGTCCGGAAGAAGTAGTTCGTGTATCCGGCCAGGAAGACTTCGGACTCGGCGCCCTCGACGAGATCGGACCACACCGTCGAAGGGCAGGCCGAGCGATACGGGTAGCTGTGGATGATCTCGCGGTCGGCGCCGGTCTTGATGCGGTCCTTTACGGTCTGCGGCCACAGCATCTCTTCATCCACTCCCAACGCCCGCGCGGCGTCCTCACGATTTCTTGCGTGCGGGGTCAACTTCTTGCGTGCGGGGTCAACTCGGCATCGCCGACCCACCGTTCCACCTGTTTCCGCGACACTCCCACCCGCTGGGCCATCGGAAATCCGCGACCACCGCAACCACTCGGTCGCGGCTGTCCGCGAAGCGGCGGGCAGCTCGGACCAGCCATAGCGTCGCACTGCCGCCAGGGGCAACCCGCGACTTCATCCACCGCCGCATCGAAGCGGGCACGGCGGGCCAACCCCTCCAGAGGATGCCTCCTGATCTCCGGAGGGACCCGATCCGGCCCCAAATACAGCCTGCTGACGCCCAGTTGAAGCATTTCGTCGGTGCCGGTCTGCTGTCAGACTCCCGGCATGGGATCGATCTTCGCCTTCCTCGCTGCCGTCAACGCCTACGATCCGCGGCTCGCCAGGCCCCTGCGCGGCTGCGTCAACGACGTCACCGCCGCCCGTGAGCTGCTTACCCGGCGTACGAACGGTTCCGCCAGGACCGCCTTGGTGTGTGACGGCGAGGCGACCGTGGACGTGGTGGAGGACGGCATCCGGCGCTTTCTCGGTGCGGCGGGGCCCGGTGACACGGCGCTGTTCTGGTTCTCCGGGCACGGCACGCACACCTGGGCCGCGGGTGCCGATCTGCTCGTCGAGGCGACCGGCCGGAACCAGGCCCTGTTGTGCGCGGACGGGCCGCTGTCCGACAAGCGCCTCGGTGCGCTGCTCGACGCCGTCGCCGCACGCGGCGCGCACGTCGCCGCCGTCCTCGACTGCTGTTTCTCCGGCGGTGCGACCCGGGAGCCGGAGGGGCTCATCGCCCGGTTCGCGCCCGCGCCCGCCTCGGAGCCGTCGCACCCGCGTGCCTCCCGCACAGCCGAGGCCCGGGACGTGCCTGTACGCGAGGACGCCGCGCAGCACGTACTGCTCGCCGCCAGTCGGCTCGACCAGCTCTCGTACGAGGGGGAGTTCGGCGGTCGACCGCACGGCGCGTTCACGTACGCCCTCCTCGGCGCCGTCCGGGACGCGGGGCCCGACGTGACGTACCGGAATCTTCTCGCGGCGGCGGACGCGCGCGTGCAGCGCGGTGGCGTCGGGCAGCAACCGGTGCTGTTTCCGGCTGCTCCGGGGGGCGTCGCCGATCTGCCGTTCCTGGGTGGGGCCGTGGCCCGGGTGCCGGGGCCGTATCTGCTGCGGTTCGGCGCGCGGGGGTGGGAGGTCGACTGCGGGACGGGGCATGGGCTTGGGGATGGGGCGGGGGCTTCGGGGACGGAGTTCCGGGTTGTGGGGGACGAGGGTGCCGGGGGCGCCGAACGGGGGGTCGGGGGCGAGCGGGTGGTCGGGGGCGTGGCTGAGGGGTCCGCGCAGGGCCGGGGACCTCAGGCGCAGGAACCCCGGGTCCGGGAGCTGCGGGCGCGCGAGGTGTACGCCGACCGGACCCTCGTGGACCCGCTGGGGTGGGAGCCCGACGCCGGGCGGGTGTACGCGGTGGCCCTGTCGGCCTTGGCTCTGGCGCCCGCCACGGTGAGCTTCGTGACGCCTTCGGGCGGGCCATGTGCGACTGAACCTGTCGGTGCTCAACCCCCGGCCTTCGAGGCCGACTTCCAGCACGCCCTGGCGACCTCCGGCCCGGACAGCGGCCCCTCCCCCCTGCTCCGCCTGACCTCCGCCGCCCCCGGAGCCGACGCCCCCACCCCCGCCGACACGGACGCCACCGCCACCCCCTCCGCCCCCGCCGACCTCCACTTCCGCATATCCCCCCGAGACGGCCTCGCCCACATCCTCCGGCGCGACGACACCCCCTTCACCGCGCCGCTCCCCCTCGCCGGGCCCGGCGACGTACCGCGGCTCGTGAGCTGCCTGTCGCACCTCACCCGTTGGCATCAGATCCGCGATCTGGCGCCGCGGCCCTCGGTGCTCGACAACCTGGTCCAGGTGGAGATCGCGCCCTGGGGCGCCCCGCCAGGACAGGTGCTGGTGCCGGACGGGAGCGGTGAGATCGTCTGTGCGTACGGGCCTGAGGGGGCGGAGCCGCGGGAGCCGTGGGTGTCGATCCGGCTGCACAACCGGTCGCCCGGGCGCACGCTGTGGTGTCTGCTGCTCGATCTCACCGACAGCTTCGGGAGTCATTCCGCGCTGTTTCCGGGCCACTTCATCGGGCCGGGCCGCACGGGACACGCGTTGGACGGGGAGCCGGTGCAGTTGTCGCTGCCCGCGTCCCGGGCGGCCGTGCCGGGGGCGTTCGCGCGCGACTGGTTGAAGCTCGTCGTCGCCGAGGGCGAGTTGAACACGTTGCCGTTCCACCTGCCCGCGTGGGACGCGGACCGTTCGGGGGCGCGGGACGCCGTCGTCGACTTCGGTACGGGGGCGCTGCGGCTCGACCCGCCCGAAGCGGTCGGCCGTGACCTCGGCGGCGTCAGCTCCGGGCCGCCCGGCCGCTGGACCGCCCGGACGATCAGCCTGCGTACCGTCGTGCCGGACGCCTGCTGACCCGCCGGACGCCTGCTGACGCCTACTGACCCAGGTGTGTGAAGCCCGCCCACGCGCTCAGGTCGTCCGGGTCGACGCGGCGGGCCCGGAACGCGAGTGACGCGGGGAGTGTGGGTGGCAGGACCCGGTCCGGGTTGACCATCCACAGCTGGGCGCGGCGCAGGGCCCGTGCGGGCGGCTCGCCCTCGGCCCTGAGGTAGTGGTGGGCCATGAACATCAGGACCGACGTGGCGTCGTCGGGCACCGGCCAGAGCGAGCCCACGACGGACCGCGCGCCAGCCACGAGGAACGCGGTCGCGAGACTGTACGCCTCGTTGTGGCCGTGTCCGGAGACATGGCTGCGGCAGGCGGCGAGGAGGACGAGGCCGAGCCGTCCCCGGCGGCCCGCGCCGACCGCCTCGGTGAGCTCCTCAGCCGACAACTCGCCGCCGTACAGGCTCAGGTGGGAGCTGCGCCGGGCGCTGGGGGTGACGGCGGCGTGGCAGGCGAGGTGCAGGACGGCGCCGTCGTCGCCGCCGTCGCGCGTCAGCCAGGACACCACCTCGTGCGGCGTCCCCGGACCGGCGCCGCCCCCGGCCGCGCGGCGCCCGAGGAACTGGCCGCGCGGGTAGAAGACGCGCTGCACGGCGTCGGCCTCCTCGCCCGCGTACCGCAGGTCGCCGGTGGGGTCGCCGACGACCAGGGCGGCACCCGTGTGCGGGACGGCGGGGCGGGCGGCCACCTCGCAGAGCAGCCGCGCCGACGCGGCGTAGGAGATCTCCGCGTCGGCGAGCGCGTACCGGCGGCGGCCGTCGGGCCCCTCGGTCCACGCGGCGTGCCAGGGCACCTGGCCGAGGGTGTCCATCGGTACGAGGACCAGGCGCGGGCCGCGCCCCGCGGGGGCGGCGAAGGTGTCGAGGAGCGGCTTGACCCCGGCGGACCAGGCCCAGCCGCAGAGCCTGTCGAGCCGGGCACGCAGGGGCAGCCGCGGGCGGCGGCCGGGCGCGGCGCCCGGCACCGGGCCCAGGTCGCGGGCGGCGGTGGCTGCGGCATCGGTGGCGGTGACTGCGGCGGTGGCTGCGGCTGCGGCGGCAGGGGCTGTGGGGGCGGCGGCGGTGGCAGCTGCTGCGGGGGCGGCGGCTGCGGGGGCGGCGGCGGCTACAGGGGTGGTGGTGGCCGCGGGAGCGTACTCCCGCAGCGGCGCCGCGTCCCGGGTCAGGAGCGGCAGCGGTACGCACGTCGCGTCGCCGCTCGACGTGACGACGGCGGCGGTGCCGCCGATGTCGTCGGACGCGGGCACCAGGTAGACCAGCGCGTCCTTGCCCTGGGTGCGCAGGGCCGCCGCGATCTCGGTCGTCGTGGGCGGGTCGAGGAGCCGGTCCTGGGCGCCGGCGGAGCCGGTGAGGGCGGCGAGCACGCGGCGGCGCAGCGAGCTGGGCAGGGTCGGCGCGGCGGCGGCCGGGTCGAGCGCGGCCTCCGCGCCGGACTCCCGCCACTCCCGGGCCAGTTCCTCGTGGCCGGCGGCGACGAGGCGTTCGGGCACGGTGCTCGACGTGGTGGCCGCGTGCAGGACCAGGCCGCGGCAGGCGTCGAGCGCCTGCACGGCCTCCTCCAGGGCGTTGTCGCGCAGGCACCAGGCGGCGACTTCGAGCGCGGCGTCGGTGGCCTGGGCGGCGGCCTGCGCGGCGTGGCCGGTGCCGGACTGCAGGAGCGCCGCCCAGGTGTGGCCGCGGAGCGCGTCGAGGCCGGTGCGGCGTGCGGTGTCGAGGTCGCCGCGCAGGCGCAGGGCGTGGGCGAGCGTGCGGCCGGTGTGGGCGTAGAGGCGGTGCTCGGGGCCGCCGCAGCCGCGCAGCGCCGTCTCCAGGAGGTCGATGCCGGTCGCGAGGGAACGGGCGCGGGCGTCGGGGTCGCGCTCCGCCTCGGCGAGGGTGCAGTGGCCTCCGCCGAGACCCGTGGCGTACCGCAGGCTGTCGTCGCTGCCCTGCTCGGCCAGGTCGTACCCGTCCTGCAGCAGCTCCATGGCCTCCCGCAACGCGGCCGGGTCCCAGGGGTCGGCGGCGCGCCCCAGGCGCGCGGCGCCGCTGTCGCCGAGGACCCTGGCCCGGCGGTCGCGCGGCAGGCGGCGGGCCTCGACGCGCATCCGGGCCGCGCTGAGCCGGTCGGCGAGGGGCGGTGCGGGCGGAAGCCCGAGGGTGCGGGCGAGCCGGTCGCGGGCGTGGAGCAGGTCCTCCAGGACCGTGCCGAGTTCGGCGCGTGCCGGGTGGTCGTCCGCGAGCCCGTCGCGGGCCTCGGCGGCGACGCGGATGTGCCGGTCGGCCTCGGCCACGTCGCCGCGCGCCACGGCGTCCAGGGTGTCGGCCGCGGCGTACTTGGCGTCCAGGAGGCGGCGGTTGTGCTCGGTGATCTGCGGGCTGTGGCGCAGGCGCGCCCACATCGCCCGGGCGGCGTCCCGGTCGTCGCCGGTCGCTGCGTGCTCCGAGCGCGCGCCGAGGGCCTGGAGGTAGCCGATCTCCGCGGCGTGCTGGTGCTGCTGTTCCGCGTCCGTCACGGCACCGGCTTCGTCCGCGTCCCCGGAGGCTCCCGGTGCTCCCGTGGCCGGGCGGGCTCCGGCCCGTATGAAGTGGTCGACGATGTCGTCGAACCGGTTGTCGAGTCCTGCCACGGAGTCCCGAAGCCGTACGTTGCCGACCGCGGCGTGGGCCTGCCGCTGCCAGTCGGGGTCGTCCGGGCGGAACGCGAGGACGCAGGCGACCAGCGCGTCCTTCTCCTTCGCCCGGTCGAAGAACATCGGCATGTGCGGCATGTACCGCAGCATTTCGAGGGCCGCCTCCGCGCGGTGCTCCTCGGACTCCTCCCTGCTCCAGGCGGCGAACGCCCGGTCGAGGCGGGGGACGAGCTCGTCCGACGGCGTGGCGCCGGACGACCAGCCCGGCATGCCCTCGACGCCGCCGCTGTGGTCGAAGTAGAGCGACCCCTCCTCCACCGCGTCCATCACCCCTTGGATGGCCGCGGACATGGCGTCGCCGGAGTCCGGGACGAGGCCGCGTTCGTGGAGGACGAACCGGGCCCAGCCGGCCATCATCTGCCCGCCCGCGTGCACGACGCGGGACACCCGGTCCTCGGCCCGGCCCTCGGCGAGGACCAGCTCCGCGACCTCGGCGACTTCCTGGACGCGGCGTATGTCCTTGTCGTCGTAGTAGCGCGCCTGGAGGAACTGGGCCAGGCACAGCGCCGTCCTGGCGACGCCGCCGTCCCGCTCGGGCCGCCATACCGCGATCGCGCGCCGGATCAGGTCGATGGCCCGGTCACGGCCCGCGGCGTCACCACGGTGTGTCGCCCGCTCGTAGAGGATCTTCCCGAAGCCGTCGAAGTGGCCCGGACCGAGCAGCGCCTCGTACCCCGGGTCGTCGAGCAGGTCGAGCACCTTCCCCTCAAGGGCCTCGGCCTGCTGCGGATCGGGCCAGGCGCTCCAGACCGCGCTGCGGACGTAGACGGAGCGGAGCACCGCGTCCCGCACCCAGGGCGGTTCGTCCCCCGGGCGCTGCCGCACCTCGCTGAGCGCGCGGTCCAACTCCGCCGCGGCCTCCTCTAGTCGGGCCCGCTCGACCGTCCTTGCCACGAGGCTCCCGGACGCGAACGCCAGCTCCGCCAGCGCGACCCCCAGGCCGTACCGCACCTCCTGCAGGTCGCTGGACGGATGACCCGCGTCGAGGACCGCCCCGTAGTGCGCGGCGGACGCCTCGGCGTCGGCGGCGGTGCCGCCGTGCCGCAGCTTGCGCTGGAGGTACAGGTGGCCCTGGTTGGCGCGGATGCCGAGGACGACGGCGTCGTCGAGGCCCTCGCAGCGGACCGCCTCCTCGTAGCGGCGCAGTGCCTCGTCGAGGAGTTCGGGCCCCGGGTCGGCCTCGTAGCGGAACGCGACGACGTGGGCGTACGAGGCCCGCCACAGGCTCCAGTCGGCCGAGTCGCCGGGGGCGAGGAAGGCCGCGTCGAACGCCGTGGCCGCCTGGTTCAGGTCGTCCGGGCGCCAGTCCTCCATGAACGCGAGGAAGCCGAGGAACCCGGCGCGGGCGTGCAGTTCGGGCGCGTCCGGGTCGTCGGGGGCAAGCCCGGAGAGCATGTCGAGGAGTTCGTCGCGCTGGGCGCGGAGGCCGTCGGCACCGGCGGGGGCTGTGGCGTCTTCGGTGGTCACGGGGGCCTCCACGGGGTGAGAGGAGCGGGGCGGGCCCGCACGGCGGGGAAGGGGCGGGGTGGGCCCGCGGCGGACGGCGACGGGCGGGGCCCGCGGCGGGCGGGAAGGAGCGGGGCTCAGGGCGCGATCCGGACGAAGTACGGCTCAAGGAGGGAGTTGAGCCACTCCTGGCCCTCGTCCGTGCCGAAGTCCACGACGCCGTCCTCGACGACCTCGACGGTCCCCGGCGGGCAGCGGTCGCCGAAGAGGACCACCGCGCGGTCGCCCGGCTCCCGCTTGGAGGCCCAGAGCAGGCCCCGGGCCCAGGGGCCGGTGTGGTCGCGGATCCAGTGCGCCCAGTCACGGGTGTACGCGTACTCGCTCGCCTCGGTGTGCACCAGCCAGCTGTCCTGGTGCACGGCGGCGAGGTCGCGTGCGGTGGTCAGGGAGACGACGTCGGTGTCGGCGGCGAGCCGCAGGGTGCTCAGGCGCCGGTGCTCGACGCTCACGCGGGGCAGCAGGCGGGGCCCGCCGTCCGGGTCGAAGGGCAGGGAGCGCAGCAGGGTCTCGCAGACGGCGGCGGCCGTGCCGATGCCCGCGTAGAGGTAGGCGTACGGATCGCAGGACGTGCCGTCGAACCGGCCGCCGCCGTACAGGCAGTGGGAGGGGCGCGGGTTGAAGGCGGCGGCGTCGCGGTGGCCGGAGTGCACGCGGTACAGGGTGGTGCCGCGCGGGAGGGTCACCTTGGCGGGCGTGCCCTGTGGCTCGGCCGGGGGGCGGTAGTTCGGCACGTCTACCCCTCCTCCATCAACAGCCGTGCGGTGTCGGCCAGTTGCCGCTCCCTGCCGGTGCCGAGGAGCCGGGCGGGGCGCTCGCCGAGCCAGGCGTTGTCCGACAGCCACCAGTCGGCGGCGCCCCAGGGGTCCCGGTCGGCCGCGAGGTGCGCGTTGACCTCCAGGACGACCGGGCGGGGCGCCGCCTCGTCGCCGTCGAACTGGAAGCGGGGCAGTCGCCGTCGGCCGCCCTCGCCGGGGAGCCTGATGAGCGTGGGCAGTTCCGGGTCGCCGCCCCGCCGGGCCAGCGCGTCGGCGTCCCACGCGGGCTCGGCGAGCAGCCGGTCGCGCACGGGCCCGAGCACCGGCCCCACCATGCGGTGCCCGTCCATCACCAGGACGGCGAAGTCCTCGGCCGAGTAGCCCTGGTAGGCGGGGTGCTCGGTGTCGGCGGCGACGTCGAGGAGGCCGCCCGCGAGGCGCGCGTCCGGCCCGGCGCCGAACTCCTCCGGGAACCGGAGCCGCAGCAGCTCCGCGGCCCGCTCGGCCGCCTCCCGCCGTTCGGTCTCGGCCGCGCCCCGACGGCGTACGACGGCGAGCAGCTCGGCGAGCCGGTCGCGGGGCGGGCCCGCGAGCCGGGCGGCGACGCGGTCCCAGGCGGCCGCGGCGGCGCCCAGTACGACGTACGGATTCACTGGCCTTCTCCCGTTCGTCGGTGCCGGGTGGGCCCGGCCTTCATGGGCGTTCGTCGATGCCGCCGCGCCCCGGGCCTCAGGGGCCGTCCGCTCCGCCGAGTCCGGCGAGGAGCCGTTCGACGAGGTCGCCGCGGGCGTGTCTGCGGACGACGAAGTGCACGTCGAGGTCGGCGCCGCGGACGAGTTCCGCCTCGACGGCCGCCCACAGCGCGGAGAAGCTCTCCAGCGGTGAAAGGCCGCCGCGGCCCGCGCCGAGGAGCGGCAGGCAGACGGAGGTGAGCGGTGGTTCGGCGTGCGCGTTCTCGGCCGCGAGGAGCGCGAGGGCGCGGGCGACGCCGCGGGTCAGGTCGGCGGGCTGGACGTCGTAGTCGTTGGTGCCGGGCCGGGGCACGGCCACGGCCACGTGGTAGATGCGCCGGATGCCCTGCTCGGCGAGCGCGCCCGCCGAGGTGGCGGCGACCGTGCCGGGCAGCGCCTCGCGCCCCGGCGCCGCGTGCCGGGCGGCCCACCCCGCCAGCTCGTCGTGGACGCGGTCCTCGACGAGTCCCCCTGAGGCGTCCCTGCGGGCCCCGGCCCGGCGCAGGGTCGCCGCGACGGACGACTTGTAGGCGGCGGGGAGCGAGAAGTAGGTGTTGGACGGCGACAGGACGACGTCGACGTCGCGCAGGAGGTCCACGGAGTGGACGTGCACGGTGACGGGGACGGTGCGGCTAGCGAGGCGGACGGGGACGGTGCGGTGGGCGGGCGGCAGGGTCAACCGTCCGGCGGCCACGGGGGCTTCGGCACCGGGCCGGACACGCTCCGGCGCCCCCACACCCCCCACCGCCCCGACCACCGCCTCCGGGGACGGCTGCGACTGGGGCTGCGGCCGCGGGGCCGCGATGTCCACGATCCGCTCCGCGATCTGCCCGAGCACCATCAGCTCATGGTGTTTGCGGAAGCGTTCGACGCTGACGCCGTAGACCTGTGCGGCGCGCCTGCGCCGGGAGGAGGCGGGCCAGTCCCGGGTGCCCTGGGCGAGCCCGAGGGTGAATTCGGCGGCCTCCTGGAGCGAGCCGCCGCCGACGGCGGAGACGGCGGTCCGCAGCAGCCGTTCCACGGCTCCGCTGTCCGTCGGGGAGGGCGCCGCCGACGGTAACTCGCGGGCTATGCGGATCAGTTCGGGTGTATCGAGCTCGCGCAGCCTGAGGAGTCCGGCACGCCGCACTCTCCTCACCTCCGCGAGAACCGATCCGTGATCGGGTGGACGGGGAGTGACCGGCATGGCGGCAAGGATCGCACCGCGTCACACCCGCCACAAGCCCCGCCCACCCGGCTCCCCCCGGCCTTCCATTGCACACGAGGCACCGGTCGGGAACGGGTCGCGGCGGGGCGGTTCGGGGTCGGATCCGGGTCGGACGGCGGTCTGTTCCGCGCGGCCGTTTCTACGTCGCCGGGTACTTGCGGGCCGAGGTCACCTGGCAGGAGTAGACGAGGCGGTCGTTGGTGCTGTACGGCGCGTGCATCTCGACGGTCCGGTCGCCGCCCGAGGAGACGGTCACCGTGTCGCTCCGGTAGGCGAGGGTCCTGCTCGCGACGGCGGAGCTGGATGACTGGCCGACCTTGAACACCACCGAGAAGGAGTACCGGAAGGCCTGGTCGGAGGAGGAGTTCTGGATGTCGACGTCGTAGGTGATCCGGCCGTTGGTGCGCTCGTAGCTGCAGTTCTGGCCGATCACCTCGCCGATGGCGTTCGAGTCGTACGTCGGCTGGCTGCTGCTGCCGGAGCTGAGCCCGCCCGAGCCGGTGGACCCGCCGGAGGTGAGCCCGCCCGAGCCGCTGGAGCCGCCGGAGCTGAGCCCGCCGGAATCGCTGGAGCCGCCCGACGACGTGCCCGGGGTGTCGGGCAGCCCGCTGGGGTTCGGCGACAGCGAGGGATTCGGCATGGTCGGCATGGTCGGTGGCGCGGGCGCGTCACCGCCGCCGAAGGCCTTGTCCTCCGGGTTGTCGGTGCAACCGGAGAGCACGGCGACGGCGGTGAGAGCGAGAGCGGCGGCGCCGACGGCGCGACGGACACGCATGTACTGATCCCCCGAGTACTGAATTTTTCCGACGGTTCACACAGAAGTTCACACAGAGCGGACGGTGCGAACAGGTGATTGAAAGGCGTGGAGCCCCGGGCAGGCTACCCGGTCGCTCCCGGAAATCCGTCGGCGTCGGCACGCGTAGCACTCCCGTTGCCGACCCGTACCCATCCTGTAGCCCGCCCCGACGGGCTCGCAGGCCGTACGGCACCGCCCTCCGTCGCGGGCTCCGTGGCCGCACGGACCCCTTGGTACCTTGACCGCTCGCACCCATGTGCAGGGAAGACATCCACCATCGGGGGACTCATGAGCAACTGGCAGCCGCAGCCACCGCAGTACGGCCAGCCACCGCAGTACGGCCAGCCGCCTCAGCAGCCGGGATACGGCTATCCGGGCCCGGGCCAGAACATGGCCCCCTACCCTCCCCAGCAGCCGGCGCCGCACGGCTACCCCTACGCACCCGGCTTCCCGCCCCCCGGCGGCCGCGCGCAGCCGGGCAGGGCCTTCTTCCTCGGACTGCTCGTCTCGCTGGGCATCGGCCTTGCCTACGCGGGCCTGCTGGTCGCCAGCCACAAGGACCTGTCGCGGGTGGGGCTCCAGGCCACCTATCTGGCCTGTGCCGCGGTGCTCGCGGTGGTCGTGGGCGTGGTGACCGGCCGCACGGGCGGCCGCGCCGCCGGACCGCACATCTGGGCGGCGATCCTGGCCGCCCTCGGCGCGTACCTCGGCGTCGCGAACGGCTATGTGTTCACCCTGCTCGACATCGGCGGCACCGACCTCCTCGAGGCGATGCTCGACCACGAGCCCATGTCTCCGCACAAGTTCTGGTGGGAGCGCCTCAACGGCGGCATCGCCCTCGCGGGCCTGGCCGTGGCCATGGTCGGCGCCTACAGCGTGGCCCACGCGGTCAGCAAGAAGCAGCCGTACTGAGGCCGAGGGGCTTCCCTCGGGCGGTACGGGAACGGGGATGCGCGGCCGGATCGCCGCGCATCCCCGTTCACATGCCGCCGGACGGCGGACGTACGGCTACACGAACAGACTCACCACCGCCGCCACCGCGAACCCCGCCACCGAGAGCACCGACTCCAGGACGGTCCAGGTCTTGAGGGTGTCGCGTTCGGAGATGCCGAAGTACTTCGCCACGATCCAGAAGCCGCCGTCGTTGACGTGCGAGGCGAAGATGGAGCCCGCGGAGATGGCCATGATGACGAGGGCCGTGAAGGCGTTGGAGTAGTCGCCCTCGGCGAGCAGCGGTGCGACGATGCCCGCCGTGGTGACGATCGCGACCGTCGCCGACCCCTGGGCCACGCGCAGGACCAGGGAGATGAGGTACGCGAGGACGATGACCGGCAGACCCACGTCGTTGAAGGTGTCGGCGAGGGCGCCCGCGACACCGCTGCCCTTGAGCACGGCGCCGAAGACCCCGCCCGCACCGACGACGAGGAGGATGTTGCCGACGGGCTTGAGGGACGCCGTCGACACCGTCTCCAGGGACTTGCGGGACCAGCCGCGGCGGATGCCAAGCAGGTAGTACGCCATCAGGAGCGCGATCGTCAGGGCGACGAAGGGGTGGCCGAAGAACTCGATCACGCTGCGGAGCGTGGACGGGTCGAAGGCGATGGAGGAGAACGTCGCGAGCAGGATGAGCAGCAGCGGGGTGCCGATGATCAGGAAGACGGTGCTCAGCGCGACCGGCTCCTCCGTCGGGGTCAGGCCCTGCGCGCGCTGCTCGTCGGCGACGGCCGCCTTCGCCTCCTCGGAGGCCTCCAGCATGTCCTGCGGTACGGGGACGAAGATCCGCTTGCCGATCCAGGCGGAGAACACCCAGGCCGCCAGCACGGCGGGGACGCCGCAGACGATGCCCATGAGGATGACCCAGCCGAGGTCCACCTTCAGCAGTCCGGCCGCCGCCACGGGCCCGGGGTGCGGGGGCAGGAAGGCGTGCGTCATGGACAGGCCCGCGAGCAGCGGCAGGCAGTACAGGAGGATCGACTTGCCGCTGCGCTTGGCGGCGGCGTACACGATCGGCGCGAGGACGAAGATGCCGACGTCGAAGAAGACCGGGATGCCGAAGATGAGGCCGGTCAGGCCCATGGCCACGGGGGCGCGCTTCTCGCCGAAGAGGTCGAGGAGGCGCCGGGACAGCACCTCGGCCCCGCCGGAGACTTCGAGGATCGCGCCGAGCATGGTGCCGAGGCCGATGATGATCGCGACATGGCCGAGGATGCCGCCCATGCCGGACTCGATGAGGGAGACCGCGTCCGACTTCTGGACGGTGCCGAAGAGTTCGGTGACCGACAGGCCCGCTGCCAGGCCGACGGCTATGGAGACCGCCAGGAGGGCCACGAACGGCTGGAGCCTGACCTTGATGATCAGGAAGAGGAGCAGCAGGATGCCGAGGGCCGCGACGGTCAAAAGGCCCGCCGTGCCGTCGATCAGGGCCATCAGGCCGCCGGTGTGCGGTGGGGTCTCTTGTGCGGGGGCGGTGGCCGCGAGCGTCGCGGACAGGGGGGAGGACGGGGACATCGTTGACCTCGTAAGTGCATGGGGCTTTCTTGGGCAGGGGGGATCGCGGCGCGGCGCCCCGGGATGGGGGTCCTCCCTGCTCGAGCGAAGCCGAGAGCTTGGGGGAGGGAGCACCGCGCCGTGACGACGTGCGGCTTGCGGGTGGGGGGTGCGGCGACGGGCCGCGGTCAGGGGTGGTGACCGGTGCGGCCCTCGCCCGCTGCGACGGTCAGCCGAGCACGGCCAGCGCGTCGATCTCGATGAGCAGGCCCTTGGGCAGGCCGACGTACACGGTGGTGCGGGCGGACGCCGGGGCCTTGAGGCCCTGCTCCTCGAAGTACTGGTTGTAGATCTCGTTCATCTCCGCGAAGTGGTCCACGTCCGTGAGGTAGACGCGCATCATCATCACGTCGTCCCAGGTGGCGCCGCCCTCTTCGAGGATCGCCTTGACGTTGGCGAAGGTCTGGAGGGTCTGCTCGCGCAGGGTGGGGCCCGCGGGGGTGGGGGCCTTGCCCTCCTCGGCGGGCAGGAAGCCGACCTGGCCTGCGACCTGGAGGATGTTGCCCTTCTTGACGCCGTGCGAGAACTTCGCGGGCGGGGCGGTGTGGGTGGCGGGGGTGATGGCGGTCTTCTCGCTCATGGACTTGCCTTCTTCGTAGGGGTGTTGCTTCGTTGCGTCGCCACTTGGCTACGTCGAGGTGTTGCTCAGGAGTACTACTTCTCCGGGGCGTGCCCCGAGTACTCCCTGCTGATGGCCTCCGCCGTACGCCGTACCAGCGGCAGCAGCCGCAGGAGTTCCTCGGCGGTGACGACGACGTTCGGGGCGGACACCGACATGGCGGCGACGACCCGGCCGTCGGCGCCGCGGATGGGGGCGCCGACGCAGTTGATGGACTCCTCGTGGCCGCCGAGGTCGGTGGCCCAGCCCTGTTCGCGCACCTGCGCCAGCTCCTTGAGGAAGGCGGCGGCGTTGGGCGTCGAGCGGGAGGTGTACGCGGGATAGTCGAGCTTCTCCGCGAAGGCGCGGCGCTCGGCCTCGGGGAAGTCGGACAGCAGCAGCTTGGCGACGGCGGCGACGGTGATGGCGACGGGCTTGCCGATGCGCGAGTACATCCGGACCGGGTAGCGGCTCTCGACCTTGTCGATGTAGAGGACCTCCTGCTCCTCGTACACGGCGAGGTGGACGGTGTGGCCGCACTTCTCGTTCAGGGCGAGGAGGTGGGGGTGCGCGATCTCGCGCACGTCGAGGTTCTCCACGGCCTCCTGGGCGAGCGCGAAGAGCCGGGCGCCGAGGCGGTAGCGCTGGTCGGACTGGCGGAAGACCAGGCCGTGTTCGTGCAGGGTGCGCAGCAGGCGCAGGGCCGTGGACTTGTGCACGCCGAGGCGGTCGGCGACCCGGCCGAGGTCGGCGGGGCCCTCGGCGAGCAGCGGCAGGATGGACAGGGCGCGGTCGACGGTCTGGCTCATGTCGTACGTACCTCCTCGTCGGCCACGGCGGTGGCCCTGGTCGGGTCGGCCGCCGTCCAGCCGGGGCGGAGACGCAGAGTCTCCCAGTCGGCGGGGTCCAGGGCGGCGAGGGTGTCGGCGTGGCCGCGCGACGGCGGGGTCGCGAGGTCGCCGGGGACGGTGAGGGCGGCGGCGGCCATCAGGTGGCCGTGGCGCAGGCGGCGCTCGGCGGGCAGGCCGCGCAGGGTCGCGGAGAGGAAACCGGCGGCGAAGGCGTCCCCGGCGCCGACGGGTGCGACGACGTCGACGCGCAGGGCGGGGACGAAGGTGATGGTGTCGCACCCGGTGGCGTGGTCGGCGGCGAAGACGGTCGCGCCGCGGGCGCCCTGCTTGACGACGAGCACGGCGGGCTCGGGCAGCGCGGCGCGGATCGCGGCCGGGCCGCCGGTGACGTCCCAGGCCGCGGCGGCCTCGTCCTCGCCGACGAAGACGAGGTCGGCGCCGCGGGCGAGGTCGAGCAGGACCTCGGCGCCGTCGTGCGCGCGCCACAGGCCGGGGCGGTGGTTGACGTCGAAGGAGACCAGGGAGCGGCGTCCTGGCTTGCGGTCGCACAGGTCGCGGACGAGGGCGAGGCAGTCGGCGGAGAGGGCGGCGGTGATGCCGGAGAGGTGCAGGACGCGGCCCGACCACAGGGCGTCGTGCGGCACGGTCGCGGGCGACATCGCGGAGGCGGCGGAGCCCGCGCGGTAGTAGACGACCTCGTGGGCGTCGGTGCCCCGGTCGTCGGCGGTGCGGAAGTAGATGCCGGTGGGGCGGTGCGGGTCGCGGCCGACGGCGGAGGTGTCGACGCCGTACTGCCCGATCGTCTCGACCAGGTGGTCGCCGAATCCGTCGGCGCCGACGCGGCTGACCCAGCGGGTGCGGTGGCCCGCGGCGGCCAGGGCGCAGGCGACGTTCGACTCGGCGCCGCCGATGCCGCGCTCGAACGACGGTACGTCGGCGAGCCGTCCCGGGCGCGACGGCAGGAACGTCACCATGGACTCGCCCACCGCCACCACGTCGGTGTCCAGGGAGTTCGTGTCTCCGGCGGCGCCTGCTCGGGTCACGTCGGTGTCAGCCTCTCGCTCGCTTCTCTCGCCCGCCGGATCCGTTGACCCGGCGTTGGCTCGGATGTTAGACAGCAGTAAGCGACATACGCAATGAACGTTGCATATTGTGCAACGCCCACGATGGGGGCGTTGTGAAGCCACACCGACGAGCTCGGGCAGCGCAAGGCTGACGGGCCCGAAGAGCCGAGGAGGCGCCCCATGGCCGCCGACAAGCCCGCCCCCGCCGACCGCCGCGCGCACGCCGTCGCGCGCCTCGCCGACGAGCGGATCGACCACCGCTTCAAGGCGCTGCCGCCGGACGCCGACGGGCTGACCGTCGGCGAGCTGGCCGCGGAGCGGCGCAACCTCTTCACCGGCGGCTTCACCACCCCCGTGCTCGCGCTCTCCGCCGAGCGCCTGGAGCACAACCTCGCGCTCATGGAGGAGTACGCCACCCGGCACGCCCTCGCCTTCGCGCCGCACGGCAAGACGTCCATGGCCCCCCAGCTCTTCGAGCGCCAACTCGCCCACGGCGCCTGGGGCATCACCCTCGCCGTCCCCCACCAGGTGCGCGTGGCCCGCGAGTTCGGCGTCGAGCGGATCTTCCTCGCCAACGAACTCGTCGACGCGGCCGCGCTGCGCTGGCTCGCCGCCGAACTCGACGCCGACCCCGGCTTCCGCTTCATCTGCTACGTCGACTCGGTACGCGGCGTGGAACTGATGGACGCGGCCCTCCGCTCGGCGGGCGCGCGCCGCCCCGTCGACGTCGTCGTGGAACTCGCCGCCGGCGACGGTGCCCGCACCGGCGCGCGCACCGAGGCGGACTGCGCGGCCGTCGCCGACGCCGTCGCCGCCGTCGGGACGCTGCGGCTCGTCGGCGTCGCCGGGTACGAGGGGGAGGTGCCGGACGCCACGCCCGAGCGGGTGCACGCCTGGCTGCGGCGGCTCGTCGCGCTCGCCGAGGAGTTCGACGTGGCGGGGCGGTTCAAGTCCGGCGGGCTCGACGAGATCGTCGTCAGCGCCGGGGGGTCCGCGTGGTTCGACGCGGTGGCCGACGAGTTCTCCTCCGTCCCGCGGCTTTCCCTGCCCGTCCTCAAGCTGCTCCGGTCCGGGGCGTACGTCTCCCACGACGACGGGCACTACGCGCATCTCACCCCCTTCAACCGCGTCCCCGAGGAGGGGGCCCTCCAGCCCGCCTTCCGGCTGTGGGCGCAGGTCGTGTCGCGGCCCACGGCCGAGCAGGCCTTCGTCAACGCCGGTAAGCGGGACGCGGCGTACGACCTGGACCTGCCCGCCGCGCAGGTCGTCCGGCGCGGCGACGGGACCGAGGCCGCCGCCGACGGGGTCACCGTGACCGGGCTCTCCGACCAGCACGGGTGGCTGCGGACCGCCTCCGGCGCTCGGCTGGAGGTCGGCGACTGGGTCGGTCTTGGCCTCTCGCACCCCTGCACGTCCTTCGACAAGTGGCAGCTGATCCCTCTGGTCGAGGCGGACGGAACGGTCACGGACTACATCCGCACCTACTTCTGACCGCCCGTCCGGGGGCACCCCCGAATCGCGCTCCGCGCTCGTCCTCAGACGCCGGACGGGCTCTCCCACCCACCCGCCCGAACTTGCACCGTCCGACCAACAGCCCGGCACATCCCAGCCCGTCCGGCGATTGAGGACGAGGCGCGAAGCGCCGATCGGCGGCGGACCGTCCCACGGCAATGGAACACCCACCCCCGGGGTCCAGGGGCGGAGCCCCGGTTTCGGAGAAGGGGCGGGACCGGGGCGCCCCGCGAGGCCACCACCACCCGCACCCAGAAAGGCACCCCACCATGGACCTCCTCATCCGCGGAGCCCGCCTGATCGACGGCACGGGCGACGCCTCGTACACCGCCGACGTGGCCGTAGAAGACGGCCGCATCACCGAGATCCGCCAGGAGGGCACGGGCCCCCGCCCGACACCCACGGCGGGCACGAGAACCGTGGAGGCGGACGGCCTCG
The DNA here is from genome assembly GCF_055594065.1 of Streptomyces sp. NPDC040610. Taxonomy (NCBI): domain Bacteria; kingdom Bacillati; phylum Actinomycetota; class Actinomycetes; order Kitasatosporales; family Streptomycetaceae; genus Streptomyces; species Streptomyces sp. NPDC040610. The sequence goes on along the minus strand of NZ_JBVIXA010000001.1, from coordinate 642,684 downwards.
CCCTGGCCCCCGGCTTCATCGACATGCACGCCCACAGCGACCTCGCCCTCCTCCGCGACCCCGACCACAGCGCGAAGGCGGCCCAGGGCGTCACCCTGGAAGTCATCGGCCAGGACGGCCTGTCGTACGCCCCGGTGGACGACCGCACCCTCACCCAGGTCCGCCAGGCGATCACGGGCTGGAACGGGGGTGCGCCCGGGGATACGTCCATCGACTTCGACTGGCGCACGGTCGGCGAGTACCTGGACCGCCTGGACAGGTCGCACGACGGCCGGGGCATCGCGGTGAACGCCGCGTATCTGATCCCGCAGGGCACGGTCCGGATGTACGCGGTGGGCTGGGAGGACCGCGAGGCCACCCCGGCCGAGCTGGAGCGGATGAAGCGGCTGGTGGCCGAGGGCATGGAGCAGGGCGCCGTCGGCATGTCGTCGGGCCTGACGTACACCCCGGGTATGTACGCGAAGGACGCCGAACTCACCGAGCTGTGCCGGGTGGTGGCGGCGTACGACGGCTACTACTGCCCGCACCACCGCAGTTACGGCGCGGGCGCCCTGGAGGCGTACCAGGAGATGGTGGAGCTGACGCGCTCCGCGGACTGCCCCCTCCATCTCGCCCACGCCACCATGAACTTCGGCGTGAACAAGGGCAGGGCCCCGGACCTCCTCGCGCTCCTGGACGACGCGCTCGCGGCCGGGGCGGACATCACCCTGGACACGTACCCGTACACGCCCGGCTGCACGACGCTCGTGGCGATGCTGCCGAGCTGGGCGAGCGAGGGCGGCCCGGACGCGATCCTCGCCCGGCTGCGGGACGACGCCACGGCCGCGCGGATCCGCCACCACATGGAGGTCATCGGCGCGGACGGCTGCCACGGCGTGCCCATCGAGTGGGACACGATCGAGATCTCGGGCGTCTCCGACCCCGGGCTCGCCTCGTGCGTGGGCAAAACGATCCAGCAGTCGGCCGACATGCGCGGCGAGGAGCCGTGGGTGACGGCCCGACGGCTGCTGATCAACGACCGCCTGGGCTCGACGATCCTCCAGCACGTGGGCCACGAGGAGAACGTCCGGGCGATCATGCGCCACCCGGTGCACACGGGCGGCAGCGACGGCATCCTGCAGGGCTTCAAGCCGCACCCGCGGGCGTACGGCACGTTCCCGCAGTATCTGGGCAGGTACGTGAGGGAGTTGGGGGTGCTGTCCCTGGAGGAGTGCGTCGCGCACCTCACCTCGCGCCCGGCGGCCCGCCTCCGCCTGCCCGACCGGGGCCTGGTCCGCGAGGGCTACCGCGCCGACCTGGTCCTCTTCGACCCGGACACGGTCGCGGCGGGCTCGACGTTCGAGGCGCCGCGCACCCTGCCGGTGGGCATCCCGCACGTCCTCATCGACGGCAGGTTCGTGATCGAGGACGGCCGGCGCACGGACGTCCTCGCGGGACGTGCCGTGCGCCGGACCGGAACCTGATCCCCGGGAGGGTCAGGGCTTGGGCAGCGTGCAGCCCGGACGGTTCAGGTCGATCTTGTTACCGGCCCCGACGCAGGGGACGATCGTGTACGTCTGCTGGCCGTAGTTGATGCCCTGGCGGACGGTCACCTTGCCGTTCTGGTCGACCTCGCACGGGTTGTTGTCCGTGCAGCGCTCGCCGTTCTCATTGCCGGTGTTGTTGACGGCGACGACCTTGCCGGACGCGTCGTCGACCACCGGAGAGCCCGACGTGCCGCCGATCGTCTGGCACGCCGAGGTGTAACGGACCGAGTCCTTCCAGGTCCAGCGCCCCTCCTTCAGCTGGTACGCGAAGCCGTCGACGTTGCACTTGTACATCCGCTTCCAGTAGCCGGACACGACCGTGATGGCCTTGCCCTGCGCCGGACGCGCGGAGTCCAGCTCCAGCGCCTTGATGCCGTACCGGGTCTCTATGTCCTTGTACGTGCTGGTCAGCTGGTAGAGCGAGACGTCCGTGTCGGTCATCGTGCCGTACGCGATCTTGCTGGCGCGCACGGTGCCCGCGTTCCCGCCGCTCGCGTTCAGGAGCGTGAAGCTGCGGGACGAGGCGCGGTCGACGATGACCTGGCCGGGGGCCGGGAAGCCGGTCTCCAGACAGTGCCCGTTGGACATCACGAGCGCGGGGTCGGTCGGCTGCGACGACGGTACGCGGACGACGGAGCCGGAGCAGTTGCTGAGCGCCACGGTGCCGGCGAAGCTCACGGCCTTGGCGGCCGGTGCCTTGACGGCGGCCGCCGTCCGCTTGTCGGACGACGGCGCGTCATTGCTGACGGCCGCCGCGGGCACACTCGCCGCGCCGAGGAGTACGGCGGTGAGTGCGGCTCCGACGAGAGGCTTGTTCATGTGGGGGTCCCCTCTGATGCCTGTGTGACCGAGGGCCTCTTGAGCCCTCCGGTTTGTCATGCGCATTGTTGGGTCCCGCGGACGCCACCACAAGACCGCGTACAGCCATGTCCGACCCGAGGGATGTACGGCCAGGGGCGCGGGGAACTGCGCGAGCAACCCCCACGCACCCGCACCCGCCCACCGCCCCCCAGTGACCGAGCTCTCCCCGCCCAAGGCGCCCCCGCCAGATACCCTCGGGGAATGCAGGTGATCCAGTCGACCAAGCTCGCCAACGTCTGTTACGAGATCCGGGGCCCGGTGCTCGATGAGGCGATGCGCCTGGAAGCCGCAGGCCACCGCATCCTCAAGCTCAACACCGGCAACCCCGCGGCCTTCGGCTTCGAGTGCCCCCCGGAGATCCTGGAGGACATCCTCCGCAACGTCGGCGACGCCCACGGATACGGCGACGCGAAGGGCCTGCTGGCGGCGCGCCGCGCCGTGGTGATGCACAACCAGACCCTCGGCATCGAGACCGACGTCGAGCACGTCTTCATCGGCAACGGCGTCTCCGAGCTGATCGTGATGGCCATGCAGGGCCTCCTCGACGACGGCGACGAGGTCCTGGTCCCCGCGCCCGACTACCCCCTGTGGACCGCCGCGGTCTCCCTCTCCGGCGGCACCGCCGTGCACTACCGCTGCGACGAGCAGGCGGACTGGATGCCCGACCTCGCCGACATCGAGCGCAAGATCACCGACCGCACCAAGGCGATCGTGATCATCAACCCGAACAACCCGACCGGGGCGGTCTACGACGAGGCGATGGTCCGCGCGCTCACCGACATCGCGCGCCGCCACAACCTCCTGGTCTGCTCGGACGAGATCTACGACAAGATCCTCTACGACGGCGCCACGCACACGCCGACCGCCGCGGTCGCCCCGGACCTGCTGACGCTCACGTTCAACGGCATGTCGAAGGCGTACCGCGTGGCCGGTTACCGCGTCGGCTGGATGTCGGTCTCCGGGCCGAAGGCCCACGCCGCCTCGTACATCGAGGGCCTGACGATCCTGGCGAACATGCGCCTGTGCGCGAACATGCCGGGCCAGCACGGCGTGGTCGCCGCGCTCGGCGGACGGCAGACGATCAACGACCTGGTGCTCCCGGGCGGACGCCTCCTGGAGCAGCGCGACACGGCGTACGACCTGCTGACCCAGATCCCGGGCGTGACCTGCGTGAAGCCGAAGGGCTCCCTGTACCTCTTCCCGCGCCTCGACCCGAAGGTCTTCAAGGTCAAGGACGACCGTCAGCTCGTCCTCGACCTGCTCCGCGCCGAGAAGATCATGGTCGTCCACGGCACCGGCTTCAACTGGCCCGAGCCCGACCACTTCCGCGTGGTCACCCTGCCGACGGCGCCGGACCTGGCGGACGCGGTGACCCGGATCGGCAGCTTCCTGGACGGCTACAGCCAGCCCTGACCCGCCCCGCGGCCACCCTTGGTCCCGCCTTCCAGGATCGACTCAACTTTAGACAGAATCTAAGCTAGGATGGCTTTCAAGCAACCGCCTGGAGGCCCTCTCATGTACGAGCCGATCCGCACCAAGTCGGTCCACGCCATGGCCGACCCGGGCGACTTCCCGCACCGCTCCCGCGAGGAGGAGCTGGACATCCAGCTCGCCGGACACCTCGCCGCACTGCTCGCCGTCACCGACGAGCTGCGCGCGCTCGCCCCCTCCCCCGGCCTCGACGCCGCCGCCGAGCAGCTGGCGGCCCAGGTGGCCCGCCTGCGCGGCGGGCTGCCGCCGGTCCGCGCGGGCGTGGTCGCCGCCATCCACGAGCCGCACGTGTCCGGCCTGCACCAGCGCGCGCACGCCCTCGCGGGCCGCGCCCTGGTCGTGGCAGCGTCCCGCGCCGACACCGGCGCGGCGATCCTGGCCGCCGAGCGCATGGACGCGCACGCGGCCGCCGCCCACCTCGTGGGCGCCGCCTGAACGACCCCGGGCCGCGCGCCTCGGCGGCGTGCGGCCCGGGTGTCATCCGCCGACGGGGTCAGCCCAGACGGGCGACCAGCGCGCGGTACTCGTCCCACAGCTCCTTCGGGGTGTGGTCCCCGAACGTGTTCAGGTGCTCGGGGACCAGCGCGGCCTCCTCGCGCCAGACCTCCTTGTCGACCGTGAGCAGGAACTCCAGGTCGGCGGCGGGCAGTTCGAGGCCCTTGGTGTCCAGGGACGCGGGCGTCGGCAGGACGCCGATGGGGGTCTCCACGCCCTCGGCGCGCCCGTCGAGGCGGTCGACGATCCACTTCAGGACACGGGAGTTCTCACCGAAGCCGGGCCACACGAACTTGCCGTCCGCGTTCTTGCGGAACCAGTTCACGTAGTAGATCTTCGGCAGCTTGGACTGGTCCTTGTCCTTGGCCACGTCCACCCAGTGGGCCATGTAGTCGCCCATGTTGTAGCCGCAGAACGGCAGCATGGCGAACGGGTCGCGGCGCAGCTCGCCGACCTTGCCCTCGGCCGCGGCGGTCTTCTCGGAGGCGACGTTCGCGCCCAGGAAGACACCGTGGTTCCAGCTGAGCGACTCGGTGACCAGCGGCACCGCGGAGGCGCGGCGGCCGCCGAAGAGGATCGCCGAGATCGGCACGCCCTTGGGGTCCTCCCACTCGGGCGCGATGATCGGGCACTGCGAGGCGGGCGTGGTGAAGCGGGCGTTCGGGTGCGCGGCGGGGACGCCGGACTCGGGGGTCCAGTCGTTGCCCTTCCAGTCGGTGAGGTGCTTCGGAGTCTCCTCCGTCATGCCCTCCCACCAGACGTCACCGTCGTCCGTCAGCGCGACGTTGGTGAAGACGGAGTTGCCCCACAGCGTCTTCATCGCGTTGGCGTTGGTGTGCTCGCCGGTGCCGGGCGCGACGCCGAAGAAGCCGGCCTCGGGGTTGATCGCGTAGAGGCGGCCGTCCGCGCCGAAGCGCATCCAGGCGATGTCGTCGCCGATGGTCTCCACGGTCCAGCCGGAGATCGTGGGCTCCAGCATGGCCAGGTTGGTCTTGCCGCAGGCGGACGGGAAGGCGGCGGCGACGTACTTGGACTCACCGGTCGGCGGCGTCAGCTTGAGGATCAGCATGTGCTCGGCGAGCCAGCCCTCGTCGCGCGCCATGACGGAGGCGATGCGCAGGGCGTAGCACTTCTTGCCGAGCAGGGCGTTGCCGCCGTAGCCGGAGCCGTACGACCAGATCTCGCGGGACTCCGGGAAGTGCGAGATGTACTTCGTGGAGTTGCAGGGCCACGGCACGTCCGCCTGGCCGGGCTCCAGCGGGGCGCCGAGGGTGTGCACGGCCTTCACGAAGAAGCCGTCGGAGCCCAGCTCGTCCAGGACCGGCTGCCCCATGCGGGTCATGGTGCGCATGGACACGGCGACGTACGCGGAGTCGGTGATCTCGACGCCGATCGCGGACAGCGGCGAGCCGAGCGGGCCCATGCAGAACGGCACGACGTACATCGTGCGGCCGCGCATGGAGCCCCGGAAGACGCCCTTCTCCCCCGCGAAGATGTCGCGCATCTCCGCCGGGTCCTTCCAGTGGTTCGTCGGCCCCGCGTCCGCTTCCTTCTCGGAGCAGATGAACGTGCGGTCCTCGACGCGCGCGACGTCCGTCGGGTCGGAGGCCGCGTAGTAGGAGTTGGGCCGCTTGATCGGGTCCAGCTTCTTGAAGGTGCCCTTGGCCACGAGCTCCTCGCACAGGCGCTCGTACTCGGCCTCGGAGCCGTCACACCAGACCACGCTGTCCGGCTGGGTCAGTTCGGCGATCTCGTTCACCCAGGACACGAGTGCCTGGTGGTCGGTGGGGACGGTGCCCGGGGACGTCACTGACGGGGGAGCCGCGATATCGCGCGCCACGATTGCTCCTATACGAGGGTTTTTGTGGTTGGGGCCCCGTGGGGGCTGCGACCCGGATGCTTCACTGCTTCGATCTTCCTGGCGCTCATCCGGTGCCGACCGCACTCATTTGATCATCCGACGCATATGCGCATCTGTCCAGAGTGCCTCACAACTGAGCGGCGTGAGCATTGCCACTCCGCACCCCGTGACCGTGAGCCTCACCACTAGTAGGCTCTGCCCGCGTCACTTTTGACACCTAACTTACGGTTGCGTAGGTACGATGCCGCCCATGACTTCACCCGTCCCCGACGCGCTCGTGAACTCCCCCGCAGGCGGCCCCGACACGGCCACGGCCGACCCGTCCGCGCCCGTCCATCCGGTGAAGCCCAAGCTGCGCGGCTGGCTGCACGCCGGGATGTTCCCCGCGGTGCTGGTCTCCGGTCTGTTCCTGACCGCCCTCGCCGACTCCACCCGCGGCCGCATAGCGTGCGGGATCTACGTCCTCACGGCCTGCCTGCTGTTCGGCGTCAGCGCGCTCTACCACCGGGGCGACTGGTCCCCCCGCGCGGACGGCGTCCTGCGCCGCCTCGACCACGCCAACATCTTCCTGATCATCGCGGGCACGTACACCCCGCTGACCCTCCTGCTCCTGCCCGACGCCAAGGGCCAGTGGCTGATGTGGGGCATCTGGGCGGCCGCCGCCGCGGGCATCGTCTTCCGCGTGTTCTGGGTCGGCGCCCCCCGCTGGCTCTACACCCCCTGCTACCTGGCCATGGGCTGGGCAGCCGTCTTCTTCCTCCCCGACTTCCTGCGCACGGGCGGCATCGCCGTCCTGGTCCTGGTGGTCGTGGGCGGCCTCCTCTACAGCGTCGGCGGCGTGGTCTACGGCTTCAAACGCCCCAACCCCTCCCCCCGCTGGTTCGGCTTCCACGAGGTCTTCCACTCGTTCACCTTGGCGGCGTTCGCGGTGCACTACGTGGGGATCTCGATGGTGGCGTACCAGCACGCCTGAGGTGACGCGGGCCATATCCTGACCGGATGAACGGTCCGGAGATCCTCATCGACTTCGCCCCAGACCTGGCCCTGTTCGTCCCGCACGAGCGGCGCGGCCGCACCACCACCGCCGTCACCGACGGCGCGTCCTCGCTGGGGCACGTCGTGGAGTCGCTAGGCGTCCCCCTCACCGAGGTCGGCGCGCTCGTCGTGGACGGCCACGAGGTCCCGGCGGGCCATGTGCCCGCCGCCGGGCAGCGCGTCGAAGTGCGGTGCGTGCCGCGGCCCCAGCGGGTGCGGCCCGACGAGCAGCCCCCCGAGGAGCCGCTGCGCTTCCTCCTGGACGTACACCTCGGCACCCTCGCCCGGCGCCTGCGGCTGCTCGGTGTCGACACCGCGTACGAGAGCACGGACATCGGCGACCCCGCGCTCGCCGCCCGGTCCGCCGCCGAGCGCCGCGTGCTCCTGAGCCGGGACCGGGGACTGCTGCGCCGCCGTGAGCTGTGGGCGGGCGCGTACGTCTACAGCGACCGGCCCGAGGACCAGCTCAGCGACATCCTGGAGCGGTTCGCGCCGCCGCTGCGGCCGTGGACACGCTGCACGGCCTGCAACGGAACGCTGCGGGCCGCCACCAAGGAGGACGTGGCGGAGCGCCTTGAGGGCGGCACCCGGGGGACGTACGACGTGTTCGCGGAGTGCGGTGACTGCGCCCGCGTGTACTGGCGGGGCGCCCACCACGAACGGCTCCAGTCCATCGTCCGGCAGGCCGTCGCCGCGTCGGAGGGCACGGTCGGGCTGCCGCCAGGGTGACCTGGTCGATCCCCCGGCCCGGGGAGCTGCCGCCCCTGGGCCCCGCAGAATCGGCGCTTCGCGCCTCGTCTGGGGCGGAGCCCCAGGACCGGTGAAGGGGCGGGACTGGGGCACCCCGCGAAGGCCCCAGGCCCCCGCCCGTCAAGAAGCCGCCGGAAGCCGCGCGAAGAAGGTCGAGTTCCCGCGCTCCGTGCTGCCGCCCAGCCACAGCGACCCGTCCGGAGCCGTGGCCAGGGCGCCCACGGTCAGCGGCTCCGGCTCGGGTCCGGCCGCCGGGGACCAGGAGCCGCCGGTCCAGCGCTGCAGCGGCGTGCCCCGGCCCGCGGCCCACACCTCCGTCCCGTACACCGCCAACTGCGTGGCCTCGGAGGCCGCCAGGCCCGCCGGGGTCCGCGGCGACCACGCGCTGCCGTTCCAGGCGGCCACGGCGGCGCGGTCGCCGCTCCCGCCGCCGATGCCGGTCCCGGAGTAGCCCCCGGCCCAGAGCACGCCGTCGTGCGGGAGGAGCGCGGACACCTGCCCGTTGGCCGTGCCGAACGGGTTGGGCAGCCGCTTCCACGACGACCCGTTCCAGTGCAGCACCAGGGGCGTCCGCGTCCCGAAGGCCTCCGTGGCCGTGAAGCCCCCCACCCAGACGTCGTCGGCGGCCACGACCCGCACGGTCAGCAGCCGGGCACCGGCGCCGAGCCCGGACGGCAGGCCGACCGAGGCCCAGCCCGAGCCGCTGCGGCGCAGCGCGACCGCCCCGGGAGCCGGGTGCCTGGCGCCGCCGACCACCCAGACGTCGTTCCCGGTCCCGTCGGCCTCGAAGGGCTCGCCGATGTCGGCGCCCGCCGTCCGGTCGGCCCACGTCCTGCCGTCCCAGTACAGGATCTGGGCGTCGTCCCGCATCGTCTGCCTGTTCCACCTCAGGCCCACGCCCCAGGCCCCGTCCGCCTGGACCGCCAGGCCGTTCAGGGGTCTGGTCCCGTCGGGGAAGCTGTGGAACCCGGACGGCTGCCAGTCCTTGCCGTCGAACTGGAGGGCGGCCGGGTCCTGCTGGACGCTGTTCCCGTCGAAGGAGACGTACGTGGCGAGCGCGGTGGCGCCACCGCCCGGCGCGAAGCCGAGCCGGTTGAACGCGTAGCCGCCCCTCGACCCGTCGACCGGGAAGACCTGCCACCGCCCCTGCGCCGCACCCGCCGCCGAGGCCACGCCGGACAGCGCGCCCCCGACCGCGAGCACCGGTACGACGGCCGCGGCGGACCGCAGCAGATTGCGCCGACTGACTGCCATGGAACCTCCATCAAAGGGTGCCGTTGGCAGTCGATCCTCGCCGGGGGCCGCTGACGGGCCGCTGACGGATCACGGCCCGGGACGGACCGGGGCGCGCCCCCCGGAGGCCGCTACCGGAGAACCCCCAGTGCCCGCGCCAGTTCCTCCGCGTCCGTCGTCGGGCGGTCGCAGACGAAGCCCCGGCACACGTACGCCGTCTCCTCGCCGTCCACGAGGGGCCGCCCCGCGAGCAGCGGGAGTTCGCCGTCCGGCCGGCCGGCGGCGACGACGGCGCCGGGGGCGGTCGCCAGGAGCGCGACGCGGTGCAGGGGGCCGCCGACCGCCCCGGCGACGGCCACTTCGCGCGGACCGTCGAGGGCGGCCTCCGCCACGGCGAGGCCGTGCCCGATGAACCTGGGCGCGCGCGGCGCAAGGGCCGTGACCACGCCGAGCGCCCGCTCGGCCGCCTCCCGGTGGGGGCTCGCCCCGGTCTGTGCCGCGTACGACAGGAGCGCGCCCGCCGCCGCGGTCCACCCGGAGGGCGCCGCGTTGTCGGTGGGGTCCTGCGGGCGCCGGATGAGCTGCTCGCCGTCCGCCGCCGTGTCGTACAGCGCGCCGGACTCCGCGTCGACGAACTGCGCGAGGACGTGGTCGAGCAGGAACCCGGCGAACTCCAGCCACACGCCCTCGCCGGTCACGGAGGCAAGCGCGAGGAAGCCCTCGGCGACGTCGGCGTAGTCCTCAAGGACCCCGGCGTTGGCGCCGACGTGCCCGTCCTTGGAGGTGCGGGCGAGCCGGGCGCGGTCGTCGAGGTGGAGGCGGACGAGCAGGTCGCCCGCCGCGACGGCCGCCGCGACCAGGTCGGGCCGGTCGAAGAGGGCGCCCGTCTCGGCGAGCGCGGCGATGGCGAGGCCGTTCCAGGCGGCGACCACCTTGTCGTCGCGGGCGGGCGCGGGCCGCTCGGCGCGGGCGGCGAGGAGCCGTTCGCGGATGGCGGCGATCCGGTCGGCGTCGACAACCGCTCCGTCCGCTCCCCGGGGGAGTTGGAGCACGGACGCGCCCTCCTCGAAGGTGCCCTCCTCGGTCACGCCGAAGTACGCGGCGGCGAGGTCGCCGTCGGCCTCGCCCAGGACCTCGCGGAGCTGCGCGGGCGTCCAGACGTAGTACGCGCCCTCGACGAGCCTGCCCGTGGCGTCCTCGCTGTCGGCGTCCAGGGCGGAGGCGAACCCGCCCTCGCCGGTGCGCAGTTCACGGACCATGAAGTCGGCCGTCTCCAGGGCGACGCGGCGCGCCAGGTCCGATCCCGTGGCCCGCCACAGGTGGGCGTACGCACGGCACAGCAGCGCGTTGTCGTACAGCATCTTCTCGAAGTGCGGCACGACCCACTCGCGGTCGACGGAGTAGCGGGCGAAGCCGCCGCCGAGCTGGTCGTAGATGCCGCCGCGGGCCATGTGCTCGCAGGTGTCGGCGGCCATCTCCAGGGCGCCGTCGGAGCCGGTGCGGGCGTGGGTGCGCAACAGGAACTCCACGACCATGGACGGCGGGAACTTGGGGGCGCCGCCGAAGCCGCCGTGCAGGACGTCGTAGTCCCGGGTCAGGCCGAGCAGCGCCTGGGACAGCACCTCCTCGCCGGGGCGGCCGCCGTCGCCGACGGCCAGTTGACGCTCCGACAGGTCCTGGGTGATCTTCGCGGCGACCTCGCCGACCTCGTCGCGCCGGTCCGTCCACGCCCGCCGCACGCCGTCGAGGACCTGCGGGAAGGACGGCATGCCGTGGCGGGGCTCGGGCGGGAAGTAGGTGCCGAAGTAGAAGGGTTCGGCGTCGGCGGTGAGGAAGACCGTCATGGGCCAGCCGCCCTGCCCGGTCGCGGCCTGGACGGCCTCCATGTAGACGGCGTCGACGTCGGGGCGCTCCTCGCGGTCGACCTTGATGTTCACGAAGTGCTCGTTCATGAGCGCCGCCGTCGTCCCGTCCTCGAAGGACTCGTGCGCCATCACATGACACCAGTGGCAGCTCGAATAGCCGACGGAGAGCAGCACCGGCACCCCGCGCTCCCGCGCGGCGGCGAACGCTTCGGCCGACCAGGGCCACCAGTCGACGGGGTTGTCGGCGTGCTGGAGAAGGTAGGGGGACGTCTCATGGGCCAGTCGGTTCGGCATGGCCCCATCCTCGCGCACACCGGCCCCTGATCCGCCGACTCCCTCGCGCCGACGCCACGTACGCAGGACACTGACACGTACATGTAGAGGTACGGGGCAGACGTACCCCTGCACGGGGCACACGCACGGACACGTGTCGACGGCACGTGCCGCTCTCGGAGGGGGACCACATGCGGGACAGCCATCGGGCCGAGGCCGAGCGGCTGTTGGCACGAGCCGTCGAGGAGGAGGTCCGGCGCACCGGCGGGCGCACGGACGGCGGGGTGCTCCTGTCGCGGGCGCGCGGCGCCCTGGACGCCATGGCGCAGACGGCGGCCGAGGAGTACGAGGCGTACACGCGGGCCCTGGACGAGGCGGCGGCCGGACAGCTCACCTTCGCCCAGCGGTACGCGAAGGAGGGCGCGGGCACGCCGCTGCTCGTCGTGGCCGTCGCCGCCGTCGCGGCCACCGCCGCCGACCTCGCGCTCGGCACGGGCGGCGGCACGGCGCTCGGCGCGGGCGCGGCGGTCGCGGTGGCGGGCGCCGCCGCGACGGTGGTGAAGGTGACGGCGTCGCACGTGCCTGCGGCGCAGCGGCACGCGGGCGCGGTGAGCCAGCCGGGCGGGCCCGAGCAACTGCGGCTCCAGTGGCTGACGGCCCTGGAGGTGCGCGGGATCCGGCCGTTCCTCGACCAGCAGCGGGTCCTCAACGCGGCGAGCGGCGGCGGGGTGACCGGCGGCAGCGGCGGCCAGAAGAAGGCGGCCCCGCAGCTGCGCCGCACCGACAAGAGCGCGGCGGCCCGGCGGCGCACCGTCCTGGAGCAGTCCTTCGCCCAACTGCCGCAGCCCCACGGCACGTTCGCGGGACGCCGGGCGGAGCTGGGGCGGATCGCGCAGTGGGTGCACGCGGCGCGCGCCAGCACCCAGACCAGGCCGACGGTCGTGGTGCTGCACGGGTCGCCGGGGGCGGGCCGCTCCGCGCTCGCCGTGCGGGCGGCGCACGACGTGAAGGACCAGTTCCGCGGGGCCTGTCTGGTGGACCTGCGCGGCGAGAGCCCCGACACCCCGCCCCTGTCGACCCGCGACGCGCTCCTGCACCTCCTCAACCGCCTCGGCGCACCCCGCGAACAGCTTCTGTTCCGCGAGCGCTCCACGCAGGAACAGCAGGTCAGACGGCTCAGCGAGATCTACCACCAGCATCTGACGGGCCTTGAGGTGGTCGTCGTGCTCGACGACGCCTGCGACCCGGACCAGGTGCGCACCCTCATCCCCGAGCGCTCCGACAGCCTCGTCCTCGTCACCGCCCGCAAACCCCTCGACCTGCCCGAGGACCTGCCCGCGTGGGTGCATCAGCTGCCGGTGGAGGAGCTGGACGCGGCGGGCGCCGAACAGTTGCTGCGCAGCTCGGCGGAGGAGCTGACCGGGCCCTACGACGCGGCGTCCCTGGAGACCGTGCGGGACCTGTGCGGCGGCCTCCCGCTCGCGCTGCGCACCGCCGGGTCCTCGCTCGGACCGCGCACCCCCCTTGAGCTGGTCAACGACCTCTCCGCGTACGGGCCTCCGCACGCCTTCGCCCCCGTCGAGCGTGCCCTGTCGCTGCGCTACGCCGACCAGGCCGAGCCCGCACGCCGCCTGCTGCGGCGGCTCGCGCTGGCCGGGCGCGCCTCGCTCGGCGCGGCCGCGGCCGCCGCGCTGCTCGCCACCGACGAGGCCGAGGCGGGCCGCCAGCTCACCGCGCTGTCCCGGGCGGGCCTCGTCGACCACGTCCGCAGCGACCGCTACCGGCTGCACGACCTCGTGCGCTCCTTCGCCCAGGCCCGGCTGGCCGACGAGGAGGAGCCCGGCGAGCGCACCGCCGCGCAGGAACGTCTCATCGTCAGCTACGGCGAGCTGGCCGACTCCGTGATCCGTCTCGTCGACGGCAAGACGTCCACCCGCGCCGACCACTTCGGGCAGCACGGCTTCACGTCCCTGGACTCCGCGCTGCGCTGGCTCGACGACGAGTCGAGCTTCATCACGGCGGCGCTGCGGCACGCCGAGGGCGTCGACCCGCAGGCCGTCCTCAATCTGCTCGGCGCCCTGTGCGACTACTGCCTGCTGCGCGGCGACCTCTACCGCCTCGGCGAGATCAGCGAGTTCGCGCAGTCCCTGGAGAAGCTGGAGCAGGGCGCGGCGGCCACCGGGGCGGCGGGGCGGGGCCGGATGGAGCGCAGCGTGCAGTGGCGCACCGGCATAGCGGCCCGCCAGATCGGCGACCTCGACCAGGCACGCTCCACCCTGTCGTCCGTCGTCGACCTGTACTTCGAGGCCCACCAGGACGCGGGCGCGGCCCGTGCCCTCGGCTCGCTCGGCATCACCCTGCACCACCAGGGCAATCTGTCCGAGGCCGCCGCCCGGCTCCGCGAGGCGCTCGACCTCCAGGTGTCCGAGCAGCTCGCGGGCGACCGCGCCTGGACCCTGCACGCCCTGGCCGCCGTCGAACGCGACCGCTCCCGCCTCGGCGAGGCCGAGGAGATGCTGCGCACCGCCCTGGTCCTGCACCGCGAGAGCGAGTCCGTGCACGGCGAGGCCTGGGCCCACTTCCAGCTCGGCCAGGTGTGCCTGCGCCGGGGCGATGTGCCGCGCGCGGAGGAGGAGCTGCGGCGCGCCCTCGACCTGTACGGCAGCACGCGCGACGCCCGCGGCGAGGCGTGGGCCCTCACCCAGCTCTCCCGCGCCCGACTCGTCGCGGGCGACCCGGCGCCCGCCGTCGACGGCCTGCGCCAGGCCGTCTCGCGCCACCGCGACAACGAGGACGCGCGCGGAGAGGCCTGGTCCCTGTACTACCTCGGCCAGGCCCTGGAGGAGACCGGCAACCTCGAACAGGCCGTACGCGACCTGGAGCGGGCCCGCACGATGTTCTCCCGCATGCGCGACGTGTACGGCCTCGCCTGCGCCCGCCACCACTCGGCGCGCGTCACCCGCGACCAGCGCGCCGCGCAGACCGGCTCGCTGCGCAACTCCGGCTTCGCCCGCCAGCTCCTGATGGACGCCCGCGCCGACTTCCAGCGCATCGGGGTCGCCCACGGCGAGGCCTGGACGTGCCTGGAGCTTGCCGTCGTCGACGCCGGGAACGCCCGCACCCAGGCCGCGCTCTCCCTCTGCGACGAGGCCATCGCCCTCTTCGCCTCCTACGGCGACCGGCGCGGCGAGGACTGGGCCCACTTCCTGCGCGCCACGCTCCTGCCCTATGCCTCCCCCGGCGGCTGGGAGATCGGCACGGCCGTCGCCCAGGAGGAGCTGGTCCAACTGGCCCGCGCCGTCCACCCTTCGCGCGACGGGAAGCTCGACCAGTACGTCGAGGCGTATCTGCTGCTCCTGGAGCGGGGCGCCGAGCTGGACGCGGGGTGGCAGGCGTGGCGCCTCGGGATGACGCCGGACCGGCACGCCAGGGAGATCATGGGGGTTTCGGTGACCGCGCCTTGATCGGGCCGCCATAGTGGGGAGTTGAGCGGCCGAAGGGCGGGGGGTGGGGTACGTGGAGGGGTGGCTGCCGGACGATCTGGCGCCGTACGACGGGCCCCGCGAGGTGGCGGATCTGCCGTCCGCGCTGCGCGCGTTCCTGCGGCCGGAGCCCGACGACGAGAGCCCCGCGGTCCTTGAGCTGTACGGGCCACCGGGGGCCGGGACGTACTCCCTGGCGGTCCGGCTTGCCCACCTGGCCCGGGACACGGGGGAAGGGGCGCGGTTCACGCCCTGCTGGGTGCCGCTCGGCGCCGGGGGCACCACGCCCGACCTCGTCCTGCTGCCACTCCTTGAGCAGTTGCTCGACGGCCGCCCGCCGCGTTCCCTGTACGACCTGGTCCTTGCCGAGCCCTCCGGGCTGGAGGAGGCGCTGGCCTGGCCGTGCCGCGATGTGCTCCTGCAGGGGCGCCATCTGGTGGTGCTCGACGGACTGCCCGCCGGGGAGCCCGGAGCCGAGCTGCTGCGCATGGCCCACTGGCTCGTCGAGGGCACGGACTCCCGGGTCCTGGCCCTTTCCGCGGCCGCACACGAGGTGCCGGAGGCGCCGCCCGCCGCCTACGAGGTGACGGACGGCCCCGAGAGCCATGAGGCCGAAGTCGGCCCACTGACCCGGATGCTGTTGAAGTCGCTCGAACTCTGGCAGGGCGACGAGGTCAACGCACCGGTGGCGGCCACGCTGCGGTGGGCGCGGCCACAGCCCGTCGACCAGGTCCGCAGGGCGTTGCGGGACCTGTACGCGAAGGGGTTGCTCCAGGCCACGCGGCACGAGTGGTACCGACTGCGCCCGGCCCCTCGCCCAGGGGCCCTCCCCCGCCTGGACCTCGACCTCGCCAAGGCGGTGCTCGACGGCTCCGCCGACCCGCGCGACGGCGCGGACGCGTACGTCGACCTCGCGGCACGCCTCACCCGCGCCGGGTCGACGGAGACGGCCGCCGCCCTGCTCGACCGGCTCGAACCCCAACTGATGGGACGGCAGGGCCTGTTCAGGCTGCTGCGGGTCAAGCAGACCCACTGGCACGCGACGGGCCACTGGGAGCCGCTGAAGCTCGTGGCTGCCACCTCCGCCAGGGACCTCGGCCGAACCCGGCCCGCCATGGAAGCCCTGGCCAAGCTCGGCTCCCCGCGCGCCGCCGTCCACAAGGCGATCGCCGAGCGCCACGCGGGCCTGCTGCGCGAGGCCGCGGCCACGCTCGACGCCCTCCCCGACGCCGTACCGCCGGACGGCTGGGCGCTGCACACCCGCGCGGCCGTCCGGTGCGACATGGGTGAACTCCGGGGGGCCGACCGGCTGTTGCGCAGCGCCGTGGAGGCCCACCAGGTGCGGGGGGACGTACGCGGCGAGGCCTGGGCCGTTCACCACTACGGGCGACTGCGGATGGTGCGGGGCGATCTGGAGGAGGCGCAGAAGCGTCTGGAGGCCGCCCGGCACCTGTTCGCGGAGCTGGGCGACCGCCAGGGCCGGGCCTGGACGGAGACCGAACTCGGCAGGAACCAGGTGCTGTTCGGGAGCCACACGGAGGCGCTCCACCAGCTGCGCAAGGCGCTCGGCCTGCACCTGTCGAACGGCGACATGCGGGGCGCGGGGTGGACGTATCTGTATCTCGCCCTGGCCCACGAGGCCTCCGGCGACCGGGAGGGGGCCACGCCCCTGGTCCGCACGGCGGAACGGGAGTTGCGCGAGGTCCCCGACCAACTGGGCCACGCCTGGGCAGAGCACTGCCGCGCGCTCCTGCCGTTCGCCGGTCGTACGACCTCGCCGAGGGCGGAGACGCAGCTCCGGTCGGCGATGGAGCGCTTCCAACGGTCCGGCTGCCTCCACGGCCAGGCTTGGAACACCCTGGAGCTGGCGCGGCTGTGGCGGCGGGAGAGGGGGAGTTCGTCGGCGGCGGCGGGGCTGTACCGCGACGCCGAGCGCCGGTTCGAGGCCATCGGTGACGCCCACGGTCAGAGGTGGGCCATGTCGCTGCGCGCCAACGCCTTCGACCGGAGCCACCGCCCGGAGCACACCCCCCTGACCGCCCGCCACCTCATCCTCGAGCCGGGCGCCCCCGACCCCGGCACCACCCCCTTCCCCACCACCCTCTCCCACATCCGCCTCACCCTCCTCGACGACGACTCCACCCCCGGCGCCGCGTCCCGCATCACCCTCCACGTCGACCCCGGTCCGGAGCACCCCTGGTCCGCCCCCGCACCCGACCTCCCCTGGCTGACCGCCCGCGCCACGCCGCTCACCGCCGCCGACGTCGAACCCGCGCACGCCCTGACGCTCAAGCCCTCTCCCCACGACCAGGACGGCGCCGAGTTCCTGTTCACGCCGCGCCGGGCGGGCCGCCACCGGCTCCTCTTCACGGTGGAGGACTCCGCGACGGCGACGGTCCTCCAGCAGGTCGAGACGTTCATCGACGTCACCGACGGCGAGAGCGGCCCGCGGGACGCGCTGTCGCCCGAAGCGCTGCGGAGGGCCTAGGACACATGGCCCACGAACTCCCGACGCGCGTCACGCACGACCCCAGCCTCGGCTTCACCCGGCTCCCCCGGCATGTGATCCGCCACCCCGACCTCGTCGTCGGCCTCGACGCGCGCCGCGAGGACGAGCCCGTGCAGGCCCGGATGTACGGGCCCGCCGTCCCCTCGCTCAGCGGCGCGGAGCACACGGTGACGCTCAACGTCCGCCCGCGCGAGGTGCGTTCGGTGGCGGCGCGGCTGCGGCAGGTGTGGAAGGACGAGTTCGTGGCGCTCCAGCCGCTGGACGCGACCGGCCGCCCCGCCCTCGGCCGCACCCCGCTCCCGTACGCCTCCCTCGTCGACCTGACCGCGCGGCCCCCGGCCGAACTGCGCGCGGCGCTCGCCCGGCTGGCCCTGGACGGCACCCAGTTGCTCTACGACGTCCTCCTCGGCGGCGAGTCCGAGGAGCTGAAGCTCTTCCGCGGCTTCCTGACGGACGCCCTCGGCAGCGACCGGCCCCTGCGCGTCCGCTTCCACTCGGACCTGTACCTGCCGTGGCCGATGCTGTGCCTGCCCGCCGCCCCGGAGGTGGCACCGGAGCCGGGCCCCGAGGGCCTGTTCGGGCGCTTCCTCGGCTATCGCCACCAGCTCGAACACACCGGCGGCAACGCCTACGCCCGCGTCGCCGACGACCGCGACCCGCCACCGCGCTCGGCGCCCGCCGTCAGCCTCAACCACGACACGGGTGTCGACGCGGAGGGGCTGACCCGGGCGGCCGACGTCGCCACCGCCCTCGCCGACGGCGGGGACCTCGTCGAACGCACCACCCGCGACGAACTGGAACGCGCCCTCGGCGACACGCTCCTCGACGAGCAGCTGATGTACTTCTGGTGCCACGGCCACTTCACCGCGTCCGGCGACGAACCCCCGTACCTCGTCCTGAAGTTGACCGACCAACGGGCCATCGACGCGCACAGCCTGCGCGCCCACCGCCCGCCCCCGCACTCCTGCGTGCCGTTCCGCCCCTTCGTCCTGCTCAACGCCTGCTACGCGGGGCTCCCCGGCAACGCCGACCTGGCCTACCTCGGCAGAGCCCTGTTCGACGCGGGCGCAAGCGGCATCCTCGGCCCCCAGATCGAGATGCCCCAACGCTTCGCCGCCGAGTACGCCCTCGCCTTCGTCACCCGCTACCTGACGGGCAGAGAGACAGCGGGCGACATCGCCCACACCCTCTCCCGGCACTTCGCCGACACCTGCCACAACCCACTGGGCTTCGCCTACGCCCTGCACAGCGGAATGGACAGCCGCTTGGAACGCACGACGGCATGAACGAAGGGACGGGGATGGACGAGGCGTACGGGGACGGGGAGGTCGCTGTTGTCGACCTCGATGCGAGTGGCTGGCCGGTGCGGTCCACCCGTGACGGTCCGCGCCCCGTGCCGCCGCCCGGCCTCGACGCCCACCTCGCGCAGCGGCTGAGGCCGCCGTCCTGGGCGACGGACATCGTCGTGTACGTCCACGGGTGGCAGACCTCGCAGGCGTCGGCGCTGGGGGCGCTGCGGACGCTGATGGGCCTCGTGGAGCGGCAGCGGGGCGAGCGGGCGGAGCTGTATCCGCGGCTCCGGCGGGGCGCACCCGGGCACCGGGACTTCGCCCCGTGGCCGGTCCTGGTCCGGTGGCCGTCGCGCTCGCTGCCCTCGCTCGGCGGCTACCGCCGCATCCGCGACCGCGCCCACGCGATGGGCACCGAGGGCCACGCGGCCCGCGTGATCGCGCAGCTCCTGGGCTATCTGGACGCCCACAGGGGCGACCCGCGCGCCGCGCCCGTCCTCGCCAACCGCGGCGGCCAGTACCTGCACCTCGTCGGGCACTCTTTCGGCTGCCGGCTGCTGTGCGAGGCGGTGCAGTGGGCCGCGGCGCCGCCGGGCGGGACGCTGGGGTGGAGCACGCCCGCGCCGCCCGGGCGGCCGTTCACCGTCGACTCGATGCTGCTGTTGCAGATGGCGGCGGCACGGGACGCCTTCGCGGCCACGTTCACCGCGCTCGCGGGGGCGCCGCTGCGCGGGCCGGTGGTGGCGACGTACTCGCAACACGACCGTGCCACCGGCTTCTGGCACCTGCGGGCCGAGAAGCGGGCGGGCATCGGGTACGCGGGGATCGGCACGGCACCCGCACCCGTCTCGGGCATCCGCATGCGAAGCACCGCAGAGCCGTACCCGCACGACGCCCTCGACCACCGCTTCGTCAGCGTCGACGCGGGCGAAGTCTTCGTCCACGGCCGTGGCCCGGCAGGCTCCCACTCCGACCACCTGCGCCCGGAGTCGGCACACCTGCTGCTGTCACTGGCGGACCACTCGCGGTGAGCATCCCAGTGGAGGGGCTGGTTCAGCCCGCCCGGCGTCCGAGCACAAGGCGCGGAGGGGCTGGTTTCAGCCCGTCCGGCGTCCGAGCACAAGGCGCGGAGGGGCTGGTTTCAGCCCGTCCGGCGTTTGAGGACGAGGCGCGGAGCGCCGACAACGGGGGTCCGGGGGCGGAGCCCCCGAGAGGGGCGCGCCGGACAAGCCTGCCCGGGCGCCCCACCAGAAACCTCAGACCCCGTTGGCGCCCTTGTCACCCTTGTCCCCCGCCGCGCCGGAGGCAGACCCCGCGCCGGAGGCCGCAGGCTCAGCCCTCTCGGAGCCACCCGAGGAGTCCGAGGAGGCCGAGGGGCCAGGCGCCTCCTTGAAGTCCACCTTCCCCATGTGCCGGTTCATGGACTTCATCAGTCGCCACACCGCGAGCGCCATCACCGCGAACACGATGAACCCCAGGACCCCGGGGGTCACCTTGTTCTCGTCGACCTCCTTGGCGAGGGGGACGAGGTGCGTCACTGCCAGGCTTGCGCTTCCGCTCATGTCAGGCATTGTCGCGGATGCCCGCGAAGAGGTCGTCCTCGGGGAGGGAGGTATCGACCAGAGACTTCGCGAGCTCGTACTCCTCGGTCGGCCAGACCTCCCGCTGGATGTCCATCGGGACCCGGAACCAGCCGCCGTCGGGGTCGATCTGCGTGGCGTGCGCGATCAGCGCCTTGTCGCGGATCTCGTAGAAGTCGGCGCACGGAACGTGCGTGGTCAGCGTGCGCTCGACCCGCTCGAACTCGTCCCAGCGCTTCAGCCACTCCCCGTAGGGCGACTCCAGGCCGCGGTCCAGCATGGCCTGGTGCAGTGCCTCGGTGCGCGGCCGGTTGAAGCCCTGGTTGTAGTACAGCTTCTGCGGCGTGAAGACGGGGCCGAACTCGCTCTCCGGGTACTTCTCCGCGTCCGCCGCGCCCTCGAAGGCCACCATCGAGATCTTGTGGGTCATGATGTGATCCGGGTGCGGATACCCGCCGTTCTCGTCGTACGTCGTGATCACCTGCGGGCGGAACGAACGGATCTGGCGCACCAGCTCACCGGCCGCCTTGTCGACGTCCTCCAGGGCGAAGCAGCCCTCGGGCAGCGGCGGCAGCGGGTCGCCCTCGGGCAGGCCCGAGTCGACGAAGCCGAGCCACTCCTGCTTGACGCCGAGGATCTCCCGGGCCTCGTCCATCTCCTTCTTGCGCACCTCGTGGATGTGCTCCTGGATGTACGTGTCGCCCTGGAGCTTGGGGTTGAGGATGTCGCCGCGCTCTCCGCCCGTGCAGGTCACGACGAGCACGTCCACCCCTTCGGACACGTACTTGGCCATGGTGGCCGCGCCCTTGCTCGACTCGTCGTCGGGGTGGGCGTGAACGGCCATCAGTCGAAGCTGCTCAGTCAAGACTCGATCCTCAGGTGTCCGGCGCCGGTGCGTGCTTGTGGCGCCCTCGGTCATCAGGCGTTGTACGGGGCTTCTATAGTGACGGAACCGGGGGGCGGAAAATTCCGGCATTCCCTGCCCGCATGGAGGACGATCATGACCGCGGTGAGCGGCGGCGACAGCGGCGGCCTGGCCACGCGGGTCCCCGAGGACCGCTACGGCAGGTCGGCGGACGAGCGTGCGGACCGCAAGCTCAAGATCGTCGGTTCCGTCCTCGGTGTGGTGCTGCTCGGTGTGATCGGCTGGTTCGGGTACGACTCGATCGCCGGGTCCAAGCTCAGCGGCGAGTTGATCAAGTTCGACGTGGTCTCGGACAAGGCCGTCGAGGTGCACCTGGAAGTGCGCAAGGACGCGGATGCGAACGGCTACTGCACGCTCCGCTCCCAGGCCGAGGACGGCTCCGAGGTGGGCCGCGCCGACTTCCGCTTCGATCAGGACAAGGGGCGCGTCGACAAGACCGTCACGCTGCGCACGACCGGGCGCGCCACCAGCGCGGAGCTCGTCGGCTGCCACGCCGACTGATCACTGCCCGCCGCCGCCCGCCCCCGCGCGACGCCGCCCACGACACGCCACGCTGCTCCGGGCACCCACGCCTTCACCTGCGCTAACACATTTCTGATGGCTTATGTCCTCCCCCTCCGGCACCGAAATTGTTAGGCTCGTGGTTTCGCCCACCCGTTAGGGAACATCCTTCTGGGTAGGGCGATGCTTTGTATTCCCAGTACCTACGAGGAGCACCTGTGACCCAGACCAGCGACAACGTCACCTGGCTGACCCAGGAGGCGTACGACAAGCTCCGGTCCGAGCTTGAGTACCTGTCTGGTCCTGCGCGCACCGAGATCGCAACCAAGATCGCGGCAGCGCGTGAGGAGGGCGACCTGCGCGAGAACGGCGGGTACCACGCGGCCAAGGAGGAGCAGGGCAAGCAGGAGCTCCGCGTCCGCCAGCTGACGCAGCTCCTGGAACACGCGAAGGTCGGTGAGGCGCCCGCCGAGTCGGGCGTCGCCGCCCCCGGCATGGTCGTCACCATCGCGTTCGACGGCGACGAGGACGACACGGTGACCTTCCTGCTCGCCTCCCGGGAGTACGCCAGCGACGACATCGAGACGTACTCGCCGCAGTCCCCGCTCGGCAGCGGCGTCAACGGCAAGAAGGTCGGCGAGAACGCGCAGTACGAGCTGCCGAACGGCAAGCTGGCCTCCGTCAAGATCCTCGAGGCCAAGCCGTACCAGGGCTGAGCCCCCCAGGACACCGAAGACCCCCGGCGCGATCCGCGCCGGGGGTCTCGCACGTTCCCGGTCCTACCTGCATTCGAGGTAGATGCCGCCGGACTGCTTCACATCCACCTTGTTGTTGGTCCTTGTGCCCGACAGGAAGGTCTTGAAGGCGCCCCGGGTGGGGCACTTCACGGACGTGTTGATGCTGCCCAGCGAGCTGGGCGACACGTTCTGGCACTTGTTGGTGAGCTGCACCCAGCCCGACAGCGTCTGCCCGAGCAGCGAGACGCAGACCTTCTTGTAGCCCTCGTAGAACCCGTTGCCCCAGATCTTGCCGTTCTGGACCTTCGGGGTGTACGCGATCAGCTCAAGCTCCTGGGCCGCGGCCGACGACTGCGACGCCGCCCCCATCACCATTCCGGCCGCCATCACGGCCGCGGCCGCGCTCATCCGCACCTTCGGCATGGACTTCCCCTCGTTGGCTGTACGTCGGTCGGCCGGACCGGCCGGGGCGCGCCACCCGGACGTTCTCGGCGTCTGTAGCCTCCAGCCCCGCGCACCCCGGCAGTACCCCCCGCCCAGGGGATCTTTTGCGCCACACCCGGCGGACTATTCATGTTCATGCCACTCGCAGTTCACCTTCCGCGTCGCACCATCTTGGGCACGGGGAAGCAGTGAGACACGGGGGTCAACTGTGATTTCGGTCGGTGTCATCGCGCGCGGCGGACCGGAACGGGCGGAGCTGCGTGCCGCCCTGGAGGCGGAGGGGCGGCATCTGGTCGCCGACGAGGACGAGCCGGGCCGGGAGGTGGCGCTCGTGCGCCGCGCCCGGCCCCGGGTGCTCGTGGTCAGCCAGGGCGACGAGGAGTCGGCGGTCACCGCCCTGCACCGGCTCGCCGCCGCGCCCGCGCCGGTGGCCGTCCTGCTGCTCGCCGGCCGGTTCACCTGCGGCGGCCTGCGCCGGATCCTGTCCTGCCGTCCGGCGGGCGTCCTGCACCGGGCCACGGCGGCCGCCCATCTGCCGTGGGCGGTCGGCGCGGCGGCCGCGGGCGGGCCGGTCCTCGGCCCCGAGCTGGTCGACGTGGTGGCCGGAGCCTGTCCGTGCCCCGGCTGCGCCCCGTCGGCGCGGGACGAGGCACGGGCCCTCCTCGCCACCCTGTCCACGCGCGAGCTGGAAGTCCTCGAACTCGTCGGCGACGGCCTGTCCAACCCCCAGATCGCCGCGGCCCTCACCATCAGCTCCGACACCGCCAAGGACCACGTGGGCAGCATCTGCGGCAAGCTCGGCATCCGGGGTCGGCTGCAGGTGGCCCGCGTCGCCTGGCAGGCGGGGCTCACCGGGCGGCGGGCCCCCGCGGGCGACCGGGTGCACGCCGCCTGCGGGTGACCGCGGCCGCAGGGTCGGACGGCCGCGGTCGGCCTGGGTGCGGGCGGCCGGAGTGCCGCGCGGCCGGGCGTCAGGCGGCCGCCGAGCGGTACTTGCGCACCGCGAGCGTGCGGAAGACCACCAGGATCAGCACCGACCACAGCACCGAGGCCAGGACCGGGTGCTGCATGGGCCAGGCGTCCGGCGTCTTGAAGCCGGGCGGCAGATTGCCGAACAGCTCGCGGCACGCCTGCACGGTGGTGCTGAACGGGTTCCACTCGGCGATGTGCCGGAAGAACGTCGGCAGGTTGTTGGAGTCCACGAAGGCGTTCGAGATGAACGTCAGCGGGAAGAGCCAGATGAGCCCGCCGGACGTCGCGGCCTCCGGTGTGCGCACCGACAGGCCGATCAGGGCTCCGATCCACGAGAAGGCGTACCCGAGCAGGAGCAGCAGGGCGAAGCCCGCGAGGATCTTGCCGAAGTTCTCATGGGTGCGCCAGCCGATGAGCAGCGCGACCAGGGCGAGCACGACCAGGGTCAGCGCGGTCTGCACCAGGTCCGCCACGGTGCGGCCGGTGAGGACGGCGCCGCGCGCCATGGGCAGCGAGCGGAAGCGGTCGATGAGGCCCTTGTGCATGTCGTCCGCGATACCGGCGCCCGCGCCTGCCGTGGCGAAGGTGACCGTCTGGGCGAAGATTCCGGCCATCAGGAACTCGCGGTAGTCCTGCGACGAGAGCGAGCCGCCGACCTGGATGGAGCCGCCGAAGACGTACGTGAACAGGACCACGAACATCACCGGCTGGATCAGGCCGAACAGCACCATCTCGGGAATCCGGGACATTCTGATCAGATTCCGGCGGGCGATGACCAGGGAGTCGCGGACGGACTTGCCGATGCCACCGGCGGGCCTGGGGGCGGGAGCGGTACGCGTGACGGCACTCACGGAGCGGCCTCCTTCTTGTGCTTGTCCTTGGCGACGGCCGCGCTCTTGGCGTCCGTGCCGCCGTCCGCGCCGTTCGCGCCGTTCGCGCCGTTCGCGCCGTTCGCGCCGTTCGCGCCGTTCGCGCCGTTCTCTTCGTCCTTGACCTCGGCCGTGTGGCCCGTCAGGGAGATGAACACGTCGTCGAGGGTGGGGCGGCGCAGGCCGATGTCGTCGATCTCGATGCCGCGGGTGTCGAGCTCACGGATGACCTCGGCGAGCAGCTTCGCGCCGCCGGTGACGGGGACGGTCAGCTTGCGGGTGTGCCGGTCGACGGCGGCCTCGCCCTTGCCGAAGCCGGTGAGGACCTCGGCGGCGGTCGTGATGTGGTCCCGCTCGTGCACCACGACCTCGACGCGCTCGCCGCCGATCTGGGCCTTGAGCTGGTCGGCGGTGCCGCGGGCGATGACGCGGCCGTGGTCGACGACGCAGATGTCGTGCGCCAGGTGGTCGGCCTCCTCCAGATACTGCGTGGTCAGCAGGAGGGTGGTGCCGCCCGCGACGAGCTCCTGGATGACCTCCCACAGCCCCTGGCGGTTGCGCGGGTCCAGACCGGTCGTCGGCTCGTCCATGAACATCACCGGCGGCGACACGACCAGGGCGGCGGCGAGGTCGAGGCGGCGGCGCATACCGCCCGAGTACGTCTTGGAGGGGCGGTCCGCCGCGTCCGCGAGGTTGAAGCGCTCAAGGAGCTCGCCCGCCCGCTCCTTGGCCTCCTTGGCCCGCATCTCGTACAGCTGGCCGACCATCTGGAGATTCTCACGGCCCGTCAGATACTCGTCCACGGCGGCGAATTGGCCGGAGAGGCCGATCGAGCGCCGCACTTCGTTCGGATGCTTCAGGACGTCGATCCCGGCGACGAACGCCTTGCCGCTGTCGGGGGTGAGCAGCGTGGTCAGACAGCGCACCGCCGTCGTCTTTCCCGCGCCGTTCGGCCCGAGGAGGCCGAGGACGGTGCCTTCCGGGACATCGAGATCGACGCCGTCCAGAGCCCTTACGTCACCGAAGGTCTTCACCAGACCTTCGGCGTAGATGGCGCCTGGCATAGGGGGTCTCCCATGTTTTGGGTGGTTTCCTAGCGAAAAGCTTAGAATCGCCGGGTTCCGATCGCCCGACGCTTAGTGGCGTGCATCACAAACACTAACGCGATACATCGCGTTACTCAACGCATTCCATGAACCTTGCAGAAACCAGTGGGGCGCGGGATCCCTCGCGCGCCCCCCTCGTCGCCCGCGCGCCCCCTACGGCGTACGCGACGTACCCGGCATCAGCCGATCGACGTGCCCGACGTCAGCCGATGACCGTGCCCCGGCATCGGCCGATCAGCGTGCCCCGACGTCAGCCGATGACCGTGTACCCGGCGTCCCGCAACGCCACCGCGACCTCCGCGCAGTGCTCGGGCCCCTTGGTCTCCAGATGCAGCTCCACCTCCGCCTCCGTGAGCCCGAGCCGGGGGTCGGTCCGCACATGGCTCACGTCGAGGACATTGGCGTCCACCGCCGACAGCACCCCGAGCAGGGTCGCCAGGGCGCCCGGCCGGTCCGTCAGACGCAGCCGCAGCGACAGATAGCGGCCCGCCGCCGCCATGCCGTGGCGCAGGATGCGCTGCATCAGCAGCGGGTCCACGTTGCCGCCGGAGAGCAGCGCGACGACCGGGCCCCTGAAGGCACGCGGGTCACTCAGGAGCGCCGCCACCGGGCTCGCGCCCGCAGGTTCGACGACCATCTTGGCCCGCTCCAGGCACAGCAGCAAGGCACTCGACAAATCGTCCTCGGAGACCGTGACGACGTCGTCCACCAGGTCCTCGACGAGCCGGAACGGCACGTCCCCGGGGCGGCCCACCTTGATGCCGTCCGCCATGGTCACAGGGTTGTCGATCGACGTCGGGCGCCCCGCGGCCAGCGAGGGCGGGTACGCCGCCGCACCCGCCGCCTGCACCCCGACCAGGCGTACGTCGGGGCGCAGCGACTTGACCGCGACCGCGATGCCCGCGGCGAGGCCGCCGCCGCCCACGCCGACGACGAGCGTGCGCAGCTCCGGGCACTGCTCCAGGATCTCCAGGCCCACCGTGCCCTGACCGGCGACGATGTCCGGGTGGTCGAAGGGGTGGATGAAGACCGCGCCCGTCTCGCGCGCGTAGTCCTGCGCGGCGGCCAGCGTCTCGTCTACGACGTTGCCCCGGAGACGGACCTCCGCTCCGTAGTCGCGGGTCGCCGCGACCTTCGGCAGCGGGGCCCCGACCGGCATGAACACCGTGGCGCGGACGCCGAGCAGGGACGAGGCGAGGGCCACGCCCTGCGCGTGGTTCCCGGCGCTGGCCGCGACGACCCCGGCGGCGCGCTCCTCGGGCAGCAGCCCGGAGATGCGCACATAGGCGCCGCGGAGCTTGAACGAGCCGGTCCGCTGGAGGTTCTCGCACTTCAGGTGCACCGGCGCGCCGACCAACCGCGACAGGTGCCTGCTGCCTTCCATGGGCGTGACCCTGGAGACGCCGACGAGCATCTTCTGGGCGCCCCGTACGTCGTCGAGCGTGACGGCGGGAAAGGAGCGAGTCGTGCGGTAGCTCATGACTGCAGTCTCGCAGTTCACGCCCGTCCCCTCCCTGCGTGACCAAGCGGCGAGACGGGTTTGCGCAGCGCCGGTACGGGTAGCGCCCGGGCCGCGTACCCTGTCCCCCAACCCACCACCCTTCCCATGAAGTGAGCCCCCGGCCATGCCCACAACTCCGGACATGACGACCGCCAGCGATCCCGGCCTCCTCGATACGCTGCAGCACCAGGTTGCGGTGTTCGCACGGCGTGCGGAGCAGACCCGCCTCGGCGGCGTCGGACAGGTCCGCAACTCCATGGACCGCGCCGCGTACCTGCTGCTCAACCGCCTCGACAAGGAAGGTCCCATGGGCGTCAAGGCGCTCGCGGCGAGCATGGGCATCGACTCGTCGACCGTGACCCGGCAGGTCGCGCCCCTGGTCGACACCGGCCTGGTCAAGCGCACCTCCCACCCCGAGGACGGCCGTGCCGTCGTCCTCCAGCTGTCCCCGCGCGGGCAGGCCCGCCTCGACGAGGTGCGCTCCTCGCGGCGCGAGCTGATGGCGGAGCTCACGCAGGACTGGGCTCCGGCGGAACGCGAGAGCTTCACCGCGCTCCTCACCCGCTTCAACACCGCGCTCTCGGCACGGCAGTCGTCCCAGGCCGTACCGGACTCCGTCGCTCCGACCGACTCCTGAGCCCCCGGCCGCGGTACGCCGACCACCGCGGCCGGGCGCAGGGCGGCAGGGTCCGCTCGCGCAGGGCTCTTGACCTGGGCACCGTGCCTGGCCTCAGATGAAACCGAGTCCCCCTACGCCGGACGGCGGGAGGCACGGTGCGAGAGCGGCAGGCCGCCCAACAGGCCCGCCGTGCCCGGGAGTTCCAGGCGTTCGTCGCGGGCGCGGCAGGGCGTCTCCTGCATGCCGCCACGCTGCTCACCGGTGAGCGGCCGGACGCCAACCCGCGCGCGCGTGCGCTGCTCACGGCCGCGCTCGCGTCCACGTACGCCTCCTGGGACAGGCTGCGCGGCGAGGATCCGTACGACCGCACCCGCACCGTCCTCGTCGTCCGCTTCGCGCGGGGCGCCTGGCGGCGCTCCCGCGGGCGCGGCGGGGTGCTCGCCCGGCTGTCCCCGCAGGAGCGGCTCGTCCTCGTTCTCCGGTTGTACGAGGGTGTGGCCGAGGAGCAGACGGCGGCGCTGCTCGGGCTCGGCGTGGAGCGGGTGCGGACGCTGTCCGCCCGGGCCGTCGCCACCGTGCTCCATCCGCCGCGCGGGCCCGCGCCCACCACGCCCGCCGCGCCGGGGATGCCGCCCGGTGCGCCCCTCGGGAAGGCGGCCTCGCCATGAGCCAGCAGGAGCGGCGGGAGGCCGTGGTGCGGGGGATGCTCGACGCCGGGGGGCCGGCGTCGGTGCCGCCGGAACTGCACGCGGACGCCGTGCGGCGCGGGGCCCGGATGCTGCGGCGCCGCACGGTCGTGCGGCGACTGGTGTGGCTGCTCCTGCTGGTCGCCGTCGTGGCGTTCGCGGTCTGGGCGGCGGAGGCCCAGCCGTGGGTGGAGCCCCCGTCGAGCCGCACCCCGCCCCTGACCAGCTGGTGACCCGGGGCGGCCGGGATCGCCCCCGGCCGCCCCCCTGAGTGCCCGCGCGCCTAGCCCAGCGCCTGCTGCAGATCCGCCAGCAGGTCGTCGGCCGACTCGATGCCTACGGAGAGGCGGACCAGGTCGGCCGGGACCTCCAGGGCGGAGCCCGCGACGGAGGCGTGGGTCATGCGGCCGGGGTGCTCGATGAGCGACTCGACGCCGCCGAGGGACTCGCCGAGGGTGAACAGCTTGGCCCGGTCGCAGACGGCGACGGCCGCCTCCTCGCCGCCCTCGACCTGGAAGGACACCATCCCGCCGAAGGACTTCATCTGCTTGGCGGCGATCTCGTGGCCGGGGTGCGAGGCGAGCCCCGGGTACAGCACCTTCGTCACGCGCGCGTGCCGCGTGAGCATGTCGACGACGCGCTCGGCGTTCTCGCTGTGCCGGTCCATGCGGACGGCCAGCGTCTTGATGCCCCGCAGGACCAGCCAGGAGTCGAAGGGCCCGGCGACGGCACCCATCGCGTTCTGGTGGAACGCCAACTCCTCCCCCAGCTCGGCGTCGTTGACGACGAGCGCACCGCCGACGACGTCGGAGTGCCCGCCCATGTACTTCGTCATGGAGTGCACGACGACGTCCGCGCCGAGAGCGAGCGGCTGCTGGAGGTAGGGGCTCGCGAAGGTGTTGTCGACGACGAGCCGCGCGCCCGCCTCCCGGGCGATCTGGGCCGTGGCCTCGATGTCGGTGATGCCGAGCAGCGGGTTGGAGGGGGTCTCCACCCACACGGCCTTCGTGCGCGGCGTGAGCGCGGCCCGCACCGACGCCGGGTCGGAGGTGTCGGCGACCGACCACTCCACGCCCCAGCGCGAGACGACCTTGGCGAACAGGCGGAACGTACCGCCGTACGCGTCATTGGGGATGACGACGTGGTCGCCGGGGCCGAGCAGCGTACGCAACAGGCAGTCCTCGGCGGCGAGGCCGGAGGCGAAGGCGAGGCCGCGGCGGCCGCCTTCGAGGGCGGCGAGGTTCTCCTCCAGGGCGGTGCGCGTCGGGTTGGCGCTGCGGCTGTACTCGTAGCCGCCGCGGAGTCCGCCGACTCCGTCCTGCTTGTACGTGGACACCTGGTAGATGGGCGGGACGACGGCGCCGGTGAGCGGGTCGGCGGTGTTGCCCGCGTGAATGGCGACGGTCTCGAAATTCTGGCTGCTGTGCGAGTCACTCATGCGGCCTGAGCGTAATGCGGCGCGGGCTCCGGGGCCGGGCGGGGCGGCCGGTGGCCCGGGTCCCGCGGGACAGGTTGACCGGCGGGGACGGCCAGGTTGGCCAATTGTCACAGGCGTCTGGTTCGCTTGTACGTATGGAGATTCTCTGGGTCCTGATGGCAGTGGTCATGATCGGGGCGGTTCTCGGGCCGGTCCTGCTGCGCAGGCGCGGCGGAATCCGCCAGGTGCACCCGGGCGCCCCGGACGCGGCGGACCCGGCGAACTACGGCTTCGCGCGCCAGGAGGAGCTGGACATCCGCATGCCCGGACCGGACGCGGACCTGATCGAGGTCCTCGACCTGGTGCAGCGCACGCAGGACTGGCGTGCCGCTTCGCAGCTGCTCGCCGGGACGGAGGTGCACGGTGAGCAGCGGTGGCAGCGTGTGCAGGCCTTCGCGGGCGCGGCTTCCTTGGAGCTGGCGCAGCGGCCGGGCGGGGTCAGCGACACCCCGGGCGGGCAGTGGCTGCGGGTGTGGCGGGCCGAGGCCCCGAAGGACGCGGGCGGCGCGGCCGTGCACGCGGAGTTCCTGGTGCAGCAGGCCTGGCGCTCCTCGACGGCCGGGACGGACGAGTTCCGCATCATCCTGGAGGAGGCGAAGGAGGCCTGCGGCCAGGCCGCGCTCCTGTCCCCCGGCGACCCGATCCCGTACATCGTCGAGCTGTCGATCGCCCGCGGCATGGCCTATCCGCGCGCGGACTTCGAGCAGCTGTGGCTGAAGATCCTGGACCGCGCCCCGGCCCACATGGGGGCGCATCTGGCGGCGCTGCACTACTGGTGCGAGAAGTGGCACGGCACCCGCGAGGAGGCGTACTCCTTCGCGGAGGCGGCGGCGGCCCGCGCCCCCAAGGGCTCCCTGCTCTCCGCGCTGCCCCTGTTCGCGGTGTACGAGCACCTGCCCGAGGTGAACCTGGTCCGCGGGTTCTACCAGAGCGAGGTCGTCACCAAGGCGATCGAGGGCGCCAAGTTCGCGGTGCACTCCGCCCGCCCGGACGACCCGATGCTGGCCCACGTCCGCCATCTCCTGGTCTTCTTCCTGGTGCGCTGCGAGCGCTGGGGCGAGGCCATGGACCAGCTGGTCCACGTCGACGGCCACGTCGGCGCCCTCCCCTGGACCCTGTCGCCCGACCCGGCCGCGGACTACGCGGTCTACCGCGCCCTGGCCGTCGCGGGCTACGAGGCCAACGGCGGCAGCCCCGCCACGCTGCCCCACTGACCGGCAGGAATGCCGGGCCCCGCCCCGGCGTTCTAGTGACTTGCCGCCGCCCGGCCCGCCACAAGGAGTGAAACCCCATGATCTTCGGTCGCACGCCCGTCCTCCCCACCCCCGAGGAGGCCCTGAAGGGCCGCGAGACGCCCGAGTTCGAGGTCCCCTCCCGGCACACGGTGCTCGGCAACGCCCTGCTCGGCCCCTACCCCGAGGGCCTGGAGGTCGCGGACTTCGGCCTCGGCTGCTTCTGGGGCGCGGAGCGCAAGTTCTGGCAGACCGACGGCGTCTGGACGACCCTCGTCGGCTACCAGGGCGGCTACACCCCGAACCCGTCCTACGAAGAGGTCTGCTCCGGCCTGACCGGCCACACGGAGGTCGTGCGCGTCGTCTTCGACCCCACGAAGGTCACCTACGCCGAGCTGCTCAAGCTCTTCTGGGAGTCCCACAACCCCACCCAGGGCTTCCGCCAGGGCAACGACGTGGGCACCCAGTACCGCTCCGCGATCTACACCCACACCCCCGCCCAGGAGACCACCGCCACGGCCTCCCGCGACGCCTACCAGCAGGTCCTCACCGCAGCGGGCCACGGCCAGATCACCACCACGGTCCTCCCTGCGGCCGACCGCGCCTTCTGGCCCGCCGAGGCCTACCACCAGCAGTACCTGGACAAGAACCCCGACGGCTACTGCGGCATCGGCGGCACGGGCGTGAAGCTGGGCGACCCCTTCGAGACGAACTGGGGCGTGTCCTGCCCGACGGGGATCGCTCCGGCGCCCGAGGCGGCGGACAAGTAACCGACAGCCCCCGCCGCCAAGGACCCCCATGCCCCACGCCTACGCCCCCGACGGCACCGCCCTGCACTATGAACTCCGGGGCTCCGGTGAGCCGTTGGTGCTGTTGAGCGGGCAGTCGAACAGTCGGCACTGGTGGGATCCGGTGGTCGAGGACTTCGCCGCCGTGTTCACCACCGTCACGCTGGACTGGCGCGGGACGGGGGACAGTGACCGGCCCGACACCGACTCCTACAGCACGCGGGGGTTCGCCGACGATGTCGTCGCCGTGCTCGATGACGCGGGGATCGGGCGGGCCCATGTGTACGGGACGTCGATGGGCGGGCGGGTCGCGCAGTGGTTCGCCGCGGAGTTCCCGGAGCGGGTGGAGCGGCTCGTGCTCGGGTGTACGTCGCCGGGGGCGCCGCACGGGGTCGAGCGGGGGGCCGAGGTGCGGCGGGCGCTCGCGCAGGGCGACCCTGCCGCCGCACGGCGGGTGCTCCTTGAGCTGATGTACACGCCCGGCTGGATCGCCGCCCAGGAGGCGAGCGGGCGGCGGGAGTTCGGCACCCTCGGAGATCCGACCATGCCCGCCCACGCCCGCCGCCGCCATCTGCGCGCCAGCGCCCGGCACGACGCCTGGGACGCCCTCGTCCGGATCAAGGCGCCGACCCTCGTCGTGCACGGCGACGACGACACCTTCAACCCCACCGCCAACGCGCCGCTGCTCACCGGGCGCCTGCCGGACGCCCGGATGCGGCTCGTCCCGGGCGCGCGGCACGCCTACTTCGAGGAGTTCGCGGAGGTGGCCACGCCTCTGGTCCTCGGGTTCCTGCGCGACGGCGGGGCGTGAGGCGACGCCCGGGGCGCGAGGCGACGGCTGGGCGTGAAGCCCCTGCGCGCCGCCCCCCAATAGCTACGCCCCGGACCCGTACGCCCGCGTAATGATCTCCAGCTTGTGCCCGTCCGGGTCGTCCCAGTACACCCCCCGGCCGCCGTCGTTCGTGTTGATCTCGTTCTGCCGCTGGTGGTACGGGTCCGCCCAGTAGGTCAGGCCCCGCTCCTTGATGCGGCCGAAGATCGCGTCGAACTCGTCCTCGGAGACCAGGAACGCGTAGTGCTGCGGCACCGACGGGCCGCCGTCGCCCTCGTAGTAGTCGAGCGTGACGCCGTTGGGGATCTCCACGGGGATGAACGGGCCGTACTGCGGGCTGACTTCGAGCCCCAGGATGTCGGCGAGGAACTGCGCGGACGCCTTCTTGTCCGTGGCCGCGACAATCGTGTGGTTCAGCTCGATGGTCATCGTGCGGACCTCCTCATAGGCCTTGCGGTGTATGACCTGTGTGCCTGACATCGACCACGTTACGTACGGGCGTCCGGGCCGACATCGGTCAGCGGGTCGGCACACCCTGCGCATTGCGCCCTAGGCCCCTGGTCCCAGGCGAAATCCGGTCACGGAGACCGGGCCCGGGACCAGGCGGGCCGTCCGGCCGGGTCAGGCCAGGCCAGACCGTCGCCGCAGGCCAGGTCAGATCGTCGCGGCGTCGATCACGAACCGGTACCGCACATCGCTGGCGAGCACCCGCTCGTACGCCTCGTTGATCTGCTCCGCCCGGATCAGCTCGATGTCCGCGCCCAGGCCGTGCTCGGCGCAGAAGTCCAGCATCTCCTGGGTCTCCTGGATGCCGCCGATGCCGGAGCCCGCGAGGCTCTTGCGGCCCATGATCAGGGAGAAGAGGTTGAGGGACACGGGCTCCTCGGGGGCGCCCACGTTCACGAACGCGCCGTCCGTCTTCAGGAGGCCGAGGTACTTGTCCAGGGGCAGCGGCGCCGACACCGTGGAGACGATCAGGTCGAGGCTGCCCGCGAGCTGCTCGAAGGTGGCGTCGTCGCTGGTCGCGTAGTAGTGGTCGGCGCCCAGGCGCAGCCCGTCGTCCTTCTTGCGCAGGGACTGCGAGAGGACGGTCACCTCGGCGCCCATGGCGTGCGCGATCTTGACGGCCATGTGGCCGAGACCGCCGAGGCCGACGACGGCGACCTTCTTGCCGGGGCCCGCGTTCCAGTGGGCCAGCGGGGAGTACGTGGTGATGCCCGCGCACAGCAGCGGCGCGGCCACGTCCAGGGAGAGGCCGTCGGGGATGCGGAGGGTGAAGGCCTCGTCGACGACGATGCGGGTGGAGTAGCCGCCGTAGGTGGGCCGGCCCTCCTTGTCGAGGGCGTTGTACGTCTGGATGTTGCCCTTGGCGCAGTACTGCTCCAGGCCGGCCTCGCAGTTCTCGCACTCGCGGCAGGAGTCGACCATGCAGCCGACGCCGACGCGGTCGCCGACCTTGAACTTGGTGACGTCGGCGCCGACCTCCGCCACCACACCGGCGATCTCGTGGCCGGGCACCATCGGGAAGATGCCCTCGCCCCAGCCGTCGCGGGCCTGGTGGATGTCGGAGTGGCAGATACCGGCGTACTTGACGTCGATCAGGACGTCCGAGGCGCCGACGAGGCGGCGCTCGATGGTGGTGCGGGCCAGCGGGGCCTTGGCCGAGGGGGCTGCGTAAGCGGGGACGTTCATGGTCTGTGCGGTCATGTCCTCGACGCTGCCACCTGCGGAAAGGACCACCCAGCCCTCCGTTGTGCCTACGCGGGGCGGTCCTACCACCACTGGTATCAGGCTCAGGGGCGTACGACCCTGAATACTGGAGTGCATGGACGAGAACGCCCCGCAGGGCACGCCGCCCCCGGAGGGTCTGGACCGCCGTGCCGAGCTGAGCGAGTTCCTGCGCACCCGCAGGGCCCGCCTCCAGCCGCACGACGTGGGCCTGCCCAGCTACGGCAGGCACCGCAGGGTGCCCGGCCTGCGCCGCGAGGAGCTGGCCCAGCTCGCCGGGGTGTCCGTGGCGTACTACACCCGGCTCGAACAGGGCAACGGGCGGAACGTGTCCGCGGAGGTCCTGGACGCCATCGCGCGCGCCCTGCACCTGACCGACGCCGAGCACGCGCACCTCATGCACCTCGCGAAGCCCGCCGCGCACAAGAAGAAGCGGGTCCCGCGCACGCAGGCGATGCGGCCCGCGGTGGGGCAGCTGATGGACGCGATGGACGGTGTGCCCGCGTACGTGGTGGGGCGGCGCTCCGACATCCTCGGCTGGAACCGGATGGCGGCCGCGCTGTTCGGCGACTGGGGCCGCCTTCCGGCCGAGGAGCGGAACTGGGCACGGCTCGTCTTCCTCGACGAGCACATGCGGGAGCTGTTCTCCGACACCTGGGCCCAGAAGGCGTCGGACATCGTCAGCTTCCTGCGCATGGACGCGGGCTGCTACCCGAACGACCCGCTCCTGTCCGCCCTGGTCGGCGAACTCTCCGTGAAGAGCGAGGAGTTCAGGCGCCTGTGGGCCACGCACGACGTCCGGGAGAAGGGCCACGGCGTGAAGCGCCTGCGCCATCCCCTGGTCGGGGAGCTGACCCTCTCCTTCGAGACGATGCGCCTCACGGACGACACGGAACAGTCCTTGGTGACGTACCACGCGGAGCCCGGCTCCCCCTCGGCGGAGGGCCTGCGCCTCCTGGCGAGCTGGGGCGTCGACGCCGTGGACTCCTCACGGCACGGGGTGTCCTAGCCCGCCGGGGTCAGGCGCGGTACCGGGGAAACTTGGCCGTTTCGATGGTCCACGCGCCCATGGGGACGGCGTCGCCGAACTTGTACCGGCGGGGGGTGTCGGCGTACCTGGGCTCGCCACTGACCGTGTCCGGGCCGGAGTGCACGGTGACCGTGCCGTCCCTGGGGTCGACGATCACGTACTCGGGGACGCCCATGCGGGGGTAGTCGCGGAGCTTGGTGATGTAGTCGTTGCCGGGGTCCGAGGGGGAGACGGCCTCTACGGCGACGGAAACGTCGGGGGCGAAGAAGGCGAAGTCGTCGTCCTGCTTCTCGTACGCCTCCGTGGTGGCTGCGAGCAGGTCCGCCGTACGGCACAGTCCGAGTCCTGGATGGTGCACACGGCTCTCGGCGGCGGCGACAGCGCCGTCGTCCTGGGTCCGGATCTGGAAGCCGACCTCGAGGACGATCATCCCGTGGGGGTTGGACGGACTCATCATGTGGACGCGGATCCCCTGCTCATCGATGTCTGCCCGTACCCGATTGCCAAGCCGATCCGCCTCATCCACGAAGGCGTCAGCAAGGTCACGGAGCTCGTCGTACGTGACTGTCGACCTGTCCGGCTCGACCGGCTGCGCACTCATGCTGCGACTCCCTTGCGTGTGTGGTGCCCGGGCCGCGGGGGGGGGGGGGGGGGGGGGGGGGGGGGAGAAGGGGGCAGAAGAGGAACAACGCGCCACGAAAAGGTAGGGGGGGATGGGT
>NZ_JBVIXA010000001.1:276371-606258 GCF_055594065.1 Streptomyces sp. NPDC040610 | reverse complement strand
TGGAAACCCCCACGGAGTGAAGCACTCCCTGCACCCCCAGTTCCCCCCTCTTTTTTTTTTCCCCCCCCCCCCCCCGCTCCCCCCCCCCCCCCCCCCCCCCCCCCGCGCCCGGGCCACCTGCCCCTTCCCCGGGCGGGTGATCAGGGCTGGTACGGCGGCGCCGCCCCCCAGTTCCACAGGGGCACCGGCTGGTTGGCCGGGCGGGCCGCGTCCGGGCCGGAGAAGTACACCGCGAGGCGCGTGCCCCACTCGATGTAGGCGACGAACGCCGAGCGGAACTCCGCGTCCGTCGGCAGGCCCGCCTCGTCCGCCGCGTCCTGGATGAGGTTCACCCAGCGGCGCCGCTGCGGCTCCGTGATGCCCTTGCCGAAGTGCTTGCCGACCATGTGGGCGTGGGCGCCGGAGCCGCCCTCGCCGCCGTGCTCCTTGGAGTACACCGCCGGGCCGCCGAAGACCTCGCCGAGCCACTGCGCGACGTGCGCGGCGTGCTCGGGCGCGAGGCCCGCGAAGACCGGGGCGAGCAGGTCGTCGGCGAGCACCTTCTCGTAGAAGACCTCGGTGAGGCGGTCGAAGCGCTCGGCGCCGCCCGCCCACGTGTACAGCGTCGGGGTGGCGGCGCCCGATCCGCGCACGGACGTCGGGGTGTAGTGCCGCATCTCCTCGATGTTCGAGACGTACGGGCTGATGTGTGCGAAGAAGTCCTTGAACTGCTGGGAGGATCTGAAGCCCTCCGCGTGGTCTTTCGTGGACGTCCAGGTGATGCGCAGGACGAAGTGCTCGAAGTCCTCCTCGCAGCGGGTGAGTTCGTAGTCCACGCACTGCGGCGCGGCGGCCAGCGGGACGGCGGCGAGGGTGTACGCGGCGAGGAACTCGGCGGCGCGGTCCTCGGGGACGCGGTAGCGGATGTATTCGACCGTGTGGGCGCTCATGGGGTGACGGCTTCCTCTTCCCTGGGAGCCGGGTGCTGGGCGCCCCAGTCCCAGAGAGCCTGCAGGACTGGACCCAGATCCCGGCCGTGCGAAGTCAGTTCATAGGTGACGGTGGGCGGCCATCCGGGAGTCCGGGTGCGCCGGACGACTCCGGCGGCGGCCAGCTGCGCCAGCCGCTCCGCAAGTACTTTGTCGGACAACTGCGGGAGCGCGGCGGCCAGTTCGCTGTACGCGTACACGTCACCAGCGAGCAACTCGCGCACCAAAAGCGTCGTCCAGCGTCCCCGCAGCGCCGCGAGGGTGACCTCGACGGGGCAGTCGGGGCTCGGTGCGGGGACACGGGCGCGGGGGTCGTCGGGCAGGCCGGGGCGCGGCTCCCGGGCGGCCGGGGGTGCCTGCCTTACCGTTCGGTGAGCCACGGGCGCGCCTCCTACTGTGCCGGTCATGAGCACTTTCATCCTGCCCCAGCGCCCCGAGGACGTCCCGTCGGCGTTCGCCGAGCGGTTCAACAGCGGCGACGCGGCCGCCGTCCGTGAGCTGTACGAACCCGGTGCCTCCTTCGTCCCCGAGTCGGGTACCCCCGTCCACGGTGCCGACGCGATCGCCGCGCAGAACGCCCCGTTCCTCGCCCTCGGCCTGCCCATCTCCGTGACGCCCCGGCGCGTGCACGTCGCGGACGACATCGCGCTCCTGCTCGTCGACTGGGAGATCGACGGCAAGGTGCGGGCCACCGCCACGGACGTGGCGCGCCGGGGCGCCGACGGGTACTGGCGCTATCTGATCGACAGCCCGTTCGGTGCGGGGCGCCGGGACGCCTGAATACGAAGGGACGCGTGCCCCACCCCCGTGGAGGCACGCGTCCCTCATGGCACGTCGTACGCATCCCTCATCTCACGCCGTACGCGCCCCTCACTTCACTCCGGGCGCGCCCCTCACTTCCCGATGTACGCGTCGCGGATCGCCACCGTCGCCCTGTTCCCCTTCCTGTCCTCGACCTCGGCGCGGAAGGAGACCGACTTGCCCGCGGCCGGGTTCCGCACGGAGATCCGGCCGTCGCGCACCGTCGCCTTCTTCCAGGTGCGGCCCCGGTCGTGGGAGACGTACACGGCAAGGGACTTGAGGCCCGCGCCCGCCGCGTCGCCCTGGACCGTCACCGGCACGGACTGGGTCACCCCCGCGGGCACCCGGCTGTCCAGGCCCACCTTCGGCGTGAAGCGGACCGTCGACGCGGGCAGCCGGGTCTCCGCCCCGACCTTCTTGGAGCGGAACGTCCAGCTCGCGTCGACACGCGAGGAGACGGGCGCCACGCGCGGGTCCCGCCGCACGGACGTGACGAGACGGTACTCGGCGTCCGACGCGGAGACCTTGAAGGTCTCGTCGCCGGACAGCGGGTCCTTGTTCTCGCCGATCTTGCGGCCGTCGCGGTAGAGGGTCGTCCGCACCGAGGAGAACAGGGAGTCGCCCTCGTTCCCCTCACCGTCGGCGACCACCGGCACGAAGCCGTAGATCCGGTTGCCCTCGCGGTGGATCCCCAGGTCACCGCCGAGGCGCGGCCCGAACACGGCCGTGTTGAACGTCCTCGTGTAGGTCCTGCCCGGCTGGTACACCGCCGACGCGTGGACGCTGTAGGTCGCTTCGGCGGTCACGTCGCCGTTCTGGTCCTTCCCCAACTGGTGGAAGAACGTGTCCCACTCCACCTTGTCCGCCGTGGACACGTGGAACGTCCGCGTGGTGCGGGCGTCCTGCGGGGCCATCCAGCCGGTGCCGATGCCGCTGCCCCCGGGCAGCCACCCCGTGACGCTGCCCACCCCCCTCTTGCCCTTGGCCGACGCCCCGAAGCGGGTCTTCAGGGTGGCGAGTTCGCTGTCCTCGAAGTGCCTGGTGTAGCCGGTCGCGAGCCGGTCGACCTTGCCGCCGACGAGGATGTCGTACTGCTCGTCGCCCCCCTTGACCCACGACCCGGCCCACTGCTGGTACAGCGAGCCGTCCGTGACCTCGGGCCCGAGGTGCGCGGTGCGCAGGTGGGCGTAGGAGTCGACGCTCACTCCCGCGCCCATGTCGTCCGGCAGCTCGTACTGGGGAAAGGCGGTCACCTGCTCGGCGCCCCTGTCGGGCACGGTGACGTCCACCGGCTTCGCCGCCCGCGCGTCCACCGTCAGCGTCATGTCCTTGGTGACGTTCAGCTTCGGCCGGGCGAGCCAGTCGACGCCCTTGGCGGCGTCCTCCGGGTCCTGGTAGATCTTGGCGTCGAGGAGGTAACCACCCCTGGGCACCCTGACCTTGACCGTTCCGGAGACGTCATGGACCTCGAAGTCCGCGTCGGCGCCGGGCCCGCTCAGACCGAGAAGCCCGGACGAGTAGAACCTCGCGGGCCGGCCGTCACGCCCGATGTACTTCAGCGTCAGGTCGAACGTCTCCCCCTCGCGCTGCACGACGGCGGCCGTGCGCACGGTCTGCCCGCCGCCCTTCGCCACGACGTACGCGGAGTAGGTGCCGCGTCCCGAGCCGCCGAGCCTGGTGTGCGCCGTCAGGTCGACCGCCGCGCGCCCGCCCGCGGGCACCGTCACCTTCTTCGCGCCGAGCGTGTAGAAGCCGCCCGGGGCCGGGCGGCCCTTCGGGTCGGTGGCGGTCACCGAGAGGTCGAGGGTGGCGTCCTTCGTGCCGAGGTTCCGGTACGTCACCTTCCTGGTGACCGGCTTGTCGTCGGTGTGCGGCCATTTCGGCGCGCCGAGGTTCAGCGACACCGGGTCGGCGACCACCTTCTGCCCGACGGCCTTGTCGACGGCGATACGGCCCGAACCCTGCTGGTACGGCGTGTACGCGCCGCCCTTCGTGGACGATGTCAGGGCCCGCTTGAGGTCGGCCGCCCTCCAGTCGGGGTGCTGCTGCTTGAGGAGGGCGGCGGCACCCGCGGCGTGCGGGGTCGCCATCGAGGTGCCGGAGATCGTCAGATAGCCTTCGGGCTTCTGGCCGACCTCCTTCTCGATCTCGCTGCCGGGCGCGGCAGCAGCCGTGATGCCCACGCCGGGCGCGGTCACGTCCGGCTTGATCGCGCCGTCGCCGACACGCGGCCCCTGACTGGAGAAGCCCGCGAGCTTGTCCTTGCCGTCGACCGCGCCGACGGTCAGCGCCGCGTCCGCGCTGCCCGGCGAGTCGATGGAGCCGCGATAGCCCTCGTTGCCCGCCGCGACGGCGAACAGGACGCCCTGGTCGGCGGAGATCTTGTTGACGGCCTCCTCCAGCGGGTCGACGCCGATGTCGTCGGCGCCGCCGAGGCTCAGGTTCACGACGTCGGCGCCCTGCGCGGCCGCCCACTCCATGCCCGCGATGATCCCGGAGTCGCTGCCCTTGCCGTCGTCGCCGAGGACCTTGCCGCTGAGGACCTTCGCGCCCGGGGCGACGCCCTTGAACCTGCCGCCCGACTTCGCCCCCGTACCGGCCGCGATCGACGCGACGTGCGTGCCGTGCCCGACGCGGTCCTCGGTGTCCGGCGACGGCGTGAAGTTCTTGTCCCCGACGACCTGTTCCTTCAGGTCCGGGTGGGTGGCGTCGACGCCGGTGTCCAGGACGGCGATCTTGACGCCCTTGCCGTCGAGCCCGGCCTGCCAGGCCTTCGGTGCCCCGATCTGTTCGACGCTCTTGTCGAGGCTCGCCTTCCGTGTCCCGTCCAGCCAGACGCGGCCGACGCCGGACGCGGTGCCGCGCTTGCCGCCGGTGAGGGTCTTCCAGAGGGCGGCCGCGTCCTTCCTGGGCGTGGTCACGGCGTCCGCATTCAGGGACGTCAGGCTGCGGCGGACCGTGGTGCCACCGACAGCGCGGACCCCGGCCTTGGCGCCGTGCGCGGTGCCCTGGTAGCCGACGATCAGCTTCAGGCCCTGCCGCTGGGCCCTGCGGTTCGCCTCGCTGGTCAACTCCGTGACGTCGAAGAGCCTCCGGTCGACCTTGCCCGCGGCGATGAGCCGTTCGGCGTCGTACGGCAGGACGAGGGAGTGCCCGCGCACGGTCCGGGTGCTCACGGGTATCCGCTCGCGCCCCTTCGCCGGGACGAAGCCGACCAGGCGGCCCCCGGAGTCGACGGTGACGCGGTCGCCGGTGACGAGGGTGAGGTGGTGCGCGGACCCGGCCTGCGCGTGCCGGGCCGGCCCGGGGCTCCGTCGGTCCGCCCCGCTGTCCGTCCCCGCCGCCGCGGGCCCGACCACCCCCGCCGCGAGCACCGCGGCGATCACCGCCGCGTACGCCTTCTTCCTGTGCTGACGCAAGATTCCCCCTGCCGTCGAAGTGTGGTCCGTACACAGGAAGCGGCCCCCGAAGCCCTTCAGGCTTCGGGGGCCGCTCCTCACACTCCTTCAACTGTCCGCGGGAATCAGGTCGGTTCCCGCCGGACGCGGATCAGTTCCCTTGCGGTGAAGGTCACTTCCCGTAGTACGCGTTGTAGATCGAGATCGTGGACTTGTTGCCCTTCTTGTCCGTGATCTTGGCGTGGAACGAGATCGCCTTGCCCTTCTCCGGGTTCGTGATCTCGACCTTGCCGTTCTTGACCTTCAGCGGGTCCCACTTCTGGCCGTAGTCGTAACTGACGTAGAAGTAGAGCGTCTTGAGGTTGGCACCGGCCGCCGCGCCCGTCACCTTCACCGGCACGGACTGCTTGGCGCCCGCGGGGGCCCGGCTGTCGAGGCCGACCGCCGCGTCGACGCGCACGCCGGAGACGGGCAGCTTCGTGGCGGTGGACGTCTTCTTGGAGCGGAACGTCCAGTTGGCGTCGACCCGCGTGGAGGCCGCGGAGACGGCCACCGAGCGCTTCACGGACGTCGACAGCTTGTACTCGGCGTCACCGGCGGGGACCGTGAACGGCTTGTCGCCGGTCAGCGGGTCGTCGTTGGTGCCGATCTGGGTGCCGTTGCGGGTCAGCGTCGTCTTCACCGAGGTGTAGAGCGAGCCGCCCGCGTGGGTCTTGCCGTCGGCGAACACCGGCAGATAGCCCGCGAGCTTGTCGCCGTCGCGCACGACGCCGTAGTCACCGCCGACGCGCGGCCCGATGACGGCCGTGTTGAACGTCTTGGTGTACGTCTTGCCCCCGGCGAACGCCTGCGGCTTGCCCAGCGTGTACTGCGCGTCGACGATCGGCCAGCCGTCCGCGTCGACACCGCCCCGCTGCTCGTACTCCAGGCTCCACTTCACCTTGTCGTCCGTGGAGACATACAGGGTGCGGGTGCTCGGCGCCTTCTGCGGGGCGCTGAAGCCGGTGGCGCTGAAGCTGCCGGGCAGGCGGCCGTAGGCGGTGGCCGTGGCCTGCTTGCCGCTGGAGGACGCGCCGAGGCCCGCCTTCACGGTGGCGAGGTCGGCGTCCTTGTACTCGCGGGTGAAGCCGGTCGCGAGCTGCTTCACG
Source organism: Streptomyces sp. NPDC040610 (assembly GCF_055594065.1). NCBI lineage: Bacteria > Bacillati > Actinomycetota > Actinomycetes > Kitasatosporales > Streptomycetaceae > Streptomyces > Streptomyces sp. NPDC040610. The sequence goes on along the minus strand of NZ_JBVIXA010000001.1, from coordinate 599,943 downwards.
GGGCCGCCGGCGACGGTGCTGTACTGCGCCTTCTCGCCCTTCGTCCAGTGGCCCTCCCACTTCTGCAGCAGCGAGCCGTCGGTGACCTGCGGGCCGAGGTGCGCGCTGCGCAGCCCGGTGTACGAGTCGAGCCACCAGCCGAAGCCGTAGCCGGCCTCGCCCGCGGTGATCTCGTAGGAGGGCGAGGCGAACACGGACTTCGCGGCGGACGACGGCACGCTGATGTCGACCGGCTTGGCGGTCCGCGCGTCCACCGTCAGCGTCGCGTCCTTGGTGACGTCGAGCTTCGGCTGCGAGATCCAGTCGGCGCCCTTGGTGACGTCCTGCGGGTCGACGAGGACACCGGAGTCCAGGACGTAACCGCCCTTGGGCACCCGGACCTTGGCGGTCCCGGACTCGTCGTGCACCGGGAGGAACTGCTCCTTGCCGAGCCCGGAGATGCCGACGAGCGTGGTGTTGTAGTGCTTCGCGGCCTGTCCGTCCCGGCCGATGTGCTTGACCGTCAGGTCGTACGACTCGACCTCGCGGTCGACCGCGGCGGCCGTGCGGACGCTCTGTCCGCCGCCGGTCGCCACCACGTACGCGGAGTAGCCGCCGTCGACCGCTCCGCCCAGGCGCGTGTCGGCCGTGAGGTCGACGGAGGCCGTGCCGCCCGCGGGGACGGTGACCTTCTTCGCGCCGAGCGTGAAGAACCCGTCGGGCGCGGGATTGCCCTTCGGGTCGAGGGACTCGGCGGTGAGGTCGAGGGTGACCTCGTCCTTGCCGAGGTTGCGATACGTGACCTTCTTGGTGACCGGCTTGTCGTCGGTGTGCGGCCACAGCTGGGTGCCGAAGCTGACCGACACCGGGTCGGCGATCACCGTCTGCTTGATGGCCCTGTCGACGGCGATGCGGCCCGAACCCTGCTGGAACGCCGTGTACTTGCCGCCCTTGGTGGACGCGGTGAGCGCGCCCTTCAGCTCCGGCTGCTTCCAGTCGGGGTGCTGCTGCTTGAGGAGGGCGGCGGCGCCCGCGGCGTGCGGGGTCGCCATCGAGGTGCCGGAGATCGTCAGATAGCCCTCGGGCTTCTGGCCGACCTCCTTCTCGATCTCGCTGCCGGGCGCGGCAGCAGCCGTGATGCCCACGCCGGGCGCGGTCACGTCGGGCTTGATCGCGCCGTCCCCGACGCGCGGGCCCTCGCTGGAGAAGGGCGCCAGCTTGTCGTTGTCGTCGACCGCGCCGACGGTCAGCGCCGCGTCCGCGCTGCCGGGCGAGCCGACCGAGCGGGGCGAGCCGTCGTTCCCGGCGGCGATGGCGAAGAGGATGCCCTTGTCGGCGGAGACCTTGTTGACCGCGGCCTCCAGCGGGTCGACACCCGGGGTGTCACCGCCGCCGAGGCTCAGGTTCACGACGTCGGCGCCCTCGGCCGCGGCCCAGTCGATGCCCGCGATGATCCCCGAGTCGTCGCCGGAGCCGGTGTCGCCGAGCACCTTGCCGCTGAGGACCTTCGCCCCCGGTGCGACGCCCTTGTACGCGGCGTTCTTGGCGCCCGTGCCCGCCGCGATGGACGCCACGTGCGTGCCGTGCCCGACGCGGTCCTTGGTGTCCGGCGACGGCGTGAAGTTCTTGTCCCCGACGACCTGTTCCTTCAGGTCCGGGTGGGTGGCGTCGACGCCGGTGTCCAGGACGGCGATCTTGACGCCCTTGCCGTCGTACCCGGCCTCCCACGCCTTCGGAGCGCCGATCTGCTTGACGGACTTGTCCAGGCTGGCCTTGCGCACCCCGTCGAGCCAGACCCGGCTGATGCCGGACGCGGTCGTGCGCTCCCCGTCCCGCTCGGCCGTCAGGGCCTGCCACAGCTGGGCGGCGTCCCGCTTGGGGGTCTGCACCGCGTCGGCGTTGAGGGTCTTCAGGGCGCGGCGGAGCTTGGTGCCGCCCGCGTCGCGCACCTCGGACCTGGCCGCACCGGCCGCGCCCTTGTAGCCGACGATGACCTTCAGGCCCTGCTTCTGGGCGGTGCGGTTGGCCTTCTTGCTCAGCTCGGTGACGTCGAACAGACGCTGGTCGAGCGTGCCGTCGGCGATCAGACGCTGGGCGTCCGCCGGTACGACGAGGATGTGGCCGCCCCGCTGGGTGGTCCGCACGGGTATCCGCTCACGGCCCTTGGCGGGGTCGAACGCGATGGGGCGCCCCGAGCTGTCCAGGGTGACGCGGTCGCCGGTGAGCAGCGTGATGTGGTGGCGGACCGGCACCCTGACCTCGTCGGCCGAGGTGCCGGCCGGGCGGGCCGCGTCCGGGTCGGCCTGCGCCGGGCTGGTCATGCCCGCCGCGAGCGCCACGGCTGCGGCGGTGGCGACGGCGGCCGCGGCGGCACGCCGCGCGCTGACCGGTCTCTTCGCTTTCTGTACTTGTCTGAGCAAGTTTCCCCCTCAAGGTGAAAGCACTGAGTCACGCAGTATGTCGAGGAGGACGATATCTGCTCAACTATGAGACAGAAGTGATTAGTTGGTGTTGTTGGCCGGTTCAACATGGTGTCGCAACACCGTGGACACGACGGTGGCCCGCACCCCGGGTGGGGTGCGGGCCACTGCGCGTGGGCCGGAGGGTGCGCCGGTCAGACGGCGGAGCCCGCCTTCCACTGCGCCCAGCTCATGTTCCAGCCGTTGAGGCCGTTGTCCGGGGCGATGACCTTGTCGCCGGTGTTGCGGACGTCCACGACGTCACCGGTGATCGAGTTCTCGAAGAACCAGGCGCCGGGCTTCGACTTGTCGCCCGCGCCCTTCGCGTCCTGCAGACCGATGCAGCCGTGGCTGGTGTTCGCGTTGCCGAAGATCGACGGCGAGCCCCAGTAGTTGCCGTGGATGAAGGTGCCGGAAGAGGACAGACGCATGGCGTGCGGCACGTCCTTGATGTCGTACTCGCCCTTGCCGTCGTTGTCCGTGAAGCCGACGGTGGCGCCGTTCATCCGGGTCTCCTTGAACTTCTCGGAGATCACCATCTTGCCGTTGTACGTCTTGTTCTCCGGCGAGCCCGCGGAGATCGGGATGGTCTTGACGACCTTGCCGTCCCGCATGATCTTCATCTGCTTGGTCTTGGCGTCGACGATCGAGACCTGATTGCGGCCGATCTTGAAGGTGACGGTCTTCTGCTGGACGCCGTAGACCCCGTCGGCGCCCTCGACGCCGTCCAGGTTCAGCTTCAGGGTGATCGTGGAGTTGCCCTTCCAGTAGTCCTGGGGGCGGAAGTCGAGGCGGTTGGCCCCGAACCAGTGCCCCACGACTTCCTGGCCGCTGCTGGAGGACACCTTGACGCGCGACTGCACGTCCTTCTTGTTCGTGATCGCCTTGTCGAAGTTGATCGACACCGGCATGCCCACGCCGACCGTCGAGCCGTCCTCCGGCGTGAAGCTGCCGATGAAGCTGTTGGCCTTCGAGACGGTGGTGAACGAGGAGTTCTCGTGCGCCTTGCGGCCCTCGGAGTCCTTCGCCGTCACCGCGATCTTGTAGGTGGTGGCGCGCTCCAGCTGCGCGCTCGGCTTCCACGACTTCTTGTCCGCGGATATCCGGCCGGCGACGGCGGTGCCGTCCTCGGTCTTCATGGCCACGTTCGTGAGCGTGCCCTCGCTCACCGTGACCTTGGCGTCGTTGTTGATGCCGGTGTTGTCGGAGCCGTTCTTCGGCGCGATCTCGATCTTGGCTTCCGAGGTCTTCTCGGCCGCCGCCTCGTCGACCTGGTTCTGCGACTTCTTGCCGCTGCCGGAGCTGCCCTTGTCGCCGCCGTCGTCGCTACAGGCGGAGAGCACAAGCACCCCGCCGACCAGGGCGGACACGGCCATCAGACCCCTGCGCCGCTTACTGTCCGTCATTACACGCTTCTCCATCGTCGCCGAATCCCCAAGACCCCGCGGGTCCCCCCGCAACCCCGCCTAACGCCTTGCCGGTTCATCCCGTTCCATTTCAGCCGAAGATGTGGTGAACGCCACGTCGGCGGGACGGCCGGGACGGCCGTGCATCCAGGAGACGACTGAGCCCCGGGCGGCGGTTGCCGCCCGGGGCTCCGAGTTTCGGAAAACGCTTCCCGGGACGCTGTTCGCCCGCCGCGGCTACGGCTCGTCGCCGTCCTCGGCGTCATCATGCTCGTCCGGGTCCCATTCCGGCGAATCGGGGTCGTAGTCGATCACCTCGCTGCTCCACGAGGCCTGGGTCAGCTCCACGCCGGGGACGTTCCCGACGAGGTCGACGGGGTCCACGAGGTAGGCGAGCGCCTCCGCGTCGTCCTCCTTCACGGCCGTCTGGGCGTGCGCCCGCTCGTCGTCCGGCATGTACGTGTCCTGGGCGATGCGCCCGAGGGCGGTGGAGCGCAGGTCCTCGGGGCCGTCGACCTCGACCACCAATTCGACGCGCAGTCGCACAAAGCGTGATGTCTCGTCCGTACTCATACGCCGGAGCGTACGGCCCGTCACCGGCTCGGCTTTCCCGCGACCCGCGCCTTTCACTAGCATCGCCCCAGACGGCCAATTCGCCAGCTCCACAAGGGGGATCCGTTTCCCGTGATCGCACGTCGACCGTTGCTGACCGCAGCCGCAGCCGGGGCCCTGCTCGGCGCCCTGTGGTTCGTCCCCTCCGCGAAGGCGACCGCGTCACCGGGCGCGCCCGGTGACATCGCGCGCCACTCGGCGAGCTCGACGCACGAGACAGCCCACGCCGACGGCCGCCTCGCCGACTCCGGCGGCATCGACACGACTCCGTACGTGGCCGGGGGCACGGCGTTCCTGGGCCTGGGTGCGGGGTTCGTCCTGTACTCGGTGCGGCGGGAGCGGGCGGAACTGTACTGAACCCGGACTGAACCCGGACGGATCCCGGACCGAGCCCTTGCCGGACTCCTTCTGGGCCTCGACTGAGCCCGTACGCACGTGGCCCCGGCTCCGGACGAACCGGAGCCGGGGCCACGCGTCGTACTGCCGGACCGGGGTCAGGCCAGCGGCCCGGTGACCTGCTCCACGGCCGCGACGAGCCGGCCCTCGCGGACGAAGGTGTCGGCGGCCGCCAGGTCCGGGGCCAGATAGCGGTCGGGCCCGGGGCCCTCGACGCCCGCCTTGCGGACGGCCTCGATGGCGGCGCGGCTCGCGGGGGCCGGGGTCAGGCCCGTGCGCAGCTCGATCGCGCGGGTGGCCGCGTACAGCTCCACGGCGATGATCCGGTTGAGGTTGCCCACGGCCGTACGCAGCTTGCGCGCGGCCGACCAGCCCATGGAGACGTGGTCCTCCTGCATCGCCGACGACGGGATGGAGTCGGCGGAGGCCGGGACGGCGAGCCGCTTCATCTCACTCACCAGGGCCGCCTGCGTGTACTGGGCGATCATCAGGCCCGAGTCGACGCCCGCGTCGTCCGCGAGGAACGGCGGCAGACCGTGGCTGCGGTTCTTGTCGAGCAGCCGGTCGGTGCGGCGCTCGGCGATCGAGCCGAGGTCGGCGGCGGCGATGGCGAGGAAGTCCAGGACGTACGCCACGGGGGCGCCGTGGAAGTTGCCGTTGGACTCGACGCGGCCGTCGGGCAGGACCACCGGGTTGTCGACGGCGGAGGCCAGTTCGCGCTCGGCGACCGTACGGGCGTGCGCGAGGGTGTCCCTGCCCGCGCCCGCGACCTGCGGGGCGCAGCGCACCGAGTACGCGTCCTGCACGCGGGGCGCGTCGTCCTGGTGATGGCCCGTCAGGCCCGAACCGGCGAGCACGGCCAGCATGTTGGCGGCCGACGCGGACTGGCCCGGGTGCGGGCGGATGGCGTGCAGCTCGGGGGCGAGGACCTTGTCGGTGCCGAGCAGCGCCTCCAGGCTGAGGGCGGCGGTGACGTCGGCGGACTTGTACAGGGTGTCGAGGTCGGCGAGGGCCATGACCAGCATGCCGAGCATGCCGTCGGTGCCGTTGAGGAGGGCGAGGCCTTCCTTCTCGCGCAGTTCGACGGGGGTGATGCCGTGCGCGGCGAGGAGGTCGGCGGCGGGCCGGGTCTCCCCGTCCGGGCCCTCGGCCTCCCCCTCTCCCATCAGCGTCAGCGCGCAGTGGCTGAGCGGGGCGAGGTCGCCGGAGCAACCGAGGGAGCCGTACTCGTGGACGGCCGGGGTGATACCGGCGTTCAGGATGTCCGCCATGGTCTGCGCGACCTCGGGGCGGACGCCGGTGTGGCCCGAGCAGACCGTCTTCAGACGCAGGAACATCAGCGCGCGCACGACCTCGCGCTCCACCCGCGGGCCCATGCCTGCCGCGTGCGAGCGGACGATGTTGCGCTGCAGCTGGGCGCGGAGGTCCGGGCCGATGTGGCGGGTGGCGAGCGCGCCGAAGCCGGTGCTGACGCCGTAGACGGGGTCCGGCTTGGCCGCGAGCGCGTCCACGATCTCGCGGGCCGCGGCGAGGGCGGTGACGGCGTCCTCGCCGAGTTCGACGCGGGCGTTGTGTCTTGCGACGGCTACGACGTCCTCTGCGGTTGTGCCGGTGGTTCCCAGCACCACGGTCTGCATATCCATATTCAGGGAGCCTACGCACTGAATCGCCTCGTGTCACGAGTCCGGCTGCCCTCGGGGCCCCGCCGCTCCGCGCCGGGGGTTTCCCGCCCGCCCACCCGTTTCCGGCCCCCGCGGGTGCCGCGCCCCGAGCCCGCTGGCCCTCGGCCGCACGACCCTGGCCGTCCGGCCTCCCGGTGCCGGGTACGGTCGCCCGGCGTCCGCCCCCCGGCGGGTCCCCCGCCGCTCCGCGGCGGAACCCCCCTCCCACCCGCCTACCCGTTTCCAATGGGCCACCGGCTCCGCGCCGCGAGCGGTGCCTCCGTCGAATTCGGCCTGGGGTTGGTCGGGGTGCTGGTGCCGCGGGGGGGGTGGGTGGCGTCGATGGGGTCCGTGGGGGGGGTACCGGCCAGGGTCGAGGGTCAATCCCACCATCGCCACCCCGCCATGGGGGGCTGAGCCGCCCAGAGGGCGGTGGGGGCGCCCGCGGCTCGCGCGAGGCCGAGAGCTTGAGGGGGCTTGAGGGGGAGGGTGGGCACAGCCCCAGGGCGACGGGCCCTTGACGCGGGCGGAGGGGCACCGCCCGGCACGAGGGCGCCATGACGACCGGGGAGGGGCACGCTCAGGGCCACGGCACCGCGGCACCCACGGCCCCGCGACAACCAGGCAGGGGCACACCCAAACCCACGCCCCGTGGCACCCAAGCAACCCCAGGCGCCCCAGGCACCCCACACATACCTCCCCACACCTACCTCCCGCGGAAGCGCCTCCGTTCCCCCGCGCTCGTCGGTCGTGCCGAGTCGGCCAGGCGGATCACCGGGTCCTCGCCGCCCGCGGGGCCCTCCCTTCCCGCCACCACCGGCTTGGCCGCCCTCGCGGCCTTCGCGCGGTACTGGGCGGCGTCCGCGAGACGGAACAAGCGGCGGGCCGACCGCACCGCCCCGATCGGATCCCCCGTCGACGCCACGCCGCAGGCGACCCCGTCGCCGAGTTCCAACTCGTCCGCCCGCACGCACAGTTCGTCGGCGACCCGCACCACCTCGTCCGCCGACGGCCCCACCGAGAGCAGACAGAACTCGTCCCCGCCGAGCCGCGCCGCGAGCGCCCCCGGCAGCATCGCCCCGCACAGCGAGAGCACCGACCCGAACCGCTCCAGCAACCGATCGCCCACCGCGTGCCCAAGGCTGTCGTTGACCCGCTTGAGCCCGTTCAGGTCGCACACGACGAGGCTGACCACCGCCCCCTCGACCCGGTGCCGCTCCACCGCCTCGTCGAGCCGCAGGTCGACGGCGCGCCGGTTGGCGAGCCCGGTCAGGGAGTCCGTGAAGGCGAGGCGCCGCGCCTCCTCGAGGCGCTCAGTCTGGGCAATGCCCGCGGCGACGACGGCCGCGAGCACGGACGCGAAGTCCGCGTCGTCCCGCTCGAAGACGGGCTCCCCCACGGGCCGTGCCACATACAGCTCGCCCCAGGCCAGCCCGTGCAGCACGATCGGCGCGACCACGCAACACCCGCGCCCGCGCCTGCGCAGCGCGGCCACCCGCTGGTGGCAGTAACCGGCACGCTCCCGGTCCCCGGGCCCGCCCGCCGTCTCCACCCACGCGTGCGGCTCCCCGCCCCCGGCCCACCGTTCGTGCAGGAACTCGGTGATCTCCGGAAACTGGTGCACGGGGTAGGCCTCGCCGTCGGGGAACTCCTCCTCCCCCGGGGCGCGTTCGCCCACGTTGGCGAGCACCCGCAGCCGCCCGCGCTCCCGCTCCCAGACGGACAGCGCGGCGAAGCTCCCGCCCAGGGCGAGCAGCGCACCCTGGGCGGCGGCCCGCCAGGACTCACGCGGAGTGTGCGCGGCGGCCATGCCCTGCGCCAGAGCCACGACGGCACGCAACCGAACGTCCTCACCCATTGCTCCAGGTTACGGACATTTCACCCATAGAGAGATCCGGCGAACAAATTCCACGGACTGCCCGGTACGACTGACCCCACGATCACGGGCAGGCGGTACGACTGCCCCCACGATCACGGGCGGGCGGTGCGACTCGCCCCACGATCACGGGCGGGCGGTGCGACTCGCCCCACGATCACGGACTGCCGGTGCGACTGGCCCCACAGTCACGGGCGGGCGGGTGGGTAAAACCCGCCGCGGTAGCGGCGGGACAGCTGCAGCGCCCAGGCACGCCGACCGCACCCCACCCCCAAGGCGCCCCCGCCCGACTATTCCCCGGGCCACTCCGGCTTCCGCTTCTCGTTGAACGCGGCCACGCCCTCCGCCCGGTCCCCGGAGAACGCCACCGAGCGCCAGGCCGCGTCCTCGACCTCCAGACCGGCCCGGAGGTCGAGGCCGTGGCCGAGGCGAAGGGCGCGCTTGGCGGCGCGGAGGCCGACGGGGGAGTTGGCCGCGATGCGGGCCGCGAGGGCGAGCGCCTCGTCGCGGTCCTCGCCCGCCCCCGCGACGAGGTCGACGAGGCCCAACTCCTTGGCCTCGGCGGCCTCCACACGACGGGCGGAGAAGATCAGCTCGGCGGCCCGCGCCGCCCCCACGCGCCGGGGCAGGAGCTGCGTACCGCCGCCGCCGGGAATGACGCCGACGGACACCTCGGGGAGGCCGACCACGGCGGTGGGGTCGGCGACGATGATGTCGCAGGACAGGGCGAGTTCGAAGCCGCCGCCGAGCGCGAAGCCGTGGACGGCCGCGACGGTCGGCATCGGCAGTTCGAGGACGCCGGTGTAGGCGCCGCGGGCGACGGGCCGCTGGCGCACCAACTCGGCGTCGGAGAAGGAGTTGCGCTCCTTGAGGTCGGCGCCGACGCAGAAGGCGCGCTCGTGCGTGGAGGTGAGGACGACGACGCGCGCGTCGGGATCCGCGGCGAGCGCCGCGCAGGCCTCGCCGATGGACCGGGCCATGGCGCTGGACACGGCGTTCATGGCCTTCGGCCGGTCCAACGCGAGCTCGGCCACGTACCCGTGCCGCCGGACCTCCACGAACTCCCCGAACCGACGCTCGCCCATGACCCCTCCACCTCCGGTTAACGACCGTTACCCGGCGATCATGTCAGCCGCCGCGCCCGTTGGGTACCCGGCCCGGAGGGCGGTTCAGCCGCGGCGGGCGAGCAGCCAGGGCTCGACGATGCCGAGCCCGCGGACGGGCCGCTGCCACATGGGCTGCAGGGCGAAGCGGTAGCCGGGCGGCTCCTCGCCCTCCTTCTCGGCCTTCTCGGCCAGGGCGGCGGCCTCCGTCTCGGAGGCGGGCGCGTCGCCGGTGCGCACCAGCTCCTCGGCGAGCGCCCCGTCGACGAGCACGGCGTCCCGCGGCGCTATCGAGGTGAGCCGGGACGCGAGGTTCACGGTGGTGCCGAAGACGTCGCCCATGCGCGTGGTGACGGTGCCGAAGGCGATGCCGACGCGCAGCTCGGGCATGGTCTCGTCGTTGGCCATGGTCTCGATGAGGCGCAGCGCGATCTCCGCGGCGGTGCCCGCGTCGTCGGCGGCGTACAGGACCTCGTCGCCGAGGGTCTTGATGAGCCGCCCGCCGTGCGCGGCGACCAGGTCGGCGGCGGTGGTCTCGAACGCCTCGACCAGCTCGCCCAGTTCCTCTTCCTCCATGCGCCGGGTGAGCCGCGTGAACCCGACGAGGTCGGCGAACCCGACGGCGAGCCGCCGGTCGACCATCTCCTCGTCGTCCGCGGCCTGCACGACCCGCCCGGTGGCGGCGGCGAGCTGGCGCCGCCACACGTACACGAGGAACTCCTCCAGCTCCGGAAGGAGCAGCTCCACCAGGGGGTACGTGACCTCGGTGCGGGTCATGCCCGGCTCCGGCGGCTCGGTCAGGCCCTCCAGGAAGGAGTCGATCTGCCATTCGGCCAGGCGGGCGGTGGTCTGCCCGGTGGAGCGCGCCACCTGCACGGCCATGGCCTCGCTGAGCAGCCCCGCCTCCACCAGACCCGCGAGCCGCCGCAGCGCGAGCACGTCGGCCTCGGTCAGGGCCTTGGCCTGGCCGATGTCCGGGAAGCCCATGGCCCGCCAGAAGCGCGAGGCCAGCTCCATGGAGACACCGGCGCTGCGGGCCGCCTGGAACGGGGTGTAGCGGCGGTCGGCGCCGAGGATGAGCTGTTCGAGGCGGAGCGCGAGGGGGTTCTTTCCGGCCCCGTCCGCGCTGTCCAGGCCGTCCGCACTGTCCAGACCGGCCGCGCCGTCAAGGCCGCCCGCCCCGTCCAGGCCGTGCACGCCGCTGTCGGCGCCGGGGCCGGGACCACCCCCGGAGAGGTCCGGTTCGTCCGGCTTCTCGTCCGCGCCGCTCCCGTCACCTTCCGGGTACGCCGATTCCGCCGGGCGGGGGTCACCGTCGGGGCCGGGGGGTGTGCCCTGGCCGGAGCCGGTGTCGTCGACGGTCACGCCTGCTGCCCTTCCGATCTGCCGTGGTCAGATATCGACCGGCGCCAACTTTACGGCAGGTGTGCCGCAGCTCACTCCCGACTCCGGCGTGCCGGTGCGACCGATGTCCGCTGCGCGCCCGCGCGGGACCTCGACCGCGGGCGCGCGGCCCCGCTCAGCCCTCCCCCGCGGGCCGCAGATGCACCACGTCCCCGGCGCCCACCGGCTCCCGCACCCCGTCCTCCGTGGCGAGGACCAGGCGCCCGTCGCCGTCCACGGCGACGGCCTCGCCCGTGACGTCACGCCCGCCGGGCAGCTCGGCCCGGACCTGGCGGCCGAGCGTGGCGCACCCGGCCGCGTACGCCTCCTGGAGCCGGGTGAGCGCCGGGTCGCCGCCCGCCGCCCGCCACTCCCCGTACCAGCGCTCCAGCTCGCGCAGCACGGCCCGCAGCACCGGATCGCGGTCGGTACCGGCCGCCCCGGCGAGCGCGAGGGACCCGGCGCCCGGCACGGGCAGTTCGTCGGCGCGCAGGGAGACGTTGACGCCGATGCCGACGACGATCCCGCCGCCGCCGACGGACCCGGCGCGCTCCGCGAGGATGCCGCCGGCCTTGCGCTCCTCGCCGTCGACCGTGACGAGGAGGTCGTTGGGCCACTTCAGGGCGGTGTCGACGCCGGCGGTGCGGGCGATGCCCGCGGCGACGGCGACACCGGTGAGCAGCGGCAGCCACCCCCACCGCTCCACCGGCACGTCGTCCGGCTTGAGCAGGACGGAGAAGAAGAGCCCGGAGCGCGGGGGCGCGCTCCAGCGCCGGTCGAGGCGCCCGCGCCCCGCGCTCTGCTCCTCGGCGACGAGGACGGCGCCCTCGGGCAGTTCGTCGGCGCGGGCGGCGAGGTCGGTGTTGGTGGAGCCGGTGGCGGCGACGACGTCGAGGGAGGTCCACAGGCCGCCCTCGCGGACGAGGGCGCGGCGCAGCGAGGCGGCGGCGAGGGGCGGCCGGTCCAGGTCGGACCAGCGGTTCGGGGGGTCGTTTGAGTCATTCGGCGGCGTCATGCAAGCCACCCTAGGTGTGGTAAACGCCGCACTGCACAGGCGAATGCGCGCCGATACGCTACGGGGCAGTAGCCAGCTGGCACCGCGTGCCACCAGCGCACGCCGTCACCCGCCCCAGTCCCCATTGAGCAGGCAGGGAGCCGCGACCCGATGTCCGAGCCGCAAGAGCCCAACCGGGCCGACACGCCCGACACTGAGATCGACATCCACACGACGGCGGGCAAGCTCGCCGATCTGCGGCGCCGCATCGACGAGGCGAAGCACGCGGGTTCCGTGCGGGCGGTCGAGAAGCAGCACGCGAAGGGGAAGCTGACGGCGCGCGAGCGGGTCGAACTGCTTCTGGACGAGGGCTCCTTCGTCGAGCTCGACGAGTTCGCAAGGCACCGCTCCACGAACTTCGGCCTGGAGGCCAACCGGCCGTACGGCGACGGGGTGGTGACCGGGTACGGCACGGTGGACGGCCGCCCGGTGGCGGTGTTCTCGCAGGACTTCACCGTGTTCGGCGGCGCGCTCGGCGAGGTCTTCGGCCAGAAGATCGTGAAGGTGATGGACTTCGCCCTGAAGACGGGCTGTCCGGTCATCGGCATCAACGACTCGGGCGGCGCCCGCATCCAGGAGGGCGTGATGGCGCTCGGGATGTACGGGGAGATCTTCCGCAGGAACACCCACGCGTCCGGTGTGATCCCGCAGATCAGCCTCGTGGTCGGCCCGTGCGCGGGCGGCGCGGTGTACTCCCCCGCGATCACGGACTTCACGGTCATGGTCGACCAGACGTCGCACATGTTCATCACGGGCCCGGACGTCATCAAGACGGTCACCGGTGAGGATGTCGGCTTCGAGGAGCTGGGCGGCGCGCGCACGCACAACGCGACCTCCGGCGTGGCGCACCACATGGCGGGCGACGAGAAGGACGCCATCGAGTACGTGAAGTCGCTGCTCTCGTACCTGCCGTCGAACAACCTGACCGAGCCCCCCGCCTTCCCGGAGGAGGCGGACCTCGAACTCTCCGACGAGGACCGCGAGCTCGACACGCTCGTGCCGGACAGCGCGAACCAGCCGTACGACATGCACACGGTGCTCGAGCACGTCCTGGACGACGCCGAGTTCTTCGAGACGCAGCCGCTGTTCGCGCCGAACATCATCACGGGCTTCGGCCGCGTCGAGGGCCACCCGGTGGGTCTGGTCGCCAACCAGCCGATGCAGTTCGCGGGCTGCCTGGACATCGACGCGTCCGAGAAGGCGGCGCGGTTCGTGCGCACCTGCGACGCGTTCAACGTGCCCGTGATCACCTTCGTGGACGTGCCGGGCTTCCTGCCGGGCGTCGACCAGGAGCACACGGGCATCATCCGCCGCGGCGCCAAGCTGATCTACGCCTACGCCGAGGCCACCGTCCCCCTCATCACCGTCATCACCCGCAAGGCGTTCGGCGGGGCGTACGACGTGATGGGCTCCAAGCACCTGGGCGCCGATCTGAACCTCGCCTGGCCGACGGCGCAGATCGCGGTGATGGGCGCGCAGGGCGCGGTGAACATCCTGCACCGCCGCACGATCGCGGCGGCGGAGCCCGAGGACCAGGAGGCCACCCGGGCCCGCCTCATCCAGGAGTACGAGGACGCCCTCCTGAACCCGTACACGGCGGCCGAGCGCGGCTACGTCGACGCCGTGATCCTGCCGTCCGAGACCCGCTCGCACCTCGTACGCGGGCTGCGTCAGCTGCGCACGAAGCGGGAATCCCTGCCTCCGAAGAAGCACGGCAACATCCCGCTGTAGTCCGCGCCGTCCGCATTCGTCCCCGAAGGGAGCCACTGTGATCAAGGTCGTACGGGGCAATCCCACCCCTGAGGAGCTGGCCGCCGCCCTGGCGGTGGTCCAGGCGCGCGCCGCGGCGGCCGCGCAGGCGCCGTCCGGCGCGCCCCCGGTCCCGGCCGCCTGGGCGGACCCGGCGCGGGTGGCCCGGGAGCGGATGCCCGCACCGGGCGCGGCGGCGTGGAGCCGCACGTACTGGCCGGGGTGACCCGAGGTGTCCGTGGGGCGCGCGCGACCCGTGCGCGCCCCACGGACCGGCCTCCGGATCAGCTCCCGAGCACCGACCCGAAGCTCTTGTTCTGGTAGGTGAGGCCGAACGCCTTCTCGCTGAGCGCGTACGCCCCGGTCACCGTGACCCCGGCGGCCGACCCGCGCAGCACCCAGTCCGAGCCGTCGGCCCAGCGCGCCCCGGGGAACACGTCCTCGCCGGTCGCGGCGACGACGAGCTCGGCCCGGCCGTCGCCGTCGGTGTCTTGCAGGCGGACGGCGGAGCCGAAGCGGTCGTCGTCCTCGGCGGCGCCGGGCACACCCGCGGTGCTCTGGTTCAGGGCCTGGGCGCCGGCGCCGGTGAGGCCGGACGCGGAGCCCTTGAGGAGGGTGACGGCGCCGGTCGCGATCCGGCCGTCCACGTCCTCGGCGGGTGCGCCGACCGCGACGTCCGCGTAGCCGTCGCCGTCGACGTCGCCGACCGCGGCACTCGCGCCGAACTCGTCGGCGCCCTCGTCCACGCCCGGCACGCCCGGGCTGTCCTGGTCGAGGACGGTCTTGCCGCCGGTGCCCGGGCCTGCGGGGCCGCCGTAGTAGACGCCCACGCCGCCGCCCTTGCCGACGTTGAAGTCGGTGACGACGACGTCGGCGTAGCCGTCCTTGTCGATGTCGCCGGAGCCCTTCAGGCCGGTGCGGGTCGGGGGCAGCGCGGCGGGCTGGTCGGTGAACTTCATGCCGTCGCGGCCACCGGCCCAGTGGCCGAACCAGCCGTTCAGCTCGTCGCCCTCCGCGTTCTCGATGCCGGAGGCGAGCAGGTCGTCGTCGCCGTCGCCGTCGTAGTCACCGGCGTCCAGGCGCTCGGCGAGCCGGAAGCCGTCGGTGTCGCCCAGGGAGAGCCGCCGCTGCTCGGGCGCCCTGGTGCGCGTGAATCCGTCGCCGGAGAGGCTGACGGCGCCGTAGTACGAGTGCGTGGCGAGCTGCTGCTTGCCGTCGCCGTCGAAGTCGCCGACGACCACGGACTCGCCGTAGTACAGGTCGAGGTCGGGGTGCGGCGTGACCGTGCTGAGGCCGCCGTTGTTCAGGCCGCCCCGGCCGCCCCACAGGACGGTCATGAGCCCGGCGTTGCCGTTCTCGCCCGGGACGCCGACGACCAGGTCGGTGTACCCGTCGCCGTCGAGGTCCCCGGTGTCGTACGCCCCGCCGAACCGGTCCCCGGCCTCCGGGGTGCCCGGCACCTTCGCGGAGGCCTGGCTGATCAGCGCCTTGCGGCCGCCCTCGACGCCCCGCGCGGTGCCGTAGAGGACGGCGACGTGCCCGGCCTTCTTGACGCCGTTCACGGTGGCCTTGGGGGTGGCGAGCACCACGTCTCCGTAGCCGTCGCCGTTGAAGTCGGCGGCCTCGGGGGCGGCGGGCGCGGCGGGGGCCGCCGCGGCGGGGGCCGCCGCGGCCGTGCCGGACAGCGGGACCAGCAGGCCCGCGGTGGCCGTCACGGCCGTCGCCACCGCGGTCAGGACACTTCTGCGCATCTTGCGCATATCGGTTCGCTCCATTCCCTGGAAACCCTCGGCTGGTTGACGCCGGGCGGCGCCCGGGGGTTGTACGGGTGAACGGACTCAGGGCGAGGAGGCTCGGGAAGTTGAGTACGCGTACTCAGGCGCGGGGCGCGGCGCGGTCGCACCATCGGAGCCATGCTGTGGTCCGACCCGGAGAACGACCCGCCCAAGGACATGCGGGAGATGCAGGCGAAGATGCGCCGTGCCGGTGTCCTGCTCGCCCTCGCGATGGTGGTGGCGATGCTCGTCCTGGGCGTGATCTGAACCGCCCGGCGACCCTCGCTAGGCTGACCGCATGAGCGATCACCCCCGCCGTCTCGTCCTCGCCTCCCAGTCCCCGGCCCGGCTCGGCCTGCTGCGCCAGGCGGGCCTCGCGCCCGAGGTCATCGTCAGCGGCGTCGACGAGGACGCGGTGACCGCGCCCACCCCCGCCGAGCTGGCCAAGGCCCTCGCCGAGGCGAAGGCGTCGGTGGTCGCGGCCCGCCCGGAGGTCAAGGGCGCCCTGGTCGTCGGCTGCGACTCGGTCCTCGAGCTGGACGGCCGGGCGCTCGGCAAGCCCGCGGACGCCTCGGAGGCCACCGCGCGCTGGCAGGACATGCGGGGCCGCGCGGGCGTCCTGCAGACCGGACACTGCGTGTACGACACGCTCTCCGGCGAGCACGTGGCGGCGACCGCGTCGACGGTGGTCCGCTTCGGCAAGCCGTCCGACGCGGAGATCGCCGCGTATGTCGCCAGCGGCGAACCGCTGCACGTGGCGGGCGCGTTCACGCTCGACGGCCGCTCGGCGCCGTTCATCGACGGCATCGACGGCGACCACGGCAACGTCATCGGCCTGTCCCTGCCGATGCTGCGGCGCCTGCTCGGGGAACTGGGCGTCGGGATCACGGAGTTGTGGGCGGACTAGGGGAGCGCACGGGGGCGGGGGCCCACAGGGGCGCTCAGGCGGCCTGCGGGGCGCCGTCCACGCCCACGGCGTCCCTCCTGTCGTACGCCACCAGCGGCAGCACGATGAGACCGAGCACCGCCATCATCAGGACGAACGCGAGCCAGCCCACCAGGCCGATCGCGAACGCGCCGAGCAGGCCGTGCGTGACGGCGGCGCTGATCAGCAGGATCTTGCCGAAGCGGCCGGGCGCGCGGTCGGTGGCGGCGGTGCGGGCGAGGACGAGGCCGCACAGCGCGAGGTAGAGCCCGAAGAGGCCGCCCGCGACCCAGGCGCCCACACTCATCGCGTGCGGGTCGAGCCCGCCCATGGACATGTCCTGCTTGTCGACGACGAGCCCCAGGAACCAGTTGAGGAGGACGATCCCGACCGCCTCGGCCCAGAGCGCGATCGCGCCCACCCACGCCACTGGTCTGCGCGCCACGGCGCCCACCCACTCTCTGCCTACCGCTGTTACCGCTAGTACGTTTGAGACATCGGCACGCTACTAACGGGTAAACCCAGGGACAAGGGCCGTACCGCAGGCAAAGAATCCTTGGGCCATTCGTAGGGACTCCACAAAGAATGACCTCGCGCCGCAGCACTGCCTCACAGAGACCTTGACCACACCGGAGGGCTACGCTGCCGGGAAAGGACCCTGCGTACCACGGTGCGACAAGGGATTTCGGGGATCGACAGGGCCTCGGATCACGCTCCGTGTGGGCAAGCTCACCATTGGGGACGGGTCGTAAGGCCGTGTCGGCAGTCCCTAAACTCGGCTTGTTTCAAGGAGGGAGCCATCGTGCGCAAGGTGCTCATCGCCAACCGTGGCGAAATCGCTGTCCGGGTCGCCCGGGCGTGCCGGGATGCCGGGATCGCGAGCGTTGCCGTCTACGCGGACCCCGACCGGGACGCACTGCATGTGCGGGCCGCTGACGAGGCGTTCGCTCTTGGCGGTGACACTCCGGCCACCAGCTACCTGGACATGGCGAAGGTGCTCGCCGCGGCCAAGGACTCCGGGGCGGACGCGGTCCACCCGGGCTACGGCTTCCTTTCCGAGAACGCGGAGTTCGCCCAGGCCGTCCTGGACGCCGGACTGACGTGGATCGGCCCGCCGCCGCAGGCGATCCGGGACCTCGGTGACAAGGTCGCCGCCCGGCACATCGCGCAGCGCGCGGGTGCCCCGCTGGTCGCGGGCACGCCGGACCCGGTCTCGGGCTCCGACGAGGTCGTCGCCTTCGCCGAGGAGCACGGCCTGCCGATCGCCATCAAGGCGGCGTTCGGCGGCGGCGGCCGCGGCCTGAAGGTCGCCCGCACCCTCGAAGAGGTGCCGGAGCTGTACGACTCCGCGGTGCGCGAGGCCGTCGCGGCCTTCGGCCGCGGCGAGTGCTTCGTGGAGCGCTACCTGGACAAGCCGCGGCACGTGGAGACCCAGTGCCTGGCCGACCGGCACGGCAACGTGGTCGTCGTCTCGACCCGTGACTGCTCACTCCAGCGCCGCCACCAGAAGCTCGTGGAGGAGGCCCCGGCGCCGTTCCTCTCCGACGCCCAGGTCGAGGAGCTGTACAGCGCCTCGAAGGCGATCCTGAAGGAGGCCGGCTACGTCGGCGCGGGCACCGTCGAGTTCCTCGTCGGCGCCGACGGCACGATCTCCTTCCTGGAGGTCAACACCCGCCTCCAGGTGGAGCACCCGGTCACCGAGGAGGTCGCCGGGATCGACCTGGTCCGCGAGATGTTCCGCATCGCCGACGGCGAGGAACTGGGCTACGGCGACCCGGAGCTTCGCGGTCACTCCTTCGAGTTCCGCATCAACGGCGAGGACCCGGGGCGGGGCTTCCTGCCCGCGCCCGGCACGGTCACCAAGTTCGCGGGCCCGTCCGGCCCCGGTGTCCGCCTCGACGCGGGCGTCGAGTCCGGCTCGGTCATCGGCCCGGCCTGGGACTCGCTGCTCGCCAAGCTGATCGTCACGGGGCGTACGCGCAAGGAGGCCCTGGAGCGGGCCGCGCGCGCCCTCGCCGAGTTCGAGGTCGAGGGCATGGCCACCGCCATCCCGTTCCACCGCAAGGTGGTCGCCGACCCGGCGTTCGCGCCCGAACTGACCGGCTCCGACGAGCCGTTCACGGTCTTCACCCGGTGGATCGAGACCGAGTTCGTCAACGACATCCCGCCGTTCGCCCCCGTGGGCGGCGACGCCGACGAGGAGGACGGCGACCGCGAGACGATCGTCGTCGAGGTCGGCGGCAAGCGCCTCGAGGTCTCCCTGCCCGCCGGTATGGGCATGTCCCTCGCGCGTACGGGACTCTCGGCGGGCGCCAAGCCGAAGCGCCGCGCGACCAAGAAGTCCGGCCCCGCGGCGTCCGGCGACACCCTCGCCTCGCCCATGCAGGGCACGATCGTCAAGGTCGCCGTCGAGGAGGGCCAGGAGGTCAAGGAGGGCGACCTCATCGTGGTCCTCGAGGCCATGAAGATGGAACAGCCCCTCAACGCCCACCGCTCCGGTACGGTCAAGGGCTTGCAGGCGGAGGTCGGGGCGTCGCTGACGTCGGGCGCCGCGATCTGCGAGATCAAGGACTGAGCACTCCCCAACCCCGCCCCTTCCCGAACCTGGGGGCTCCGCCCCCAGACTCCCGCTCCTCAAACGCCGGAGGGGCTGAAATACAGCAGCCCATGATCTAGCCCGTCCGGCGCTTGAGGACGAGGCGCGAAGCGCCGACAAGCGGGGGTCCAGGGGGCGGCAGCCCCCGGTTTCGGGAAAGGGGCGGGACTGGGGCGCCCCCGCGAGGAGACGACATGCGCGCCGACGCCCGCCGCAACCACCACCGCCTCCTGAGCGAGGCCCGCACCGCGTTCGCGGAACACGGCACGGACACCTCCCTGGAGGACGTGGCCCGCCGAGCGGGCGTGGGCATCGGCACCCTGTACCGCCACTTCCCCACTCGCCACGCCCTCCTGAGCGCCGTCTTCGAGGACGCGGTCAGCGACCTCCTGACCCGCTCCCGCGCCCTCCTGGACGCCCCGCAGCCCTGCACCGCCCTGGTGGAGTGGCTAAGGGCGATCATCACGCACGCGGGCGAGTACCGCGGGCTCGCCCGCGCCCTCATGTCGGCCTCGCGGGACGACAGTTCCGCGCTGGCGCGGTGCAGCCGCCCGATGCGGGAGGCGGGCACCCGGCTCCTGGAACGGGCCCAGGCGGCGGGCGCGGTGCGCGAGGGCGTGTCGATCGACGACCTGCTCCAGCTGACGAACGCGATCGCGCTGGCGGCGGAGGAGTCCCCGGACGACCCGCAACTGGCGGACCGCCTCCTGATGTTGACGCTGCGCGGCCTCAAGGCGGAGCCCGGCATCCACACAGCAGGACCCGGCGCCTGAGGGCACCCCGCATCGCCCCCGGGCAGGCTGGGGCCGGCCGGGCAGGGCCGAGCCGACCTCCCCGCCCTACCGACGGCGCAGGTCGGCGACGCGCGCCGCCCGCTCCCCGGCCGGCTGCTCACCGAGCACGGACGCGCTGCGCAACTGCGGCCCGGCGCCGGGCCCCGCGCCATGGCCCCCGTGCCCCCGCCGCTGACCGGGCAACGGCACGTCCCTGCGTGGCTGCCGGCCCGCTGGGACGGAGTCAACTCCGGGGGCCTGGCCGGGGCCCGCAGACGCTCCGGCGACCGCGATCTGCACGCCCTGGTCGGCCAGTGCCTGCAATTCGGTCGCCGCGCGGTCGTCGTGCGCGGGCGGCTCGTCCGTGACCAGACGGGTGATGACGTCCGTCGGCACCGTCTGGAACATGGTGTCGGTGCCGAGCTTGGTGTGGTCGGCGAGGACCACCACCTCCGCGGCGGCCTGCACGAGCGCGCGGTCCACGCTCGCCGACAGCATGTTGGACGTGGACAGGCCGCGTTCGGCGGTCAGGCCGCTGCCCGACAGGAACGCCCGCGACACTCTGAGCCCCTGGAGGGACTGCTCGGCGCCACTGCCCACCAGCGCGTAGTTCGAGCCGCGCAGGGTGCCGCCGGTCATGACGACTTCGACCCGGTTGGCGTGGGCGAGTGCCTGTGCCACCAACAGGGAGTTGGTGACGACGGTCAGGCCGGGCACCCGCGCGAGCCGGCGGGCCAGCTCCTGCGTGGTCGTACCCGCCCCGACGACGATGGCTTCGCCCTCTTCGACGAGACCCGCCGCGAGATCGGCGATGGCCGTCTTCTCGGCGGACGCGAGATGTGATTTCTGCGGAAAGCCGGACTCCCGCGTGAATCCGCCCGGCAATACCGCACCGCCATGTCGGCGGTCGAGGAGTCCTTCTGCCTCCAGCGCGCGCACGTCCCGCCGTACGGTCACTTCGGAGGTCTGGACGACGCGGGCGAGCTCACGGAGCGACACCGCTCCGTTGGCCCGCACCATTTCGAGGATCAATTGGCGACGTTCTGCAGCGAACACGAAACTGACAGTAACCCCAACGACCGTCTGCTTTCAGCAGTTTGCGCCGAATTACAGAAGTTGTTCGCACAGTAGGGGTGGAAGTGGTATAGGGGGTACTCTCCCCGCCTATGCCGGGCGAATGCGCGGCAACAGGCTGTGACCTGCGGAGAGTTGATTCCGGCCGACCGGACGATCACATCGGCCGGTCGGCGCGCGCTGACCGAACGGTCGGGATCAGGCCTCCCCGGCGACCTTACGCGTGTGCAACTGACGGGCGACTTCGGCGATCGAGCCCGAAAGCGATGGGTACACGGTGAAGGCGTTAGCGATCTGCTCCACCGTCAGATTGTTGTCGACCGCGATCGAGATCGGGTGGATCAGTTCCGAGGCGCGGGGCGAGACGACGACTCCGCCGACCACGATTCCCGTACCCGGACGGCAGAAGATCTTTACGAAGCCGTCGCGGATGCCCTGCATCTTCGCGCGCGGGTTGCGAAGGAGCGGCAGCTTGACGACGCGGGCGTCGATCTTTCCGGCGTCGACGTCGGCCTGGCTGTAGCCGACGGTCGCGATCTCCGGGTCGGTGAAGACGTTCGACGAGACGGTCTTCAGGTTCAGCGGGGTCACCGCGTCGCCCAGGAAGTGGTACATCGCGATGCGGCCCTGCATGGCGGCGACCGAGGCGAGGGCGAAGATGCCGGTGACGTCACCGGCGGCGTACACGCCGGGGGCGGAGGTCCTGGAGACCCGGTCGGTCCAGATGTGCCCGGACTCCTTGACCTTGACCCCGGCCTCCTCCAGGCCCATCCCGTCGCTGTTCGGGATGGCGCCGACGGCCATCAGGCAGTGCGAGCCGGAGATGACGCGGCCGTCGGCCAGGGTGACCTCGACGCGGTCGCCCACGCGCTTGGCGGAGGCGGCGCGGGTGCGGCCCATGACGTTCATGCCGCGGCGGCGGAAGACGTCCTCCAGGACGGCGGCGGCGTCCGGGTCCTCGCCGGGCAGCACGCGGTCGCGCGACGAGACGAGGGTGACCCGCGAGCCGAGCGCCTGGTAGGCACCGGCGAACTCGGCGCCCGTCACACCCGACCCGACCACGATGAGCTCCTCGGGCAGCTCGTCGAGGTCGTACACCTGCGTCCAGTTCAGGATCCGCTCGCCGTCCGGCTGCGCGTCGGGCAGCTCGCGCGGGTGGCCGCCGGTGGCGATCAGCACGGCGTCGGCGGTCAGGGTCTCCTCGGAGCCGTCGGCGGCGCGCACGACGACCTTGCGGGAGCCGTCCATGGCCTGCTGACCCTCAAGACGGCCGCGGCCGCGCATGACCCGGGCGCCCGCACGCGTCACGGACGCCGTGATGTCGTGCGACTGCGCGAGCGCGAGCCGCTTCACACGCCGGTTGACCTTGCCGAGGTCCACGCCCACGACCCGTGCCGCCTGGTCGATGTGCGGCGTGTCGTCCTCGACGATGATGCCCAGCTCCTCGTACGAGGAGTCGAAGGTCGTCATCACCTCGGCCGTCGCGATCAGGGTCTTCGACGGTACGCAGTCGGTGAGCACCGACGCCCCGCCCAGACCGTCGCAGTCGACGACGGTCACCTCCGCGCCGAGCTGGGCGGCCACCAGGGCCGCCTCATATCCGCCGGGTCCGCCACCAATGATCACGATCCGAGTCACGCCCCCCATTGTCCCGCACAGCCCGAGCCGACGACGAGCCGGGGGGCAGTGCGCCCCCGGCGTTCGAGGACGAGCCGGGGGACAAAGCCGGTCCGGCGTTTGAGGACGAGGCGCGAAGCGCCGACGGGCGGGGGAAAGGGGCGCAGCCCCATGGGAACCCATCGCGTAAGGCGCCCGCGCCAGGAAGACGTACCCTCGGTCCCATGTCGCTCTACGCCGCGTACGCCGGCAATCTCGACGCGCGGCTGATGACGCGCCGCGCCCCGCACTCGCCGCTGCGCGCGACCGGCTGGCTCAACGACTGGCGGCTGACGTTCGGCGGCGAGCACATGGGCTGGGAGGGCGCGCTCGCGACGATCGTCGAGGCGCCGCGCTCACAGGTGTTCGTCGCGCTGTACGACATCGCCCCGATGGACGAGGACTCCATGGACCGGTGGGAGGGTGTCGGGCTCGACATCTACCGCCGCATGCGGGTCCGCGTGCACACCCTCGAGGGCGAGGAGGCCGCCTGGGTGTACGTCCTCAACGGCTACGAGGGCGGCCTGCCCTCCGCCCGCTACCTGGGCGAACTGGCGGACGCCGCGGAGTCGGCGGGCGCCCCCCACGACTACGTCATGAACCTCCGCAAACACCCCTGCTAGAACGGCCCCCGGCGACTCCGCCCTCCCCCGCTCAACCGTCGGCCCGCTCACCCGCTCACCCGCTCACCCGCTCACCCAGGGCTACCGCCCACATCCGGCACCTCCAGGCCGACCCCGGCAAGATTTCAGCCCGTCCGGCGCTTGAGGACGAGGCGCGCAGCGCCGATTCGGCGGAGGCGGGTCCCACCCGCACATCCCGCCCCGGCAAGATTTCAGCCTGTCCGGCGCTTGAGGACGAGGCGCGGAGCGCCGATCCGGCGGAGGCGGGTCCCACCCGCACGGCACGGCGGGCGAGTGGCTGGGGTCCAGGGGGCGCAGCGCCCCGGTTTCGGGAAAGGGGCGGGACCGGGGCGCCCCGCGAAGGCCAGGCACCAGCCGACTTCGTCGGAAACGACAAGACAACGATCCGGATCCCGTGGGCATCGTCATCTACGCGCGTAGGGCGTAACCGGCTACCCTCGTCGGCGTGAACGCTTCAGTTATTCCGGACGACATCCAGGGCGACCCCTACGCCGCCGCCGACGCCGCCGCCGCCCGCCTGCGCGAGCTGACAGGCGCCGAGACCCACGACGTAGCCCTCGTGATGGGCTCCGGCTGGGCACCCGCCGTCGAGGCGCTCGGCGCCCCCGAGGCCGAGTTCCCCGTCACCGAGCTGCCGGGCTTCCCGCCGCCGGCCGTCGCGGGCCACGGCGGCCGGATCCGCTCCTTCAAGATCGGCGAGAAGCGCGCCCTGGTCTTCCTGGGCCGCACGCACTACTACGAGGGCCGCGGCGTCGCCGCCGTCGCGCACGGCGTACGGACCGCCGTGGCCGCGGGCTGTAAGACGATCGTGCTGACGAACGGCTGCGGCGGCCTGCGCGAGGGCATGCGCCCGGGCCAGCCGGTACTGATCAGCGACCACCTGAACCTGACGGCGACGTCCCCGATCGTCGGCGCGAACTTCGTGGACCTGACGGACCTGTACTCGCCGCGGCTGCGCGCGCTGTGCAAGGAGATCGACCCGAGCCTGGAAGAGGGCGTGTACGCCCAGTTCCCCGGCCCGCACTACGAGACCCCGGCCGAGATCCGGATGGCCCGCACGATCGGCGCGGACCTGGTCGGCATGTCGACGGTCCTGGAGGCCATCGCCGCGCGCGAGGCGGGCGCCGAGGTGCTCGGCATCTCCCTGGTGACGAACCTCGCCGCGGGCATGACGGGCGAGCCGCTGAACCACGAAGAGGTCCTGCAGGCGGGCCGCGACTCCGCGACGCGGATGGGCGAGCTGCTCGGGCAGGTCCTGGGCCGCATCTGACCCAGCTGTCCCATCTGATCCATCTGCCCCCGTCCGGCCGCGCGGCGGGTACCGACGCGCGCCGGGCGGGAAAGCCGGAAGAGCAAGACCCCCGTCACGGAGAGGCCGACCAGACGTGCAGGACCACGGAGAACTCATCGCCCACGCCCAGGCCTGGCTGGCCGAGGACCCGGACCCGGAGACCCGCGAGGAGCTGGCGAAGCTCGTCGACGCGGCGCCGGGCGCCCCGGCCGTCCTGGACGAGCTGGCCGCGCGGTTCGCGGGCACGCTGCAGTTCGGCACCGCCGGTCTGCGCGGCGAGCTGGGCGCGGGCCCCCTGCGGATGAACCGCTCCGTGGTGATCCGTGCTGCCGCGGGCCTGGCGGCGTACCTGAAGGGGAAGGGCCACACCGACGGCCTCGTGGTGATCGGCTACGACGCCCGCTACAAGTCGGCGGACTTCGCCCGGGACACGGCCGCCGTGATGACCGGCGCGGGCCTGCGCGCCGCCGTCCTGCCGCGCCCCCTGCCGACCCCGGTCCTCGCCTTCGCCATACGGCACCTGGGCGCGGTCGCGGGCGTGGAGGTCACCGCCAGCCACAACCCGCCGCGCGACAACGGCTACAAGGTCTATCTGGGCGACGGCTCGCAGATCGTGCCGCCCGCCGACGGCGAGATCGCCGCCGAGATCGCGGCCGTGCGCAGCCTGCACGACGTACCGCGTCCGGAGAGCGGCTGGCAGACCCTCGGCGAGGACGTCCTGGAGGCCTATCTGGCGCGTACGGACGCCGTCCTGGCCGCCGGGTCCCCGCGGACCGCGCGGACCGTCTACACGGCCATGCACGGCGTCGGCAAGGACACGCTCCTGGCGGCGTTCGCGCGGGCGGGGTTCCCCGCGCCGGTGCTCGTCGCCGAGCAGGCGGAGCCCGACCCTGACTTCCCGACGGTCGCCTTCCCCAACCCGGAGGAGCCGGGCGCGATGGACCTGTCCTTCGCGACGGCCCGCGAGGCCCGCCCCGACCTGGTGATCGCCAACGACCCGGACGCGGACCGCTGCGCGGTGGCCGTCCCGGTGGGCGACGGCGACTGGCGGATGCTGCGCGGCGACGAGGTCGGCGCGCTCCTCGGCGCGCACCTGGTGCGCCGGGGCGTGGCGGCGGACGGCGGGCGCGTGTTCGCGGAGTCGATCGTGTCGTCGTCGCTGCTCGGCCGCATCGCCGAGAAGGCGGGCCTCGGCTACGAGGAGACGCTGACGGGCTTCAAGTGGATCGCCCGTGTCGAGGGCCTGCGGTACGGCTACGAAGAGGCGCTCGGCTACTGCGTCGACCCCGAGGGCGTACGCGACAAGGACGGCATCACGGCGGCCCTGCTGATCACGGAGCTGGCGTCCGAGCTGAAGGAGGAGGGCCGCACCCTCCTCGACCTGCTCGACGACCTGGCCGTGGAGCACGGCCTGCACGCCACCGACCAGCTGTCGGTGCGCGTGGAGGACCTGTCGCTGATCGCGGCCGCGATGCGGCGACTGCGCGAGGGGCAGCCGGAGCGCCTCGCCGGGCTCGCGGTGACCCGCGCGGAGGACCTGACCAAGGGCACGGAGACGCTGCCGCCCACGGACGGCCTGCGGTACACCCTCGACGGCGCCCGCGTCATCGTGCGCCCCAGCGGCACCGAGCCGAAGCTCAAGTGCTACTTGGAGGTCGTGGTGCCGGTGGCGGACCGTGCCGCACTGCCCGCGGCCCACGAGAAGGCGGCGGAGCTGCTCGCGGCGCTGAAGCGGGATCTGGCGGAGGCCGCGGGGATCTGAGGCGCTGCGGGCGCGTACGGCTGCGGTCGCTGGGACGGCTGCGGGCCCTGACGCACGACGGGCCGGGCGCTCTCGGACGGCGAGGTCGTGTGGCCGCGTACGGCCGTGCGGGTGGCGTCAGCTCCGGCCCGCTCCCGCCACCCGTACGGGTGGGCGCACACCCTGCCACCCGAAGGGGTGGTTCCCGTACGGCGCCTGACGCGGCTCCCCGGCGCGCCACCGGTCCCTCGGGAAGGGTCGACCGGTAGCGCACCTTCTCGTACCGGGAGCCGCAGTGCCGTACGGACCCCCTTCCGACCTCTCGACCACCGCGCCGTCCCGCGTACCCGCCTCCCGCCGCCCCCGCGCCACGGCCCCGCGCGCCGCCGCGCACCGGCGTGCGGCCCGCGCGCTGCGGTACGCGGCGCCCGCGCTCCTCGCGTACGCCGCCGTCCGCGTCGTGGGCCTGCTCGTCCTCGCCGTCTGGGCCCGCCGCGAGCGCCGTGAGCTGTGGCATCTCCTCGCCGAGTCCTGGGACTGCGACTGGTACTTGAGGATCGCGGCGCACGGCTACGCGGACACGCTCGGGCATGCCTTCGACACCAACAACCTGGCGTTCTTCCCGCTGTTCCCGCTCCTGATCCGGGCGGGCGACGCGCTGCTCCCGGCGCCGCGCGGCGCCGTCGGGCTCGCGCTCGCCGTCGGCTGCTCCTTCCTCGCGGCCTGGGGGATCTTCAAGATCGGCGACCGGCTGCACGGGCGGCGCGCGGGCGTGCTCCTGGTGACGCTGTGGGCCTGTCTGCCGGTCGCGCTCGTGCAGTGGATGGGCTACACGGAGTCGCTGTTCACGGCGCTCGCGGCCTGGTCGTTGTACGCGGTGCTCACCGGCCGCTGGGTGTGGGCGGGGGCCCTCGCCGCGCTCGCGGGCCTGACGCGGCCGACCGGCGTCGCCGTCGCCGCCGCTGTGTCCGTCACCGCGCTGCTCGCGCTGCGCCGCCGCTTCGACGCCCGCGCCCTGACCGGCGCGCTGCTCGCGCCGCTCGGCTGGCTCGCGTACGTCGGCTGGGTGGGCGCGCGCCTCGGCCGCTGGGACGGCTACTTCGCCGTGCAGAAGCTGTGGCACAACGAGTGGGACGGCGGCATCGGCACCCTGCGCTGGATGAAGCAGTTGTTCCTGGTGGAGCGCCCGCAACTGTTCCTGGTGATGGTGACGCTCGTCCTGCTCGGCGCGCTCGTGCTGTACGTCCTCTCGGTGACCGGGCGCGAACAGCCGCTGCCGCTCCTGGTGTTCACGGGTCTGCTGGTCGCGATCGTGCTCGGCTCCAGCGGCGTCTACTTCCCGCGCGCCCGCTTCCTGCTGCCCGGCTTCCCGCTGCTGCTGCCGGTGGCCCTCGCGCTCGCGCGGGCCCGGACACGGGTGACGCTCGCGGTGGTCTCGGCGGCGGCGCTGACGTCTGCGGCGTTCGGCGGACACATGCTGCTGGTGTGGCTGGGGCCTCCGTGATCTGTGGGGTCTGCGGGACGTGGGCTCCGCAAGGCGCGGGTGGTTGAAGGGAATTGGGGGGCCGGGGGTCCGGAGTCGGGGCCCGGAGTCGGGGGTCGGGGGTCGGGGAATTTTTGGGGGTCGGGGGTGGGGGATTGAGGGTCGGGGAATTGGGGGTCGGGGGTTGGGAACCTCCGGGCGGTGGGCGGTGTATCAGGAGTAGTTGCTGGTTCGTCGCGGAGTGGGGGGCGTCGCATGAAAGGGCGTGGGCTTCGGGGAGTGGTGGCCCTGGTGGCGGTTTGGGTGCTGGTGGCGTGCGGGAGCGGAGAGGGCGGCGGGGGCGCGGGGCCCGTGGGCGGCGGCCGGGGAACGGGGAAGGCGGAGCAGAGGGCGGCGGAGGGCCGGGCCCCGGTGCCGCGGGTCCCGTCGGCGCCGGACCTGCCCGGCTCGCCGTTCGCCATCGGATTCGCGGCGGACGGCTCCGGCTTCGCGCTGCTCGCGGAGTGCTCGGAGCGCAGGTGCCGCCAGAGTGTGGCGGTGCTCGACCGGGGTGCGAAGGCGTGGCGCCTCGGCAGTTCGCCGCTGCGGGACGTGACGGGCGACCGGGGCGTCTCGGCGGACGTGACGGTGCTGGGTCCAGGGCGGGCGCTGATGGGCGAGGGCGCGGAGCGCGCGGACACGCCGGGGCGCACGTGGTTCACGGGTGACGGCGGCCGGACGTGGCGGCGCGGGACGACGGGGGCGGTGGGCACGGCGGCGGCGGTGGCGCGGGGCGGCGTGCTCGTTCCGGAGTGCGTGGAGCGCGACCGGTCCGACCCGAACGACTGCGCGCGGGAGCGGCTGCTCGCCGTATCGCCGAGGACGGGTCGGCACCACGTCCTGGCCCACGAGCCGCCGCTGAAGGGCCCGTTGCGTCAGGCCGGTGACCTGCGCGGGGCGGGCCTGTTCGTCTCCGGCAGGGACCCGCGCACGGGCCTGCCCGCGCTGGCCAGGAGCACGGACCGGGGTCGCACATGGCAGCGGCCGCACCTGACGGGCGCCGGTGCCGGGGGCGCGGCGTTCCGGGTGGTCGCGGGCCGGGGCGGGTTGTACGCGACGCAGCACGGACCGGTGTCACCGCCCGCGAAGAACGGCCTGGTGACGATCCACGTCAGCAAGGACGAGGGCCTGACGTGGACGCGGGTATGGCGGCACCGCGAGGGCGTCGAGCCGCGCACGCTCATGGGCGACCTGCTGGTGGCCGACGACGGCCTGACGGTGCACGGCGAGGACGGGGGGTGGCGCAGCACGGACGGGGCGCGGACGTTCGACCGGACCACGGCCAGGGCGCCGACGGGCTCGGTGGTCGGCACGCCGGTGGGCTGGCTGTGGCGGGACAGCTTCGGCGGGAACTGGTTCCGCATATCGGCGGACGGAGTGCACTGGCGGGGGTTCCGGCTGGGACGCGGGGACTGACGGCTCCGGCGGTCCCGGACCGGTCAGCCCAGGGCGAGCAGCACGGCGAGCAGCACGGCACCGGCGGCGCTCGGCGCCAGGATCTCGTACGCCCAGTGCGCGACCGCCTCGCCCTGCGCGGCCTCGGCGCCCTCGCGC
This sequence comes from Streptomyces sp. NPDC040610, assembly GCF_055594065.1. Lineage (NCBI taxonomy): Bacteria > Bacillati > Actinomycetota > Actinomycetes > Kitasatosporales > Streptomycetaceae > Streptomyces > Streptomyces sp. NPDC040610. The sequence goes on along the minus strand of NZ_JBVIXA010000001.1, from coordinate 570,714 downwards.
CGCTCGGCGATCTCCCGCAGGTCGTCCATGGACTGGTCGCCGGCGTCGCGGGCGTGGGGCTGCGTCACGCCCCGGGCGCCGGGCCGGACCCGGCTCGCGGCCGGGTCGTCCGCCGCGACCTGCTGGGCGTGCCGCCGTGCGGCCTTCTTGCGGCCGCGCAGCGAGACGGGGATGGCCCACAGCTGGAACTTGGTGCCGTCCTGCGTGAAGACCTCGTTCGAGTACCCGGAGCGCAGCCCCGAGATCGCGCCCCAGGGCAGCGTGATCGTGCGGAACGGGTTGCGGACGCGCAGCCGGTCCTCGTTGGCGTAGACGGCGGGCCGCAGCGTGTAGGCGATGACGAGGGGCACGGCGAACAGCAGTCCGGCGAGGGCCACCCACGGGGTGCGCCCCTCGCCCCGGATCAGCGCGTCGACGCCGAGCCAGATGCCGATGGCGAGCAGCAGGACGCCTCCGGCGATGGCTCCGTGGGACCGGTAGACGCGGTCCTTGTAGGCCGGGTCGGCCTGGTCGCTGTGGTCGGCCTTGCTCGCCGGGGCGGCCGGGGCGGCCGGGGCGGCCGCGGCGGTGGACTTCGCCCGGGCTGCCGAGTTCGCCGGGGTGGCGGGCTTCGCCGGGGCAGCGGACTTCTCCGAGGCGGCGGGCTTCTCCGAGGCGGCGGGCTTCGCCGGGGCGGCCGACTTGCCCGGGGCGGCCGAGGTCTCCGGTTCGGTCGACTTGCCCGGGGTGGCCGACGTCTCCGGTTCGGCCGGGCTCGCCGGGGTGGCCGGGTCCTGCTCCGCCGGAGTGGGCTGCGGGTCGCTCGTCATGGGCCTGATTCTGCCTGACGCGATGAGGTCGGCCACGCGCGGCGGGGGTATGGGGATTGGTCCAGACCTAGTACGGTCGAGGGTTGTCATGTACGCCGACAACCAGACGGCGACCCGACGCACCGGCGCCACCCGAACCCCAAGGAGCCACCCGCACGCCACACCCCCGAGGAGAGCCATGACCCCCACAGAAAGAGGATCCAGGAGAACGCCAGGAGTCTTACGAAGAGCGACCGAGGCCACGCGCGGCCGCACCGCCGCCCTGCTCGTCGCCCTGCTGCTCCCCCTGTCCCTGCTCACCGCCCTGACGGCGGCCCCCGCACACGCGGCGGGCACGCTCACCGCGACCTTCACGACGGAGGGCAGCGGCTCGTCCTGGCAGGGCAAGTACGTCGTCCGCAACAGCGGCTCCGCCCCGTCCACGGCCTGGACGCTGGAGTTCGACCTGCCGCCGGGCGTCACCGTCAGCGGCCACACCCACGGCGAGGCGACCGTCTCGGGCAGCCACGTCACCGTGAAGAACGCGTACTACAACGGCCGGGTCCCGGCGGGCGGCTCGACCGAGCCGTACAGCTACACGTTCACGGGCCGGGGGCCGGTCGGGACGCCGACGGGCTGCACCATCAACGGCGACAAGTGCGACGGCACGCCGGACAAGCCCCCGACGGCGCCCGGCACCCCGACGGTCACCACCGCCACGTCCCGCACGATCTCCCTGACCTGGCCCCCGGCCGGGGCGGGCGACTACCCCGTGACCAAGTACGAGGTCCTGAGCGGCAACAGCGTGGTGGCGACCTCGACGACGAACAGCGCGACGGTCACCGAGCTGACCCCGGCGACCCGCTACACCTTCACCGTCCGCGCCAAGGACCGGCGCGACAACACCAGCCCCGAGAGCCCCCCGGTCACCGCGACGACCGTCGACCCGTCGACCGACCCGACCCCGCCGACCGCGCCGGGCAATCTGCGCGCCACCGGCAAGACCCAGGTGTCGGCGTCCCTGGCCTGGGAGAAGTCGACGGACAACGTGGCGGTGGCCGCGTACGACATCTACCGCGGCGGCACGCTGGCGAAGACGGTCCCGGCCTCGGCGACCACCGCGACCGTCGAGGGCCTGACCCCCGCGACCGCCTACACGTTCACCGTGAAGGCGCGGGACACGGCCGACAACGCCTCGCCCGCCTCGAACGCCGTGAGCGTCACCACGGACGACGCGGCAGGCCCCGGCAACCACCTCAAGGTCGGCTACTTCGCGCAGTGGGGCATCTACGGCCGCCAGCACTTCGTGAAGAACCTGGACACGTCCGGGGCGGCCGCGAAGCTCGACGTCATCAACTACGCCTTCGAGAACGTCGACCCGGTCAACCACACCTGCCTGGCCGGAGTGGTGAAGGGCGTCTCCGGCAACCCGCAGGACCCGGACGAGGGCACCGGCGCGGGCGACGCCGAGGCGGACTACGGCCGTGCCTTCTCCGCCGCACAGTCGGTGGACGGGGTCGCGGACGACGGCTGGGGCAAGCTGCGCGGCAACTTCAACCAGCTGAAGAAGCTCAAGGCCAAGCACCCGCACCTGAAGGTCGTGGTCTCGCTGGGCGGCTGGACGTTCTCCAAGTTCTTCGCGGACGCGGCGGCGACCCCGGCCTCCCGCGCGAAGTTCGTGAAGTCCTGCGTGGACACCTGGATCAAGGGCGACCTGCCCGTCTACAACGGCGCGGGCGGCCCCGGCACCGGCGCGGGCGTCTTCGACGGCATCGACATCGACTGGGAGTGGCCGGGCTCCGAGGGCCACCCCGGCAACCGCTACGGCCCGGCCGACAAGGACAACCTGACGGCGCTGCTCGCCGAGTTCCGCAAGCAGCTCGACGCCACCGGCGGCAGCCACAAGCTCCTGACCGCGTTCACCCCGGCCGACCCGGTGAAGATCGAGGCGGGCTGGGACATCAAGAAGATCTTCGAGTACCTGGACTTCGCCAACGTCCAGGGCTACGACTTCCACGGCGCGGGAAGCGACAACTCCTGGGAGCCCAAGCGCACCGGCCACCAGGCCAATCTCCGCCGCGACGCCCAGGACCCCTACCCCTTCGAATTCAGCATCGAGAAGGCGGTCCAGACCTATCTGGACGCCGGGGTCAACCCGCGCAAGCTGACCATCGGCTTCCCGTTCTACGGCCGCGGCTGGAAGGAGGTCGTCGACGGCGGCGCCAAGGGCGAATGGCAGTCGGCGAACGGCGCGGCACCCGGCCAGTTCCCGGAGGAGGCGGGCACCAAGGGCTACCACAACCTCCTCACCACCGTCCCGAACCTCACCGTCCACCACGACGAACAGTCCATATCCACCTACGGCTACACCGGCAACAACGGCCAGTGGTGGAGCTTCGACGACCCCTGGTCCATCGGCAAGAAAACCGAGTGGATCAGATCGAAGGGCCTGCTCGGCGGCATGATCTGGGAAATGTCCGGCGACACCCCGACGGGCACACTCATGACAGCCCTGGACAACGGCTTGCGGTGACCTTCACCAGGTGACCTTCACCAGCCGGACGGGCTGCTCGCAGCCCGTCCGGCACATTTCAGCCCGTCATGGGGGTACCCCCTGCTCCTCAAGAGCTTGGGGGAGTTCGAGGACGAGGCGCGAAGCGCCGACAGCGGGGGTCCAGGGGGCGGCAGCCCCCGGTTACGGTGAAGGGGCGGGCCCGGGGCGCCCCACGAGGGCCCACCCACCCGCACCGCCCCCTGTACACGCCGCTACGCGCGTAGATATGCTCCCCTCGTGACTATGCCGACGACGACACCACCCCCAGGGGCAGCCACACCCACCGGCACCCCCTTCGCCGACGTCACGGCGTCGGCGGCCACCCTCCGCCGCTTCCTGCACGGCCTCCCGGGCGTGGACACGGTCGGCCTGGAGGCTCGCGCCGCCGCTCTCGGGACGCGTTCGATCAAGACCTCGGCGAAGGCGTACGCCATCGACCTGGCCATCTCCATGATCGACCTGACGACCCTGGAGGGCGCCGACACCGCGGGCAAGGTCCGCGCGCTCGGCGCGAAGGCCGTCCACCCGGACCCGACGGACCGCACGACGCCGCGCACGGCCGCGGTCTGTGTGTACCCGGACATGGTCGCCACGGCGAAGCAGGCCGTCGCGGGCACGGACGTGAAGGTCGCCTCGGTGGCGACGGCGTTCCCTGCGGGCCGCGCGGCCCTGGACGTGAAGCTGGCGGACGTCCGCGACGCGGTGGCCGCGGGCGCCGACGAGATCGACATGGTCATCGACCGGGGCGCGTTCCTCTCCGGCGACTACATGAAGGTGTACGAGGAGATCGTCGCCGTGAAGGAGGCCTCCGCGCGGGCCCGCCTGAAGGTGATCTTCGAGACCGGCGAACTCTCGACGTACGACAACATCCGCCGCGCGAGCTGGATCGGCATGCTCGCGGGAGCGGACTTCATCAAGACGTCGACCGGCAAGGTCGGGGTGAACGCGACCCCCGCGAACACCCTCCTCATGCTGGAGGCCGTGCGCGACTTCCGCGCGCAGACCGGCGTCCAGGTGGGCGTGAAGCCCGCCGGTGGCATCCGGACGTCCAAGGACGCCATCAAGTTCCTGGTCCTGGTCAACGAGACCGCGGGCGCGGACTGGCTGGACAACCACTGGTTCCGCTTCGGCGCGTCGAGTCTGCTCAACGACCTGCTGATGCAGCGCCAGAAGCTGGCCACCGGACGCTACTCCGGCCCTGACTACGTGACGGTGGACTGAGACCCATGGCAAATCCGAAATCGATCTTCGAGTACGCACCGGCTCCCGAGTCCCGCTCGGTCGTCGACATCGCCCCGTCCTACGGCCTGTTCATCGACGGCGAGTTCACCGAGGCGGCCGACGGCAAGGTCTTCAAGTCCGTCTCCCCGTCGACCGAGGAGGTACTCTCCGAGGTCGCGCAGGCGGGCGAGGCCGATGTGGACCGTGCCGTGAAGGCGGCCCGCAAGGCCTTCGAGAAGTGGTCCGCGCTTCCGGGCGCCGAGCGCGCGAAGTACCTCTTCCGCATCGCCCGCATCATCCAGGAGCGCAGCCGCGAGCTGGCCGTCCTGGAGACCCTCGACAACGGCAAGCCGATCAAGGAGACCCGCGACGCGGACCTCCCCCTGGTCGCCGCGCACTTCTTCTACTACGCGGGCTGGGCCGACAAGCTCGACCACGCCGGATACGGCGCGAACCCGCGCCCGCTGGGCGTAGCGGGACAGGTCATCCCCTGGAACTTCCCGCTCCTGATGCTGGCGTGGAAGATCGCCCCGGCGCTCGCGACGGGCAACACGGTCGTCCTCAAGCCCGCCGAGACGACCCCCCTCTCGGCCCTGTTCTTCGCGGACATCTGCCGCCAGGCGGGCCTCCCGAAGGGCGTCGTCAACATCCTCCCCGGATACGGCGACGCGGGCGCGGCCCTGACCGCGCACCCGGACGTGAACAAGGTGGCCTTCACGGGCTCCACGGCCGTGGGCAAGCAGATCGCGCGCACGGTGGCGGGCACGGACAAGAAGCTGACTCTCGAACTCGGCGGCAAGGGCGCGAACATCGTCTTCGACGACGCGCCGATCGACCAGGCCGTCGAGGGCATCGTCACGGGCATCTTCTTCAACCAGGGCCAGGTCTGCTGCGCGGGCAGCCGCCTGCTGGTCCAGGAGTCGATCCAGGACGAACTCCTCGACTCCCTCAAGCGCCGCCTGTCGACCCTCCGCCTGGGCGACCCGCTCGACAAGAACACCGACATCGGCGCGATCAACTCCGCCGAGCAGCTGGCCCGCATCACGGCGCTCGCCGAGACGGGCGAGGCGGAGGGCGCCGAGCGCTGGTCGGCGCCGTGCGAACTCCCCACGTCGGGCTACTGGTTCGCCCCGACGCTCTTCACGAACGTCACCCAGGCGCACACGGTCGCCCGCGACGAGATCTTCGGCCCGGTCCTGTCCGTCCTCTCCTTCCGCACCCCGGAAGAGGCCGTGGCCAAGGCCAACAACACGCAGTACGGCCTGTCGGCGGGCATCTGGACGGAGAAGGGCTCGCGCATCCTCGCTGTCGCGAACAGGCTCCGCGCCGGGGTCGTCTGGGCCAACACGTTCAACAAGTTCGACCCGACCTCGCCCTTCGGCGGCTACAAGGAGTCGGGCTTCGGCCGCGAGGGCGGTCGCCACGGCCTGGAGGCGTACCTCGATGTCTGACAAGTCCGAGCAGCAGCGACTCAGCGTCTTCAAGACCTACAAGCTGTACGTGGGCGGAAAGTTCCCGCGTTCCGAGAGCGGCCGGGTGTACGAGGTGACGGACTCGAAGGGCAAGTGGCTGGCCAACGCCCCGCAGTCCTCCCGCAAGGACGCCCGTGACGCGGTCGTGGCCGCGCGCAAGGCGTTCGGCGGCTGGTCGGGCGCGACCGCGTACAACCGCGGCCAGATCCTCTACCGCGTGGCCGAGATGCTGGAGGGCCGCCGCGAGCAGTTCGTGCGCGAGGTCGCCGAGGCGGAGGGCCTGTCGAAGTCCAAGGCGGCCGCGGTCGTGGACGCGACCATCGACCGCTGGGTCTGGTACGCGGGCTGGACGGACAAGATCGCGCAGGTCGTGGGCGGGGCGAACCCGGTCGCGGGCCCCTTCTTCAACCTCTCCACGCCCGAGCCGACCGGCGTGGTCACCGTCGTCGCCCCCCAGGAGTCCTCGTTCCTGGGCCTGGTGTCGGTGGTGGCCCCCGTGATCGCGGCGGGCAACACGGCGGTCGTCATCGCCTCCGCGGAGTCCCCGCTCCCCGCCCTCTCCCTCGGCGAGGTCCTGGCCACGTCGGACCTGCCGGGCGGCGTCGTCAACATCCTCAGCGGCAAGACGGCGGAGCTGGCCCTCCCCCTCGCCGCCCACCAGGACGTGAACGGCCTGGACCTGGCCGGCGCGGACGCCGACCTGGCGAAGGACCTGGAGATCGCGGCGGCGGACAACCTCAAGCGCGTACTGCGTCCACAGGCTGTGGAAACCGACGCCGACTTCACCACCACCCCCGGCACCCACCGCCTGACCGCATTCCTGGAGACCAAGACGGTCTGGCACCCCACAGGCTCCCTGGGCGCCTCGGGCTCGGCGTACTGACCCACCCCCGAATCACCCCTCAGCCCGCCCGCCGTCCAGGGCGGGCTGAGGGCGTTTCGGGCAGCGCACCGTCCAGGGCAGGCCCGGGACGTTCAGGCAGTGCAGGCCTGGGCCGTTCCGACCCACACGCCACGGGCTCACTTCCAGCCCGCAGCGGCGAAGTTTCAGCCCGTCATGGGGGTACCCCCTGCTCCCTAAGAGCTTGGGGGAGTTTGAGGACGAGGCGCGGAGCGCCGATTCGGCGGAGGACTGTCCCACCCGCCACGGGACACCCACCCCCGGGGTCCAGGGGCGCAGCCCCGGTTACGGAGAAGGGGCGGGACTGGGGCGCCCCGCGAGGGCCTAGCCGGGCAACACACCAGCCACCGCCCCCACAACCGGCATCTCCGCCAACGACCCACCCTGGGTCAACGGCCCCGTGGCCATGGCCGTGGACACCGGCTTGAAGTCGGCCACCTGAGTCCCCACCGCGTTGTCGAGCGGATCAACCCCCGTCCCGGCCAACGGATTGAGCCGAAGATGCTTCGCGGCCCCCAACCCCCCGGCGGTAGCCCGATGCAACCCATCGGCGAGCGCGTTCCCAGCCGTGTCGGGGTCGACGTCCCCCACCGGCGTGGCCAGCCCCGCCGCAGGCACCACCGCGGGCGCCGCACTGGCGACCCCACCCCCGAGCCCCAGCGCCGCCCCCGCCACGGAGACGCCGAGCCCCGCGCGCAGCAGCGCCCGGGCGGCGGGAGAAGTCTTCGACGCCGAGTGCCGCGCCGAGTCACGTGCAGGGTTTCGAGCCATGGGGACCACCTCTACGGAACATACGTAAGTAATCGAGCGTGCACGAAGAGTAGTTGAGCCGCCCCCCGCATATCAAAGACCACCCGCACCCCCACGCCCCCAAAAGAACCCTCCACCACCCCGCAAAAGCCCTCCACCAGCCCGTCCCGCCCCCGTCTCCCCCTGGAGAGCTACTCCCCGAAACCGCCCCTGAGCGGGACGCACACCACCCCCGCGGTCGCATAGCGTCACCACCACCGGGCCCACCGGCACCCACCACGCCCGCCCGAAGGACCCTCACCGTGCCCGCCACCCCTCCCACGAACGACATCACCACCACCCCCACCCCCCACAAGCCCCTCCTCAAGCCCCTCCTCACCCCCACCCCCGACCCTCTCCCCCCACTCACCTGGCCCCGCCCCCTCCGGTTCCTCCCCCACACCCTGATCGCCCTCGCGGCCACAGCGCTCGCCGCGACGGGCGCCGACCTGCCCGCCCGGCTCCTGGCGGCAGCCCACGCGGCCACCCTGCTGCTGGCCCTGCGCAGGCCGACCCTGGCGTACTGGCTGTCCCTCGCCTGCTTCGCGGCGATCCCCCTCGGCCACCCGCCCACGCACGACAACGAGTTGTGGGCGTGGGCGGTCCAAGCGGGCACCCTGTTCCTGCTCGCCCTGCGCGTCCCCCTGCTCCCGGCGGCGACGGCGACTGCCCTGAGCGCGGCCCTGGGAGCGACCCTGAAGCTGCTGGGCGCGGGCGTCGGCTCCTGGCCGACGGTCGCGACCGGGACCGCGCTGTACGCGACCGCCCTGCTCGCGGGAGCGATCCGCCGGGGCCGCCGCGAGGACCGCGCCCGCCTCGCCGAACAGATCGAGGCAACGGCGGCGGAGCGGGCGCGCCGCACGGTCCTGGAGGAGCGCGCCCGCATCGCCCGTGAGCTGCACGACGTGGTGGCCCACCACATGTCGCTGATCTCCATCCAGGCCGACGCCGCCCCCTACCGCGTCCCGGACCCGCCGCGCGAACTGGTCACGGAGCTGGCGTCGATCCGCGCCAACGCCCTGGAGGGCCTGGCCGAACTGCGCCGACTGCTCGGCCTGCTGCGCGCCGAGTCCGACGGCGGCACCCCGGCCGACACCACCCCGCAGCCCTCCCTGGACCAGCTCGACGCCCTCCTGTCCCAGGTGCGGGCCACCGGCCTGCCGGTGTCGGCAAGCGTGACGGGAACCCGCCGCGCGCTCCCGCCGGGCGTGGAGCTGTCGGCGTACCGCATCGTCCAGGAGGCGCTCAGCAACACCCTGCGCCACGCCCCCGGCGCCCCCACGACCGTGGAACTCGGCTACGGTCTCCGCACGTTGACCCTGCGCGTCACCAACGGCCCGGCCGCCGGGGCCGCCCCGCCCTCGCCGGGCGCGGGGCACGGCCTCACGGGCATGCGGGAGCGCGTCGCCATGCTCGGCGGCGACTTCGCCGCGGGCCCCGCACCGGAGGGCGGGTACGAAGTGACGGCGACCCTGCCGACCCACACCACCCCGCCGCCCGCCCCCGCACCCGCCACGACCTCCACCCCCGCTCCCTCCCCCTCCCCTCGCACCGACAAGGACTCCCCCGCATGACGATCCGCGTGGTGATCGCCGACGATCAGGCGATGGTCCGGGACGCGTTCTCGGTCCTGCTCGGCGCCCAGCCGGACATCGAGGTCGTCGGGACGGCACGGGACGGTGCGGAGGCCGTAGGACTCGCGGCGGACCTGCGGCCGGACGTGATCGTGATGGACATCCGCATGCCCGGCGTCGACGGCATCGACGCGACACGCCGCATCACCGCACACCCCGACACCCACCCGAAGGTCCTGGTCCTGACCACCTTCAACCTTGACGAGTACGTGTACGAGGCGCTGCGCGCGGGCGCCGCGGGCTTTCTGCTCAAGGACGCGTCGGGCGTCGAACTCGCCGAGGCCGTACGCGTGGTGGCGGGCGGCGACGCGCTGCTCTCGCCCGACCTCACCCGGCGCCTCATCGCGGAGTTCGCCCGCCTCGGCACGGGTCCGGTGCGGGCCTCCGGCGCCCGGGTCGAGGGGCTGACCGGCCGGGAGACGGAGGTGCTCGCCCGGATCGCGCAGGGCCTGTCCAACACGGAGATCGCCGCGGCGCTCACCGTCGCCGAGGAGACGGTCAAGACCCACGTGGGCCGCATCCTGCACAAACTCCAGCTGCGCGACCGCACCCAGGCCGCGGTCTTCGCGTACGAGAGCGGCCTCGTCGTACCGGGCGGCAGACAGAACTAGGACGGGCGGCCTCCCGGGGTCGACTCACTCCTCGGACGGACTGGCACCGCCGGGCCGACGGGCCCCGCCGGGCCGACTGGCTCCCCGGAGCCACCCCCGGAGTTGGCTCCCCAGCGGGACTCGCCGCGCCACCCCCCGCTCCTACGTTGAAGTCGCCGAGGCCGCCCGCAGCGTACGGGGTGCGGCCGTGAGACAGAGGAGCCCACACCCATGAAGTCGCGCCGCCGCAGGGCCGTCGCCGCCCTCCTCACCTGCGCCCTCACCGGCGGGGCCACGGCCCTCGCCACCGGCGCCGAAGCGGCCCCCGCGGCCGCCCGGGACAGCACCGCGAACGCCGGGCCCGCGTCCACCCGGCCCGAGGCCCCGAGCCCCCGACTGCGCCTGCCGAAGCCGACCGGCCCCCGCGCCGTCGGCCGCGCCTCCCTGCACCTGACGGACCACAGCCGCCGCGACCCGTGGGTGCCGAGGTCCGGCGACCGGGAGCTGATGGTGTCGCTGTACTACCCCGCGCGGAAGGGCACCGGCACCCCGGCGCCGTACATGAGCGTCAAGGGCGCCCAACTCTTCCTGGAGGACCGGGGCATCGAAGGCGTCCCGCCCGAGGTCCTGAGCGGCACCCGCACCCACACTCGCGTCGGCGCGCGCCCCGCCCCCGGCTCGTACCCGCTCGTGGTCCTTTCGCCGGGCTTCTCCGTGCCCGGCACCACCCTCACGGGCCTGGCCGAGGAGCTGACGAGCCGGGGGTACGTCGTCGCGGTCGTCGACCACGCCCACGAGGCCGTGGGCGTGGAGTTCCCCGGCCGGGGCATCCTGCCGTGCGCGGCCTGCGGCCGGGTCGACGAGAACACCGTCGGGCCCGCCGCGCGGGGCCGCGCCAAGGACCTGCGCTTCGTCCTGGACCGGCTGACCGGCGCCCGGCCGGTGTGGCGGCACGCGGACCTGATCGACAAGAAGCGCGTCGGCATGGCCGGGCACTCGCTCGGCGGCGCGGGCGCGGCGGCGGCCACGGCGGGCGACGCCCGGGTGCGGGCCGCGGTGAACCTGGACGGGCCCGCCGTCGACGTCGGACCCGCGTCGGACCTGTCCGGCCGCCCGATGCTGTTCGTGGGGACGGCCGAGGACCACAGCGGCCGGGACAGGACGTGGGAGGCCGCCTGGGACCGGCTCAACGGCTGGAAGCGCTGGCTGCGGGTGGCGGGGGCGGACCACTTCGCCTTCACCGACCTGGCACCGCTGGCCGGGCAGTTGGGCGAGGACGAGCCGGGCGGCCTGCCCGGCCGCCGCGCGGCGGCGATCACCGGCGCCTATGTCGGCGCGTTCTTCGACCAGCATCTGCGCGGCCGCCCGCAGCCGATCCTGAACGGCCCGAGCGCCGCGAACCCCGAGGTCGGCTTCCATCACCTGGCCCGCCCCGGCACACAGAAATAACGTTTCCGCAAGCCGTTCCGGGGCGTCGGCACATTGCCGCCGCCCCGGGTCTGGGCACCCGGGGCACACCGGTTGATAATGGCTCGGACCACCGCCGACGAGCCGTGCCCGCAGCAACCCGAGACCGGGGCGGGGACGCCCGGGACCACGGGGGTCAGCAGGCCGAAAGCGGCAGCCACAGCCGCCCTTCGGCGAGACCACTGGTGAGAAGGTTCACAGCTTTGGGTTCCCATCCCCCGATACCCACCCGAGTCGTGCTGCTCGCCGGCCCCTCCGGCTCGGGCAAGTCGTCGTTCGCGTCCCGCACGGGACTGCCCGTGCTGTGCCTCGACGACTTCTACAAGGAAGGCACCGACCCGTCGCTGCCTCAGGTCGCCGGCACTTCGGACATCGACTGGGACTCCCCGCTGTCCTGGGACGCCGACGTCGCCCTCGCCGCGATCGGCGAGCTGTGCCGCACCGGCCGCACCCGGGTCCCGGTGTACGACATCTCGACGAGCTCGCGCGTCGGCGAGGAGGCGCTCGACATCGAGCGCACGCCGTTGTTCATCGCGGAGGGCATCTTCGCCGCCGACATCGTGGAACGCTGCCGTGAGATGGGGGTCCTCGCGGACGCGATCTGTCTGCGCGGCCGCCCCTCGACGACGTTCCGGCGCCGCCTCCTGCGCGATCTGCGCGAGGGCCGCAAGTCCGTTCCGTTCCTGCTGCGCCGCGGCTGGCGCCTGATGCGCGCGGAGCGCTCCATCGTGGCCCGCCAGACGGCGCTCGGCGCGCACGCCTGTGGCAAGGAGGAGGCCCTCGGCCGCCTCGCCGCCGCGGCGGCGGGCCGCTGTGTGAAGGCCCGCGCGGCGGCCTGACGCCGACGCCGAGGAGCTCGCGGCCCACGCCGAACGGCCTGGAGGCGAACGCCGGACAGCGGGCCCGGAAAGACCCCCCGGCCTTCCGGTCCCGCTGTCCGTTTCCCCCGTTGGTCCCCGTATCCCCCGTGGACCCCCGTTTCCCCCCTGGATTCCCACCACCCCCCAGTTCCCCCGGGTGGGTCCCCCTTCACTGCTTCCGCCGCCTCCCCCGAAGCGACGGCCCCCGTGTCCCCCCGTCCTCAGGCGACCAGTTCGCCGAAGGACTCCTCCTGGTCACGGCCGAAGCTGAGGACCTCGTCCTCGCGCAGCCGGCGGAGCGACCGCCAGATGCTGGACTTCACCGTGCCCACGCTGATGTCGAGGATGTCCGCGATCTCCGGGTCCGTACGGCCCTCGTAGTAACGAAGGACCAGCATGGTGCGCTGGAGTTCGGGCAGCCGGGCCAGGGCCTGCCACAGCACGGCGCGCAGCTCGGTGCCGCGCATCGCGTCCGTGTCGCCCACCGTCTCCGGCAGTTCCTCGGTCGGGTACTCGTTGAGCTTGCGGCGGCGCCAGGCGCTGATGTGCAGGTTCGTCATGGTGCGCCGCAGATAGCCACCGACGGCGGCCTTGTCGCTGATCCTGTCCCAGGCGCGGTACGTGGAGAAGAGGGCGCTCTGCAGCAGGTCCTCGGCCTCGAACCGGTCACCGGTCAGGTGGTAGGCGGTTGCGTACAGGGAGGCGCGGCGCTCCTGGACGTAGGCGGTGAACGCCGCTTCGGCGTCCTCGCTGCCCGTCCGGGACTGCGTCCGCTCCCCCGAGACCTCCCTGTACGCGGCTCCCCCGTGAGCTCCCCCGTCACCGCCGCCCTTGAGTGCGTCAACCACCGTCATGTACGTGGTGTGCTGACGCCCGGTGCCGCGAGCGCACCCCCGCCCGCTCACGGCACCGGACTTCTCGTGCTTCTCAGAACTCCGGTGGACGTCGTGCAGACGCGTGACAACTGCGCTTGAGCTGGTGCTGTGCAGCGTGTTCATCTCGCGCCCCCCGTCGTGGAGTCTGGGATTTCCGTGTGACCAAAACTCTGCCCGGCCCACTTCATGGCGGTGTCCCCCGACTGTCACAGGCCTGCAACAGGCCTCGTGGCACCGAAAGGGCGCCGCTTACTCGTGTGGGTGCGGTGTGAGACCCCCGCCAACAGTCGAACTGGGCCCGCACCATGGGACAGAATGACGTTTGTGCCTTCCCTGTTGCTGATCGAGGACGACGACGCCATCCGGACGGCCCTGGAGCTTTCGCTGACGCGCCAGGGCCACCGGGTGGCCACCGCTGCCACCGGCGAGGACGGTCTGAAGCTGCTCAGCGAGCAGCGTCCGGACCTGATCGTGCTGGATGTGATGCTGCCGGGCATCGACGGCTTCGAGGTGTGCCGTCGCATCCGGCGCACCGACCAGCTGCCGATCATCCTGCTGACCGCGCGCAACGACGACATCGACGTGGTCGTGGGCCTGGAGTCCGGGGCCGACGACTATGTGGTCAAACCCGTGCAGGGGCGGGTGCTCGACGCTCGTATCCGCGCGGTCCTCCGGCGCGGCGAGCGCGAGGCCAACGACGCGGCGACGTTCGGTTCGCTCGTGATCGACCGCGCGGCGATGACGGTGACGAAGAACGGCGAGGACCTGCAGCTGACGCCGACGGAGCTGCGGCTGCTCCTGGAGCTGAGCCGCAGGCCCGGGCAGGCGCTGTCGCGCCAGCAGCTGCTCCGCCTGGTGTGGGAGCACGACTACCTCGGCGACTCGCGGCTCGTCGACGCCTGTGTGCAGCGGCTGCGCGCGAAGGTGGAGGACGTGCCGTCCTCGCCGACGCTGATCCGTACGGTGCGCGGCGTGGGATACCGGCTGGACACGCCTCAGTGACCAAACCGCACGACAAGCTCCGCGGTCTGCCCGCGGCCCGCAAGGCGTTCCTGTCCGGCCTGCGCTTCACCAGTCTGCGGCTGCGCCTGGTCGTGGTGTTCGCGCTGGTGGCGCTGACCGCCGCCGTGTCCGCGTCCGGCATCGCGTACTGGCTGAACCGCGAGGCCGTCCTGACGCGTGCGCAGGACGCGGCCCTGAAGGACTTCCGGCAGCAGTTGCAGACCCGCGCGGGCGCGCTGCCGCTGAACCCCACGCAGGACGAGCTGCAGGCCGCCGCCGGACAGATGGCGAACAGCAGCCAGCGCTACAGCGTGCTGCTGATCAGCGAGAACGCCAGCGGTGACCAGGTGTACGGCTACTCCGACCTGGACGCCTTCACGCTCGCCAAGGTGCCGAAGGCGCTGCGGGACGCGGTCAAGAAGGAGCAGTCGGTCTCCTCCGGCAACAAGAGCCCGTACCACCTGTACTGGCAGCGGACCGTGGACCACGGCACGCCGTACCTGGTGGGCGGGGCGAAGGTGATCGGCGGCGGGCCGACGGGCTACATGCTCAAGTCGCTGGAGCCGGAGGCCAAGGACCTCAGCTCGCTCGGCTGGTCCCTGGCCATCGCCACGGCGCTCGCCCTGGTCGGTTCGGCGCTGCTCGCGCAGGCCGCCGCGACGACCGTCCTGAAACCCGTGCACCGCCTGGGCGTGGCCGCGCGCAGGCTCGGCGAGGGCAAGCTGGACACGCGCCTGCGGGTGTCGGGCACGGACGAGCTGGCGGATCTGTCGCGTACGTTCAACCGCACCGCGGAGAACCTGGAGAAGAAGGTCGCGGACATGAGCGCCCGCGACGAGGCGAGCCGCCGCTTCGTGGCGGACATGTCGCACGAGCTGCGCACCCCGCTGACCGCGATCACCGCCGTCACGGAGGTCCTGGAGGAGGAGCTGGACGCCGAGACCGGCTCCGTCGACCCCATGATCGAGCCCGCCGTCCGCCTCGTCGTGAGCGAGACCCGGCGCCTGAACGACCTGGTCGAGAACCTGATGGAGGTCACCCGCTTCGACGCGGGCACCGCCCGCCTCGTCCTCGACGACGTCGACCTCGCCGACCAGATCACCGCGTGCATCGACGCCCGCGCCTGGCTCGACGCCGTCGACCTGGACGCCGAGCGCGGCATCCACGCCCGCCTGGACCCGCGCCGCCTCGACGTGATCCTCGCCAACCTCATCGGCAACGCCCTCAAGCACGGCGGCTCCCCGGTGAAGGTGTCGGTGCGCCTGGACGGCGACAGCCTGGTGATCTCCGTGCGCGACGGGGGGCCCGGCATCCCCGAGGACGTGCTGCCGCATGTCTTCGACCGGTTCTACAAGGCCAGCGCGTCCCGGCCGCGGTCGGAAGGCAGCGGGCTCGGGCTCTCCATCGCGCTGGAGAACGCGCACATCCACGGCGGCGAGATCACCGCGGCCAACTCGCCCGCCGGGGGCGCGGTGTTCACGCTGCGGCTGCCGCGGGACGCCTCGCCGCTGACGGCGGAGCCCGGTCCCGACCAGGAGGCCGAGGCGGACGCCGACGGGGAACGGGACGCGGAGCGCCCCGAGGAAGGCAAGGAAGCGACATGACCAGGCGACGGCTGAGCGCCGCCCTCGCCGCCGCCGTGCTCACCGCCACGCTGGCCGGCTGCGGCATCCGCTCCACGGAGGTGCCGACCGACTTCGGGGCGGCGCCCTCGCGGGTGCCGTGCGTGGCGTCGGGCCCGGACATCTCCTCGCGCGCCGAGTCCACCGGCGTGCCCGTGCAGATCTTCCTGGTGTGCGCGTCGCAGCTGGTGATCGTCGACCGGACGGTGCGGATCCCCACCGAGAAGGCGTCCACGGACCGGGTGCGGATCGCGCAGGCGCTCCTCGACGAGCTGTCGGTGCCGCCGTCCCAGGCCGCCAAGCAGGCCGGGTACGCCACGGACGTACGCCGCGGCATGACCGTCACCGGCCCCCAGCGGGACGACCCGGACGAGGCACTGCGGCTGAGCACCCGCCCACAGAGCCTGTCGTCGCACGCGCTCGCGCAGATCGTGTGCACGTACGCGGACAGCGCGGCGTCGGACGGCGACGGCTCCGTCGTGCTTGGCGGACCCGCGGGGACGGGCCTTGAGCGCTACGAGTGCACACAGGCCGTGCGGGCCCGCCCCGGCACGGTGTCGCCGCCGTCGCAGTCGCTCGATTCCTGAGGGCCCGGGGGCCGCGGCCTTCCCGACCTCGCATGCAGGAGTCCGAGCGGCTGCGGAACCGATCCCGCCGCCACCGGCGTCTTGGGGTGCGTGCGTCAAGGCTCGGGCGGGCGCGGTGCCGCCATTCGCTTTCGCGCGGCGGGAGGGGTTCTCCTCGCCGCGCATCTCCTGGTCGTCGCGTGGATCACGCTGCGCCCGCTGGACGTGCCCTGGGTGAGCGCGGCGAACCTGGAGCCGCTGGCCGGCATCAAGGCGGACCTGGAGCGCGGCCCGGAGCAGGCGGCCCGGCAGATCGGCGGGGCGCTGCTTCTCCTGGCGCCGCTCGGGGTGCTGCTTCCGCTGGTCGGGGGGCGGCTCGACGTCTCGCGGCTTGCGTCCCTCGCCCGCACGGTCGCGGCGGGGGCGCTGCTGTCCCTGGGCATCGAGCTGCTGCAGACCGGGGTGCCCGGTCAGGTCGTCGACGTCGACTCGCTGCTCCTGAACACGCTGGGCGTGGCGCTCGCCCATGTCGCCGTGGTGCCCGCGGCGCGGGCCCGGCTTCGCCGTCGCCGCTCCTCCGCGCGGCCCCTTACGGCCCGCCTCAGGGAGGAGGCCCCGCAGGGGGCGACCCCGAAGATTCCCAGGGTCGGCATCGCTCCGTAGCCTGACGCTTTGCCCGTTTCGTGGACCTACCTTGGATATACCGAGGCGACGACAAGCCGAAGCCTCCCGCCCCAGACCCGACCACGGTCCACGAGGAGCCCCCATGTCCGCCCTTGCCCGCCCCACCGACGGCCGCATGATCGGCGGCGTGTGCGCTGCCGTCGCCCGCCGCTTCGGCTGGTCCGCGACGACCGTGCGCGTCGCGTTCGTGCTGTCCTGCCTGCTGCCCGGCCCCCAGTTCCTGCTCTACATCGCCCTGTGGATCGTGCTCCCGACCGAGAACAAGGTGAAGACGGCCTGGTGACGAAGGTTCCGGTCCGGTACGCCGACGGGCCTGTCCGGGTACGGCGACGGGGCGCACCCCCACAAGGGTGCGCCCCGTCGTGCGTGTGCCGGGCGGCTCGGGTCAGCCGAGCGGCAGGGCCGTGGTCGGGAGGCCCTGGGTGGGCAGCGCACCCGTGGGCAGCGCGCCGGTCACCGCGTCGGTGGGCAGGGCGCTGGTCGGCAGCGCGCCGGTCACCGCGTCGGTGGGGAGGGCGTTGGTGCCCAGGCCCTGGACGACGGGGACGCCACCGAGCAGGCCCTTGACCGGGTCGGCGGGCTTCGGCGCGGGCTTGGTGCTCATGGCCCGGTCGGCGGCGCCGTCCTCGCCCTGGTCGTCGCCGCCGAGCGGGAGGAGCTTGTCGGTGGTGGGCTTGGCGGACTTCAGGCCGCTCTGGAGCGCGCTGTGGCCGGCGGCCAGGGCCTCGGGGGCCCCGTCGGGCAGGCTCTGGGCGGTCTCCTCCAGCGGCAGCGTCGAGGTGACCGTGCTCAGGGCGCCCACGGCGTCCGGGCCGGCCGCGGCGCTCGCGACACCGGCGCCCGTGGCGGCGAAGGCGGCACCGAGGGCGGCGACACCGAGGGTCTTGACGGCAGACTGCTTCATGTTGAATGCGTCCTTGATGACGGGGGCGTTGAGCGGGGCTCGACGGTAAGCACCCGCTGGTACAGCCCGCAAACAGTCGAAAGCGGCCGGGAGTTACTGCTCCCGGCCGCCGTGTTGACGTACAAAATCCGTTTAGCTGTCGACGGACCCGCTGGTCGAGACCGTCTGGCGGAAGAGCCACTCGGACTTCAGCTCGGCGTAGCCGGGCTTGATGACGTCATTGATCATGGCGAGCCGTTCATCGAAAGGAATGAACGCCGACTTCATCGCATTGACGGTGAACCACTGCATGTCGTCGAGCGTGTAGCCGAAGGTGCCGACCAGGTGCTCGAACTCGCGGCTCATGCTGGTGCCGGACATCAGGCGGTTGTCGGTGTTGACGGTCGCCCGGAAGTGCAGCTTGCGGAGCAGGCCGATGGGGTGCTCGGCGTACGAGGTCGCGGCGCCGGTCTGCAGGTTCGAGCTCGGGCACAGCTCCAGCGGGATGCGCTTGTCGCGGACGTAGGAGGCGAGGCGGCCGAGCTGGACCGTGCCGTCGTCGGCGACCTTGATGTCGTCGATGATGCGCACGCCGTGGCCGAGCCGGTCGGCGCCGCACCACTGCAGGGCCTGCCAGATCGACGGCAGGCCGAAGGCCTCGCCGGCGTGGATGGTGAAGTGGTTGTTCTCCCGCTTCAGGTACTCGAAGGCGTCCAGGTGGCGGGTGGGAGGGAAGCCCGCCTCGGCGCCCGCGATGTCGAAGCCGACGACGCCGAGGTCGCGGTAGCGGT
This sequence comes from Streptomyces sp. NPDC040610, assembly GCF_055594065.1. Classification (NCBI taxonomy): domain Bacteria; kingdom Bacillati; phylum Actinomycetota; class Actinomycetes; order Kitasatosporales; family Streptomycetaceae; genus Streptomyces; species Streptomyces sp. NPDC040610. Next base: position 552,015 of record NZ_JBVIXA010000001.1, on the reverse strand, counting down.
TGGCGAGTTCGGCGATCTCCAGGGCGCGGGCAGCGTGCCGCATCGCGGTGAGGAGCGCGCCGACGCGGATGCGGTGGCCGTTGGCCTTGGCGCGGCGCTCGCCCTCGCGGAAGCCCTCGTTCACGGCCTCGACGACCTCTTCGAGGGTCAGGCCCGCTTCCAGGTGCTGCTCGGGGGCGTAGCGGATCTCGGCGTAGACGACGCCGTCCTCGGCCAGGTCCTCGGCGCACTCGGCGGCGACGCGGAACAGCGCGTCGCGGGTCTGCATGACGGCACAGGTGTGCGCGAACGTCTCCAGATACCGCTCCAGGGAGCCGGAGTCGGCCGCCTCGCGGAACCAGACGCCGAGCTTGTCGGGGTCGGTCTCGGGCAGGCCCTCGTACCCGTTCTCGCGGGCCAGCTCGACGATCGTGCCGGGACGCAGGCCGCCGTCGAGGTGGTCGTGGAGGAGGACCTTCGGGGCGCGGCGGATCTGCTCCGGGTCGGGGGTTCCGGGGTTGCCCGGGCGCCCCGGGTGGCCGCCGGCTGCGCTGATCTTGCTGGTCTGGCTCGTCATTTCCGCACTCTAACTCCTACGCGCGTAGAACTCACCGGGTCGATATGGAACAGTGACCCTGCGGACAGGTGGCATACACCATGACTTCTGACACTGTTCTGCCATGGCACAGCAAGCGACGTCCCGTCCCGTGCGCACGGCCAGACTCGGGCGTGCGGTCGCCGCGCGCCCCTCGACGGTGAGCGCGGTCGCGCTGCTGCTGCCGGGCGGCCACGAGACGTCTGCCCGCAAGCCCTCCCCCTTCGCCGCCACGGCGATACGTTCCCTCGGGCGGCACCTCGCCAGGGCCGGGCAGGCCGACGGGCTCGCCGCGCACGTCGTGCACTACCGGGTCGCCGGCTGGAACGGCGCGGAGGCGCAGCTCGCGCGGGACGCCGAGTGGGCGGCCGACGAGGTCGTACGACGCTACGGCGATGTGCCCGTGTGTCTCGTCGGCGTCGACATGGGCGGCCGGGCGGCGCTGCGGGCCGCCGCGCACTCCGCCGTCAACTCCGTTCTGGCGCTGGCTCCTTGGCTGCCCGAGGACGATGTGGCCGCGCCGCCTGAGCCGGTGAAGCAACTTGTCGGGCGGCACGTGATGATCGTGCACGGCACGAATGACGAGCGGACCGATCCCGAGTTGTCGTTCCGGCTCGCCGAGCGGGCCAAGAAGGCCAATCGGGACGTGTGTCGGTTCGAGGTGCACTCGGACGGGCATCGGCTCAGTCAGCATCACGCCGAGGTACGGGCGTTGGCCTCCAATTTTGTGCAGGGGGTGCTGTTCGGGCATCGGTACGCCCGGCCGGTCGAGGACGCGTTGGCTGCGCCGCCGCCTCTGGGGTTACGGATGCCGTTGGCTTCGGGGTTCGGCAGGACGCTGCGCTGAGCTGTCACCGATCCTGAGCGAGCCGATACAACTCGGCGAACAGCCCGTCCCGCGCCAACAACCCCTCGAAATCCCCCTCTTCACGCACCCGCCCCCGGTCCAGGACGACGATCCGGTCCGCGATGCGGGCGTTCTCCAGGCCCTGGGTGACGAAGACGGCGGTCCGGCCCGCGGCCAGCTCCTTGAAGCGGCGGATGACGAGGTACTCGGCGCGGGGGTCCATCGCCGAGGTGGGCTCGTCGAGCATGAGCATCGCCGCGTCGCGGTAGAAGGCGCGGGCGACGGCGATGCGCTGCCACTGGCCGCCCGACAGGTCGGTGCCGCCCCAGTGGGAGCCCGCGACCAGCGTGTCCAGGCCGTGCGGGGTGTCCGCGACGACGCGGTCGGCACCGGCGGCGCGGGCGGCGTCCAGGAGGAGGGCGTCGTTCCCGGAGCGGGGCTGGCCGAGGTGGATGTTGGCGCGCAGGTCCATCGGCCAGCGGGTGAAGTCCTGGGGCACGAGGCCGACCTTCGCCCACACGGTGTGCGGGTCGGCGTCGGCGAGGTCGGTGCCGTCCCAGCTGACGGTGCCGGTGGAGGCGATGCGGAGCCCGGTGAGCAGGGCGGACAGGGTGGTCTTGCCGGACCCGTTCTCGCCGACGAGGGCGAGGAGTTCGCCGCGCCGCAGGGTGAGGCTGACGCCGTCGACCGCCGGGGTCGTCGCGCCGGGATAGGTGTAACTCACCTTCTCGGCGCGGATCTCGGCGGGCGCCCCGTCCGGAACCGCCAGGGACCCCCCGCACGGCCCGCAGCGCCGCCGCCCGGTGCAGGAACGTCTGCCAGTCCTCCAGGTACAGGCTGGTGCGGAACAGGCGGGCGGCGGCGAGGACCAGCGAGGTCAGCGCGCCGGTGCAGGTACGGACGGCGATGACGGCCGTGGCGGCGAGCGCGAGCTGCATCCGCCCGCTCGCGGCGAGCCAGCCGAGCGCGGCCCACGTCGAGGCGAGCATCAGACCGCTGAGGCCCGCGCCGAGCAGCGTGACACGCAGGACCCGGGGCGCGGCCCGGCGGTGGGTGGCCCTGATCCGGCCGGTGATCTCCGCGTACCAGTCGGCCAGGAACGCGGCCATCGTGGTGGCGCGCACCTCGGCCGCGGTGCGCTGGTGCGTGGCGTAGTGCCGCAGCAGGTACCGCAGATGGCTGTCCGCGGTGTTCTGGTGGTCGGCGCGGTGCTGGATGCGCGCGGTGGTGACGGCGGCGGCGCCCTTGGGCACCACGGCGAGCGCGAGCAGCGGCAGCAGTACGGGGTGGAGCAGGGTCAGGACCGAGGCGGCGGCGACGAGTTGGCCGAGCGCGGACACCAGTGCCTGGGCGTCGGCGATCAGATTCTCGGTCGCCTCGGCGCCACGCCCCGCGGCCTGGAGCCGGTCGCCGAAACCGGGTTGGTCGTACGCCTCCAGCTCCACCCGCGGCGCGGCCGCCAGGATCTGGAGATCGGCCTCGGACGCGACCTCCGGCGCGAGCCGGGCGGAGGCGTAGGCGCCGACCGCGTCGGCCCCGGCGCGCACCCCGGCGGCGACGCCGACCACGACCAGTGCGGGAGCGGCCGCGGCCACCCGCTCCGCCACCGACCCCCCGTGGAACAACTGCTCCAACGCACCGGGCAACGCGGCGAGCCCGACGACCGCCGCCCCCACGAGAACGACCTGACACCCGGCGAGCCACACCATCGCCCCCCGATCGGTACCCCACCCCAGCCGCACCGCGGCCCCGAGCGTACGAGGCAACCGCCCGGCCATCCGCCACCAGGAGGCATCAGCGATGTCCTCGAACCGCGGATCCCTGCGAAGGCCAACCTGCTGAGGGGAATCGGTCACGCACCCATGCTGAGCCGCGAGCAAACGCACGCGCCTTCAAAGCCCCCGAACACCCCCACAAGGAGTGATGCGGGTTCGGGTTCGGGGTGTGGGTCTCGTGGGCGGGTTCAGGGGCGCTCCTCCCGTACGCCCCGCACCACCATCATGCGGTGGTACGCGGACGGCTGGTGCGGTTCGCCCACCGGGAGGCCGTCGACCTCGACCCAGGCATGGGCGCGGAACGGCCCCGTGCGCACCCCCGTGCACCAGTCCGGCCAGACCCCGCGCATCCGGCACAGCAGCGCCGTGGCCACGGAACGCTGGAGGCAGCCCTCTCCGGCGCAGCGCGCGCTGACGGCGACCACTTCCCGGCGCGCCGCGAGGGCCTGGGCCGCGGTGGCCGGGGCGGCACCGCGCCGGGCCACGGTGAGGACGCGGCGGATGCGGTGCGGCTTGAGCGTGGCGATCAGGCGGGCGGCGGCCGTGGCCAGGAGCGCCGGTGGGCGATGGCGCAGGGGCAGGCCGGTGTGGGTGGCGGGCACCATCGGCTGGCTCATCGGGGCACCACCAGGCGGGCCGCGAGCAGTTCGTCGGTGATCGCGGCCGAGTCGGCGCCCGCGCGCTCGACGGTGAGACGGGGGTGGGCCTCGCGGAGAGCGCGTGCCGTGTCGGGCGGTGCGGCGCCGTCCATCAGGCTGCGCAGCACCAGCGCGGCCGTGCGGTTCAACTGCCAGTAGCGGCCGGTGACCTCGTCCAGGAGCACCATGCCGTCCGCTGTGTCCGTCGCGCAGACGTCGGGGCGCAGGGTCAGGGCCTGCGCCAGGGGTGAGGGTACGGGCGGGGTCACTTTTCTCCTTCGGGGGTCACGGTGTTCCTTCGGGGAGCGTGGTGGGCGCGGGGCTCGGCCGGCCGGTGCGCGCGGGGGCCGCGCGGAGCCAGATCTCCGTGCCCAGGCTGGAGCTGAGGGAGCGCAGGGCCTCCGGGGTGGGGTGCACGCCCAGCAGGGACGCGCGGACGGCCGCGTCGTCGATCAGTCCGGCGCGGGCGAGCCGTGAGTCGTCGAAGAACGCGACCAGGGCGGCGCGGTTGCGGCGCAGGGCCGCGTGGAAGTCGGTGCTGTACTCGCCCTTGGTGTGGCGGCGCAGGACGTCGTCGGGCACGGTGCCGCGCACCGCCTCGGCGAGCACGGGCTTGTAGCGGCCGGGGGTGCTGCGCTCGGCCACGCGGATGGCGAGAGCCGCCTCGATCACCTGGTCGTCGAGGAAGGGCGCGGCCTGCCCGAGGCCGCGGGCGGAGGTGACCTGGTCCAGTTGGCGCAGGCCGCGCCCGCCGGTCCGTACGCACGCGAGTGCCGTGTGCTGGCCGCGCTGGGGCGCGAGGGGCTCGGCGGTGCCGGTGTTCTCGGCCGCCTCCAGGAGCAGGCTTCGGACAGCCCGGACCGCGTCGGGGGTCGCCCAGGGCGGCATGGGCAGGTCCACGCCCCACGCCGTCGAGGGCGCGCCGCGCACCAGGGCGGCCGATGACTGCTCGGCGACGCCCAGGCCCTCGGCCCACGCGGTCAGCCACTGGCCGAACGTCCTGCGGTCGGCGAGCTGGCGCAGGAGGGGGCCGAGCGGCCAGTGCTGGGAGGCGCGCTGGGTGCGGATGCGGCTGTACGCGGCCAGCGGACGGCTTCGTACGTAGTCGTGCAGGTGGGGCGGGAACGTGCTGAACAGCTCGTCCCCGCCGCCGCCCATCAGGTGCAGCCGCGAGCCCCGGCCGGTCATGAGGCGGCAGAGTTCCGCCATCCTGGCGCCGTCGCGCACCCATGGCCCTGGCTCGTCGGTGGGGACGGCGTCGCCGGTGAGGGCCGCCAAGTCGCTGTACCAGAGGGGCCATTGGTCGCGGTCGGGCGTGATGTGCTCGCTGTCGGGCAGGTGGGCGGCGGCGCGCGCGGCCCAGGTTCCGTCGTCGTTCTCCGGGTCGATGCTCTGCCAGCGCAGGGTCACGAGCCTCGCCCCGGGCGGGCGGGTCCGCTCCTGCTCCCGGGCGGCCAGGAAGCACAGGCTGGTGGAGTCGAGGCCGCCCGACAGATCCGCGCTGACGGTGCCCCCGTCGGCCGTGCAGGCGGCCACCGCCGCGGTCAGCGCGGCGCGCACCTCGGGCAGTCCGTCCCGCCAGGCGCGGTGCGGCTCCGGCGGGGTCCACCAGCGCCGGGTGCGGGCCCGCCCGTCCGGGTCGAGCAGCAGGCTGTCGCAGGACCGTACGGCCCGGACGCCCTGCCAGACGCAGAGGTCGTCCAGCGGGTACGGCAGCGGCGACGCGAGCAGGTGGGCGGCGAGGATCCGCTCGTCGGGGGCCGCCCCGGTCGCGGCGGCGAGCCGGTCCGCCCGGTCGGCGGCGACGGACGCCCCGGCCACCCGGGCGTGGAAGAGCCGCCGCACCCCGGACGCGCTCCCCCGGGCCCGGACCGCGCCGTCGACGGCGGCGACGAGGTGGAAGCTGCCGGTCAGGCCGTGGGCGATCCGCTCCATGTCCTCGATGGCGCCGACGTCCCGCAGCCGTGCCGCGCGCGCGGACAGCTCCTCGGCGGTGACCGGGCAGCGCCCGATCACCGCGACTCGCCGCGCCCCTGCCGTTCCCACCGTCACGTGTCCGTCCGGCCAGCTGCCGAGCAGCCAGGGCCGGCCGGAGGGGTGTGCGACGGTGTCGGTGGCGCAGGGGCGCAGGAGTCGCGCCGCGGCCACGCCGGATTCACCGTCCGGGAGGATCGTGAACCATACGTCACCGCTCATGGCACGTCACCCGTCATGTGCTGTCGGTCCGGGGTCAGTTGGGGCCGAGGTACCACTCGTAGGGCGGGAAGCCGCCCTCGTAGTGCGCGCCCAGGGCCTCGCCGCGGGTCAGTTCGGCGAAGTCACCGACTTCCACCATGGCCGGGGGTTCGTACATGTCGTCCTGCTGCATGAAGGGGCTCCTCTCGTCCGCCGGTGGCGTGGAACTCCACGCCGATGCGGACCGTGCCCAGGGCCTCTCGGGACTACGCCCCCGGGATGCCCGTCCCACCTGATCCAGTGAAGTGGAGGGGTTTGCCCCCTCGGAGGAGGCACGAGGGCGGTGCCGCGTGCGCCGTGCGCGCCCGGAGTCGGGGCGGGATCGGCGGGGCCCCGCGCGACCCGGGAGAGCCGGACGGGTTCAGGCCGACGTGGCCCGGGGCGTGCCTGGGGATCGGCGGGCGCGGGAAGAGTCCGCGGGGCTACCGATGAGTTCCGAGGGCGCGGGCGGTCCCCCTAACGTGGCAGTCTCTCAAGCACATTCGCCGAACCTGCTGGTCATGAGCGGGCCCGTCCGCCAGGACGACATACCGCGGCTGGTCGCCGACCTGCACGCCGTCGTGCTCGCGTCCGGCGCCGCCGAGGTGATCTGCGACGTCGGCGCCGTGACCACCGCCGACCTCGTGACCGTGGAGGCGGTGGCGCGGCTCAGACTGGCCGCCCGCAGGGCGGGGACGGGGCTGCGACTGCGTGGCCCCACCCCGGCCCTCTGGGCGCTGCTCCGGCTCGTCGGCCTCGCGGAGCTATGCGTCGAGGTGGAGGGGGACCCCGAAGAGCGGGAACCACCTCTGGGTGTCGAGGAAGCAGTGGAATCCGGCGACGCGGCCCGCTGAGATCTCGATGACCTGGATCGCCCAGGGCATGTACCCGCCCTTGTCGGGGTCCGGCTTGTACTGCGCGAAGCCGGGGGTGCCGTTGACCGCGACGGGCAGCAGCCGGGAGCCCTCGCACTGGGCGCCGATGGTCGCCATGAAGCCCGTGATGTCCTGCGGGCCGCGCAGCCACAGGTCGAACGGGGGCATCGTCATGATCGCGTCTTCGTGCAGCAGGGCGGTGAGGGCCGCCATGTCATAGCCCTCGAAGGCGGCGACGTAGCGGTCGAGGAGCTTCTGCTGCTCCTCGTCCAGCGGGTCGGACGTCGCCGTGTCGTCGGCCGGGCGGTCGGCGAGGGTGGCGCGGGCACGCTGGAGGGCGCTGTTGACGGACGCGACGGTCGTGCCGAGCAGCTCGGCGACCTCGCTGGCCTTCCACGCCAGGACCTCGCGCAGGATCAGCACCGCCCGCTGCTTGGCGGGCAGTTGCTGCAGGGCCGCGATGAAGGCGAGGCGCACCGACTCCTTGGCGACGGCGGCCTCGGCGGGGTCGCCGATGGTGGGCAGGACCCGGCCGTCCGGTATCGGCTCGAGCCAGACGTTGTCCGCGCGGGGGGTCAGGGCCGCCTGGGCCAGGGGCGTGGAGGCGGTGAGGTCCATGGGGCGGGCGCGGCGGTTGCCCGCGTTCAGCATGTCCAGGCAGACGTTCGTCGCGATGCGGTACAGCCAGGAGCGGAGGCTGGAGCGGCCCTCGAACTTGTCGAAGCTGCGCCAGGCGCGGACCATCGTGTCCTGCACGGCGTCCTCGGCCTCGAAGGCCGAGCCCAGCATGCGATAGCAGTACCCCGTCAGCTCGACGCGGTGCTTCTCCAGTCCGGCGTCCAGTTCCGTGGTCGCCCCGGTGCTGTTGCTCATCCCACCCACCCCTGTGCCTCTGCGTGCGTCTGCCCGTCGGCGCTGAAGTCCCAGCACCTCGGAAGCTACCGCAGCCCACTGACAATGGCCTCCGGAGCGGCGAAACCGGCAGCTCAAAGGGGTTGTTTACGGTAAGGGCGCACCACCGGTGGACCGGTGGTGCGCCCTTGACCCGGGTGCCGAAGCCGGAGGTCAGGCGGTGCGGGCCGCCGTCACCCGCTCCACGCGTGCCACCCGGCTCCCGTACAGCGTGATCGACACGACGCCGACGACGGCGAGGATGCCGAGGCTCACCGTGCCGCCCCAGCCGCCCGCGTGGAAGGCCATGGCGCCGAGGGTGCCGCCCGCGCTGGAGCCCACGTAGTACGCGGACTGGTACAGCGCGGAGGCCTGTGCGCGGCCCCTGGTGGCCGTGCGGCTCACCGACGAGGACGCGACCGCGTGGCCCGCGAAGAAGCCGGCCGTGATCAGGACCAGGCCGAGCAGGACGAGGACGAGCGAGGTCGAGAGGGACAGGAGCAGGCCGCCCGCGGTGGTGCTCACGGCCAGGTACAGGGCGCCGCGCCTGCCGAGCCGCGCCACCAGCTTCCCGGCCGCCGCCGACGACGCCGTACCGACGAGGTAGACGAGGAAGATCGAGCCGATGACGCCCTGCGGGAGCGAGAACGGGCCCTCGGTGAGGCGGTAGCCGATCACCGTGTAGACCGCGCCGAAGACGGTCATGAACAGCGCGCCGATCGCGTACAGGCGGCACAGGAGCGGGTTCGACAGGTGCGAACGGACCGTGCGGGCCAGCGACTTGGGGCTGAGCGTGCCCGGCGTGAAGTGGCGCGGGGCGGGCAGCAGGGCGCGGAAGGCGAGCGCACCGGCCACCGCGAGCAGGCCGACCACGGCGAGCGCCCAGCGCCAGCCCCAGGCCTGCGCGGCCCAGCCCGTGACGATGCGGCCGCTCATGCCGCCGATGGAGTTGCCCGCGACGAACATGCCGATCGCGGCGACCAGCGCCTTGGGGCGGACCTCTTCGGCGAGGTACGCCATCGCGGACGCCGGGAGTCCGGCGAGCGCGGCGCCCTGCACGGCGCGCAGCGCGATCAGTACGCCGATGTTCGGCGCGAACGGGACCAGCAGGCCCACGGCGACGGCCACCGTCAGCGAGACCGTCATCAGCGTGCGCCGTCCGAACCGCTCCGACAGGGCGCTCAGCGGAAGCACGAACAGGGCGAGCGCGCCCGTCGCCGCCGAGACCGTCCAGCTCGCCGTGGACGCGCTCACGCCGAGGTCGGCGGAGATCAACGGGAGCAGGGCCTGGGTGGAGTACAGGAGCGCGAAGGTGGCGACGCCCGCCAGGAAAAGGGCGAAGCTCATGCGGCGAAAGCCCGGGCCTCCCGGTGCCATGCGCGTGTCGTGGCCGTTCGTGGATTCGGTCGGCCCGGCCGATTCGATCGGCTTGGTCGACGTGGCGGCGGATGAAGGGGAAGCAGGGGACGACGGGGTGAGGGCGACCGCGTGGAGGGCGGGCGCCCCGCTACTGGCAGGAGGCATGCCACGAACGTACGGCCAGGATTCTCATGCGTCCAATGCATGGAATCGCCATAATCGTTCCCATGCAGCATCAGCAGAGGTCAGGCGTCCGCCTGTCGCAGAACAGTGACACAGAGGACACAGCTCACATCGTGCGGCTGCTCGCTCCGCGGCTCGCGTACTTCGCCGGGGTCGCCCGGACCGAGCACGTCACGCGGGCCGCGCGGGAGTTGGAGGTGCCCCAGTCGACGCTGTCGCGCGCCCTGGTGCGGCTCGAACAGGACCTGGGCGTCGAGTTGTTCGCCCGGCACGGTCGTACGGTGTCGCTGACACCCGCGGGCCGTACGTTCCTGGCCTCCGCGGAGCGGGCGCTCGCGGAGGTGGGCAAGGCGGTCGAGTCGGTCCGCGCGGACGCCGACCCCGCCTCCGGCAAGGTGGCGTTCGGCTTCCTCCACACCATGGGATCCGAGACCGTCCCCGGCCTGATCCGCGCCTTCCGCGCGGACCACCCGCGCATCCGTTTCTCCCTCGTCCAGAACTACGGCGAGGCCATGCTGGACCGGCTGCGCGCCGGGGAACTCGACCTGTGCCTGACGTCCCCCGTCCCCGACGCCCCCGGCCTCGTCGCCCGCCGCCTCGACGAACAGCGCCTGCGCCTCGTCGTCCCCGACGACCACCGCCTCGCCACCCGTAAGCGCGTCCGCCTCGCCGAGGCCTCCGACGAGGCCTTCGTGACCCTCGAACCCGGCTACGGCCTGCGGCGCATCACCGACGACCTGTGCGCCGAGGCCGGCTTCCGTCCCCGCATCGCCTTCGAGGGCGAGGAGGCGGAGACCCTGCGGGGGCTGGTCGCGGCGGGGCTCGGCGTGGCCCTCCTCCCACCGCCCGCCGTGGCCCGCCCCGGGGTCGTCGAACTGACCGTCACCGGGCAGCGGGCCGTGCGGGAGATCGGGGTGGCGTGGCTGGAGGGGCATCCGGACACGGCACCGGTGGCGGCGTTCAAGAAGTTTCTGCTGGGGAGGAGGGGGCGGTTGTTGCCGGAGTAGCGGCTGCGTGCACGACGGCCGGCGGAGGGCCTGCCGTACGCGGGCGCGCAGCACCCTGCCCACACCATGATGAGCTAATTCCGAACAGCCTTCACGGCCTGAGGGGGGTTCAGGGCCTCGACTGCCTTGCGTTCGGCGGCATCAGCTGCCTTGTTCTTCGCCACGTCCAGTCCCTCGGCATCCGCTACAGCCTTGGCCGCGTCCGCGGCGGGAGTGGCCGGAGCCGCAGCGACAGCAGCCGCCTTGGCGATCTTGTCGAGTTCAGCGGCCCTGGCGGCAGCGGCATCGGCGTTGGTACGAAGGCTGGCGGCGTCGTCGGCGGCCATGGCTTCGGCGTCGTCGGCCTCTCGCTTGGCATTCTCGGCGACGGTGGCACTGCTGGCGGCGACCCTGGCCGTCAGGGCGGCGAGATCGTCAGCGTTGCTCTGGGCGAGGGCGGCGGTGGTGGCGGCCTGCGTCGCGGCAGTCTTGGAGTCGAGGGCTTCGGCAGCGCGGGCCGCGGCATCGGCAGCTTTGGTGGCCGCTTCGTCCGGGGCGCCAGTGCTGACGACGCCGCCCGAGCCGTACTTGCCTGCGAACTCGCGGATCTTGCCCGCGGCGCCGGCGGCGCGGGCGGCAGCGCTGGCGGCGCGGGCCGCGTGGCACTGCTTGAACGCGGCGTCACGCCCGGCCGTGTCGGCGTCGGCGCTGTCCTCCTGCGCATCAGTACACGCCACGGCCTCCACCGCCCGCACCGAGGCGGCATGGGCGGGGGACCGGTGCGCTCCCCCGGCCGCCAGGGCCGGGGGAACAGCCCCCGCCACGGCCACCGCGGCCAGGGCAACCCCCACAGGAATGGTCCGGAGCATCAAGATCACCGCATCTCCGCGGTCCATCCCCAGCAGCCACCCAGCCGGACCTAAGACCATGAGAACGCACCCTCAGGGGCCGGGAAGGACCGACACAGATCGCCAGAGAGACAGACCGCACCGAAGAAGTCAGAGAGGAAGTCAGTGACCCGACCCACACAGGCGGACCCACTCCCACGACGCTAACCACACCCCCCACGCCCCCACACCCCGCATCCACCCACTCAGGTGACGAACACGGCCCGGAAGCGACGCTGCCGGGCCTGAATCGTGTGTGCGGGATCAAAGGACCCGACGCTCCCAGCCGGCCTCGGACACCCCCCGGGCGGAGCCCCGGTGTCAGGCCGAGACCCGCTCCAGCACGATCGGCCGCGCCGAGAACTCCGTCCCGGCCGGTGCCACGTCGTACGCCCCCTCCAGGGACTCCAGGGCGTACTCGAAGCGCTCCGGCGTGTCCGTGTGGAGGGTGAGGAGCGGGGTGCCCGCCACCACGGAGTCGCCCGGCTTGGCGTGGAGTTCGACGCCCGCGCCCGCCTGGACGACGTCCTCCTTGCGGGCCCGGCCCGCGCCAAGGCGCCACGCCGCGACGCCGATGTCGTACGCGTCGAGGCGGGTGAGGACACCGGAGGCGGGCGCGAGGACGGTGTGGGTCTCGCGGGCCTCGGGCAGGGCCGCGTCCGGGTCGCCGCCCTGGGCCGCGATCATCCGGCGCCAGACGTCCATCGCGGAGCCGTCGGCGAGCGCCTTCGCGGGGTCGGCGTCGGGCAGCCCGGCCGCGGCGAGCATCTCGCGGGCCAGGGCGAGGGTCAGGTCGACGACGTCGGAGGGGCCGCCGCCCGCGAGGACCTCGACGGACTCGCGGACTTCGAGGGCGTTGCCCGCGGTGAGGCCGAGGGGCGTCGACATGTCCGTGAGGAGGGCGACCGTGCGGACGCCGTGGTCGGTGCCGAGCCCGACCATCGTGGAGGCCAGTTCGCGGGCGTCGTCCAGGGTCTTCATGAACGCGCCGGTGCCCACCTTCACGTCCAGGACCAGCGAACCCGTACCCTCGGCGATCTTCTTGGACATGATGGAGGAGGCGATGAGCGGGATCGCCTCGACGGTGCCGGTCACGTCGCGGAGCGCGTACAGCTTCTTGTCGGCGGGCGCCAGACCGTCACCCGCCGCGCAGATCACCGACCCCGCGTCGTTCAGAACGTTGAGCATCTCCTCGTTGGAGAGGAGGGCGCGCCAGCCGGGGATCGACTCCAGCTTGTCGAGGGTGCCGCCGGTGTGGCCGAGCCCGCGCCCGGAGAGCTGGGGCACGGCCGCGCCGCAGGCCGCGACCAGCGGGGCGAGCGGGAGCGTGATCTTGTCGCCCACGCCGCCCGTGGAGTGCTTGTCGGCGGTGGGGCGGGACAGGGAGGAGAAGTCCATGCGCTCGCCGGACGCGATCATCGCCGCCGTCCAACGGGAGATCTCACGGCGGTTCATGCCGTTCAGGAGGATCGCCATGGCCAGGGCCGACATCTGCTCGTCGGCGACGGCGCCGCGCGTGTACGCGTCGATCACCCAGTCGATCTGCTCGTCGCTCAGCTCGCCCCGGTCCCGCTTCGTACGAATGACGGAGATTACGTCCATGGCAGCAAATCCCTTCCAGCGGTGCCGGTCGTCAGTGACCGGCGTGCGTCGAGCCGACTCTACGCGCATAGAGCGAGCATGCGGCAGGGCCCCCGCCAACTCGGCGGGGGCCGTGCCCGGTTCAGGGTCAGTTCAGGCGTTCCGGACCGAACGCGTCCGGCAGCATGTCACCGAGCGACCGCACCCCGGACGACGTCTCCAGAAGGAGCCCCGCGCCGCCGAACTCGTACAGGAGCTGACGGCAACGGCCGCACGGCATCAGGATGTCGCCCTTGCCGTCCACGCAGGTGAAGTGCGTGAGGCGACCGCCGCCGGTCAGCTGGAGCTGCGAGATCAGGCCGCACTCGGCGCACAGGCCGAGGCCGTACGAGGCGTTCTCGACGTTGCAGCCGGTGACGGTGCGGCCGTCGTCGGCCAGGGCCGCGGCGCCGACGGGGAATCCCGAGTAGGGGGCGTACGCACGGGACATGGCGTCCCGCGCCGCCTCCCGGAGCGCGTCCCAGTCGGCGTCCGCGGCGGCGGTCACTGTCCTCGCCCCTTGGCGGAGTGCGTCATTTCCCTTGTCCCTTCCGGTACGGCATCCCGTCCGCCTTCGGCATCCGCAGCCGCTGGGCGGAGAGCGAGAGCACCAGCAGCGTGACGACGTACGGCGTGGCGGTGACGACCTGGTTCGGCACCTCGTCGGTGAGGCCGTACCAGAGGAACATCAGCGCCGAGGCCGCCGCGGTGATCACCGCGGGGACGTAGCGCTTGCGCCAGATCAGGTAGGCCGCGCCGATGAGAAGAAGGATGGCGATCAGAAGCAGCAGAGCGTGGACATTCGTGCCGCCGCCCCGCAGCTTCAGGCTGTCGGTGTAACCGAACAGACCGGCACCGAGCGCGAGTCCGCCCGGCATCCAGTTGCCGAAGATCATGGCGGCGAGGCCGATGTAGCCGCGCTGGCCGGTCTGGCCCTCCAGGTAGATGTTGGAGGCGACCAGGGACAGGAACGCGCCGCCGAGGCCGGCGAGGCCGCCGGAGATGATGACGGCCAGGTACTTGTACTTGTAGACGTTGACGCCGAGGGACTCCGCCGCGATCGGGTTCTCGCCGCAGGAGCGCAGCCGCAGGCCGAACGCCGTGCGCCAGAGGATGAACCAGCTCAGCGGCACCATCGCGACGGCGATGAGGGTCAGCGGCGACACGTCGGTGATCAGACCGCCGAGCAGGCCCGCGATGTCGGACACCAGGAACCAGTGTTTCTGGTTGAGGTCCTGGAGCCAGTCCGAGAGCCCCGGCACCGAGAACTTGCCGAGGGATTCCACGCCGGGCGACTGCTTCGACGTACCGCCCTCCTCGCCCTCGAAGGCGAAGGTGGAGAGGTAGCGCGTGGTGCCGAGGGCGAGGATGTTCAGGGCCACACCGGAGACGATGTGGTTGACGTTGAAGGTGACCGTGACGATCGCGTGCAGCAGGCCGCCGAGCGCCCCGCCGAGCACACCGAAGACGATGCCGACCCACGGGCCCCACTGGTAGCCCGCCCAGGCGCCGAACCAGGTGCCGAGGATCAGCATGCCTTCGAGGCCGATGTTGACGACGCCCGCGCGCTCGGCCCACAGGCCGCCGAGGCCCGCGAGGCCGATCGGCACGGCCAGGCGCAGGGCGCCGGACATCTGGCCGGTGGAGGTGATGCCGTGGGCGTCGGTGATGAGCCGGACCACGGAGGTCAGGACCAGGACGCCCGCGATGATCAGGAGCAGGACGGGGAGCGAGATGCGGCGGCGGCCCGGCTTGGGAGTCGCGGGCGCGGCCTTGGTGACGGTTGCCGTGCTCATCGGGCAGCCACCTCCTTCACGGAGTCGTTGTTGCCGGAGTTGCCGTTGTCACGGGCGGCACGGGCCGCGGCGGCCAGTTCCTCACCGACACGCTGCTGCTGGCGGCGCAGGCCCCAGCGGCGTACCGCCTCGTAGGAGACGACGACCGCGATCACGATGAGGCCCTGCATGATCACCGCGATCTCCTTGTCGTACGCCACCGGCTGGGCGTAGTCGAGAGCGGGCGACGCCTTGTCGAGGAAGGCGATGAGCAGCGCGGCGAACGCGATGCCGACCGGGTTGTTGCGGCCGAGCAGGGCGATGGTGATGCCGGTGAAGCCGAGGCCGGTGGGGAAGCTCAGGCTGTACGTGTGGACGTCGCCGAGGAGGATCGGCATGCCCGCGAGGCCCGCGACCGCGCCCGAGATCACCATGGCGGTGAGCACCATGCGCTTGGCGTTCACACCGGAGGCGGCGGCCGCCGACTGCGAGGCGCCGGTGGCGCGCAGGTCGAAGCCGAAGCGGGTGCGGTTGAGGACGAGCCAGTACAGGACGCCGCCGAGGGCCGCGATGACCACGAAGCCGTAGATCTCGCCGGAGTCGCCCATGGAGATGCCGGGGAACCAGCCGGACTTGTGCATGACGCCGGTGGTCTGGTTGTTGCCCACCGGGACGCCGAAGTTCTCGGTGAGGGTGAGGTAGCCGATGACGCTCGTCGCGATGGCGTTGAGCATGATCGTGGCGACCACCTCGCTGACGCCCCGGGTGGTCTTCAGGATGCCCGCGATGCCCGCCCAGAACGCGCCGGTCAGCATCGCGACCAGGATGAGCAGCGGGATCTGCAGGCCGGACGGCAGCGAGACATGCGCGCCGACGACGGCCGTGACCATCGCGGCGAGCCGGTACTGGCCGTCCACACCGATGTTGAACAGGTTCATGCGGAAGCCGATGGCCACCGCGAGGGCCGCCAGGTAGTACATCCCGGCCTGGTTGATGATCAGGACCTGGACGTCGGAGAACCCGGCCTGCTCGAACATCAGGCTGTACGGCTCGATCGGGTTCTTGCCCGAGGCGAGCAGCACGACCGACGTCAGGGCGACGGCCGCGATGAGCGCGATGACCGGACCGGCCACCGCGAGGAGCACCCGCTCCTTGTCGAACTTCTTCATCGGGCCTCGTCCTCCGGGGCGGCTTCTTCTTGTACGTCGGCGGCGCCGGACCCGGCGTCCGCGGCCGCGGCGGTGTCCTCGGCGTCGTCCTCGACGTGCTCCAGGTGTCCGGACGCCGCGCCCGTCATCGCCGAGCCCAGCTCCTCCGGGGTGACCGTCGCCGGGTCGGCGTCCGCGACCAGACGGCCCCGGTAGATCACGCGAAGGGTGTCGGACAGACCGATCAGCTCGTCCAGGTCGGCGGAGATGAGGAGCACCGCGAGGCCCTCGCGGCGCGCCTCGCGGATCTGGTCCCAGATCTGCGCCTGCGCGCCGACGTCCACGCCGCGGGTCGGGTGCGCGGCGATGAGGAAGCGCGGCTTGTGGCTCATCTCGCGGCCGACGATCAGCTTCTGCTGGTTGCCGCCGGAGAGCGAGGCCGCGGTGACGTCGATGCCGGGCGTACGGACGTCGTACTCCTCGACGATGCGCCGGGTGTCGGCCTGCGCGCCCCTGGTGTCCAGCCAGAAGCCGCGGCTGTTGGGCTTCTCGGTGACGTGGCCGAGGATGCGGTTCTCCCAGAGCGGGGAGTCGAGGAGCAGGCCGTGGCGGTGGCGGTCCTCGGGGATGTAGCCGACGCCGCCCTCGCGCCGCCTGCGGGTCGCCCAGTCGGTGATGGTCTCGCCCGCCATGCGGATGACGCCGGAGTCGGCGTGCTTGAGGCCGATGAGGGCGTCGATCAGCTCGGTCTGGCCGTTGCCCTCCACGCCCGCGAGGCCGAGCACCTCGCCCTCGTGGATGGTGAAGGAGATGTCGTCGAGGAGGGCGCGGCCCGACTCGCCGTCGGCGAGCAGCTTCAGGCCCTCGACCTGGATCATCGGCCGGTCGGTGACCGTGGACTCCGCGGTCTCCGGCGTCGGCAGCTCGCTGCCCACCATCAGCTCGGCGAGCTGGCGCGGGGTGGTCTCGGACGGGACGGCCGTGCCCACCGTCGTACCGCGCCGGATGACGGTGATGTCGTCGGCGACGGAGAGGACCTCGCCGAGCTTGTGCGAGATGAAGATGACGGACAGGCCCTCGGACTTGAGCTCGCGCAGGTTGTCGAAGAGCGCGTCGACCTCCTGCGGCACGAGCACGGCCGTGGGCTCGTCGAGGATCAGCGTGGTGGCGCCGCGGTAGAGGACCTTGAGGATCTCCACGCGCTGGCGGTCGGCGACGCCGAGGTCCTCGACGTAGGCGTCGGGGCGCACGCCGAGGCCGTAGCGGTCGGAGATCTCGGCGATCTTGCGGCGGGCCCCGGCACCGATGCCGTACAGCTTCTCGCTGCCGAGCACGATGTTCTCCAGGACGGTCAGCTGGTCGGCCAGCATGAAGTGCTGGTGGACCATGCCGATGCCGCGGCTGATGGCGTCCGCGGGGCTGGCGAAGGAGACCTTCTCGCCGTCGACGGCGATGGTGCCCTCGTCGGGCTTCTGCATGCCGTACAGGATCTTCATCAGCGTCGACTTGCCGGCGCCGTTCTCGCCGACGAGGGCGTGGACGGTGCCCTTGCGGACGCTGAGGTGGATGTCGTGGTTGGCCACGACGCCCGGGAAACGCTTGGTGATGCCGACGAGTTCGACGGCACACGCGGCCGGGCGTTCGGTGGGCGGAGGGCTGGTGGACGCGTCGATGGCGCACTCTCCTGAAGGAAAAAGGAAAGGGGCCGGACCCGCACACGCGGTGTGTGCCCCTGCTTCACGCCTCAGTTGCCACCGGACGGCCGCCCGAGCTCACGGAGCACGACGCCGTCTGACCGTCGTACGCCGTCAACTGGGGTGCCGGGCGCGGTGGTTGAGGCCCTGGCCGCGCGAACGGGGCGCGAGGAGGCCGTTGCGCCAGTGTCCTCACACCCCGTTCCGCCGCCGTAACGGCGCCATTACAGCGCCGTCTTGACCTTGATCTTGCCGCTGGTGATGCCCTGCTCGGCCTTCTTCAGGGCGGCCTGCAGGTCCTTCATCTTGGTGAACTCGGGGTTGGAGTCGGCGAGGCCGACACCGCCCGACTTGAGGTCCGCGCGCACGACGCCGCCCTCGGCCTTGTCATCCTTCACCGACTTCACCAGGTTGTACACCGCTCCGGCGACGTCCTTGGTGGCCGAGGTGAGGATGTACTTCTTGTACTTGTCGAGCGCCTTCTGCTTGTACTGGTCGGAGTCGACGCCGATCGCCCAGACCTTCTTGGCGGCGGCGGCCTCGATGACGCCCTGACCGGAGAGACCGGCGGCGTGGTAGACCACGTCGGCGTCGCCCTCGATCTGGCCGCTGGCCGCCTCCTTGCCCTTGTCCGGGCTGGAGAAGCCGCCGTCCTCGGCCTTCTCGGTGAGGAACTGGCGCTTGACCTTGACCGACTTGTCGGTGTCCTGGACGCCCTGGACGAAGCCCGCCTCGAACTTGCGGATCAGCGGGTTGTCGACACCGCCGATGAAGCCGACGGTCTTGGACTTGGTGGCCTTCGCGGCGGCGACACCGGCCAGGTACGAGGACTGCTCCTCGTTGAAGACCAGGTCGGAGACGTTCTTGGCCTTGATGGTGGCGTCGTCGACGATGCCGAAGGTGACGTCCGGGTTCTTGGCCGCGACCTCCTTGATGGCGGGCGCGTAGGCGTAGCCGACGCCGATGACCGGGTTGTAGCCCTGCTTGGCCAGCTCGGTGAGGCGCTGGACCTTGTCGGCGTCCGACTCGCCGTCGGTGGGCTCGACGGCCTTCTTGCCGACCTTGAGCTCCTTGGCCGCGCGGTCCATGCCCGCGGTGGCGGCGTCGTTGAACGACTGGTCGCCCGCGCCGCCGACGTCGTACGCGATCGCGACACCCTTGCTCTTGCCGTCGTCGGTCTTGGCGGCGTCGCTGGAGGTACCGCCGCAGGCGGTGGCGGAAACGGCGAGAGCGGCGGTCGCGGCAGACGCGAGCGCTATTCGGGACACCCGGCGCATAGAGACGAACTCCTTATGTACAAGGACGTGAGTACGGACGCGGCTTGCGGACCTGGGGACACACGACGAGCCACGTACGTGCAGTGCGCCTCACCCGGCGCTGATTTCGCCGCAGCGTAACGCGCGTAGACCTGACATAAGAACCCTTCTGTCCGGTCCGTTATCGAGCTGTGGCCACCAGGCGTCGGGCGGGTGACGGCCGGGTGCGGCGGCCATCGGAGGCCTGAACTGCGGCGGATTCACCGGGGCCCAACGGGTTATACGTACGACTCAAGGACGGGTGTCCGACGTCGTTATACGTACGACGTCGGACACACCACACAAAACCCGGATCAAGGCCGGGTCTTGACCGTCACCTTGCCCTCGACGATGTCCTTCTTGGCCTTCTCGACCGCAGCCACGACGTCCTTCATGTCCCGGTACGCCGGATTGGCATCGGAGAAGCCCACGCGCCCGGACTTCAGGTCGTAGCGCTGGGTGCCGGTCATCGGCTTGCCCTCGACGACCGACTTGGTGAGGTCGTAGACGGCGCCGCCGACGTCCTTCAGGGCGGAGCCGAGGATGTACTTCTTGTACTTGTCGAGCGCCTTCTGCTTGTACTGGTCGGAGTCGACGCCGATCGCCCACTTCTTCTGCGACCCGGCCTCCTGGATCACGCCCTGCCCGGAGAGCCCGGCCGCGTGGTAGAGCACGTCGGCCCCGGCTTCGAGCTGTCCGCTCGCCGCGTCCTGCCCCTTGTCGGGGCTGGCGAATCCGCCTTCCTCGGGCTTCTCCGTCAGATACCGCTTCTCTATTTTGATCTTCGGGTCGACCGACTTCACGCCCTGCACGAACCCGGCCTCGAATTTATGGATGATCGGGATGTCCACGCCCCCGATGAATCCGACGTGTTTGACCTTGGTCGCCTTCGCCGCCGCGACCCCGGCGAGATACGAGCCCTGTTCCTCGTGGAATACGAGATCGGTCACGTTGTCGGCCTTGACGGTGTCGTCGTCGATCAGTCCGAAAGTGATCTTCGGATACTTCTTCGCGACTTCCTGCACGGCGGGCGCGTACACGAATCCGACGCCGATCACCGGGTTGTAGCCCTGCCGGGCCAGGGTCTCGATGCGCTGCGTCTTGTCGGCGCTGGACTCGCCGTCGCCCGGCTCCATGGCGATGCCGCCGATCTTCAGGTCCTTGCGGGCCCGCTCGTAGCCGGTGAACGCGGCGTCGTTGAAGGACTGGTCGCCCCGGCCGCCGATGTCGTACGCGAGGCCGATGCCCTTGGCGGAGTACTTCCCGTCGTCCTTCTTCCCCCCGTCGTCGTCCTTGGCGGCATCGCTGCTGGTGCCGCCGCACGCGGAGGCCACGAGGGCGAACGTCGCCACCGTCACGGCCACTTGGGAAATCCTCGACACTCGACGCCGACGCATAGGACGCACCCCTTACGTTTCGAACGTTCCCCAACGCACCGGTGACGGCGCTGATTTCGGCGCACATTAACGCGCGTAGAAAGGGGAGGGAACGGTTTCGGCGGTGGCCGTTATCGATTCGTGGCGGGGTGGGTCGGGCCCTCGAAGGGTGGTACGGGTTACGCCCGCGTAAGGGGAGTTACGCGGGCGTGGGGCCGGGGGTGGTGGCCCTGATGCGGAATGTGTTGCGCCGTCTGTACCGAACGCGTCGCCCCGTTGTGCGGAACGTGTCGCGCCGTCTGTGCGAAACGTGTCGCGCCGTTATGCGGAACGCGTGGCGCCGTCGATGAGGGCTGCGGCCGTGAAGAGTTCGACGCCGACCGTGATCGCGTGTTCGTCGGCGTCGAAGTCGCCCTGGTGCAGATCACGGGTGCCGCGCTCGCCGGGGGTGCGGACGCCGAGCCGGGCCATGGCGCCGGGGACGCGCTCCAGGTACCAGGAGAAGTCCTCGCCGCCCAGGCTCTGCTCGGTGTCCTCGACGGAGGCGGGGCCGCGGCGGGCGGCCATGGCGTCCCGGAGCAGGTCCGTGACCACCGGTTCGTTGACGACGGGCGGGACGCCGCGGACGTAGTTGATCTCCGACTTGGCGCGGTAGAGGTCGGCGATCTCCTGGATGGCTGCGTGCACGAGGTCGGGGGCCTGCCGCCAGGCCGCGAGGTCGAGGCAGCGGATGGTGCCGGACAGCTCGGCGTGCTGGGGGATGACGTTGCAGGCGTGGCCCGCCTCGATGCGGCCCCAGGTGACGGCGAGGCCCGAGCGGGCGTCGATGCGGCGGGCCACCAGGGCCGGGACCTCGGTGACGACCTTGGCGGCGGCGGTGACGAGGTCCGTCGTCAGATGCGGCCGGGCGGTGTGGCCGCCGGGGCCGTCGAGGGAGACCTCCAGGCGGTCGCAGGCGGAGGTGATGGGTCCGTGCCGCAGGCCGATGCGCCCTGCGTCCACGCGGGGGTCGCAGTGCACGCCGATGATCCGGCCGACGCCGTCGAGCGCGCCGCACTCGATGGCGTCCGTGGCGCCGCCGGGCAGGACCTCCTCGGCGGGCTGGAAGATCAGCCGCACCGGGTGCGGAAGCAGCCCCTGCTTCGCCAGCTCGGCGAGGACCAGTCCGGCGCCGAGGACGACGGTGGTGTGCACGTCGTGGCCGCAGGCGTGGGCGCGGTCGGGGACCGTGGAGCGGTAGGACACGCCCGTCTTGGTGTCCGGGATGGGCAGGGCGTCGATATCGGCGCGCAGGGCGAGGACGGGGCGGGCGGCACCGTCGGGGGTACCCCCGATGTCACAGATGAGTCCGGTGCCGACGCGTAGGACGCGGGGTTCGAGCCCCGCTGCCTCCAGGCGGGCCTTGAGGGCCGCGGTCGTGCGGAACTCCTGGTGGCCCAGCTCCGGGTGCATGTGCAAGTCGCGACGGAAGGCCACGAGTTCGGCGCGCAGCTCTTCTGGCAGCGCGCCGGGCAGATCTCCGGGCGGCACGGACTCGGATTCGGACTCGCGGGACATCAATTGGTTCACCCTGTGAAGGGTAAGGCGACCGACGGGTCAACTAAGGCTCGATCAACAAAAGTTCAGCCAGATTGAGGTAAGAAAGCTGGCCGCGTGCGCATGTCCGGCTGGTACGGCGGGTATGAAGAATAGTTACCTCCGCTAGGCGGAGAGCGATCACCGCAGGTCAGGTGGGTCCACCTCTGGGTGTGGGGTCATCCTTGCGACGTAGGGCGCCGGAAGATCGCGCCAAGCGGCTGACGGGCAGCCGACGGGAACGGCGCCGCCCCTCCCCTGCCGAGGGCGGCGCCGTCGTCGTTCACCCGCGCACGGATGTGCGTCTACTTACCGGTTACGGGCGAACTCTTACCGGTGACCGTCGAACTTCCAGATGTACGGCTCGCCGTCCTCCTTCTCGGCCCAGTGGACCTCAAGGCCCTTGGAGCCCTTGGGCACGAGGTAGGTCTCGCAGAGCACATGGCTCTCGCCCTGCTTCCAGCCCTCGATGTCCAGCGGGTCGTCGCAGCCGGGCGCGTCCTCGGAGGCACCGATGACGAGGCCCCCGCGCCGGCCGTCGGCCCAGATCTCCGTGGTGTCGGCGGCGTCGGGGGTCTCCTTCACGACGCCGCCGCCCTTGTGCGTGAACTTCAGGTGCGCGACGGCGGGGACGAGCCCCTTGGCCTTCTTCGGGTCCCGCACCAGCTTCTGCGTGTCGGCCTCGGTCCCGACGTCGACCTTCTGCGCGACGACTTCGTACGTGACGGGGGTGGTCCCCTCCTTCACCTTGCCGGTGGCGCTCTTGCCGACGCCGAGCGCGCCGCCGCCCGGCTTCTCCCCGGCGGGCTTCTCCTTCGAGTCCGCCACCGGGGCCTCGTCCTTGGATTTGCTGTTCGACTTCTTCGAACCGCCGTCGTCCCCTCCGCACGCGGTGAGCGTGAGCGCGAGGACGGCTGCGGGCACGCCGAAGCGCAGGATGTTCTTTCGGAATAGCAAAGGTGGCTCCTGGTACGGAAACTGAGTGAACGGCAAGAGTAGGAGCCCTTAGTACGGGGAGTCCAGGCACCCCCCTACCTGTGACGCAGACCTCCCACTTGACGTACGCAAACACCGACAGAGAAGACGAGTTCAGACAGATGTGCCGGAAGTAGCCACCCCGCACCGCCATCTGACGAACCATTCGCCAGGACAAATCAGCAACGATGCCCAATCCTCCCCGCCCGACGCTCCGAACGTAGGGAGTGGCGGCTCGTCACCGGGCCCTCTGGCCTTCCGGGGCTCTCCCGGTCCCCGGAAGCGGTCGGCGCCACCCTCGCCTCCCCGCGGGGGGGCGCCGACCGACTCCCCGCGCGCGGGCCGACGGACGCACCGGAACCGTGAATTCCCACCCATTTACGCCCCGCGTTGACACCCACGCCTCCCCGTGAATTCACTTTCCCCATACACAGGGAAAGATCAGGGGCCAATGATGAAGATTGAATTCCTGCTCCACAACGCGTACGGAATCGGCGGCACGATCCGCTCCACTGCGAACCTGTCCGGCGCGCTGGCGGCAGCCGGGCACGACGTGCAGGTCACGAGCGTGCACAGGGTGGCGGAGAGACAGGAGTTACCGTTCGACCCGCGCGTACGCCTGCATTCCCTCATCGAGATGCGCACGGACTTCCCCGCGCACCAGGGCGACCACGAACTGAATCAACTCCCGAACACCATGTTCCCGGAAAAGGGAGTGGATTTCGGCCGCCTGCACTACACGGCGCTGCACGACCAGGTCATAGCCGAACACCTGAAAGAGTCGGACGCGGACGTGGTGATAGCAACACGCCCGATCCTCAACGGCTACCTCCGCATCGGCCAGGAGCACCTTTCCCCCGACGCGCACAGCGACCAGCTCCGCGGCGACCAGAACGCCGCGATCGCCACCGGCCTGGACGCGTTCGTCACGGTCTCCGAGGCGGACGCGGCACTGTACCGGGCGGCACTCCCCGACGTACGCGCGAAGATCCTCTGCATCCCGAACGGCGTCACCGCCCCTGCGGTCCGGCCGTCCTCCCTCGACTCCAAGGTCGTAGTGGCGGCGGGCCGGCTGGTGGCGGTGAAGCGGTACGACCGCCTCGTCGCGGCGTTCGCGAAGGTGTCCGCCGAGTACCCCGACTGGAGCTTGCGCCTCTACGGCCGCGGCCCCGAACGGGCCCGCCTGCGCCGCCAGATCGACGAACTCGGCCTCTACAACCAGGTGTTGCTGATGGGCCCGGCCGCGCCCATCGAGACGGAGTGGGCGAAGGGCGCCATCGCGGCGGTCTCCTCCGACATGGAGTCCTTCGGCATGACCATCGTCGAGGCGATGCACTGCGGCGTCCCGGTCGTCACGACGGACTGCCCGCACGGCCCGGCGGAGATCGTCTCGGACGGCGCGGACGGGGTGCTCGTGCCGTTGGAGGGCGGGGTGGAGGCGTACGCGGACGCGTTGAAGTCCCTGATGAAGGACCGGGACCTGCGCGCCCGCCTGGGGTGGCGGCGCGCGCGAAGGCGGCGACGTACGTGCCGTCGGTGATCGCGCGCCGGTACCTCGGCCTGATCGAGGAACTGCGCCCCGCGCTGCGACCGACGACCGCGCCCTCTCGCCCCCGCCTCGCCGCGCGAATCCGCACGGCCCTGACGGGCCCAAGCCACACCACAGCCACCCCCAAACCCGCCCCCTCCCCTGAGCCGCCCCTGTCCCCCTCCCCCACAGCCTCTGCCCGCATCACGCCCACCGGGGACCTGGCCGTAGTCCTGGCCCCCGCGACCCTCCCCCGAGGCCCACTGGGTCTCCTCCTACGCAAACGCGACGACTACCTGGCCCTGCGCACGTGGCTCCGCCCGGCACACGCGGAGGTGGACCAGGTCCTGATCGACGAAACGGGGGCCACGGTGACGGCCCACCTCCTCGGAAACGCCCAACTTCCACCCGAGGGAACGACGGTGACCCTCCCCCCCCCCCCCCCCCCGCATCAAGCCCCCCACACACCCCACCCACCCCCGACATCACCGTGCCGGCCCACAACCTCACCCCGACCCACTTCCACTTCACGATCCCTACGCCGAAGCACAGACCCACCACGGCACGGCGGACCACACGATCTGGGATGTCCACGTACACACCACGGCGGGCCGGATCCACCTGGGCCGCATCACAGGAGACACAGTCGAACGCAAGAAGACGGACACGTACCCCGCGACGGAGCTCCCCCACGCCCACCCCACCACCACGACCCGCCTGAGGCCCTACTACACAGCGACCAACGCCCTGCCCTTGAGCGCCCGCAGCGTCCCGTACACCCAAGACGCACCTGGCAGGGCTTCAGATTTGCCTGATGGAGGCGAATCAACCTGAGCGCGAGGAATCAACGTCGACGCCAGCCGACGGTTCCTGGCCCCAAAGATCGGGCGACAACAGCGACGGCCCGACGACGGCATGAGCACCACTTAGATAGAGAATCCATCTCAATTCATCGCAGGCGAAGACGGGTTCACCCAGAGAATCTACCCACACTTGAAGTAGGTTTCCGCCAAGCAGAGTCACATCCCACCATTTCCAATGCCTCTGCTTCGGCTCGAACGCGAAGAGAAGATCCTGGGTCGTCCACTCCTCTTCACCACGATGCAGGGAGTACCGAAGACGGGCATCCCGGCGCACCTGAGAGAAGTCGTCACCGCTGACCCAGTCCGGAAGGGCATCCACTGGAAGCTGATCCAGTTCGAACAATTCTCCGTTCCGGGACATTTCAACCCCGGCTGCTACGAGCTCTCGAACGCGGCGGGCGAAGCTCTCCGCTTCCTCCCATCGTCCAACTTCCACATGAAAAACCGCCAACGCCCCAGCTGACGACACCGCAGGGCGGGCCCAGAGCCGACCAAGCTCTCCCTCGGATTTTTCCGCCATCTCTCCATCACCTGCGACTTGCTCCAGAGACCGATCACGACACTCTCCCCGGCCCTGGAATCATCACACCCAAGAGTCCGGGGAACATCTCCAATGGAAGCTCATACAAATCTGCCCCCTTACCTGGATCGTCAAACTGCGGGCGCCTCCACGAGAAGAAGTTCCACTGCTGCCCATTAATACCAGATGGATGACGCTGGGGGTTGTTGCCGTTAGCTACTGCCATCATTCGATTCAGCCCAGGTACGGCTTCTCGCGGTATTCCAAGAAGTGATCGAAAGGCCCCCATCACCGAGAGGACCACCTGCGCCAAGGAGTGAGCCCGAAACCCTTCACGCTTTAGCGGCTCCACCCATCGGGCATGATCAACAAGACCTCGACCTCGACGGCGGCACCGCCACCATCCACCGCTCCCTCCAGCGCACCCGCAGCCAGGGCCTGACCGCCCTGAACACCAAGACGCTCGCTTCCGAACGCCGCATCGCCCTCCCCACCGAATGCATCAGCTCCCTCAAGATCCACCAGGAACGGCAGGAGGAAGAGCGCCAGGCGGCCGGAACAGGCTGGATGGACACCGGGCTCGTCTTCACCACCACGAAAGGCAAGCCGCTCGACCCCGGCAACCTCACCCGCCGCTTTCGCCGCCTCCTCCACAGCGCAGGACTCCGAACCATCCGCTTCCACGATCTCCGGCACTCAACCGCGACCCTGCTCCTGGAACAAGGCGTCGACCTCGTCGTCATCAAGGAGCTGCTTGGCCACGCCCACCTCGGCGTCACCGCCGGCGCCTACGCCCATGTGCGGCTGCGCCTCCAGCGCCAGGCCATCGACACCATCAACGACGCGCTCAGCGCGACCAACAGCGCCCCTGAAGACCCGTCGACCACAGCAGCCGTCTGCTGACGTCGCCGTCAGCGCTGCCGCCAATCCGCACTGATGACCCCATCGGAATAATCCGGTGGGGCCATCAAATTCACCCAAGGTGAATCAACTTCGTTTCATGCGAAACAGTTCCCTCATTGCCGCTAGTTGGTCTTCTAGCGTTGCGACTTCGGAACAGTCTGCTGGAGCGAAGATATCCACGAGATCGTCATCAGAGAGTTCCTTTCCGGCTTCCAACGAGTAGGCCAATCGCCCTTCCGTCATCTGCCTCGCCATCCCCGACGGGAAGACATTCAATCTCACACCCTGGCAACACAGGAGCAGCCCCATGGCTTCGAGATCGCGGCGGGCTGATTTGAGACACTCCACCAAATCAACCTCTTCATAGACTCGCTCAAACTCTTCATCGGTCAATCTCACCCGAAGAGTCGAAGGCAGTGTAGAAATTTGGAGCAACACGTTGACTTTCTCCCCGTTTGCCCTGATTGCGGTCCGAGCCAACTCCTCCACAATCATCCCCCGCCATAGTTGGGGTTAGGAACCCTAGTTCCGTCTCGAAGTCTGCAAGCAACGATGCAACTCGTATCAACCCGCCCTGGAATTGCAGTCTCCCTTTCATGCGCAAACGGATTCCCAGGAAATTCCTTGTTCACATCCACTCCATCAACGCCGCGAATTTCGTAGACGTTTCCGCCGCGCTTGATCGCCACAGACTCTGAAGTGGTGGTGGAAATATATCCAGAGTCCCTTGAGTATCCAGATGCATGCTCCAGGAGGTCCATATTGTCGCCTCTCGGCTCAAATCCCGACTCAAATATCTCGTCCGGGCCGCGGGTGTCACTTCGGTAGAGCGGACAGGTACCACCTGAATTGTGAACGAGTACCGGTGCGTTCCCCGCCCCCACATAGTACGTATGCAGATCCGCAACCGTCAGGTTGTGGACCGTCGCCGACTGCGTCCACCGCTCGACCGCCGCGACCTGGACATACGTCCCCGCGCTGGTCCGCAGCCACTGCCCCGACCGCAGGTCGGTCGCGTCGAGCCACTTGCCCAACTCCGGGACCCAGAAGGGGTGTCCGTCCGTCGCTGTGACGGAGGCCGTCCTGGCGGACTTCTTGGGGGACTTCTTGCCGTCGACGGCGAGCGTGACCTTGACGAGGTTCTTGGGGCCCTTGCCCTTGATCTCCGCCGTGACCGTGCGGACCTTGGTCTTGCCGGTCTTCGGGTCGGTGGCGAGGACCTTGTCGCCTATGTCGACGTCTCTGATGGATTTGGTGGTGCCGTCGGCCATCAGGACCTTGGTCGTGGGCGTGAAGCTGTTGGACGCGCACGACTTCTCGGCCGCGTCCTCCAGTTTGTCGGCCTTCTTGTCCAGGCTGCGCCACTTGCCGTAGCTGCTCTTGAGTTTGCCGAGCAGGCCCCAGACGCGTTTGGCGAGTGCGATGCCCTTCTTCCAGTTCCACACGTACTTCTTGGCGAGTTGGCCGATCTTCGCGCCGATCGCGCTCGTGACGACATTGAGGATGGTCGCCCCGCAGGAGCCGAGGCTGCCCGTGCTGAAGCAGTCGAGGGCGTCCGTGATGCCCAGCTCGTCCTGGACGATCTTGCCGAGTTCCTTGGCGGCCAGGACGGCGCGGCTCTGCTCGACGTTGGCCCTGGTGCGGACGATGACGGCTTTCCGCTGGGCCGGTGTCTTGTCGAGCATGTAGTACTTCTTGTAGACCGGCGTCGGCTTGGAGGTCCAGCCGCCGTTGTCCTTCAGCCGGCACGAGACACCGATGAGGGCGCACTCGTCGGGCTTCTCACCCGTCGGGTCGGACATCGTCACCGGGCTGTTGTTGGCGTACGCGTACCCGTTGATCTGCTGCGGATCGTTGAAGTCGATCAGCGGGTCGGCCGAGACGAAGCGACCGTTCTCGGGTTCGTACTCGCGGGCCCCGATGTGGGTCAGCCCCGTGGACGTGTCGACGGGCTTGCCGAGGAAGCCCTTGTCGTCCACCCAGGGATCGGTCACACCGGCGTCGCGCGCGTTGCCGAAGGGGTCCATGCGGCGCCGGGTCACGGCACCGGACTGGGCGTCGACCGCCGCGAGCGACGTCCCGTGGTGGTCGCCCGCCAGGAACTGCACGCCCTTCGTCGTGCGCATCGCCACCGTCTGGCCGGCGAAGGAGTAGTAGCGGGTCGCCCGCACCGCGCGGGTGTCGGTGTTCAGGCTGAGTTCCATGCCGGGCAGGTACAGCGTCTGCTCGCCGGGTTCCTTGCGCAGCAGGCGGTTGCCGCCGGCGTCGTAGGAGAAGGCCGAGGCCTCCGCGTCCGGCTTCGCCGACTTCGTCAGCTTGCCTTCGGCGTTCCAGGTCAGGTCCTGTGTCGTGCCGTTGAGGACCCGTCGGCGGGTGTTGCCCGAGGCGTCGTAGGCGAAGGTGTCCTGCGACTTCACGGCGGGGCCGCTGCCGCTCGCCGGGGTGTCCGTGACGACCTTGGTGAGGGTGTGCGGGCCGCCGTTGCCGTCCGCGTCCTTGCCGTAGGTGTACGTCCGCGTCACGTCGGGCTTGCCGCCGACCCCGTGCAGGACCTGCTTGCTGCGGTTGCCCGAGGCGTCGTAGTCGAAGTCCTGCCAGTAGGCCCCGGGGCCGCCGAGGGTCGGCGCGCTCGGGTCGTCCGCGCACGCCTTGTTCTGCTTGCCGGTGCCCGCGGCCTCGTCGGCGGCGTTGGCCGTCGCCCAGGCGGACTTGAGCCTGCGCTGCCAGTCGTAGCGGAAGCACTGGACGTCCGCCTGGCCGCCCGTGGGTGTGTCGGCGACGGAGGTGACGTTGCCGGACGCGTCGTACGTGTAGTCGGCGTCGTACGTCACCGCGTCGACGCCCGAGACGTCCACCCGGGAGTTCGAGAGCCGGTCGGTGCCGCGCTCGCGCTCGTAGGTGAGCCAGGTCTTCTTGCCCTCCGAGCCGCCGATCGTGCCCAGCTCCAGCTGCTGGAGCTGGGAGGTCGGGGCGTACGAGGCCTGTCCGACGTACGCCCCCTGGCGCTTGCCGTCCAGGGTCGACAGGAGCTGGGTCGGGCGCTGCAGTTCGTCGTAGGTGTAGGTGAGCGTCTCGGAGCCGAGGCCGCCCGCGGCGGGGACGCTCTGCGACTGGACGGTGCCGTCCGGGTTGTACTGGGTGCCGAACTCGTAGGTGCCCGCGAGCTCGGCGGCCGTGTCACCGCCCAGCGCCACCTTGGTCAGCGTCGGCTGGTACAGCTCGTCCAGCTGGACGTTGAGCGTCGAGGTCTGGACCTTGCCGTTCTCGTACTTGTACGTGCCGTACGGCTGGCCCTTGGCGACGTGGTCGTACGTCGTCGCGGTCAGCTGGGTGCCCTCGTCGGGCTTGCCCTCCCAGGTGGACGTCGGGCGGCTCAGCTCGTCGTACTTCGTGGACAGGCTCTTGCCGCGCATGTCCGTCGTGGAGACGAGCCGGTCGAGGACGTCGTAGGAGTAGGTGGACTGGCCCGTGTCCGGGTCGGTGGCCGACGTCTTGCGGCCCCGCTGGTCGTATCCGTACGACCAGGAGTTGCCCGCCGGGTCCTCGACGGACTTCAGCTGTCCGGCCGGGGTGTAGGTGTAGGACGTGGCCTCGTAGTCCGCCGCGGTGCCCGTGGGCACGGGCTTGTCGCCCTTGTAGCGGCGGATCTCGGACGTCCTGCCGCGGCCGTCGGTGACCGTCGTGGTGGGCACGGCACCGGCCGGGGGATCGACGTGGACGCGGTCGCCGCCGTAGGCGTACGTGGTGCGCCACTTCTCCTCGTCGGCGACCTGGAAGATCTCGGCCGTCTTGCGACCGGCGCCGTCGTACCGGGTGACGGTCTGGCCGTCCACCTCACCGGTGGGCTTGAAGATCTCGTCGCTGGGAGCCTTCTTGGTGTAGTAGTCCGTGGCCGTCTCGACGACGTTGCCGAAGGCGTCATGGCGCGTGTCGGCGACGATCCGGCCGCCGCCCGGGCCCTCGGACTGCTGCTGACGGGGTCTCAGCATGCCGTCGTAGAGCGTGTACTCGGTGCCGTAGGACGTGCCGTTGTTCTCGATCTTCTCCGTCTTGACCGCGGTCGGGGCGTTCTGGCGGATCAGATAGCTGTACTTGATCGACGGGGAGAAGTCCTTGTCCCTGTTCCGGTCGGGCATCCACACCGAGGTGAGCCGCCCGAGGGCGTCGTACCCGAGGTCGCTGCGCTTGCCGTTCATGTCGATCTGCGCGGACGGGGACCCCCAGGAGCGGACGTACTCCGTGGACACCTGCCAGCCCAGCGGATTGGTCTCCGTCTGCTTGGTCGTCAGGCCGTCGGTCTCGGTGTACTGGAACGTGGTCTCGGTGCCCTTGGCGTCCTTGACCTTCAGGGGCCGCCCGAACCTGTCGAAGTCCGTCGCCGCGGTCTCCGTCACCGTCTGGTAGGTGGCGGTGGTGCCGTCGTGCTTGGACAGCCGCCGCACCTTCGTGGTGTCGCCCTTGGTGGGCGCCTCTCCCAGACCCTTGCCGTCGTAGAACGTCAGGTCGTCGGAGATGACCTGGGTCTTGCGGTCCGGCTTCGCCTCACACGTGACGGCGACCTTCTCGACACGGGAGACCAGGTCGTAGATGTGCGCGCCCTTGCTGTCCGCGAACTCGGTGCGGACGCACTGGTTGTCGGTGCCGTCGCCGACCTCACCGAAGTCGTCGGTCTCGACCGCGCGGCCGGTGGTGGAGTCGTAGCGCGTGGTGGCGGCCACCTCCTGCCACTTGCCGCCGCCGAGCGCGGTGTACGTCCGCGTGGTCTGGGGGCGCACGTAGTACGCCTTGCGGGTCCCCCAGGTCTTCTCCCGGGTCGCCGTGGTGTGGGACCACGCCGTGCTGATGCTCTTCGAGACGACCTTGTCGGCGCCGAAGCCGCCGTCGTACGTGGTCGTCTCCAGTTCCTGCCCGGAGAGCTCGTCCGCGTCGGTGTGCTTGGTGCCGGTCGAGTCCGTGACCTCACCACCGAGCCCCCGCAGGAAGACGTGCTCCGTGCGCTGGTCGGAGGAGCTGACGGTGCCGTCGGACTTGGTCACGCGGACCTTGCCGTAGCCACGCCAGTCGCTGTGCGTGCGGTACTCGTCCTTGGTGATGCCGTCGGCCTTGGCCTTCTTCCAGCCCGCCGCGCCCTCGTACTCGTACGTGCTGACGCTGTCCGGCGCGTCCGCGGCCACGTCGTCCTCGACCACGCGCTCGACGAGGTACTTGTGGAACCAGTCGGTGATCGGCTTCTCCTTGCCGGGCGGGTTCCACTTCACCGGGAAGCAGGCCGTCTTGGGCGAGTCCGCCGGGGGCAGGTCGGCCGCCGTGCACTCGGCTTTCCGGTAGACGACGCTCAGCCGACCGCCGGAGCCGTTGGCGACCGAGGCGAGGCGGAAGCGCTTCAGGTCCTGGATGGGGTCGTCCTTCTTGCGGACACGGTTGGCCAGCTGCTCTCCGCCCAGCTCGACAGAAGGGGTCTCGGCCGTGCCGGAACCCGCGTGGCCCGTCTGCTTGATGGTGTTGAGCCACAGCGATCTGGAACTGTCGCCGTTGTCCGTGAACAGGTGGCCGAGGTCCCAGGAGTCGACGTCCGCGTAGCCGTCGCCGTACCGGATCTGCGTGGTGACCTTGTTCAGCTTCTTGCGGGTCCAGAACGTGGGGCTGTTCTGGCCCTTGCACTTCGTCTCGGCCTTGCAGTTGAGGTCCCAGGGGACATCGGGCCAGCGCCCCGCCGTCGCGTCCGTGAGGTCGCCGGGCTGGCAGTCCGCCGCCGCGCCCTGGCAGCGCTCGTCGGTGTCGAACACCATGCGGGCGGCGGCGGGGGTGCTGTACACCTTCTCGTGGCGCTGACCGTAGTCGATGCGCTTGAGGTAGCCGCCGCGAGTGTAGGACTTGCCGTTCTCGTCGGTCTTCAGGCCCTGGGTGTAGTAGTTGGTCTCCTTGCCGTAGAAGTACGACATGGCGTTGCCGTGCGGGTCCACGACGTAGTCGAGGTTCCAGCGCCAGGCCTGCTTGCAGTGGGCGTTGGCGAACGTCGCGTCGTAGCAGGGCTCTTTGGCGTCGTCGCCGTAGACCGGGACGGTCCAGGTCGATCCGGTCTGTTCCTTGCCCGAGGTGTATCCGGGCAGGTTGTCCAGGCCGAAGTAGTACTCGGTGCCGTCGGTCGTGGTGACGCGCCAGTGCTCGCCGTTGTCATCGCCGTTGCCGGCCCCGGACAGCTTCTCGACCTTGCTGTTGTCGTCGCCGCTGATCCGCCACTTCTCCGTGGCGTCGTCCAGGATCAGCTCGCCGGAGCTGCCGCCGGCCAGTTGGATGGTGGCGTTGTCGTAGGCCCAGCACTGGTCGCCGTTGGCCTTGTCGTGGCCGTCGTCGGCGCACGGCTTGTACCGCCGCTCGATGAAGCCGGGCTCGTAGCCGAAGCCCTGGCCGATCCAGGAGCCCTGGTTGTTGGTCGCGCCGGTCTGGCCGTCGACGGACTGGGAGTTGTAGCCGAGCGCGACCGACGGCACGAGTCCGCCCGGGGCGGGCGGTGTGCGCAGTGGGTACGTCCAGTTGAAGGCGCCGGAGGAGTTGGAGACGCTCCACTCGGCGGACGGGGCGAGCGGGGTGGCGCCGAAGCTGCCCTGGTCGCCGGAGGCTCCCGCGGTGGCCGCGAGCACGGTGGCGGCGGACCGGTCGCCGCGTGTCCCGACCGGGACGTCGGCGCTCAGTGTCCTGGCGGTGGTGTCATTGGCGGTCCGCAGCTCGCGCGCGGTGGCGCAGCCGCTCTTCCGCGGCGTGCTCAGGGCACACTCCGGGAGCTGTACGAGGCGGAGGCGGGAGCCGTATCCAGCGCCGTACGCGTCGGCGAAGCCGGAGTAGTCGAGGGTGAGGCGCGCGACCCCGGGGCGGTCCGCTCCGTCCGTCGGTGCGCCCTTGGGCGCGTCGGACCCGCTCTTGCGTGCGTCCTCGGACCCGTTCGCCGTGGCCTTCCCCGCGGCCTTCCCCTTGGTCTTCCCGCCATCGGCGATCGTGAGCAGGACGCCGTCGACGCCCGCCGCCTTCGTCTTCCCCCGGCCGACCACGTCGACCTTGACGGTGTCCGGGACCCCCGGTCCGGATCTCGCGCGTTCCTCGGGTGGGCCGATCTTCACGGGCAGACCGGTCGCCTTGGTCGGCCGTGCCGAGGAGCCGACCGACACCGCGTCGCTTCCGGGCTTCGGCCAGCTGACCGGTGCGGGCTTGTCCACCCGTGCCTTCTCCGCCGGGTCGGCCTTGCCGCCCTCGGGCTTGAGGTCCGTGCCGGGCACGGGCTCGCCGAGGTCCTTCTGGAGGCCCGGGCGGGTGCGGCCCTTGTCGTCGGCCGCCGCCTGCGGGACGTACTGCGGGAGCAGCCCCACGGCCAGGGAGACGCCGAGGGCGAGGACCACCTGACGGCGTGCTCCTGGGTGTGCGGACCAGGAGGGCAGGCGGAACCGACGGGACGTAGACATGTCATCACTCCGGGAAGGTCGCGGAAGCGGAAGAGAGGGGTGTCAGCGGAATGCGCGGCGGACGGGGCGGCCGGTTCTCGGTGCCGCCCCGTCCGGCTGCCCGCGGCTACGTCACCGTTCCGTCCAGGTTCACGCCGGACTCCAGGCGCGCGACGGTCGCCACCAGGGCTTCGTCGAAGGCCCCTTCGAAGACCCGTACTTCGTCGATCGCGCCGGAGAAGTACTGCGATCCCGAGGTCGGTCCCGAGCGGCCCACCTGCACTCCGGCCGTGGCGAAGTCCCAGTCGTTGGGCCACTTCACGACCTGGTCGGTCCACTGGCCGTTCACGTAGAGCCGGACCTCTTCGAAGAGCGCGTTGTAGGACAGCGCCAGGTGGTCGCCGTCGCCCGAGCTGCTGGGCTGGACTCCCTTCGCGGTCACCTCCTGCTGGGCCGCGTCCGGCTTGTCCTTCTCGGTCAGCCGCAGCTGCCAGCGACCGGAGTCCTTGTCGAACCGCACGGTGGCCGCCGAGCCCTCGGTCCCGGGCAGCGAGAACACCGTCTGGTCGGCCGTGGCGTCGGGCGAGGCGAGCCTGGCCCGCGCCGTGACCGTGAAGCTGGCCTTGGACTTCAGGAGTCCGGCCGGGCGGCTCGCGTACCCGTCCTTGCCGTCGAGCGCGAGATGGCCGTCGCCCCACACCGGCTGCTCGGCCGGCTTGCAGTTCGGGTCGAGGACGTCGCAGGAGTCGTCCGCCTGGTAGACGGACGCACCGCCGCGCATCGTCAGGCCCTTGCCCCCGGACCGGTCCGGGACCACCCCGCCCGCGGACTCGTCCATGTCCCAGTAGGCGCGCTGCAGCGGCGGGATTCCGCCCAGGCTCTGTGTCTCACCGGCGGAGAGGACCCGGTCGAAGGCCTGGACGTCCGCGACGGTTCCCTTGAGGTGCGCGGTGTATCCGTCGGGCTCCAGGGCGCGCCCGATCTGCAGTGAGCCGGTCGCGTTCCAGGTGGTCGGGCGTTCCTGGATGTCGCCCTGCACGAGCGTGCCGTTGACGTACATGCGCATGGTCCCCGGGGTTTTGCCCTTGACCTCGTCCTTGTCGTAGACGCCGACGAGGTGGGTCCACTCGCCGGGCACGGGCCTGGGTCCCTGGACCTGCCACGAGATCATCGAGTCGATCTCGCTGTCGGGTGCCAGGAAGGACCAGCGCTTGGACGTGGCGTCGTAGCCGAGCGAGAAGCCCGACTGGGCCGTGCCGTCCTGGCTGATCACGCTCATCGAGCTCTTCGGCAGCTCGGGGAGCTGCACCCAGGCCGCCACGGAGAACGTCTTGTCCGTGTCGACGACGTGCTGACCGGTGTTGAGGTAGGCACCGCTGCCGCCGTTCAGGGTCGCCGCCGTGCGCACCGAGCCGTGCGGGCCGTCCTCGCCGAACGTCACTCCCGGTCCGGCCGTCGCCGCCGGGGTGCCGTCGTTCCCCGCGGCCTGCTGGGACCCGACCGGGTCCGCGAGGGCCCAGGCGGCCTTGGCCGAGCGGCCCTTGGCGACCCGGAAGCGGTAGGACTTGGTGATGTCCTTGCTGTTGCCCGCCCGGTCCTCCGCCCTGACGAACAGGGTCATCGGGGCCTCCCGGCGCGGCATCCAGCGCACGGTGACCGGTCTGCCGGGCGCGCCCGGCGTGACGGTCCGCTCCTCCTCGCCCGTGAACTGGTAGCGGTACTTGACCACGTCGGTTCCTTCGGAGTGCAGCTCGAAGGTGCCGTAGTCGCCCACGCCCGCGTGCCACTTGTCGTCGTTGGGGTACTTCTCGGACTTCACTTCCGGGGCGTCGGGCTTGGTCGAGTCGAGGATGAACTCGCACCGGGTGCCGGAGCCTTCGTGGCTCCACGGCCCCCAGGACTCGTCCGATCCTTCGATGTCGTCACCACCGCGCACCCACCATCCGATCACGGTGTTCTGCGGCAGCGTGAAGGAGCCCGTGCCGTCGCCGGGGATGTCCTCGCCGACCTTGTAGTCGAACCCCGCGACACCGCTGTTGCGGCCGCGCTGCGACACCGACTGCTTGTAGCCGGTCGTGACGACGTGCTTCTTCTCGGCGCCGTTCTTGTCCGTCCAGAAGATCTCGAACTGGGCCCTGAGCTTCTCCGAGTTGCCGTGGGCGTCACCGTGGTCCGGGTCCCAGATGTCCACGGACAGCGTCGGTGCCTTCTTCGTGTAGTGCTTGGCGGCCTCCCCGTAGGCGCACTTGCCTCCGGGGTCCATGGACAGGTCGTCCATCTTGGGCTGGTAGGGCGCCCTGTTGTACGTGACCTCCAGCGCCGCGTTGTTGCAGAACCGCTTCCACGACACGTACGAGTCCTCGCTCGCGGCCTGCAGCCCGAACGTGGTGGTGTCCCAGCCGCTGGACGCCGCCTTCTGCAGGGTGCCCTTCACGTTGAACCGCACGTTCTGGTTGGTGGCCGAGCAGGAGCCGGTCGGGTCGGTCGGCGACTCCGACGTGATGTGGTCCTTGCTCGACGGCCTGTTGGACCAGTTCGTACGGGAGTTGATGGCGCTGCCGCCGGAGCTGTTCACGCGGTGCAGCTGCACGGAGCGCGCCTCGCTGTTGTACGTGTGCACCAGCGTGATCGCGAACTCGGCCTTGAGGATCCTCTTGTCCTCGAAGCTTCCGGTCGGCATCGCGTAGTACTGCCGCTGTACGTCGTCGCTGCCGGTGCAGCGCACGGAGAAGTTCGCCGGGCAGCGACCGACGCCCTTGCCGGACTCGACGCCGTCGTCGGAGTTGGGGAACTTCCAGCCTTCCAGGCCGGGCTTCGCGGACGACACCCAGGTCCACGCCGTGCGGCTCTTCGTCCGCGCCACCGGGTCGATGACCACCGGGAAGCGGGTGTGCTCGCCCCTGAGCAGCTTCATGTCCGGCTTCAGGGTCATGACGTCGCGCCGCAGACCGAGCGCGACATCCGCGACCCGGGCGCCGTCGCCCGGTACGGCCTGCGGAGCCGCCGCCGCGCCCTTGTCGCGCCCCGCGGCCCGGCTGTCACCGCTCGAGTCCCACATCACCGGCTGCGGGGCCTCGAAGACCGTGCCTCCGGTTCGTCCGTCCTTGGCGACCAGCCCGCCTTCGGCGTCCCTGCGGACGTCGACGCCCCGGGCATCGACGGGAAGGTTGATGGCCTCCAGCTTCGGATCAGCCGCCGCCTTCGCGGACTTGACGACCAGCAGATGCGCGAAACCCTCGGGCTCCGCGCGCACGACCAGGTCGACGTCCGGCAGCACCGCGCGGTACGTGGCCGTGGCGCCCTCGACGTCGGGCGCGGGCAGCTTGCCGGGCCAGGACAGGGAGAGTGTCCGGCCGTCGCGCGCCATCGTGGCGAACGGGCCCTCCCCACCGCCGGAAAGGGTCACAGCGATGGGCGTGGCCTTGGGGGCGAGGGCGCCGTTCGGCTGTTTGACCAGCGTCGTGTCGATGTCGGCCCACGTGCCGCCCTTCCGCGTCCGGACGGGCTGCGCGAACTCCTTGACGGTGAAGGTGCCGTCCGGGTTGGCGAAGGTCTGGCCGCGTTCGGTACGTCGGCCGAGGACCTCGACCCGCTTCCCGGACGCATCCGCGCGCCGTGCGGCCGCGTCGTCCGTGAACGCGGTACGCGGCGCCTTGTCCGTGGCCGCGGGCGGCCGTTCGGACGGTGTCACGGCCGCCGCGGGCAGTCCGGTGACCCCGGCCGCAAGGACGGATGTGATCACTCCGGCCACCACGGCCGTTCTTCGCGCACGCCGTACTGCCCTGCTCTTCACCATGCCCCCTGGTCCCCCTGCTGCCCCTGCTGCCCCTGCGTCGAAGGCCCCGCTCGCGTCGCGGGCGGAGTCGGCCCGCGCACCGTGGCGCGTGCGTCCGCCCGGCGTCGGCTACCGGATGTTCGAGCCGAACGCCTTGCCCTCGTCCGGGATGCCGTCCGCACCCGGCTTCACCGTGCGCACCGACCCCGTGCCGTCCTCGATGTGCTTCCAGGACGCCGCGTACACCAGCCCCCGGCGGTCCCCCGACGTCTTGCTGTACGGCACGCCGACGTAGAGGTCCTTGTACGTGGCCCACAGCCCGAGCCCCGCGAAGTCGCGCGACTCGGCCGGTCCCGGCAGGCCGTGGCCGCGCGTGAGGACCTTGCTCCCCCGCCCGGGCGATCCGAGGGCGGAAAGGACGTGCACGGCGCCCGCGTTCTCCGCGGTCCCCACTTCCTGGTTGGGGACGCCGACGGCGAGCTTGACGGTCTCGGCGGTGCCGGTCTCGCCCGGCTCGGTGTTGGCGAGGGCGACGCGCTGGCCGAAGAAGTCCGACGCGGCGGGCCGGTCGTCGCCGCCGGACGCGAGGCGGTCGATGAAGTTGACCTCGGTGACGGCGCCGGACGGCTTGACCCGCAGGACGGTGACGGCGCCCGCGTCCGCGACGGTGCCCACGTTCTCGTTGGGTGTGCCGACGGCGAGCAACGCGTCCGTCTCGGAGTCCGCGCCCGACGGCCGGTACGGGACCATGGACAGCGCCGTACCGAAGCGGTCGTCCTTGGCGGACGCGCCGGACACCAGAGCCGGGTGGTTCTCGTCCACCCCGTCCAGGGAGGTCGGCCGCCCGTCCTCGATGGTGTGGTTGAACAGCGTGACCGCCCCGGCGAACGACTCGTCGCCGATCGCCTCGCCGGGCGCCCCGGCCGCGATGAAGCGGCTCGTGGCCGCGAGGGTCTGACCGAACCGGTCGTGGGCCTCGGCCACGCCGGGCACATCCGGGTCGTCCTGGTTGACCGTGGTCTTCTTGGCGCCCTGGACGTAGTGGATGCAGCCCGCGTCCGAGAGGCTGCCGATGGCCTCGCCCGGCACGCCGATGGCGAGGTACGGCTTGCCGCCCGACTTGGCACCGGCCGCGAGGGCGTACCCGAAGAGGTCGCCCGCTTCCGTGGCCGTGTCGCCGTCAAGACCGGCCTGGGTGTAGCTCTTGATGGTGGAGCCCGCTCCGATGCCCGCCGGTCGGCCGTGGACGACGTAGACCGCGCCGGCGTCCGCCTGGGCGCCGTCGGCGGTGGTGACGTCCTCGTGGGGAGCGCCCACCACCAGGTCGTCGCAGCCGTCCATGTCGGCGTCGTACACGGCGATCGACGCGCCGAACTTGTCGCCCGCCTCCGGGTCGGCGTTCATGCCGCTCAGCGACTGGGAGATCTCCGTGACGCCCTTGTCGCCGCCGAGGACGACCCGGACCAGGCCCGCGTTCGCCTTGCCGTCGACGGTCGCCTCGGGGTCGGCCACGGCCATGTCGCGAATGCCGTCACCGTTGAAGTCCGGCAGCGTGCCGGTCGTGCACGTCGCGGCGGCCGCCGGTGTCGCTCCCACGGACAGCGACGTCGTGGCCGCCACCACAAGGGCCGCGGCCACTCCCCACCTCGTCGTCCGCGCACACCTGTGCGACCTTCGACTCAACTCCACAGTCCCCACCCCAGAGTTACAGATCGCCGTCACAGGATGTTCACGGCGGAGGTGAGTAAATGCCGGGCCCGCAGAAGCGGTCAACGTGACTCAGGCCACAGCGCATCGCCGGTTGTCACGGCGCCTCACTGGGCGTGCGCAGCCGAGGGCGAGTATCGGCCAATGCGCCTTCACCACGTGACACCTGCGAATCAAGAGTCCACTACAGCCCCATCAAGCCCCTGTTCACCAGTGAATGCTCATGGAGAGCCGGAGTTCGCCAACGGCAAACGCGAAGGACTGGGGTGCCGACTTTCGGCCAGGAGGACGGAATGAGCGGGTCCTCATGTCACGCACCGCAGTCGAAAGATTTTGCCAAGTAGCCGCAGGTGGGACGGGCAGCGCGGCCCGGTTTACGCCGAGGCCGTCTGCCCCAGCGTCGAAGGCGCCCCCGCGGCAGCCGCAAGGCCCCCCGGGGCCTTGGCCGCCACGGAGGCATCGACCTCCGAAGCCAACCGCTGCACATCCCGAGCCGTCCCCGTCACCCCCGCAAGGAACCCCTGTGCCCGGGGGGAAGCCGTGTCCGTGAGCCAGGACGGGTCGATGTCCATGACGGCGACCTTGACCTCGGTGCCCGCGAGGGCGAGGGGGAGGGTGTGGACGACGGTGGAGGGGAAGCTGAGGATGGTGCGGCCGATGGGGCCTCTGCGGGCGATGAGTTCGAGGGGGAGGTCGGGGCGTACGACCTGGAGGCCCGTGTCGACCGCCAGGCGGTGCAGCTTCTCCGCGCTCTCCCTGCGGTGGGCGAAGTAGCGCGTCGCGCCGTGCGTGTGCGCCAGCGCCGCCACCGCCTCGACATAGCGGTCCAGGTCCACCACGCCCGTCTCCACCAGGGACGTGCCGACCAGGTCCGAGCCCTTCGTGATGCGCGGCGGGCCGAAGCGGGCCCGCGTCCAGGCGAAGGCGTTCGCCGTGACGGTCACCCCGTCCGGCGCCGACTCGATCGGCATCGACGAGAAGACCTCGACCTTGCGGTCGCCGCTCGGCGTCAGGCGGCGGCGCGCCTTGGACGACACCGGCATGAACACCATGTCCCGCGCGCCCGGACGGCCGCCCCTGCGGTGCCAGCGCACCAGGCGTTCGCCGCGCGCCAGTTGGGAGATGAACTCCATCGTCGCGGTGCCGTCGTCCACGACCACCAGGTCGCGGGCGCGGGTGATGGACAGGAGCAGTTGTACGTAGCGGGAGAACGGGTCGCCGATCACTATCCGGCGGGCCCTGCGCAGCGGTCCGGCCAGGCCGCCGATGGTGTGGAAGGGCGCCGTGGTGCCGCCCCGCGCCTCCTCCCAGCGCACATGGAAGCCCTCGCCGCGCGCCAGTTCGCACATGCGGCGCAGCTGGCCGCGGGTCATGGGGTCGGTGGGCGAGAGGACGACCAGGGTCA
Organism: Streptomyces sp. NPDC040610; assembly: GCF_055594065.1. Lineage (NCBI taxonomy): Bacteria > Bacillati > Actinomycetota > Actinomycetes > Kitasatosporales > Streptomycetaceae > Streptomyces > Streptomyces sp. NPDC040610. The sequence continues at coordinate 511,194 of NZ_JBVIXA010000001.1, read as the reverse complement.
GTTCCTCGGGCGGGTCCGCCGAGGGGCTCGCCGAGAGGTCCGCCGGCTCGTCCACCGGCCGGTCCTCCTGCGGGAGTTCACCCCGCACCGCCGTGTGCGCCCACTCCAGCACATTGAGCAACTGCACCGGCGACTCCACGAACGCCAGCGTGCCGCCGTCGGTCGTCGGGGTGGCGGTGCGCCGACCGCTTCGTACTGACATGAGTCCTCCCGTGTACAGCGGTGCGACGGTCCCCCGTGGAGCCGCCGGAGGCCCGGCCACGACGGGCCGGGGCCCGGGGCCGGAGCCGACGGAACCGGCGCCCCGTGTTCCCGGGGCGCCGGTGGGCCGACAGGCGTCAGACCGCGACCGGCTCGCGGTCGCCCGTCTCGGACTCGGCGACGACGCCCGCGACACGGCGGAGCTTCTTCATCGGGCCGAGCTCGGACTCGTACACCTTCTTGACGCCGTCGCCGAGCGAGGCCTCGATGGTGCGGATGTCGCGGACGAGGCGGGACAGGCCCTGCGGCTCGACGGAGGCGGCCTGGTCGGAGCCCCACATCGCGCGGTCCAGGGTGATGTGGCGCTCGACGAAGGTGGCGCCGAGGGCGACGGCCGCGAGGGTGGTCTGCAGGCCCGTCTCGTGGCCGGAGTAGCCGATCGGGACGTTGGGGTACTCGGCCTGGAGAGTGTTGATGACGCGGAGGTTCAGCTCCTCGGCCTTCGCCGGGTACGTCGACGTGGCGTGGCAGAGCAGGATGTTGTCCGAGCCGAGGACCTCGACCGCGTGGCGGATCTGCTTCGGGGTGGACATGCCCGTGGACAGGATGATCGTGCGGCCCGTCGCGCGCAGGGAGCGGAGCAGCTCGTCGTCCGTCAGGGAGGCGGAGGCGACCTTGTGCGCCGGGACGTCGAACTTCTCCAGGAAGGCGACGGCCTCGGTGTCCCACGGGGACGCGAACCAGTCGATGCCGCGCTTGGCGCAGTGCTCGCTGATGGCCTGGTACTCGGACTCGCCGAACTCCACGCGGTGGCGGTAGTCGATGTACGTCATCCGGCCCCAGGGGGTGTCGCGCTCGATGTCCCACTGGTCGCGCGGGGTGCAGATCTCCGGGGTGCGCTTCTGGAACTTCACCGCGTCGCAGCCGGCGTCGGCGGCCACGTCGATGAGCGCGAAGGCGTTCTCCAGGTCGCCGTTGTGGTTGATGCCGATCTCACCCGTGATGTAGACGGGGTGGCCGGGCCCTGCGGTCTTCGAACCGAAGGTGCGCAGGCGGTCGTTGGAGGACGTGTTGCTCATGGGGGGACTTTCCTTAACTGTTGAGGGAGGGGCCGAGGATCCAGGCGGCGATCTCTCGGATCGCGCCGTCACCGCCGGGGACGGAGGTGACCGCGCGTGCGGCGCCGCGTACGACGTCGTGGGCGCTCGCGACCGCCACGGGCCAGCCGACGAGGCCGAAGCACGGGAGGTCATTGACGTCGTTGCCGACGTAGAGCACGCGCTCGGGAGCGATGCCCTGCTCCTCGCACCACTGCTTCAGTGCGAGGTCTTTGCGGTCGATGCCGTGCAGAACGGGGATCTTGAGCTTCCGTCCGCGGGCGGCGACGACCGGGTTCTGTTCCGTGGACAGGATCAGCATCGTCAGACCCGACCTGCGCAGGGCGGCGATGCCGAGGCCGTCACCGCGGTGCACGGTGACGAACTCCCGTCCGTCGGAGTCGATCAGCACCCTGTCGTCGGTCTGGGTGCCGTCGAAGTCGAGTACGACCGCGTCGATGTCGTCGCGGGTCGGCAGGGCGCCGTCGCGGTCCGCGTCGAAGAGCGGGGCGAGGGCGCGGGCGCGGGCGAGATCGTGCGGGTCGTCGATCTCCAGGACCCGCGCGGGGTCGGTGCGGACGAGTTCCGTGTGCCCGAAGAAGCGGTGCTTGTGGGTACGGAAGCCGGTGGCGGCCATGCCGTAGACCGCGCCGGTCTCCAGGAGGTCCTGGGGGCGGTCCTGGCGGCGGGGGCGGAAGGACTTGTCGTGGTTGACGCCGTAGCCGCCGGAGGTGGTGGTGTCGGTGACGACCGTGGTCGTACCGCCCTCGGCCGCGGTGCGCTCGCCCTCTATGGCGGGCGGCTCGTCGCTCGCGTCGCGCCACACGAAGCCGTGGAAGGGCGCGACGGTGTGCGCGGTGTCCGCGCCGCCGCGGGTGATCGCCCCGACCACGCCGTCGACGTCCTCGCGGACGATGAAGGGGCTGGTGCACTGCACGAGCAGGACCACGTCGACGGTGACGCCGTGCCGCTGCTCGTAGCCGTCCATGGCGTGCAGCACCGCGACCTCGCTGGTCGCGGTGTCCCCGGCGATGGCGGCGGGGCGCAGCACGACCTCGGCCCCGGCGGCCCGCGCGGTCTCGGCGATCACCGTGTCGTCGGTGGACACGACGACGTCGGTGACCAGCGGCGAGGCCACGCAGGCGCGGATCGCGCGGGCCACCAGCGGGACGCCGCCGACCGGCGCGAGGTTCTTGGCGGGCACACCCTTGGAGCCGCCCCGCGCGGGGATGACGGCGAGGACGCGGCGCACCGGTTCGCCCTCCGGGTGGGACGGGCCCGCTGGGTGGGGCTTGGACATGGAGGCTCCTTCAGGGATGCCTGGTGGGGGGCTGGTCGGGGCGGCGGGCCGGGGGAGGGTGGCGGATTCGGGGGTGGACCGGGTGGGGGTGGTCGGCGCGGGCCGGGTGGGGCCCTGCGGCGGGATGGCGGTGGCCTCGGGGCCCGAGGGGCTCTCGGCCGCGTGCGACGGGGTCGCGCCGGCCTCGACCGCGTCCGCCCCCCTCACAGCTCCCCCATCCGCCGGATCACCGGCGCGACCCGCTGCACGCCGTGCCGGTACGCCCCGCGGGCCGCGCTGCGGACGGCCTGGCGGACGGGGCCCGGGTCGCGGTCGGCGGACGGGGCGCCGGGCAGGGGCGCGGCGTCGGGGCCCAGGTGGTGGCGGGCCAGGATGCCGGGGAGGTAGCCGGGGGCGGTGACCTGGGTGTAGTACGGCTGGATCGGCGGGAGCTTGCCGTCGCGGGCCCGGCCGGTCAGCTCCGCCACCCGCGCGCGGGCCGCGTCGAACGCCGTCTCGTACGCCCCGTCGGCGGCGACGCCCTGGCGCGCGACCCAGTCGGGGTCGGGCTCGGGGCTCTGTCCGGCGTCGAGCTGGTCCCAGGAGGCGAGGCAGCCGGAGCCGATGAAGGCGTGGTTGCCGAGCGCCTCGCGGACGCCGAGGTCGGTGAGGACGGCGGTGGGGATGCGGCGGTGCAGGGATTCGAGGGCGGCGGTGGAGCTGACGGTGACGAGCAGGTCGGTGCGGTCCAGGACCTCGCCCATGTGCCCGTAGACGAGGCGGAAGTTGGCGGGCTGCTCCTCGCCCCGGACCAGCTTCTGGTACGGCAGCTCCTCGATGTGCGTGGTGTGCTCGCCGGGCTTGCTGCGCAGCTTCAGGAGCACCTCGCGCTCGGGGTGGCGCCGGGCGTGCTGGATGAGGCGGGACAGCAGATAGACCCGGTCGGCCCGCTTCTCCGGCACGGAGGGCTGGGCGGCGAAGACGACGGTGTAGGGGTCGCGGGGCGCGTACGGCTCGCCGCCGAGGAACGGCAGCGCTGCCTCCACGACGCCGGACGCGTCGGCGCCCACGCCCTCGTACACGGCGCGGAACCGCTCCGCGTCCTGGCGGGAGTTGGCGAGGACGACGTCCGCGCCGTGCCGCAGGAGGAGTCCGTCGGCCAGCTTCTCGTAGACGACGCCGACGTAGCCGGTGACGACGACGGGGCGCCGGGCCGCGCCGTCGTGGGCGCGGGCGAGGCCGTGCAGGACGGCCTGGACGGCGCCGCCGACGAGGGCGAGGACGATGACGTCGTACGCCTCCTCGTCGCGGCGGGACCCGACGGCGTTCAGGAACTCGATGGCGGTGACCTCGCGCATGCTGTCCGCGCGCACCCCGACCTCTTCGAGCTGGCGGGGGGTGGGGGTGGCCCGGCCGCGGAGCAGATAACCGTCGAGGCGGAGGTCCGGTGCGGCCTCCTCGCCCTCGGCGGCTCCCGTGAGGCGCTTCGCGGTGAGCGAGCCCCATTTCCACCGGGTGTCGGAGTCGGCGAGCACGGCGACCCGCGTCGTCTTGTTGCTTACTGGCACAGCGAAGACGCTAGGAAGGCATTCCGATTGATGGCCCAACTCAGGTGCAACAAACGGTTAACAGCATGCCGACGAATGGCGAAGGGGGCTGGCAAACGTGTGACGGGATGCCCGGTTAACCATTCCGCCACGCTTCGTTCACCTGACATCCCACTGCGGGACAAGACGAATGCCGGGCCGACACCTAACGTCTCGCACGTGGTTAAGCTCTCCGTCATCGTGCCGTTCTACAACGTGCAGCAATACGCGCCCGACACCTTGAAGTCCCTGCACGCGAACGTGCGTGGAGACTTCGAATTCATTTTCGTCGACGACTGTTCGACGGACGAGACCCCGGACGTGCTGGAGCGTGCCGCGCGCGAGCTCCCCGGCGCCGTCCACCTCAGACATGAACAGAACGGGGGCCTGGCCACGGCCCGCAACACGGGTCTGGACGCGGCCCGCGGCGAGTACATCACCTTCCTCGACGGCGACGACTGGCTCGCCCCCGGCTACTACGAGCAACTGCTCGGCGCCATGGAGGAGTTGGGCTGCGACTTCGTCCGCACCGACCATGTGCAGTGCACCGCGCGCGCCCGCAGCGTGCACCGGGTGCCGCACGGCCTGCGCGGTGCGGTGATGTCCCCGCGCGACGTGATCCTGCCCGCCGACCGCTCCACGTCCGTGGACTACGCCTTCGCCTGGGCCGGGATGTACCACCGCCGCCTGCTCGACCAGGGGCTTCTGCACTTCACCCACGGGCTGCGCACGGCCGAGGACCGGCCGTGGATCTGGCGGTTGCACCGGGAGGCGAAGTCGTTCGCCGCGGTGGGGCTGCTCGGTGTCTTCTACCGGCGCGGGGTCGCCTCGTCGCTCACGCAGATCGGCGACGTCCGCCAGCTCGACTTCATCAAGGCGTTCGACCAGGTGGTGCGGGAGACGGCCGAGGACCGCGACGCGGACCTGCTGCTGCCGAAGGCCGTGCGCACGTATTGCGCGATCATCTCCCACCACCTGGGATCCATCGAAAGGTTCGAGCCGGCCGTGGCCCGGAAACTGAAGTCGCTGAGCGCCGCCGCGCTCAAGCGCATGCCCCAGGGCGTCCTCGACGAGGCCCTGGACTCCATGGACGTCCAGCGCGCCACGCGGCTGCGCCGACTGCGCCGCCGCGCCGTCGGCGCCGGGGAGGTGGCCGCGTGAGCCCCGCAGGCCAGGCCGTGCCCGACCCGCACGCCGCCGCCCTCGCCGCCGCGCGCCCCGACGCCCGCCGCCGCACCACGCAGATCTTCTTCGCGTCCACGCTGTACGGCGTCGCCACCCTGGCCGCCGCCCTGGACGCCGACCGCTTCGGCCCGGCCGACCGGCGCGTCCTGCTGATCGCCAACAACGCGGCGACCCCGGAGACCACGCCGTCCGTCGACACGATGCCCGGCTTCGAGCGGCTGCGCGGCCGCTTCGACGACGTGCTCTCCTGGAACGAGGCCATCTCGCCGTTCCACCCGGGCAGTTGGTCCCCGCGCGGCGACGACCTGCCGCTGTGGCAGCGCTATCTGCGGCTCGCCTGGGACCTCGGCGACGACAACATCGAGCTGGCCGTGGAGTCCATCCAGGTCAACCCGGCCCTCGCGCTGACGCAGATCTTCACGGGCGCGCCCGTCGACGTCTACGCCGACGGCCTGATGAGCTACGGCCCCACCCGCAACAAGATCGACCCGCTGGTCGGCACCCGGGTGCGGCGACTGCTCCACCTCGACCTGGTGCCCGGCCTGAAGCCGCTGCTCCTCACCGAGTTCGCCGTCGAGCCCGAGCTCGTACCGACCGACACCTTCCTGAAGGTCCTCGGTGAACTCGCCGACAGCGAGGCGGAGTCGGGCTCCCTGGACGCGCTGTCACGGATCGCCGAACCGGCGCTGCTGCTCGGCCAGTACCTCTCCGCCCTCAACATCCTCGACCCCGAGGAGGAAGAGGACCTGCACGCGCGGATGCTGCGCGGCGCGGCGGCGCTCGGCCACAGGCAGGTGGTCTTCAAGCCCCATCCGACGGCCCCCGCGCGCTGGTCGCGGCAGCTGGAGCAGGAGGCCGAGCGGCTCGGCGTGCAGCTGACCGTCCTGGACACACCGGTGCTCGCCGAGGTGCTCTACCAGCGCATGCGGCCCGCCCTCGTCGTCGGCTGCTTCTCCACGGCGCTCCTCACCGCCTCCGCGTTCTACGACCTGCCGGTGGCGCGCATCGGCACGGAGACGCTCCTGGAGCGCCTGAAGCCGTACGAGAACAGCAACCGCATCCCGGTCACGCTGGTCGACGCGCTGCTGCCCGAGCTCGGCGACCGCGAGGCCGTCTCCGGGCGCCGCAAGGAGCCGGACGCGGCGGCGCTGAGCGGTCTGGTGCGCGCCGTGGGCTTCGCCATGCAGCCCAAGATCTACCCGAGCCTGCGCCCGGCCACGGAGCGCTATCTCGCCGCGCACCTGAACGAGCGCACCTGGCGGTACTTCAAGAAGCGCAGGCTGACCGCCCTCGCGCTGCCCGGCGGCATCCCGGTGCAGCTCGCGTTCATCCCGCGCAACGCGGCGGTGCGCAAGGTCGCGCGGCGGGCCCGGTCGATCAAGCGGGCGGCGCTGGGCTGAGCGGGCGCGTTCCTCGGCGGTCGGGGGGTGCGGGGCACCGGCGTGCCGCGCACCCCGGCCGCGGGTAAGGTGAAAATCCGCTCGCGTTCACGGGGAATTCATCTTCCCGGACCTTCTCAGCCGTCCTGCGGATGTCCAAAAGCAGCATTGCGGCACGCGCCTTGACCGCTTCCGGGGTATCCCCTAGTTTCCCGGGAAACTTGCGTCCGCAACAAGAGAGTGGTTTTCCCTCATGCCTGCTGCGCACGACATATCCATGCCGCCGCAAGAGCTCAGTGACGTTCCCGGCTGGTTCCCGAATCTTGATCAAATGCTGTTCGACTGGCTGCTGACCCGGCAGGAGAGCCGGGGAGTTCGGGGCGATCTCCTGGAGATCGGCGTCTATATGGGCAAGAGTGCGATTTTCCTCGGCCACCATCTGGTCGACGGCGAGGGCTACACGGTCTGCGATCTCTTCGAGGACGAGGCGCCGGACGGGGCCAACAAGGCGGAGTCGAAGAAGTCCTATCCGACGCTGACCAAGCAGGCGTTCGAGCGGAACTACCTCTCCTTCCACGACGAGCTGCCGCGGGTCCTGCGCGGGCCCAGCTCGGTGGTGCCGGGCGAAGTGCCGCCGAGGTCCTGCCGGTTCGTGCACGTCGACGCCTCGCACCTGTACGAGCACGTGCACGGCGACATCGGCGCGGCCAGGGACACCCTGCTGCCCGAGGGCATCGTGGTCCTCGACGACTTCCGCTCCGAGCACACGCCGGGCGTGTCCATCGCGGCCTGGGAGGCGGTGCTCAACCGCGGCCTGAAGCCGATCTGCCTGAGCTCCCAGAAGCTGTACGGCACCTGGGACGAGCCGGGGCCCGTGCAGGAGGAGCTGCTCGACATGGTGCGGGAGCGGGACGACTGCCATCTGAGCGTGCAGGAGGCGGCCGGGCACCGGATCATCCGGGTCAAGTCCAAGAAGGGCATGGCGGCGCCCGCGTTCCCCCCGTCACGGCACTACCGCGCGGCCACCCGGGCCGACGCCCCGGAGCGCGGCCCCCGCTCCGCCGCCCAGTCCCCCGCGGCCGCCGCCCAGCGCCCCGCCGCCGCCCGCTCCCTGGCCCGCTCCCGCGCCCGCCGCCTCGCCGCCGACCTGCTCCCGCCGGTCGTCACGCGGGCCGTGCGCCGGGGCCGAGCAGGGTGACGCCGACCCCGGCCACCACCGCCGCGAGGCCCGCCTCGAAGCCGTCCTCGTAGCCCCGGAACATCTCCTCGCCCGCGGCCGCCGCCAGCGGGTAGTCCTTCAGGCGCTCGGCGCGCGCGGCCAGGTCGTACCCCTCGCCGCCCTCGCCCGGGCGCGGCCCCGTGGCCTGCTCCTCGATGACGTACCCGATCGTGTAGCTCGTCGCGGTCAGCAGGGCGCGGGCCGCCGCGCCCGGGGTGAAGCCCGCCGTGGTGAGGCGGCGCAGCTGGGCCTCCACGGGCGCCGCGTACGACGTGTCGGTGAAGTACGTGCCGCTGTAGACCTTCGCGCCGTCGCGGTAGCGCAGCAGCATGCGGCGCAGGGCGCGCATCGCCGTCGTGACGGAGGTCTGCCAGTCGGCGTCCGGGGCGCCCGTGAGGTCGGCCGCCGCGCCGCGCACCATCTCCGTCGCCATCTCGTCGAGCAGCGCCTGCTTGTCCTTGAAGTGCCAGTACAGAGCCGGGGCCTTGACGTCCAGCTCCTTGGCGATGGCGCGCAGGGTCAGGCCGTCGAGCCCGGTCTCGTTCAGGAGGCCGAGCGCGACGCGCGCCACCCGCCGCCGGTCCAGTCGTGTCGTAGCCACCTTGACAACTTAACACCGTTAAGCGCACCCTCGGGGGTATGGCACTTAACGACGTTAAGGGAATCCCCTCAAACCACCCGAATGGCGTGACGACGACCGAGGTCCTGGTCGTCGGCGCGGGCCCCACCGGCCTGACCCTCGCCTGCGACCTGGCGCGCCGGGGTGTGCGCGCCCTCGTCGTGGAGCGGGCGGCGGGCCTCTTCCCCGGTTCGCGCGGCAAGGGCGTGCAGCCGCGCACGCTGGAGGTCTTCGACGACCTCGGGGTGGCCGGGGCGATCCTGGAGGCGGGCGGCGCGCCGCCGGTCGGCATGGTGTGGCGGGACGGCGTCCGGCAGGGCGAGTACCGCATGTTCGACGAGCCGGAGCCGGTGGACTCGGCGCCGTACGCGGGTCCGGTGCTCGTGCCGCAGTGGCGCACGCAGGAGATCCTGTACGCCCGCCTGACGGAGCTGGGCGGGTCGGTCGCCTTCGGCGCGGAGGCCACCGGGATCGCGCAGGACGCGGACGGGGTCACGGCGGGCCTGGCGGGCGGCGGCACGGTCCGCGCCGCGTACGCGGTCGCCGCCGACGGCGGCCGCTCCGCCGTGCGGCGCGCGCTCGGCATCGGCATGACGGGCGAGACCGTGGACCCGCAGCCCATGCTGGTGGCCGACATCCGCGTCGCCGAGGGCGCGCTCGACCGGGACAACTGGCACGTGTTCCCGCCGGCCGGGACCCACCCGTCCGAAGGGGCCGCGAGCGGCGGCGACTTCGCGGCGATCTGCCCGCTGCCGGGGATCCCGGACTTCCAGCTGGTCGCCCGGTTCACGGGCGGCGCCGAGCCCGACCTGTCCCCCGACGGCGTACGCGAAGCGGTGGCCGCGCGCACCCACCTGACCGCCGCCGACGTCACCGAGGTCCGCTGGGCCTCCGACTTCCGGCCGCGCGCCGCGCTCGCGGACGCCTTCCGCGCGGGCCGCGTCTTCCTCGCGGGCGACGCGGCGCACGTGCACTCCCCCGCGGGCGGCCAGGGCCTCAACACCAGCGTGCAGGACGCCTACAACCTGGGCTGGAAGCTGGGCGCGGTGCTGCGGCACGGCGCGGACGCGGGGCTGCTCGACACGTACGAGGAGGAGCGGCGCGCGGTCGCCGCGCGGATGCTCGACCTCTCCACGCGCATCCACCGCGGCACCGACCGGCGCGGCACGGCCACCCGCCAACTCGGCCTGGAATACCGGGACTCGTCCCTGTCCCTCGACGCATCCCCCTCCCTCGATACGCCGACAGCCGACGTCGAGACCTCGACGGCCACCTCGGACACCACCCCGCGGGCGGGCGACCGCGCCCCGGACGCCCCGCTGGGCGCCGGACGCCTCTTCGACGCCTTCCGCGGCCCGCACTTCACACTGCTCGCGGTGGCCACGGACGCGGAACTCCCGCCACTGAGGGGCGACTTGGTGCACGTACACCGCACGGAGCGGTGCGCCCCCTACGGACCGGGGCTTCATCTGATCCGCCCGGACGGATACATCGCCTGGACGGGACAGGACGAAGAAGGCCTCAGGAAGTATTTGACCTCAACCAAACTTGAGGTCCTAAGTTCGGGGACATGACGAACACGAATGCGAACACGAACCCGACCGCCACCACGACCACCGCCTCGGCCAGCGCCCCGAAGAAGGCCCCCTTCACCCCGTCCCACAGCGACGCCGACCTGGTCAACCAGCCCATCGGCTACTGGAGCTCGGCGGCGGGCAAGGCCGTCGTCCACCACATCCGCACCATGCTCGCCGAGAACGGGCTGACCCAGCCCCAGTGGTGGATCCTCAACCAGCTCGTCGGCCACGAGAACGGCCGTGACCGCAAGGAGGTCGTCCAAGTCCTGCGCGGCTACCTGGAGTTCGGCGAGGGGCCGCTGCACCACGACATCGACTCCCTGATCGGCCGCGCGCTGATCGCCCAGGACCCGGACGTCGCGGACGCCCCGCTGATCCTCACCGACGCGGGCGCGGAGCTGCGGAACAAGGTCGCCGCGCTGCAGCAGCGGACGCGTGCGGAGATCCACGAGGGCATCGACGACGCGGACTACATACGGGCCCTGAAGGTGCTCCAGCGCATGATCCACAACGTGGACGGGCAGGCCTGGCACCACTGACGCAGACTTCCCAACCATTCGCTGATGGGAAACACTTCGGGGAGTGTTGTCCGGTGGATCGGTGTGGGGGATGCGATGAGCAGGGACGCGATAGCCAGGGGACGGGCGGCGGCGGGGGCCGTCGTCGCCCTGGCCCTGGCGTGCGGGTGCACGGCGCAGGCCGTGGAGACGACGGGCAAGGACGAGAAGTCGCCAACCGCCCGCCCCTCTTCGGCCAACTCCTCGCCCACGCCGAGCGAATCACCCCTGAAGAAGATGAAGTCCCCGGTGTCACGGGCCGAGTTGCCGCAGTCCAAGACCCCGGACGTGCCGTCCACGCCGCCGCCCCGGCCGCGCACCAGCACCAGCACCCCGCCGCCCCCGGCCCCTCCGGAGCCGGGACCGGTCGTCCTCGCCCGCGGCCAGGACGGCAGGAAGGTGCGTGAACTCCAGGCGCGGCTGCGGCAGATCGGCTGGTTCGGGCAGAACCCGACGGGGACGTACGGACCGGTCACAGCGACCGCCGTCGAGGGCTTCCAGGGCAAGCGCGGGCTGCTGCGCACCGGCGCGACCGACACCCGCACCTGGGACCGGCTGCTCGCCATGACGCGCGAGCCGACGAGGGCCGAGCTGTACCCCGACGGCGGCATGCCGCCCGCGAAGCCGGACCGGCGCTGTCTGACCGGCCGGGTCCTGTGCATCAGCAAGGAGAGCCGCACGCTGACCTGGATGATCGACGGCAAGGCCGTCACGACGGTCGACGTCCGCTTCGGCTCGGAGTACACGCCGACGCGCGAGGGCGAGTTCCAGGTGTTCTGGAAGAACCGCGACCACGTCTCGACGCTGTACGACACCCCGATGCCGTACGCCATGTTCTTCAGCGGCGGCCAGGCCGTCCACTACTCGTCCGACTTCGCGGCCAGGGGCTACAACGGCGCCTCACACGGCTGCGTGAACGTACGCGACAAGAAGGGCATCGCAAAGCTGTTCAAGCAGGTCAGGACGGGCGACAGAGTGGTCATCTACAAGTGACCCACAAAGGGTGCCCGAGATCGTGCACCCCCGAACGACCGCAACCATCAATGGAGCAACCCCAACGGCGATCAATTTGGTCCGCGAGAGCGGCGCCGGTTCAGGCGCAGAGAGTGGGGGGGGGGGGGGGGGGGGGGGGGGGGGGGGGGGAGGGGGGGGGGGGGGGGGGGGGGGGGGAACCCCCCCCCCCCCCCCGCCAGTGGCACTGAGCCGTAGGTACGGGGGGAACCCCGGCTCGTGCGCAGCCGATGACCAGTCGGCTCACTTCTTACTGCGCCGCCGATTCGGAAAACGTCACACCCTGGTGGTGCGGCCTGGATCACACTTTCGTGGCGGATGCACGGGGTGCGGTCAGCGGACCGGCAGGGCGCTGTACGAGGTCGAAGGGCGCGGCAGCGGGGCGGGCAGCATCACGGGCGGGGCGTGGCCGCCGGAGCCGCCGCTGTGTCCGTCGCCGGGGCCGTGGTCCCCACCGCCGTTGTGCCCGTCGCCGTCGCCCTGACCGCCGTCGCCGCCGTGGCCGTTGTCGCCCTTGCCGCCGCCCTTGCCGTCGAGGACGCGCTCGCAGAAGCGCTGTACGCGTTCGGCGCCGCGCGCGGCCTCTTCCAGGCGGCGGCGCTTGTCGCCCTGGAGCGCGCCGCTGCGGTAGTCGCGGCAGGCGGAGATCACGCGCTTGCGCCACTTCCTGGCGTCGCCGCGCTGCTCGCCCTCGCCCGTGCCGGGCCCGGGGCCCTTGTCGGGCTTGTCGGCGGTGTCCTTGCCGCCGTCGGTGCCCTCCGTGTTGCCGGGGGTCTTGGTGTCCTCGGGCGGCGCGCTGCTCCTGGGCGCCTCGGACGGGTCGTCCTCGGGGGCGGAGCTGACGTCGTCGGGCACCTCGTCGGGCGGGTCGACGGCGTCGTCCGAGGGCGTGCTGAGCGGCTGCTCCGGCGTCGCCACCGGGGACGCGCTGGTCGCGGGCCCCTGCTCGCTGCGCGTGAACGGCGAGGGGATCACCCCGGCCCCGGCCGCGACGGCGACCCCACCGGCCATGCAGGCGGCGAGCGCGGCGGCCACCCCGAGGCGGACGGGGCGGCCCCAGCGGGTGGGGCGGGGGGTGGTGCGGCCGATGCGGACGGTCTGGTCGGCCTGGTCGGTCCGGCCGCGCTGGTCGGTCCGGCCGGGGGGAGTCGCCAGGGCGGTGGGAGCGCCGGGTGCGCCGGGGGCGCGGGTGTCGCCGAACACGCCGGGGTTGGCGGGGGTCACGGGGCTGATGTCGGTCGGGGCACCGCCGGGCGCGCCGGACCCACGGGGTGCGCCCGTGCCGGGTGCACTGGGCCCACCGGAGACGCCAATCGCACCGGGGGCACCAGGCGCACCGGAGACACCAGCGGCACCAGCCGCACCAGCCGCACCAGCCGCACCAGCCGCACCAGCCGCAGAAACCTCCCCGGAAGCCCCGGTGACCCCAGAAGCCCCAGGAACCCCACCACCCCCGCGCGCAGCGCGAAACGCCGCCAGCGCCCCCGCCTCGCCGGGCAGTTCGGCCTTCACGGCGGGGGTGGACGCGGGAGCGGGGTCGGAGGGGGTCGAAGGGGTGGTCGCGCGGAGGGCGATCAGGGCCTCGGTGAGGCGTTCCGCCTGTTCGCGCTCGTGATCGCCGATGCCGTCGAGCCGCTCACCGCGGAGCAATCGCTCCGCCGCATCGCGGTCCAGCCACTTGTACTGCTCGTCGGCCATCACATGTCCTTCTGCGTCCGCGTACGCGAATGCGTCACACACGGGGACGGTGGCACCGCACGTCCGTGCGGGTCAGGCTGCGGGGGTACGGCGCCGAGTCCGCGCCCCTGCGCGGGGTCGTCGGCGCCCATCAGCTCGGCGAGGCGCTTGAGGCCGCGGTGGGCCGCGGTGCGGACCGCGCCGGGGCGTTTGCCCAGGGTCTCGGCGGCGCTCTTGGCGTCGAGGCCGACCACGACCCGCAGCACGACGGCCTCCGCCTGGTCCTGCGGGAGCTGGGCTATGAGGGCGAGCGCGGCGCCGGTGGAGAGGGACTCGATCGCCTCGCCCGCGGTGTCGGCCGCGCCGGGCTTGCCGGTCAGCTCCGTCTCGTCGCCGCCGATCGCGGGGCGGCGGCCGCGCATCCGGATGTGGTCCAGGGCGCGGTTGCGGGCGATGCGCGCGGCCCAGCCGCGGAAGCGGTCCGCGTCGCCGCTGAACCGGTCGAGGTCGCGGGCGATCTGGAGCCACGCCTCGGACGCGACGTCCTCCGCGTCGAGGTCGCCGACGAGCGTACGTACGTAACCGAGCAGCCGCGGGTGCACGGAGCGGTACACAGTCCGGAACGCGGTCTCGTCCCCGTTCTGTGCCGCAAGCACGGCGGCGGTCAGCTCAGCGTCGTCCTCCCCCTGCACTGCGTGCCCCTCTGCGCCTGGCCAGGCGCCGCTCTCACGGGTCTGTCTTCTCGCGGTCGTGCGCCGCTGCACCGCTCACGGTGCTCGGGTCGGCGGTCGCGTAGGTGGGTCGCAACGCGGCGCGAACCTGCACGCTACGGCGTGAAACCGGTGCGCGTCCATGTTTGTACAACACGCAACTAGCGGGTGACGCATCGCGGTGTGACAGAAAACGCACCCGGGACGCAGAAGGGAGTACGGACCGCCACGCGGTTCGTGCCGTGTGACGGCCGGGGCCTCTCCTGTGGGGGGTGGCGGCCCCGGCCGCTCACTCGCCGGCGGTGCGGCTCAGACCTCGAAGAGGTCGGCCCCCGCCGGTCCCCCGAACTCGCTCGCGTCGACGACCTCGGCCGCGGGCGGCGTCGCCACCTCGAACGGCTCGTTGTAGTCGGACAGCTTGAGGACCCGGCGCTCGCCGCTCTCCTCGGCCTCGTAGGCCGTGATGCGGTGCTTGCCCTCGGCGGCGACGTACATGACGTTCTTGTCGCCGCGCTCCACGTCGACGACCGGGATGACGTGCCGGCCGTAGCGGTACGTCGGCCGCTCGGCGCGGACGGTGCCCTCGAAGTCGTCGTCGCCGAGCCCGTCGACCGCCTGGGACAGACTCCCCAGGTCGCACATGCCCTTGGAGAAGGCGACGTTGTCCGTCGGCATCCGCAGATACTTGCCGCGGACCAGCGCGACCCGCTCCCTGATGGCCGCGGAGGCGGCCGGTTCCTCCGCCTCGGCCTGGGCGAGCAGGCCGTCCAGCGAGGCCTCGCTGAACCGTATGTGCGTGGCGCCGCCCTTGACCACGAGCAGCTCGCCGCGCTGCCCCTGGCCGCCGTCGAACGTGCCCGTGCAGTTGGAGTGCCGGTCGACGCGCAGCGAGACCTCGATGCGCTGGGCCGTGCCCGCGCTCGCGGAGCCCTTGGTGATCGCGGCGTTCAGACGCAGCGACCTCGCCGACTCCAGCAGCCGCATGCCCTCCGTCGCGAGCCGCGCGCCGCGCGCCTGGTCCGGCGGCAGCTGCTGCTCGAAGGTGCCGTTCAGCCGGACCGGCTTGTCGTCGGCGCCGCAGGCCGTCAGCGCGGACGCCGTCGCGGCGGCCACGAGCACGACGGCCACGCCCCGGGACCGGCTCCGGCGCCCGCCGCCCCGCGTCCCGTGCCCCGCCCTGAGCCCCACAGTCCCCACCCGTCCCGCCGACCTTTCCCGTCTCCGACCGCGCGCTCAGGCGCCCACGTGTACGCATCCGCGTTCTCACGCGTTTCTCATGCGACCCGTCCCATGAACCCTGCGTGGCCGTCCACCCCGTTGTCACACCAGGGCGGTGAGGGAAAGGTCACGCGACATTTCGCCCCACCCTGTACAACCCTTCCGCTCTCCGGACAGTCATACGAACTCGCTGATTCACCAGGAGCTCATCAGAGGGGTTGAGGCATTTGAGCCTGCGAAAGGCGCACCGCGGGGCGTGGCTGGCCGTCGGGGCGGTCGTGCTCGGCGGCACCGGAGTCATGGCGGGCACGACGGCACACGCGGCCGACGCCGCTCCCGCCGCCCCCACGTCCGACTTCGACCGCGACGGCACCGCCGACCTCGTCGTGGCCACGCCGCGCGCGTCCGGGTCGAAGGGGTCGGTGACCGTCGTGCCGGGCGGCGCGGGCGGTCCGGCGGCGGGGAAGAAGAAGACGCTCACGCAGTCGAGCACGGGCGTGCCCGGCGTGAGCGAGTCCGGCGACCAGTGGGGCGCGGCCACGGCCTGGGGAGACATCGACGGCGACGGCGACGCGGACCTCGTGATCGGCGCGCCGGGCGAGGACGACATGTCGGGCCACAAGGACCGCGGCGCCGTGACGATGCTGTACGGCCCGAAGTTCACGTCCGGCACGGACATGCAGCTGTCCGAGGACTTCGCCTACGGCGGCGCCCGGTTCGGCTCGGCGGTCGCCGTCGGCGACTTCGACGCCGACGGCAAGGCGGACGTGTTCGCCGCGGCCACGGGCACGGGCGGCAGCTGGTCGGCGCGGTTCGCGGCGGGCCGCGAGACGGCGGGCACCGTGACGTCCGGGGACCGGGCCATCGCGTACGCCGACGCCGCTTCCGGCGACTTCAACGGCGACAAGTACGCCGACGTGGCCCTCACCTACCGCGACGCGGCCGGGCAGGGGAAGGTCGTCTGGTTCAAGGGCACCCGCTCCGGGCTCAGCCGCGTGAGCACGCTGACGGCCAAGGGCGGCCGCGCGGTCGCCGCGGGCGACGTGACCGGCGACGGCCGCGACGACCTCGTCATCGGCCAGCCGTACACCTCGGAGTCCGGCGCGCACGCGGGCGGCCAGGTGACGGTCGTTCCCGGTACGGCGTCGGGCCTCTCCTCGGCAGGCGCGACCACGGTCCACCAGGCGAGCCCCGGAGTGGTGGGCGCGGCCGAGGCGGGCGACGCGCTCGGCTGGTCGGTGGCGGTGGGCGACGTCGACAAGGACGGGCACGCGGACGTCCTCGCCGGTGCGCCGGGCGAGGACATCACGCGCGCGGACAAGTCCCGTACGGACGCCGGAACGTCACTGCTCTTCAAGGGCACCGCGTCCGGCCTGACGGGCGCGGGCGCGCTCGCCGTCAGCCAGGACGAGCCGGACGTGCCCGGCTCCACCGAGTCCGGTGACCGGCTCGGCTCGGCGGTCTCGCTGGCCGACTTCGACGGCGACGGCCGCGCGGACCTCGCGATCGGCGCGGACGGCGAGGACGAGGGCGCGGGCACGGTCCTGCAACTGGACACCGACGCCTCGGGGGCGCCCGTGCTCAAGAGCGGGGTCTACTACGGGCGGGCGCAGCTCGGTACGCCCGCGACGGCGCACCTGGGTGAGGCCCTGACCCCCTGACGGGCCCTCCCCGCCAGGGGTGCCCTTGAACGATCACGGAGCGGGCGGTGCCGACGCTGCCTCGGGAGGCCGGGGCCGGGGCACCGCCCGCTCCAGTGCGTCGAAGGCCCGGTGGACCAGCTCGCGGTGGCCGACGGCGGCCTCGTCGGTGCCGGTGCCCGCGAGCTGCCGCCGGGCCGTCGTGGCGTAAGCGGTGCGGTACGCCGCCATCGTCAGGGCGGCGGTGAGGCGGGTGTCGTCCCCCGGTGCGGCGGGGTCCTCGCCCGCGGCCTCGGCGAGGGCCGCCGCGAGGGCCTCCTCCAGCTCCTCCAGGCCCTCGCGGGCGCGGGAGCGCAGCGCGGGCGAGTCGAGGACGACCTGCCAGAAGCGCGGGAAGGACTCGCCGACGGCTCCGAACGGGTGCCGCTCGTCGAGGAGTTCGAGGACGCGGCGGCGCAGGGCGGCGAGCGGCGTCTCGTCCGGGCGGCGGTCCGCGACGGCCCGGGTCACCGTCTCGACGCCCTCCGGGAGGCGGTCGAGGAACAGGTCCTCCTTGCGCGGGAAGTGGTTGAAGACCGTCATCGTCGAGACCTCGGCCGCGGCCGCCACCTCCGCGACGGTCACCTGCTCGAAGCCCCGCCGCAGGATCAGCAGCGTCGCCTCGTCGGCGATGCGCTGCCGGGTCCGCCGCTTCTTGCGCTCCCGCAGGCCCAGCTCCTCGTCCCGCGGCTGCCCGGTATGCCTCTCCATGACCTTCACTATACTCGCTATAAACTTTTAGTGACTACAGTTAAATGCATGACGACAGCGACCGAAGCAGCAGCGGCAGAAGAAGCGACGGCTGACGAGTGCGACGTGGTCGTGGTCGGCGGCGGGCCCGTGGGCCTGATGCTGGCCTGCGAACTCCGGCTCGGCGGCGCCTCCGTGGTCGTACTGGAACGGCTCACGGAGATCGACACGACCATCAAGGCCGGAGCGGTGAACACCCCCGGCGCCGAGGCCTTCTACCGGCGCGGCCTGCTCCCCGTCCTCGCGGCCGAACAGGAGCGCACCCTCCGGAAGTTCGCGGAGTTCGGACGGCAGCGCGCGGCGGCGTCCGACGCCCCGGCGGGGCCGGTCAAGGTGGCGCCGCGCTTCGCCGGGCACTTCGCGGGGATCCCGCTGAGCGCCGACCACCTGGACGCCGACGACCCCGACTTCGCCGGCCGGGGCCCCGCCGACCACGTCGGCCTGGTGCCGCAGGCCACCGTCGAGGAGGTGCTCGCGGCCCGCGCCGACGCGCTCGGCGTGGACCTGCGCAGGGGCATGGAGGTGACGGGCTTCGACCAGCGCGCCGACGGCGTGACCGTGCGGACGTCCGCCGGGGCGCTGCGCGCGGGCTGGCTGGTCGGCTGCGACGGCGGCCGCAGCCTCGTCCGCAAGACCGCGGGCTTCGACTTCCCCGGCACCGACCCGGAGATCACGGGGCACCAGGCCCTGGTCGACCTGGAGCACGCCGAGGGCCTGCGCACGGGCTGGAACAGCACGGCCACCGGGATCTACTCCTACGGTCCGGTCCCCGGCCGCGTCCTGACCGTCGAGTTCGACGGCGTGCCCCAGGACCGGGACGCGCCCGTCACGGCGGCGGAGATGCAGGCGAGCATCCGGGCCGTGACCGGCGTGGACGTCACCGTCACCCGTGTGCACACCGCGACCCGCTTCACCGACAACGCCCGGCAGGCGACGACGTACCGGAAGGGCCGGGTGCTGCTCGCGGGCGACGCCGCGCACGTCCACTCGCCGTTCGGCGGCCAGGGCCTGAACCTCGGCATCGGCGACGCGCTGAACCTCGGCTGGAAGCTCGCCGCCACCGTGCGCGGCGACGCGCCCGAGGGCCTGCTCGACACGTACACCGCCGAGCGGCACCCCCTCGGCGCCTGGGTCCTCGACTGGACGCGGGCGCAGATCGCCCTGATGCGCCCGGACCCGCGTGCGCGCGCCCTGCGGGCGATCGTCGACGACCTGATGGAGACGGTCACCGGCACGACGTACTTCGTCAAGAAGATCTCGGGCGTACGACAGCGGTACGAACTCGGCGGCTCCCACCCGCTCGTCGGCGCGAGCGCCCCCGACCTCGTGCTCGCCGACGGCAACCGCCTCGCCGACCTGCTCCACGAAGGCCGCGCCCTGCTCCTCGACCTCACGGACGACGCGGCGCTGCGGACCCGGGCCGAGGGGTACGGCGACCGGCTGCGCACACACTCCGCCGCCTGCCCGGACCGGCCGAAGCTCGCGGCGGCGCTCGTCCGTCCGGACGGGTACGTGGCGTGGGCGGCCGATGCCGGGGACGACGCGGGGGCCGCGCCGGAGGAGTTGACGGCGGCGCTGGCGCGCTGGCTGGGCGAGCCCGCGCACTGACCCGCGCACTGACCCGCGCACTGACCCGCGCGCTGCCCCGTCCGCTTACCGGCACGCGGGGCGCGTCCGCGCCGCCCGCCGGACAGGCCCTAGTCCGACCCCGACCCCGACGGCCCGACCCCCGACCGCCGCGACCGCGACACCACCGCCCGCAGCACCCGCCGCCCCTCGGTCGACACGTCGAGCACCTGGCGCAGTCCGCCGCCGGTGCCCGCGCGGCCGCCGAGCAGCTCAAGGACCCTTACCTGGCGCCGGAGTTCGGCGGCGACGAGCGGTGACACGCCGTCGTTCCCGGCGTCCAGGAGCCGGTGGATCTGCAGGGCGGCGGCCGAGCAGCCGTCGGCCCAGGCGCGCAGGGAGTCGGCCGAGCGGGCGGCGGGGACGGCGTCGAGCATGCGCCGGGCGAGGGCGACGGCATCGGAGTCGGCGCCGGAGTCGGCATCGGAGTCGGCATCGGACGCAACAGCCGCACCAGCCCTGCCGGGCCCACTGGAACCACTGGACCCACCAGCCCCAGCACCCCCGCCAGGAGCACCGGCCCCGAGCACCCCCCGCACCTCCCCCAACGCCCCTTCCCACGCCGTGCCGTCGGCGAGGCTCACCCACAGGGGGCGCAGGACCTGGTCGTCGTCGCCGAGCAGCGGCAGGCAGCGGTCGAGGCAGCCGAGGCCGCTGGCGGCCAGGGCGGTCTCGTCGGCCAGGGCGATGAGGTCGACCAGGCTCGGCTGGCCGGTATCCGACGCTCCGGCGGCGCGGAGCGCGCTATCCGGCCATGCGTCGCCCGCCCGCACCCACGGGTCTGAACTGGACAAAGGGCTCGTACTCATGACGTACGCCGTCTCCTGTCGCGGACTGGGCACCTCCGCATGCCCCACTTGCCCTTACTGCGTGCGGAGGCTCAGTAACGTCACAGCGGCCGGAATTCGACGCTGCGGGACAGGCTACTGCGGGAACACCCCGAGCCGGTCGAGAAACCTGAAGAACAGTTCCTCCGCGGACGGTTCGGGGTCCGCGGTGAGGACGTCGAGGAGCGCGGCGGGCCGTGCGGTGCGGCCCGACTCGGCGGCCCAGGCGACGGCGCGCTCGGCGGCGTCGCGCGGCTCCAGGAAGTAGTCCTCGACGGTCAGTTCGTCCTCGCCGAGGTACCCGGCCATCGCCTCGCGGGCCAGGCACGTCGTCCACGCGCCGCTCTCCGGCGCCGCCGCCTCGACGACCACGCAGTCGCTGTCCAGGACATACCCGAAGAGCGCGGGCGCCGCCGTCTCCCGGGCGAGCGCGTTCATGTTGCCGACGTCCACCGAGCCGTCGCCCGGGCACTCCCAGACCTGCCAGCCGTCGGGCCGCGCCTCGAGGAGCGTGAGCCGGTCACGTACGCCCGCCACCGCTTCGAACTCCCCGAGCGGCCGCGCGCTCCTGCCCACGACGTAGTACCCCCAGTAGCCCATCTCCGTGCCCCCGTTGTGCTCGAACCGTTGTTTCCGGCTTCTGGCCGAATACACCACAGGGCGCGTGTGTGCGCCACCGAAAGCACGGATCAGCCACAGCACGCACGGATGATCCACGCGTTCGGGCACGGATGACGCGCGCGCCGGGGCACGGCGCCGCCCCGTCGGACAGTCCTAGTCGCGGGGGCCCCATCCCGAGCGCGCCAGCGCGTCCTGCATCGCGGTGAGACGGCGCACGAAGAGCATCGCGACAATGGCGGCGGCGATGTTGATGAGGTCGGAGGCCATCAGGGAGACGACGGCCTGCTGGACCTTCTCGGGCTCCTCGGCGGCGCGGTACTGGCGCGAGGCGATCTGCCCGAAGATGCCGGTCGTGAGCCACAGCGTCCACCAGGCGTTGAGGAGCGTGCGCCGCTTGGTCTCCTGGCCCGCGCCCGGCAGCCAGCGCTCGCCGGAGCTGGCGTCCCAGATGTCGACGGCGATCCGGCGCGGGATCCACAGGTTCGCGATCGGCACGAACCAGCCGCCGATCGCCCAGCCCCGTGTCTTCCTGTGCCCGTCCGGCGCGAACACGTCGGCGTTCGCGCGCACCCGGTGGAACCAGCACAGGAAGAGGACGACGGCACCGAGCATCGCCGCGCCCTGGAGGATCCCGGAGACGCCGTAGAGCGTGTCGGCCCGGTCGAGGCGGTCCTCGGTGACGGTGCCGTAGTCCCCGTCGATCACATCGCTCACGACGCCGTGGACACCGCCGCCCGCCCACAGCGAGAAGAGGTCGGCGGCGATGCCCGCCCCGAGCACCGCCACCGTGGCGTTCGCGAGGCCCACGGGCGACTTCAGCCAGGCACCGGGCCCGTGGGTGGACGGCGGCGGCGGTGCCGAGGGCATGAGCGGTGGCGTGTACGACATGACGGAGCGGTCCCCCACGGGTCGAGACGGAATGAGCGCGTCGCGTGTGCGCGACGGAGCGAGGCCGCCGCCCACGCCCCTCCCCGGGCGTCGGCGCGGCACGACCGGCGCAATGTACGCGTCAACGACAGGGGTGTCCACCTGGGGATCATCAGGGACTTGACGGGCATTCACGACCAAGCGCGCGGGCCCGGGGCAGGGGCTCAGCGCGCGGGTTCAGGGCACGGCTCAGCGCGCGGGCTTCTCCACGTCCCCCGCGAGCCGCACGAACGCCTCCCACGGCCGCGTCGGCCCCCGCTCGTCCCACAGCTTCTGCGCCGTCGCCCGCAGCGGCAGCCGGACCCCGCGCGCCACCTGCTCCTGCGTCTGCGATCCGGCGAGGTCGCACCACACGGCGAAGGTGGCGCCGAGTATCCGGCGGTCGTAGGAGGCGGGGACGGGGCGGGTGCCGCGCAGGACCAGGGGGGTCCACTGCTCGTAGATGCGCTGCCCGGTGGGGTACTGGAAGTCTCTGGGCTCGCCGAGGACGTAATAGAGGTACTCGTCGTTGTAGTTGAGGACGTCACGGCCGTCGCGCAGGTACTCGACGGGCTCGCGGGCGCCGATCTCCTTGCCGGTCCAGTACGCGACCTCGACGCGGTCGTCGACGCGGGTGACGCCGCCGCGGAAGAACCCGTCGTTCCAGGCCCGCACCTCCCGCCCCGGGCCCACCGCCTTCGCGCGGTCGTTCAGCCACGCCGTCGCCAGGTCCTGGACGCGGGCGCCCGGGCCGACGCGGTCGCGCGCGGCGGCGGCGAGCTGCGGGTAGGAGGCCTCGGGGTCGCTCCGGGTCAGCGCCTGGTACTCGTCGGCGCCGAGGTGCCAGCGGGCGCCGGGGAACAGCTCGGCGTACTCGCGCAGCAGGTCGTCGACGATCTCGGCGGCCTTCGGCTTCGCTATGTCGACGGCACCCTGCGTGGCCGCGCCGCGGCTGTCGCGCAGTTGCAGGTCGGGGTGGGCGGCTATGACCGCGCCGAGGTGTCCGGGCGAGTCGATCTCCGGTACGACGGTGATGTGCCGCTCGGCCGCGAGGTCGACGATGCGGCGGACCTGCGCCTTGGTGAGGTGGTCGGCGGAGACGACCTCGGGGTGCGAGTCGGAGGCTATGCGGAAGGCCTGGTCGTCGGAGAAGTGCAGGCCCATCTCGTTGTACTTGAGGTCGCCCAGCTCCCGGATCCGGTCCTCGATCCACTCGGCGGAGAAGTGCTTGCGGGCGATGTCGACCATGAAGCCGCGGCGCGGCTTGGCGGGCCGGTCCCGCACGACGCCCTCCGGGGCGCTCCTGCCGCCCGCGACCTCCTGCTTGAGGGTGCGGGTGCCGTAGAAGACCCCGGCCTCGGCGGGCGCGGCGACGCGCACGGTGCGGTCCTCGACGGTGAGGGTGTAGGACTCGGGGCCGCCGCCCCGCCCCTCACCCCGGGACAGTTCGAGGCGCACGTCGCCCGCGCGCGGCTTCGCCCCGCCCGCGTACCGCAGCCGCAGCTCCCGGGCGAGCAGCCGCGCCTCGTCCGCGAGGACCCGGTCCCCGACGACGACCCGGCCGCCGTCGCCCGGCCGCCAGCCGGGGCCGCGGGCGGGGGTGTGCTCGCGGACGGCGGGGATGGTGGCGGGTGCCTTGGAGAGCGCGTACGACTTCGTGGGCGCGGGCGAGCGCGGGGCGGGCTCGGACGCCGTCGCCGTCCCTGCCGTGCGGCCCCCGTCACCGGAGCCGCCGCCCGTGCCGGATCCGTCGGGCCAGAACCCGACCGCGAGGGCCACCGCCCCCGCCGCGACGACCCCCGCGCCGACGGCGAGCCGCCCCCGGATCACGCCCCACCACCCACGGACACGCCCACCGACACGCCCACCGGGCAGGAAGCCGCGCCAGAACCCGCCGCCGGACCCACCGCACCAGAAGTCAGAGCCTCCATACCCCCCACGCTAAGCCCGCCCGGGCGCCGCCCGCTCGTCCACCCCACGAGGGCTCGCGCGTCCACCGATCAACCCCAAACTCTCCCATTCGGATGAAATCCGGGTGCCTCACGGACACCTCTCTCCCCACCCCGCTAGCGTTGCCCCAGACCTCGCGCCGGGATCCCACCCCCGCGCCGGGACCACCCGACACCCGCTGCTCTGTGCCGAGGAGCTCCCCTGCCGCCGCACCGCGCCATACCGGACGCCCTGAACGCCACGGGGCCCCAGGACGCCGAGCGCACCCTGCTGACCTGCTGCGGAAGCCGCCACTGGGCCCACCGCGTCGCCGCCCACCGGCCCTACCCCGACCTGGACGCGCTGCTCGCCGCCGCCGACGAGGCGGCCTACGACCTGACCCCCGACGACCTCGCCGAGGCCCTGGCCGCCGAACCCCTTGAGCCCTCGCTCCCGCCGGGCCCCGGCTACGAGGCCGCGGCCACCGCCCTGCGCGCCGCCACCGCCGCGTACGAGAGCCGCTTCGGTCACGCCTTCGTGGTCTGCCTCGACGCCGTCGCCCCCAGCGAATCCCTCGACCACCTGCTCGCCTCCATCCGCGCCCGCCTCGGCAACGACCCGGAGGAGGAGCGCGCCGTGGCCGCCGAGGAGCTGCGGCGCCTGGCCCGCGGCCGCCTCACCCGCCTGGTCCACGCCCAGGCCGCGCCGACCGTCGAGGACCACCCCGGGGCACCCCCGGCCCGACGCGGCGAACCCCACCGCGATAGCCCGTACGTACCAGTTTGATTGCCTGTTTGATCACACCAGCGGACCCCGGGCGGGGAAGCCGACAACTCGTCGATACGATGTCGAGCGGCCGGTGGACCGTACCCGGCCGGGCTCGTCCGACCGAGAAGCCGGCCGGCCCCAATCCCCGCTCCCGGAGGGTTCTTCCGTGCCGGCTGGAACGCTGTACCGCGGCCGGGAAGGCATGTGGTCATGGGTGGCTCATCGAGTCACCGGTGTCCTCATCTTCTTCTTCCTGTTCGTGCATGTCCTCGACACCGCTCTCGTCCGCGTCTCCCCGGAGGCGTACGACGAAGTCGTGGCCACCTACAAGACACCTCTCGTCGCGCTCCTGGAGTACGGCCTCGTCGCCGCGATCCTCTTCCACGCGCTCAACGGTCTGCGTGTCATCGCCGTCGACTTCTGGTCGAAGGGCCCCCGCTACCAGAAGCAGATGCTCTGGACCGTCGTGGGCATCTGGGTCGTGCTGATGGTCGGCGCGCTCTACCCGGTCCTCGGCCACGCCGTCCGTGAAGTATTCGGGAGCTGAGGCCAGACATGTCCACTGACACGACCGTAGAGAAGTCCGGCGGCTCCGGAGTCGGCCCCGTCGAGGACGTCTCGCTGTACGACGTCGACCACCCGGCCCCCCTCATCGAGGCGCCCCGCAAGCGCACCTCGAAGACCCCGCGCGCCACGCGCGGCAACTTCGAGATGGCCGCGTGGCTGTTCATGCGCCTGTCCGGCGTCGTCCTCGTCGTCCTCGTCATCACGCACCTGCTGATCCAGCTGGTCCTCGACGGCGGCGTGAGCAAGATCGGCTTCGCGTTCGTCGCCGGCCGCTGGGCCTCGCCGTTCTGGCAGGTCTGGGACCTGCTGATGCTGTGGCTCGCGATGCTGCACGGCGCGAACGGTCTGCGCACGGTCATCAACGACTACGCGGAGCGCCCGAACACGCGCCTGTGGCTGAAGGGCCTGCTGTACACCGCCACGGTGTTCACCATCCTGCTGGGCACGCTGGTGATCTTCACCTTCGACCCGAACATCCGCTAGGCACGGGGCTGAGGTAACCACCCATGAAGATCCACAAGTACGACACCGTCATCGTCGGCGCGGGCGGCGCCGGCATGCGCGCCGCCATCGAGGCGACGAAGCGCAGCCGCACCGCCGTGCTCACCAAGCTCTACCCCACGCGTTCCCACACGGGCGCGGCGCAGGGCGGCATGGCCGCCGCGCTCGCCAACGTGGAGGAGGACAACTGGGAGTGGCACACCTTCGACACGATCAAGGGCGGCGACTACCTGGTCGACCAGGACGCCGCCGAGATCCTGGCGAAGGAGGCCATCGACGCGGTCCTCGACCTCGAGAAGATGGGCCTGCCGTTCAACCGCACCCCGGACGGCACCATCGACCAGCGCCGCTTCGGCGGCCACTCCCGCAACCACGGCGAGGCCCCGGTGCGCCGGTCCTGCTACGCCGCGGACCGCACGGGCCACATGATCCTCCAGACCCTCTACCAGAACTGCGTCAAGGAGGGTGTGGAGTTCTTCAACGAGTTCTACGTCCTCGACCAGCTCATCGTGGAGGAGGACGGCGTCAAGAAGTCGGCGGGCGTCGTCGCGTACGAGCTGGCCACCGGCGAGATCCACATCTTCCAGGCGAAGGCCGTCGTGTACGCCTCCGGCGGCACCGGCAAGTTCTTCAAGGTGACGTCGAACGCGCACACCCTGACCGGTGACGGCCAGGCCGCCTGCTACCGCCGTGGGCTGCCGCTCGAGGACATGGAGTTCTTCCAGTTCCACCCGACCGGCATCTGGCGCATGGGCATCCTGCTCACGGAGGGCGCCCGCGGTGAGGGCGGCATCCTGCGCAACAAGGACGGCGAGCGCTTCATGGAGAAGTACGCGCCGGTCATGAAGGACCTCGCGTCCCGTGACGTCGTGTCCCGCTCCATCTACACGGAGATCCGTGAGGGCCGCGGCTGCGGTCCCGAGGGCGACCACGTCTACCTCGACCTCACGCACCTGCCGCCGGAGCAGCTCGACGCCAAGCTCCCGGACATCACCGAGTTCGCGCGCACCTACCTCGGCATCGAGCCCTACACGGACCCGATCCCGATCCAGCCGACCGCGCACTACGCCATGGGCGGCATCCCGACGAACGTCGAGGGCGAGGTCCTCAGCGACAACACGACGGTCGTCCCCGGCCTGTACGCGGCCGGCGAGGTCGCCTGTGTGTCCGTGCACGGCGCCAACCGCCTGGGCACGAACTCGCTCCTGGACATCAACGTCTTCGGCCGCCGCGCGGGCATCGCCGCCGCGGAGTACTCCGAGAAGGCCGACTTCGTCGAGCTGCCGGAGAACCCGGCGGAGCTCGTGGTCTCCCTGGTGGAGCAGCTGCGCGACTCCACGGGCACGGAGCGCGTCGCGGACATCCGCAAGGAGCTCCAGGAGACGATGGACGCCAACGTGATGGTGTTCCGTACGGAGCAGACCATCAAGACGGCCGTCGAGAAGATCGCCGAGCTGCGCGAGCGCTACAAGAACGTCTCGGTCCAGGACAAGGGCAAGCGCTTCAACACCGACCTCCTGGAGGCCATCGAGCTGGGCAACCTGCTCGACCTCGCCGAGGTCATGGCGGTCTCGGCCCTCGCCCGCAAGGAGTCCCGCGGCGGCCACTACCGCGAGGACTTCCCCAACCGCGACGACGTCAACTTCATGCGCCACACCATGGCGTACCGCGAGGTCGCCGACGACGGCAAGGACTCGATCCGCCTCGACTACAAGCCGGTCGTCCAGACCCGCTACCAGCCGATGGAGCGTAAGTACTGATGGCAACTCCGACGATGGACAAGGTCGAGGCGGACGCCGCGGCCTCGTCCCACCTCATCACCGTCACCTTCCGGATCCGCCGCTTCAACCCGGAGATCTCGGCGGACGCGGTCTGGGAAGACTTCCAGCTGGAGATCGACCCCAAGGAGCGGGTCCTCGACGGTCTGCACAAGATCAAGTGGGACCTGGACGGCACGCTGACGTTCCGCCGCTCCTGCGCGCACGGCATCTGCGGCTCGGACGCCATGCGCATCAACGGCAAGAACCGCCTTGCCTGCAAGACCCTGATCAAGGACATCAACCCGGCCAAGCCGATCACGGTCGAGCCCATCAAGGGCCTCACGGTCCTGAAGGACCTCGTCGTCGACATGGACCCGTTCTTCCAGGCCTACCGCGACGTGATGCCCTTCCTGGTCACCACGGGCAACGAGCCGACCCGGGAGCGCCTGCAGTCCGCCGAGGACCGCGAGCGCTTCGACGACACCACGAAGTGCATCCTGTGCGCCGCGTGCACGTCGTCCTGCCCGGTGTTCTGGAACGACGGCCAGTACTTCGGCCCGGCCGCGATCGTCAACGCGCACCGCTTCATCTTCGACTCGCGCGACGAGGCCGGTGAGCAGCGCCTGGAGATCCTGAACGACAAGGACGGCGTGTGGCGCTGCCGCACGACGTTCAACTGCACCGACGCGTGCCCGCGCGGCATCGAGGTCACGAAGGCGATCCAGGAGGTGAAGCGGGCGCTGATCACGCGCCGCTTCTAGCTTTTCGGCTCGGCCTGCGTGAGGGCCCCGCACCCGGTTTCCACACCGGGCGCGGGGCCCTCACTCGTTCTGGTGAACGATTCGGTTCCGGATGCCCGAGCCTGGTTCGTCCTACGATGATGCCCTCGACCCCAGCCCCTAGGAGGCACGCGATGTCCGCCGCCAGCGTCGAGCAGCCTTTCGAGGACGAGGAGCCGTTCTCCCTCACGGCAATCGCAGACGAGATCATGGAGCGCCATCCGGGCTACCGCGTCGAGATCATCGGAGGCCATCTCCTCGTGACCCCCTCACCGGATGTCCCGCATGCCCGCGCCCTGACCACGCTCATGCGCCCGTTCTTCGACGCCGGGCTGGACGACGTCGATGCCGAGGTCCTCCAGAACGTCGGGCTCTGGCTCCCCACCGGCACCGAGGACTACGCCATCCCCGATCTCGTGATCGTGGACGCCGACATCGACGACCACTTCGTCGAGAACAACGCCTACGACCCGGCCTGCTTCCGGCTCGTCCTGGAAGTCACCTCCAGCAACTGGAAGGACGACCTGAAGACCAAGGGCGCCGCCTACGCCGAGGCCAACGTCCCCGTATATGTCGTCGTCGACCGCAAGCACCAGCGCCTGCACGTCCTCACCGAACCCACCGACGGCGAGTACGCGAACCATCAAGTGCACGCCTCCGGCCAGGTGGTCGCCCTCCCCGACTCGATCGGCGTCAAAGTGTCGCTGGACGTGGCGGTGATCCTCAAAGCGGCCCAGCCCAAGCGGCGCACCGACTGAATCCTACGAATCCACCTTCTCCCACCCCCGCCGCTCCTTCCGTGTGCCCACCGCGTCCGTGGCGCGGCTCCGATACACCACATAAGGCCGGAACAGATACTGCACCGGCGCGCTGAACATGTGGATCAGGCGGGTGAAGGGGACCAGGGCGATCAGGAGCAGGCCGATGACCGCGTGGAGCTGGAAGGTCAGGGGGACGCCCGTCATCGCGTCGACGTCCGGCTGGAGCGTGACGATGCTGCGGGCCCACGGGGCGATGGATTCGCGGTAGTTGTAGCCCTCGCTCACCGAGGAGTTCGTGAGCTTGGCCCACATGCCCATGACGATCGCGGCCAGCAGCACCGCGTACATGAGCTTGTCGTTGCGGGTCGTCGCCCGGAAGACGGGCGCGTTCGTGCGCCTGCGGTAGAGGAGCAGGGCGATGCCCGCCACCGCGAGGACCCCGGCCGCCGTGCCGCCGTACAACGACAGCAGGTGGTATCCGTGCTCCTTCAGGCCGACCGCGTCCGTCCACGACTCCGGGATGAACAGGCCCATCACATGGCCGACGAGGACGAAGAGGATGCCGTAGTGGAAAGCGGGGGACGCGATGTTCAGGAGCTTCGACTCGTACACCTGTGAGGAACGCGTCGTCCAGCCGAACTTGTCGTAGCGGTAGCGCCAGACCGTGCCCGCGATCAGCAGGGTCAGGGCCACGTAGGGCAGGACCGCCCAGAGGAGGGTGTGCATCAGTCGACTCCGACCGTCTCGGTGGGCGGGCCCGAGCGGGCCAGGGCGCGGGCCTCGGCCCTGTCCTTGGGCGAGGGTCCCGGGAGGGTGCGGCAGACGGCGTCGAGGACCGAGGCGTAGGGGGTGCCGTTCTCGGTGAGGGCGATGCGGAGGAGTTCGAGGCCCGCGCGGTGGGCCAGGAGCAGGTCCGGGGAGCCGGTGGCTGCGGTGAATTCGAGGACCGTGGGGAGGTGGTCGGGGAGTTCCTCGCCGGTCGGCTCCAGGGCGTGCGCCCGGTAGGTCTCCTTGAAGGCGACCAGGGACGCGCCCCTGCGGCGGGTGTCGCCGTCCAGCCACCAGCTCAGGTACAGGCTGTGGCGGTTCTTGAAGTCGAAGGTGCGGACGTAGGTCTCGGCGAGCGCGGTCGGGGTCGAGGCCTCGGCGTGGTCCAGGAACGCGGTGAGCTGCGGGACGGCCGCGCGGACCAGGGGGAAGTGGGAGCGGGTCCGCTCGTCGGGGTAACAGAGGCAGTGCGCGGCGCCCTGGTACAGCGCGGCGTGCGCGGTCATCGGTCCCCCTCCCCCGGCTCCGGGGTGTCCGCGGTCTGGCGGCCGCGGGAGGCGTGGAAGTTCTCGATGGTGACCAGGGGCAGGCCGTTGTGGGTCCCCGAGTCGTCCCCGAAGGGCCCGGGCCCGCCCATCCCCGGTCCGCCCGCCGCGTCCAGGGAGCAGCCGTCCGGCACCGCCGACTCCTCCAGACGCCGCGCGTCCGCCATGGCCGCCGTCGGGATGACGTACCGCTCGTCGTACTTGGCGATGGCCAGGAGCCGGTACATGTCCTCGATCGCGGGGCCCGTCATGCCGACCGCCTCGACGGCCGAACCGTCCGGCGGGTCGCCCAGGTTGAGGCTGCGCATGTACGACCGCATCGCCGCGAGCCGCTCCAGGGCGGCCCGCACCGGCCCGACGTCCCCGGCCGTGAAGAGTTCCGCGAGGTATTCGAGGGGGATCCGCAGGGTGTCGATGGCGCCGAAGAGGTTGCCCGCGTCCTCCCCGTCGTGCCCGGTCCCGGCGAGGGCCTCCACGACCGGGGACAGCGGCGGGACGTACCAGACCATGGGCAGGGTGCGGTACTCCGGGTGCAGCGGGAGCGCGACGCGGTAGGTGCTGATCAGGGCGTGCACGGGTGAGCGCCGGGCGGCCTCGATCCAGTCGTGCGGGACGCCGTCGCGCTCGGCGGCGCGCCGCACGTCCGGGTCGCCGGGGTCGAGGAAGACGCCCAACTGGGCTTCGTACAGGTCCTGTTCGGAGGGCGTCGAGGCGGCCGCGGTGACCTTGTCGGCGTCGTAGAGGACCACGCCCAGATAGCGCAGGCGGCCCACGCACGTCTCGGAGCAGACCGTGGGCAGGCCCACTTCGAGGCGCGGGTAGCAGAGCGTGCACTTCTCGGCCTTGCCGGTGCGGTGGTTGAAGTAGACCTTCTTGTACGGGCAGCCCGTGACGCACTTGCGCCAGCCCCGGCAGCCGTCCTGGTCGACGAGGACGATGCCGTCCTCCGTCCGCTTGTACATCGCGCCGGACGGGCAGGACGCCACGCACGCCGGGTTCAGGCAGTGCTCGCAGATGCGCGGCAGGTAGAACATGAAGGTCTCTTCGAAGGTGGCGCGGATGTCGCGGGAGAGCCGGTCGGCGGTCCCCCGGGCCTGGTCGCGGGCCCGCTCGACCATCGGGTCGGCGTCGAGGCCCGGCGCGCCGCCGCCGAGGTTGTCGTCCCAGTTCGCGCTCCACTCGATCTTCATGGGCTTGCCGGTGAGCAGGGAGCGCGGCTCCGCGACCGGGTAGTCCTCGCCGAGGGGCGCGTCGGTGAGGTTCTTGTACTCGTACGTCCAGGGCTCGTAGTAGTCCTTGATCCCGGGCAGGACCGGGTTGGAGAAGATCGTGGCGAGGGCGTGGAAGCGGCCGCCCGCCTTGAGCTTGAGGGCGCCGCGCCGGTTCAGCTCCCAGCCGCCGCGCCACTTCTCCTGGTCCTCGTAGCGGCGCGGATAGCCCTGCCCCGGGCGGGTCTCGACGTTGTTGAACCAGACGTACTCCGTGCCGGAGCGGTTGGTCCAGGTCTGCTTGCAGGTGACCGAGCAGGTGTGGCAGCCGATGCACTTGTCGAGGTTCATGACCATCGCGATCTGTGCGAGTACCCGCATGGCTAGTACGTCACCTCCTGCTCGGTCCTGCGGCGGATCACGGTGACCTCGTCGCGCTGGTTGCCCGTCGGGCCCAGGTAGTTGAAGGCCCAGGAGAGCTGGGCGTAGCCGCCGATGAGGTGGGAGGGCTTGAGGAGGAGGCGGGTCAGGGAGTTGTGGATGCCGCCGCGCTTTCCGGTCGTCTCCGTCCTGGGGACGTTGACGGTGCGTTCCTGCGCGTGGTGCATGTAGACCGTGCCGGCCGGCATGCGGTGCGAGACGACCGCGCGGGCGGCCACCACGCCGTTCCTGTTGACCGCCTCGATCCAGTCGTTGTCCTGGACGCCGATGGCCGCCGCGTCGTCCGGGGACATCCAGACGACCTGGCCGCCCCGGGACAGCGACAGCATGAACAGGTTGTCCTGGTACTCGGAGTGGATGGACCACTTGTTGTGCGGGGTGAGGTAGCGGACCGTCACCTCCCGCTCCCCGTCGGCCCCGAGGCGCGGTTCGCCGAACAGGCGGTGCATGTCGAGCGGCGGCCGGTACACGGGCAGGGCCTCGCCCAGCTCGTGGATCCAGTCGTGGTCGAGGAAGAAGTGCTGGCGGCCGGTGAGGGTGTGCCAGGGCTTGAGGTGCTCGGTGTTGAGGGTGAACGCGGTGTAGCGGCGGCCGCCGGACTCGCTGCCCGACCACTCCGGCGAGGTGATGACGGGGACGGGCGCGGCCTGGGTGTCGGCGTAGCTGACGCGCTTGCCCTCGTGCTCGGCGGCGAGGTGCGCCATCTCCTGGCCGGTGCGGGCCTCCAGAGTGCGGAAGCCCTGGGTGGCGAGGCGGCCGTTGGTGGTCCCGGACAGGGCGAGGATGGTGTTGGCGGCCTTCACGGCGGTGTCCAGGCGGGGGCGTCCGGCGGCGGGACCTTCGCGTACGACGCCGTTGAGCGCCCCGAGCGCCGCCACCTCCTCGTCGGGGCGCAGCGCGATGCCCTTGGCGGGCAGGCCGAGCTGCTCCACCAGCGGGCCGAGGGCGGCGAACTTGGCGCCGATCGCGGTGTAGTCGCGCTCGACGACGGTGAGCGCGGGCATGGTCTTCCCCGGCACGGGCTCGCACTCGCCGCGCCGCCAGTCCAGGGCGAGCCCGCCGGGCTGCGCGGTCTCGGCGGGGGTGTCGTGCTGGAGGGCGGTCGCGACCAGGTCGCGGCGGGTGCCGAGGTGGTCGGCGGCAAGCTCGCTGAGCCGGTCGGCGATGGCGCGGAACGCGTCGAAGTCGGTGCGGGCCTGCCAGGGCGGGTCGACGGCGGGGGTGAAGGCGTGCACGAAGGGGTGCATGTCGGTGGTCGAAAGGTCGTGCTTCTCGTACCAGGTGGCGGCCGGGAGCGTGATGTCGGACAGGAGCGTCGACGACGTCATGCGGAAGTCCAGGGACAGGAGCAGGTCGAGCTTCCCCTCCGGGGCCTGCTCGCGCCAGGTCACGTCGCGGGGGCGGGCCCCGGGCGGCGCCTCCTCGGCGCGCAGGGAGGAGTGGGTGCCGAGGAGGTGCTTGGTGAAGTACTCGGCGCCCTTGGCGGACGAGCCGAGGAGGTTGGCCCGCCACAGGGTGAGCACGCGCGGCCAGTTCTCCGGCGCGTCGGGGTCCTCGCAGGCGAACTTCAGCTCCCCGGAGCGGAGTTGGTTCACGGCCGCCGTCACCGGGTCGGCGCCCTCGCCCAGGTCGAGCGGGTTGCGGTCGAACGTCGGGTACGACGGCATCCAGCCCGACCGCGTCGACTGTGCCAGGCAGTCCGCCGCCGTCATCCCCGTGAACCGGCCCTCGCCGAGCGGGGAGGCGAGCACGTCGGCGGCGAACCGGTCGTAGCGCCACTGGTCGGTGTTGAGGAACCAGTACGCCGAGCCGATCATCTGCCGGGGCGGCCGCGACCAGTCGCCCGCGCCCGCGAGGGTGGCCCAGCCGGTCGCGGGGCGGCACTTCTCCTGGCCGACGTAGTGCGCCCAGCCGCCGCCGTTGCGGCCCTGGCAGCCGGTGAGCTGGAGGAGGGCGAGGAAGGACCGGTAGATGGTCTCGGAGTGGAACCAGTGGTTGGTGCCCGCGCCCATGAGGATCATGCAGCGGCCCCGGGACTTCTCGGCGGTCTCCGCGAACTCCCGGGCGATCCGCACGCACTTGGCGGCCGGGACGGAGGTGTGCGCCTCCTGCCAGCCGGGCGTGCCGGGCGCGGACGCGTCGTCGTACCCGGACGGCCACTGCCCCGCCAGGCCCTCGCGCCCCACGCCGTACTGCGCGAGCAGCAGGTCGAAGACGGTGGTGACCAGCGGGCTCCCCGGCCCGGCGAGCCGCACCGCGGGCACCCCGCGCCGCACCACCTCGCCCCGCCCCTGCCCGTGCGCGCCGCCCTCGGTGTCGAAGCGCGGCAGGAGCACCTCGACGCCGGGTGCGCCCTCCTCGTACAGCGAGAGCCTCGGCCGTACGTCCCCCAGGTCGAGGTTCCACCTGCCCTTGCCGGACTCCGTCCAGCGGAAGCCCAGGGAGCCGCCGGGGACGACCGGCCGCCCGGTGGCCTCGTCGCACACGACCGTCTTCCACTCGGCGCCCTCGCCGCCGTCGCCGAGGTCGGCGGCGCGCACGAACTTCCCCGGCACGTACGCCCCGTCGCGTTCGGTCAGGGTGACCA
Source organism: Streptomyces sp. NPDC040610 (assembly GCF_055594065.1). Taxonomy (NCBI): domain Bacteria; kingdom Bacillati; phylum Actinomycetota; class Actinomycetes; order Kitasatosporales; family Streptomycetaceae; genus Streptomyces; species Streptomyces sp. NPDC040610. Next base: position 476,856 of record NZ_JBVIXA010000001.1, on the reverse strand, counting down.
GGAAGGGCAGGTCGGTGAATTGGCGTACGTAGTCGTCGAAGAACGGCACGCGCCGCTCCACGAAGCACTCGCGCAGGATCACATGGCCCATGCCGAGGGCGAGCGCGCCGTCCGTGCCGGGGTGCGGGTGCAGCCACTCGTCGGCGAACTTGGCGTTGTCGGCGTAGTCCGGGGCGACGACCACGACCTTCTGGCCCCGGTAGCGCGCCTCCGCCATCCAGTGCGCGTCGGGCGTCCGCGTCACCGGGACGTTCGAACCCCACATGATCAGGTAGGCCGCGTCCCACCAGTCGCCGGACTCCGGCACGTCCGTCTGGTCGCCGAAGACCTGCGGCGAGGCGACCGGCAGGTCCGCGTACCAGTCGTAGAACGACAGCATGGGCGCGCCGATCAGCGACATGAAGCGGGCACCGGCCGCGTGGGACACCATTGACATGGCGGGGATGGGCGAGAAGCCCGCGACCCGGTCGGGGCCGTACGTCTTGATGGTGTGCACGTGCGCCGCCGCGATGATCTCGACGGCCTCGTCCCAACCGGCCCGCACCAGGCCGCCCTTGCCGCGCGCCCGCTGGTACGTCCGCCGCCGCTCGGGGTCGGCCTGGATGTCGGCCCAGGCGAGGACGGGGTCGCCGAGGCGCTGCCTGGCCTCGCGGTAGAGGTCGAGCAGCACGCCCCTGACATACGGGTAGCGCACCCTGGTCGGGGAGTACGTGTACCAGGAGAAGGCCGCGCCGCGCGGGCAGCCGCGGGGCTCGTACTCGGGGCGGTCGGGGCCCACCGTCGGGTAGTCGGTGGCCTGTGTCTCCCAGGTGATGATGCCGTCCTTGACGTACACCTTCCAGCGGCAGGAGCCGGTGCAGTTCACGCCGTGCGTCGAGTGCACGACCTTGTCGTGGCTCCACCGGTCCCGGTAGAAGACGTCGCCCTCGCGGCCGCCCTCGATCCGGACGCTGTGCAGGTCGGGCGCGGCCTCGCCCCGGCGCAGGAAGCGGCCGGTCCGCAGGAGGAGGGCGGCCGGCTCGGCGGGAGGGCCCGGCTCGGCGGTGGCGTCGGGGCCGCCCGGGGCGTCCGGGGCGTCCGGGGCGGTGGAGGCAGTCACACCGCCATCCCACGGCGTGCCGCGCGGGTCCGCAGCTCGGCCTAGGCTAAGTGGTGGCGGGCGCCGCTCCGGGTTGTCATGGCCGGGTGAGACACCAGTGGTGGAACGAGGTCACCCCGGCCGCCGGGGCCTGTGTGATGGCGACCGGCATCATCTCCGTCGGCCTGCACCTGACCGGCCACGAAGTGCTGTCCAAGGTCCTGCTGGCCGTCGCGGCCCTCGTGTGGCTGCTCCTCGCGGCGGACTTCGTGACGCTGCTCGCGCGCGACCGGGAGCGCTGGACGGCGGCGGCGGTGACCCCGCCCGCGCTCACGGCGGTCGCGGCGACGGCGGTGCTCGGCACCCGCTTCTCGCTCCTGGACCGGCAGGGCCTCGCCATCGCGCTGCTCGTGCTCGCGGCACTCGTATGGCCGGGCCTCCTCGTCGCCGTCGTGCGGCACTGGGGCCGGGACGTGCCCCGCCCGCACTGGGGCCGGGGCCTGCCCGGCGGCGTGTTCCTGGTGTGCGTGGCGACGCAGGGCCTCGCCGTCCTCGCAGCCACGCTGTGCCTCGCGGGCGAGGGCGACTGGCTGGGCGACGCGGCCCTCGCGTGCTTCGCCCTCGGCCTGCTCCTGTACGCCTGCGCGCTGCTGCGCTTCGACTTCCGGCAGACGGTGACGGGCGCCGGGGACCACTGGGTGGCGGGCGGCGCGCTCGCCATCTCCGCGCTCGCCGCCTCCAAGCTGACCGCCGTGCCGCTGTGGACGGGCACGGGCCACGACGTGCTGCGCACCCTCACCTTCGTCCTCCTCGGCCTCGCGCTCGCCTGGTACGCGGTGCTGCTCGCCGCGGAAGTGGCCCGGCCACGGTTCCACTACGACGTGCGGCGGTGGGCCACCGTGTTCCCGCTCGGCATGACGGCGGTGGCCGCGCTGTCCACCGGCGTGGTCACGGACGTGCCCTGGCTGCGGACGCTGGGGCGGGTGCTGCTGTGGGTGGCGGTGGCGGTGTGGGGTTTGGTGTGGGTGGGGTTGGTGTGGGCGCGGGCGGAGGGGTCGGAGAAGGCCGGGGCTCGCTGAGGCGGGCCCCGTTCAGGCCGTCTCCGTGACCGCCGTGAGCAGCACCACGGAGTCCTCCAGGCAGAGCAGGCCGTGCCGTTCCTTCGGGATCGCGCACAGCTGGCCCCCGGCGAGCACGCTGTCGGCGCCGGACTCGGTGGTGAGCCGCACCTTGCCGCGCAGGACCTGGAGGGTCGCGGCGGGCGGGGTCGCGTGTTCCTGCAGGGCGGACCCCGCGGACAGCGCGATGACGCTCTGGCGCAGCGGCCCGTCGTGGACGATCAGGTGCGCGCTGCGGCCGTGGGCGGCGGTGCGGGCCTGGTTGAGGTGGTCGTCGGCGAGGGCGGTGAGGTCCAGGACGGGGCGGGAGTCCTGGGGGTCGTGGGCGTCCTGGGGGTCGTGGGGTTCCGGCATGGGGTGCTCCGTATGTCGCGGCGGTGGTGGTGGTCGGGTACCAGGGTTCCCGGCGGGAAACGCGCCGCGCGGCATTGACGCGGCTCCTGGGCCGAACCGACCCGTATTCTGACGACATGTCAGACAATAGCCAGCCGTCGGCGGCCTCCGACCTGCTCGGATTCGACAACGCGCTGTTCCCCGTGGGCGACCTCGACGAGGCGGTCGGCTTCTACGAGCGGGCCGGGTTTCCGCTCACGTACCGCCTGGACGAGGCCGGTCTCGCCATCCTGAAGGTGGGCGCGGAGACGCCCGGGGTGCTGCTCCGGGTGGAGGACGGCGCCGACCGCCGCCCGCCGCCGTGGCCCGCGCCCCGCGTCTGGCTGGAGGTGCGGGACGCCCGCGCGAAGGCCCGCGAACTCGGCGAGGCCGGGGTCGCGGTGCTCGCCGAACCGGCCTCGGTGGCGACGGGCTGGACCGTGGAGATCGCCGACCCGTGGGGGAACGTGGTCGGCTTCACGGACTACTCGAAGCGGCCGGGGCTCGGCCGCGCATAGGCCCTGACCGGAGGCGACGCCCTGGTCCGGGGCCCGGTCGCGCCTGACGCGGCACCCCGGTCGCGCCTGGCGCACCACCCCGCAGCACCCCCATCCCGCCCGGCGCAGCCCCCCTCACGCCACCCACAGCGCCCTGAGGAAGAAGCCCGCACAGATCACCAACAGCACCACCCCCACCCACACCACCCGCCGGTCCGGCACTTCCCCCACGAGCCGCGCCTTCTCCTCCTCGCTCAGCTCCACCACGTCCTCCGAAAGCCCGGGAATCTCCACGCCCTTCGCCCCTCCCCACTCGCCCCGACGGGCCCTCACCCGATGGGCGCGGTGGTTGTACAACACGGTGCCGCCCCGTCACCACGCCGTGCCGAAATCGGGCATTCCGCAACGCCTCGCGGACGGCCGATCAACCGCAAAGGTTGTACGGGCAGGGCGAGTTGGGCGTGTGAGAAGGGACACCGGCGGCACCCGTGACGCCTGGGATCCTGGTTGCGCTTGTTAAGCGGAGAGTGCGTTCGGTGCTCCCGCACACACGGGGGCGAAGCCAAAGGGGTGGGGAAGAATGGCCGGTGAGGGGAAGAGACCGCCGAGAGCCGACGAGATGCGCGGGTACACGCGCAGGTTCGTCGCGCATGTGACGGAGCGCAATCGATTGCCCTTGGACTTCTCCGTACGGAGCCTGCGCGTCGTGGACTTCGTCCTGGACGGGCTGCGCAAGGACGGGCGCGAGCGGGCGGAGGTCGCGGGGGCGCTGTTCGGGTTCGGGGCGTACGTCGGTGAGGTCCTGGTGCGCAGGGCCGGGGCCGCGTGGATCGACTTCGACGACAGCCAGCGGGAGTTCTTCGGGCAGACCGTCGGCGTACGGATGCCGGACGGGCGGGTGTGGAGCCCGCTGGGGAAGGTCGTCAACCGCTACGAGGCGGGGGCGGCGGAGTCCCTCCAGACCTTCTATCTGACGCTGCCGGGCCGACGGACCGCCCCGGCGCCCGACGCGGAGCCGGAACCCGCGCGGCAGTAGCGGGACCGGGGACGTACGGGGCCGCGGGGCCATGGGGGCACGGGCACGGTGCGCAGTGTCAGCGGGGGTTAAGAGGAGCGCGTGGGCGCGGGTGGGGACCAACAGCGTGAGGACCGGGGATCCGAGGGCAGGGAGCCCGACGGCCGGAGCCCCGGGGGCGGTGGGCGCGCGGGCCGGGGGGACCGCGCGTCGGCGGGCCCCGGCGGGCGTACGAGGATCGGCGACGCGGAGCTGACGCGCGCCCTCGCCGCCGCCAAGGAGGGGGACGAGGCCGCGTTCGCGACGGTGTACCAGTGGGTGCACCCGGGCCTGCTCGGCTATGTGCGCGGCATCGTCGGGGACGAGTCGGAGGACGTGGCGTCGGAGGCGTGGCTGCAGATCGCCCGTGATCTGCGGCGCTTCACCGGCGACGGCGGCGACTTCCGCCGCTGGGCGGCCGTCATCGCCCGCAACCGCGCCCGCGACCACGTCCGCCGCCGCCTGAGCCGCCCCCGCCTGAGCCTCACCGACGGCGACGCGCTCGACGTACCGGCCGCCCGCGACACCGCGGACGAGGTCCTGGAGGCCCTGTCGACCGACGACACCCTCGACCTGGTAGCCGGGCTGCCGCCGGACCAGGGCCGGGCCGTCTACCTGGGCGTGGTGATGGGCATGGACGGGCCGAGCGCGGCCCGGGTCCTCGGCAAGCGGCCCGGCGCCGTCCGGATGGCGCTGCACCGCGGACTGCGGCGGCTGCGGGCGCAGTTGACGGGTGAGGTGCGGCGGGGGCGGCGCGACGGCTCGGGGCGGGGTTCGTCGGGCGGCGGGCCCGATCCCGGGCGGGAGCACTGTCAGCGCGGTCCGCAGGGCGTCAGCAGCGGTGGCCGCCCCCACGGGTGGGCGGCCACCGCTGTGCCGGTCCTCCCGCTCGCCGTCCCGTGGGCTCGGGTCGTCGGCGGGCGGGTGTCCCGGCGGTGAGGCCGGTGGGCGGGTGCAGCTCCGCCCACCGGCCGGGTCCAGGTCGGTCCGGTCGAATCCGGACCCGTACCGGCCGGTGCCGGGTCAGGTCACGGCGTTCACTCCGCCGCCCACCGCCTCCACCAGCTCCAGGTCGTACGTCAACGGCCCGTCGCCGAGCATGATGTGACGGGCCTTCGAGGCGTATCCGGGGGCCGTCGCCGCCAGCAGGTACACGCCCGGCGCGGGGGCGGCGAGGATGTAGGAGCCGTCGGCCAGGGACGACACCCGGTCCAGTTGGCTGCCGCCCTTGGACAGCAGCGTGAGCGTCACGCTGTGGATGGGGTCGCCGTCCGGCGTGATGATGAATCCGTGGACGACGGGGCCGTAGAGGCCGGGTGCGCCGCCTTCGCTGGGTGTCTCGCCTGCCATGGGCGCGTCGTCCTCCTTGGGTACGCCATGTCCTTTGGCCGCGCCGCGGGGCCCGGGGGCTCCGGGTGTGCGCGGGCCGGGGACGCCGGGTGTGCGGGCGCCGGGGGCAGTCCGGCGCCCGGGTCGGTAGGGGCCGTACGGGGTCGCGGACCCCTGGCCGTCGTACGGGGGCAGCGGCTTCGCCGCCTCCCCGGAGGTGTCGCGGGTGCCGTCCTTCGCCTCGTAGGCGTGCGCGGCCCCGTACGGGTTCACCCCGGTCGAACCACCCGCGCCCGCCGGGCCCCGCGGGCCGGGGGAGGCCGGGGAGACAGGCGGGCGCGGGGTGCCGAGGGCCGCCGCCACCAGGACCTCCAGGTCCTCCGGGGCGGGCGGCTCCGCCTCCTTCGGCTCGACGGCCAGGTGCGGCAGGCGGCGGTCGAGCCAGGCCGGGAGCCACCAGTTGGCGCGGCCGAGGAGGTGCATCGCGGCGGGCACGAGGGCCGTCCGCAGGATGAAGGCGTCGAGGGCGACGGCCGCGGCGAGGCCGATCCCGGCCATCGCGCCTTCCGTGTCGCCGCTGAGCACGAACGCGGGGACCGCAGAGAACACAGAGAACACGCAGATCACAATGAGCGCCGCGCAGTTGATGACGCGGCCGGTCTCGGCGAGGCCGACGCGGACCGCGCGGGCGTTGTCGTGGGTGTGCGCCCACTCCTCGTGCATGCGGCTCACCAGGAACACCTGGTAGTCCATGGACAGGCCGAAGAGCAGCGACAGCATGACGACGGGCAGGAAGGCCGTGACGGGGCCCTCCTTGCCGAGCCCGAGCAGCTCGCCGCCCCAGCCCCACTGGAACACCGCGACGAGCACCCCGAACGAGGCGGCCGCCGCGATCACGTTCATCAGGGCCGCCGTCAGGGGCACGACGAGGGAGCGGAAGGCGACCAGGAGCAGCAGGAAGCCCAGGACGACGACGGCGCCCACGAAGTACGGAAGCCGGTCGGCCGTCACCGCCGCGAAGTCCTTGAACACGGCGGTCACACCGCCCACATGGGCGTCCGCCCCGGCCTCGGGCAGGACGTCGCCGCGCAGCCTGTCGATGAGCCGGTCGGTCTCCTCGGACTGGGGCGAGCTGGTCGGCACGACCTCGATGACGGTGGTGTCGGCCGCGGTGGACGGCGGGGCCGGGTGCACCCGGGCGACGCCCTCGGTGTCGCGGATGCGCTCGACGAGCCCGGCGGCGGCTTCGGGGTCCGGCTTGTCCACGACGACCTGGAGGGGCCCGTTGAAGCCGGGGCCGAAGCCCTCCGCGAGCAGGTCGTACGCCTGCCGGGTCGTCGTCGACCCCTGGTGGTTGCCCTGGTCGGTGGCGCCGAGGCGCAGCGAGAGGAGCGGGATGGCGAGGGCCGCCATGACGGCGACGGCGAGGACGCCGACGGTGCGCGGGCGGCGCTGCACGAAGGCGGACCAGCGCGCGGTGAGGCCGCCGGGCTCCTCGGGCTCGGGCCCGGACGCGGCGAGGGCGCGGCGCTGGCGGCGGCTGAGCACCCGGACGCCGAGGACGCCGAGGAGGGCGGGGAGCAGCGTGATCGCGGCGAGGACGCCGAGGACCACCGTCAGGGACGCCGCGATCACCACGCCGTCCAGGAAGCGCAGGTTCATCACGAGCATCCCGGCGAGCGCGACGCACACCGTGCCGCCGGCGAAGAGCACCGCGCGGCCCGAGGTGTTGAGGGCCTGCACCGCCGACTCCTGCGGTTCCAGGCCGCGCAGGATGCCCCTGCGGTGCCGGGTGACGATGAACAGCGCGTAGTCGATGCCGACGCCGAGGCCGACCAACGAGCCGATCAGCGGCGCCACTTCGGGCACGTCCGTGACATGGCTGAGCAGCATCGTGGCGAGCACGCCGGTGCCGACGGCGAACACCGCGGTGACGATCGGCAGGAGCATCGCGAAGAGCGAGCCGAAGGCGAGGAAGAGCACGACGGCGGCGGCCGCGACGCCGACGGCCTCGGAGGTGCCCGCGGGCGGCTCCAGGGTGCGGGCGACGGCCTGGCCGCCCAGCTCGACCTGGAGGCCGTCGCGGGCGGCAGCGTGGGCGGTGTCGACGACCCGCTCGATCTGCTCCTTCGGGATCTCGCCGGCCTGCCGGACGAACGTGACCTGCGCGTAGGCGATCCGCCCGTCCTCGCTGACCTGCGCGGCGGCGCGCGGCCCGGCGGCGTAGGGCCCCGCGACCTCGCCGACGCCGTCGAGGGCGGCGATCCGCCGGAGCGCGGGCTCGATCCGGTCGCGTACGGCGGGGTCGCGGACCGAGGAGCCCGCCTCGGTCCGCCACACCACCGTGTCGGTGTCGCCGCTGCGCTCCGGGAACGCCTTCGTCATCAGGTCGTGGGCGCGCTGGGAGTCCGTGCCGGGCAGGGAGAAGACGTTGGTGTAGTCGGTGCCCGCGGAGCCGCCGACGGCCCCGAGGCCGAGCAGCGCGCCCAGCCACAGCACGACGACCACAAGGCGGTGCCGGTAGCACCACCGCGCCCATGCCGTCACGACTCGCCCTCCCTCGCTCCGTGTGGATCGCGCCGCTGTCCCGGGCTCCGCGCCCAGCATCAGGGGTCCGCCCGGCCAACGGCGCGTTACGGCCGTGATTCTCAAGGAACTCCAAAGCGCGGACCCCGCCCTTCGTACAACGACCGTGCGGATACTGGGGACATGAGCCACGCCGAAGGTCACCGGGGAACAGATGTCGCAGCCGCTTCGGCCGCCGGGGGCGCCGACGCGCGGGGCCACGCCACGGTCCTCGTCGTCGAGGACGAGCCGTCCATCGCCGACGTCCTCGCCATCGCCCTGCGCTACCACCGCTTCGACGTGATGACCGCGGGCACGGTCCGCGAGGCCCTGGCCGCCGCCGACCGCACCCGCCCCGACTGCGCGCTGCTCGACGTGATGCTGCCCGACGGCGACGGACGCGCCCTCGGCCGGGAACTGCGGGCGCGGCGGCCCGAGTTGGCGCTGGTGTTCCTCACCGCGCGGGACGCGCCCGCGGAGGTCGTGGGCGCGCTCGGCTTCGGCGACGACTACATCACCAAGCCGTTCAACATCGACGAGGTCGTGGCCCGCATCGGCGCGGTCCTTCGCCGGGTGCGCCCCCACGACGTACTGCCGCAGCGGCCGCCGCTGCGCTACGGCGACCTGGAGCTGGACGAGACGACGTATGTGGTGCGGCGCGAGGGCGGCTCGGTGCAGCTGACCCCGACGGAGTACGCGCTGCTGCGCTTCCTGGTCCGCAACGGCGGCCGGGTCGTGCCCAAGGAGCAGTTGCTGCGCCATGTGTGGAACATCGAGCACGCGGCGGAGTCGACCGTCGTCGAGACCTACGTCAGCTATCTGCGGCGCAAGCTCGACCAGGTGGGGCCGCCCCTCATCACGACGCGGCGCGGCGTCGGGTACGGACTGGCATGAGGCTCCGCGCCCCCGGCCCGCGCCCCGCCCCGCGTGCGCGCCCCGCCTTCCGCCCGCGCGCCCTGCTGCGCCCACGCGCCGCCGTGCCCGCCCGCACCACCCCGGGCCGCGCCCCGCGCTCCGGCCGTGGCCCCAACCGGCGGTTCGGCATGAGCTCGCTGCGCGCCAAGCTCACGCTCGTGAACGTGGCGCTGCTCGCCCTCGGCATCGTGGCGGCGACCGCCGTGAGCCTGATGGGCATGCGGCACTACCTGCTCGACAACGTCGACACCGAACTGTCCGCGTCCCGCTCGGCGTTGCGCAACAGCGGTCTCACCCTCAAGGACATCCAGGACCTCACCGGGCTCGGCGCCCTTGAGCATCTGTCGGAGGGCCCCAGCAAGGCCAACGGCCTCCCGCTCGCGGAGTCGGCGTTCCTCGCGGTGGACGCGGCGGGCGAGCCGGTCGACATCGGCCCGCTGCCGCCGACCGCCCGCCAGTACGAGCTGGCGCGTGCCGTCGGCGACCCGCACGAGTTCGCGCGGCACACCTCGCCGCAGAACCTGACGCTCGGAGGCGACTCCTACCGTGCGATCGGCGTGCGCCTGAAGGACCACTCGGTGCTGCTCATGGCGTCGTCGACGGAGAACGTGCAGTCCGGCGTCGGCAAGGCGCTCAAGCTCGACCTCGCCTTCGGGGCCGTCCTGCTCGGGCTGCTCGCCGTCCTCACGATGGTCTCCGCGCACCAGCGGCTGCGCCCGCTGGAGGACATGGTGGAGACGGCGTCCGCGATCGCCGACGGCGACCTGAAACGCCGGGTGCCCTCCAGCCGGGCCGCGGTGATGGAGACCGAGCAGCTGCGGCTCGCGCTCAACTCCATGCTCCAGCAGGTCGAGACGGCGTTCGCGACCCGTGAGCGCAGCGAGGCCCAGCTGCGCCAGTTCGTCGCGGACGCCTCGCACGAGCTGCGCACCCCGCTGTCCGCGATCCGCGGCTACCTCCAGCTGTACGACAGGGGGATGCTGAGCACCCCCGAGGACCGCGCCCGCGCCTGGGACCGCGTCAACGCCGAGACCGACCGCATGAACCACCTCGTGGAGGAGCTGCTCACCCTGGCCCGCCTGGACCAGCAGCCCGAGCTCCGCTTCCGCTCGGTCGACCTGAGCCGTCTGGTCCGGGACGCGGCCGACGACCTGCGCGCGCAGGAGCCGGACCGGCCGCTCGCGGTGTCCGCCGACGGCGCGATCCTCGTCCAGGCCGACGAGCAGGGCCTGCGGAAGGTCCTCGCGAACCTGCTGGCCAACGTCCGTACGCACACGCCCCCCGACGCCCCCGTGCGGCTCGCCCTCGACCGGTGCGAGGGCGTGGTCCGGCTGACGGTGGCCGACCAGGGGCCCGGGCTTCCGGCGGCGGACGCGGCCCGGGTCTTCGACCGGTTCTTCCGTGCGGGCCGGGGCGCGGGCAGCGGGCTCGGCATGGCGATCGTGCAGGGCGTGGTGGGCGCCCACGGCGGTGAGGTGTCGGTCGGCACGGCGCCCGGCGAGGGCCTGACCGTCCTGGTCACGCTCCCCCGCACGCCCGCCCCGCCCCGCCCGGCGGCGCCGCCACGGCCCACGGAGCCCCCGCACCGGACGCCGCCGCTGCCGGAGCCGGAGCCGACGTCGGTCACGGGGGCCGCGTCGCCCGCCGCCGAGACCTTCGGCCCGGGCCCGTTCACGCCCTCGGGGACGCCAGCTCCACGACGGTGATGTCGGACGGGGCGCCCACGCGCACGGGCGGGCCCCACGCTCCGGCGCCGCGCGTCACGTACAGCTGGGTGTCGCCGTAGCGCTCCAGGCCCGCGAGGGTCGGGTTGGCGAGGTCGGCGATGAAGTTGTTGGGCCACAGCTGGCCGCCGTGGGTGTGGCCGGACAGCTGGAGGTCCACGCCGTGCTTGACGGCGTCGTGGATGACGACGGGCTGGTGGGCCATGAGGACCGAGGTGCGGGTGCGGTCGCGGTCGCCGAGCGCCTTGCCGAAGTCGGGTCCTTCGCCCTCGCCCTCGCCCTGGACGTCGTTGACCCCGGCGAGGTCGAAGTACGGCAGTTCGGTGCGGGCGTTCTCCAGGGGGCGCAGGCCGAGCTCGCGGACGTGCTCGACCCACTGCTCGGCGCCCGAGAAGTACTCGTGGTTGCCGGTGACGAAGAACGCCCCGTGGCGCGCCCGCAGGTCCGCGAGGGGGCGGGCCGCGCCCGCCAGGTCCGCCACGTCGCCGTCCACCAGGTCGCCGACCACGGCGATCAGGTCCGGCTGCGTGGAGTTGACCGTGTCGACCACGCGGCGCGCGAAGCCCTCGCCGAGGACGGGGCCCAGGTGGATGTCGCTCACCACCGCGATGCGGTAGCCGTGCGCGGCGCGCGGGAGTTTGGCCAGCGGGACCGTCACGCGCTTGATCCGCGGGCCTCGGAGGACGTTGTACGTGCCGTACCCGACCGTTGCCGTCGCGATGGCCGCGGCGCTGCCCGCCACCGTGCGGGACACGAACAGGCGCCGGGTCAGGTGGGGCCCGGGTGGCTCGGTCCCTCGGGGCTTCGCCCCTTCGGGCTGCCTTTCGGGCTGATGGGGCTGCGTCCCTGTCCCCGCTTCATCGGCCCTTCGGGCCTCGTCCTCGAACGCCGGACGGGCTGGATCGGCCTCGGCCGTCGGCGTCGGGCGGGGTGAATCGGCCTCGGCCTCCGGTGTCGGGCGGGGTGGATCCGCCCGTCTCTCCAGCCACCGGCGCAGCAGCGGACGTACCGCCTCCCCCGCCACCAGCGCCAGCAGCAGGTACAGCGCGAACGCCATCCACAGGAAGCCCGGCCAGGCCAGGAGCTGCTGGAGGAGGAAGGGGGCGCCGCCGCGCTCGGCCGCGAGGGCCGCGAACATCAGGGCCGGGCCGGTGAGGAAGAGAGCCGTGCCCGCCCGGCGCCAGGCCGTGCGGGGGCGCGTCGTGTCGCGGACGACGCGGCGCCACACGTACCAGAGCAGCCCGCCGAAAACGGCGATCACTCCTGCCCCGATGAGCACCCCCAGGAGGACACCCATCGCTATGACGTTCGGCGCAGTGCGCGCACGCCACGGAACCCGATGGTCCCTACCACCGTCCCCAAGGCAAAGGAGACAACGGCGAGCGTCAGGTGCACCCAGAAGTACCCCGTCGGCTTGTCCGCGTCGTCGAAGGCGAGCCCGCTGCCGTCCTTCCACAGGTTCTTGACGAAAGTGATCCAGATGAACCAGCTCCACACGCCGAAGGCGAGCAGGAACCAGGAGACGGGGCGGCTGAGCTTCATACGCTCAGTATCACGATCCGGCCTGACGCGTGGCCTTCGGGGTGGGGCGTCCGGAGCAGGCGGCGGGGCGAAGGGAGCCGAGCCGACCTCGGCGGCGATGGCCCCGGAGCGGCCCCGTACGCTTCCGTCCGTGCCTGTCTCGAAAAAGACCGCCGTGCTGCTCGCCACGGCGACGCTGCTGTCCCTGTCGACCGCCACCACCGCGTTCGCCGACGACAAACCGGGCGGTGGATCCGACGAGACGGGCAAGCCGAAGCCGCCCGCCTCGATGTCGACGGTCGGCGGCGCGCGCCTCGGCAAGCCGGGTACGCAGGTGAACCTGAAGGGCGGCGCCCCGGTGCTGCCGAAGAAGCTGTCGGCCCGGTCCTGGATGGTGTCGGACGCCGAGTCCGGCGAGGTCCTCGCCGCGCACAACGCGCACTGGCGGCTCGCCCCTGCCAGCACCCTGAAGATGCTGTTCGCGGACACGGTGCTGCCGAAGTTCCCGAAGAACCAGAAGCACAAGGTCGAGCTGAAGGACCTGGAGGGCGTCGGCGCGGGCAGCAGCATGGTCGGCGTCAAGGAGAACGAGTCGTACTCCGTGCACGACCTGTGGCTCGGGGTGTTCCTGCGCTCCGGCAACGACGCGGTGCACGTCCTCTCGGCGATGAACGGCGGCGTCCCGCAGACCGTCAAGGACATGCAGGCGCACGCCGAGGAGCTGCAGGCCCTCGACACGAACGTCGTCACGCCCGACGGCTACGACGAGAAGGGCCAGGTGTCCTCCGCGTACGACCTGACCCTGTTCGCCCGCTCCGGCCTGCAGAAGAAGGACTTCCGCGAGTACTGCTCGACGGCCACCGCGAAGTTCCCCGGCGCGACGGAGAAGATCAAGAAGGGCAAGAACAAGGGCAAGACGAAGCGTGAGCCCTTCGAGATCCAGAACACCAACCGGCTCCTGACCGGCGACCTGGGCATGGAGCCGTACAAGGGCATCGCGGGCGTCAAGAACGGCTCCACGACGAACGCGGGCAACACCTTCACGGGCGTCGCCGAGCGCGACGGCAAGGTGCTGCTCGTCACCGTCATGAACCCCGACTCCGGCGAGGACCACGCGGTCTACCGGGAGACGGCCCGGCTTCTCGACTGGGGCTTCGCCGCCAGCGGCAAGGTCGCACCGGTCGGCGAGCTGGTCGCCCCCAAGGGCGCGAGCACCGGCTCCGGCAAGGGCGCGCCCAAGGGGCAGGCGGGCGGCGCCGAGAACGCGGCCAGCTCGTCCGACAGCAAGTCCGGCGGCATGGGTGTGGCGCTCGGCGTCACCGCCGGTGTGCTCGCGCTGATCGCGGGCGGTCTGTTCCTGCTCAACCGTCGCTGGCCGCTGCCCGACCTGGTGCGTCGCCGCCGCTCCTGACGGGTTCCGTGGGCTCCGCCGCCGCGGCGGAGCCCGCGCCCCTGCTCGTCGCCGTCCACGCGGCGCAGAAGAGCAGCAGCTTCGCGGTGAAGTTGATCCACAGGAGCAGGGCGACGGGCACGCCGAACGCGCCGTACATGCTCTTCGCCGCGACGCCCTTCATATAGCTGCCGAGCAGCACCTTCAGGAGTTCGAACCCGGCCGCGCCGATCAGCGCGGCGACGAGGAGCGCGCGCCGGGGCGGCTGCACGCCGGGCAGCAGCGTCAGGACGTACAGCAGGAGCAGGAAGTCCGCGAGGACGGCGATGGCGAACGCGAGGACCTGAAGGAGCACGCCCCCGGCCCCGTCCCGGTCGACGCCGAGCTGGTCGGCCGTCCAGCCGACCGCCGTCGAGGCGATGGCGGAGGCGAGCAGCGAGGCGAGGCCCGCGCCGCCGAGCCCGGCGAGCACGCCGAGGTCCTTGAGCTTGCGCAGGACGGGGTTCTCTTCGATGTCTTCGAGCTCCCAGACCGCGCGCAGGCACTCCCTCATGGAGCCGACCCAGCCCACGCCGGTGAACAGGAGCAGCGCGCCCGCGACGAGGCCGACGGTGCCCGCGTTGGCGATCAGGGCGTCCAGGTCGAGCTGGTCGGAGATCCCCGGGACCTGCTCGGAGATCTTGTCCTCGATGCGCTTCACCTGGCTCTCGCTGAGCGTGGCGGCGGAGATCGCGGCGGCCACGGTGATCAGTGGGAAGAGCGCGATGAAGCTGATGAACGTCATCGCGGCCGCGAGCCTGCTCCAGTGGACGCTGTCGAGGCGTTCGTAGGAACGCCATGTGTGCGTGCGCATGAGCCGCTCGACGAGCGGGCCGATGCCGGGGAGCTTCTTCAGCCAGTCCATGTCGTCTGCGTCACCTGTCTCGCCTGCCTCAGCTGTGCGGTTGCCGCGCCCCGGTAACGGAACACCAGGGTCCGGGTACCCCAGAATCGCAGGACAGTGGCCAGTGCCATCCCGATTCCCGCCCCCGACACCGTGTCGGCGCGCCGCGAGGTGAGGCCGAGGCCGTAGTGGGAGACCGCGAGGCACAGGAGCTGGACGAGGGCGCCCGCGATGTTGACGGCGAAGAAGATCCCGTACTGGCGCAGCCGCGAGCCGCCGTCCGGCGCCCGCCGGTAGGTGCCGAGGGCGTTGCCCGTGTACGCCACGCTGCATCCGGCCACGAAGGAGAGGGCCTTGGCGGTGAGCGGGTCGAGGCCGACGGGCCCGCGCAGCCAGAGGAAGAGCCCGAGGTCGGCGGCGTACGCGCACAGACCGACCGCGGCGAACGCGGCAAGCTCGGGCCCGGCGGCCCGCACCCGCCGGACCGGGAAACCCCTCACCAGTCCGCGACCGCGAACCCGTACATGGCGAGCCACACCAGGCCGATCAGGGCGAGCGCGCGGTCGCGCAGGACGACGTCCTCCGGCTCACCGGCCGTGCCGCGGTCGGCGAAGACGGCGTACCGCAGGATCGCGAGGATGAAGGCGACCATCGAGAGCTGCCGCCACGGCAGCAGTCCGTTGCCCTCGATGCCGCCGCTCTCCATCGCCCACAGGCAGTACGCGAGGACGGCGACCCCGGCCGCGAGCTGCCACACGAACCGCAGATAGCCGGTCGTGTACGAGGTGAGCAACGCGCGCGTCGCACCGAGCCGTCGGGGGCGCCCGGCCGCCTCGGCGGCCTCGGCGGCCCGCTCCATCTGCACGGCCTCGGAGTAGCGCTTGGCGGACACCATGAACAGCGCACCGAAGCCGGTGGTGATCAGGAACCAGCGCGACAGCGGGATGCCGAGCGCGACACCGCCGATCATCGCCCGCATCAGGAATCCGGTGGTGACGACGGCGAGGTCGACGACGAGGACGTGCTTGAGGCTGACGCAGTACGCGAGTTGCATCACGACGTACGCGGCCAGGAGCACCGCCGTGAGCGGGGTGCACAGGACGGCCGCGGCGGCGGGCGCGAGGGCGGCGAGCAGCCCGCCGACGGCGTACGCGACGGACACCGGGACCTGCCCGGCGGCCACAGGGCGGCGGCACTTGGTGGGGTGGGCGCGGTCGGCCTCGGCGTCGCGGGCGTCGTTGATGAGGTAGACGGCGGCCGCGGCGGCCGTGAACAGGGCGAAGACCAGGGCGACTTGGGTCAGGGCATGGCGCGAGAACAGCTCGCCCGCGGCCGCGGGGGCGGCGATGACCAGGACGTTCTTGACCCATTGGCGGGGGCGGGCGGTCTTCAGGAGGCCCAGCGGGAGCCCGCCGGGGCCGGGTTTCGGTGCGCGGGGGCCGAGGGGGCCCCGCTGTTCCAGGACGGCGGCTCGTTCGGCGGTGGCGGCTCGTTCAGCCATCGGTCGGGGCTCCCGTCCAGGTCCGGCCCGCGCGGGCGGCGAACGCGCCTAGGGCGGCGCCCGCCGCGACGTCCGACGGGTAGTGCACGCCGACGACCATGCGGGACACGCACATCGCGGCGGCGAGGGGTGGTACGAGGCGGGCTCCGGCCGGGCGCAGCGCGCCGTACGCGACGGCGGCCGCGACGGCCGACGTGGCGTGCGAGCTGGGGAAGGAGTGGCGGCCCGCGGTGCGCACCAGTGGCTCGACGTGGCCGGGCCGCGGCCGTCGCACGATCCGCTTCACGCCCATGCTCGCCAGGTGCGCCGCCGCGGTGAGCGCGGCGGCGCGCAGCCAGCGGGCGCGCCGCTCGCGGTCGAGCGCCGCGCCCGCGAGGCCCCCGGCCAGCCAGAGCGCGCCGTGCTCGCCGCTCCACGACAGGGCGCGGGCGGCGGCGGCCACGCGCGGGTCGCGCCCGCAGTCGCGCAGCGCGGCCAGCAGCCGGAGATCGACGGCACGCAGCACCCCGCTCCCCTCCTCCTCCATAATCCGCTCATTAATCACATATCGACTCTTCTACCAAAACCCTCAATAACTACGGCAATCTTTAATGACACTCCCTCAATCACCCATTTCGGTGAGGAGAGCGACGGAGGTGAGCAACCCCTCCGATAACGGGCGATACGGTCACTGGCATGCCAGCCACCCAGCCCTCAGCCCCCGCGTCCGCCCCGGCGCGCGTCCCCGTCCCCCTCACCGGCTGGGGCAGGACCGCGCCCTCCGCCGCCCACGTGGTGCGCCCCCGCACGCACGAGGAGGCCGTGGCCGCGCTGCGCGTCTGCGCCGAGCGCGGCGGGATCGCGCGCGGGCTCGGGCGCGCGTACGGGGACGCCGCGCAGAACGCGGGCGGCGCGGTCCTCGACATGACGGGCCTGGACCGCGTGCACGTCATCGACGCGGACGCGGGCACGGTCGTGTGCGACGCGGGCGTCTCCCTGCACCGCCTGATGGAAGTGCTGCTGCCGCTCGGCTGGTTCGTGCCGGTGACGCCCGGCACCCGGTACGTCACCGTCGGCGGGGCGATCGGCGCCGACATCCACGGCAAGAACCACCACGTGTCGGGCTCGTTCGCCCGCCACGTCCTGTCCCTCGACCTGCTCACGGCGGACGGCACGGTGCGCACCGTCGAGCCGGGCAGCCCGCTCTTCGACGCGACGGCGGGCGGGATGGGCCTGACGGGGGTGATCCTCTCCGCCGTGCTCCAGCTCCACCCGGTGGAGACGTCCCTGATGGCCGTCGACACCGAACGCGCCACCGACCTCGACGACTTGATGGCCCGCCTCACCGCGACCGACCACCGCTACCGCTACTCCGTCGCCTGGATCGACCTGCTCGCCCGCGGCGCCGCGACCGGCCGCGCGGTCCTCACCCGCGGCGACCACGCCCCCCTCGACGCCCTCCCCGCCCGCGCCCGCACAGCCCCCCTCGCCTTCCGCCCCCGGCAGCTCCCGGCCGCGCCCCGCTTCGTCCCCGAAGGGCTCCTCGGGCGGCGCTCAGTGGGGCTCTTCAACGAGCTCTGGTACCGCAAGGCGCCCCGCTCCCGCACCGGTCAGCTCCAGAAGCTCTCCGCCTTCTTCCACCCCTTGGACGGCGTCCCGCACTGGAACCGCGTCTACGGCCCCACCGGCTTCGTCCAGTACCAATTCGTGGTCGGCTACGGCGCCGAGGAGTCCCTGCGCCGGATCGTCCACCGCATCTCCGCCCACCGCTGCCCGTCCTTCCTCGCCGTCCTCAAACGCTTCGGCGACGCCGACCCCGGCTGGCTCTCCTTCCCCATGCCCGGCTGGACCCTGGCCCTCGACATCCCCGCGAACCTCCCCGGGCTCGCCGCCCTCCTGGACGAGCTCGACACCGAGGTGGCCTCGGCGGGCGGCCGCGTCTACCTCGCCAAGGACTCCCGGCTGCGGCCCGAGGCCCTCACCGCGATGTACCCCCGCCTCCCCGACTTCCGCGCCCTCCGCCAGTCCCTCGACCCCACGTCCCTCTTCCGCTCAGACCTCTCCCGCCGCCTGACCCTCTGACCCCTGGGGCCTCCGCCCCCAGCCCACCCCGGAACGTTTCACCCCACCCGACGCCCGACGACCAGGCCGTTTCACCCCACCCGACGCCCGACGACCAGGCCGTTTCACCCCACCCGACGCCCGACGACCAGGCCGTTTCAGCCCGTCCGGCGCCCGACGACCAGGCCGTTTCAGCCCGTCCGGCGTTTGAGGACGAGGCGCGGAGCGCCGATTCGGCGGCGCCCCCGTCCCACCCGAAGGGGACACCCACCCCCGGGGCCCAGGGGCGAAGCCCCGGTTTCGGGAAGGGGCGGGACTGGGGAATGCCCCGCAGGGCCCACCACCCACACCCACCACCCACACACCCCCCAAGGACCCCCATGAAAGACGCCTTCGGCACCCCCCAGTCCCTCCTGATCCTCGGCGGCACGTCCGAAATCGCCCTGGCCACAGCCACCCGCCTGGCAACCCGCAGAACCCGAAAAATCTGGCTGGCAGGCCGCCCCTCCCCCGCCTTGGAAAAGGCGGCCCAACACCTCCGCGACCTGGGCGCGGACGCCACAACGATCCCCTTCGACGCCCTGGACGCGGAGTCCCACACCCCCACCCTGGCCCCCCTCTTCGCAGAGAACGACATCGACATGGTCCTCCTGGCGTTCGGCATCCTGGGCGACCAGGCGAAGGACGAGGACGACCCCATGGCGGCGGTGAGGGTGGCGCAGACGAACTACACGGGGGCGGTCTCGGCGGGCCTGGTCTGCGCCAGGGCCCTGCAGACGCAGGGCCACGGCTCCCTGGTGGTCCTGTCCTCGGTGGCGGGCGAACGCGCCCGCAGGGCCAACTTCATCTACGGCTCCAGCAAGGCGGGCCTGGACGCCTTCGCCCAGGGCCTGGGCGACGCGCTGCACGGAACGGGCGTACACGTCATGGTCGTACGCCCCGGCTTCGTACGGTCGAAGATGACGGCGGGCCTGGAGGAGGCACCGATGGCGACGACGCCGGAGGCGGTGGCGGAGGCCATCGAGACGGGCCTGCGCCGCCGCTCGGAGACGGTGTGGGTACCGGGAGCGCTGCGCGTGGTGATGTCGGCACTGCGCCACGTCCCACGCCCGGTGTTCCGCCGCCTGCCGGTGTGACCCCGGCTCAGCGCTCGTAGACCGCCACCACAGGCAACACCAACGGATTCCCGCTCTGCATCACATACACCTTCCCGCCCCCCACGAACCCCTTGGTCCCGGGCACCCGCCCCACCCCCTCGAACCACAACTGCTGCTTGCCGCTCGCGGTGACCGCGCCGCCGACGGGCAGCCGCTCCCAGGGGACCTTCCGGCAGGACCCGTCGGCGGCGCGGAACCGGTGCCGTTCGAAGAGGAGGCCACCCGCGCCGTCGTGGGCGACGGGCGGCCGCGACAGGCAGGGGTCGGTGTCGGCGTCCGCCTGCTGCCGCCAGCGCGAGCCGTCCCAGCGGAGCAGGACGCGCTCGGCGGGCGGCCCGGTCGGCGACTCGCCCTGGTCGAAGGAGTGCATGCCGTACGCCCACACCTCGTCGCGGGACACGGCGAGCACCCCGTCGAGGGAGGCGCCGGGCCCCGGCGGGACGGGGTCGGGGAAGCGGAAGGCGGGCGTCGGCGTGAGCTTCCAGGCGCGGGCGCGGACGTCCCAGCGCATGGCGGCGGGCTGCGTCTCCTCGCCCCCGGCGCCACCCACCCCGGGCCCGCTGTCGCGGTACCCGACGGCCCACACGTTGTCCCCGGAGCTCCCGTCGAGCCCGTTGGCGACGGCGGGCAGCGAGGTGACGGTCCAGCGGCGGCCGTCCCAGTGCGCGGCCTTCCCGCCGACGAGCGCCCAGGCGTCGTCGGGCGCGAAGGCCTTGAGGTCGCCGACGGCGCCCTGGACGGGCGGCCGCGGGACGGCGCGCCAGCGGGTGCCGTCCCAGCGGGCGATGCGGGAGCCGACCGGGGCCGCCACCCCGTGGAGCCACACGTTGTCGGGCCCGGACGCGTCGAGCCGGGGCTGGGTGATGCGTCCGCCCAGCGCGGCGGGCAGCGGGGTGCGCCGCCACGTGGAGCCGTCGTGGCGCAGCAGGTAGCTGTCGGGCCGCGCCGCGCCCTGGTCGGCGCCCGCGGCCCAGATGTCGTCCTCGGCGGCGGCCACGACGGCCTCCACCGTGCCCCTGGCCCGCTTGTCGATGTGCACGATCTTCCAGGAGCCACGCTTGGCTGCACCCGGCCCGCCCGACGCGCGCGATCCGTCCGCGTCGCCTGCGGAGCCACCGCCGTCCCCGCCGCACCCGGCCAGGAGCAGCGCTCCGGCGATCGCGCTCACCACGGCTCTGTACGCCTTCACCGAAGCCCCCGTCCGGCACCTCCCGGGTCTCCCCGAGTCCCGCCCGGTCAGCGGGCGGGCAGCGTACCCCGCGCGGCGGGAGCGCCCGCCTGCGGGGGAACCGTCGTCCCCCCGAAGACGAATTCGCGCAGCTTGCGCCAGACGCCGTCGGCCCCCTGCTCGTACAGCGCGAAGCCGGTGCAGGGCCACTCGGCCTCGTACCCGGCGAGCTCCTCGTAGGCCCGGTCCATGGCCTCTTCGGCGATGCCGTGGGCGACGGTGACATGCGGGTGGTACGGGAACTGCAGTTCCCGTACGAGCGGACCCGAGGTGTCGCGGACTCTCTCCTGGAGCCACGAGCAGGCCGAGCCGCCCTCGACGACCTGTACGAACACAACGGGCGACAGCGGCCGGAAGGTTCCCGTCCCGGAGAGCCGCATCGGGAACGGGCGCCCCGCGGCGGCGACCGCCGTCAGGTGGTCCTCGATGGCGGGCAGCGACCCGGACTCCACCTCGGTCGGCGGCACCAGCGTGACGTGCGTGGGGATGCCGTGGGCGGCGGGGTCCCCGAAGCCGGCGCGCAGCTCCTGGAGCAGGCTGCCGTGTGGCTCCGGGACCGCGATCGACACACCGATCGTTACGGTCCCCACGTCGTACTCCTGTCGTCGTGTTGGTGGGCAGGGGTCGCCGCCGTGCCGGACGGCGGGGTGGTGCTCGGTCGGGTCGCTCGGGTCGAGCTCAGTGCTTGGCGGGCAGGAAGCCCACCTTGTCGTACGCCTGGGCCAGGGTCTCCGCCGCGACGGCACGAGCCTTCTCCGCGCCCTTGGCCAGGATCGAGTCGAGCGTCTCCGGGTCGTCCAGGTACTCCTGGGTGCGGTCCCGGAACGGGGTCACGAACTCGACCATGACCTCGGCGAGGTCGGTCTTCAGCGCACCGTAGCCCTTGCCGGTGTACTTCTGCTCAAGTTCCGCGATACCGGTGCCCGTGAGCGTGGAGTAAATGGTCAGGAGGTTGCTGACGCCCGGCTTGTCCACGGGGTCGTACTTGATCACCGTGTCGGTGTCGGTGACGGCGCTCTTGACCTTCTTCGCGGTGGCCTTGGGCTCGTCGAGCAGGTTGACGAGGCCCTTCGGGGTGGACGCCGACTTGCTCATCTTGATCGCCGGGTCCTGCAGGTCGTAGATCTTCGCCGTCTCCTTGAGGATGTACGGCGAGGGGACCTTGAACGTCTGCCCGAAGCGGCCGTTGAAGCGCTCGGCGAGGTCCCGGGTCAGCTCGATGTGCTGGCGCTGGTCCTCGCCGACCGGCACCTCGTTGGCCTGGTAGAGCAGGATGTCCGCGACCTGGAGGACCGGGTACGTGAACAGGCCCACCGACGCGCGGTCGGCGCCCTGCTTGGCCGACTTGTCCTTGAACTGCGTCATGCGGCTGGCCTCGCCGAAGCCGGTGAGGCAGTTCATGACCCAGGCGAGCTGGGCGTGCTCGGGGACGTGGCTCTGGACGAACAGCGTGCAGCGCTCGGGGTCGAGCCCGGCGGCGAGGAGCTGGGCGGCGGCGAGGCGGGTGTTCGCACGCAGGTCGGCCGGGTCCTGCGGGACCGTGATCGCGTGCAGGTCCACGACCATGTAGAAGGCGTCGTGGGACTCCTGGAGGGCCACCCACTGGCGGACCGCGCCCAGGTAGTTGCCGAGGTGGAACGAGCCTGCGGTGGGCTGGATTCCGGAGAGCACGCGGGGTCGGTCACCGGCGGGGAGGCGGGGACGTTCAGAGGCCATGCTCAGCATTCTCTCAGGTGTCGCCCGTTGGTCGGGAACTGGTGCGTGACGGGTGGGAACCGATTCGGTCCGGGCGGTGTACCAAGAGTGTGAGTGCACGGGGGAAGGCTCTTCAGGAGGCTCCGGGGAGCCCTGGGAGCCCGGAGGGGCGGGCGCTGGAGGGGGACGGCATCGGCGTCGACGAGGCGGCGGTCATCGCACGGGTGCGCGCGGGCGAGCCGGAGGCGTACGCCGAGCTGGTGCGCGCCTTCACGGGCGTGGCGTTGCGGGCGGCGGCCGCCCTCGGCGCGGGCTCGGACGCCGAGGACGTGGTGCAGCAGTCCTTCTTCAAGGCGTATCGCGCGCTGGGGCGGTTCCGGGACGGCTCGGCGTTCAAGCCGTGGCTGCTTTCGATCGTCGCCAATGAGACGAGGAACACAGTGCGTTCGGCGGCGCGGCAGCGCTCGGTGGCGGGCCGCGAGGCCGCGCTGACGGAGCCCGAGCCGCTGATAGCGGAGTCGGCCGACCCGGCCGTGGCGGCCCTGGAGCGCGAGCGCCGGGCGGCGCTCCTGGCCGCCCTGGACCGCCTGGGCGAGGACCACCGCCTGGTCGTGACGTACCGCTATCTCCTGGAGATGGACGAGACGGAGACGGCCCAGGCCCTGGGCTGGCCGAGGGGCACGGTGAAGTCCCGGCTGAACCGGGCCCTGCGCAAGCTGGAGCGACTGCTTCCGGAAGGGGGTGAGGGGAGGTGAAGGGCATGGACGGCACGGGTGGTGCGGACGGTACGGGTGGTGCGGACGGCAAGGGCGGCACGGAGGACGTGCGGGGCGCCGGGGGCGCGGGGCGTTCCGGTGCTGCGGGACTGCCCGCGGAGCTGCGGGCGCTGGGGCGCTCGCTGGACCGGCACGCGGGCGAGGAGACGATGGTCGAGCGGGTGCTCGCGCAGATACTGACCGAGGGCGCCGGGGTCCCCGCGCCCGAGCCGCCCGGCCGGGGCGAGCGGCTCCGCCGTGGCCTGCGGCGCGTGCGGCAGGGGCTGCGGGCACGGTGGCGCGCGGTCACCGCGTCCGTGTGCGGGCTGCTGACCGTGCTCGCGCTGACGCCTCCCGTGCGGGCGGCGGTCTTCGACTGGTTCGACTTCGGCGGGGTCGAGGTGCGGTACGACCCGTCGCCGCCGCCGTCCGGCGCCCCCGCGCCGGAGTGCGGCACGCCGTCGGTGTCTCTTGCACGGGCCGAGCGGGAGGCCGGGTTCCGGCCGGTCGTGCCCGGGGCGCTCGGGGAGCCGGACGCGGTGGTGGTGACGCGGGAGCCCGCGGGGCGTTCCCTGATCACGCTGTGCTGGCGCGAGGACGGCCGGACGGTCCGGCTCGACGAGTTCCCGGCCCCGCTCGACCCGGGCTTCACGAAGCTGGTGCCGGGCATGCCCGAGTGGCTCGACCTCGGCCGGGGCACGGCCCTGTGGTTCGCCCGCCCGCACCGCCTCGAATTGTGGCTCCTCGACCCGGACGGCGGGAGCTGGAAGCGGGCGGTGCGGCCCGCGGGCCCGACGCTGCTGTGGACGGACCAGCGGCGGCTGACGCTGCGGCTCGAGGGGGTGGCGTCGAAGGCGCGGGCGACGGAGATCGCGAAGTCGGTGCCGGAGCGCGGTGCGGGGACGGGGCCCGGGAATTAGTTCGGATCGGGTGGCCGCGGAGTGGAACCCGCGGGGCTCGGGCGGTGTACCAGAAGTGAGGCGGCGCGGAGGGACCGTGCCGGGGAGCCGCAGGGGGTCGGACATGCGAACGGCAAGGGGACTGACCGCGCTGGCCGGAGCGCTGGCCGTGGTGCTGCTGTGCGCGCCGTGGGCGGCGGCGGGCGGGCCGACGAGCGTGCTGCTCACCTCACCGGAGAGCGGCGAGACGGCGTCGTTGTACAGAGAGGGGAAGAGGTATGCCGAGTTGGAGACCCTGCTCGGCCCCACGACCAAGGGTGGGCGCGAGCAGCCGCCGGGCCTGGCCCTGGGCTCCACCCGCCAGATCAATGTGACCTGGCTGGTGCACGATGTGCGGCCGTGGCGCGTGGACCGGGTGTATCCGGAGCCGTCGGCGGCGAAGGGCACGGCGATATGGATCCACACGACGACGGCCCCGGAGACGATGCAGGGGTACTGGCACCGCTCCCCGGACCCGTCGGCCCTGCGTTCCCTCCTGAAGGACCTGGGCCTGATGGGCAGGCTGTCGGAGCGCGACCACGCGGGGATCCGCCCCAGCGAGGCGGCGGCGCCGGGGCCGGAGAGCCCGGCACCCGCGCGGGCGGCGGCCCCGGACGCGGACGGCGGAGGCGGCGCGGCCTCCGGCAGCGGGGACTCCGACGCCGGGGACGACTCGGGCTGGCACTGGGCGATACCGAGCGCGGCGGCGGGGGCGGGGGGGGGGGGGGGGGGGGGGGGGGGGGGGGGGGGGGGGGGGGGGGGGGGGTGGTCCTTTCCCCCCCCCCCCCCCCCCCCCCGCGACCACGGGGACGAGCCCCCGCGCCAGGAGCTGCTCGACACCTGAGCTGCCCCGCGCCCTGAGTGGTCCGCGCCCCGAGCGGTCCGAGCCCTGAGCCCGCCCGGCCTCTGAGCCCCCCGCCTCTGAGCGATCCGTGCCGGACCGGTCAGGCCGTGGGCAGGCCCGGGGCCGGGAAGGCGGCCATCAGCTCGGCGACCTCGCCGCGGATCTTCAGGAGGGCGTCCTCGTCGCCGGACCCGGCGGCGCGGACCCCGCGGTCGATCCAGTCGGCGACGGCGGCCATGTGCTCGGTGCCGAGGCCGCGTGATGTCAGGGAGGGGGTGCCGATGCGGACGCCGGAGGGGTCGAACGGCTTCCTGGGGTCGTAGGGGACGGTGTTGTAGTTGACGACGATCCCGGCGCGGTCGAGGGCCTTCGCGGCGACCTTGCCGGGGACGTCCTTGGGGGTGAGGTCCATCAGGACGAGGTGGTTGTCGGTGCCGCCGGAGACGAGGTCGAAGCCGCGGGCGAGGAGGGCGTCGGCGAGGGCCTTGGCGTTGGCGACGACGGCGTGGGCGTAGCTGCGGAAGGAGGGCTGGGCGGCTTCGTGGAGGGCGACGGCGATGGCGGCGGTGGTCTGGTTGTGGGGGCCGCCCTGGAGGCCGGGAAAGACGGCCTTGTCGATGGCCTTGGCGTGTTCCTCGCGGGCCAGGAGCATGGCGCCGCGGGGGCCGCGCAGGGTCTTGTGGGTGGTCGTGGAGATCACGTCGGCGTGCCGCACGGGTGAGGGGTGGGCGCCGCCGGCGACGAGTCCGGCGATGTGGGCGATGTCGGCGACGAGGACGGCGCCGGACTCGCGGGCGATCTCGGCGAAGGCGGCGAAGTCGATGGTGCGGGGCAGGGCGGTGCCGCCGCAGAAGATCAGCTTGGGCCGTTCCTTCAGGGCGAGTTCGCGGACGGCGTCGAAGTCGACGAGCCCGGTGTCCTGCCGCACGGCGTACTGCACGCCGCGGAACCACTTGCCGGTGGCGGAGACGCCCCAGCCGTGGGTGAGGTGGCCGCCCATCGGCAAGGCCATGCCCATGACGGTGTCGCCGGGCTCGGCGAAGGCGAGGTAGACGGCGAGGTTGGCCGGGGAGCCGGAGTAGGGCTGGACGTTGGCGTGGTCGGTGCCGAAGAGGGCCTTGGCGCGGGCGACGGCGAGGCGCTCGACCTGGTCGATGTTCTGCTGGCCCTCGTAGTAGCGGCGGCCCGGGTAGCCCTCGCTGTACTTGTTCTGCAGGACGGTGCCGGAGGCTTCGAGGACGGCGGTGGAGACGTAGTTCTCGCTGGGGATCAGGCGGAGGGTGTCGGCCTGGAGGCGTTCCTCGGCGGTGACGAGGGCGGCGAGTTCGGGGTCGGTGGCGGCGAGGGCGGGGTGCTGGTGGGCAGCGGTCTGGGGAGCAGCGGTCTCTTGGGCAGGGGGCTGCGTCATGGCGTCCTCCGGGGCGAGCGGTGAGAGTGTCCGGTCGTGGTCCCGGGGTGCCCAGGCGGGGCGGCACCTCGAAGGTGTTGCCTCGCACGGCTTCCTCAGGGTCGATTCCCTGTGCGCCAGTCGCCGTGCTGTGAAAAACCAGCCTATCGGGCACTCCACTGTGTCGTGGTCCTTCGTCCATGCCCTTCGTTGAGGATGCGAGCGACGATAGGACAGGACACGTACCTGTCCTGTCAGGTCCTGTCCCGTACCGGAAGAACGCGCACCGCGCCGTGAACAGCCGGAAGAAAGCGCACAACGACGTGCGCACGAGAGAAACGGAGCCCCCCGTGACCGCTACGGAAGACCTCATCTCCTCGGCCGAGGCGCACAGCGCGCACAACTACCACCCGCTGCCCCTCGTGGTCGCTTCGGCGGAGGGCGCGTGGATGACGGACGTGGAGGGCCGTCGCTACCTCGACATGCTCGCCGGGTACTCGGCGCTGAACTTCGGGCACGGCAACCGCCGTCTGATCGAGGCGGCCAAGGAGCAGTTGGAGCGCGTGACGCTGACGTCGCGGGCGTTCCACCACGACCGGTTCGCGGAGTTCTGCGCGCGCCTGGCCGAGCTGTGCGGCAAGGACATGGTGCTGCCGATGAACACGGGCGCGGAGGCCGTGGAGACGGCGGTGAAGACGGCCCGGAAGTGGGGGTACCGGGTCAAGGGGGTGCCGGACGGCCGGGCCAGGATCGTGGTGGCGAGCGACAACTTCCACGGGCGTACGACGACGATCGTCAGCTTCTCCACGGACCCGGAGGCCCGCGCGGACTACGGCCCGTACACGCCGGGCTTCGACATCGTGCCGTACGGCGATCTGGAGGCGCTGCGCGAGGCGGTCACGGACGACACGGTGGCGGTGCTCATCGAGCCGATCCAGGGCGAGGCGGGGGTCCTTGTGCCGCCGCCGGGCTATCTCCCCGGGGTCAGGGAGCTGACCAGCGACTACAACATCCTGTTCATCGCGGACGAGATCCAGTCGGGGCTCGGCAGGACGGGCCGGACGTTCGCGTGCGACCACGAGGGCGTGGTGCCGGACATGTACGTACTCGGCAAGGCGCTCGGCGGCGGGGTCGTGCCGGTGTCGGCGGTGGTGGCGGACGCGGACGTGCTCGGGGTGTTCCGGCCGGGTGAGCACGGGTCGACGTTCGGCGGGAATCCGCTGGCGTGCGCGGTGGCCCTGGAGGTCGTCGCGATGCTGAACACCGGCGAGTTCCAGCAGCGGGCCACGGAGCTGGGCGAGCATCTGCACGCCGAGCTGCGCCTGCTCGTGGGCTCCGGCAAGGTCACGGAGGTGCGCGGGCGCGGTCTGTGGGCGGGCGTCGACATCGACCCGGCGCAGGGCACGGGCCGGGAGATCTCCGAGAAGCTGATGGACCTCGGGGTCCTGGTGAAGGACACCCATGGCTCGACGATCCGGATCGCGCCGCCGCTGGTGATCAGCAAGGAGGATCTGGACTGGGGGCTCGACCAGCTGCGGGCGGTGCTGGGCTAGCGCCGGCCTCGGCTCGGAGGGTGGGGCCGGGCGGGCCCCCACCTCACGGCAGGCCCCACCTCACGGCAGGCCCCGCCTCACGGCAGGCCCCGCCTCACGGCAGGCCCCGCCTCACCGCGGGCCCACCTCGCCCCCGGCCTCGCCTCACCGCGGCCCCCGCGTCGCCCCGGGCGCGCATCGCCCCCCGGGCCCCGGCATGGCCCCAGGCGCCCGGGGACAGGGGCTACCCGGCGGCCTCCGCGACGCCCTTCTCGTACGCGGTCTCGTACGCGGTCTCGTACGCGGCGTCGAAGGCGGTCGGGGCGAGGGCCGTGCGGGAGCGGGTGGTGGCGCGGTCGACGTCGGCGCGTTCGGCCGGGGGCAGGGGGGAGTCCTCGGCGGCGCGGAGGGCGGCGGCCTCGCCGAGGAGGGCGGCGGTGTGGAGGTGGTCGCCGGCGAGCGAGCGGGCGCCCGCGAGGCCTTCGAGGGCGAGGGCCACGGCCCGGTTGTCGCCGGTGCCTCCGGCGACGTCCAGGCCCTCGCGGTGCAGGGCCTCGGCGCGGGCGGCGTCGCCGCGCTGCTCGGCGACGTAGCCGAGCTGGGCGAGGATCAGCGCGTTGCCGGAGTCGACGCCGAAGCGGCGGTTGAAGTCGAGCCAGCGCAGCAGATGGCGTTCGGCGGTGTCGAGGTCGCCGCGGCGGCGGGCGCCGAGGGCCAGGCCCACCTCGGCGAACTGCTGCGCGGGCCGGTGGGACTGCCGGACGGCGAGGCGGGCGGCGCGTTCGTGGTACTCGGTGGCGCGGGTGTCGTCGCCCGCGAGGAGGGCGAGGCGGCCGAGGCGGGACAGGCGGAAGGAGACGTCGATCCAGAGTTCCAGCTCTTCGGCGATGGCCATGCCCTCGTGCTGGAGGCGGGCGGCCTCGTCGTAGTCGGCGGCGATCTCGGCGAGGATGCCGAGCTGTTCGGAGGACTGCAACTGGCCCCAGCGGTCGCCGAGTTCGGCGAAGAGGGCGGCGCTGCGGGTGGCGTTGGCGCGCAGGGCGGGGAGGTCGCCCGAGTAGAGGGCGCGGGTGGCGCGGACGCTGAGGGTCGCGGCCTCGCCCCAGAGGTCGCCCGTAGTACGGAACTCGTCGAGGAGCGCGTCGACGCGGGCCGCCTCCTCCTCGGTGCGTTCGAAGCCGCAGCGGGCGAAGGAGAGGAGCCAGCGGGAGCGGGGGTCGGCGGGGCCCTCTCCGGGGGTGCAGGCCGCGCCGTGGGCGCAGGTTTCCTCGCCGGTGAGGAGGCTGAAGGCGCCGAGGGCGGCGGAGGCTGTGGCTCGGGCTCCGTGCGAGGCGCCGCCCCCATGCGAGCCGCCATCCCTATGCGAGCCGCCCTCCCGGTACGGGGTGACCTCCCCGTTCGGGGTGCCCTCCCGGTGCCGGGTGACCTCCCCGTACGAGGTGCCGACCCCGTGCGAGGTGCCGACCCCACGCAGGGCGCCCTCCCCGTGCCAGGCCCCGCTCCCCTGCCACACCCCCTCCGGGCGTCGAGCGCCCTCCACGCCCTCGCGCAGGCCGAGCGTGTCCTCGCGCAGGGCGAGGCGGAGCCAGCGCTGGGCCTCGCTGAGGCGGCCGCGCAGGAACCAGTACCAGGTCAGGGAGTTGACCAGGCGGAGGGTGAGGGTCGGGTCGGGGTGGCTGGTGGACCAGTCCAGGGCGGCGCGGAGGTTGACCGTCTCGGCGTCCAGGCGGCGCAGCCAGCGGCGTTGGTCGGGGCCCGTGAGGGCGGGGGCGGCGCGTTCGGCGAGGTCGGCGTAGTGGAGGGCGTGGCGGTGGCGCAGGTCGGCCGACTCGCCTGCCTCCGCCAGGCGTTCGAGGCTGTAGGCGGTGACGGATTCCAGCATGCGGTGGCGGAGGGTGCCGTCGGGGGCGGGGGCCGCGGGGGTGAGGAGTGAGCGGTCGGCCAGGCGGGTCACCAGGTCCAGGACGGAGGCGTCCGGCGCGTCGGCCGGGGCGGCGGTGTGCTCGGCCCCGGCCGGGGCCGCGGCGGCGATCTCCTCGCCCAGGACGGCCTCCGCGCTCTCCAGGGTGAAGCCGCCCGAGAACACGGCCAGTTGGCGCAGGGCCTGGCGTTCCGGGGCCGTGAGGAGTTCCCAGCTCCAGTCGATCATCGCCCGCAGGGTGCGCTGGCGGGCCGGGGCGTCGCGGCGGACCTGGTTGAGGAGGCGGAAGCGGTCGTGGAGGCGGTCGGCGAGGGCGTGCACGCCGAGGGTGCGGACGCGGGTCGCGGCCAGCTCCACGGCCAGGGGGATGCCGTCCAGGCGGCGGCAGATGAGGGCCGCCGCCTCGCGGTTGTCGTCGTTCAGGGTGAAGTCGGGGGTGGTGGCTCGGGCTCGTTCCGCGAACAGGCGCAGGGCCTCGTCCTCGGGGAGGGGGGCCACGGGTTCCAGGGTTTCGCCGGTCAGGGCGAGGGGTTCCTGGCTGGTGGTGAGGATGCGGAGGTGGGGGGCCGTGCGGAGGAGGTGGGTGACCAGGTCGGCCACGGGGTCGAGGAGGTGTTCGCAGTTGTCCAGTACGAGGAGGGCTTGGCGGGGGGCCAGGGCTTGGGCCAGGGGGTCCTTCCCCAAGCCCGCCCCTTCCCGAGACCGGGGGCTCTGCCCCCGGGCCCCCGGGTGGGAGTCACCTTCCGGTGGGGCGGCTTGCGTCGATCGGCCTTCGGCCTCGTCCTCAAACGCCGGACGGGCTGACATGTCCTCCTGGGCCGCCAGGCCTGCCGCGTCCTGCTGGGCCGCCAGGCCTGCCGCGTCCTCGCGGATTCCCAGCGCCGCCGCCACCGTCTCCGCCACGCCGTCCTTCGTTCCCGCCAGTTCCACCAGCCAGGCGCCGTCCGGGAGTTCGTCGGCGTGGTCGGCGAGGAGCGTGCGGGCCGCCTCCAGGGCCAGGCGGGTCTTGCCCACGCCGCCGGGGCCCGTGAGGGTCACCAGGCGCGTGGAGCGGACCAGGTCGCGTACGCGGGAGATCTCGGCTTCGCGGCCGATGAGGTCCGTGATGCGGGCGGGCAGGTTCGTGCTCGGCTGGGTCGGAGGGGCGGGGAGCGGTGGGCTCGGCGCGAGCGCGGGTCCGGGTGCGAGCGCGGGTCTGGGTGCGGGTGTGGACGCGGGCGCAGACGTGGACGCGGGTGCGGGTGCGCGTGCGGGTGGCGGAGGGGTGAGGCTCGGGTCCTGGCGGAGGATCGCCTCGTGCAGGGCCGCGATGTCGGGGCCCGGGTCGATGCCCAGGTCGTCGGCCAGGCGGTTACGGAGGTCGTGGTACGCGTCCAGGGCCTCGGTGGGGCGTCCTGCGCGGTAGAGGGCGCGCATGTGGGCCGCGCGGAGGCGTTCGCGCAGGGGCTCGCGGGTGACCGGGTCGGCCAGTTCGTCGGCCAGGAGGGCGTGTTCGCCCAGGTCCAGGCGGAGTTCGGCCAGGGTCTCCGTCGCGGTGAGGCGTTGTTCCTCCAGGCGGGCGGCGGGTGCCTGGGCGAATGCGGCGTCGCGGAAGTCGGCGTAGGCGGGGCCCCGCCAGAGGGACAGGGCTGTGGTCAGGAGTTCCGCCTTGGTACGGGGGTCCGTGCCGTTGGTGTCCGGGGTGGCGTCGCCGTACGCCTGGGTGGTCAGCGCCACGAAGTGGTCCGCGTCCGTCGAGCCCTCGGGGGTCGCCAGGCGGTAGCCCGCGGGGGTGTGGGCCACCAGGTCGCGTCCTGCGGGGTTGCCTGCGGCCAGGGCTCGGCGGAGTTGGGAGATCTTGGTCTGGAGGGAGTTGGTGGGGTTGGAGGGGGTGCGGGTGCCCCATAGGGCGTCGACGAGGGTGTCCACGGGGGTGGGGTGGCCTGCTCGTACGAGGAGGGCTGCGAGTAGGGCGCGCACCTTTGCCTCCGGGACGGGGAGGGGGGTTCCGTCCTCCGTGCGTACCACCAGGGGGCCCAGCACCTCGAATCGCATGGGGTCACCGTATGTGGGCCTCGCGGGGCGCCCCAGGCCCACCCCTTTCCCGAAACCGGGGGCCGCCGCCCCCGGGCCCCCGCCCGTCCTCATGGGGCTTCGCCCCTCTCCCCCCTGTCGGCCTTCGGCCTCGTCCTCAAACGCCGGACGGGCTGGCATGCCCTCGGCCTCGCACGCCGGGCAGGCTGAAAGATCCTCCTCCTCCCTCCCCCAACGCCCCCGTGCGAGAACCATCAGCGTTCCGTGCGCGCCCCCCGCCAATCTCTTCCATGTCACCGCGACACAGCGGAGGCGCCGCCGGCCGCCGTAGGCCGACTACCGAGGAGTCCGACATGCCGCAGTCCCGTGAAATTCGTCTTGCCGCCCGGCCCACCGGGGAGCCCGTTCTCGCCGACTTCCAGCTCGCCACCGCCGAGCTGCCGGACGCTCCGGGTGCGGGGCAGATCCTGGTTCGGAACACGTGGATGTCGGTCGACCCGTACATGCGGGGGCGGATGGACGACGTGCCCTCGTACATCGCGCCGTTCGAGCTGGGGGCGCCCCTGGAGGGCGGGGCGATCGGTGAGGTCGTCGCGTCGGGTGCTCCCGAGGTGCCGGTCGGCGCGACGGTCTCGCACTTCGCCGGGTGGCGCGAGTACGCCGTTCTGGACGCCGCCGCCGTGACGGTCGTCGACACGGAGATAGCCCCGGCGTCCGCCTACTTGGGCCCGCTCGGGACCACGGGGCTCACGGCGTACGCGGCGCTGACCCGGACCGCGCCCGTCAAGAAGGGGGACGTCGTGTTCGTGTCGGCCGCCGCCGGTGCGGTGGGCAGTGTCGCCGGGCAGGTGGCCCGCGCGCTCGGCGCGTCCCGGGTGATCGGGTCGGCGGGCGGTCCCGCGAAGACGAAGAAGCTGCTCGACACGTTCGGGTACGACGCGGCGATCGACTACCGCCAGGGCGCCCTGGCCGAGCAGCTCGCCGAGGCGGCGCCCGACGGCATCGACGTCTACCTGGACAACGTGGGCGGCGACCACCTCCAGGCCGCGATCGGCGCGCTCCGCCCGCAGGCCCGGGTCGCGCTCGTCGGCGCCATCAGCACGTACAACGCGACCACCCCCGTCCCCGGCCCCGACAACCTCTTCCACGCCGCGAAGCAGGAGGCCAGCCTGCGCGGCATGCTGGTCACCAGCCACCTGGACCTGTTCCCGGAGTGGATCGGCGAGGCCGTGCGGCTGCGCGGCGAAGGGCTGCTGCGTACGGAGGAGACCGTCGTCGACGGCATCGAGCAGGCGCCGGAGGCCTTCCTCGGGGTGCTGCGCGGCGCCAACACCGGCAAGATGCTGGTCCGTCTGGACGGAGAGGCCAAGTGATGACCACGAAGTCGAAGGTCCTCCTCGTCACCGGCCACCCCCGCCCCGACTCCCTCACCGCCCAGCTCGTCCGCCACGCCCAGGAGCGCCTCACCGCCGAGGGCCACACCGTCGACCTCCTCGACCTCGACGCCGAGGGCTTCGACCCCCGGATGACCCCGGCCGACGAGCCGGACTGGGCCGACCCGGACAAGGAGTACTCGCCGGAGGTCCGCGCGCACATGCGGCGCATCGCGGAGGCGGACGCGATCGTGGTCGTCTTCCCCCTCTGGTGGTTCGGCCTCCCCGCGCTGCTCAAGGGCTGGATCGACCGGGTGTGGAACCACGGGTTCGCGTACGGCAGGGGGAAGAAGAAGCTGGCGGGCAAGCGGATGCTGTGGCTCGGGCTCGTCAGCTACGACCAGGCGCGGTTCGCGGACCTCGGCTTCGAGGAGTCGGTCGGGCTGACGCTCGGCAAGGGCATCTCGCAGTTCTGCGGGATGGCGCCGGAGGCGGTGGCGGTCCGGTACGTGTACGAGGCGCTGAGCGTGGGCGAGGGGGCGTTCAAGACGCTGGACGGGGCGCTCGACGAGCTGCTCCCGTGAGGGGACCGACGGTTCCGTGAGAGGACCGACGGTTCCGTGCGGGGCCCGGTGATCAGCAGGGCCGGAAGGGCCGCCTGCGCGAATCCGCGCGGCGGCCCTCCCGTCGTTCATGAGGGTGCCTGGGACGGCTGTTCGGCTACGGCTATGCGAAGAAAAGGACCGAACGGACCTTGAGGCGTTCGCTTCCGTACCCGGTTTCCGGCTTGAGGGTGAACGAGTCGCCGTCGCAGTCCGGCCCCGTGAAGACCAGGGCGTACTCGTCCGTCCGATTGCGCGGCGAGTGCGCGGGTGAGCTGGAGTCCGGGTCCGCCACCTCCGGCAGGGTGATGCACTCCCAGCTGCCCGGGTCCTCGATGACGGCGACTCGGGGGCTGCCGTCGAGACCGCTGTACGTGTACTGGAACTGCCCCTCGGCCGCGGCGGCGGACGTCGGCAGGGTGACGATCAGGGCGAGGGCGCCAAAGGCGGCGGCCAGGGCGGTGCGGAAGCGCATACGCGCGGTCCTCTCGTACGGGACGGGTGCGGGATTGGTGCGAGACGGTGCGGGATGGTGCGGGCAACGGGGCTGTGACTTCCCGCCGCCATGTCCGCATATGCCAGGACTCACCCGCACGAGGGACCACCCGCGAGGGGTCAGAAGGACCGCCCGCGCACAGCGGGGGCGCGCGAGGCGCGGCACCGGCGGGACACGCCCCCGTACTCCCTGTCGCCACCCGCTCCCGTCAGGAACCGTTGACGTTCATGACGACCACGCACACCTCGAAGACCGCCCGCGCGGCGCTGGCCCTCGGCGCCGCCCTCGCCCTCTTCGCCGCCCTGCCCGCCAGCAGCGCGTACGCGGCCACCGGCACCTTCGCCTATCACTCGCCCGAGTCCGGCGACCTGGAGATGAACAACCCGGCCAACGGGGAGTGCCGTCTGCTCCTCCAGGGCGCGGACAGCGCCTCGAACAACACGGACACCAGGGCCACGCTGTACTCCGACCAGGGCTGCGAGGAGCCCCTGGGCACGCTGGCTCCCCGGCAGAGCCGAAGCTTCACCGGGTCGCTCCCGCACAGCGTGCAGTTCGGCTAGCAGCCGCCCCCACCGACCCGCCCGCCGACTACTGCCCCACCCTGCCGTCCACGCACTCGCGCAGCAGGTCCGCGTGCCCGCAGTGGCGGGCGTACTCCTCGATCCGGTGCACCATCAGCTCCCGGACCGAGGAGCCGTTCTTCAGGCGCTCCCCCAGGTCCGGGCGCGCGGCAAGGGCCGCGTCCGTCGCGGCCTGTTCGCGCTCCAGGTCGGCGTACGCGGCGTCGACCACGGCCTGGTCGGCGACGGCGCCCTCGAAGTCCGCGTCCTTCTTGCCGTACAGCTTCGGCGGGGCCTCGCCCTCGATCCAGCCGCGCCAGTCCCGTTCGACCTCGGCGAGGTGGCGGACCAGGCCGAGGAGGGACATCGTCGAGGGCGGGACGGAGCGGCGGGCCAGCTGCTCGGGGTCCAGGCCCTCGCACTTCATGCGCAGCGTCATGCGGTAGCCCGACAGGAAGTCGAGGAGCGTCGGCAGCTCGCCGTCCGGGCTGGGGCCGTCGCTGTCGCGCGGGTCGTTGTCCGGGTCCGTCCACATGTCGGGGTAGACGGTCGCCTCGGTCCATCGCGCGGGTTGGTCGCTCATGCGCCCCATGGTCGTGCGCGGGGGACGGGCCCGCCACTGCTTTACGCCTCGCGTCCGGTACGGCTTCACCCCTCGCGTCCGGTACGGCTTCACCCCTCGCGTCCGGTTCGGCCGGGAGCCGTCCCCGGCGGGCTTCCGGGTGGCAGCATGGCAGGCCAATGGCTCGCGTCTGTCGCGGTGGGGGCGCCGCGCTGGTGGAGGTAGGGGTATGGCCGGGGCGGGGCGTCGGGGGCGGTCGCGGGGCGAGTTGATCCGGGAGCGTACGCGGGCGCGGTTCGTGGGGCGGCGGGCGCAGGTGTCGCTGTTCACCGAGAACCTGACGAAGGACCCGGCGTCGGCGGAGGACCCGGCGGACTTCCTGTTCCATGTGCGCGGGGTCGGGGGCGTGGGCAAGTCCACGCTCCTTCGGCAGTGGCAGGAGGCGGCCCGGCGGGCGGGCGCGGTCACCGCCGTCGTGGACGAGAGCGATGTGCACGGGGTGCCGCAGGCGCTGGCCGAGTTGGCCCGGCGCCTCGCCGAACAGGCGGGGCCCCTCAAGGAGTTCGACAAGGCGGCGGAGCAGTACCGCAGGGAGCAGGAGGCGGCGGCCGAGGAGTCGCTGCTCGCCGACGGGGCCGTGGGGGCCGCCGACGCGTCCATGTCAAGCCGTGTGGTGACGCAGGCCGCGCTCGGGGCGGCGGCCCTGATCCCCGGGGTCGGGTCGGCGGCGGCGATGGCGAGTCCGGACGCGGCGGCTCAGGGTCTTGACCGGCTGCGTGCGGGGGTACGAGGGCAGGGGGGCCGGGGGCGCCGGGGCCGCGGGGCCGACGCGACGGGGCTCGCGCGGGCGTTCGTCGGCGAGTTGGACCGCCTGTGCGGGAAGTTCCCCTGGGTGGTGCTGTTCTTCGACACCTGGGAGCAGACGGGCCGCTTCCTGGACGGGTGGCTGCTCGACCTGTTCCAGGACGCCTTCGGGCCCCTGTCGCCGAACGTGATCGTGGTCCTTGCCGGGCGGGACGAGCTGGCGGAACGCCCCTGGGCACCGCTGCGGCCCCATGTCACGGACGTACCCCTTGAGGTCTTCACGGAGACGGAGACGCGGGCGCTCCTCGCCGTGCGCGGGGTGACGGAGCCGGACGTGGTGGACGCCGTCCTGCACCTGTCCCTCGGCCTGCCGCTCCTCGTCGAACTCCTGGCCCTGGCCCGGCCGGAGAGCGCGGAGGAGGTGGGCGCCGAGGTGGACGTGGTGGACGCGGCCGTCGAGCGTTTCGTCCAGTGGATCGACGACCCGGCCGAACGGGACGCGGTCCTGGCCTGCGCCCTCGCACCCCGCCTGGACGAGGACGTGTTCGCGGCGGCGGTGCCGGAGGAGGCGCGGGGGCTGTGGAGGTGGCTGTGCGGCCAGCCGTTCGTGAGCGGGCACGGGGACTGCAAGCAGTTCCACGCGGTGGTGCGGGCGAGCATGGTGCGGCAGCGGCGGGCGTTCTCACCGCAGCGGTGGGGTGAGGCGCATCTGCGGCTGGCGGAGGCGCACGGCGCCTGGCGCGCGGCGCTCCAGGAGGACTTGCCCGCGTCGAAGCGGTGGGGCGACGCCCAGTGGGTCCGGCACCGCCTGGACGAGATGTACCACCGTCTGTGCGCCCGGCCGTCGGCCGCGTTGACGACCGCGCTGGCGGTGGGCATCGGTGCCGCCAATGAGGATGTGGCGGTGCTGCGGCAGTGGACGGACGCCTTCCAGCAGGCGGCCCGCGACACGGCTGATCCGGATCTGCTGGCGTGGGCCGACACGCTCCGCACCGCCGTCTCCGGCCCGGATCCCGCGCTGGGCTTCCTCACCGCCGTACTGGGCCATGACGCGCTGAGCGCCAGGCACCGGAGCCTGGCCCATGCGTACCGCGGCAGGCTCCTCATGTTCGCCGAGCGCGACGAGGAAGCGCTCGCCGAGCTCGACCGCGCCCTCACCGTCGACCCCGACAACCTTCTCGGGCGAGTGCCTCGCGCGGAAGTGCATCGCAGGCTCCGGCACTTCGACGAGGCGGTCGCGGACTACACGGCCGTCGTCGACAGGGGCAGCGGCATGCCCTACGTCCTGGTGTTGCGCGGGTCGGTCCATCGTGAGGCCGGTCGGTACCAGGACGCCATCGACGACTACTCCGCCGCCCTCGACTTCCAGCCGACTCATGCCAGTGCCCTCTTCTTCCGAGGCCTCGCCCATCAGCGGACCGGACGGCTCGCGGAGGCCGTCCAGGACCTCACCACGGCGTTCGGCCTCAAGCCCACCGCGTTCCACTTCCAGGCGCAGCGGGGCGACGTCCACCGGCAGGCCGGTCGCCACGACGAAGCGATCAGCGACCTCACCGCCGCGCTCACACACGACCCCGACCGCGTCTGGCACCAGGCCGTGCGCGGTGTCACGTACCGGCAGGCGGGAGATTTCGCGAAGGCACGGGACGATCTGTCCAGGGTCGCCGACCGCAGGGTCAGCGACCACAATTTCCTGTTCGAGCTGGCCATGTTGGACACGGTCGAGTCGGGCCTCGCGTCGTGCAGGACGCACTGGGAGGAGCTGCTCGGCCCGGACTCACCGCAGCCGCTCGAAGCCAGGTTCGGTGACGTGTTCCGGGCGCTGATCCTCGAACCGTCGCGTGACCTGGCCACTGTCACCGAGGCCTTCCTCTCCGGCAGTCCGCACCGGGCGACCATCACCAACCTGCTCCTCTATCTCACCGAACTCTTCGCGGTCGACGACGACTTGGCCGCCCGCGCCCGCCTCTGCCACCGCCTCCTCACGGAGCGCGCGGAGGCGCGGGCCGACACCTGAGGCCCGCCCCGCGCCCCCGCACCCCCGTTGGCCGACTTGGCCCTCTTGATCGTTTCCCGCGCCGACGCCCACGCTTGAGCCGCCGCCGTCGCAGCGGCACGGCGAGGAGCTAGGGGACAACGCACATGACCGAGAACAAGACCAGCGAGACCAACGAGACCGACGCGACCGCACTGGCCGGCAACGAGGACGCCACCCGCACCTACTACGAATCCACCGACGTCGACCGCTTCTACGACATCGTCTGGGGCGGCGAGGACATCCACACCGGGATCTACGAGCACGACGCGGAGCCCGTCGCCGACGCCTCCCGCCGTACCGTCGAGCGCCTCGCCGACCGGCTCGCGGACCGCCTCTCCCCCGGCCGGACCGTCCTCGACCTGGGCTCCGGCTACGGCGGCACCGCCCGCTACCTCGCCGACCGCTTCGGCTGCGATGTCGTCGCCCTCAACCTCAGCGACGCCCAGAACGAGCGCCACCGCGCGGCTAACGCCAAGCGGGGCCTGGACGGGCTGATCGAGGTGGTGACGGGGTCGTTCCACGACGTGCCGTACGGGGACGGGCACTTCGACGCCGTCTGCTCGCTGGAGGCGTTCTGCCACAGCGGCGACCGCCCCCGCGTCCTCAGCGAGGCCGCGCGTGTCCTCAAGCCCGGCGGCGCCCTCGCCTTCACCGACATCATGGCCGCCGAGGACACCCCCGCCGAGGCCCTGCGCCCGGTGGTCGCACGTCTCGGCGTGGACGCCCTCGCCACCCCCACGTTCTACCGGGACACCCTCGCCGAACTGGGCCTGGACCCCGTCGACTTCAACGACCACACCCCCCAGATCGCCCGCCACTACGTCCGGCTGACCGCCGACACCCGCGCCCGCGAGGCCGACCTGCGTGCCGCCATCAGCCCCGCGTACGTCGACGGCCTGCTCGCCAACCTCCCCCTGTGGGTCGACGCCACCAGCGCCCACCGCCTGCGCTGGGGCATCTTCCACGGCCGCCGGGCCTGATGCTCACGCGACGGCGGTCCCCTCCAACTCGACGAGCAGCGTGGGGATCGCCAGTCGCGTCACGCCGAGCATCGTCGTGGTCGGCGCCACCCGGGCGGCGCCGAGGCGCGCCGCCAGCACGCCGTAGTGCTGGAAGAGCAGGTCGACGTCGGTCGTGTAGACGTTGAGGCGGACGAGGTTCGCGAGGGTCATGTCGGCCTCGGCGAGCACGGCCTCCAAGTTGTCGAGGGTCAGCTCCAGTTGTGCCGCCATGTCGTCGTCGTGCTGGGGCTTGCCGTCGGCGCTCATCGCGGTCTGGCCCGAGATGTACAGGGTCCGGGTGTGTCCGGAGACGAC
The DNA here is from genome assembly GCF_055594065.1 of Streptomyces sp. NPDC040610. Lineage (NCBI taxonomy): Bacteria > Bacillati > Actinomycetota > Actinomycetes > Kitasatosporales > Streptomycetaceae > Streptomyces > Streptomyces sp. NPDC040610. The sequence goes on along the minus strand of NZ_JBVIXA010000001.1, from coordinate 437,648 downwards.
CTCCCCTTGGTTGAATCCCATGTCCGCCGACCACGTGACCGGGTTGATCGCGGTTCGCTCCATCGCCTCATCAGCTCCATCGGTTGCGTTCGATACGTCGGTGCCTGACCGATTCGCTCGGTGCTCGACCTCGTGCTGATGAGCCTGCCAAGGCAATCACGACACCCTTGGTCACGTATTCCGTCACGTGATCCACCGCGTGATCCGTCGCGTGATCCGTTAGGGTCCCCGCATGCGCGCCGACCGGCTGGTTTCCCTGGTGCTGCTGCTGCGCCAGCGCGGTCGGCTCTCCGCCACGACGCTGGCCCGCGAGCTGGAGGTGTCGACGCGCACCGTCCTGCGGGACATCGAGGCGCTGTCCGCAGCGGGCGTCCCCGTCTACGCGGAGCGCGGGCGGCACGGCGGCTTCGCCCTGCTTCCCGGGTTCCAGACGGAGCTGACGGGGCTGAATCACGACGAGGCGCTGGCCCTCCTGGTCGCCGGGTCCCGGCGCGGCGCGCAGGTCTTCGGCCTCGGCTCGGCCCTCGCCGCGGCCATGCTGAAGGTCGTCGACGCGCTGCCCGAGAGCCATCGGGACACCGCAGCCGACGTCGCCGAGCGCCTGCTCGTCGACCCGGAGACCGACCTACTCTCGCGCCGCGTGACCGCCGACGAGGTGCCCGACACCGTCATGGCCGAGGTCCGCCGCGCGGTGCTCGCCGGACACAAGCTGCGCATCCATTACGCGGCCACGGACCAGCCGCCGCGCTGGCGCACCGTCGACCCGATCGGCCTCGTCACCGTCCGCGACCAGGGCTACCTGCTGGCCACGAGGTCCGGCGAGGACCGCACCTACCGGCTGTCCCGGGTGCGCGCCGCCGAAGAGCTTCCCGAACCCGCCCAGCGCGCCGACCGCGTCGACCTGGACCGCGCCTGGCAGGAGCGCGGCACGCGGTTCCGGACCGGTGGCGACGACCAGGTCACCGTCCTCGTACGGATGGATCCGGCGCGCCGGGAGGACCTGGTCGGCACCGCGCTGGCCGTCCACTCCGAAGAGGCCGACGCGGACGGGCAGTTGCGGCTCGAAGCCACCTTCCAGGACGCCCGGCACGCCGTATGGGCCCTGTGGCAGCTCGCCACCAGCGCGGAAGCGCTGGCCCCGGCGTGGCTGCGCACCTCCCTGCGCGAGCGCGCCGCCGCCGTGGCCACCCGCTATGAGGCGTCACCCTGAGCCCGGCCGCCGCCTGGCCCAGCCATTTCACCCCAGAGGAGTGACTTTCCTGGATTTTTCGGGTGCATCGGGCATGCCTGCTGTGCAGAAGCACCGGCAATCGGAGGACGAAGTGAAGCGGATCAGGATTCCCGTGATGGCGGCGGTCGCCGCCCTGACCCTCGCGGCAGGAGCGACCGAGGCCACCGGCGCGGGGGCGAGCGGCGTGCCCGCCCCCGCGCAGCCCAGGGCCGCGGCCCCCATGGACCACTCGGGGCACCAGAGCCCCGAGCTGGTCATCCCGGCAGGCGTGTCCACGACGGTCATCGCGTCGTGCCCGGCCGGCCGCCAGCCGAGCGGGGGCGGCGGCATCAGGTCCGGCAAGGGCCTCTTCATGTCCGGCTCGACGCCCCGCAACAACACGTGGGAGGTCAGGTTCACCAACAAGTCGGGCGCGGAGCGGCGAGGTTCGGCCTTCGTCGTCTGCACCCCCCAGTCCCACACGCGTGTGTCCGCCGCCAATCCCCTGACGGTGCCCGCCCACTCGCAGAGCGGCATCAGCAACGTCCGCTGCCCCGAGGGCCAGTCACCCACCGGCGGCGGGTGGGAGGCGTCGAGCCTCCAGGTCATCGGCATGCGGTTCTCCGTCTCGGGCGGGAACTACAACGCCGTGCTGTTCAACGACACGGACATGACGCAGAGCTTCAACGCGGTCGCCCTGTGCTCGACGGCCTTCCATGAGACCCGGATCGGCCAGCAGATCACCGTCCAGCCCGGCGCCGAGGGCGTCGCGACCGCCCGGTGCGGCCCCGGCCAAGTGACCAGCGGCGGCGGCTCCTTCCCCAGCGGCCAGGCCTTCATCGGCGACTCCCGCCCGCTCCCCGACGGCACCGGATGGCAGATCACCGCCGAGAACACGACGGGCACGCCCCAGAAGGTGACCGCGGAGGCGACCTGCACCTCGTCGTAGACGTCCCGCGTGCGCGATGCGGCTAAAACGAGCGTTCTATCGTGACGGGTGACCCCATGAAGGGGGGCGGGGGTTCGCAGGGCTCGCGGGTCGCGGATTGACGCCGGGGCCCCTGCCTTCGGCAGGATGGCCCGTATGACCGAGATCCACACCCCCCGCCTCCTCCTCCGTCGCTGGCACGAGGACGACGTCCCGTTCATGGCGGAGATCAACGCCGACCCCCGCGCGATGCGGTGGGTCGGCGACGGCTCCGTGGTCGACGCGGACACCACCGCCGAGGAGATCGAGCGGTGGGAGGAGGAGTGGGACGAGGAGGGCTTCGGGCTCTTCGCCGTCGAACTCCTCGGCCCGGGCGAGCTGATCGGCTTCACGGGCCTGTCCATGGCGGAGTTCTTCCCCGAGGTCGTGCCCGACGTGGCGATCGGGTGGCGGCTCGGCCCCCAGTTCTGGGGCCAGGGCTATGCGTCCGAGGCCGCCCACGCGACCCTGGAGTTCGCCCTCCAGGACCGCGGCCTCGACCGCGTCGTAGCCGTCCTCCGCACCGGCGACACGGCCTCGGAGAACGTGGCCCGCAAGCTCGGCATGGCGCCGGAGCGCAAGACGGACCACCCCACGCTCGGCGTCCCGCTGACCGTTCACGCGATCGACCTCACCGAGTACCAGGCCTGACCCGACCAGGGTCAGTCCCGACAAGACACCTGGCCGTCGATCTCCGCCCACACCGTCTTCAACGGCTCCGGCCCGAGCTCCACGCCCCACCGGTCAGCCAGCGCCTCCACGATCACCAGCCCCCGCCCCGACTCGTCCTCGCCGTCCGGCTCCCGTACGACGGGCAGCCGGTCCCCACGCGTGTCCGACACCTCGATCCGCAGCACGCCGCCTTCCGTCGCCGTCAGCTCGATCCGGAAGTCCCGTGCGGGTACGCGCCCGTACACCGCCGCGTTCGTCGCCAGCTCGGCGAGGATCTGGGCCGCCGCCTCGAACGGGAGTCCCCACGCTTGCAGTTGCTCCGTAGCGAGCAACCTTGCCCTGCGGGCCCCGCGCCACGTGGCGGGCAATTGAGCGCGGAAGCGGTGCACTGGCCGCGCGGAACGCACGGTTCGGGTGATTTCTGGGTTCACGTAACTCAGCGTGGCGGCTGACGCCTAGCCTGAACAGTGACGATTCCTGTACGTACGGTGGCTGTCCTGGGATGTCCCCACGCGTACCGAACGTACCCGTGACCCCACCGGGAGGTGGCCTTGGACGGCAACGAGGGCATGGACGAGGTCGGCTGGGAGGTCGGCTCCGACGACGAGTCCAGCGCGGTCGCCGAGCTCATCGGACGCCAGATCAAGTTCTGGCGCGAGGCCGCCGGGCTGCGCGCGGTGCAGTTCGGTGACCTGATGGGGTACGGGGAGAACCTGATCCACAAGGTCGAGCGCGGGGCACGGATCCCCAGGCCGGAGTTCCTGGACCGCGCCGACGAGGTCCTGAACGCGAGCGGCCACCTCAAGGGCCTGAAGCCCGACGCGGAGAAGGTCCGGTACCCGAGGAAGGTTCGGGACGTCGCGAAGCTGGAAGCCCAGGCCGTTGAGGTGTGTTCCTACAACAACTCAGTGATCGATGGACTGTTGCAGCACGAGGACTACGCAGCAGCGGTTTTCAGCAACCGGCGCCCGCCGCTACCGGACGATGTGGTGGAACGACGACTACAGGCGCGCCTGGAGCGCCAGCGGATCATCGAGGAGTCGATCGGCCGCACCACGTTCAGCTTCGTGCTGTGCGAGTCGACATTGCGGCGCAATCCTGGGGGCACAATGGCATTGCGCAGCCAGATCGAACACCTGTTGGCAGTATGCGACTTGCGGAACGTGGACATCCAGATCCTGCCCTTGAGTCGCGAGCGGAACACCGGACTCGACGGGCCCTTCCGCCTGACCAAGCTCAAGGACGGAGCCACAGTCGGACTGATCGAAGTTCAGCTCGCCAGCCGCGTAGTCACCGACCCCAAAGAGGTCCAAATCCTGGACATGCGCTATGGCATCATCCGGGCGCAAGCCCTGACACCGGACGAGTCGAAGAAGTTCATCAAGAAGGTGGATCGATAGACATGACGTTGGAGTGGTTCAAGAGCAGCTACAGCACCGCCGACGGACCCTCGTGCGTCGAGGTGGCCGCCACCCTCGAAGCCGTCCTCGTCCGCGACTCCAAGAACCCCGACGGCCCCCGCCTCACCCTCGCACCCTCCGCCTGGGCGGAGTTCATACGCCGCACCGCGAAGTGACGTTCCGTACACGCGACTTGATGTACCGTAACCACAACTAAACGGCCCCCGTGCTGGTTGCAGCCAGCGGCGAGGGCCTTCACTTCCAGTGCTTCGAAGGAGCACCGAAAATGCTTCGCCATGCTATCGCGCCTGCCCGTTTCTTCACTCAGGTGCCGAACGAGATCCTTCGCCATCCTCGGCTCAGCTCGGACGCAGTCCGGCTCCTGACCTGGCAGCTTTCCCTCCCCGACGGGGCGCACGAACCCCTCTCCGCCACCGCGCGCAGCGCAGGCATCGGGCGGACCGGATTCAACCGGGCCAAGGCGCAGTTGAAGGCCGAGGGCTACCTCCACGAATGGCGCGAGCAGCGCGAACGGGGCCGGTGGGCGACCTGCCAGCTCGTCTCGAACGTACCCCTGGACGCGGAGCAGGCGGCTGTCTTACGGGGCTCCGCTCCGAGTGGCCCGGATCGGGTGGTCGGCCGGCCGACGGGCCGGGCCGTCGGTCGTCATCCAGATGCAACACCCCTGGAGAACACCCCCCAACCTCCCTTGGCGAACGGAGAGTTGCCGCAGGCGGACCTGATCGTCCGGGGCCTGCCGGACCTGGACCCCCGCCTGCGCGTGCCGCGCGGGATGCTGGCCCAGCTCACCGAGCTGGCGGGGCGGTGGCTGGCGCTGGGCCACAGCCCCGACGACGTACGGGACGAGATCCGGCGGGGCCTCCCCGGCAGGCACCAGGTGATCCACAAGCCGGGCGGCCTGGTCCGCTCCCTGCTCAGGGACCCCGCCCCGGCACGCCCGGCGCGGCCGCAGGTCGCCGCCCTGCGGGAGTGCGCGGGCCCGCACGGGCGGCCGACCCTGTTCCGGCCCGTGGCCGGGGAGGACCGGTGCGGGGAGTGCCGCAGGGACCGGGCGGAGGCGGGCCGGACGGGCGCGGGCGCCGGGTGGGCCGGGGCGGGCGCGGCGGCCCGGGGTGCGCCCACGGTGCGGGCGGCACTGCGCGCGGGGCGGTCGGCGGTCACTCCGTGACGTAATGCCCCCAGCTCACCCAATCAGGGTGTTTGTCGGGCAAAGCCGCAAGTGCGGCCTGTGCGCGGCCGATTCTCATCTCTGGGTGCGGGCCGTCCTGCCTGCGCCCACGGGTCCGAATCAGCACGCACACCCCTGGGGAAAGAGACCATGAAGTCGTCCACGTACCTTGCCGTCCCGCTGGCCGCCGGGCTTGCCCTCGCCGCGTTCGCCGTCACCGCCGTCCCGGCCACCGCCCAGGCCGAGGCACGGGCGGCGGCCCGGAAGGCCGTCCTGACGAACCTGGACAACGGCCGGACCGTGACCGTGGCCACCGGAGACACCGTCGAGGTCAAGCTCACCGCGTACCGCGAGGGCCACGTCACCTGGAAGTGGACCGCCCCGGACACCGACACCCCCGCCGTGCTCCGCAAGACCGCGGGCAGCACCCTGCCGAACGGCGACGCCCGCGCCGACCTGAGCGCGGACGCCGTCGGTACCGCCACGCTCAACGCGGGGCGCAGCTGCGTCCCCGACCCCGGCTACGCCTGCCCCGCCGTCATCCTGCCGTGGAAGGTCACCGTAGAAGTGAAGTGAGGGGGCGCACGCTCGTGGGGAAGAGGTCGGCGGGGACCGTTTGACCCTCACACCAGTGTGAACGTTTCAGGATGTCTGCCGTGGGCGGGACACCCCTCCCGCACACGGCAGACCGCTGGCAGCGCCCCGCTGCCGGCACCCGCAGCGAGCGTTCCGAGGTGAGTGTGATGGACAACCAGCTCTACGACTACAGCCCCATAGTCGAGCGCGAGCCGATCCAGTGGCCGGGCGGCGCGAAGGTCGCCTTCTATGTCGGGCTCAACATCGAGCACTACGAGGTCGACAAGCCGTCGACGTCGACGTTCCCCGGCACCGCGCACCTCACCCCGGACCCGCTGAACTACGGCTGGCGGGACTACGGGCCGCGCGTGGGCTTCTGGCGCACCCTGGAGACCCTCGACCGGCATCAGGTCCGGGCCAGCGTGCTGCTCAACTCCGATGTGGGCGACCGCTATCCGCAGATCGTCCAGGCGGGCCGCGACCGCGACTGGGCGTGGCTCGCGCACGGCAGGAACAACTCGATCTTCCAGGCCGACATGACGGAGGACGAGGAGCGGAAGTATCTGACGGACGTCGTCGAGACCATCGAGCGGACGACGGGGACGCGGCCGCGCGGCTGGATGGGGCCCGCGCTCACGGAGACCTTCCGGACTCCTCAACTGATCAAGGAACTCGGGCTCGACTACGTCCTGGACTGGACGAACGACGACCAGCCCTTCGACCTGAACATCCCGGGCATGTTCGGCGTCCCCTACTCCGTCGAACTCAACGACATCAACCTCTTCGTCGGCCACAGCATGACCGGCCCCGACTTCGTGCAGATCGTCAAGGACCAGCTCGACCAGCTGCACGCCGACGCGGAGGCGGCGGACAGCGGGCGCGTGATGGCCCTCGCCCTGCACCCCTTCGTCATCGGCCAGGCCTTCCGCGCCAAGTACCTGGACCAGGCCCTGGAGTACGTGGTGAACCACCCGGGGGTGTGGGTGACGACTTCGGACGAGATCGCCGAGCAGTACCGGGGCGGCAGGCGCGGCTAGGAGTGCAGCGCACGGGCGCGGCGTGAGGGGCGCCGTGTGGGGGCGCGCGCTGCGGTGAATCACTCCTACGGGCAGGTCGGTGCGGGCCGCGCCTTCTTGTCGGGCCCGCCCTCGTTCGGAACCGTTGCGTTCATGATGAAGCGAACCAAGAGGACGGCCGCCCTGGCCGTGGCGGGCGCCGCACTGCTGATGGCCCCGTTCACCACCGGGCACGCCGCCGCAGCCGCACCCACCACCCCGGCCACGGCCCCCGCCCAGGCCCCCTGCGAGACCGGCGACTCCCACACCGACTTCAAGGGCACCGGCATCCACATGCGCAGCAAGCCCGGCGGCAGCCACGTCGGCTGGGCCAACCAGGGCGACTGCGCGTACTGGTTTCAGGCCGACCCGGGACCGCGCGTCCAGTGCCCGGACGGCAGCCACACCGTCGCCTGGCAGCTCGTCCAGAACAAGCGCACCGGCGTGGTCGGCTACGTCTCGGCGTGCTTCCTGGGCTGAGCCCCGGGCGCCCGCCTCATCTCGCCCACGTCGGCCGCCACGTGTCCGTGCCGTCGTGGGCGAGCCCGGCGGCCGCGAGGTGGTCGCGGAGCATCGCGAGGCCGGGGTGCGGATTGGTGTCGTACCAGAGCAGCGAGTGCGGGTAGACCGGCGTCGGGTCGCGCAGCGGGATCAGGCGCAGGTCGTGCCCCGCGGGCCAGACCAGCGGCGTCCGCTCGCTGAGGAACGTCGCCAGCGTCGTCGACTCCGCGATCGTGTCAAGGAGGTACTCGACGCCGAAGTTCGGGCGGCCCAGCGTCTCGATCACGCAGCCGAACGTCGCCGCGAGCGCGTCGTAGTACGCCGCCCACTCCGTGCCCGCCTCGTTGCCCGGCATCCAGATCCGGTGCCCCGCCAGCCGCTCCGGCGCGATGGCCTTCTCGGCGGCGAACTCGTGCCCGGGGCCCGTGAACAGGTGCATCGGCTCGTCCAGTACGGGCATGGCCTCGATGCCGTCCGGAAGCCGCCGCCCCGGCATCGTCACCGCCCGGAACGTCGCGTCGATCTCGCCCGACTCCAGCGCCGCCACGGCCGCGTCGACGCCGTACAACGTCACGATGTCCAAGTCGATCTCCGGGTGCGCCCGGTGGAAGTCCCGCACCAGACCCGCCGTCGCGACCCGGCGCCCCACCACGTCCACGCGCAGCGCCCGCTTCCCGGGCCGCACCGAGGCCGCCGCCCGCTCCTCCGCCAGCGCGAGCGCCCGCGCGTGCGGCAGGAACGCCTGCCCGTCGATCGTCAGCCGCGCACCCCGGGGCGTCCGGTCGAACAGCCGCGCCCCCAGCTCCTTCTCCAGCGCGGCCACCCGCTTCGACACCGCCTGCTGCGTGATTCCGAGGTCGGCGGCGGCCTCCTGGAACTGCCCCGACTCGGCGGCGGCGAGGAACGTGCGTACGGCGTTGAGATCCACGGCGACACCCTAAGGACACAACCAGGGGTTGTACGCAGGGGGCGGGCCGTTGTTTGCCCCGGGGCGGGGTGCCTCGTTTTGATGCCGGTCGGCGGAGTGGTCGCGGCGGCGGCGGGGGCGTTCGGGCCGGTGGTGACGGTGGCGGCGGACGCGCTGAGCCATTTCCTCTCGACGGCGGGGATCCGGGCGATCGGCGGGGACGAGGCACGCCCTGCGACGACGCGCCCGCCCGCGCCCGGACCCACGAAACCGCCTTCGGCCGAGCCCACCACCACGCAGAACGACGCGCCCCGCCTCCACGCCCGCGACCTCGCCGACGGCTGGCGCTTCATCCTCGCCGACCCGCCCCTGCGCGCCCTGTTCCTCAACACCGTCCTGGTCAGCGGCCTCATCATGGCGGCGGCCCCACCACTCGCCGTCCTCATGCTCGGCCCACTCGGCTTCGCGCCCTGGCAGTACGGCCTGGCGTTCGCACTGCCGTGCCTCGGCGGACTCGTCGGCGCACGCCTCTCCCATGTCCTCGTCGCACGCCACGGTGAGCGGGCGGTCCTGCGCACCGTCGGAACACTGCGGGCGTGCTGGTCCCTCGGCCTGGCCTTCGTCCACCCCGGGCCGACCGGACTCGCCCTCGTCGTGACCGTCGAGCTCGGCCTGATCACCTGCATGGGCATCTTCAACCCGGTCTACGCCACGTACCGCCTGACCCACTCCCCGCACGGCGATCGCCACCGCAGGACTCCTCCTCCTGGCGACCCCGCTCCTGCTGCCGCGCGACGCGGCCCGCACAGTGACGGCGGTGGAGACATAGCTGTGCCCCGCACCGAGAAACCGGTACGGGGCACGGCCCACCCGCGTCCGACGCCCGCAGCCGGGGCGTCCTCAGCGGTTCGTTTCAGTCGTGCACTAGAGCGCGGCGCGCTTGCAGGCCATCGTGGAGCTGCCCGCGGAGACCTGGGAGACCTTGTTGAGGACGACGGGGCAGACGGTTTCCGAGATCACGGGGAGCTTCGCGGCGCCCACCGCGCAGCCCAGGTTGCCGTCGGTGGTGCTGCGCCCGAGCGGGTCGCTCAGGAAGGTGGCGCATTCGGGGCCGTCGGCCTGGGCGGCCGGTGCGGCGACCAGCATCCCGCCCGAGACGAGAGCCACGATGCTTGCGGCAGCGGCGAGCCGGGCGCGGAGGGTGGAGTTCACAGGGATCCTCACTGGATCGAAGAGGCATGGAGCGAGCCGGGCGAGAATCCGGAAGTTCGACTTCCGGAAGATCGGTTCGGTCCTGTAACCGGCTTATGTGAGTTTCGGTTACGGCCGCGAGCCGTATCGATACGGCACCCTCCGCACGGGGGTCGGCCGCAGCGAGGAACTCCCGAAGAGTGCTACCGCACCGCCCACTTGATGGGCTCCTTGTAGAAGCCCTGCGAGTACGTCACGCTCTTGACCTTCGCCGTCGCCGGAATCAGGTACGGCTCGCACACCGTGCGCTCCTCGCCCTTCTTCCAGATGTCGTCGCTGCCCAGCTCCTTGACGCCGTTGAGGAGGTTGCAGTCCTTCGGCGTGCTGGCGAGCGTGCCGATGAGGATGAAGCGGGTCGCGGGCGCGCCCGCGTCCGTCTCGGCGCCGACGTCGCTCATCGGCTTGGCCTCCTTGATGTCGGGGCCGCCGACGTGCTTCGCCTTCACGTAGATCCAGGCGATCTTCTTGTCCTTGTACTTCTTCGGGTCGTCCAGCTCCTTGAGGTCCTCGGGCTTGCCCAGCGAGACCTTCGTCGGCGTGATCGAGAACTTGCCGGTCTTCTTGTAGCTGGTGATCTCCTGCACCGGGCCCGGCTGCCCGAGCTTGAGGTTCTTCGGCGCCTCGTCGGCCGCCTTGGACGCGCCGGACTTCCCGTCCTTGTCCGAGTCGTCGGACGGGCCGCACGCGGTCACCGCCAGCGCGGTGATCACACCCACCGCCGCCAGACCGAGAGACCGGTGGTTCCGCATACCGCGCAGAGTGCTCATGTGTTTCCCCGTGGTTCCACGCCGTGTCCGCCACGGCGCTCTGATCATTGCGACCGCCCATGGTGCCCTGTGCGCCCGGGCCCCGCCGCCCCGGCCCCCCTTCGACGTACGCTCGCGGTGACACCCAGGCACGTTCCGGCACGTTCCGGTGGGAGGAGAACCCCGTGAGCATCCGGCAGATCGAGGGCGGCGCCGACGCGGCGGAGGTGGCGCGCACCGACGCGCTGGCCCGCGAGGTCTTCATCGGCCTCGCCAACAAATGGGCCATCCTGATCGTCAGCTCCCTCGGCGAGCGCACCCTGCGCTTCACCGAACTGCGTTCCGCCGTCGACGGCATCAGCCACAAGATGCTCACCCAGACCCTGCGCGGACTCGAACGCGACGGCGTGGTCCAGCGCACCGTCCACCCCACCGTGCCGCCCCGCGTCGAGTACCGCCTGACCGAGGCGGGGGTGGCGCTGCTCCGCGCCATCGACGCCATGTGCGACTGGACGCATCGGTATATGGGGGAGATCGAGACTGCCAGGAGCCGGTTCGACGCGGAGCGCCCCGGTCCCGCCCCTTCCCCGAAACCGGGGGCTGCGCCCCCTGGACCCCGCTGATCGGCGCTCCGCGCCTCGTCCTCAATCGCCGGACGGGCCGGATATGTGCTGCTGTTGTATTTCAGGGGCGGGACCGGGGCGCACCGCGAGGAGTGAATTCGCGTCCCGCACCTGGGCAGCCCCCCACGACCGGTGCCATCCTTCGCTCACACACTGTGAGGACGTTCCGGTGTGAGGGGGAACGATGCGCGTACGCCAGGGGAACGTTGCCGCGGTCGGCGCAGCCGTCTCGACGGCCGTCATCGCCGTGGCCCTGGGGCTCGGCACCGCCGCGTGCGGTCGCTCCGACGGGCCCGGCGGGAAGGTGCCGGGACGGCCGGGCGGGTCGTCGGGGCCCGGGGCCGTGAGTTCGCTGGGGGCGGGGCCCAGCGGGTCGGCCACCGGTCCCGAGGCGCCGCCGGGGGCGCAGGACAGCGGTGGGTCGCAGGGCGGTGATCCCGGGGTGCCGCCGGTGCAGCCGCCGCCGACGGACACGGGGCCGATCAATGCGCCCGGTCCGGGTGTCAGCGGGTCGACCCCAGCGCACCCGCCGGAGTGCGTCTCGTCCCCGGCGTCGGACGCGGACGGGACTCAGTGCCCGCCTACACCGGATCCCTCCGTGCCGGGCACGGCACCGCCCCCGTCCGGCACGCGTACGCCGGAGTCGACCGCCGGGGCGGGGGGCGTCGGTTCCGCGCCCGGGGAGAACTGAGCGGGGTGGGCAGGGAATCGCCGGGGGGCGGTGCGGGCGGCCCCGACGCCGTGCCGGACCAGGCCGGGGTGGCCCGTTCACCCCGCACGACGCGGGCACCCCACACGGCGCGGGCACCCCGCGTGCCACGGTCACCGCGCGTGCCGCGCGCCCCCCGCGTACGACCGGCCACCCGGCAAGGCAGCGCCCGCACCCCGGACCCCCCGCCAGAACCCCCCACCGCCGTCGGCAGCCCCACGGAACTCATCAACTCCGTCGTCGGCGCCGCCTCGTTCGTCAGCGCCCTGATGCTCTACGCGGGCTACATCTACACCAACGCCTACTACGGCTACTTCCACCTCGACAGCTTCGCCGTCGGCTTCGACACCTTCGAGCTGGTCATCCGCAGCCTGAACCTCGCCGCCCTGCCCGCCCTGGAAGTCCTCGTCCTGGCCCTCCTGTTCCCGTACCTACCCCGGCTCCTCACCACCCTCCACGTCCCCGCGCACCACGTGCGCCGACTGCGCGCCGCCGGGCAGGCGGTGGCCCGGGCCCACGTCGGCATCGTCGCCGCCGGAGCCGCGCTGCTGCTCCTGTGGCGCTGGATCCAGCCGTACGCCTGGTCGGCACCGCTGCTCGTGGCGACGGGCCTCCTGCTCGGCCGGACCCGCGCCGCGACCCCGCCGGGCACCGCACCCCCACCGGCGTGGCGCCGCACCGCCGCGCTCCTGGCCGCGGGGCTCTTCCTGATCTGGGCGGTGGCCCTGCTGGCCGGGGACCGCGGCCGCCACGACGCCCACCACGACGCCGGCCAACTCGTGCGCCGCGTCGCCGTCGTCGTCCTCAGCACCGACCGCCTCAGCTTCGCCCCGCCGGGCCCCGCCGTGGAGGACCTGGGCCGCGGCACCCACTACCGCTACCGCTACAGCGGCCTGCGCCTGCTCATCGAACGCGACCAGCGCTACTACCTGCTGCCGCTCGACTGGCACAAGAGCACCGACCCGACGTACGTCATCAAGGACGACGACGACATCCGCGTCGAACTGCGCCCCGGCACCCAGCCCAGGCACCCCTGACGCTCCCCCGGCCGCGCGTCAGAGGATCACGTGCGGCAGGAACCGGGCGTACTCGTCCGTCACCAGCCCCGCCGACTCCCGGATCCCGAGCCCCGCCGCCTCGTCCGCGACCACCCACGCCCCGAGCACCACACGGTTGCCGTCGAAGTCGGGCAGCGGCGCCAACTCCTGGTAGCAGCACGGCTCTCGGGGCGCGTCGGCCGGGGCGTCGGCGCCGGGCCGGCGGACGGTCACGCCCGCGCCTTCCCGGCCCAGCAGGGGCTTCGTCACGTACCCCGTCGTCGTGGCGAGTTCGCGCGGCCCGTCCAGATAGGCGGGGAGGAGGTTCGGGTGCCCGGGATACAGCTCCCAGAGGACGGCGAGCAGCGCCTTGTTGGACAGCAGCATCTTCCAGGCGGGCTCGATCCACAGCGTCGTACCCGTACCGCCGCCGTTGTCGAGAGTCTCCAGGACGTAGGGCGCGAAGCGGTCCGTCGTCAGCCACTCCCACGGATACAGCTTGAAGCAGGAGCGGATGAACCGCAGGCGCTTGTCGACGAAGCGGCGCGAGAGCCGGTCCCAGCCGATGTCCTCCATCGCGATGGCGTCCGTGGCGAGGCCCGCCTGCTCGGCGGTCTCGCGCAGGTACGCGACCGTCATCAGGTCCTCGCCCAGCTCGTCGCCCGCCGAGTGCGCGAAGTACAGGGGGCTGCCGGGCGGCAGCAGCCGGGCCTGCGCCTTCCAGGCGTCGACAAGGCGTTCGTGCAGGGAGTTCCACTGGTCGGCGCCCGGGAAGCGCTCCTCCATCCAGAACCACTGCGGGCTCGCCGCCTCCACGAGGGAGGTCGGGGTGTCCGCGTTGTACTCCAGGAGCTTCGCGGCGCCCGTGCCGTCGTAGCGGAGGTCGAACCTGCCGTAGAGGGACGGGAGTTCGGTGCGGCGGTGCCAGGCCTCGGTGACGAGGGCGGCGAGGCGCGGGTCCGTGATGCCGAGGTCGGCGAGGCGGTCCTTGTGGACCATGTGCTCGGCCGCCGCGAGGCACATGGCGTGCAGCTCCTCGACGACCTCCTCCAGGGCCTCGACCTCGGGCAGGCTGAAGACGTAGTACGCGGACTCGTCCCAGTACGGGCGCAGTTCGCCGTCGGGATGGCGGGTCAGCGGATAGACGAGGCCCTGCTCCTCGACCGTCTCCTGCCAGCCGGGGCGGGGCGTGATGGTGCGGCGTTCCACGGCGCGACCCCCTCGCCGCTCAGCCGCCGCCGGAGCCGGAGCAGCCGAAGCCGTCCCGGTCGACGGCCTCGCTGCGGCTGAAGGTGCCGTCGTCGGCGTAACCGCGACGGACGTCGGCGTCGTAGTACCAGTCGGCGTCGTTCGCGCCATGGGCGCCGCTGCCGGTGCCCGTCCCGCACAACCGGTCGCTCACCACGCGATAGCCGTTCACCACGTCGTAGCTGTCGCGGTCGACGCACCGCTTGTCCGGCTCGGAGCCGCAGGACGTGAGGGCGGCCGCGAGGACGCCCATGGAACCGAGGGCGACCGTGCTGGACCGCACGCGCCGCCGCTTGCCTATGCCATCCGCCATACCTGTTGCCACTCCCCCGTTGCGTATGCGAAACATGCCGGTGAAACGTACCGACGACGCAGGGTAGATGACCACGCGGCGCGCCCCGCCGACAGGGAGCGGGAGGCTCCCTGATCTACTGTCCTTTCGTGTCTCTTGGGATGATTTGCGCGCTCGGTTCAGCAGTCTGCTTCGGTACGGCGTCGGTGCTCCAGGCGGTCGCCGCGCGCGCGACCGCGCCCGGCACGGGCTCCGGGGTCGACCCGGCCCTCCTCCTGCGTGCGGTACGTCAATGGCGATACGTCGCCGGGCTCGCCCTGGACGGCCTCGGCTTCCTCCTCCAGATCGTCGCCCTCCGCTCCCTGCCCATCTACGCGGTGGGCGCCGCCCTGGCCGCCTCGCTCGCGGTGACGGCGGTGGTCGCGGCGCGGCTGCTGGGGGTGCGGCTCAGCGGGACGGAGTGGGGCGCGGTGGGGGTGGTGTCCGCCGGGCTCGCGATGCTCGGCCTCGCCTCCGGGGCGGAGGGCGACGAGACCGGGCCGACGGCGCTGCGGTACGTGATGCTGGCGGTGGCCGTGGCCGTCCTGCTCCTCGGCGCCGCCGCCGGACGGCTCCCCGACCGGGGCCGGGCCCTGGCCCTCGGCCTCGGCGCGGGCTGCGGCTTCGGCGTCGTGGAGGTCACGGTCCGCCTCATCGACGACGTGTCGCCCGGCGCGCTCCTCACCAACCCGGCGGCCTACGCCCTCCTGGTCGGCGGCGGCGCCGCCTTCCTCCTCCTCACCTCCGCCCTCCAGCGCGGCTCGGTCACGGCGGCCACCGCCGGGATGGTCATCGGCGAGACGATCGGCCCCGCCCTGGTGGGCGTCGTCTGGCTGGGCGACCGCACCCGCGAGGGTCTGGGGTGGCTGGCGATCCTCGGCTTCGCGGTGGCTGTGGCGGGGGCGTTGGCGCTCGCGCGGTTCGGGGAGGCGCCGGAGGGGGTGCCCGCCGGGGAGGCGTCCGGGGCCGGGCGGTAGCCCTTACGGCAGGCAGGCGGGGTGGTGAGAGGGACGAGCCCCCTCACCACCCCGCCCTATGCCGCACTCCGCGCGTCAGTCGGAGTCCACGCTCGGCGTCCGCCCCGGAAAGTCCGGCGGCAGCCCGTCGGGCGGCACCGCACCCGACACCAACCCGGCCAGATACTCCGTGAGACCGCCCCGGAACTCACACCAGTCGTCGTTGCGCCCGCTCACCAGGATGGTCCAGGTGTCGGGCCCCTCGTCCGTGGTCTTCCAGTAGAAGAGGTCCCCGTCGGAGGAGTCGCCCCAGGGCAGCAGGCCGCCCGGCTCGGGGTAGGGGACGTGGCCGTGCGACCTCCCCGCGTCTCGCCGGTCCCGCAGCGCGTCGAGCAGCTTCCGCGTCCCGGAGATGAAATAGCGCTCCTCGCCCGGGGCGGGCATGTGAATCGAGAGGAAATCATCGACGGTGAGCGCGGGGTACTTCTCGGACAACTCCACGAAGTCCGAAGGAAGCGCCGTTCCGAGCGCGTCGGAGATCCCTTCCCAATCGATGGCCCGGGCGGCCGACGCACGATGCCGCAAGAGCTCGGGCAGCTCCTGCTCCAGCTCTCGGACGCTCAACAGGTCACCTGCTTTCCTGGCTTGTTCTGCACGGTCTCCCTGAAGAG
This sequence comes from Streptomyces sp. NPDC040610, assembly GCF_055594065.1. Taxonomy (NCBI): domain Bacteria; kingdom Bacillati; phylum Actinomycetota; class Actinomycetes; order Kitasatosporales; family Streptomycetaceae; genus Streptomyces; species Streptomyces sp. NPDC040610. The sequence goes on along the minus strand of NZ_JBVIXA010000001.1, from coordinate 421,599 downwards.
CAGACCGTTCGGAGTCGAGGCCGTCATGGTGATGGACGTCGGCAGGTTCTGACGACCGTTCCCGTAATTCAACTGGCCAGAGTACAAGACCGGTTGACCACTGCCGAGGGCGTCTGCCATGTCGTCCTCACAGGCTTTCATGCCCTCCTGGTTCATCTCGGCGTACCCGGTGAATATGTTCTCCCGCCTCCACTCTCCGTGGAACCGGTCACCGATGATGTGGGACCGATTGAATATCCACAGGCCGTCCCTGTCCTTGCGCCCCACATATCCGGGCGGCTCGGTCAGGGACCTGGGGCGAGGGGTCCTGCTGTTCGGCGCCTTGAGGTCCTCCGGGCAGATCAAGGCCGTCGCCCCCGTGGGCGCCCCACCCTTCAGCGGTTGGTAGTGGAAACGCTGCGACCGGGACTCGTCGCCACAGCGCTGCTCGGGAGTTCGGCCCCGCGAACCGGACCCTCCCTCGGAATCCTCCCCGAACACCGCACTCGCCGCCCGATCCACAGCCGAGTCGATGGCCCGGTCCACCGGGTTGGAGTCGATGGCGCCGAGGATCCGGAGCAAGCTGAAGGAGGCGCTCACGGGATTGCGCTTCCCGGCCAGCTTCGCGCCGCCCTTCACCGCCCCCGTGAAGCCCTTCTTCAGGCCCTCCCGCATGCCTTTGAAGGTGTTGGTGATGACGGGAATGCCGAAGTCGTGGCCGTCGAACTCCAGGAAGGTGGTGGGGTTGCCGCCCGCGAAGGCGTAGCGGTTCCCCGTCAGGGGGTCGGAGCCCAGTTCCATGTCGGCCAGGGCGCCGTTGTACATGTCGCGGGTCGTGAACCGGTTCAGGCCGGGGCTGTAGTCGCGGAAGCCCATGTCGTAGGTCCCCGACTCCCCGTCCCACCGCTTGGAGTTGAAGCGGTACGGGTTGTAGGCCTCCTTGGCCGGGTCGGTCGCCGTCGGCTTGTCGATGCCGGTGAAGTCGGCGGGGTCGGCGTTTCCGTAGGCCGTGTAGCCGTACGTGGCCTTGGCGTTGCCGTCCTTGTCCGTGAGGGACTCGACGTCCGTGTGGCTGTTGTAGCCGTAGTAGGTGTCCTCGGTCTTGCCGTCGGCGGCGTGCTTGACCTGGGAGAGCCGCTCGCCCCAGGGGCTGTACTGGTAGGACTTCGTCAGCTTGCCCGCGACGTCCTCGCTGAGGACCTCCCCGGACATGCCCAGGTAGTTGAAGTCCGTCTTCTTGCCGGAGGCGTCCGTGCGGTTCGCGGTGCGGTCCAGCGCGTCGTAGGCGTACTTCGTGGTCTTCAGGGCGCGCGCCCCGCCGCCGTCCTTCTCGTGCCGCGTGACCCGGTCGAAGCCGTCGTACGTGTTGCGTTCGATGACCTTGCCGCCGCTCGTCACCGACTCCTGGCGGCCGAAGGGGTCGTACGTGTACCAGGCCTCCGCCCCGCCCGAGGCCGCCTTGAGGAGGCGGTTGCGGTCGTAGCCGTACGTGGTGGTCCTCCCCTTGACCGTCTGGGAGATGACGTTGGCGTTGTCGTCGTGGACGTAGGTCTCCGTGCCCGCGCCGTCGCCGGTGCGGGTCGACTTCGCGAGGCGGTCCGCCGGGTCGTAGGCGTACTCCGTGGTGGACGACAGGTACTTCGACGCGTCGTCGGCGTTCATCTTCTTCGCCTCGTCCCGCGCCTTGTTGCCGTTCGGGTCGTAGGCGTAGGTGTGCGAGGAGACGAGCGTGCCGTTCGGCTTCTTCTCCTCCTGGGACTTGAGGGCGCCGTCCAGGTGGTAGGCGTAGTCGACCGTGTTCTTGTTGGCCTTGGTCTCGTGCTTCTTCTCGCCCCGCCACGTGTAGTCGTACGTGGTGGTCTTGGGGGAGGTGTCGGACGGGGACTTGCCAACCGACGCGGTCTTCACCAGCTCCCGCAGGTCGTAGGTGTACTTGGCGTACTGATCGGGGTGCTTGAGCGTCTCCGGCTGGCCGTTCGCGTCGTACGTGTACGACGTGGCCTTCTTCTCCTGACCGGCCAGGGCCTCCACGACCTTCTCGACCTGGTTCAGGCCCGTGTAGGAGATCGTGTACGCGTCGACCTTCGTGCCCGTGGACTTGTCGTCGATCGACGTGAGGTTGCCGTTCACGTCGTAGGCGTACGCGAAGCGCTTGTTCTCCGTGTCCGCTTCCGCCGAGGCGTCACGGACCAGTTTGACCTTGGACGCACCCGCGGCGGTGAGCGTCGTGATCTCGTTCTTCTCGTAGGACTTCGTGGACAGCTTCACCCAGCCCTTGCCGTCGCCCGTACGGTCCGCGTACGCCGTGTACGTGCCCGACTTGGGGATCGGCAGCTTCCACCCGGCGCTCCCGCGCTTCTGGGCCGCCTCCCCCAGGACCTCGCTCCGGCCCACCGGAATCCCGTCGTCGTCCAGCGACTTGAGCTTCCCGTCGGGGTAGTGGCCCCAGCGCATGGTGCGGCTGGAGGAGCCCGCCGCCGAGGTGAGCTGGCGGGCGCTCTGCTGGCCGAGGGCGTTGTAGTCGTAGGCGGTGGTGATGTTCCACGCGTCCTTGGACGACTTCACCCAGCCGTTGTCGTAGTACCCGTAGGTCGTGTCGTTGCGGGTCTGCTCGCCCTCGGACGGCGGCATCGAGACCTTCTCGACCCGGCCCACCGCGTCGTACGTCGTCTCCGTCCAGACCTTCCGGTTGTAGCGCGGGTCCTTCGGGTCGTACGGCTGGATCTGCCGCCTGGGGCGGTTGAGTTCGTCGTACGTGGTCTCGGAGACGAAGGCGTCCGGGCGGTCGGCGGCCACGCTGCGGGGCGTGAACACCTTGATCTGGTTGCCGACCTCGTCGTAGCCGAACTTCGTCGTGCGGATCGTCCCCTCCGCGTGCGGGACCTCGGTCACGGCGAGCTTGCCGCGCTCGTCGTAGTGGTTCCTGGTGGTGTTGTTCTCCTGGTCCGTGGCCGAGACGATCAGGGAGTCCTTGTCGTAGGCCTGCTTGGTGGTGCGGCCGGCCGCGTCCGTGACCGCGACGACCCGGTGGTTCATGTCGTAGTCGGTCTTGGTGGTGTAGTCGTCGGGGTCGGAGGTGTCGTTCTTCTTGGGGTCGATGACGCGGACCGGGTTGCCCACGCCGTCGTAGACGTAACTGACCTTGTCCTTCTTGGCGTTGACGACGGAGGTGAGCTGGTAGATCTCGTCGTAGGCGTTGGTCGTGACGTAGTCGTCGGGATCCGACGGCGTCGCCACGCCCTTCGGCTCCGTCGTCGTGCGCAGGTTGCCGACCTTGTCGTAGGTGTAGGCCGTCCTCCGCTCGCCGGAGGTGTCCGTGTCCTTGGGCGCGGTGGCGGACGTGACCTGGTCCGCCTTGTCGTACACGGCGGTCGACACGGCGCCGTTGGGGGCGGTGGACTTCGTGACGTTGTCGTTCGGGTCGTACTCCGGCGCCGGGGTCGTGATGAACTCGCCCGCCGCCTGGTCCTTCGGCACCTTCGACACCAGCGGGCGGCCGTACGTGTCGTACGTCCGCGTGGTCTTCTTGCCCAGCGCGTCCGTGACCTCCGTGACCTGGCCGCGCTCGTCGTACTGGGTCTTCGTGACCTTGCTGAGCGCGTCCGTGGTGGTGCGCGGGTAGCCGGACGGCGCGAAGTCCGAGTGGAGGACCGGGTTGCCGTTGGCGTCGGTGGCCTTGGTCAGCTGGCCGTACGCGTCGTAGTCGTACGTCGTCGTGTAGTCGCCGTCCTCGGGCGTGGAGAGGCCCTTGGGGTCGGTGACCTTCGTCAGATTGCCCTTGGCGTCGTGGCCGAACTCCCACGACCGGTTCTCCGCCGAGGTCTTCTTCCGCAGATCGGCGACGTACCCGTCCTCACGGGTCCGGTACTCGTAGCGGGTGGAGTGGGCCGGGGACTTGCCGGGCGCGCAGTCCGCCGCGGGCGGGACGCCGTCCTTGTTCTCCTCCGCCGAGCGCTCCCACAGCGGATAGCCGGTCTTCTCGTCGTAGCAGTAGGCCGCCTTCGCGCCGTTGTTCTCCTCCAGGAGCGTGACGTTGTTGTCGCCGTCCCAACTCATCTTCGTGTACTGGGACTTGGCGTTGACGACCTTGACCGGCCGGTCGCCGTCGTCGGTCTCATAGGTGGCGGAGTTCCGCTCGGCGTCGGTGACCCTGGTCTCGTCGCCGCCGCCCTGCCGCTTCTTGTACGCGAAGTCCGTCGTGCCGTCGAGGCGGTCGGTGACCGTCTTCGTGGACCAGCGGTAGTCGGTCTCGGCGGTGACCGAGTAGTCGAGGCCGGTGCTGTTCCCGCGCGGGTCGGTGACCTTCGTCAGCTTCGCGTTCTTGGCGCCCTGCGTGGCGTCGTACGTGAACTTGAAGACCTTGGGCTGCGCCGAGCCGTCGCCGTCGGTGAGGCGGCCGAGGTGCCCCTTCTCCGTGTAGTGGAAGGCCACCTTGCGCCCCGAGACATCCGTGACGGACTTCAGGTGGTCGTAGATCCTCGGGTTCCAGAGGTCCTTGCCGGAGGCCTTCTCGCCCTTGTCGTCGATGTACTCGTACGTCGCGTCGCCCGGCCGGTAGTAGTCGAGCGTGAGGGTGGTGCGGGCCGACGGGTCCTTGATCCTGGTGAGGAACTTGACGCGGCGGTTGCCGGAGTCGCGCAGCTCGTACTCGTACGTCTGCGTGTTGCCGTTCTTGTCGACGACCGAGGTCAGATAGCCGTCGCAGCCGATCAGGAACCGGGTGCCGTCCGGACGGGTCAGCGTCCAGGCGTCCGGCACCTCGGGGTCGACGCCCGGCAGGCACGACGTGCGCGCGCCCTCCTTCGCCTTCAGCCGGTAGTGGTAGCCCGGCGAGGGCTTCCACTCCCCGCTCCCCTGCTTCCGGAAGATCTGCTGGGTGCCGTCGCCGTCGACGACGTACACCTCGCCCGGATCGACGTCGGGGTGGAAGTCGAGCACGGCGCCCAGGCGCAGCGGGCCCGACGCCTGCGCCGACCAGCCGTGGCCCAGTTGGCCGTCGGAGGTGTCCTGCGCGTTGTACGTGAAGCGCGCGAAGGTGTTGATGCCGCGGCCCGGGTTGCGATACGCGTCGTAGGACCAGACGGCGTTGCCCGAACCGACGTTGGACATCAGGGTCGAGCCCGCGCCGGTGTTCTTGCCCGTGTACGCGTGGTACTTCTCCAGGCCGAGCCGGTCCGCCGTCGGGTCCTCGACGGCCGTTGCCTGGGCGAGGCCGCCGATGCCGGGCTTCTGCGACAGCCAGGTGTCGTCCGCCTTGTTGTACACGTCCCAGGTCAGGGTGAAGCCCGCGCGGCGGTTGCCGTCCACGGGCGGGGCCTTGACCTCGGCCCGCACGGTCGCGGACGCGCCCGCCGCGAGGGCGGGGACGGCCGTCCTGAGCTGGTTGTCGCCGGACGTGGCGTCCGAGCCGTCCGGGAACGCCCACCGGTAGCTCAGCTCACGCTCGCCCGCGGGCCAGGCCGAGGTCGTCGTGTTGGTGACCGTGACGGTCACCGGGTAGGTGTTGCGGGCGGTCATGCGGGTCGGGGTGCCCGGGGCGTAGTAGGTGTCCCAGGGGGTGGGGGTCGCGTAGACGACGCTGAGCCTGGCGCGGCCCGGGTCGGCCGTCTTCACCGTCAGCGGCAGGCCCTTGTTGGCCTTGGGTTCCTTGAGCCACCGGCGGGCGAGGGGTGTGGCGTCCCGCGAGATGCCCTTGCCGTTCTCGGCACGCAGGTGGACCCGCGCGTCGAGGATGCGGGCCTTCTTCGGGATGCCCGCCGTCGAGAACTTCAGGGCGCCCCGGGTCTTCCCCGCGTCCCTGTCCGCCGTCGTGACGCGGAGGGTGTGGCCCGCCTTCGGTACGGCCACGCGCCGCACCGGTGAGCCGAGCAGACGGCCGTCCCTGGTCTTCGCCAGGATCCGGTACGCGTAGCGACGCCCGGTCTCGGTGCGGCTCGCCTGGGGGGCCGGTGCGGTGGTGGTGTCCCGGTGGCGCGTGGTGCCCTTGCCGAGGTCGGCCACGAGGGTCGAGGTCGTCGGGCGGAAGTCCGCCTTCGGCGAGCGGTGCAGCTGATAGCCGACGACGTCGGGCGCCTTGGCCTTGGGCCAGGAGAGTTCGGGGCCCGTGGCGTGGACGACCGAGGGGGCTTCGAGGGCGGTGGCGCCGTCCGCGCCGTAGGTGACCTTCAGGCGCGGCGAGTTGCGGGGATAGGCCCGCTCGGGCGGGTCCTCGGGCGGGTCGGCCCGGGGCTCCGGGGCGTCCGCCTGCTGTCTCTGTTCCGGTACGGCGTCGGGCTCCGACGCGAAGGCGACGTGCGGCAGCGCCGTGGCGACCACCGCCGAGATGACGAGGGCGGCTAACGGCCCGCGATGACCAGTTCTCACTGTGCCGACTACCTCTCTGCGCTTCCGAACGCGGGCAGCACGGAGTGCCGCCCGTGGAATTCCAGGAGCAGTGAACGGAAAACTGGGAGGAGTTCTAGACAGGTGTACGAGCGCGGGTCAACTGCCCGCAGAAGTCGGGCAGTTGCCCTCTCGTCACGACAAGAGCGGAGATCTCGGCCCCGCTCCCCCGCGCGCCCCCGGCGGCGGGAGTCAGGCCGTGCCCGTCAGGAGGCGGCGGGTGCGCTCCGGGGCCCAGGAGGGGATCTCGGAGAGCAGGTCGGCGAGGGAGACGGCGGCCAGGCTGGCGCGCCAGGCGGCGTGCGCGTCGGCCATCCTCGCCGCGATGGGGCACGCCGCCCGGCAGTCCTCGGCGGGCAGCGCCCCCCGCCCCTGCTGCCGGATCTCCCTGCACTCGTACGGAGACGCCGCGCCGTCCACCGCCTCGACGATGTCGAGCAGCGTGACCTCGGCCGGCTGCCGCGCCAGGCGGAAGCCGCCCCTGGGGCCGGTCGTCGCGGCCAGGACCCCCGCCTTGACCAGGGGCTGGAGCTGCTTCGCCAGATACGCCTGCGGCACGTCGAAGTAGCCCGCGAGCTGCCCGGCCGACGCCGTCGCCCCCGGCTCCAGCTGCGCCAGCGACGTGGCGCAGTGCAACACCCACTCGGTACTCACAGGCAGCTTCATGGCCCCGAGTCTATCTCGGACATCCCGGATCCCGGATATTGCGGATCTATTTAGTCCGAGATACCGTTCCCTCGCCGGCCACGACGACCGGGCACCACACCGACCAGGGGAGAAACGTCATGCGTATCGCCGTCGCCGGAGCCACCGGGAACATCGGGGCCCTCACCACCACCGCCCTGGAGAAGGCGGGCCACGAGGTCGTGCGCATCAGCCGCTCGCTCGGCGTGGACCTGCTCACCGGGGAAGGGCTCGACGCCGCCCTCGCGGGCGTGGACGCCGTCGTCGACACCACCAACTGCACGGCCACCGACCCCGAGGAGACCGTCGCGTTCTTCGGCACCGTCACGCGCAACCTCCTCGCCGCCGAGAAGCAGGCGGGCGTCCGCCACCACGTGCTCCTCTCCATCGTCGGAATGTCCCGCGTCGAAGGAAACGCCCACTACGTCGGCAAGCGCGAGCAGGAACGCCTCGTCGCCGAGGGCCCGGTGCCGTGGACCATCGTCCCGGCCACCCAGTTCCACGACTTCGCCGAGATGGTGGCCGACTGGACCGAGCAGGACGGCGTCGCCACGATCGCGCCCCTCCTCGTCCAGCCGATCGCCCCAGCCGACGTGGCGGACGTCCTCGCGGAGATCGCCGAGGGGACACCGCACGGGCGGTACGCCGACGTGGCCGGTCCCGAGACCCAGGACTTGGTCGACATGGCCCGGCGCACGCATGCGGCAAGGGGGCGTGAGGTGAGGCTCGTGCCTACTTGGGCGGGGCTGTTCGGGGTGTCGATGGCGGGTGAGGCACTGCTTCCTGGCGAGGGCGCCCGGATCGCGCCGACGACGTTCGAGGAGTGGCTGGAGGGGCAGAGGGGGGCCTAGCTCGCGCGCAGTATCAGCCCGCCCGGCGTAAGAGGGCGAGGCGCGGAGCGCCGATCGAGGGGGGACAGGGGCGCAGCCCCATAAGCACCCGGACCGGAGGTCAAGGCAGGGCACGACACAGAGCCTCCAGCGCCGCCGCCCACGCGTGGTCCGGCGGCGTCCCGTACCCCACAACCAGCGCATCCCCCAAAGGCCCCCCGGCCAGCGGATGCCGGAACCGAGCCACCCCCTGAAGAGCAAGCCGCTGCCAGTGCGCGGCCTGGACCACAGCCTGCTCCGACCCCGGCGGGAGCCGCACCACCGCGTGCAACCCGGCCGCGATCCCGGTGACCCGCACACCCGGCGCCCGCTCGGCGACCGCGGCGACCAACTGGTCACGCCGCCGCCGATAGCGCAGCCGGGAAGCCCGGACATGCCGGTCGTACGCCCCCGAGGTCATGAACTCCGCCAGCGTCACCTGGTCCAGGGAACTACTGGCCGCCCCCGCCGCGTACTTCAACTCGGCGACCTCCAGGGCGAGTTCGGCGGGCAGCACCATCCAGGCCAGACGAAGGCCAGGGGCCAGCGACTTGCTGGCCGTGCCGAGGTAGACCACCCGCTCGGGGTCGAGTCCCTGGAGCGCGCCGACCGGCTGGCGGTCGTAGCGGAACTCCCCGTCGTAGTCGTCCTCCAGGATCAGGCCGTCCACACGCCGCGCCCAGTCGACGGCCGCCGCCCGCCGGTCGGGGTGCAGCGGCACGCCCATCGGGAACTGGTGGGCGGGGGTCATCAGAACGGCCCGGTGGTCCGCCAGCCCGTCGGTGCGGGTGCCGAGTTCGTCGAAGGCGAGCGGGACGGTGCGCAGGCCGCACCGGGTCAGCCGCTCCCAGTGCAGGTCGAGGCCGTACGACTCCACGGCGACGCTCCGCAGCCCGCGCGCGTGCAACAGCTCGCCGAGGAGCGTCAGGCCGTGCGTGAAGCCGGGCACGACGACGATCCGGTCCGGTTCGGCGCGCACGCCCCGGGCGCGCGCGAGGTAGGCGGCGAGGGCCGTGCGCAGCTCGACGCGGCCGCGCGGGTCCTCGTAGCCCAGTACGTCGCCGGGGGCGGCCGCGAGCGCGCGGCGGGCCGCCTTCAGCCACTCCGCACGCGGGAACGACGCCAGGTCCGGCGTGCCCGCCATCAGGTCGTACAGCGGGGCGCCGCCCGTCCTCGGCGGGCGCGCGGGCGCCGCCGGACGCGGCACCTCGCGCTCGGCGACCCGGGTGCCCGAACCCTGGCGCGCCGTCAGCCAGCCCTCGGCGACCAGGTCCGCGTACGCGTCGGCGACGGTGTTGCGGGCGACGCCCAGGTCCACGGCGAGCGTCCGGGAGGAGGGAAGCCGGGTCCCGGGGGCGAGGCGGCCGCCCCTGACCGCCTCGCGCAGCGCGTCCGTCAGCCTCTTGCGGACGCCCGAGCGGGAGCCCGTGCCGGAGGCCGCGACCGCCGTGTCCAGGTGGAGGTCGACGCTCCAGCCGCCGGTGCCGGAGCTGCCCCCGGACTCCTTGCCGGAGCCGCCCCCGGCCGCCCGATTGGCCCAGGATTTGTCCATGGGAATGGACCATACCGGTGGGCTAATCGCGACGTAGCGTCAAAGCCATGACGACGACGAACACGGCCGAAGCGACGAACCCGACGACCACCGACAGCGACCGCCTCCCCGAGCACCTCCCCCGCCTCAACATGGCCGAGCTCGCCCCCGAGGCGTACAAGGCCATGATCCGGTTCGCCGCCGCCGCGAAGAAGGGCGTCGACCCGGTCCTCTTCGAGCTGGTCCAGATCCGCGCCTCGCAGATCAACCACTGCGCCTTCTGCCTCGACATGCACACCAAGGACGCGCTCGCCGCGGGCGAGAGCGTCGAGCGGATCGTCCAGCTCGGCGCCTGGGAGGAGTCCCGGCACTTCTACACCGCCAAGGAGATCGCGGCGATCGAGCTGACCGAGGCCGTCACCGTCCTCACCGACGGCTTCGTCCCCGACGACGTGTACGCGCGCGCGGCCAAGCACTTCGACGACTCCGAACTCGCCCACCTGATCGCGGCGATCACCCTCATCAACGGCTGGAACCGGTTCGGCGTCACCTCCCGCATGGTGCCCGGCCACTACACTCCGGGCTCCACCGCGCACCGCCCCGCCGGCCTGCAGGGAGACCCCAAGTGACCGCCACCGCCGAGGCGTTCGGCGCCCTGCACCAGGACCGGGCGCCCTCCGATCCGCTCGTCCTGCCCGGCCCCTGGGACGCCGCCAGCGCCCGCGTCTTCGAGGACGCCGGGTTCCCCGCGCTCGCCACGCCCAGCGCGGGGGTCGCGGCCTCCCTCGGGTACGCCGACGGGGCCGTGCCGCCGCGCGAGATGTTCGAGGCCGTCGGGCGGATCGCCCGGGCCGTGGCCGTGCCCGTCAGCGCGGACGTCGAGGACGGGTACGGGTTGCCCGCCCGCACGCTCGTCGGGCGGCTGCTCGACGCCGGGGTCGTGGGGTGCAACCTGGAGGACTCCCTGAAGGACCCCCGGGAACAGGCCGACTATCTCTCCGCCGTCCGGGGCGTCGCCGGTCGTGAGCTCTTCATCAACGCCCGTGTGGACACGTACATCCGTGGGGTCGCGGATCTGGACGAGACCTTGCGGCGGGCTCGGCTCTACGTCGAGGCCGGGGCCGACTGCGTCTACGTCATCAAGGCGCCGGTCGACGTGATCCCCGCCCTGCGGGCAGGCATCGAGGGGCCCCTCAACTTCGTCTTCCTGCCGGGCGGCCCCTCGCCCCAGGAACTGGGTTCGCTCGGGGCCACGCGGGTCACCTTCGGGCCAGGTCTGCTGTTCCGGGCGATGGAGGCGCTGCGGGGGGTGGCGGAGGGGCTGAGGTAGGCCCTCGCGGGGAGCGCCCCAGTCCCGCCCCTTCCCGAAACTGGGGGCGCTGCCCCCAGACCCCCGCTCCTCGAACGCCGGAGGGGCTATAGATAGCCCGTCCGGCGTTTGAGGACGAGGCGCGGAGCGCCGATACGGGGTCCGGGGCGGAGCCCCGGGTTCGGAGAAGGGGCGGGACTGGGGCGCCCCGCGCAGGCCGGCGCTACTTCGGCACCCACCCCCGCCACTTCGCCTCATTCCCGTCGATCCACTTCTTCGCCGCGTCCTCGGGCGACATCTTCTGATCGGCGATCATGAGGGAGACCTCGTTCTGGTCGGCCTCGGACCACTTGAACCGCTTCAGGAACTCCGCCGCCTTGCCACCGTTCTTGGCGAAGTCGGCGTTGAAGTACTTCTGGAGAGGCGTGTGCGGATAAGCGCACTTGATCTTGGCGGGGTCGGCGTCGCAGCCCTCCTTGTAGGCGGGGAGCTTCACCTCCGTCATGGGGACCTTCTTGAAGAGCCACTGGGGCTTGTACCAGTAGGTCAGGAAGGGCTTCTGCTGCTTGGCGAACTGCTCGATCTGTGTGATCTGGGCGGCTTCGGAGCCGGCGAAGACGACCTTGTAGTCGAGGCCGAGGTTCTCGACGAGGGCCTTGTCGTTGGTGACGTAGGACGGGGAGCCGTCCATGAGCTGGCCCTTGCCACCGCTCTCCGGCGTACGGAAGTCCTTGGCGTACTTGTTGAGGTTCTTCCAGTTGGTGACGTCGGGGTGCTTCTTGGCGAAGTACGTCGGGACGTACCAGCCGATGTGGCCGATGACGCCGACGTCACCGCCGGGGACGATCGTCTTCTTGTCCTTGATGTAGCGCTGTTCCTGGTCCGGGTGGCCCCAGTCCTCCATGATCGCGTCGACGCGGCCCTGGCTGAGGGCGTCCCAGGCGGGGATCTCGTCGATCTGGACCTTGTCGACGCGGTAGCCCAGCTCGTTCTTGAGCAGGTACTCGGCCACGGCGACGTCGGCCTGCGCGCCCACCCAGGACTGCACGGACAGGGTCACCGTCTTGGCGCCCGCCGCGTTCGCGTACGGGGACGACTGCTTGCTCATGTCGGCCTTGCCACAGCCGGAGAGGGCGAGCAGGGCGCCCACACCGGCCAGCGCGACCGTCACTCGCGTACGTGTACGCATGGTCACGCTCCCTTCTTCGCGCGGCGTTCCGTCGGCTGTGTCACGCGGTCGAGCATCAGGCCGAGGCAGACGATGGCGACACCGCCGACCAGACCGGTGGCCAGGTCGCCGCGGGCGAGACCGGCGAGGACGTCGTAGCCGAGGCCGCCACCGCCGACCAGACCGCCGATGACGACGACGGCGAGGACGAGCACGACGCCCTGGTTGAGGGCGAGCATCAGGGCGGGGCGGGCCAGCGGAAGCTGGACCTGGCGCAGCTGCTGCCAGTTCGTGGCGCCGAGGGACTTCGCGGACTCCATCGCGGCGGGGTTCACCTGGCGCAGGCCCTGCGTGGTGATGCGGATGACGGCGGGCAGCGCGTACACGACGGCCGCGGCGACGGCGGGCGCGCGGCCCACGCCGAACAGGGCGACCACGGGGATCAGGTACACGAACTGCGGCATCGTCTGGAAGACGTCGAGGACAGGGCGCAGAAGGCGTTCGAGGCGCTGGCTGCGTGAGGCCGCGATGCCGATCGCGAAGCCCAGGACGAGGGTGACGGCGACGCCCGCGAGGACCTGGGAGAGGGTGTCGAGGGACGCGTTCCACACGCCCATGACGCCGATCGCCGCCATCGCGAGGACCGCGGTGAGCGCCGTCTGCCAGGTGCCGATCACCCAGGCGAGGGCGGCCACGATCAGGAGCACCGACCACCAGGGCAGGCCCTGCAGGCCGTCGCGCACCGGGTCGAGCACGTACGTGGTGAAGTGCGCCGCCCAGTCCGCCGTGCCGCCGACCACGGGCACGCCCGTGTACAGGTGGTCGACCATCCAGTCCTTGGCGGTGTTCACGGGCTCGGCGATCTGCACGACCCAGCTCGTCGGCCACTCCAGGCGGTCCGCGAACCTGGCCGCGAGGGCGCAGGCCAGGGTCACGGCGGCGGCGATGGACCAGCCGCGCCAGCCGCGCAGCGGCGAGTTGTCCTCGGCGTGCGCGCCGAGGCGTTCGCCCGCCGCGCCGGTGACGCGGTCGAGGACGACGGCGAGCAGCACGATGGGGATGCCGGCGGCGAGGGCCTGGCCGACGTCGACCGTGGAGAGCGCCTGGTAGACGCGGTCACCGAGACCGCCCGCGCCGATCACGGACGCGATGACGGCCATGGAGAGGGCCATCATGATGGTCTGGTTGAGGCCGAGGAGGAGTTCCTTGCGGGCCAGCGGCAGGCGCGCGGACAGCAGGCGCTGGCGTGCGGTCGCGCCGAGGGACGCCACCGCCTCCATCACGCCGCCGTCGGCGCCGCGCAGGCCGAGGGCCGTCAGGCGGGCCATCGGCGGGGCCGAGTACACGACCGTCGCGAGGACGGCCGCGGGCACGCCGATGCCGAAGACGAGCACGACGGGCAGCAGGTACGCGAAGGCCGGGAGCACCTGCATGGTGTCGAGGACCGGGCGCATCATGCGGAAGATCCGGTCGTTCAGGCCTGCGGCGAGGCCGAGGAGCATGCCGAGGATCACCGAGGCGAGCACGGCGACGACCATCAGCGCGAGCGTCTGCATCGTCGGCACCCACATGCCGAGCAGGCCGCAGACGGCGAAGGCCGCGGTGGCGAGGGCGGCGAGCTTCAGGCCCGCGACGCGCCAGGCGACGGCGCCCGCGGCGACGGTGACGCCCGCCCAGCCCGCGGCGAGCAGCACCAGGTAGACGCCGCGCACGGACAGCACGACGGCGTTGGAGATGTGCCCGAAGAAGTAGGTGAACAGCCAGTGGCTGTCGCGGTTGTCGATGATCCAGTCGCTGGCCTTGGTGAGCGGCTCGGTCAGGTCGACGGTGAGCGCGTCCGGCCAGGCGCCGGAGGCCCACTTGGCGTTGAGGATCGGTACGGCGACGGCCGCGACGACGGCGAGCAGCAGGAGCTTGACGACGGCGCGGCGGCGCAGCAGGGCGCCGATCCCGGTATCTCGTACGGGAGTCGAAGCGGTGGCGGTGGCCATCAGGAAGCCACCTCGCCGGTTACCTCTTTACGTATCGAGGTGCCCGCCTTCGCGGACGGCTCGCCGCGCCGGGCGGCGCCCGCGGCGCCCTTGGGGGCCACGCCCGCGACGACGCCGATCAGCTGCTCGTGGTCCACGACGCCCAGGCACCGGCCGCCGTCCATCACGCGCGCCGGGAAGCCGGAGCGCGCCACGGCCTCGATGGCCTCGGACACCGTCGCGTCGGGCGCGATGGCGGGGCCCCTGGTGTCCTCGTCGGCGTCGGCGTCGACGGGCCGCATGGCGCTGCGGCAGGTCATGACCTGCTCGCGCGGCACGTCCCGGACGAAGTCGCGGACGTAGTCGTCGGCGGGTGAGCCGACGATCTCCTCGGGCGTGCCGAGCTGGACGACGCGGCCGTCGCGCATGAGGGCGATGCGGTCGCCGAGCTTGAGGGCCTCGCTGAGGTCGTGGGTGATGAAGACCATCGTGCGGCCCTCTTCGCGGTGCAGGCGGACGACCTCTTCCTGCATGTCGCGGCGGATCAGCGGGTCGAGGGCGCTGAACGGCTCGTCGAAGAGCAGGACCTCGGGGTCGGCGGCGAGGGCGCGGGCGAGACCGACGCGCTGCTGCTGGCCGCCGGAGAGCTGGCCGGGCTTGCGCTGCTCCAGGCCTTCGAGGCCGACCTTCTCGATGACCTTCATGGCCTTCTCGCGGCGCTCGGCGCGCGCCACGCCCTGGATCTCCAGGCCGTAGGCGACGTTGTCGAGGACCGTGCGGTGCGGGAGCAGGCCGAAGTGCTGGAAGACCATGGACGCGCGGTGGCGGCGCAGCTCGCGCAGCCGGTTCTTGTCCATGGCGAGGACGTCCTCGCCGTCTATCTCGACCGATCCCGACGTCGGCTCGATGAGCCGGGTCAGACAGCGCACGAGCGTGGACTTGCCGGAGCCCGACAGGCCCATGACGACGAAGACCTCGCCCTTCTTCACCTCGAAGGACACATCGCGCACGGCGGCGGTGCAGCCGGTGCGCTCGCGCAGCTCCACGGGGTCGAGGCCGGTCAGCTCACTGTTGCCCGGGATGGTCTCGGCCTTGGGGCCGAAGACCTTCCAGAGGTTGTTGACGGCGAAGACGGTGTCCGTGGCCGCGTCGGCGGCAGGGGTGACGGTCGCGGTGTCGCTCATCGGCCGTCACCTCCCTGGGGGCCGGCTTCAAGGATCTCGGCACATTTCTCCCCGACCATGAGCACTCCGATCATCGGGTTCACGGCGGGCATCGTCGGGAAGACGGATGCGTCCGCGATACGGATTCCTTCGAGGCCCCGGATCTTCAACTCCGGGTCGACCACGGCGAGTTCATCACCGGAAGCACCCATTCGGCAGGTCCCTGCCGGGTGGTAGACGGTGTGCGCGGCCTTGCGCACCAGCTCGCCGATCTCCGCGTCGTCGGTGACCTCGGGGCCGGGGAACACCTCGCGCTTGAGCCACTTCTTGAACGGCTCGGCCTGCGCGACCTTCCGCGCCAGCTTGATGCCGTCGACCAGCGTCCGCCCGTCGTAGTCGCCCTCGTCCTCGAAGTACTTGAAGTCGAGCGCGGGCTTCACCTCGGGGTCCGCGGAGGTGAGGTAGAGGCGGCCGCGGGCGCGGGACTTGGGGATGTTCGGCGTCATCGACACACCGTGCTCGGGGCGTTCGTAGCCGAGCCGCTCCGGGTTGTCGGTGAACGGGATCTGGTAGAAGTGGAACATCAGGTCCGGGCCCTTGTGGTCCGGGTCCCGCTTCACGAACAGACCGGCGTCCGAGTCCATCGCGGAGTTGCCGGGGATCGGCCCGTTGGTCTCCCAGACGATGACCGACTCCGGGTGGTCGATGAGGTTCTCGCCGACGCCCGGCAGGTCGTGGACGACCGGGATGCCGAGGGCTTCGAGGTCCTTCTTCGGCCCGATGCCCGAGAGCATGAGCAGCCGGGGCGTGTCGACGGCCCCCGCGCAGACCAGCACCTCGCGGCGGGCGGTGAGCAGCTTCTCGGCGCCGTCCTTGGTCCGGATGTGGACACCGCGCGCGGCCTTGCCGTCCAACTCCAGCTTGGTGGCCCAGGTCTCCAGGAAGAGGTGGAGGTTCGGGCGGTCACCGGCCTCCATGTGGGGGTGGAGGTAGGCGACGGACGCGGAGGAGCGCTTGTTGTTCTCCGGGTGGTACGCCAGGTCGAAGAAGCCGACGCCCTCGTCGAAGGGCTTGTCGTTGAAGCCGACGACCTCGGGCACGCCGAGCGCGGTCTTCGTGGCCTCGACCCAGTCGGTGGCGATCTGGTTCTGGTCCTTCTTGGCGACGCGTACGACGTTGTTGCGCAGCTTGCCGTAGTAGGGGTCCATCGCCTCGGCGTTCCAGCCGGTGGCCCCGGCCTCCTCCCACTCGTCCCAGTCGGACGGCAGCGGCTTGAAGGAGATCAGGGTGTTGTGCGAGGAGCAGCCGCCCAGGACCTTGGCGCGGCTGTGCAGGATGTGCGAGTTGCCGCGCGGCTGCTCGGTGGTGGTGTAGCCGTAGTCGAGCTCGCCGCCGAGCAGGCCGAGCCAGCGGCGCAGCGTCAGGACGTCGTCGCGGTCGATGTCGCTGGGGCCGCCCTCGATGACGGCGACGGTGACGTCCGGGTTCTCGGTCAGCCGGGAGGCGATCACGGAACCGGCGGTGCCGCCGCCGACGATGACGTAGTCGTACTCGTTCGTTTCAGCCATGGGGGAACTGCTCCTCTTCCTGCGAGGTCGTACAAGGTGCTTTCGCGTAAGGGGGGAGGCGGGCGGCTCAGCCCGCGAACCACCGCACCGGCTTCGGCGCGAGGTTCTCGTAGACGTGCTTGGCCTCGCGGTACTCGGCGAGTCCGGCCGGGCCCAGCTCGCGGCCGACGCCGCTCTTGCCGAATCCGCCCCACTCGGCCTGCGGCAGGTAGGGGTGGAAGTCGTTGATCCAGATGGTGCCGTGGCGCATCCGGCGGGCCATCCGGCGGGCGCGCCCGGAGTCGGTGGTCCACACGGCGCCCGCGAGGCCGTACTCGGTGTCGTTGGCGAGGGCGACGGCCTCGTCCTCGGTGCGGAAGGTCTCGACGGTCAGGACCGGGCCGAAGACCTCCTCGCGGACGACCTTCATCTCGCGGTGGCACTGGTCGAGCACCGTCGGCTCGTAGAAGTAGCCGGTCGCGGGGCGGGCGTCGGTGGGCTCGGGCCGCTTGCCGCCGGAGCGCAGGACGGCGCCCTCCGCGAGCGCGGACGCCACGTACCCCTCGGTCTTCTCGCGCTGCTCCTTGGAGACCAGCGGGCCGCACTCGACGCCGTCCTCGGTGCCCCGGCCGAGCTTGATCTTCTCGGCGCGGCGGGCGAGCTCGGCGACGAAGCGCTCGCGCACCGACTCCTCGATGATGAGGCGGCCACCGGCGGAGCAGACCTGCCCGCTGTGGATGAAGGCCGCGTTCAGCGCCTGGTCGACGGCCGTGTCGAAGCCCTCGTCGGTGGCGCAGGCGTCGGCGAAGACGACGTTGGGGTTCTTGCCGCCGAGCTCCAGGGCGACCTTCTTCACGCCGAGGGCGGCGGCCTGGGCGACCTTGGTGCCGGAGACGAGGCCGCCGGTGAAGGAGACCAGGTCGACGTCGGGGTGGTCGGCTAGGCGGGCGCCGACGGTGTGGCCGGGGCCGGTGACGATGTTGGCGACACCGGCGGGCAGGCCGGCCTCGGCGAGCAGCTCGATGAGCGCGACCGTCGTGAGGGGCGTGATCTCGCTCGGCTTGATCACGAAGGTGTTCCCGGCCGCGAGGGCGGGGGCGATCTTCCAGCTGGCCTGGAGCAGCGGATAGTTCCAGGGCGTGATCATGGAGCAGACGCCGATGGGCTCGTGCACGACGACGCTGTGGATGTCGTCGGACCCGGCGTCGACGACACGGCCCGCGCCCTCGCCGATCACCAGGTCGGCGAAGTAGCGGAAGGCGTCGGCGACGCAGTCGACGTCGACGCGACCCTCTTCGAGGGTCTTGCCCGCGTCCCGGCTCTCCAGGAGGCCGATCTTCTCGCGGTCGCGCACCAGCAGGTCGGCGACGCGGCGCAGCAGCGCGGCGCGCTCGGCGACCGGCGTGCCCGGCCAGGAGCCCTCGTCGAAGGCCGCGCGCGCGGCGGCGATGGCCGCGTCGGCGTCCTCGGCACCGCCCTCGGCGATGGTCGCGAACGGCTTGGCATCCGCGGGGTCGATGATCTCGCGGGTCGCGCCGGAGGCGGCGCCACGCCACTCTCCCGCCACGTGGATGGTCTGTTGTGCGGACACGTCCCTTTTGCCTTCCGTTCCTGGCAGTTTCTGCCGTTTGCCCCACCTGATCACTCGTGGTAGCCGGGAGCACCTGCCCGGGCCCGGGAAAAGCATGCGCATTCGATGGCCGAAAGTGCGCTGTGTCACTGCACGTGCGGGTACGCGGGGCGAAACGTACGCTCGAAGCACTTTCTGTCACCGGAGGTGACGCTATGAGCAAAATGCCTCGTACGCGACTGCGGACGGCAGGTGCCGCCTGCACCGCCGCCGTCCTGGCCCTGCTGGTCTCCGCCTGCTCCGACGACAACGGCGGCAGCGGCGACAAGGGAGACAGCACGGCGGACCTGAGCGCCAAGGAGATCTCCGACAAGGCGAAGCAGGAGCTGCTCGACGCCAAGTCCGTCCATCTCACCCTGACGGACAAGGGCAGCGACGTCGACAAGGACGACCCGGCCGCCATGGACCTCGCGCTCGACCGCGACGGCAACTGCACGGGCACCCTGAGCTTCGGCGCGAACGGGGGCAAGGCGGAGCTGGTGAAGCAGGGCGACAAGGTCTGGATGAAGCCCGACCAGGCGTTCTGGAAGAACCAGGTGCCCGGCGGACAGGGCGACGCGGCCGCCGAGCTGTTCAAGGACCGCTACATCCACGGCACGACCGGCGACCCCATGCTGAAGGGCCTCTCGGAGGTCTGCGACCTCAAGGAGCTCCAGGAGAACGTGAGCGACGACGCGGGGTCCGACGACGACACGAAGGACCTGGAGAAGGGCGCGGTCACGACGGTCGACGGCACCCGCGTGATCCCGCTGACCGGCAAGGACGACGACGGCAAGGAGACCACGCTGTACGTCGCGGCCGAGGGCAAGCCGTATCTGGTGCGCGCCACGGAGAAGGGCGACGGCACGGACAAGACGACGACCCTCACGGACTACGACAAGCCGGTGCCGACGAAGACGCCGTCGGCGAAGGACTCCGTGGACGTGTCGAAGCTGGAGCAGGAACTGAAGCAGGTGTGAGGCGGGGCGGGCCCGCGCGGAGCGGGCCCGGTCCCCTTACGCGAACTCGTCCGCGCCGAGCTCGTCCCCGCCGAACTCGTCGAGCCCCGGCTCGTCCCGCGCCGAGAGCCCCGCCACCCACAGCGGCAGCAGCCAGTGCAGCACGAGCGCGCAGACCGCCACCTGGAACACCAGGGCCTTCGCGGCCAGACCCGAGAACCCGGCGATCCCCGTCACCACGACCGCCGCGAGCAGCACCCAGGCCATGATCTGGTGCGCCCTGGCCCGCACCCGGTCCCGCTCGGCCCGCTGCCGCTCGTCGAGCGCCCGGGGCCGCAGTTCGAGGAGCCCGCGGGTGGCGCCGTTGATCACGCCCGTCGCCACGCACCACGGAAGCAGCAGGCCGAGCATCGCCCACCCCGTCCAGGCGAGATCCCCGACGACCGTGCCGAGCCAGGCCGCGACGAAGGCCGCCGTCAGGACGACGTGGACGGCGACGACGGCCCGGCGGCGCGCGGCGGTGCGGTGGAGCGGTGCGCCCTCGCGCCGGTTCATCAGGGCGAGCATCCGCTGGTCGTACCCGCTCAACTGCTCCTGTCGCGCCATGACTTACTGGTCCCTCCCGTGCCCGTACACCTGATCCGTGAGCGGCTGGAACGGCTCCAGCGAGAACAGCGCCTCGACGGGCAGCCCGAAGTACTTGGCCACCTTCAGCGCCAGGTCGAGGCTCGGGTTGTACTGCCCGCGCTCGATGTAGCCGATGGTCTGGTAGTGCACGCCCACGGCTTCGGCGAGGCGCTGCCGGGACACCTTCCGCTCGGCGCGCACCATCGCCAGCCTGTTGTGGACTTGCTCGCTCATGTATAAGAAGTACTACATTCGTGAGTGGTTCAGCAACAGGTGCCTCGCCTCGGCGCCGCTCAGCGGCAGGTGCCTCACCCGGGCGCCGAGACCAGCTCCCGCACGCACCCCCGCAGCCACGCGTGCGCCGGGTCCGCATCGTGCCGGGGGTGCCACGCCATGCCGATGTTCAGCGGCGGCAGTTCGAGCGGGACGGGGAAGGTGACCAGGCCGAGGGGGTCCATCAGCGGGTGGGCCCAGGACATGCTCAGGCCGACCAGGTCGGTGCGCAGCAGGATGTAGAGGGCCGAGGGGTACGTACCCACGTTGCCCACCACCCGGCGGCGCAGGCCGAGTTCGGCCAGGGCGGTGTCCACCGGGCCGGACATCCGACCCTTCCGCGAGACCGTCAGATGATCGGCGGCGGCGAACCGACGAGCCGTCAACTCGCCCTGCAACAAAGGGTGTCCGGGCCGCACGACCCCCACCATCGCATCCTCGAAGAGGGGCTCGACCCGCACCTCGGGCGCGACCGTGTCGATCACGCCGACCTCCAGATCGGCGATGCCCTCGCGCAGCAGCGGCACGTCCAGATGGCTCTCGGACAGAAAGCGCAGGCGGACCCCCGGCGCCTCCTTCGCCGCGCGGGCGAACAGGGCGGGCGCGTACGCGGCGGCGAGGGCGTCGTTGCCGACGAGGGTGAGCGTGCGCGACAGGGCCCGCAGGTCCTGGGCGCCGGGCCCCGCGAACACCGCCCGCGCCCGCTCCACCACCGCGCCCACCTCCGCCTGCACCGAGAGCGCGTACGGCGTCGGCACCATCTGGCGGCCCGCCCGCACCAGGACCGGATCGCCGAGCGCCTTGCGGATCCGGCCCAGCGTGCGGCTCATCGCGGGCTCCGACAGATGCAGGCGGCGGGCGGCGGCGCCCACGCTGCGCTCGTCGAGCAGCACGTCGAGGGCCAGCAGCAGGTTCAGGTCGAGTCCCGCGGCGTCGGCCGGGCGTTCCACTTGCGTCACACGCAATCATCCCTTGCAAAACTTGCACTGGAAAGCAGATACCCGGCGAGCCTACGGTGGCGGTACATCCCACGCCACACCGCTCCCGAGGAGGAGCCTTGCCTTCGCCTGCCCAGGTGCCGGTCCCGGCACCGACACCCGCAACCGGCCCGTCCGCACCCGGCCCGTCCGCGCCCGCCCCGTCGGCGGCGCCCCCGGTACCGCCCCCGACCGTCCTGAAGCGCTCGACCCTGCTCGTCCTGTGCGCCTGCGTGATGGTCGCGCAGAGCATGGTCGCCGCCATCAACCTGCTGATCCCGCAGCTCGGTTCGTCCGGCCTGCACCCGTCCGCGAGCGAGATCCTGTGGACCGTCGACGCGTACGTCATCGTCTTCGCGGGCCTGCTCATCCCCGCGGGCGCGCTGGGCGACCGGTACGGCCGCAAGGGCGCCCTGCTCGCCGGGCTCGGCCTGTTCGCCGCGGGCGCCACGGTCAGCGCGCTCGCCGTCTCCCCCGCCATGCTCATCGCCGGCCGCGGCGTCTCCGGCGCGGGCGCCGCCCTGATCATGCCCGCGACCATGTCCATCCTGATGCGCGTCGCGCCGCCCGAGCAGCGGCCCCGCGCCCTCGCCTCCTGGACCCTCGCCATGGGCCTCGGCGGCTTCGCCGGGAACGCGGGCGGCGGCCTCATCGGCGAGTACCTGTCCTGGCGCGCGCTGTTCTGGGTGATGGTGCCGCTCGGCGCGCTCCTCGCCCTCGCCGTGGCCCGCACCACCCCCCGTACCGGCCACTCCGACGGCACCGCGAACGCGCCGTCCCTCGACCCCCTCGGCACCCTCGTCCTCACCGGGGGCCTGGTCGCCGTCCTCTTCGGCGTCATCGAAAGCCCCCTGTACGGGTGGGGTGCGCCCCGCATCCTGTGCGCCTTCGCCGCCGGGGCCGTCCTGCTCGGGGCGTTCACCGCGCACGCGCTGCGCTCCCGCGCCCCGCTGTTCGACCCGCGCGTCTTCCGCTCCGCCCGGCTGAGCGCGGCGACCCTCGGCTCGGCGGTCGCCTTCTTCGGCCTGTTCGCCCTCTTCTACGTCAACTCCCAGTACCTGCAGTACGTGAAGGGGTACGGGGCCGCGCGCGCCGGTTTCGCCATCGTGCCGCTGACCGTCGGCATGGCCCTGGTGCCCCGCCTCGCGGCCCGCTGGTCCGCCTCGCCCCGCCCGGTGGTGGGCGCCGGACTCCTGCTGATCGGCGCGGGCCTGCTCGGCGTCTCCACCGGGGACGCGGGCACGCCCTACGCGGCCTACGCCTGCTGGCTCCTCGTCATCTCCGCGGGCACGGGCCTGTGCATGCCCGCCCTCACCATGGGCGTCGTCTCCTCCCTCCCCCCGCACCAGGCAGGCCTCGGCTCCGGCCTCGGCACCTCGGCCCGCGAGATCGGCGCGGCCCTCGGCGTGGCCGTCTCCGGCACCGTCCTCGCCACCCACACCGGCACCGCCCACACGGGCGGCACCGCGGACTTCACGTCCGGAATGGCGGCGGCCCTGCGCGTGGTCGGCACGGTGGTGATCGTGCTGGCGGCCGTGGTGGCGGCGGGCCTGGGCCCGCGCCGACGCCCGGACGAGGCCTGAGGCCGATGTGGGGCGGGCGTGCGGCGGCGGCACGGATCGGCCCGCGCATCCGGCTCAGTTCGTGTCCGGGGACGGGTCCGGGCAGTAGGACAGCGGCGGGCAGAACCACTTCAACGCCGTTGCCACCAGCTCCCGTTCGTCCTTCCTGCCGTCCGCCTCGGCGCCGTACGCCGTGAGGGCGTACAGCTTGCCGTCCCGTGCCTCGAAGCGGTGGTCGACGACGTGCCAGGTGCCGATGTCCGGCTCGTCGGTGATCCGGTCGGTGAGGTAGCTGAGACGGGCGGCGGGGCCCGGGCCTCCTGCGGGGTGGGTCAGGGAGAGTTTCTTGAAACCGGCGGCCTTCGGGACCACCGTGTCGTCGAGGAAGCTGCGCAGCGACTCGTCCGGCGTCGGCTCGCTCACCTCGTACAGCTGGAGCCGCCGCTTGTCGTCGGGGCTGCGGTAGTTGAGGATGACGACGCCGTTCAGGCCGCTGGTCCGGGAGCGGATCCAGCCGCGCGGGACGGCGAGGCGGTAGCCGTCCTGCGGGTCCACGACCTTCTCGTAGGAGGGCGGCGGGCCGCCCGTCGGGGGCGGTGGCGCGGTGTCCCCCGCGTCCGAGGTGCCCTGGTCCGTGCCGGGGCCCTGCGCGGGCTGCCGGTCCGTCAGATACACCGTCGGCCCCGGCTCGTCCTTCCAGCCCAGCGCCCACACGCCGAAGGCGAGCCCGCACGCGGCGAGCACCGCGACGACCCCGCGCCGGGCGCCGCGCTGCCGCGCCACGTCCCGCCGGTGGAGCGCCGCGATCTCCCGCTCCCGCTCCCGGCCGACCCACTCCTGCCGGTCCCTGTCGTAGATCCGCACCACCGGCCGCCGCTCCTTCCCCGCTCGCCCGCGTTCAGCCCAGGACCTGGGCGAGGGCCTGGAGGACGGCCGTCACGGCGGCGGCCGTCGCGGTGGCGGGCGCGTACTCGGCGAGCCGGTCGCGCAGCCGCGTCAGCGGCCCGCTGCCGCTGCTCCCGTTCCGGGCGATCTCCCCCTCGACCTCGTCCAGCGCGGCCACGACCTCCTCGTCCTCGGGCGCGTGCCCGCCCTCGCCCAACTCGCGGCGCAGGGCGCGGACCGTGGTCAGGACGCGACCGTGGGCCTGGTCGGCGACCACCGTCGTGTGGTTGGTGGATTCGGCCTTGCCGTGGTCGCCGAAGGCCTGGGAGCCGCCGTTGATGGCGTGGATGGTGACGTGCGCTCCGCTGCCGCTCTGGGGTTGGCCGTCGCTCATGGGTGGTCCTTCCGTGGGTGGTCCGGGGTGTGGTCGGGGGCGTCGGTCGGGGGTTCGTTCGGGGGCTTCCCGGGGGCGCGGGCGCTCACGCGGTGGTCTTCTCCGTGTGCGTCGCCTGGCCGTGCGTGCCGGTGGCCAGGGCGCCGCCGGACATCTCCTTGATGTAGACCCCGTTGTTGTTGATCTGCGTGATGTGCTGCTCCAGGCGGTCCGTGCGGTAGCCGCCGAGGCGCAGCGCGTCGCGCACGCCCTCGCCGATGCGGTCCTGGAGGGTGCGGGTGTAGCGGGCGACGTCCATCTCCTGGAACAGCGAGAGGCTGTCGGTGGCGGCGAGTTGGCGCAGGGAGACCGCCGGGGCGTCGGGGGCGCGGCCGGTGTCCGGCGGCAGGAGCCGGGCCGCGGCGGCGCGGAGGAGCCGGGTGAGGCGCAGCGGGAGGTGGGTGGCGGCCTTGTGCCCCCGCACGCCGTGCGCCGCCTGCTTCCTCTGTTCCCCGTACTCCCCGCGCTCCCCGCGCTCCCCCTTCTCCCCCGTCCCGTACGCCTCGTCGCTCACCGGCATCGTCAGCCACAGCCGCACCGCCGTGCCGAGCGACGGGAGCCAGCGCAGGGCCGTGATGCCGAGGGCGAAGGACACGGCGGGCGCGGCGACGCAGGCGCGGAGGGCGTCGCGCACGGGGCCGTCCGGTTCGCTCGCCACCAGCGCGTCGACCCGGCGGAACTCCGGCGCGACGGGCCCGAGGACGTGCGGCACGACCTCCAGGACGAGCATGCCGCCCTGGGTGTGCACCCGGACCAGGAGCGAGACGACGACCTGTTCGTTCCAGGCGCCGACGCGGATGCGCAGGAAGTGCCGCCGGGCCTCGCCGCCCTCGCCCGCCGCCTCGGCGATGTGGCGCGCGGCCTGGTCGTCGTCGTACACGACGGCCGTCTTCGTGCCGTCGCCCGTGTACAGCTCCTCGTCCCGCCCGGGCCCCGCGGGCAGATACACGAACTCCTCGATCTCCAGCTGCCGCAGCCGGTCCCGGCTGGTGGCGGCGGCCGACCTGCGCAGGGCCCGCAGCCGGGGCCCGATCATCGCGATGATGTCCTGCGCGGTGAGCGCGCCAGGGGCGCTCTGCCGGGGCACGGCGCCGTTGGACCCGGCGTCGGGGGCGGCCGCCGCGGTGTCGGGCTGGAGTTCGAGGACGACGGACCAGGGCTTGCGGGGCGTACCGGCGCCGACGAAGGGGCGGTTGACGTCGTAGAGGGTGACGGAGGCGTCCTGCTCGCGGCGGACGCAGCGCTCGATGCGGCGGTACCAGGCGGGCAGGCGCGGCTGCGGCGTCTCGGCGAAGGTCTGCCGG
This sequence comes from Streptomyces sp. NPDC040610, assembly GCF_055594065.1. Taxonomy (NCBI): domain Bacteria; kingdom Bacillati; phylum Actinomycetota; class Actinomycetes; order Kitasatosporales; family Streptomycetaceae; genus Streptomyces; species Streptomyces sp. NPDC040610. The sequence continues at coordinate 396,369 of NZ_JBVIXA010000001.1, read as the reverse complement.
GCGAGCCGTCCGCGCAGCGTCCGGGTGCGCAGGAACTGATGGCGCCAGACCACGGCCGCGATGAGCAGCGGGAAGATCACGGGGTACGGCGACTCGGTGATCTGGACGCACGCGGCGATGCCGTACGCCAGCGCGCACGACCAGGCCGTGTACGTGAGCAGCCACCCGAAGCGACGGCGCAGCCAGACCAGCGGCGCGGGCAGCGGCACCGGCCGCAGCGGCTCCCCCACCCCCGTGTCCCGGCCCGCGACGACGCGCGCGCCCCACAGCAGCAGGACGACGACGGCGTACGCCAGGGCCCAGCCGCCCGGCACCATGCCGCCGAGGGCCGCGCCGCCCGGCTCCGACTCGGCGGCGCCCGCCGCGTCCGTGCCGAACGGCAGCCAGGCGATGTCGCCCGCGGAGAGCCCGGAGTCGCCGCCCAGGCGGTCCGCCGTCGCGTCCCAGAGCATCACGGCGTCCGTGACCAGGAACGCGACCCAGGCCGCGAGCAGCAGCAGCGCGGTGCGCAGCTCGTCGCGCCGGGCCCGCAGGGCGTGCGCGAGGACCGGCAGCACGTCGGCGCCGAGCGGCGGCGCGACGGGGCGCTCGGCGTGCCCGACCAGTTCCTCGACGACGCGTCTGCGGAACGCGGCGTTGACGTGGGCGCCCGCGCAGAGCAGCCGGGTGGCCTCGGTGTGCGCGTAGGAGCGGCGGGGCCGCCGGCGGGAGTGGCGCGGCGGGCGGTGCCCGGGATCCTGCCGGGGCCCCGGCCCGGGAGCTTGCTCGGGTCCCTGTCGGGGTGGATCGGCTCGCATGCCGCGAAAAGTTAATGGAGCGGGCGGTGGGCGTCCGGCGAATGGACAGATGTCCCCCGAAAGAAGACACGATGGCCGAAAAGCCCCCGGTGGCCGCGGTGTGCGGCTGCCGGGGGCTTTTCGGTCGGGCGTGGTCGGCGCCCGTCGGGGTCAGATCAGGCCGAGGCCGCGGACCGCCTCGCGCTCCTCCTCGAGCTCCTTGACGGAGGCGTCGATGCGGGCGCGGGAGAACTCGTTGATGTCCAGGTTCTGGACGATCTCGTACTTGCCGTCCTTGGTGGTGACGGGGAAGGAGGAGATGAGCCCCTCCGGCACGCCGTACGAACCGTCCGACGGGATGCCCATGGACGTCCAGTCACCGGCGGCCGTGCCGTTGACCCACGTGTGCACGTGGTCGATGGCGGCGTTGGCGGCCGAGGCGGCCGAGGACGCGCCGCGGGCCTCGATGATCGCGGCACCGCGCTTGGCGACGGTCGGGATGAAGGTGTCGGCGAGCCAGGCCTCGTCGTTCACGACCTCGGCGGCGTTCTTGCCCGCGATCTCCGCGTGGAAGATGTCCGGGTACTGGGTCGCCGAGTGGTTGCCCCAGATGGTGAGGCGCTTGATGTCGGAGACCGAGGTGCCGGTCTTCTTCGCGAGCTGCGAGAGCGCGCGGTTGTGGTCCAGGCGCGTCATCGCGGTGAAGCGCTCCGCCGGTACGTCCGGGGCGGCGGCCTGGGCGATGAGGGCGTTGGTGTTGGCCGGGTTGCCGACGACGAGGACCTTGATGTCGTCCGCGGCGTGGTCGTTGATGGCCTTGCCCTGCGGCTTGAAGATGCCGCCGTTGGCCTCCAGGAGGTCGCCGCGCTCCATGCCCTTCGTGCGCGGGCGGGCGCCGACGAGGAGGGCGACGTTCGCACCGGCGAAGGCGACGTTCGGGTCGTCGCTGATCTCGATGCCGTTCAGCAGCGGGAAGGCGCAGTCGTCGAGCTCCATGGCGGTGCCCTCGGCGGCCTTGAGGGCCGGCGTGATCTCCAGGAGGCGCAGGTTGACCGGCACGTCCGGGCCGAGCAGGTGGCCGGAGGCGATGCGGAACAGCAGCGCGTAGCCGATCTGGCCGGCCGCGCCGGTGACGGTGACATTCACGGGAGTGCGGGTCATGGCGATCTCCGTAAGACAGCTGGCGGTGGGGGTCCCTGCCCCTTGTGCTGGATCCCCTGCCGACGCCCTCGTCGATCGCCTCTCGATGATCGATCTCTTGGCATCAAGAGAGATCCGGCGTCAGGTTATCGCGCCCCTGCCGTCCCGGTACGCCGGGTGGGTGTGGCCCGGCCCACAGGGCCCGGGAGGGCGGCCGCCACCTCGGGAGAGGAGATGTGGCGGCCGCCTGGGGGTGTGACCACTCCCGTGGGGGTACGGTGCGTCTGCCCTCCGGGGGGCGGGGCATTCCTCGTTCGCACCGGCTTCTTTCGACACCGCCGCTCCGAGGGGCTACTTCGTGCAGGCCGTCTGGCCTGCCTTCAGCGTGCCGCAGGCCTTCGCCGCCGTCGCGTTCTTCACCGCCACCATGGGCGTGTACGCGTCGAAGTCCCCGTTCACCGTGCCGCTCTGGCGGGGCGCCGAGCCGGAGCCGGTGATCGTGACCTTGTCGCCGGGCGCCGCCTGGGTGATGCGTGCCCACGCGGCCCCGCACGTCTTGCTGTACCGCACCTCGACGAGCGTCTTCGTCCCGACGGTCACCCGCGACGTGGTCCGGGCGAACTCGCCCCCGCACCCCATGTTCTCGGGGTCCTTGCCGGTGCAGGCGGCCCCGCTGCACTCGACCCCGGCGGGCAGGTCCGCCGTGGACGTCGTCGGCGACGTGGTCGGCCCCGCCTTCCCGTCACCGCCGTCGTCGTCCTTGCCGATGTCCGTGAGGAACACCGCCGCCGCGATGACGACGAGCGCCCCCACGATCCCCGCGAGGAACATCGTCAGCTTCCGCTTGCGCCGCTGCCCGTCGGGCGACTTCCCGTCGGCCCCCGGCCCGGCCACGGACCCCAGCCCGCCGCCCGCGTACCCGGGCGCGACCGAGGACGTGGCCGCCATGGACCCGGGCGGCGCCGACGCCTCGTACGACCGCGACGAAGGCGTGGCCGGCGCCTGCGCCGAAGCCGCGGACGAAGGGGAGGAGGAAGACGAAAGGGAAGGGGAAGAAGGGGGAGCCGTCGCGGCACCCGGGCCCGCACCGGCGGCCGGGTTCGCGGGTGCGGTCGGCGCCTGCGCCCCGTACCTGACTCCCTCCGGCTCCCGCGCCACGGGCGGCACCGTCGGCGACACCCCGGCGGGCCCCGCGACCCCGGTCACGGCCCCGACCCCGCGGGCCCTGCCCGGGCCGCCGCTCTCCTTCGGTGCCCGGGGCGGCTTGGCGGCCTTGGCGTCCTTCGAGCTGACGGGCGGATTCGTCGCCAGCTCGCCGAGCGCGGCCCGCGCCTGCGAGATGCGAATGGCCTGCATCGTCATGTCGTGCCGCATCTCGGAGCGGCTCCAGGCGCGCTCCGCGAGCTCCCACATGGTGATGAGGTGCACCGGCGGCGTGCCGGTGACTTCGGCGAGCGCGACGATCGCGCCCTTGGGGGCGAGCAGCCGCCCGTTCAGATAGCGCTCCCACGACGTCTTGCTGTAGCCGGTCCGGTCGGAGACCGCGGCGATGCTGAGACCGCTGCGGTCGACCAGCCTGCGCAGCTGGTTCGCGAACTCCCTGACCTGCGGGTCGAGCTCATCCGGTAGCGCCTTCCAACGAGGCATTGCTCCCCCTATTCCCCCCGTACGTGCCTGAACTGCCCCCGCGCGTCCTGCCGCTGCTCCGGACCTCCGGCGTACCGCACGCGGTCCGCTCGCCCCGGTCCTGAACTACCCAGAGGGATGCGCGGAGCCGGGATGTCAGTTCCCGGAATGGGAGCGCACGGGAGTATTTGGGACAGAGTGTGCCCCGTCGCACGCCCCCGGTCCACGGCCCAGTGTCCCATCGTCGTCCCACTCCACGATGCGGAACCCCAGCTCCCGGACCGGGACGTCCCGGAACCGTCCCGAATGCACTGGTTGGCCCTTTTCCGAGGCGTTCCGGTGCCGAAGCATCGAACACGGCACCGCTGCGCCACAGCAGCCGGACGCCGTGATCGAACCACCTGAACCACCAGTTCCGCCAGGGGGGAACCACCATGCACCACCGCACCACCGACCGCACCCGCACCCGGCGCCCGCACCGGCTCGTCGCCGCCGCCGTCGCCGTGACCGCGAGCGCCGGTCTCGCGCTCGCCGCCACCGCCCCGCTCGCCCAGGCCGCAGGACCGCACGTCGTCGACGGCAGCGGCGACGCGTACAACGACTGGGGCGACGAGGGCACCCTCTCCCGCCACAGCCACGCGCACTCCAACGCCACCTGGCTGTGGCAGAGCGTCCTGTACGCGGACGGCGCCGAGTGGCGCGACGGCAACGGCGTGCGGCACACCTTCACCCGGTCGGACATCGACGGCCACTACGGCTGGAAGACCGCGTCCGCGACCAAGTGGTGGCAGGCCCGCGAGGACCTGGAGGACATCGACGGCATCGCGGGCAAGGAGACCTTCGGCGCGGCGGACAACTTCCTCAGCGGCCCGCACGCGAACGGCAGGGTCGACTACACGGGCTATGTGCGCCAGATCGCCTTCAAGCGGATCTCCGGGACGTACTACGTGAAGATCGGCGGGCAGTGGAAGAAGGCCGCGTACGACCGGCTCGGCTGACACCGGTGTCCGCCCCGGGGGCCGTCACTCGGTGGCGGCCCCCGGGGCCTCGCGCGTGCCCAGCGGCTCGGAGACGCTCGCGCCCGGCCTCAGCGACGGCACCTGGTCCGCGCCGCCGCGCACCCCGGTCACCTGCGTGACGATCCACAGCAGGCTGACGAGCAGCAGCGCGATCACCGCGAGCGCGGAGCAGGCGACCAGCCGCCAGGAGGGGGCGGGGCGCCGGGCGGCCGGGGCCGCGACCGGAGCCAGGACCGGGACCGATGGCGGGGCGCCGGTCGGGCTGTCGGTCGGGCTGTCGGTCGGGGACGGCTCGGGCGCCGCCGCACCCGGCACCTCCGCCGCACCCGCCGAACCCGACCCGGCCGCCTCCGCCGCCCGCGGCCACACCTTCACCGCCAGCTCCCACCCCGCCGCCGGTCGCGCGCCGTCCACCCCCGCGACCCGGCAGAGCGCGAGCACGGCCTCCCGGGGCGGGGGCTGCTGGGCGTTGAGGTAGCGCTGCCAGGAGGACTTGCTGTAGGCGGTTCTGGAGCCGAGCGCGACGAGGCTGAGCCCCGTCCGGTCCTTGAGCCGTCGCAACTGCTCGACGAGATGGCGTACCTCCGGCGGCAGTTCGTCCGGAAGCGGCTGCCAGGCACCCGCGCGCGTCCCCATGGTTGCACCCCCCAGCGCGACCCGGTTTGACCGACTGACGGCGGCGGGGCCCGTTTCGGTTCCCTCTGGGCCGCCGCGGCTGTCCGTTTCGCCCGGTCCGGCCGGGGCCGTCGCGCATCCGTAGCGGGTCCGGAACAGCGTTGCGGAATGGTCACTTCCGTGCCACAGGGGTAAGGCTTCCCTTGCTGCCGGGATGGCGCGTCCATGACGCTTAAGACGCACAGCGAGCCCACGGTTCGCACCGCGGAACGGCGGCGCCCGTCCTCCCACGGGGGAGAGGACGGGCGCCGTCTCACGTTCGCCACCTGCGCGTTCGCCCGCGCCCGGAGGAAGAAGCACTCCTTGCCGCCGCCGCGGGCGAGAGCCGGGCGCGCCTCGGCCGCCGCCGACCGAAGACCCCCGGGCGCCCTCAGCGGATGGCCGGATTCCGCCTGCTGCTGCCCGTTGCTGCCTGCTTCCGGCCGCCCCCACCCCCGCTCACTTCCGCAACTCCCCCCACGTCTCCGGCCTGACGACCCCGTCGTCCACCAGCCCCCGCGCCCACTGGAAGCGCCGCACCGCCGTCTCCGTGCGCTCGTCGTACGCGCCGTCAGCCGCCCCCGCGCCGAAGCCGTGCCGCCGCAGCAGGCACTGGACCTCGACCACCTCCCGGCCGCCGTCGCCACGGTCGAGGACCGCGTCCCGGGTCCTGCTGTGCCCGGCGTACCGCACCCCGCCCTCACGGACGTCCGCGCAGTCGTACACGCGACCCTTCCCGTACGCGTACGCACCGCGCGCCCCGCCGTCCGCGCCCTCCCAGACCCGGCCCGCGAGCAGACCGCCCACGAAGGCGGCGGCCACGGCGAGCACCAGGGCGGCGAGCGCGGTGCGCAGGCGCACGGTGCGGGGGCGGGGTGTGGGCGTCTTGGGTGGTGCGGGCGTCACGGGTGGTGCGGGCTCCGGGGCCGACGCGGGCTCGGGTGCCGGGTCCGGCACCGCCGCCACCGCCCCGGCCGGGCGCCGGGCCCCCGCGTCCGCCGACACCCGCGCCTCCCGCGCCACCTCGTGCAGCACGAGGAGCCGCGTCGGTTCCGTGCCGCACACCCGGGACAGTTGCTCGACGGCGGCGCGCGGCACCGGCTTCTTGCCGTTGAGATAGCGCTCCCAGGAGGAGCGGCTGTACGAGGTCCTGGTGGCCAGTGAGGTCAGGCTGAGCCCGCTGCGGTCCTTCATCCGCCGTAACTGGACCGCCAGTCGGCGCTCCTGCTCCCCCAGCGTCGCGGGCAGCTCTTTCCAACGCGGCATGTTCACTCCATACGCGTGACAAGGTCCCCCGAGGCGAATCGCCCCCTGTGCCCGATTAGATGGCGGATGCACCAATTCCGGTTCCCCGGCGTTCGTCCCAGGCGTCCGAAAGCGCCACTCCCGGCGCGCGGGACGTCCCACGGCGGTGTCACCGGTCGAGGCGTCCCCGCAGGTGGGCCCGGGGGGCGGCCCAACTCGTCCCATCGCCCTGGAAGTCGACCGGTTCGGATCGGCAGAGTCGGTACCGCACGACGGCCGGCGCGGGCCATCCCGGACCGGCCGCCGGACCACAACCACGGGGAGTTCACATGACCAACAGCACCGCGCCCCTCCCCTCGGAGGGCGAACAGGACACCGGCTGGCGGGCCCCGAACCGCACGGGCGGCCTCACGAGGACCGCCGCCGTCGGCATCGCGGCCACCGCGATCCTGGGCGGCGGTCTCGCCCTTGCCCCCTCGGCGTCGGCCGCGCCCGCAGCCTCGGCCTCGACGGCCCGCACCGCCGACGTCTCGCCGCAGGGCACCGCGCCCGCGTGCGTCTCGCGGACCGTCAGCGGGCGCTCCGCCACCCTGACCAACTACTGCGGCCGCACCATGCGCGTGAAGGTCGTCGTCAAGTGGGGCCCCGACTCCCGCTGCTTCACCCTGACGCACCGGAGCGGGGTGCGCTACACCTGGGGCGTCGGCTCGTACGACAAGACCGTGACCTGCTGACCTGAGCACCACACGCCGGACGGCGGTCCGTGCTCCCACGGGGGGAGGACGGGCCGCCGTCCCACGTGCGGCGACGCGGCGGGCCCGGGGCCGTCGGATGCCGGAGCCGTCAGATGCCCGAGCCGCCCGGGGTCACCAGGCCCGTCTCGTAGGCGATCACCACCGCCTGGGCCCTGGTGTCCAGGTCGAGTTTGTTCATGGTGCGGTTCAGATGCGTCTTGACGGTCGCCTCGCTGATGTAGAGGCGGTCGGCTATCTCCGCGTTGGACAGGCCCCGGGCTATCAGCTTCAGGACCTCGAGCTCGCGGCCGGTGAGCGCGGCGAGGTCCGGCGGCGGCTCCCCGGCGGGGGCGGCCCCGGAACGCACCGCGAAGGCCTCCACGAGGCGGCGGGTGACGCTCGGTGCGAACAGCGCGTCCCCGCTGCCGACCGCGGCCACCGCCGCGAGCAGCCGCTCCGGGCCCGAGTCCTTGAGCAGGAACCCGGCGGCGCCCGCGCGCAGCGCCCCGTACACGTATTCGTCGAGGTCGAAGGTGGTGAGGACCAGGACCCGGGGCGGCGGCTCGGCGGCCTCGGCGAGGATGCGCTCGGTGGCCGTGATGCCGTTCATGCCGGGCATGCGGATGTCCATGAGGATCACGTCGGGGCGGGTGGCCGCCGCGAGTTCCACGGCCTCGGCGCCGTCGCCCGCCTCACCGACGACCTCGATCCCGGGCGCGGCCCGGAGCACACCGACGAGCCCGGCGCGGATGAGGAACTGGTCGTCCACGACGAGCACCTTTATGTGTGCTGGGTTCATTCGGTGGTGTCGTCTCCTGGCGGTGCGGCCCGTGCCGACGTCGGCAGGGTCAGTCTCACGGCGAACCCTCCCACGCTGCGCGGTCCGATGCTGATCGTTCCGCCGTAGAGCTTGGCCCGTTCGCGCATACCGATCAACCCATGTCCACCAGGGCTCCTCACTCTGTCCGGAATCACCCCCTCCCCATTGTCGGTGACGGACACCTCGATGTGGTCGCGGTGGTAGTGCAGTTCCACGGTCGCGCTGGCCTGCCGCGCGTGCTTCAGCACGTTGGTCAGGGCCTCCTGCACCACGCGGTACGCGCACAGCTCGACGCCCGGCGCGATCGGCCGCGGCGTCCCCGTGACCCGGAACTCGACGGGCACCCCGCCCGCCCTGACCCGGTCCGTCATGTCCTCGATGCGGGCGAGGCCCGGCATCGGCGCGTCCGGCGCCTCCCCGTCGTCGTCCTGGGCGCGCAGCACCCGCAGCATGCGGCGCATCTCCTCCAGGGCCTCGGTGCTGGTGCCGGAGATGGTGCCGAGCGCGGTGCGCGCGGTCTTGGCGTCGGAGTCGAAGACGAACTTGGCGAGCCCCGCCTGCACGGAGATCACCGACATGTGGTGGGCGACGACGTCGTGCAGTTCCCGCGCGATCCGCCCGCGCTCCTCCACGACCGCGTGCCGGGCCCGCTCCTGCTGCTCGGCGCGGGTCTTGCGGGCCAGTTCGGCGGAGCGGCGGGCCAGGTATCCCATCCGCCACACCAGCGCGTTGATGCCGAGGGCCTGCGCCGCGACCGACGGCACGGAGGCGTGGTCCTGGCTCACCAGGCTGCCGAGCACCCAGATCGCGGAGAGGAGCGCCGCGCACACACCGGTGGTGCGGGTCTGGCGTTGCAGGGCGACCGTGTAGAGGCACAGCATCGGCCCGAACGACGTCACCACGGGCCAGTAGCCGGCGAGGACGTACACGGTCCATATTCCGTACGTCACGAGGCAGACGAGGAGCGGGGCCTTCGAGCGGAACGCGGTCGGCGCGATCACGAGCAGCGCGAGGGCGTAGCCCCGCAGGTCCAGGTCGTCCCACCCGACCGCCGCCGCCTCGGGGCCGATCAACGCCAGCAGAGCCACTTGCCCGAGGGCGAGCAGCACGTCGACGGTGAACGGGCGAAGGCGCATCGCCGCAGCGTAGCCCGCATACCCATCGGTATTCGTCCATCGTTCGCCGTACCGCGGAAGTTGTAGACCGCGATCGTCTACGACCGGGGTCGTACGGCAACGTCAACCCGGCACGGGACGACGGGCGCTCCCGTCGCCGCGTAGGTTTTTGGTCAGCACCACCGCCCGCGCCGCCTTGAAACGGCGCGCCGGGGGAAGGGGGCGCGGGCCTGCAAACGGGGGTTTGCACGGGGGACCGGGCCTGCGCCCCGAACAGACAACTACAGACCACTGAGGCATGCGGCTTCGTGCAGGGGCGCACGGAGGAACGGGCCCGCAGCCGATCGCACCACCCCCTGCCCCCACGGCCAACGGCCCGTACTCTCCTGGCGAGTACGGGCCGTTGGTGTGTGCCGACAGACATCGTCCGTCGGCTGCCGCGCGCGGCTCACCGCCGACGGCTAACTGCTGATCGTGAAGTGCAGCGTGTCGTCGAGGAACGGGATCACCAGCCACGGATTCGGCTGCGCCATCATCGCGAGCAGCACGATCGCCAGGCCGAGACTGCCGTACGTCACCATGTCCGTGAACCGCGAGCGCACCGCCAGCATGCCGACGCCCGGCAGCCACCAGCGCATCACGGCACCCAGGATCAGCGCGATCCCGATCAGTATCGTGCCGACGCGGAACACGTCGAAGGCGGTCAGGAGCAGCCCGAGCCCGACCAGCGACACCACGCTGAGCAGCGGCCACTGCCGCGCGGGGGCGGGCGCGTCCCCCGACGCCGCGCGTCCCCCGCCCTCGGGCCGTGCGGTGTCCCGCGTGAACAGCGGGAACCGCCGGGACACCTTGCGGGGCTCGCCGTCGGGCCCGGGAGCGCTGACGGCACCCTTGGCGGTGGGCTCGCCGGACGCCTCGGGCTCGACGGACGCGGTCGACGCGCCGGACACCTCGCCCCCCGCCGCCCCGCCGGACTCGCCGGGTTCGGCGGACTCGCCGGACGTGCCCGGGTCCGTGGCCGCGGGCGCGCCCCGGGACGGATCCGTGGAGCCGTCCTTCGCCTCTACGTTCATGGGGTCACCCTTCCCCCGCTCAGTCCTCGGCGGCGGCACGTTCCGCGGCCTCGACGACGTTGACGAGGAGCTGGGCGCGGGTCATCGGGCCGACACCGCCCGGGTTGGGCGAGATCCATCCGGCGACCTCGGCGACGGCCGGCTCGACATCGCCGACGATCTTGCCGTTGCCGTCGCGCGAGACGCCGACGTCGAGCACGGCGGCGCCGGGCTTCACGTCCTCGGCCTTGATGAGGTGCGGCACCCCGGCCGCCGCCACGATGATGTCGGCGCGCCGCAGGTGCGCGGAGAGGTCACGGGTGCCGGTGTGGCACTGCGTCACCGTCGCGTTCTCCGACTTCCGCGTGAGCAGCAGCGGCATCGGGCGGCCGATGGTGACACCGCGGCCGACGACCACGACCTCGGCGCCCTTGATCTCCACGTTGTGCCTGCGCAGCAGCCGGATGATCCCGTACGGGGTGCAGGGCAGCGGCGCGGGCTCGTTGAGGACGAGGCGGCCCAGGTTGGTGGGGTGCAGTCCGTCGGCGTCCTTGGCCGGGTCCATCAGCTCCAGGATGCGGTTCTCGTCGATGCCCTTGGGCAGCGGCAGTTGCACGATGTAGCCGGTGCACGCCGGGTCGTCGTTCAGCTCGCGCACGACGGCCTCGATCTCCTCCTGCGAGGCGGTCGCGGGCAGTTCGCGCTGGATGGAGGCGATGCCGACCTGCGCGCAGTCGCGGTGCTTGCCCGCCACGTACTTCTGGCTGCCGGGGTCGTCACCGACCAGGACAGTACCGAGGCCGGGCGTCACGCCCTTTTCCTTCAGGGCCGCCACGCGGGCGGTCAGTTCGGACTTGATCGCTGCTGCGGTGGCCTTGCCATCGAGAATCTGGGCGGTCATGCCCCCATCCTCGCGGATGAGCCCGCCCGCATACCAATCCGGGGGCCACCCCCACCGCCCCCTCCTCCCCCACGATTGCACTCGCACAACGTTCGGTGAGCTGGCTGGACAAACACGACGGCGCTGCAGAAGCATGTGGGCCACAGTGCCGCGGCCGGTGTCGGGGGGACCGACGCTCCTGTGAACGTTTCCTCCGCGCGTGCCGCGCCGTCCCCGCACGCAGTCCCCGACGGAGGAATCCCCACCATGAGCAACCCCTACGGGCCGCCGCCCCAGCAGCCCCAGCCCGGCCAGGGGCCCGGCTACGGCTACCCGCAACAGCCCCCGCAGGGCGTGCCGCCGCAGGGCGGCTACCCGGGCCAGGGCTACGCGCCCTACCCGCAGCCCGCCCCCGGCCAGTCCCCCTACGGCGCCTACCCGCAGCAGCAGCCGGGCTACGGCTACGACCCGAGCGGGTACGCGCCCCGCCCGGAGCTGGCGCACTGGGGTCTGCGCGCCGGCGCGCTCCTCATCGACGGCCTGGTCTTCGGCCTCGTGTACCTCATCATCGGCATCGGTGTCGCGGTGGGCAGGGGCGGCGCCGGAGCCATCCTCATCATCCTCGGCGTCCTCGCCATCATCGCCTTCGCGATCTATCAGCTGATCCAGGAGGGCAGGACCGGCCAGACCATCGGCAAGAAGGCCGTCGGCATCCGGCTGCTGCGCGAGCTGGACGGGCGGCCGGTCGGCGTCGGCATGGCGTTCGTCCGCAGGCTCGCCCACTTCCTGGACTCCCTGCCGATCTACATCGGCTGGCTGTGGCCGCTGTGGGACGACAAGAAGCAGACGTTCGCCGACAAGGTCTGCGGCACCGTCGTCATCAAGGGCTGACCCACGCCCCACCAACCCCGCCGGGCCGCAACTCCCTCATTCCACAAGGGAGTTGCGGCCGTGTCTTATCTGTGGGGCGCTGCCCGCCGGGGTGCGGCCGCCCGCTCAGTGGAAGAAGTGCCGCGTCCCCGTGAAGTACATCGTCACGCCCGCCTTCTTCGCCGCCTCGACGACCAGTTCGTCGCGGACCGAGCCGCCGGGCTGGACGACCGCCTTGACGCCCGCGCCGGTGAGGACCTCAAGGCCGTCCGGGAAGGGGAAGAACGCGTCGGACGCCGCGAAGGAGCCGCGGGCGCGGTCCTCGCCCGCGCGCTCGACGGCGAGCTTCGCGGAGTCGACGCGGTTGACCTGGCCCATGCCGACGCCGACGGAGGCGCCGTCCTTGGCGAGCAGGATCGCGTTGGACTTCACGGCGCGGCAGGCCCGCCAGGCGAAGGCGAGTTCGGCCAGCTCGCCCGGGGAGAGGGCGTCGCCGGTGGCGAGGGTCCAGTTGGCGGGGTTGTCGCCGTCGGCCTGGAGCCGGTCGGTGACCTGGAGCAGCGCGCCGCCGTCGATCGGCTTGACCTCGACGGGCGCGGACGGCGCCTGCGGGGCGCGCAGGACGCGGATGTTCTTCTTCTTGCTGAGGGCTTCGAGCGCGCCGTCCTCGTAGTCGGGCGCGACGATGACCTCGGTGAAGATGTCGGCGACCTGCTCGGCCATCTCCTTGGTGACCGGCCGGTTCACGGCGATGACGCCGCCGAACGCGGACAGCGGGTCGCAGGCGTGCGCCTTGCGGTGCGCCTCGGCGACGTTCCCGCCGATGGCGATGCCGCACGGGTTGGCGTGCTTGATGATCGCGACGCACGGGTCGTCGTGGTCGTACGCGGCACGGCGCGCGGCGTCCGTGTCCGTGTAGTTGTTGTACGACATCTCCTTGCCGTGCAGCTGCACGGCCTCGGCGAGGCCGCCGCGGCCCTCGGTGTAGAGAGCGGCACCCTGGTGGGGGTTCTCGCCGTAGCGCAGCACGTTCTTGCGCGCGTGCGTCGAGCCGATGAACTCGGGGAAGCCGCTCTCGTCGGCGGCCGCGTAGCCGTCGGCGAACCAGGAGGCCACCGCCACGTCGTACGCGGCGGTGTGCTGGAACGCTTCTCCCGCGAGCCGCTTGCGCGTCGCCAGGTCGAAGCCGCCCGCACGGACCGCGGCGAGCACGGCGTCGTACCGCGCGGGGCTGGTGACGACCGCGACGGAGGGGTGGTTCTTGGCGGCGGCGCGGACCATCGAGGGGCCGCCGATGTCGATCTGCTCGACGCACTCGTCGGGCGTCGCGCCGGAGGCGACGGTCTCCTTGAACGGGTAGAGGTTCACGACGACGAGCTGGAACGGCTCCACACCGAGCTCGGCGAGCTGCCGCCGGTGGTCCTCCAGGCGCAGGTCGGCGAGGATGCCGGCGTGCACGCGCGGGTGCAGCGTCTTGACCCGGCCGTCCAGGCACTCGGGGAAGCCGGTCAGGTCCTCGACCTTGGTGACCGGCACACCGGCGGCGGCGATCCGCGCGGCGGTGGAGCCGGTCGAGACGAGCTCGACGCCCGCGTCGTGGAGCCCGCGCGCGAGGTCTTCCAGGCCGGTCTTGTCGTAGACGCTGATGAGCGCGCGCTTGATGGGGCGCTGCGTACCTTCGGCGGTGGTGGCCGTACCTTCGGCGGTCACGGGATAACTACCTTTCGTCCCTCAATCGAGAAGCCGTCGCGGGCCAGGCGCCCCACGACGTCGACGAGCAGTCCTCGCTCGACTTCCTTGATGCGCTCGTGGAGCGCGCTCTCGTCGTCCTCGGCCCTGATGTCCACCACGCCCTGCGCGATGATCGGGCCGGTGTCGACGCCGTCGTCGACGAAGTGGACGGTGCAGCCGGTGACCTTCGCGCCGTACGCGAGTGCGTCGCGCACGCCGTGGGCCCCCGGAAAACTGGGCAGCAGGGCAGGGTGCGTGTTCACCGTGCGCCCGCCGAACCGGGCCAGGAATTCCTTCCCGACGATTCGCATGAACCCGGCGGAGACCACCAGGTCCGGCTCGTACGCCGCGGTGGCCTCGGCCAGCGCGCGGTCCCACTCGTCCCGGCTCGCGTAGTCCTTCACCCGGCACACGAACGTCGGCAGGCCCGCGCGTTCGGCGCGGTCCAGGCCCGCGATGCCGGTCCGGTCGGCGCCGACGGCCACGACCTCGGCGCCATAGGCGTCCGCGCCGAGCTCCGCGACGGCGTCGAGCAGTGCCTGCAGATTCGTACCTGATCCGGAGACCAGCACGACGAGGCGCTTGGCCTTGGCCACGGCGGGGCCCTTTCTCGGGAGTGCTCTTTGTACGGTCGTACGAAGGCTTCGTACTCCCCGATACGGGGAACCCTACGAAGCGGCCGACCGTCAGCAACGATACCGGCACACCGGGCGGCCCCTCACGGGACGGGGGCGCGGCCGGAAGGTAGCGTCTGTGGGGGCAGCCGCCTGAACAGTCAGTAGCCAAGCTCCATCGCCGAGTTGCCCGGCTCCGCCGGGCCGCCGGGTTCCACACGACGAGTCTCTGCCCAGGGGCCGAGCTCTACCAAGGGGAAGACGCACACCTGATGCCGGACCGCAGCCTCCGCCTCCCACCGTCCTTCGCGTACGGCCCGCCCCTCGCGGACGGCCCGTCCTTCGCGGAGGGCGCGTCCGGCTCGACACGCGGGGGGCGGGACGGGTCGACACTGCTGCGGGACGGGGGCGGGCAGCCTTCGTCGCCGCCTCGGGGATCCGAGGGGGCGGGGTCGGGCGGGGCGACGGGGTCCGGTTCGTCCGGGGGCTCCGGTGGTTCTGGCAGCTCCGGTGCGTCCGGCGGTTCTGGCGGCTCCGGTGGCTCCAGCGGCTCCGGTGGCGGCTCCGCCGAGGACAATCCGTTCGCGCCGCCGCCCGAGGGCGCGCCCGAGCAGCCGTGGCAGCCGCGACGGCCCGCGGGCGGGTCGGGCGGCGACGGCTCCGGCGGCTCCGGCGGCGGTGAATCGCCGTGGGGCAGCCAGTGGAGCGACCGGCAGCCCGGGCGGTCGTCCGGCGGCGGCTTCGGCGAGCGTCCCGGCAGCCAGGGTCCCGAGGGCTCCGGCTCGGGCTCGAACGGGCAGGGCGGCGGCATGCGCTGGGACCCGACCGACCCGGCCCAGCGCCGCGCCCGCTACGCCCTCCTGTCCGGCATGTGGGCCTTCTTCTTCGCGCTGTTCGGCTGGCGGTACGTGGCGCTGCTGCTCGGCGCCCTCGGTCTCCACTGGGCCATCAGCGCCCTGCGGGCCAAGCCGAAGCTGCCGGACCCGACGGCTCCGGCGCAGGTCGGCGCGGCGGGGGCGCAGGGCGGGGCCGGGGGGAACGGCGCGGCCGGGGGTTCGCGGCCCGCGCGGGCCGGTGGCCGGCCGCAGACCACGGCGGCGATCAGCGGTCTGGTGACGGCTTCGCTCGCGCTGGCCATGGTGCTCGCCACGTTCGCCGCGCAGCTGATCTACCGGGACTACTACACGTGCCGTGACGACGCCCTGACGAACCAGTCCCGCCAGGACTGCGAGGACATGCTGCCCAAGGAGCTGCGTCCGCTGCTGACGGACCGGGACTGAGCGGGCGCCGTCCGGCGGGGTGCTGGACGGCGGTGCGCGCGCCCGGGTTGTGAACGGTCCTCCCACGGTTTCGTGGGGGGACCGTTGTGCTTGGGGCACGGCGGCGGCGCGGAAGGGTGTGGCGGGACGGCGTGGCGTGGCGGCGGCGCGGGGCTGCGCGGCAGGCGTGCGGCAACGGCGAAGGGCCCCTCACTCGTGGAGTGAGGGGCCCTTCGTCAGTGGAGCGCCCGGCAGGCCTTGCACCTACATTTCCCATCGGATGATGGGCGTCTTTCCTTGGACCACAGACGCGCGACTTCCGTGCTGTGCACCGAAGTTACACCAAGATCGTACACGAATTCCGGAGTGCTGATCAACGTCGGCCGGGGTGCGCCGCGAGGTGTCGCGGCTATGTGTCGCGGCCCGGGTCGGGGAGGAAGTCGTAGGGCTCGAAGGTGGGGGGTGGGGGTGGGGGTGTGGTGGGGGGTGGGGGTGGTGAGGGGAGGGGGGTCGGGGAGGCGGGTTCGGTGGGGGGTGCGACGTGCGTGGGGGGTACGGCGTCGGTGTGGGGCACGGTGCCGGTCGTGGGGACCGCTTCGACCGTGGGGTCCACGTCGGCTTCCGGCACGGGCTCCGGCGCCAGCTCCGGCTCCGTACGGGCAGCCACCACCCCGGCCGCACCGCCGGGCACCACCCCTGCCGTCGCCTCCCCCGCAGCCCCCTTCTGCCCGCGCCGACGCCCGCGCCACAGCCCCGCCACCCAACGCCCGATCCCCCGCTCCCCCTTGCCCTCCGCCTTGCCGTCCGCCTTGCCGTCCGCCTTGCCCTCCCCCTTGCCCTCCACCCGCACCCTCTCCGCCTTCCCCCGCGCCTCAGCCCGCGACCGCACCCGCAGCCGCCACCACCGCACACCCAGCGCCACCGGCACCCCCACGAGCCCCGTCCACACCACCGCCGCCAGGCCCGTCAGCCACCACACCGGGCCGAACTCCGCCAGGACGCCGACCCCCAGCGGCCCTCCGGCGAGACCCGCGAGCACCGCGCACATGCCGCCGCACAGCACCGCCGCCGTCCCGGCGCCCGCCGCCGTCCGGCCCGCCGACCAGGCGGATTCCCCGGCCGTCGCCGCCCGCGCCGCGAACCAGCCGAGGACGCATCCGGCCGCCACCGGCACCGCCCCCACCGCCCAGGTCAGGGGCGAGCCGGGACCGGCCTCCGGTACGGCCGCGAGCAGCGGGAACGGGGGGAGCAGCGGGGCGGCCGCCGCGTCGAGCGGTGCCACGGCCGCGCCCGTCCCGAGGACGAACCCGGGCCCGAGCCCGTACGCCGCCCCCCACACCGCGGCGTTCGGCACCAGCGCCAGCGCCAGCAGAAGCACCGCGAACCGTCCCGACCACACCGTGGTCACCGTCAGGAACGACTCCCGCACCGGGCCGCCGTGCAGCACCACCGAGACCCCGACGAGCAGCGCTCCCCCGCCCACCAGGACCGCCGTCCCCGCGACGGCCGCACGGCCCGCGCCGAGCACTCGTTCGCGTACGAGGAGACGACGTACCGCGCCTGGTACCGGCAGCGCGTCCGCCGCGCGCCGCACCGCGTCCGGCAGCGGCCCCTGCGGTCGTCCGTGCGCCGTCCACACGCCGAACCCGGCCGCCGCCACGGCGAGCACCGGCACGTGCGCCGCCGCGCTCGGCCAGGAGGGGCGCAGCTCACCGCCCGCCGCGTACACCGCCGCCGCCGTCGCCACCAGCAGATAGCCGCCGACCACGCCCGCCCACGCGGTGCGTACGCCCAGTGCCCGCTCCTCCGGGTCCGCCGCGTCGCGCGCCGCGCGGTGCACCAGCCAGGCGGGCAGGGCGGGCAGCAGCAGCGGGGTGAAGCCCACCGGCGCGGGCACGCCGGACAGCGTCTCGGTGCGGACCAGTTCCGTGCCGTGCGCGAGGAGCCACAGCGCGGCCGCCACGTGCAGCGCACCGCCCGGCCCGCTGTCCGGGTACGGCGAGCTGATCCACAGGCCCATCACCAGGACCGCGAACGCGCCGAGCCCGAGCCCCGCGGCGATCGCCCCGCCGATGACGCAGGTGCCGAGGCCGGGCGCCGCCTGCTTCCGGTAGAGCGTGAGAGAACCAGAGTCGGTCATGTCGGTCACGCGGCCATGCTCCCAACGACACGCGCTTTCATCGCGTAACGGGCGAATGCCGGATGTGTCGCTCAAGATACGTTTATGTACTTTTCCGTGCGACGGATCGGCTAGCCATGTCCCAGAGCCCTGCCGTCCCACTGCCGACCCCCAAGGAACGCCGCAGACTCCGCGAGGCGAGGTCACTGACCCAGGCCGAGGTCGCCGCGCGCATCGGCGTCAGCCGGGAGACCGTCCGCGCGTGGGAATCAGGACGCACGCATCCACGGGGGGAGCGACGGGTGGCTTATGCCCGCTTTTTGGAGGGGTTGGTGGAGGGGGCCTTGGCCGGGGCCCCGGCGGGGGGTGGGGTGGGGGCTCGGGGGGAGGGGAGGGCTGCGGTGCGGGGGCGGTCCGGGGCTGAGCCCCGGCCTGAGGCGCAGGCGCGGTCCCATGGCCGGGCCCGGTCCAAGGCGCCCACCCGTCCCGAGGCGCAGGCGCGGACCGGGACGCCGACCCTCGCGCAGGTGCAGGCGGAAGCCGAGGCGCGGGCGGAGGAGCGGGCCAAGGCCCGGGAGCTGGCCGAGGCCCGGGCCGAGGCCGAGGCCGAGGCAGCGGACCGGGCAGCCGCGTCGGCGACGGCCCCGCCCGACGAGCGCCCGACCCCCGAAGCCGCCTTCGACGCCCTCTGCGCCCGCACCGCCCCCGCCCTCGTACGGCAGGCCTACGCCCTCACCGGCCGCCGGGCCCTCGCCCAGGAGTCCGTGGAGCGCGCCTTCCAACTGGCCTGGCAACGCTGGCCCGAGGTGGCCGTGGACCGGGACCCGGCGGGCTGGGTGCGGGCGGCGGCGCACGAGTACGCGCTGTCCCCGTGGCACCGGTTCCGCCGGGCGCACCGGAGTCCGGACGTACCGCCCGCCGAGGAGACGCACCGCGCCCTGCTCGCCGCGCTCCTCGACCTGCCGCCCACGCAGCGCCGCACCCTCCTGCTCTACGACGGCGTGGGGCTCGGCCTGCCCGAGACCGCGGCCGAGACGGAGGCGAGCACCCCGGCCGCCGCGAGCCGTCTGCTGCACGCCCGCGAGGCCGTCGCCGAGCGTCTGCGTGCCGCCGACGAGCGCCCCGAGGCACTGCACGAACACCTCGGGGCGCTCGGCAGCACCGAGCGCCTGGTGGTGCCGCGCCCGGCCCGCGTCCGGATCGGCAGCGAGCGCCGGGCCCGCCTCTGGACCCGCGCGGCCATCGCCTTCACGGCCTTGATCATCGGCGCCACGGCCCTCACGGTCCGCACCGCCCCCACCCGCTACGAGCCCCCACAGTCCCCCGGCCGGGCCATCAGCGGCGTCCCCCCGAGAATGGGCCCGGGCCCCCTGTCCTACGAGGACGAAATCCTCCGCGAAAAACTCCGCAAGGAACCCACCCGGGGCCCGTCCCGCTTGGTACCGAGGGCGGAATGACTCCCCCGCCCCCTGCCTCTAACGAAAGCGGGCCCGCACCCCACGCGTGGGGTGCGGGCCCGCTTTCAACGAGCAGAAGCGTCAGCCGGCCAGGATGGCCCGCGCCAGCTTCGCCGTCTCGGTAGGCGTCTTGCCGACCTTCACCCCGGCAGCCTCAAGGGCTTCCTGCTTGGCGGCAGCCGTACCGGAGGACCCGGAGACGATGGCACCGGCGTGCCCCATCGTCTTGCCCTCGGGCGCGGTGAACCCGGCGACGTACCCGACGACCGGCTTCGTCACGTTGGCCTTGATGAAGTCGGCCGCACGCTCCTCCGCGTCACCACCGATCTCACCGATCATGACGATCAGGTCGGTCTCGGGGTCGGCCTCGAACGCGGCGAGCGCGTCGATGTGCGTCGTACCGATGACGGGGTCACCACCGATGCCGACGGCCGACGAGAAGCCGATGTCACGCAGCTCGTACATCATCTGGTACGTCAGCGTGCCGGACTTCGAGACCAGGCCGATGCGCCCCGGCTTGGTGATGTCGCCCGGGATGATGCCGGCGTTGGACTGGCCGGGCGTGATGAGCCCCGGGCAGTTCGGGCCGATGATCCGGGTCTTGTCGCCCTTCGACTTCGCGTACGCGTAGAACGCGGCGGAGTCGTGCACGGCGATGCCCTCGGTGATGACGACCGCGAGCGGAATCTCCGCGTCGATGGCCTCGACGACGGCGGCCTTGGAGAAGGCCGGCGGCACGAAGAGGACGGACACGTTGGCGCCCGTCTTCTCCATCGCCTCGGCGACGGTGCCGAAGACCGGGATCTCGGTGCCGTCGATGTCGACCGACTGGCCCGCCTTGCGCGGGTTCACGCCGCCGACGATGTTCGTGCCGTCACCGAGCATGAGCTTGGTGTGCTTCATGCCCGTGGCACCGGTCATGCCCTGGACGATGACCTTGCTGTCCTTGTTGAGGAAGATAGCCATGGTGGTCTGAGTCCCTCGTCCCTTACTTCGCAGCCGCAGCGAGCTCGGCGGCCTTGTCGGCCGCGCCGTCCATGGTGTCCACGCGCTGGACCAGCGGGTGGTTGGCGTCGCTCAGGATCTTGCGACCCAGCTCCGCGTTGTTGCCGTCGAGGCGCACGACCAGCGGCTTGGTGACGTCCTCGCCCTTGGACTTGAGGAGCTCGAGCGCCTGCACGATGCCGTTGGCGACCTCGTCGCAGGCGGTGATGCCGCCGAAGACGTTGACGAAGACGGACTTGACGTCCGGGTCGCCGAGGATGATCTCCAGGCCGTTGGCCATGACCTCGGCGGAGGCGCCGCCACCGATGTCGAGGAAGTTGGCCGGCTTCACGCCGCCGTGGTTCTCACCGGCGTACGCGACGACGTCCAGGGTCGACATGACCAGACCGGCACCGTTGCCGATGATGCCGACCTCGCCGTCGAGCTTGACGTAGTTGAGGTTCTTGGCCTTGGCGGCAGCCTCGAGCGGGTTGGCTGCGTCCTTGTCCTCGAGCGCCTCGTGCTCCGGCTGGCGGAAGTCGGCGTTGGCGTCCAGGGACACCTTGCCGTCCAGGGCCAGGATGCGGCCGTCCTTGGTCTTGACCAGCGGGTTCACCTCGACGAGGAGCGCGTCCTCGGCGACGAAGGTGTCCCACAGGGTCACCATGGCCTCGGCGACACCCTCGGCCACGTCGGCCGGGAACTTCGCCTGGGCCACGATCTCGCGGGCCTTCTCGATGTTCACGCCGTCGACGGCGTTGACCGGGACCTTCGCGAGGGCCTCGGGGGTCTTCTCCGCGACCTCCTCGATGTCCATGCCGCCCTGCACCGACGCCATGGCGAGGAAGGTGCGGTTGGTGCGGTCGAGGAGGTACGAGACGTAGTACTCCGCCTCGATCTCCGGGGACAGCTCGGCGATCATCACCTTGTGGACCGTGTGGCCCTTGATGTCCATCCCGAGGATGTCCGTCGCGCGAGCGACGGCCTCGTCCGCGGAGGCGGCCAGCTTCACGCCACCGGCCTTGCCGCGGCCACCGACCTTCACCTGCGCCTTCACGACCGACTTGCCGCCAAGCCGCTCGGTGGCCTCGCGCGCCGCCTCAGGCGTGTCGATGACTTCACCGGCCAGCACCGGTACACCGTGCTTGGCGAAGAGGTCCCTCGCCTGGTACTCGAACAGGTCCACGCGCGTCCGTCCCTTTTCAGTGATCTCGCGCCGCCGTGCAGCGGCTTCAGTCTCTGCGTGCTCTGCGTGGGCGTGCCGCGAAGGGCAACGTGACTGCGCTGTCACAAGGGAGGCGTAGCCGAAAGTCCGGTACGCGGCATGTCCGTCTCGCAGGTTATCGCCGTGGGACGTGCGTCCCTAAATCGCAGATCACATTTGCGCGGTGATGACGGTCACAGATCGCGTCCGCCGGGCGTGTCGGCCACCCCCGGTACGCTCCGTTTCCGGGCGTGCCGGGGCCTGCGGGGCGGTCGCACGGCTCGGGCCGCGAGGGGGGCGCGGTCCCTGAGAGCCGACGTTTGCGGTTGTGATCAGTCGCTGTACGCCGGTCGGCTGACGCGCGGGGCCGCCCGCCGCGCAAGCCCCTGTCACCGATGCGTGTGCGTGTCCGGTATGGGCAGCGGCCTCTTCTCGATCGCCGCCGCCATCACGTCGGGGAAGAGGTCGGGCGTACAGGCGAAGGCGGGCGCGTCCAGCGCGGCGAGCGCCGCCGCGTGCTCGCGGTCGTACGCCGGTGCCCCCTCGTCGGACAGCGCGAGCAGCGTCACGAACTGCACCCCCGACGCCTTCATCGCCGCGACCCGCTTCAGCATCTCGTTGCGGATGCCGCCTTCGTAGAGGTCGGAGATCAGGACGACCACGGTCTCGGCGGGCCGGGTGATCTGCGCCTGGCAGTACGCGAGCGCCCTGTTGATGTCGGTGCCGCCGCCGAGCTGCGTACCGAACAACACGTCCACAGGGTCGTCCAGCTGATCCGTCAGGTCCACGATGTTCGTGTCGAACACCACGAGCCGCGTACTGATGGACCGCATCGAGGCGAGCACCGCGCCGAACACGGACGCGTAGACGACGGACGCCGCCATCGAACCGGACTGGTCGATGCAGAGGATGACGTCCTTCTTCACCGACCGCGCGGCCCGCCCGTACCCGATGAGCCGCTCGGGCACCACCGTCCTGTACTCGGGCAGATAGTTCTTGAGGTTGGCCGCGATGGTGCGGTTCCAGTCGATGTCGTGGTGGCGGGGCCTGCTGACGCGGGCGCTGCGGTCGAGGGCGCCGGTGAGGGTGGCCCGGGTGCGGGTGGCGAGCTTCTTCTCCAGGTCGTCGACCACCTTCCGCACGACGGCCCGCGCGGTCTCCTTCGTGGTCTCGGGCATCGCCTTGTTCAGGGAGAGCAGCGTGCCCACGAGGTGGACGTCCGCCTCGACGGCCTCCAGCATCTCGGGCTCCAGGAGCAGCGCGGACAGGCCGAGCCGGTCGATGGCGTCGCGCTGCATGACCTGCACGACGGACGAGGGGAAGTACGTCCTGATGTCCCCGAGCCACCGCGCGACCGACGGCGCCGACGCCCCGAGCCCCGCCGAACGCCCCTCCCCGCGCTCCTTCTTTCCCCCGCCCCCGTAGAGCGCGGCCAACGCCCCGTCCATGGCGGCATCCCGCCCGGCCAGCCGACAGCCGATCCCCTCAGCCGCATCCCCACCCAGCACGAGCCGCCACCGCCGCAGCCGCTCGTCCCCGGCAGGGCCCTCCGCACTCCCCGCGTCCACGCCCACGTCCCCCATCACGCCACCCCCATCAACGAGTTCCCACGCACCCCGGCACCCCGCTCGACAGCACTGCCGTCCCCCACAGCACCACCGCTCCCTACAGCGCCCCTGCTCCCTACAGCACCACCGCGCTCCAGAGCACCGCCCCTTCCCGACCTGCTGCTCCCCGGCCCGTCGTTCCCCGGCTCCTCCCCCAGCCCCAACAACAGCCCCACCACCGGAAGCACCGCATCCGCGCGCCCCTGGTCCAACTCCACGGCGAATCCGGACGCCCCCTCGGCCGACGGCACCGCCACACCGGAGTGCCCGGGCCCCCGCCGCACCAGCTCGCCCAACGTGCGGCGCACACCCGACTCGTACGCCCCGAACGTGCGCCGCAACAACGGCAGTACGTCGACGAAGGCGTCCCCCGAGACCCCGGCGAGCCACTGGTCGACGAGCCCGAGCAACCGCTCGTCGTGCACGAGCAGCAGCCCGCCCCCGGCGCCGCCCCCGAGGAACCCCTCGATCCACGCGGCGGCCTCCCCCGGCTCGGTCCCGGGCGACAGGGCAAGCCCCACGAACCGCGCGGCCTCCCCCTCGGCCAAAACCCCGTCATCCATCAACAGCCGAGCACAGCGCCCCCGAACGCCCCCGACAACCCGCTCACCCCCAACGAGCCCCCGCAAGACCCCCTGCCACCGCCCCCGAACCCCAGCGGCCTCTCCCGTACCTCCAGCCCCTGTTCCCCCTACCGAACCAGCAGCTCCCGCTGCTTCCTCCACACCGGCAACTCCTGCTGCCTCCTCCACAGCAGCAGCTTCCGCTGTCTCCTCCGCACCAGCGGTGCCCGCAAGACCCGCTGCCCCGGCTGCCCCGGCTGCGCCCACTGTCCCCGCCGTCGTGGCCGCACCTGCTGTCCCAGCTGCATCCGCCGCGCCCACGGCGGCGGGCCCCACCTCGTCCAACGCCGACCCCGGCCCACCCGGAACCCCCGCCCGCACGGGCGTCTCCGGCCGACCCGGCCCACCCGAGCCGCCCGGGCCACCCCCGGCACCGAACTCCCCCAACAGCCCCACCGCCAGGTGCACCCCGTCCACATGCCCCCGCATGGCCTCCGCCGCCTCCGCGTCGAGGCCCACGCACGCCGGTGGCAACCCCACGAACACCCGCTCGGCGAGCCCGAGGGCCACCTCCCCCAGCGCCCCGGTGTCCGTGCCCCGCACATCCCCGTACCGCAGCGACCGCACCAGCGCGGGCAGTGCCTGCGCCAGATGCCCGACGTCGGCGTCGAGCGCGGCCCGGTCGGCGAGCACCCGCATCACCACGGGCAACGCCTCCGGAAGCTCGGCCAGCAGGCACCGCTCGGCCAACGCGGTCACCTCGGCCAGCGCCCCCGCGCCCACCGCGTCCGCCTCCGCCTTGGCGGTGGCGGCGCCCACCACGGTGGTGCCCCACACCCCGGCCTCGGCGACCCGCACCGACAGCTCGGGCTCCCACCGCAGCCGCCAGCTCTCCCGGAACGTGCCCGTGCTCCCGCGCGACTCGACCGGCTCGCCCCAGCCGACACCGAGCAGCCGCAGCCGGTGCAGCAGGCGGCTGCGCGCCGCGTCCGTGTCCTTGCGGAGGTCGAGCTCCAGCTCCCGCTCCAGCGCCTCCGGCTTGAGCCTGAGCCTGCGCTGGAGCCGGGTGAGGTCGCGCTGGAGCGGCACGGCGGGCGCCGCGTCCGGCACCTCGCCGAGGACGTCGCCGACGACCAGCCGGTCGTGCACCAGCGCGAGCGGCACGTCCGAGCCCTCGCACATCACAGCCCGCACGGCGTCCATCGTCTCCGTGAGCCCGGGCAGCGGCCGCCCCCGCATCACAGCGAGCGTGTCGGCGAGCCGCACCGCCTCGATGACGTGCGCGGACGACACGAGCCGGTCCTCGTCCCTGAGCAGCCCCGCGACCTTGGTCAGCCACCGCTCGACGGGCCGGTCGGGCGCGCTGAACAGATGCCCGTACCAGCCGGGCGAGTCGATGCCCGCCCCGTACCCACTGTGCCGGGACAGCCGCCGGTGCGTCCACGGCACCCACGTCATGTCGACCTTGACCTTGGGAAGCCCCTTGAGCAGCGCCCGGTCGGAGGCCACGGAGGTCTTCCGGCGGAGCGCGGGCACGTGCCAGGCCCCGCAGACCACGGCGACGTGCTCGGCCCCGAACTCCCGCTGCGCGGCCCGGACCTGGAGCCGCATGTACGCCTCGCGCAGCAGGTCCCGGTCGTGCCCGCCGCTGCCGTACGTCTCGCGCAGCGCGCCCATGGCCTCGCCGAGCGCCTCGAACGGCTCGAACGCGTCATCGCCGCCCGCGCGGTGCTCGACGACGTCCTCCCACCAGCGCTCCGGATCGTCGTACCCGGCGGTCTCGGCGAGCACCGCGAGCGGGTCGACCCGCACCGCCTCGGCGGTCGTGTCGGCCGTGTCAGCCGCGTCATCGGGGCGACCCGCCGCGCCCTCCTCCGCATGCCCCGGGCCGTCCCCGTCCTGGGCCCCGTCCCCCTCGCCCTCGCCGCGCGCCAGCGCATGCGCGGCCGGCAGGTCCATGAAGCGCACCGGCACCCCGCGCCGTACCGCCCACTGGATCGCCACCCACTCCGGCGAGAACTCGGCGAGCGGCCAGAACGCCGAGCGGCCCGGCTCGTCCACGATGTGCGCGAGCAGCGCGACCGGCGGGCGCATGTCGGCCTCGGCGGCCAGCGCCACGAGGCCGTCGGCCTCCGGCGGCCCCTCGATCAGCAGCACCCGGGGCTCGGCCGCGTCGAGCGCGCTGCGCACGGCCCGCGCGGAACCCGGCCCGTGGTGCCGCACACCGAGCAGCAGCGGACCCGCGCCCGCCGCCCGCGCGGCGCCCTCGCCCCCGGCGGCCGCACGCCCCTGGGCGGCCGTCATGCGCTCACCTCGCGGCAGGCGCGGTAGAAGTCCTTCCACCCGTCGCGCTCGCGCACGACCGCTTCCAGGTACTCCTGCCAGATCACGCGGTCCGCGGCGGGGTCCCGCACCACGGCGCCGAGGATGCCCGCGGCGACGTCGCCGGGGCGCAGCACGCCGTCCCCGAAGTGCGCCGCGAGGGCCAGGCCGTTGGTGACCACGGAGATCGCCTCGGCCGTGGACAGGGTCCCGCTGGGCGACTTCAGCTTCGTGCGCCCGTCGGTGGTGACACCGTCGCGCAGCTCTCGGAAGACCGTGACGACGCGGCGGATCTCGTCGATGCCGTCCGGCCCGGTCGGCAGGTCGAGGGAGCGGCCGATCTGGTCCACGCGGCGGGAGACGATGTCGACCTCGGCGTCGGCGCTCTCGGGCAGCGGCAGGACCACGGTGTTGAAGCGGCGGCGCAGCGCGCTGGAGAGGTCGTTGACGCCGCGGTCGCGGTCGTTGGCGGTGGCGATCAGGTTGAAGCCGCGTACGGCCTGGACCTCCTGGCCCAGTTCCGGGATCGGCAGGGTCTTCTCCGACAGGATCGTGATCAGCGTGTCCTGCACGTCCGCCGGGATGCGGGTCAGCTCCTCGACACGGGCCGTCATGCCCTCGGACATGGCCCGCATCACCGGGCTCGGCACCAGGGCCTCGCGGCTCGGGCCGTGCGCGAGCAGCCGTGCGTAGTTCCACCCGTACCGGATGGCCTCCTCGGGGGTGCCCGCCGTGCCCTGCACCAGGAGCGTCGAGTCGCCGCTGACCGCCGCGGCCAGATGCTCGGACACCCAGGTCTTGGCGGTGCCGGGGACGCCGAGGAGCAGCAGGGCGCGGTCGGTGGCGAGCGTGGTGACGGCGACCTCGACGATGCGGCGCGGTCCCACGTACTTCGGTGTGATCACGGTGCCGTCGGGCAGCGTGCCGCCCAGCAGATACGTCGCCACGGCCCAGGGCGAGAGCAGCCAGCGGGCCGGGCGCGGCCGGTCGTCCTGCTCGGCCAGCGCGGCGAGTTCGGCGGCGAAGGCGTCCTCGGCGTGCGGCCGCAGCGCCTGCCCGGCCGCCCCGTGCGACCCGTCCCCCTGCCCCTCCTCCACGCCCCCGGCGGACGTGGTGGCCGCCCCGGCCGACTCCACGGAAACAGTCATGTGATCCCCCTCCAGATCCTGCGTGCGTCAGTGACGCGGCGCGTGCGTCCGGGCAGCGGCAACCAGCAATGGCGGTGCTGCGCCGACGGCTTGGCCGCGATGTGTTCCACCGTGCACCACGCCACTGACAATCGCCGCCGCAACAGCCCTGACCTGCACGGACGGTGGGGCCACGGTCGAATGTCAGTGCTGGGACCTACCTTCGACTCATGACTCAGCAGGGGGTGCGCTGGACGGCGGACCAGGTGCTGGCACTGGCACCTGACGCGTCGTCGCAGAAGGCGGGAAGCAGGCTCGGCATCGCCGGGCCGTGGTCGCGGGCGGGAAGTTCCGGCGAGGGGGCCGTGTGGGGGCTGTGCAAGGGCAGCGGCAGCAAGCCGTATCAGACAGTGATAGACACGGCGGACGTGGCGGGACCCGCGTACAAGTGCAGTTGTCCGAGCCGCAAGTTCCCGTGCAAGCACGCGCTCGGCCTGCTGCTGCTCTGGGCCGGGGACCAGGGCGGCGGGCGGGCCGTGCCGGACGGGGAGCAGCCGCCGGACTGGGCGCGGGAGTGGCTGGACACGCGCCGCGAGAAAGCGACGGCGAAGCGGAGCGCGCCCGCGGCCGGTCCCGGCGCCGGGGCCTCGGCCCCCGCTGATCCGGAGGCCGCGCGCAAACGCGCGGAGCGCAGGGCGGAGCGGGTCACGGCGGGGGCCACGGAGCTGGAGCGTCGCCTGTCCGACCTGCTGCGCGGCGGCATGGCCGCGGCCGAGCAGGCGGGGTACGGCCTGTGGGAGGAGACCGCGGCCCGCATGGTCGACGCCCAGGCGCCCGGCCTGGCCGCGCGGGTGCGGGAGTTGGGCGCCGTACCGGCCTCGGGGCCGGGCTGGCCCGCCCGCCTCCTGGAGGAGTGCGCGCTGCTGCACCTGCTCACCTCGGGCTGGCTGCGCCGCGACACGCTGCCCGACACGCTGGCGGCCACGGTCCGCTCCCGCACGGGCCTGCCCGCCCCCGCACAGGGCGAGCCGCTCCGGGACAGCTGGCAGGTCCTCGCGCAGTACGACACCGCGGACAGCAAGCTGACCACGCGCCGCATATGGCTGCACGGAGAGCGGTCCGGGCACACCGCCCTGCTCCTGTCGTACGGGGCGGCGGGCCGCGCGCCCGCCCTGTCCCTGCCGGTCGGCCTGGCCCTGGACGCCGAGCTGGTCCCGCACGCCGCGGACCCGGCGTCCCGGCAGCTCCGCGCCGACCTGGGCGAGCAGTTCACGGCACCGGCCCCCACCGCGGGCCACCCGCCCGGCCTGTCGCCCGCCGAGGCGACCGCCCGGTACGGCGACGCGCTGCGCGACGACCCCTGGCTCGACACCTGGCCGGTCACCCTCGGCCGGGTCGTGCCGGTCCCGAACGGCCCGGACTGGCAACTGGCCGACGCCGACAGCGAGACGGCCCTGCCGATCGCGCGCTCCGCCGTGTCCCGGGCCGGGCTGTGGCGCCTGGTGGCCCTCTCCGGAGGCGCCCCGCTCACGGTCTTCGGCGAATGCGGCCACCGGGGCTTCACCCCGCTGGCCGCGTGGCCGCACACGACGGCGGAGACCGTACGGCTGTGACGCGCGACCAGAGGACCGAAGCAGGAACCGAAGCAAGGACCGAGGCAAGAGACGAGAAGGAGGGGGAGATGACCGCGTCCACACCGACCGCACCCGCGGAAGCAGCCGGGCGGCACGCCCGCACACCCTGGGAGGAGCTGGTCACAGCGGCGCTCCTGGGCACGGACCGCCGCACCCCACCGCTCCTCACCCCCGGCAGGGACGCCCCCGCGGCCCTCCTGGACGCGGCCGCCGTACAGACCGTGCGACGCCGGGCAGGCCTGCGCCCCGCCCCGGCGGCCGAGCGCCCCGCCCCCGCGCCCGCGGACCCCCGCCCGGTCGTCCCCGCGGCGGCCCGGCGCAGGCTCGCGACGCTGCTCGCCGACCACCCGAGCGCGAGCGGCGGCCGCCGCGGCACCGCGCCCGACCTGATGGAGCTGCTGCCCCAGTGGCTGGCCCTCGCCGGGGAGCGGGGCTTCACGGCACCCCCGGAGCTGCTGCCCGCCCTCCTGAACGCGGCCCGCGGCCGCACCGACCTGCGCCCCCAGGCCCTGGCCTTCGCGGGCCCGCGCGCCCAGTGGCTCGCCCGGTTCAACCCGGACTGGAAATTCGCGCTGCGCACGGCCCCGGGCAGCGCACCGGAGAGCGGCCCGCAGGCGCGGCCGGACATCCAGCGGCGCTGGCAGGAGGGCCTGTTCGCGGAGCGCGTCGCCCTCCTCGCCGCCCTGCGCGCGCACGCCCCGGACGACGCCCGCGAGCTGCTGTCCGGCACGTGGGCGACCGAGCGCGCCGAGGACCGGCTGATGTTCCTGGACTCCCTGCGCACGGGACTGCGCGCGGCCGACGAGCCGTTCCTGGAGCAGGCGCTCGGCGACCGGAGCCGCAATGTCCGCTCCACGGCGGCCGAGTTGCTGTCCGCGCTGCCGGGCTCGGCGCTCGCCGCCCGCATGGCCGACCGGGCCGCCTCCTGCGTGGCCCTGGACCGTACGGCGGGTCGGCCGGAGCTGACCGTCGAGGCGCCGCACGAATGCGACGCGGGCATGGAGCGGGACGGCGTCGCGCCCAAGCCGCCCGCAGGACGGGGTGAACGCTCCTGGTGGCTCGGCCAGTTGGTGGAGGCCGCACCCCTGGCGACCTGGCAGCGCCGCCTGGGCGACCGCGCCCCGGCCGACATCGTGGCGCTCCCCGTCGCCGACGGCTGGCGGGGCGAGCTGCACGCCGCCTGGTGCCGGGCCGCCGTGCGCCAGCGGGACACCGGCTGGTCGCGGGCGCTGCTCGGCGCCCCGTCGTCACCCGACGCGGCCGGGCCCGGCGCGGTGTCCCTCGCGGAGCGCGCCAAGCTCCTGACCACTTTGCCCGCGGCCGAACGGGCCGAGTGGGTCGCCGGGTTCATCGACGCGCACGGCCTGTCGGAGGCGTTCCAGTTGCTCGGCGTGTGCGCGGTGCCGTGGGCGCCCGCCCTCGGCCGCGCGGTCGTGGACGCGCTGAACATCGCCCGGGACGCGGGCAGCTACCCCTGGAGCTTCAGCGGGGTGATGGGTCTCGCGGAGCGCTGCCTGGACCCGGCGGAGGCCGTACGCCTGGAGGCGCTGACGGCGACACCGGACGAGCCCGAGGACGCGTCGCCCGGGGCGGGCGGCTACTGGTCGGAGGCGTTCCAGCGCCTCGTCAGCACGTTGCGCCTGCGCGCGGCGATGCGCGAGGAACTGGACGGTTGAGGCGTGGGGCCGGGCGAGGGCCGCGTGTCGCGGGGGAGCGCACGGGACAGCCTCCCCGGCCCCACAGCCGCACCAGCCGCACCAGCCGCACCAGCCGCACCAGCGTCAACGCCCTTGCGGCGCCCGAAGTCCCGTCCCCGGGACAAACAACGGCGGGCCCCGGTGCCCACAGCACCGACGCCCGCCCCGAACCACGAGAACCGCGCAGGCCTACGCCCCGGTCGGCTGCCGCACGTTCTCCCGCACCCACTCCACGATGGCCGTGGTCGTGGCCCCGGGCGTGAAGATCTCCGCGACGCCCTTCTCCTTCAGGGGCGGAATGTCCTCCTCGGGGATGATCCCGCCGCCGAAGACCTTGATGTCCTCCGCGTCGCGCTCCTTGAGGAGCTCGATGACCCGGGCGAAGAGGGTGTTGTGCGCGCCGGACAGGATGGAGAGGCCGATCGCGTCGGCGTCCTCCTGGATCGCCGTGTCGACGACCTGCTCGGGCGTCTGGTGCAGGCCGGTGTAGATGACCTCCATGCCGGCGTCGCGCAGTGCCCGCGCGATCACCTTGGCCCCGCGATCGTGGCCGTCGAGCCCCGGCTTGGCGACCACCACGCGGATCGGACCGGCTGCCACACCCATCACTGCCTCCATGTACAGAAAGCCGTCTGCGGAATCCCGCCCGCACGGAAATCCAGCTGTCCCAGCGCGGACACCCCGCGCCGCACCGGCCGGGTAGGTGAACGAACGTTATCTCCAGCATCGCGCAGCCCGCAGTTTCGTGGTGGAGAGCGAGGGGGAAATCACACGGTGGGACACGTTCGCTGCGCGCCGCTCCCGTATGCACCCGGCACATGGGCCGGATCCGCCCCGGCACCCGGGACGCGTCCCACCCGGCGCCCGGGCCGTGTCGGGGGCCGCGCGAGGGGAGCCGCTGCGAGGCCGCCGCACCCCCGCGCCGTCAGCCGCACGGCGCGGTGGTGTCGGCGCGTCGCCATGGAGTGCGCCGCGACGGGGACGGCACGACCACTCCCGGCTTCCCACGATGCGTACACGGGGGACAGAGCCGCCTTCCGTGTGCCGACCGGGAGGTCGCCATGACGATCACGAGGGTCCAGCCCTTTCGCCACTGCAGCGCCCTGCTGCCCGCCGGTCTGGCGGGTCTGCCGCTCGCACTCCTGAAGGCGACCGCGCTCGAGTTCGTGATCCTCGCCGGGCACCTCCTGCTGTATCCATCGGGCATCACCCAGGAACGCCGGGCGGCGCCACCGCCGCCCCCGCCTGACGCCCCCCGGCTGCCCGCGGGCGACAAGCCGCCGGTGCTGCTCCTGCACGGCTTCATCGACAACCGCTCCGTGTTCGTGCTGCTGCGCCGCAATCTCGCCCAGCACGGCAGGCAGCACCTGGAGTCCCTCAACTACTCGCCACTGACCTGCGACATCCGCACCGCCGCCGAGTTGCTCGGCCGCCACATAGAGGAGATATGCGAGCGCACGGGCCATGACCGCGTGGACATCGTCGGCCACAGCCTCGGCGGACTCATCGCCCGCTACTACGCGCAGCGCCTGAGCGGCGACGCCCGCGTCCGCACCCTCGTCACCCTGGGCACCCCGCACTCGGGCACCCGGGTGGCGCCGCTCGCGGACGCGCACCCGATCGTGCGCCAGATGCGGCCGGGCTCGGACGTGGTGGCGGAGCTGCGGGAGCCCGCGCCGGGCTGTCGTACGCAGTTCGTGAGCTTCTGGAGCGAGTTGGACCAGATCATGGACCCTGTGGAGACGGCCTGCGTCGACCATCCGGACCTGATCGCGCAGAACGTCCGCGTCTCCGGGATCGGCCATCTCGCCCTGCCGGTGCACCCCGCCGTGGCGACGGCCATCCGCCAGGCCCTCGACCTCGCGGCGCCGGGCATGACACCCGCCGCGTCGGCGGGCGGTCTCACGGTGGCCTGACCCCGACCGCGCACCGGCCGGATTCCGGTTCGCCGTAGTCGGACGACCGGCTCCGGATTCCGGTTCCGCGGAGCCCGATCCGGACCCGAACCCACCCCTCGCACTCGAACGAACCTCGAACACAGAGCCAAAGCTGTGCCCGGGGACCGCCGAAAGACGGCCGAATGCCCGTTTCCGGCGAGCAGGAAACCTGGGGAAGATTGTCGCGCCCGCGTACCGCCGGGTACAGTCGCGGCACTGCTCTGCCAGCCCATGCTGTCGAGGCGAAAGAGAAGTTGGTGAACGACCGTCACCCGTCGGAGACCCCCGCTCCGGCCCCGGCACCCGACGCCGACTACGCCCCCTATGGGTCCTACGACCAGCAGGGCGCGCAGCACGTCGGCTACACCGGGTACGACGGCTATTCCACCGGCACCTTCTCCGCCACCGGTTTCAACGCCCCTGGCGGCTATGACGCAACGGGCGGCTTCGACACTTCCGGTTCCGGTTTCGCCGTGCCCGGCACGGGCTTCGCGACCGACCCGCTCTTCGGCGATCTGCCCGGCGGCCACGACACCGGCCAGTGGTCCACGACCGGCACCCAGCAGACCCTGACGTACGACGCGTACGCCGCCCAGCCGGGATACGACACCGGCACCCACGACACCACGGCCGCCTGGGGCGCCGGGTTGCAGCCCCTGTCGGACATCCCCTCGCAGCCGGGCCCCGAATCCGGCGCCACCTGGGACGCCTCCGCCTGGAACGAGGCACCGGCGACGGGCCAGTGGGCCACGCAGGTCTTCGACACCGGCGCGTACGACGCCACCGCCTGGAACTCCGGCGGCCACGACGCGTACGACACCCCGCAGCACGACGCCTACGAACCCGCGCACCAGCACGACGCGTACGGCACCCCCCAGCACGACGCCTACGAAGCGCGCGACACGGCCTACGACCCGCAGGATGGTTACGCCGCCCAGGACCCGTACGAGGCTCCGGCGGCCCCGGGCCCCGACGCGTACGGCTCCGGCGACCCGGCGTACGACACCGACGACGCCACGCACGCGTTCCTGCCCGACGAGGCGCCCGACGACCGGCTCGGCGGCGTCGAACCGGTCACCGACCATGCCGAGCACGGCGATCACGCCGACGGCGAGCGCGCCGACCTCCACGACCACGCGCCGGTGGACCGCCCCGAGCGCTCCCGTTCCGCCCGGTCGGCCGCGCCCCGCGGCCGGTCCCGCTCGCGCCGCTCCCCCGCCAAGCGTTCCGCGCTGTTCACCGTCGCCGTGCCGTCGGCCTGTGTGATGGGCGTCGCCGGTGTGGCCGCGGCCTCCGTCGGCGGTCTCGGCGGGGGCGACGACGGCAAGGACACGCAGGCCTCCGCCCCGGACCCGGCGACCGTGAAGCCGTCCACCGCCAACAACAAGCTCGACACGCAGTTGGCGAACCTCTCCGCGGACGCGGGCGACTTCGCGGACCGCGCGAGCCGCACGCAGGAACGCATCGACCTGAAGGCCCAGAAGGTGGCCGCGCACAAGCAGGCCGTCGCGGAGGCCGCGCGCAAGGAGCGGCTGCGGCCGAAGTTCTCCCTGCCGGTCGCGCAGCGCGGCCTGAGCGCCTACTACGGCCAGGCGGGCGTCAACTGGATGTCCGCGCACTCCGGGATCGACTTCCCGGTGTCGTACGGCACCGAGGTCAAGGCCGCCACCGACGGCACGGTCTCCACGAAGTACAACAGCGCCTACGGCAACATGGCGATCGTGACCGCCAAGGACGGCACGGAGACGTGGTACTGCCACCTCTCCACGCACAAGATCGCGAGCGGTCCCGTGAAGGCGGGCGAGACGATCGCCTTCTCCGGGAACTCCGGCAACTCCACCGGCCCGCATCTGCACTTCGAGGTCCGCCCGGGCGGCGGCTCGGCGATCGACCCGCTGTCGTGGCTGCGCAGCCACGGGCTCGACCCGACGTAACCCCCGAAGGCCGACGTGGCCCTCCGAAGGACGCCGTAGATCCCCCGAAAGTCGAAGCAACCCCGAAGGGTGCAACTCCAGCCCCCGTCGCTGGAGTTGCCCCTTGAGAGTGTCCCTCTTCCTTCGAGTGAGGGCTACAGCTTTTCCACCGGCGCGTACCTCAGCAGCAGCCGCTTCGGCTTCTCCTCGCCGAAGTCGACCGTCGCCTCGGCGTTCGCCCCGGTGCCCTTCACGCCGACCACCGTGCCGAGTCCGAACTGGTCGTGCGTGACGCGGTCGCCGATGGCCAGCGAGACCACCGGCTTCTCCGACGCGCGGCGGGTGGCGAAGCCCTGGGCGCCGCCCGCGCGGGAGCGCGACGACGACAGCGAGGCGGCGACCCCGGCCGCGGGCCCGGACGACGCGGGCGCGCCGACGGAGCCCTTCCGCTTCCAGTCCAGATGGGTCTCCGGGATCTCCTCCAGGAAGCGCGACGGCGGGTTGTACGACGGCTGGCCCCAGGCGCTGCGCAGGGAGGACCGGGTCAGATACAGCCGCTCCCGCGCGCGCGTGATGCCGACGTACGCGAGGCGCCGCTCCTCCTCCAGCTCCTTGACCTGGCCGAGGGCGCGCATGTGCGGGAACACACCGTCCTCCATGCCGGTCAGGAACACGACGGGGAATTCGAGGCCCTTGGCGGTGTGCAGCGTCATGAGCGTGATGACTCCGGAGCCGTCGTCCTCCTCGTCGGGGATCTGGTCGGAGTCGGCGACCAGGGCGACACGCTCCAGGAAGTCCGAGAGGGACCCGGCGGGAGCGGCGCCCTCCGGTGCCTCGGCGTCGGCCTCCGGTGCCTCGGCGTCGGCCTCCGGGGCACCGGTGGCGGTCTCCGCGCCCTCGGCCGCGGCGCCCGCCCCCTCGGCGATGTTGTTGTTGTCCTGCTCGAACTCCAGGGCCACGGCGGCCAGTTCCTGGAGGTTCTCGATGCGCGTCTCGTCCTGCGGGTCGGTGGAGGACTGCAGCTCGGCCAGGTAGCCGGTCCGCTCCAGGACCGCCTCCAGGACGACGGCGGGGCCCGCGCCGGACTCGACGACGGTGCGCAGCTCCTCCATGAGGGTGTTGAAGCGCCGCACGGCGTTCGTGGAGCGGGCCGCCATGCCGTACGCCTCGTCGACGCGGCGCAGCGCCTGCGGGAAGGAGATCTTCTCGCGCTGCGCGAGGGCGTCGATCATCGCTTCGGCGCGGTCGCCGATGCCGCGCTTCGGCACGTTCAGGATGCGGCGCAGCGGGACGGCGTCCTCGGGGTTGGCGAGGACACGCAAGTACGCGAGGACGTCGCGGACTTCCTTGCGCTCGTAGAACCGCACGCCACCGACGACCTTGTAGGGCAGGCCGACGCGGATGAAGATCTCTTCGAAGACACGGGACTGGGCGTTCGTG
Organism: Streptomyces sp. NPDC040610; assembly: GCF_055594065.1. Taxonomy (NCBI): domain Bacteria; kingdom Bacillati; phylum Actinomycetota; class Actinomycetes; order Kitasatosporales; family Streptomycetaceae; genus Streptomyces; species Streptomyces sp. NPDC040610. The sequence continues at coordinate 360,830 of NZ_JBVIXA010000001.1, read as the reverse complement.
CGGTAGAAGATCGCCACGTCGCCCGCCTTGGCGTCGCCCGCGTCGGTGAGGCGGTCGATCTCGTCGGCGACGAACTGGGCCTCGTCGTGCTCGGTGTCCGCCACGTACCCGGTGATGCGGGCGCCCGCGCCCGCGTTGGTCCACAGGTTCTTGGGGCGGCGGCTCTCGTTGCGCTCGATGACGGCGTTGGCGGCCGTCAGGATTGTCTGCGTGGAGCGGTAGTTCTGCTCCAGGAGGATCGTCGTCGCGTCCGGGTAGTCCTCCTCGAACTGGAGGATGTTGCGGATCGTGGCGCCGCGGAAGGCGTAGATGGACTGGTCGGCGTCACCGACGACGCACAGCTCGCCGGGCTCCTGATCCTCTCCGGAGGGGCCCACCAGCTCGCGCACAAGGGCGTACTGGGCGTGGTTGGTGTCCTGGTACTCGTCGACCATCACGTGGCGGAAGCGGCGGCGGTAGTGCTCGGCGACGTCCGGGAAGGCGCGCAGCAGGTTCACCGTCGTCATGATCAGGTCGTCGAAGTCCAGAGCGTTGGCCTCGCGGAGGCGCGACTGGTACATCGCGTACGCCTGGGCGAGGGTCTTCTCGAAGCCGTCGGCGGCCTGGGCGGCGAAGTCCTCCTCGTCGATCAGCTCGTTCTTCAGGTTCGAGATCTTGGCGCTGAAGGACTTCGGCGGGAACTTCTTCGGGTCCAGGTCCAGGTCCCGGCAGACCAGGGCCATCAGGCGCTTGGAGTCCGCGGCGTCGTAGATCGAGAAGGAGGACGTGAAGCCCAGCTTCTTGTACTCCCGGCGCAGGATGCGCACGCACGCGCTGTGGAACGTCGACACCCACATCGCGCCCGCGCGCGGGCCGACGAGCTGCTCGACGCGCTCCTTCATCTCGCCTGCGGCCTTGTTCGTGAACGTGATCGCGAGGATCTGGCCGGGGTGCGCGCCGCGCTCCGCGAGGAGGTACGCGATGCGGTGGGTGAGCACCCGCGTCTTGCCGGATCCCGCGCCGGCGACGATGAGCAGCGGGGAACCCGCGTGCACGACGGCCGCGCGCTGGTTCTCGTTCAGGCCGTCGAGCAGCGCCGCCGGGTCGATCGCCGGGCGGGGGGCACCGTCCCGGTAGTACGCGTCCCGGGGTGCGGGCGCGTCGAACTTCCCTTGGAACAAGTCGTCCGGAATGGGCTCCGGAGCGCTGTCCTCGGGCGGCGGCGGGGGTTCCTCGTCGTGGCCCTGCGAGGGCTTGAGGTCCGCCAGGAAGCTGTCGTCAAAGAGGCTGCTCATCGCCTCCCGAGTCTAGGCGGCCCCACTGACAACCCGCCCCGGGTTCCACGAGGCCGCCCCGAGGCCGCCCCGAGCCCGCCCGGTTCCGGCCACGCCCCCGCTGCGCGCCCGGGGCGTCACGCTGCGCCACGGCCCCGGCCGTCCGCGTCAGCACGGCACCAAGGGCCTCGTAAAGTCACGAAAATGTATCGGGCATATCGAACATCATCCTTCCCTCGTGCCACGGGAGTTGGCTAGCGTGCTGCGCGGGCCGTACGTCCCCCCACCGGCGATCCCCGCCGGTCACGCGCGGCCTCCGCCGAGTCCGACGTGTTCGGAGCCGGGGACCCACCATGTTCTTTGGGGTGAATCCGCTCCGTACGACGTACGCAGCGGTAGGGCAGCCTTCCGGAGCACCCGCCCGAACCCGACAGCTAACCCGGTAGGCGGTCCACGGAAGGAGTCGCCAGCTTTGGCGTCGCACCGCAAGCCGCGCAGCCGCTCAGCCCTGATACGCACCACCCCGGCCCTCGGCATCACGACGGCCGCCCTGACATCGGTGGCCCTGCTGTCGCAGAGCGCGAACGCCGCGCCGGCCGCCCCCGCCGAGCCGGGCAAGCCGAGCCTCGAAGAGGTCCAGAAGAAGGTCGACGACCTCTACCAGCAGGCCGGAGTGGCCACGCAGAAGTACAACTCGGCCAAGGAGCGCACCGACAAGCAGCGCAAGAAGGCCGACCGGCTCCTGGACGACGTGGCCAAACGCACGGACCGGCTGAACGAGGCCCGGCAGGAGCTCGGCTCCTTCGCCGCCGCGCAGTACCGCACCGGTGCCGTCTCCGAGACCGCCGCGATGATGCTCGCCGACGACCCCAAGGGCTTCTTCGACCAGAACCACCTCGCGGACCGGCTCACCAGCCGCCAGAAGAAGGCCGTCGACGACTACCAGACCCAGCAGGTCGCGGCGACCAAGCAGCGCACGAAGGCCACGAAGAGCCTGAAGTCGCTGCAGGACTCGCGCGACGACCTCCGGTCGAGCAAGCGGACCGTCCAGACCAAGCTGACCGAGGCCCGCTCGCTCCTGTCGAAGCTGACCGCCGAGGAGAAGGCGCGGCTCGCGGCGATCGAGAAGCGCAAGGAGGAGGCCGCCAAGCGCAAGGCGGCCGAGCTGGCGCGCAAGCAGGCCGCGGAGGAGCGCGAGCGGAAGGCCAAGGAGGCCGCCGAGCGGCGCGAGCGGGAGCGTGAGCAGGGGCAGGAGCAGGGCTCGGGGTCCGGCTCGGACTCCGGGGCGGACAGCGGCTCCGGGGCGGGCTCGGGCTCGGACACGGGTTCCGGCTCGGGTGCGGGCAGCGGATACGCGGCCAAGGCGGCGAAGGTGATCGCCTTCGCCGAGAAGCAGATGGGCAAGCCCTACGTGTGGGGCGCCACGGGGCCCGGCTCCTACGACTGCTCCGGGCTCACGCAGGCGGCCTGGAAGACCGCCGGGATCTCGCTGCCGCGCACCACCTGGGACCAGGTGAAGGTCGGCACGACCGTGCCGACCTCCCAGGCCAAGCCGGGTGACCTGGTGTTCTTCTACGACGACATCAGTCACGTCGGGATCTACATCGGCGACGGCAAGATGATCCACGCCCCGAAGCCGGGCGCGAACGTCCGCGTCGAGTCGATCTACTACATGCCGATCCACAGCGTGGTCCGCCCCGCGTGAACCGTTAACCCTCCGCGCACGTAATCGCTGTCTACGTAGAGCTACGAAATTGCCCCGCACGCGTGCGTGCGGGGCAATTCCTCTCAGACTTGTCGGACCCGTCGGACCTGTCGGACCTGTCAGGGGATGGCGGTCACGTCCAGAGCACCGCGATGAAGATGTTCGCCGTCGTGAGGCCACCGACCGCCCCGAACATCCCCTTGTCGACCTTCTCCTCGTCCCGCTTCACGTACACGAGCCCGAGGATCACGATCAGCAGCGCGAGCTTGATGCCGATCTTGAGGTTGTTGACCGTGTTGTCGTCCGCCTGGTTCAACCCGACGAGGGCGACTCCGGTGATCAACATGGTCAACGCGCCGTGCAGCATCGCGGGGCTGAACCGGGCCGTGCCCTCGCCCATCGCCTTCATCTGGGTCAGGAAGCCGCCCAGGAGCGAGGCGATGCCGATGATGTGCAGGCCGACGAAGAGATGGATGAGTACGTCCATGGGGCGGAGCCTAATTCCCGGCGCTCGGCGGGAGCCGGGCGGGGCCGGGCAGTCGTCCCGGCCGCCGGGGCCGCGGCGTCCGTCACCGGGCGGCGCCGTATCACCCACCACCGAGAAGGCGGGCCACAAACGCCACATCGGTCACGCGCGCCGCGAAACCCGCCACCGCACCCCGGCCGTGCCGCTCGAATCCGTTCACTCCTCGCCACTCATCCGTCGTTAGCGCACATCGGGTCACGAACCGGTGACGGTCAGGTTTAGCGTCCTCTGCCAGGTGACCGGCTCCCCACCGCCACCCCGTCAGGGGCGGCAGTCGGCCACCTCCGCCGAGAAAGTCCGACGGCGTCCCGCTCCCCTGTGCGAGCGCCGTCGGACCGGCACCGCAGCGGCGTCAGGCTCGGCGGCACCGGTGGGGGCCCCGGCCACAAGGAAGGACGTGGAGCCTCCGTGGCAGCGCACCGCAAGCCCAAACGGCGCTCGCTCAGCGGCCATACGGCCCGTACGGCCGCCACCCTCGCCCTCGCGTCGGCCGCCACCGCGACCGCCTTCGAGGGCACCGGACACGCGGAGCCCCGGCTCACTCCCAGCGAGGTGAAGGACAAGGTCGACGAGCTCTACCGCGAGGCCGAGGTCGCCACCGAGAAGTACAACGGCGCCAAGGAGAAGGCCGACAAGGCCGAGCGGTCCCTGACCGACCTGCGCGACGAGGCGGCCCGCAGGACCGAGAAGCTCAACACGGCCCGCCAGGGCCTTGGTTCACTGGCCACCGCGCAGTACCGCACCGGAGCCATCGACCCGTCGGTGCAGTTGGCGCTCTCCTCCGACCCGGACCAGTTCCTCGACCGGGCCTCTCGCGCCGACCGCGCGGGCCACCGCCAGGCCGCCACCGTCACCGACGTACGCCACCAGATCCGTGAGCTCGACCAGCTGCACACCGAGGCGGACGGCACGCTCGACGACCTCAAGTCCCGCCAGGCGGACCTGCGGAAGCACAAGAAGACCGTGACGGGCAAGCTCGCCGAGGCCAAGCGGCTGCTCGCGCGGCTGACCCGCGAGGAGCGCGCCCGCCTCGCCGCGGACGGGGCGGCCGGGGACGCCGACAGGGCCTCGCGCGACGCCTCCCGCGGCCCCGCGCCCGGCGCCTCGAAGGCCGTCGGCTCCCGCGCCGCGGCGGCCGTCTCGTACGCCTACAAGGCCCTCGGCAGCCCCTACGTCTGGGGCGCCACCGGCCCGAGCGCCTTCGACTGCTCCGGCCTCACCCAGGCCGCGTACCGCGCCGCGGGCGTCTCCTTGCCGCGCACGACATACGCCCAGATCGACGCGGGGCGGCGCGTCTCCCGCGCCGAACTCCAGCCGGGCGACCTGGTGTTCTTCTACTCCGGCATCAGCCACGTCGGCCTCTACGTCGGCGACGGCAAGATGATCCACGCCCCGAACCCGAGCGCGCCGGTGCGGCTCGCGCCCATCGACCAGATGCCGTTCGCCGGGGCGACGCGGGTGGGGTGAGTCCGCCCCGCCGCGCGGTGGGCCCGACCCTGCCGTGGGGCGATCCCGACCCTGCTGTGGCGTGGGCCCGACCCCGCCGTGGCGTGGGCCCGACCGCCGTCAGACCAGGCGCCGCGCCGTCGCCCACCGGGTCAGCTCGTGCCGGTTGGAGAGCTGGAGCTTGCGCAGCACCGCCGAGACATGGGACTCGACCGTCTTCACGGAGATGTAGAGCTGCTTGGCGATCTCCTTGTACGCGTACCCGCGCGCGATGAGCCGCAGGACCTCGCGCTCGCGCTGCGTGAGGCGGTCCAGGTCCTCGTCGACCGGCGCCGCGTCCGTCGACGCGAACGCGTCCAGGACGAAACCGGCGAGCCGCGGCGAGAACACCGCGTCGCCCTCCTGGACCCGGAAGATCGAGTCGACCAGGTCCGTGCCGGTGATCGTCTTGGTGACATAGCCGCGGGCGCCGCCCCGGATGACCCCGATGACGTCCTCCGCGGCGTCCGACACCGACAGCGCGAGGAACCGCACCGGGTTCTCCGCGTCCGCCATCAACGGCGCGCACCGGCGCAGGACTTCGACCCCGCCGCCGCCCGGCAGGTGCACGTCGAGGAGCACCACCTCGGGGCGCGTCGCCGTGATGACCGTGACCGCCTGGTCGACGTCGGCGGCCTCCCCGACCACCTCGACGCCCGTGCGCTCCGTCTGACCGATCTCCGCCTGCACGCCGGTGCGGAACATCCGGTGGTCGTCGACCAGGACGACCTGCACGCGCCGCCCGGCCCCGGCGCCGCCCGCCTCGCCGCCCCGCTGGACGTCGGCCTCCGTCGGTCCGCCCTCTTCGGTCGCGTCGCTCATGTCGCCGCCGTCCTCTCCATCTCCAGCTCGACTTCCGTGCCGCCGCCCGGCACCGCGCGCAACCGCGCCGTACCGCCGTTCCGCTGCATCCGGCCGATGATCGATTCTCGTACGCCCATGCGGTCGTCCGGCACCGCGTCCAGATCGAATCCCGGGCCGCGGTCCCGCACGGACACGAAGACCGTCTCCCCCTCGACTTCAGCGAAGACCTGCACCGCGCCGCCCTCGCCACCGTACTTGGCGGCATTCACCATCGCTTCCCGCGCGGCCTGCATCTGCGCCGTCAGCCCCTCGTCGAGCGGGCAGTCCCCGACGACGACCACCTCGATCGGAACGCCGTGCTTGTCCTCGACCTCCGCGGCGCTGCGGCGCACGGCCTCGGCGAGGGTGTCGGGCTCCTCCGCCTCGTCCTTGCCGGTGCCCTCCGGCTTGTACAGCCAGGCGCGCAGGTCGCGCTCCTGGGCGCGGGCGAGGCGGCGGACCTCGCCCGGGCTGTCCGCGTTGCGCTGGATCAGGGTCAGGGTGTGCAGCACCGAGTCGTGCACGTGCGCGGCGACCTCCGCGCGCTCCTGGGCGCGGATGCGCATCAGCCGCTCCTCGGAGAGGTCCTGCGACATCCGCACGAGATAGGGGCCCGCGAGCAGCGCGATCCCGACGAGCACGGCGAGCGCCGCCTGGAGCGCGGCGCCGAGGTCGGACGCGGAGCCCCGCAGGACGAAGATGCCGGACACGCCCACGCCGACGAGGACCACTCCGGCGGCGGTCCGGGCGATCGTCAGCGTGCGCCGTCTGCGGCCGACCTCCATCCAGCGGGCCCTGCGGGCGTTGTCCGCCTGGCGCCAGACCAGCGCGACACCGGCGGCGACGAGCAGGGTCGGCCAGAGATAAGCCTGCGTCGGGCCTTCCAGGTCGACGCTGCCGACGAAGACCATGACGATGATGACCATCGCGGCCAGCGCGACGATCTGGCCCTTGTCCGGCTTGCGGGCGACCAGCTTGCGGCGGCCGTCCGGGGACGTCTCGGTGGACACCACGGCCGGTCGCTGGGCGCCGCCGACACCGCCGACACCGAGGGGCACGAAGAACCAGAACGCCGCGTACAGCAGCGCGCCCAGGCCGTTGTCGAGGAACAGGCCGATGAAGATGATCCGCACCCAGATCACGGGCAGCCCGAGATGCCCCGCGAGGCCGCGCGCGACCCCGCCGAGCAGGCGGCCCTCGCCGCTGCGATAGAGCTTCCGCAGCGGCCGCTCGTCTTCGATGGGTACAGCTGCGGCTTCCGGCATGTGTCCGATGTTCACACGCGGGCGCGTGCGGGGGCATCAGGGTCGAGCCCCGAGACTCCCCTGATCTCTCGGCCGGTCCGGCGCCGGTCCCCCGGCCGGTCCGCCGGGGCTCCCGCACGGGCTTCCCGGGCCGACCCGGGGCCCGGGTCAGGGCTGTGGGCTCCGGGGCGGTCAGGGGCGATTTCAGGGTTGGGCCAGGGTTGTCCCGGCTGCCGCGGCGGGCGCCTGGCCGTCACCATGGACTCATGACAGATCAGCAGCCCGCGTCGGGCCCGTCGGCTCCGCCGCACGAGACCGCCACCGCCACGGCCGCGGAGCCGGGCGGTCCGGAGGCCGTGCGCGAGCCCAAGCTCCGCCGCGACCGCCGGCACCGCAAGCTGGGCGGCGTGTGCGCGGGCCTGGGGCGGCACTGCCAGATGGACCCGGTGATCTTCCGCATCGGCCTAGCGGTGCTCGCGATCACCAGCGGTCTCGGCCTGGTCTTCTACGGCTTCGCATGGCTGTTCGTGCCGTACGACGACGAGGACGAGAACGAGGCCCGCCGCCTCCTGACCGGCCGCGTGGACGGCCACGCGCTGACGGCCGTGCTGTTCGCCCTGGTGGGCTGCGGTGTGTTCCTGACCCTGCTGAACAACAGCGACGCGCTGACCTTCGCCGCCGTCCTCGCCCTGCTGCTCGCGGGCGCGGGGTATTGGTCGCAGCACCGCGGCGCCCCCGACCCCGACCCCGTGGCGGTCCAGGCCGCGGCGGACGCGCCCCCCGAGACCCTGGCCCCGCCGGTGGCGGGCGGCCCGTCGTGGTGGCGCGACCCCCTCACGAAGGGCACGGGCCCGGAGGGGATGCCGAAGTACTTCTGGGGCCCCGACCCGGTCGCGGTGGAGTATCAGCCGGACGCTCCGCACTCCCCCGCGGGCCGGCGCACCCCCGCCCCCGAGCCGACCGGCCCGCGCGGGCCGCGCTGGCTCGGCGGCTGGGTGTTCCTCGCCGCCGTGCTCGCGGGCTGTCTCGGCTCGTCCCTGACCTGGGAGGACGAGCCGCTCGGCACCAGCCTGCAGACCGGCTTCGCCTGCGCGCTCGCCGTGCTCGGACTCGGCATCGCGGTCAGCTCCTTCCTCGGGCGCACGGGCGCGGGCTCGATCGTCCTCGCGGTGATCACCGCGGGCCTGGTCGCAGGCGCCGCCGCCCTGCCGAAGAACATCACCACGGACTGGATACGCACGGACTGGCGTCCGGCCGCCACGGCGGACGTCCGTCCGACCTACGAGATGGGCACGGGCGTGGGCACGCTGGACCTGAGCCGGATCGACCTCGGCAAGGACCAGACGGTGAGCACGAGCGCGGAAGTCGGCGCGGGCCGTCTGAAGGTGATCGTGCCGAGCGACGCCGAGGTGCGGCTGCGGGCCGAGGTGGGGGTCGGCGACATCCAGTTGCCGGGCGACAAGAGCAAGGACGTGGACGTGGAGCCCGGCAAGGAGAAGTCGGAGACCCTGGCCCCGCCGCGGGGCGCGAAGGACGGCGGCACGATCGAGCTGCGGCTCGAAGTCGGCGTCGGACAGGTGGAGGTGGAACGTGCTGCGTCATGAGTTCCAGCCCGGCAGGCTGGTGGCGGGTTTCTTCCTGGCGGCGGCCGGCCTGGTGTTCGCGGGCGACGCGGGCGGGCTGTGGGACACCCCGTGGTTCGCGATGATCCCGATCGTGGTGGGAGGTCTGTTCCTCGCGGCGGCGACGGCGGCCGTGGCCCATGGCATACGCAAGGCCCGGCGGCCCCGCGCGAAGGACCAGAGCCCTCCGGCGAAGGACCAGAGCCGTCCGGCGGCCGGGCCCGCTCCGGACAGCCCGGAGGCCCCGGCGGCCACCGGCACCCCGGCGAGCCCCGAGGACAAGGCACCGGCAAGCGGCTCCGGCGCGCCCTCGGACAGGCCCTAGCCCAGCCCCAGTCCTCTGGAGTTGCGGCGTTCGGCGAGCCAGGCGTCGACGGAGAGGTAGGACGCCCCGGCGAGGATCAGGGGCAGCCAGGCCATCAGGTACGGGAGGTCGTTGCCGTAGTAGTAGGGCTCTTCGTGCCAGCTCATGGTCAGCCAGAGGCTGAGGGAGATCAGGGCGCCGCCGAGGGCGGCGAGCCGGGCGAAGAAGCCGATCAGGATGCCGATGCCGACGGCGAGTTCACCGAAGGCGATGGCGTAGCCGAAGCCGACGGGGCTCTTCAGGGCCAGGTCGACGAGTTCGGGGAAGGCGGCGAGGTCGCGGACGCCGCGCATGGTCTCGCCGATGGACCCGACGCCCTTCGCCTTCATGAAGGCGCTGTCGGTGATCTTGTCGAGGCCCGCGTAGATGAAGGTGACGCCGAGGAAGACCCGTAGGGGGAGCAGGGCGTAGCGGGTGGCGTTGTCGCGCCAGTCGTTCCGCCTGGCATAGCCGCTGTGGCTGTCCGTGCGCATGCCGTGAGCCATGGTTGTCCGCCGCCTCTCCCGCGCCTCGCCCGTTGCCCCGTCAACTGACCATACGTACGAGAAGGAGCCGCTGCTCAGTGGCGTGCGGCGGATTCCTCGACGGCTTCCGGGGGACCGCGGAGGGGGCGGGGCTCCGGGGCACTCGGGAGGGGGATGTGCATGCGTCCATTCGGAGCGGTCCGGGTGGCCGGGCGAGGTGTGCGGGGAGCGGCGCGGCGGGTGGCGGGGGTGGTGGTGCGGGCCGGTCAGTCGGTGACGTCGATGGTGCAGCGGTTGGTCTCGACGCCCGCGGCGGTGATCACCTGGACGTCGACGCGGCCGGGCTCGACGTCGACGGGCACGGGGACGGTCAGGACGGCGTCCGTGGGGTTGGTGAAGCCGCCGGGGACGGGGACGAGGGGCACATGGACGTGGACGGTGCCGATGCGGACGGCCATCCGGGCAAGGCGGTCGGCGCTGCCCGCGCCGGGCGGGACGAAGCCGGCGCCACGGATCTCGATGTCGTCGCCGGTGCGGATCGGGGCGTCCAGGTCGCCCGCCTCGCGGGAGCGGACGACGGAGAGAATGACGGGCCTGCCGCCTTCGGCGTACTTGCCGGCCAGGTATGTCGCGGCGGACACGAGGACCAGCAGGGCCAGGCCCCACGGCAGGTCGGGCAGTTGCTCGGGGCGGCGGGCGAGCCGGACGGCGACGAAGACCACGGCGACGGCGCTGACGAGGACGTACTGGACGTCGGCGAAGTGGCCGCGGCCCGCGTCGTCGGTGAGCAGGTCGGCGGCGCGCGGCCGGTCGGCGCGCACCTTCTGGAGCCGCTGGGCGAGGACGCGCAGGCCGACGACACGGCGGACGAGCACGGCGACGCCGCAGACGACGGCGAGGACGGTCACCAGACCCGCGGCGCGGGCGAGCTTGAGGCCGTCGACGAGGTCCTCGCGCGCGTCGTGGCCGGAGGCCGCGGCGAGTTCGCCCGCGAGGACGAGCACGGCGAAGACGACGAACAGCACCCAGCAGGCGGCCACCGCGCGCGAGGTGGAGAGCCGGTTGTCCTCACCGATGACGGGGGCGATGACGCCGCCGCGGGCCCGGTGCAGATACGCGGCGCCGCTCAGGGCCGCGGCGACGACGAGCGCGGCGAGGAGCCCGGCCGTGCGGGCCGTGGTCCAGCCCGTGCCGACGGCGGTGAGGGCCTGGACGAGCAGCAGGATCAGCACGCCCACCCAGACGACGGCGAGGGTGCGCGGCCACAGCCGGGTGAGCCAGGCCTGGCCCTCGGCGCGGCCGCGTTCGGCGACGTTCCGCGCGGACTGGGTCAGCTCGTCCGACACCCACTGGCGGGAGGCGCCCGCGGAGTGGACGACGGCCGCGGGCACGCCGTGCCCGGCCGCGAGCTCGTCGCGCTTGGCGAGGAACGCGGCCACGGCGCGCCGGTGTCCCTCGCGCGCCCCGTGCGGGGAGTCGCCGCACGCGCAGCCACCCCCGTGCGCCCCCTGCCTGGCTTCCTGCACCGCCACCGCGTACGCCGCCTTCCCCGCCCTTGACCGAAGCCACCGCGGGACGCGCGTCCGGATCTTCGTTCGGTCGCGTGTCCGTGAACTTCCTTGCGGTGTCTGGGAATTGTGCCGCACGGACGCCTGTGCGTGTTCCGCGGGTCAGGTCAGCACGGGTGGTCCGGCGACGCGTTGGTTGACGCCGCGCGCGGGCGGGCACGTGTGTGCGGGCGGCGGGGCGGGGGCGGCGGGCTCAGGCGAGCAGGTCGGGCTCGGCGCGGGTGATGTCCTGCCACAGCGGCTGGTAGTTGATCCAGGCCACGAGGTCGCCGCCGAGCTGTTCGCGGGTCTCGACGGCCTGCTTGTGGCCGATGAGCACCGGGCGTCCGGCGGCGCGGGCGGCGAGCTGGATCTGGCAGGAGCGCTCCATGGAGATGAACCACCAGGCGGCGGCGTCGACGGAGCCGCCGACGGTGAGGAGCCCGTGGTTGCGCAGGACGAGGGCCTTGTGGTCGCCGAGCGCGGCGGCGACGAGGCGCCCTTCCTCGGCGTCGACGGTGACGCCGGTGTAGCCGTCGTACAGGGCGTGGCTCTCGTAGAAGGCGCAGGACTCCTGGGTGAGGGGGTCGAGGAGTTCGCCGAGCGCGGCCAGGGCGCGGCCGTGCGTGGAGTGGCAGTGCGCGACGGCGACGGCGTCGGGGCGGGCGCGGTGGACCTGCGCGTGCACGGTGAAGGCGGCCTGGTTGACGTGGTGGCGGCCCTCGACGACCTGGCCCTCGGCGTTGGCGAGGACGAGGTCGCCGACGGTGATGTGCCCAAAGGGCATGCCGAAGGGATTCACCCAGAAGCAGTCGTCGTACTCGGGGTCGCGCGCGGTGATGTGCCCCGACACCCCGTCCTCGTAGCCGAGGCGGCCGAAGATCCTGAGGGCGGCGGCGAGGCGTTCCTTGCGGTGGCGTCGCTCGTCCTCGGGCGTCTCGTGCGCCGGCGGCATCGCGAACTGCAACCGCTCGACGGGTATGGGTGTGGGCGCCTGCATGTGTCCTCCGTCCCTGGCCGTACGGAGCGGAAGTTACCGCCGGTCAGCGCAGGAAAACAGGGGTCTCCTGTGAAGGGAGTCCGGAGCGGGGCAGGGAGGACGGCACGGGACGAGGGTGGAGAGCGGCGCGAGCATCGGGGACGGTGCGCGAATGAGGACAGTACGTGTCGGGTTTGGGCGCGAGAATCGGCGCATGACTTTCAACTGGGCGGCCTTCGCGGCCGCGGAGCCCGAGTTGGCAACGACCGTCGAGGACCGCTTCGGACAGTTCACGCACCACGTCCTAGCGACGCTGCGCAAGGACGGGTCACCGCGTACGACCGGGCTCGAAGTGCGTTTCCTGAACGGGGAGTTGTGGCTCGGGATGATGCCGAACTCGTTGAAGGCACTGGATCTGCGGCGCGATCCGCGGTTCGCGCTGCAGGCGAATCCGGGGGCGGGCACGGAGATGGCGGGCGGCGACGTAAGGATCGCGGGGCGGGCGGTCGAGGTGCGGGACCCGGAGACGGTCGCGCTGTACGTGGACGAGGTGGAGCCGCCGGACCCGGAGGCGTTCCACCTGTTCCGTACGGAGCTGACGGAGGTCGTACGGACGTACATCGAGGAGGAGAAGTACCTGGCGGTGCAGCTCTGGAAGCCGGGGAAGCCGCTGAGGAAGACCAGGCGGACGTGAGAACGCCGGTGCCGCCGCCCGGGTCGTGGGCGGCGGCACCGGCGTTCAGGCCGAGGAGGCCGGCAGGGCCGTGGGGACTACTCCCACTCGATGGTGCCCGGCGGCTTGCTCGTCACGTCGAGGACGACGCGGTTGACGTCGGCGACCTCGTTGGTGATGCGGGTCGAGATCTTCGCGAGCACGTCGTACGGCAGGCGGGACCAGTCGGCCGTCATGGCGTCCTCGGAGGAGACCGGGCGCAGCACGATCGGGTGGCCGTAGGTGCGGCCGTCGCCCTGGACGCCGACGGAGCGGACGTCGGCGAGCAGCACGACCGGGCACTGCCAGATCTCGCGGTCAAGCCCGGCCGCGGTCAGCTCCTCGCGGGCGATGGCGTCGGCCTCGCGCAGCAGGTCGAGGCGCTCGCGGGTGACCTCGCCGACGATGCGGATGCCGAGGCCGGGGCCCGGGAAGGGCTGGCGCTGGACGATCTCGTCCGGCAGGCCCAGCTCCTGGCCGACCATGCGCACCTCGTCCTTGAAGAGCTTGCGCAGCGGCTCGATGAGCTGGAACTCGAGGTCCTCGGGGAGGCCGCCCACGTTGTGGTGGGACTTGATGTTGGCGGTGCCGGTGCCGCCACCGGACTCGACCACGTCGGGGTAGAGCGTGCCCTGGACGAGGAACTCGACGGGCTGGTCCCCGGGGGCCTCCGCGACGATCTCGGCCTGGGCCTGCTCGAAGACGCGGATGAACTCGCGGCCGATGATCTTCCGCTTCTCCTCGGGGTCGGACACCCCGGCGAGCGCGGAGAGGAACCGCTCCTGCGCGTCGACGACCTTCAGCTGGACGCCGGTGGCCGCCACGAAGTCCTTCTCGACCTGCTCGGTCTCGCCCTGGCGCATCAGGCCGTGGTCGACGTACACGCAGGTCAGCTGGGAGCCGATGGCCTTCTGGACGAGGGCCGCGGCGACCGCGGAGTCGACGCCGCCGGACAGCCCGCAGATGGCGCGCTTGGTGCCGACCTGGGCCTGGATCGCGGCGACCTGCTCGTCGATGACGTTGCCGGTGGTCCAGGACGGGGTCAGGCCCGCGCCGCGGTACAGGAAGTGCTCCAGGACCTGCTGGCCGTGCGTGGAGTGCATGACCTCGGGGTGGTACTGGACGCCGTACAGCTTCTTCTCGTCGTTCTCGAAGGCCGCGACCGGGACGACGTCCGTGGACGCCGTGACGGCGAAGCCCTCGGGGGCGGCGCTGCACGCGTCACCGTGCGACATCCACACGGACTGCTCGTCCGGGGTGCCCTCGAAGAGGGTCGAGCCGGACTTGGAGACGTGCAGGGGGGTGCGGCCGTACTCCCGGGCGCCGGTGTTGTCGACCGTGCCGCCGAGGGTCGTCGCCATCAGCTGGAAGCCGTAGCACATGCCGAAGACGGGGACGCCTGCCTCGAAGAGGGCGCGGTCCACCGACGGGGCCTGCTCGGCGTACACCGAGGACGGGCCGCCGGAGAGGATGATCGCCGCGGGGTTCTTGGCGAGCATCTCGGCAACCGGCATGGTGCTCGGCACGATCTCGCTGTAGACCCGGGCCTCGCGGACGCGGCGGGCGATGAGCTGGGCGTACTGCGCTCCGAAGTCGACGACCAGGACGGTGTCGGGGGCGGCGGGGGGCGCTACTGGCACGGTTTGCCTTCCGGCGGTGAGCAAAGGGTGTGTTCATCGATTCTAACGGGGGGACGGGGGGTGGGCGTCTGGTGTGGTTGTTCGCCCTCTCCGCCCCTTCCCTTCCCGTCCCGTCCCTGGGGCCTGCGCCCCAGACCCCCCGGGCCCCGGCCTCCCGGCGGCCGGTGGCCCGCCTGTCGCGCTTCGCGCTCGTCCTCAAGCGCCGGACGGGCTGAGTGGGGGTGGGCGGGTGGGTGAGGGCACGCGCGGGCGGGCTTGGCGAGGCGGAGGGGAATCCCCGTGCCGGTGGGCTTCGCGGGAGCTTGGGGACGGGTGGGGTGGACGTCGGGGGTGGCGTGCGTACACTGGGGCGCATGTTCTCGCACTCGACCTCTGTCTTTACCTATGGCATCCGGCTCGCCGGCTGCCATGGTCGAGCTGCTTGACGTAACGCCAAGCGACTTCCCAGGCGCCCCGGGCCGACAAGGCCCGGGGCGTTCTGTTGTTTCCGGGTACTGCCGCTCCGGGGCTCCGCCACCCGACCGAGGAGCCCCACCACCATGAACGCAGCCACCACCCCCGCCGAACAGACCGGCGCCCGCACCCCCGAGGCCGCCGAGCTCATCGGCGGCGCCCGCGAGCGCATCGACGCCCTCGACGACCGGATCATCGGGCTCGTCCAGGAACGGATGGCCGTCTCCGCCGTCATCCAGGAGGCCCGCATCAGCTCCGGCGGGCGGCGTGTGAACCTCTCCCGCGAGATGGAGATTCTCAGCCACTACAGGGACGCCCTCGGCAAGCCCGGCACCCAGCTCGCCATGACGCTCCTCGAGCTGTGCCGGGGCCGCGTCTGAGCCCCGCCTGGGCCCCGCCTGCTCCCCGGCCGAGCCCCGTCGGCGGCGTCACCGCCCCCGGCGAAAAGCGGAACCACTGCGCCACGGAACTGAGTTCGGATCCCTTCTCACCCGTACGGCGCGTGACCGGTTCCCGACGGGCTTCGTTGGTCCCGATGTCCGTGCCAGCCAGGGGCGGGCCGCAAGAACCACGCGTGGCTCCGCTGGAGCGATGAGGCGTACGCGACTCGTGTGCGCCGTGGGACCTCGCTCCAGAGAAGTGACCGGACGGCAGGGGACAGCAGCCCGGTCACCCAGGGAACGGTCGGCTCCGGGGACGCCCGGAGCCGGTCGGCCTCCGTCCCCTTCCGGCACCGCTCCCGTCCCCGATTCCCGTCTCGTTTCCCACTCCGTTCCCACCTCGCCCCCGCCCCGTCCCAGCGCACCGCCACCTCATTCCCGCACCACTTCCACCCCGTCCCCGCCCCACCCCCGCCCCGTTCTCGCTCTGCTCCTGTTCCGTTCCCGTTCCGTTTTTCGCTCCGTCTTTCCGAGCCGTTTCCGCGGCCCCGCCCCCTCCGCTCCCCCGGCGCCCGGCCTCAGGCGCTTTTCGGCCAGCCTCACCGCCCCGTTTCATTCCGGCCTTGCGCCCCAAGATGTCGTCGAAACAGTTGCGCGGAGAACCGGCCATCCTCCACGATGCGTAGAGGGAGAGGGGCTCAGGACCCCGCTCTCCACAACTCCATTGCCATTGGTCTACACCAGCCGCGCGCCCCTTGTGCGCCGGGTCGGCCACCGGCTCTCTCAACCAGCGGCGCACTCCCCCGGCGCCGCACCGAGGCACCGACGCTGCCCTGACGTCGGTGCTGACAGCCAAGGGCCCCGCGGATCCGTCCCGCGGGGCCCTTCGCTCTTTCGTCGAACCGCTCTTCGTCCCACCGGCAGCCCGGTGGCCCGGCGGCCGAAGGGCCGCCGCACCTCGTCCGGCGCCTACCCCACCTTGTCCAGCTGCGCGTCCACGACCGCCGACGGCACCACGGGCTCCTCGTCCGCCTTGTCCGAGCCGGGCAGGTCCGAGCCGCCGCCATCCTGCCGGGACTCCTCCTCGCCCGCCACGGCCTCCGGGTCGTAGTAGTTCCGCGCGACGAAGGACACCAGCGTCGAACCGTCCCGCACCACGACGACCGCGTGCCGCTTGACGAACTGCTCCTCGCGGCTGCCGATCTTGTACGCGACCGACTCGTCGCCCTTGTCCGGCGCGGCCTTGGGCGCGACGCCGCTGTAGCGCACGCCGCCCGCGCGGAACGCGCCGCACTCCTTCGACTTCGCCGCCGCCCGCACGTCCCGCAGCGCCTTCCGCGCGCTGTCCGGGCTGTCGTACGCGAACAGCTCGACGTCCGTCGTCGCCAGGTCGTCGCGCACGCTCTTCGGCGCCACCGTGCGGCCCGCGTGGGCCTTGGCCTTCGGCGGGGTGGCGGCGGCCGCCATGTCCGAGAGCGGGCGGCAGGCGGCCGGGGTCGCCGCGGCGCCGTCCGACGCGGCCTCCAGCTTCGACCGCTCGCGGGGCGTCACCTCGTACCGCTTCAGCTCCGCGCGCTTCAGGTCGCCCGCGGCGAGGACCTTCGCCTTCAGCTTCCCGGCCTCGGGGGACCGGTCCGCGGGGTCCTCGGCACCGGACCCGCCGCCGGCCCCGGACCCGCCCGACCCGCCGCCCGGGCCCTTCGGCTTCGCCTGCGACGTCGACGACTTGCCGCCGTCGCGGTCGCCGCCCCCGTCCCCGTCGCCGCCACCGCACGCGGCGGTCAGACCCAGAGCGGCCGCGACCGAGACGGCCACCACGACACGCGACACAGCTGACTTCACGTTCCGTTCCCCCATTCCCTGGCGCACCCCGCGCACATCACACCGCGCGCACGCCTCGCACGTCCATGCGGAATCACCCGCACCTCTTCTACGACTGAAGATCGACGTGCGCGGTTCCCTGGAACACCCGGTCAGCTGCGTGACACGTACACGACGTACGTCACACCGGGGTCCACCCGCCCGCGAGTCACCGCCGCCCCCGGAACCGCCCGCTCACTGCCAGGGCCAGAACCGGAACGGGCTCAGGACCGCGATCGCCAGAATCATGCAGCCCCCGACGATCACCACACTCCGCACCTGCCGCCACCGCTCGGACCGCTCCGAGCGGCGCCCGCCGCCGCCCGTGGGCGCGGCGCGCCACTCGTCGGGGCGCCACGGCTGCGCGGACTCCTCCCTGCGCTTGCGCCGCTTGCGGCCGACGACCCCCTCGGCCTGCCGCCTGGCCGCCTCCTCGTCCAGGCGGCGCAGCCGCTCGGCGACCATGCGCGCCCGCGCGGACGGCTCCTTCGGTGCGGACGCCCGGATCTCCCGCTCGCTGTCCTGCTCGAACCGGCGCCACACCTCGTCGGGTATGGACGACTCGTCGTCAGGCTCACGCGGCGACTGCACGGACACTGTGCCCCCCAAGAATCCATTCCAGAGCGTGCTTCATCTCGCTTGCAAACGGGGGAAGTTCTACGACACCGCGCTGCGGCCGCACAAGCCGGAGCCCCTACCGGGCCCCGAACTTGTGACCCACACCACATAAGAATTCTGTGAGTCCCAGGACAACCATTCCCGGCCCGCGCAGGTCATCCATGCGTAACAACGGCCACTTCCGCGCCCCGCCGCGGAGGCCTCCACCTCCGTACCGCGCGGGCGCGGTGCGCCGGACTCTCTGAGGTCTTCATGAAGCTTCGCCGTGCTCTGGCCGCCGCGGCGGCGACGGCCGTGATCGCCCCGGTCGCACTGCTCTCGGCACCGGCCGCGTTCGCAACTGGGGACGCGAACACCACGCCGTCCGCGAACGCGAGCGAGACGCCCCCGGCCGAGTCCCCCGCCCCGGAGGACCCGGCCGGGCCCGGCGACGAGACCAAGCCCGGAGACGGCGACACCAAGCCCGAGGACCCGACGAAGCCCGAGGACCCGGCCAAGCCCGGCGACGACACGAAGCCCGGAGACGGCGACGCCAAGCCGGGCGACGACACCAAGCCGGGCGACGGCGACGCGAAGCCCGGTGACGACACCAAGCCCGGCGGCGGCGACACCGAGCCCGGGGACGACGCCGACCCCGGCGAGGACACCACCGAGCCCGGCGACGAGGCCACGCCGACCGACGAGCCCACCGAGTGCGCCGTCGACGAGGAGACCGGCGAGGACGCCGAGAACGAGCTGGAACTCAAGCTCAAGGGCCTGCCCGGCAAGATCGTCGCGGGCAGCGGCTGGCACGAGTTCAAGCTGATCGCGGCCAACCCCAGCGACGAGGACCTCGGCAAGGTCCGGTGGCTGGCCGCCGCGGACAACTTCTCGGAGAGCGAGGACGAGAAGGACTGGCTGAGCAGCTACACGCGGATCCAGTTCTACGACCCCGAGGCCAAGGGCTGGAAGTCGATCGTCGACGAGGTCGAGAGCGGTGTCACCTTCGGCACGACGACGCTCGCCGCCAAGGAGCAGGTCGAGATCAGGCTGCGCCTGAACATCAACAAGAAGGCCCCGGCGGGCGACGGCTACGCGTTCGGCCTCGGCGGCTATGTGGACTCCGAGCTGAACTGCGAGCACAACGCGTTCGCGTTCTTCGACTTCACCGTCCTGAAGCCCGGCAGCGACAACGAGCACCCCGGTGAGGCCATCCCCAGGCCGGACGTCACCGAGCCGCCGGTCGCCAAGAAGCCGCAGGGCGGCCGCGCCGACGAGGTGAAGCAGACGGTCGCGGAGATTCCGCCCACCGGCAGCCTCGCCCAGACCGGCTCCAGCTCCGTGCTGCCCACCATCGGCCTCGTCGGCGGCATCGCCGTCGTCGCGGGCGCCGGCGCGGTGTACGTCGTACGCCGCCGCTCGAACTCGGACGCCGCCGCCTAGGCGACGTACCGCGAGACGCGAAGGACCTGCACTCGGAGGGGGGTGCAGGTCCTTTCGCGTACGTACGCCGCCTACTTCTTCTTCGGCACCTCGGGCACGCCCAGGAACGGCAGCCGCAGCGCGCCGAAGGCGCGGGCCGGGACCGTCGGGGACTTCGGCTCGACCGGCGCGAGCCGCGCGTACGCGGCGCCCTGGGCCGGACGCGGGTCCGTGTCGCCCTTGTTGGGCCAGAACGACATGGCGCGCTCGGCCTGCGCGGTGATCGTGAGCGAGGGGTTCACGCCGAGGTTCGCGGAGACGGCGGCGCCGTCGACCACGGAGATGCCGGGGTGGCCGTACAGCCGGTGGTAGGGGTCGATGACGCCGGTGTCGGCGCCGTCGCCGATCGGGCAGCCGCCCAGGAAGTGCGCCGTCAGCGGGGTACCCATCAGCTCGCCGACGTTGGAGCCGGGGAAGCCGTTGATCTCCTCGGCGATGAGGGAAGCGGCGCGGGTGGCCTCGGGGATCTGCTCCGGATTGGGCGCGCCGTGGCCCTGCCGCGCGGTCAGCAGACCCTTGCCGATGCCCTTCTCCTTGCGGTACGTGGTCAGCGAGTTGTCGAGGGTCTGCATGACCAGGCCGATGATGGTGCGCTCCGACCAGCGGCGGTTGGACAGGGAGCGCACGGTCAGGAGCGGGTGGCGCACGGTGTTGGCGAGCCATCCGGCGACGCGCGCCTTGCCGCCCTTCACGGTGTACGGGACCTGGAGCAGCGTCATGCCGCCCATCGCGTTGGACTTCCTGCCGTAGCGGACGGGCTCGATGTGGGTCGTGTCGTTCGGGTGGATGGACGAGGTGATGGCCACGCCCTTGGTGAAGTCGACCTTGCCGCCCGCGCCCGCGAGGCCGCCGTGGCGCTTGCGGTAGCGCCGGTCCGTCGTCTGGGCGCCCACCAGGGCCTCGGAGTTGGTGCGGGTCAGATCGCCGAGGCGCCGGGATATCCGGGGCAGCAGATGGCTGTCCTTCATGCGGTGCAGGAGCGTCTGGGTGCCGTATGTGCCGGCGGCGAGGACGACGCGGCGGGCGCGGAAGGTGCGGCCCCTGCCCTTGCGTTTGTCGTCGGTGGGCAGCGTGCCCACCGCGTAGCCGCCGCGCGAGTCCTCGGTGAGCGTCACGACGGACGTCATCGGGTGGATGACGGCTCCGGCCTTCTCGGCGAGGTAGAGGTAGTTCTCGTTGAGGGTGTTCTTCGCGCCGTGGCGGCAGCCCGTCATGCACTCGCCGCACTCGGTGCAGGCGCGCCGCGCCGGTCCGGCGCCGCCGAAATAGGGGTCGGGAACTTCCCCGCCGGGCTTGGCCGTTGACTCACCGGTGGCGTCCCGTCCGTCACCGAAGAAGACGCCGACCGGCGCCATGTGGAAGCTGTCGCCCACTCCCATGGCCTGCGCGGCGGCCTTGAGATGGACGTCGGAGGGGGTGGTCGTGGGGTTGAGCCGCACGCCGAGCATCCGCTTGGCCTGCTCGTAGTACGGACGCAGCTCGTCCTGCCAGTCCGTGATGTCCTTCCACTGCGGATCGTCGAAGAACGCCGCAGGCGGTACGTAGAGCGTGTTCGCGTAGTTCAGCGATCCGCCGCCCACGCCCGCGCCCGCCAGGACCATCACATTGCCGAGCAGATGGATGCGCTGGATGCCGTAGAGGCCGAGCGCCGGGGCCCAGAGGTAGTTCTTGATGTCCCAGGAGTTCTTCGGCAGCGTCTCGCGTGTGAAGCGGCGGCCCGCTTCGAGGACGGCGACGCGATAGCCCTTCTCGGTGAGCCGCAGCGCGGACACGGAGCCACCGAAGCCGGAGCCTATGACGATGACGTCGTAGTCGTACTCCTCGCTGTTCCCCCCGTCCTCGCTCTGGACGGAGTTCTCCTGTGGCATCGGCTCTCCTCGAAATCCGCGGGCTGTCTGTGGCTGGTCGCGCAGTTCCCCGCGCCCCTTCCGGGGCGTGCCTGGCTCCGGCGTGCCTAGCGCAGGCGCAGCGCCTTCATCAGCTTCAGGCTCGTCGTCATGAACGCCGCGTGCTTCTCGTCGGTCATGCCGAAGGACGGGGCGAGCGGGATGAGCCGCTGGTGGGCGACGGTCTGCGCCTCGGTGTACTTGAGGATGCCCTCGGCGCCGTGGCGGCGGCCGAGCCCCGAGTCCTTCATGCCGCCCATCGGGGACTGAACGCTGCCGTAGGCGGGCGCGAAGCCCTCGTTGACGTTGACGGTGCCGGTGCGCAGGCGGGCGGCGAGGGCGCGGCCGCGCCTGCCGTCCTTCGTCCAGACCGAGGAGTTCAGACCGTAGGAGGTGGAGTTGGCGAGTTCGACGGCCTCGTTCTCGTCGGTGAAGCGGTAGAGCGAGACGACCGGGCCGAAGGTCTCCTCCGTGCACACCGCCATCGGCGACTCGACGCCGTCCAGGATGGTCGGCTCGTAGAAGTAGGGGCCGATGTCGGGCCGGGCCACGCCGCCCGCGACGAGCGTGGCGCCCTTGGCGACGGCCTCGTCCACGTGCCGCCGGGTGGCCTCCAGCTGCCGCTCGCCGACGAGGGAGCCCATCTCGGCGCCGTACGCGAGCGACCGGCCGAGCCGCATCGCCTTGGTCTTCGCCGCGAACCGCTCGACGAAGGCGTCGGCGACGGCCTCGTGGACGTACAACCGCTCGATGGAGATGCACAGTTGACCGGCGGACGAGAAGCAGGCGCGGACCGCGCCCGCGGCGGCCTTCTCCACGTCGGCGTCGTGCAGGACCAGCATGGCGTTCTTGCCGCCGAGTTCGAGGGAGACGCCGACGAGGCGGGCGGCGGCGCCGGTGGCGACCTCGCGGCCGGTGCGGGTCGAGCCGGTGAAGGAGACGTAGTCGGCGTGCTTGACGAGCTCGGGGCCGATGACGGGGCCCTCGCCGAGCACGACCTGGAAGACCTCGGCCGGAAGCCCCGCCTCGATGATCAGGTCCCGGGCCCAGAGCGCCGTCAGGGCGGTCTCCGTGTCGGGCTTCATCACCAGCGCGTTGCCCGCGACCAGGGCGGGCAGGGCGTCGCCGATGGACAGTTCGAGGGGGTAGTTCCAGGGGGCGATCTGGCCGACGACGCCGCGCGGCTGGCGCAGTTCGGTGACCTTGGTGAGGGTCGGGACGACGCCGGTGTGGCGCTTGGGGTTGAGGTACGCGCCGGCGCGGCGGCCGTAGTGCCGGGCGGCGACGGCGACGGCCTGGATCTCCTCGTGCGCGTGCAGGCGCGCCTTGCCGGTCTCCAGCTGGATGAGGTCGAGGGCCTCCGCCTGGCGCTGGAGCACCAGGTCGTGGAAGCGCAGCAGGACGGCGGCACGCCGGCGCACGGGGGTGCGGGCCCAGGCGATCTGCGCGGCGCGCGCCCGCTCGAAGGCGGTGGCCACGTCCTCGGGGGTGGACTCGGGCAGGTCGGCCAGCTTCTCGCCGGTGAACGGCGTGTGGTTGGCGGTCCGGCCCGAGCCGATCACATCACGGGTGAGCTGGGCGACCAGCTCCGGCGTGACCACGTCGGCGGCGGTGCGTGCGCCGCTGGGGGCCGGGGCGACCGGGTTCGTACCGAGGGGCGTGGCGGGGGCCTGCGAGTCCGTCATGACGGTGAGCGTATGCCTGAGCGGACGCTTTGGGTACCCATGGGTAACGAGGTTTCACCGAGCACGCACACGTGCCCGCGGGCCGCTTCGTTCGCTGCCAGTGCCTGCTGGCGACAAAGGCGCTGATCAGGGCGTTCCTCAGGCACCAACCGGCAACTCCGCAGCAGGCGTCAGCCCTTCACCGAGTCCTTGCCGACCTTGAGCCGCGCACGCACGCCCTTGAACAGCTCGGTGCCCTCCCTCTCCTCGGCCGTGCCCTTCGGCATGTCCACCCGCAGCTCGTAGAACTCCTGGTCGGCCGTGATGATCATGAGCTGTAGGCAGCGGATCGGGGTGGTCATGGAGTCGTCGTCGTACGTGGTGTCGGCGATCGCCGCGTCGTCGCCGCGGTGGGACGTCTTCGTGTAGTTCGTCCTGGCGCCGTTGTCCGAGTCGTGCCAGGTCTCGGCCGCCTGATGGGCCCAGGTGAGCGCGGGCGTCGACCCGCTGTCCTCCTTGGTCAGGCGCACCGTGACGTCGCTGTTCTCGTCCTCGGCGTAGATCACGAGCCGGGATCCCGTGCGCTGCCGGTCGTCGTCGCCGTCCTCGCGTACGACGACCTTGTAGTGCGCGGGCACGGGCATCTCGGCGGCGAGCGCCCGCTCCGGGCGGACCTTCCAACGGGGCTCGGGGGTTCCGGGCTTCGGCGTGCCGGGCGCCCCGTCCTCCGGCCGCTTCGTACGCTCCGCGGGTTCCGACCCCTCCGACCCCTCCGCACGCGTCTCCCCCGCCCCGCCGCCCATCGACGTCCCGAGCCACACCCCGCCACCGACCAGCAGCGCGCCCACGAGCGCGGCGGCGACCAGGGCGGGCGTACGCCGTCCCCCGGCACGCACAGGACCCGGACCCAGGCCCGGCTCCGGACTCGCCCCCGGCCCCGGCCCCGCGCCCCCACCAGCACCCGCACCCGCGCCCCCGCGAGAAAGCCGCACCGTCCCCACATCGTCCGACAACTCCCGCATCCCCGAAGGGTCCTGCGCCGCCACCGTCCCGAACGGCTCCGGCAGCGGCCGCCCCTCCGCCACCGCCTCCAGGGCCGCCACCA
This sequence comes from Streptomyces sp. NPDC040610, assembly GCF_055594065.1. Classification (NCBI taxonomy): domain Bacteria; kingdom Bacillati; phylum Actinomycetota; class Actinomycetes; order Kitasatosporales; family Streptomycetaceae; genus Streptomyces; species Streptomyces sp. NPDC040610. The sequence goes on along the minus strand of NZ_JBVIXA010000001.1, from coordinate 337,019 downwards.
CCTCCCCCGCGGCGGGCCGCAGCCCGGGATCGCGGGACAGCAACCGCGCGATGAGCGGCGCCAGTTCGCCCGCCCGCGCCGCCTCCGGCACGTCCGCGGAGAGCACCGCCGCGAGCGTGGACTCAAGGGTCGTACGCCGGAACGGGGACCACCCCTCCACCGCCGCGAACAGCAGCACCCCGAGCGACCACAGGTCTGACGCGGGCTCCGCCCCCTGCCCCGCCATCCGCTCGGGCGCGATGAACTCGAGCGACCCCACGAACTCGCCGCTGACGGTGAGGGATTCCTCGCCCTGCACGCGCGCGATGCCGAAGTCCGTGAGGACGACCCGGCCGTGCGCGCCGAGCAGCACGTTCGCCGGCTTCACATCGCGGTGCACGATGCCCTGGGCGTGCGCCGCGGCGAGCGCGCCGACGAGCGCGAGCCCGATGCGGGCCGACTCGGCGGGCGGCAGCGCCCCGCGCTTCAGGACCTCGTGCAGCGACTCGCCCCGGACCAGCTCCATGACGATCCACGGCAGCCCGTCGTCGACGACCACGTCGTGGATCGCCACCGCGGCCGGGTGGTCGACCGACGCCGCGGCGCGCGCCTCACGCCGCAGCCGGGTGTACGCGCGCCGTGCCGCCGCGCCGTGCGGATCGCCGGGAAACCGCGGCTCCTTGACCGCGACCTCCCGCCCGACCAGTTCGTCGACGGCACGCCATACCGTTCCCATGCCCCCCGATCCGATGCGCTCGGCGAGCCGGTAGCGGCCCCCGAGCACGCGTCCCCCGTCAGCACTCATGCCGCATGCCTATCGCGCACGGGCGTGCGAGGGCCAGCACGGTGATGCTCCTGTGACTCAGGACCGCGGGCGACGGAGGGCCACCGACGGCTCGGGACTCCTGACGGCTCAAGGCTCCCGACGGCTCGGGGCTCCTGACGGCTCAACACCGCCGAAGGCTCAAGGCTTCGCGATCTCCAGGCCCTCGATCGCCTTCTTCGCGACCTCGCGCCCCCGCTCGGTGAAGTCGCTCTTGGCCGGGTAGTCGATCCACAGCTTGTACATGTCGCCCGCCGTGGTCCGGTAGTAGAAGACCTTGGCCTCGCGCGGGTAGGTGAGCGAGGACTCCTTGTTGGTGTACGGGATCAGGTTCTCGGCCGACTGCTTGCCCTTGTAGTCGCCCTGCGTCGTCTTCTTGCCGGACCCCACCTCGTCCGGGCTCAGCGAGCCGAGCACCGTACTGCCGCTGTCCAGGTCCTTCATGTCCTCGTACGCCTCGGCCATCGAGGTGCCCGCGATGTACTTGAGGTCGTCCTCGGACTTCTTGCTGAGCTGCAGCGATACGAAGAGGCTGCCGCTCTTGTCCGTGAACGTGACCCAGTGCTCCTTGGGCGTCTCGCCCCCGTCGCTGCTCCTGCGGTAGCCCTCGGGCACGGACAGGGTCGCGCCCAGCGCCTTCTCCTCGTGCTGCGTCCAGCTCCCCGCGTCCTCGTCGCCCCCGAACGGCTTCACCGCGAGGACCACCGCGGCGGCCACCGCGAGGACGACGACGCCGCCGACGGCCACGAGCGCCTTGCGGCCGAGGAACACGCCCTTGCCGCGGTCCGGCGCCGGAGCACCGCCGTCCATGTGGCCCGCCGTCACGAATCTCGTCGCGGGCAGCTGCGGGGGCTGCGGCGGCTTGACGGCCTCCTCGAGCAGGGCCCTGACCCGGGCGGCGCTCGGGCGGTGGGCCGGTTCCTTGTGGAGCAGGCCGTTGATGGCGTCGGCGAGCGGGCCCTGCGCGGACGCGGGCGCGGCGGGTGTGGCGTTGAGGACGGACTGGAGCGTGGCGGGCGTGTTGTTGCGGCGGAACGGCGAGACGCCCTCGGTCGCCGCGTACAGCACGACACCCAGCGACCACAGGTCGGACGCCGGTCCCGGGCGCTGCCCGAGGACCCGCTCCGGGGCGATGAACTCCGGTGAGCCGACGAAGCCGCCGGTGTCCGTCAGGTTCGTCTCGCCCTCGATCTGGGCGATGCCGAAGTCGGTGAGGACGACGCGGTCGTGCCTGCCGATCATCACGTTGTCCGGCTTCACGTCGCGGTGCAGGACCCCCGCCGCGTGCGCGGCCTCCAGGGCGCCGAGCACTTCGAGGCCGACCCGGGCCGCGTCGCGGGCCCCGAGCGTGCCCTCGTCGCGCAGCGCCGCGCCGAGCGAGCGGCCCTGCACGAACTCCATGACGATCCACGGCTGGCCGTCCTCGACGACGACGTCGTGGACGTTGACCACGGCCGGGTGGTCGAGGCGGGCCGCCGCACGGGCCTCGCGGCGCATCCGCTCGAAGGCGTTGGCGCGCTCCCGCTCCGACAGATGGTCCGGAACCCGCGGCTCCTTGACCGCGACCTCGCGGTCCACCGTCTCGTCCTTGGCCCGCCACACCGTGCCCATGCCGCCGTGGCCGAGCTTGGAGAGCAGCCGGTAGCGCCCGCCGATCAGACGGCCGGAGCCGGGCTCGGCCCGCGTCGCCTCCGAGGCCCGGGTGTCAGGACCGGGCTGGGCGGGCGGGGCGGAGTGCGAGGACGCCTCGGGGCCCGGCTGCTGGTTCGGTACCACCTGGGTCGGCTGGGCGTACGGATTGGGGTACGGCTCGCCGCCACCCTGCTGCGCGGGCTGCGGTGGCTGCAGGCCGTAGCTGGTGGTCTCGTTCGGGCCGTGGAAGGCTCCCCCGTCGTTACTCATGCCCCCATGAGTACCGTGCGGGGCACCTCGGGTTCCAGCCAGGGTCGCCAGTTGTGACCGGGGTGATGCAGGAACCGGGAACTTCGGCGACGTACGAGGAGAAAGGCGCACGTAACGGCGCGTCCGAGTCGAAGTCCCACCCTCTGTACGCCCCTGGCCGTCACCGCCGCACGAACGTGTCCACCGCCGTGTCGAAGTGCCGTCGTCCCTCCCGCGCCTGGCCCGTCGGTGCCGACACCCACACGTCGTACCTCCGGCCGCCCTCCTGCCAGCACAGGTCGTAGGTGCGCCGGGCCCCCGCCTCGCCGCCGGAGCCGTCCCGGGTGTACTGCCACAGTGCGGCGGGGCGGCCGTTGCGGGTGGTCGCGGTGACGTCGGCGTCGCGGTAGCCGGGGTGGTCGCGGGGTCCGTCGGCGTCGGCGCGGCGCTGCGCGGCGAGCGGGCCGCCCGGGACGGGGTCGGCCGCCTCGATGCCGATGCGGACGGCGCCGCCCGGCGAGACGTAGAAGGTGCGCGGGCCGTCCGTGCGGCGGGCGTAGCCCTGGGGGACGGCGAGGGCGAAGCCGCGCGGGTCCTTGGCGAGGCGGTAGCCCACGGGGGCGTCGGGGGTGGAGGGCGACACGGTGTCCGGGGTCTTGGTGACCGTCGAGGTCGCCGTGGGGCGCGGGCCGCCGGAGTCCGTCGGGTTGTCGGGCGACGCCGAACTGGGCGGCGATGTCCGGCCGCCGTCCCCGTCGCCGTCCTGCCCGAGCAGCAGCGTCGCGGCCGAGACGGCGCCGCCCGCCACGGCCGCGACCAGGGCGGCGGTGATCAGCATGATGCGGTTCTGGCGTCGGCGCGCGGGGGCGGACAGGGGCGCGGCGGGTTCGTCCAGGTGCCCGGGGCGTGCGGGCGTCCGCTGCGTGCGCTGGCTCCCGGGGGGATGGCGGCCGGGGAGCAGGGAGAGGAGGGGGCGACGCCCCGACGAGGGCCCCGTGCGCCCTGAGCGCCAGGAACGGCCCGAGCCCCACGTCCGGCCCGAACGGCCGGAACGGCCTGCCGCACGGCCCTCCGAACGACCGTCCGTACGGCCGTCAGCGCGGCCCTCCGAGCGACCGCCCGTGCGCCCCTCCGAGCGACCCCACGACCGCCCGGGCGCACGCCCCGGCACGCGGCCACGCGCACGCCCCGACAACCGCCCCCGCGCGGAAGCCAGCGCGGGACGCCGAGCACTCGTCCCCTCCCCCGGCAGCCCCGGCAGCCCCGGCATGACCCCGGTCTCGACGTACGCGCGCAGCAGCCGCTCCGCCCCGGCCGCGTCCAGGCGCCGCTCCGGGTCGCGTTCGAGCAGGCCGAGGACGAGGGGCGCGATCGGCTCCGCGGCGGGCGGCGGGCGAATCTCGTCGAAGACGACGGCGTGCAGCACCCCGCCGATCGAGTCGCGCCGGAACGGCGACTCCCCGCTGACCACGGCCACGAGCAGCGCGCCGAGCGACCACAGGTCGGACGCCGGGCCGGTGCGCTCGCCCGACATCCGCTCCGGCGCGGTGTACTCCGGCGAGCCCACGAACGACCCGCTCTCCGTGAGCGTCGTCGCCCCGCTGACCTGCGCGATGCCGAAGTCCGTGAGCACCACCCTGCCGGTGGCCTCCTCCAGGAGCACGTTGGCGGGCTTCAGGTCGCGGTGCAGGACACCCGCGGCGTGCGCGACGCCGAGGGCGCCGAGCAGGTCGAGGCCGATGCGGGCGGCGGCCTGCGGGCCGAGCGGTCCCGACCTGCCGATGCGCAGGGCCAGCGTGGGGCCCTCGATCAACTCCATGACCAGGTACGGGCGTTCGTCGTGGACGACGACGTCGTGCACGACGATGATGTGCGGATGCCGCAACTGCGCGACGGCACGGGCCTCGCGCAGGGTGCGCTCGCGCTGCCGCGCGGCCTCTTCGGCGGAGAGCGTCTCGTCGAGCGGGATCTCCTTGACGGCGACGCGACGGCCGAGGAGCTGGTCGGTCGCGCGCCACACGACACCCATGCCGCCCTGACCCACCCGCACCTCCAGGCGGTAACGGCCGGCGATCACACGGGTGCTGTCACCCAGGCTCCCCATGCGGCCATCATGCCCCAGAGGTGTGGTCACGGATCCTCTCCGCCCGGACAAGGGCCAGTTCAGGCCGTATCCCGCGGAGTTCGGGCCGTGCCCGTCGGGGGAGCGGGCCGAAGCCGTCGACGGGCGCGCCGGGGTCAGTCGCCGGGCACACCGGGGCCGGTCGGCGAGCGCGCCGAGGTCAGTCGCGCCAGCCGCGCAGCACCGCGTCGAACTGTTGCCGCGTCTTGTTCCAGCTTCCTTCCGGCGCCGACATGTAGATCACGTACTCGGTGCCGGCGCGGTTGATGTAGCTCTGCGAGATGGCCTGCCGCGGGCCCTTTGTGGTGTCGCTGGCGCCCGCCGTCCAGCTGAACTCCCAGAGGGCGCCGGGCCGGTCGCGGAAGGTGTTGGAGTTCAGGTGCAGCCGCCGGTAGTCGGGCAGCCTCTTCACCTGCTTCTCCAGGTCGAGCTGGTGGGCGTACGGGCTGTCGAAGTCGGGGCTGGGGTCGACGCTGATGCGCACGAAGTGGCGGCCGTTGTCCGGGGTGTAGTCGATCTGGGAGCCGTCCACCTGCCGCTGCCAGCCCTTGGGCAGCATGAGGCTGAAGCCCTCCGCGTCGTGCACGCGCACCCAGCTCTTGGGGATCGCGCCGACGACCTCACCGGCCTTGTCCCCCTTGCCGTTCCCGCCCTTGCCCTCACTGCCGCCGTCGCCGCCGCCACCGAGGTACAGATACCCGAACACCGCGCCCCCGCCGATCGCCGCGGCCGCCACGATCGGCGCGACGGCTCGGAGCAGGCGCCGCCGTCCGGGCCCGAAGGGCGTGGGAGCGGTGGCGCCCGTGTCGTACGGGCCGTGAGTGCCGTAGGAGGTCGGTGCGGCGTGCGTCTGGGAAGTGCCGTACGGGGGCGGTGTGGCGTGGCCGGACGGATCGGCGGCCTGTCCCGGCGTCCGCCCGCCGGGGTCCACGTGGCCGGAATGCGCCGCTCCCGGGACCGGGGTGGCCGAGGCCGGGGTGTGCGGGCCCTGGGCGTGCGGGGTCGGCGTGGCGGAGGACGGGGTGTGCGCCGCGGCGGGTGGTGCGGGGGGCGTGGTGGACGGGTGGTGCGGGGGCGTGTGGGCCGTCGGCGCCTCGTTCACCGTCGTCGGTACGTACGCCTGTGCCGCCCCCGGACGCCGTCCCTCCGCCGCCTCCGCGAGCATCTGCTCCGCCTCGGCCGCGTCCGGCCGCGCGTCCGGGTCCTTGGCCAGGAGCGCCGAGATGACGGGTCCGAGCGGCCCCGCGTACCGCGCCGGGTCGGGCTCCTCGGTCACCACGGCCTGCATCGTGCCGAGCGGCGACGTACGCCGGAACGGCGAGTTGCCCTCGACCGCCGTGTACAGGGTGGCACCGAGCGCCCACAGGTCGGCGGCGGGGCCGGGGTTGGCGCCGCTGACCCGCTCGGGCGCCAGATAGTCGACGGAGCCGACGACCTCACCGGTGCGCGTGATCGTCGAGTCGCCCTCGATCGAGGCGATCCCGAAGTCGGTGAGCAGCACCCGGCCGTCCTCGGAAAGCAGCACGTTGCCCGGCTTGATGTCGCGGTGCAGCACCCCGGCGCCGTGCGCCGCCCGCAGGGCCCGCAGCACCCACAGGCCGACGCGGGCGGCCTCGCGGGGCTCGATGCGGCCCCGGTCCCGGACGGCGTCGGCGAGCGAGTTGCCCTCGACCAGCTCCATCACGATCCAGGGCCGGTCGTCGTACTCGACGACGTCGTGGACCGTGACGACCGCGGAGTGGTTGATCTGGGCCTGGGCGCGCGCCTCCGTCTGCGTCCGGGTGAGCAGCACCTCGCGGTCGGCCTCCTGCACCCACTGGGCCGCCGTCAGTTCCTTGACGGCGACGACGCGGTGCAGCACCTCGTCCCGGGCGCGCCACACGCGGCCCATGCCACCGCTGCCGATGGACTCGCCGAGCCGGTAGCGGCCGGCGAGGAGCAGGCCCTGCATCTGATTCACGTTCCCCCGCAGTTGGTCTTGACAGGGCCAGGTTCTTGAGGTTTGCCAGAGCCAGGTTAAGGAGGGGGGCGCGTGCAGGGAACGGGAGGGGGTCATCAGAGACCGCACTGTGACGCGGGCAGGGGCGGACACCTGCCCGGCGAGGGCCAGTTGACGTGCCCGTACCGGCGGGTCGGTGGTCAGCCGGAGGGCCGGTAGGACGTCGACGCCTGCTCGAACAGGCGCGTCACCTCGTCCCGCTCGGCCTCGGGCCCACGCACCTGGAGCACGTGGTACTTCCCGTCCACGGCCATCGCGAGATTGCGTACGAAGACCTCGGTGCCGTCGGTGTCCTGCCAGGTGAACTGGCCCTCGGCCCGGGACTTTCCGCCCACGTCGACGAGCCGGAGGCCGCTGGAGGTGGCCCACGACGAGTCGCGGAACGGCTGGAGTTCGCGCTCGTCCTCCTTCTGGTACTTCATCGGGTCCGTGCCGAAGTCGCCGGTGCTGTCGCGGCCGGGGACGACGAGGAGCTCGAAGCGGCCGTGGGTGTAGAGAACCTGGCCGCGGCCGTTCTTGGGCTGCCGGTCCCAGCCGTCGGCCACGGCCACCCGGAAGCCCTCGGCGTCCTTGCGCAGCGTGAAGCCCGACGCGACATCCGGGTCGGTGGTCTGCGGCTCCTGCGAACCGGGGGTCTTCTCCGGGGCCGACGCCTTGCCGTCCTCGCCGCCGTCCGTGCCCTTCCCTTCGCCGTCCGGCGCGTCACCCCCGCTCGGGCGGTCGCCGTCGCCGTCCGGCGCCGGGCTGACCTCGCCCGCGTTGCCGGTGCGGCCGGTGTTCTCGCCCTCGCCGGACTCGGGCATGAACAGCATCGCGTACGCGACGGCCGCCACCAGACCCGCGAGGATCACGACGAGCAGCACGCGGCCCAGCGACCGCGGCCCCCGGGCGCTCGGTTCCCGCTCTGGGCGCGGCGCCCGCACCGGCCTTGTGTCCCTGCCGCGCTCCTTGACGCGCTCCCGGGCGCGCTTGTGGCGGCCGTGCCCCTGGCCGCCCTCGTCCCCGGCCGGGACCGGCGCGGGCGAGCGGCGCTTGCGGACGACCTCTCCGCGGCGGCGTACGACGGGGAGCTTGCCGCCGTCGTACGGCGGCGCGGGCACCACGTGCGCGCCCGCTTCCGGCTCCGGCGCCGACCGCACCAGGGAGCGCAGCCAGCCGCTCAGCTCCTCGAAGTCGATGCGTTCGGTCGGGTCCTGACGCAGCAGCGACTCGACGACGGGCCGCAGCGGTCCGCACTCCTCCGCGAACGCGGGCGGCTCCGCGCACACCAGCTGCACCAGTTCGGCGGTGCTGTCCTCCGGATACGGGGCGTGGCCCTGGACGGCGCGGAACAGCAGCGCGCCGAGCGCCCACAGGTCGGTGGCGGGCCCGATGGGCGCGGCCAGCTGCCAGTTGTCGTGCACCGGCCCGGCCTGCTCCGGTGCCCACCGCTCCGTGACGGCGCCGACGACGGTCATCCGGGCGTGCCGGGCCCGCTCGGCGGCGAGCGCGGTGGTGGGGCCGCGACGCGCGCGGAGCTCGCCCGCGGGGTCGTCCCACTCGCCCTCACGGGGGCGGGCGTTGCCCTCGGGGGCGCCGGCTGTGCCCCTGGGGGCGGGCGACTTGGCGAGGTCGTGCGCGGGGTGGGCGCCGGGGGCGGGGAGGTTCTGCTTCGACTGGTACGGCGTCGGGGCGTACGGGGCGGACTCGTGGGGCGCGGAGGCGTACGGGGCCGACTCACGCGGTGCCGACGGGTGCGGTGCCGAGGGATACGGGGCCGGGTGCGCGGAGGTCGGCCGGTCCGGAGCGGGCTGCGTACGGGCGGACGGGAGTTGCTTGGTGAAGGGGTGGGGCGGGGGGCTCTGTGCGCCGCCCTGTGCGCCGGGGGCGCTGTGCGGTCCTGGGGCGCCGGGCGTGCGGTGTCCGCTGGGGACGCTGTGCGGGTCCGGCGCGCTGTGCGGGTTCGGTGCGCTGTGCGGGTTCGGTGCGCTGTGCGGGTTCGGTGCGCTGTGCGGGTTCGGTGCGCGGTGGGGGTCCGATGCGCCGTGGGAGCCCGGCGCGCCGCCCTGCGCGGGCACGGCCCCGGTGCGCGGCACAGCCCCGTGCCACGGCTTCTTCTGCCGCTCCCGGACCCCGTACGGATCCGAGATGTGCCCGACGGAGCCGACCGCGCCGCCGTCGCCGTCCGCGCCCTCGGTGCCGTACGTCTCGTACGCGCCGTCACCGCGCTCGGCGCCGCCGCCCGCCTCGCCGCGCTCGCTCACCCGGGCCGCGGCACGCGCCGCGCCCGCCCGGTACGCGGCGATGGCCCCGGCCCGCGCCGCCCTGAGGTCCCGCTCGGCCGTGCCGTTCGGCGGCTCGGCACCCCCGTCGTCCGCGTGCCGCGCGGCCTCGATCGCGGCGTGCCCACGCGATCCGTTGCCGCCGTGCTCGCGGTAGGAGCCGTTGTCGCCGTACGTGCCGCTGTCGCCGTACGCGGGGCCTTCGCCGTAGCCCGGCCCCTCGCCGTACCCGGGGCCCTCGCCGTACGCGGGCTCCCCGCCGTACCCGTCGCCCCCGCCGTACGCCTCGCCCCCGTCGTACGCGGCCTCTTCGCCGTACGCGGTCTCCTCGTCGTACTCGCCGTACTCGGCGTCCCCGTCCGCCCCCGCGGCCTCCAACGCCGCGTACCCCGCGCCGCCCACCGGCTCGGGCACCGCGCCCTCGGGCTCGGTGAAGCCCGCGAAGTCGTCCTCCTCGGGCCGCGGGTCGTACCCGCACAGGGCCTCCTCCGCCGCGCCCGCGGCGAGCCCCGTCAGCATCACGCGGCCGTCGTCGCAGACGAGCACCGTGCGCGCGGTGATGTTCCGGTGCACCCAGCCGTGCGCGTGCAGGACGCGCAGGGCCGTGACGACGTCCGCCGCGACCTCCGCCGCGCGGAAGGGGTTCAGCGGCCGGTCGGCCAGTAACGCCGCGAGCGGCCGGGCCGCCACCAGTTCGCTCACTATCCACAGCGAGCCGTCTTCCGCGAACACGTCGAAGACCTGGTCGAGCCGCGGGTGGTCGGGGATGCGCGCGGCGGCCTGCGCGGCCTCGATGGCCCGCAGGACCGCGGGGTCGCTGGGCCTGCGGGTGGCGCGCGAGCCCGCGCGCCGGGCGCCGCCCCGGGCCGCGCTCCCGCGCGCGCTCCGGAACCCCTCGGGCAGCCCGCCGGGCAGGACGTCGCTCAGATCGCCGTCGCCGTACGCCTCGTCGCCGAGCACCTCCGCCTCGACGATCTCGGGCAGCGGCACCTGCCGGACCAGGACTTCCTGGCCGCTGTAGGTGTCGAAGGCGCGGGTCTCCGCGAGTTCGTACTCGTCGGCCGGAGGCAGCGGCAGGCGGTAGCGGTCGGCGAGTACCCGTCCCGCATAGTCGTCCACGATGCCTCCCCCATCCGCCCGGTGGTCAATTCCGTTCGACTTACGGCTCGTTGCGGCTGCTTACCCTCCGCAAGCACTCACGATACGTGCCACAACCGAACCGTATTGAGGGGATGCGAGATCTCACCGGTCATCGCCCGGCCATCTCACCGGTCCCGCCCCACCGTCACTTCTTCGGCTCGAAGGTCCGTGTGAACGTCCGCCAGGCGTCGCGTCGCTGATCGCTGCCCCAGTCGTCCGCTTTCGCGGTGTACATCAGTCCGTAGCCCAGGCTGCCGTTGACGACGAAGCCGCGGTCCACGGAGCGGTACTTCGTACCGCCGTCCACGTAGGTGAATTCCCAGTCCGCCGTGTTCCAGCCCCGGAAGTCGACCTTCTCTATGCGGATCCGGTCGTACTGGGCCCGGCGCATGCCCAGTTCCTGGTTCTTCCAGTCGGCCACCGGGTTGTCCTTGGGCGTCGGGGTCCAGCCGATGAGCAGCTTCTGCCCGTTCGGCCCGGTGAAGCGTGCGCCCGCGCGGTCGGTCGAGCGGAACTTCCAGCCCTTCGGCAAGCCTATCGAGAAGCCCTGCGGGTGCTTGTACGTCTCCTCGGCGCCGTCGCCCTTGCCGCCGCCGATGGGCGAGCCCTGCCCCGCGTCGTCGTCCTTGCCCGAGCCGGAGCTGTCGTCCTGCTCCTTGCCCTGGTCGCCCTGGCCGTCCTTGCCCTTGCCGGAACCGGAGTCGTCGTTCTTCCCCGAGTCCTTCCCGGAGCCCTTCTCCTCGCCCTCGCCGCCCGCGGTCGCCCCGCTGGACGAGGACTTGTCGCTGCCGCTCTTGTCGTCCTTGCCGCCGCCGTCGCCGTTGAGCGCGAAAGCGAGCACCGTGCCGAGCACGGCGAGGGCGACGACCACCGCGATGATCACCAGCGTGCGCCGCGGCACCACATCCGTGAGCGGCGCCCGGGCGGGCGGCTTCGGCGGCCCGCTGGGCTGCGCCGGGATCCGCGCCGCGCCGTGCGAACCGGCGCCCGCACCGGTGGAGTTCATCCCCACGCCCGCGCCCGCTCCGGCACCCACGCTCCCGGAGGCCGCGCCCGCACCCGAGGCCGAGCCCGCGCCACCACGCCCCGCGACACCAGCACCAGCACCAGCACCACGCTCGGCGCCACCGCTCCCAGCCGTACCGCCGATACGTTCCCCCGCACCGACAGCACCGACCGCACCGGAAGCAGCCGTCCCCGAAGCGGCAGTCCCGCTCGCCGTCCCGGAGGCAGCACCCGCGGCGCCACCACCGCCGTGCCCGGTCACACCGGACCCGGCCGAAGCGCCCGACGCCGAACCGGCGTTGCCCGCACCGCCACCGGCGGCCGGACCGCCGACCGACGCGGCACCACCGGCCCCACCAGCCGCTGCACCGCCCGCCGCACCCGCGCCACGGGCCGACGTGGCCGCGGCCGCCGCCTTCTTGCGCACCGAGCGGAACGCGCCCTTCAGCCGCTCGGCGGCCTCCTCGCCCTTGCGGCCGCCGGAGGAGCCGGACGGCGGCGCCTGCGGCGGGACCGGGGGCAGCGGCACGACCTTCGTCGCGTCCACCGGCTCCGCGGGGGCCTTGTCCTCGGGGATGTCCGGGGCGTTGACGACCTCACGGAGCATCGCCCGCGCGCTCGCGTCGTCGAGCCGCTGCTCGGGGTCCTTGGCGAGCAGGCCGTAGATGACCTTCTCCAGCAACGGACCGGCGTTCTGCGGCGGTTCGACGGCCTCGGTCATCACGGCGGTGAGGGTCGCGATGGCCGAGCCCTTGTCGTACGGGGGCACGCCCTCCACGGCCGCGTAGATGAGCCCGCCGAGCGACCACAGGTCGGCCGCGGGGCCCGGCTTGTGGCCGCGCGCCCGCTCCGGCGAGATGTACGAGGGGGCGCCGACGAGCATGCCCGTCGACGTGATGGACGGGTCGCCCTCGACCTGGGCGATGCCGAAGTCGGTGAGGACGACGCGGCCGTCCTCGGCGATCAGCACGTTGGACGGCTTCACGTCGCGGTGCAGGATGCCCTCGCGGTGCGCCGAGCGCAGCACGTCGAGCACGGCGAGCCCGACCTCCGCGGCGCGCCTCGGCGTGAGCAGCCCGTCCTCGCGCACGGCCTCGGCGAGGGACTTGCCCTCGACCAGCTCCATCACGATCCAGGGCCGGTCGTCCTCGTCGACCACGTCGAAGACCGTCACGGCACTGGTGTTGCGGATCCGGGCGATCGCCTTGGCCTCGCGCAGCGTGCGCGTGATGAGCCGGCGCTTCTCGTCCTCGTCGATGCTCGACGGGAAGCGCAGTTCCTTGACCGCGACCGTGCGGCCCAGCGTCTCGTCCTTGGCCCGCCAGACGGTGCCCATGCCGCCGCGGCCGAGCACGTCACCGAGCCGGTACCGGCCCGCGAGGAGACGTGCGCTCTGATCCTGACGAGCCTCGCCCGTCCGCTCAGCCTCCGACATGCGTCCCCTCAACTACCCGCACAACCAGCCCCGACAGAGCCTTCATTGTCCCTCACCCGGGGACCGGCCGACGCCGCGGGTCCGTCGTCCCACATCATGGACATTCCCACCGAGTGAACCCCGGCGCACCACCCCAAACCTCGCTGTCCATACCCCCCTTGGCCACCCTCCTCGGGTCAAACCACCCAGAACCCCCGACCGCTCCTTGACTGCTTGGACTACTTGCCGATAAGCGGAAGGTCGGCCTCCCCCTGTCTTATCCCGAGGGGGAGGCCGCACTCCGGCGGCACCGCGTCCGGCTACAGCGGCACGATGTCGGGCGCCCCGAGGCGTGCCGCGTCGGCCGTCAGGTCGTCCGGCTGGCGCTGCGACTCGCGCTCGGCCTCCACCCGCTTCTCGTAGTGCTGGACCTCGCGCTCGATCTGGTCCTTGTCCCAGCCGAGCACCGGCGCCATCAGCTCCGCGCACTCGCGGGCGCTGCGGGTGCCGCGGTCGAAGGTCTCGATGGAGATGCGGGTGCGCCGCGTGAGCACGTCGTCCAGGTGGCGGGCGCCCTCGTGCGATGCGGCGTAGACGACTTCGGCGCGCAGATAGTCCTCGGCCGCGGCCAGCGGTTCGCCCAGGGACGGGTCGGCGGTGACCAGTTCGAGCACTTCCTCCGCCAGCGAGCCGTACCGGTTCAACAGGTGCTCCACGCGCACCACATGGAGGCCCGTGCGGGCCGCGATGCCCGCGCGGGCGTTCCACAGCGCGCGATAGCCCTCGGCGCCGACCAGCGGGATGTCCTCCGTGACGCAGTCCGCGACCCGCTGGTCCAGACCGTGCACCGCCTCGTCGACGGCGTCCTTGGCCATGACGCGGTACGTCGTGTACTTGCCGCCCGCGACGACGACCAGGCCCGGCGCGGGATGGGCGACCGTGTGCTCGCGGGACAGCTTGCTGGTGGCGTCCGACTCCCCGGCGAGCAGCGGCCGCAGGCCCGCGTACACCCCCTGCACGTCGTCGCGCGAGAGCGGCACCGCCAGCACCGAGTTCACATGCTCCAGGAGATAGTCGATGTCCGCGCTGGAGGCTGCCGGGTGGGCCTTGTCCAGGTCCCAGTCGGTGTCCGTGGTCCCGATGATCCAGTGCCTGCCCCAGGGGATCACGAAGAGCACGCTCTTCTCCGTGCGCAGGATGAGCCCGGTCGAGGAGTTGATCCGGTCCTTCGGCACGACCAGGTGGATGCCCTTGGACGCCCGGACGTGGAACTGGCCGCGCTCGCCGACCATGGCCTGGGTGTCGTCGGTCCACACGCCCGTGGCGTTCACGATCTGCTTGGCCCGGATCTCGTACTCCCCGCCGGCCTCGACGTCCTGGACCCGGGCGCCGACGACGCGCTCGCCCTCGCGCAGGAAGCCCGTGACCCGGGCGCGGTTGGCGGCCTTCGCGCCGTACGCCGCGGCGGTGCGCACGAGGGTGGCCACATAGCGGGCGTCGTCCATCTGCGCGTCGTAGTACTGCAGGGCGCCGACCATGGCGTCCTTCTTCAGGCACGGGGCGACGCGGTGGGCGTGACGGCGGGTCAGGTGGCGGTGGGTGGGCAGGCCGCGGCCGTGGCCGCGCGCCATCGACATGGCGTCGTACAACGCGACGCCCGAGCCCGCGTACAGCCGCTCCCAGCCCTGGTGCTGGAGGGGGTACAGGAACGGGACGGGCTTCACGAGGTGTGGCGCGAGCCGTTCGAGGAGCAGGCCGCGCTCCTTCAGCGCCTCGCGCACCAGCGCGAAGTCCAGCATCTCCAGATAGCGCAGGCCACCGTGGATCAGCTTGCTCGACCGGCTCGACGTGCCCGACGCCCAGTCCCTGGCCTCGACCAGGCCGGTGCTCAGGCCGCGGGTGACGGCGTCGAGCGCGGTGCCCGCGCCGACCACGCCGGCGCCCACGACGAGAATGTCCAGCTCGTGCTCGGCCATGCCCGCGAGTGCCTCGGCGCGCTCCGCCGGGCCAAGAGTCGCTGTCCTCACCGCTGCCTCCCGTGCTGTTCGGGTGTGGTCGCGCTCACATCATGCCCAGATTCTGGTCGCGCCCGCCGGGTTCGGCCACGGCCTGTGGAAAACGTTGATACCGCTGCGGCCGCCGTGACAGCTGTGACTGTCGGGGTCAGAGGGGCCACCGAGAACTTCCACGGCCTGCGGAAACCGCCGCCAACACTCCGATGCCGGGAGGGGCCCAATCCCGCAAATCGGTCATATTTACTCCTAGTCTGACATTGCGCTCGCCCATCTTGTCCACAGGGCTTGCGCGATCGTCCCGCTTTGGCTATATCCGCCCCGGCTATTGGGAAGGACGGCTCACCGCCATGCCAGCTGACCTCGCCGTCATCGGTCTCGGCCACCTCGGCCTGCCCCTCGCCCAGGCCGCCGCCGCCGGCGGCATCGCCACCATCGGCTACGACCCCGGCCGCGCACCCGACCTGGCCGGGGGCCGCCTTCCGGGTGACGGCACCGAAGGGACCCTCACCGCCGCCGACGTCCGCCGGATGCTCTCGGGGGGCTTCCGGCCGACCACCGACCCCGCCGAGCTCGGCCGCGTCCGCACGGCCGTCATCTGCGCCCCCACGCCCCCCGCCGCGGACGGCTCGCTCGACCTCGGCCAGGTGGCCGACGCCGCCCGCGCCCTCGCCGCCCGCCTGCGCCCGCACACCACGGTCATCCTGGAGTCGCCCGCGTACCCGGGCACCACCGAGGAGTTCCTGCGCCCCCTGCTCGAACAGGGCTCGGGCCTGCGCGCCGGACGGGACTTCCACCTCGCCTACTCCCCCGCCCGCCTCGACCCCGGCAACCGCACCCACGGCTACGCGGGCACCCCCAAGGTCATCGGCGGCCTCACCCCCGCCTGCACCGAGTCCGCCGCCGCCTTCTACGGCCGCCTCACCGACAAGGTCGTCCGCGCGCGCGGACCCCGGGAGGCCGAAACCGTGCACCTCCTGGAGACCAACTACCGGCACGTGAACATGGCGCTGGTCAACGAGATGGCGGTGCTCTGCCACGACCTCGGCATCGACCTGTGGGACGTCATCCGCTGCGCCGAGACCAAGCCCTTCGGCTTCCAGGCCTTCCGTCCCGGCCCCGGCGTCGGCGGCCACGGCGTCCCCCTGGACGTCCCCGGGCCCGCGCGCGGCCTGCGCCCGCTGCGCCTGGTCGAGCTGGCCCAGCAGGTCAACGACCGGATGCCGGGCTATGTGATCCAGCGCGCCGCGACCCTGCTCAACGAGCACGGCAAGTCCGCGCGCGGCGCCCGCGTGCTGCTCCTCGGCGTCACCTACAAGCCGGACGTCGCCGACCAGCAGGGCGCCCCCGCCCAGGAGATCGCGGTCCGCCTGATGGAGCTCGGCGCCGCCGTGAGTTACCACGACCCCTACGTGGGGCACTGGAACGTTCTCGGCCATCCCGTGCCCCGCGCGGACACCCTCTACGAAGCGGCCGCCGACGCCGACCTGACGATCCTGCTCCAGCACCACCGCACCTACGACCTCCAAGGCCTCGCCGTGAAGGCCCAGCTCCTGCTCGACACCAGGGGCGCGACCCCGGCGGGCGCCGCCCACCGCCTCTGATCCCACACACAACCCCCTGGGGCCCTTCGCCCGCTGCTGCTACCGTGCGGATCCAGTCACTTACCGCACACCAGTGCACTCGTATCCCAGGGGGAAACCAGATGACGCAGCCGCCACCTCCAGGTCAGGGCGGACAGCCGTACGGCCAGCCGCAGCAGCCGTACGGCCAGCAGCCCGGCTACGGCTACCCGCAGCAGCCGCAACAGCCCTACGGCCAGCAGCCGCAGCAGCCGTACAACCCCTTCCCGCAGCAGCCGCAGCCCGGTGGCTTCCCGCCGCCGCCCCCGGCCGCGCGGGGCAACGTCGGCCTCGGCGTGGTGGTCGCTCTCGTCGCCGCCCTGGTCGCCGCGGGCGTCTACGGAGGCATCATCGGCGCCACCGAGCACGAGATCGGCTGGGCGGCGGTCGGCGTCGGCTTCGTCGTGGGTCTGGTCGCGGGCAAGGTGGGCGGCCCCAACCCGGCGCTGGGCGCCCTCGCCGCGGTCTTCTCGCTCGGCGCGGTGTACCTGGGCCAGTTGGTCGGCGCCTCCATCGTCATCGCCGACAAGCTGAACCTCGACTTCACCGAAGTGTTCTTCGACCACTTCGACTTCGTGCAGGAGGCGTGGAAGCACGACGCCGACGCGATGACGTACGTGTTCTTCGCGATAGCCGCCGTCGCGGCCTTCGGCAGCGCCAAGCGCGCCGCCCAGTAGCGGCACGCGGCACGCGAAACGGCCTGGGGCCGGCCACCTTCGGGTGGCCGGCCCCAGGCCGTTGCAGCTCCGTACGGACGTCAGCGGCGGTGCTGGGAGTCCGCCACCGTGACCTCGACGCGCTGGAACTCCTTCAGCTCGCTGTAGCCCGTCGTGGCCATGGCCCGGCGCAGCGCCCCGAAGAAGTTCATCGAGCCGTCCGGGATGTGCGAGGGACCGGCGAGGATCTCCTCGGTGGTGCCGACGGTGCCGAGGTCGACCTTCTTGCCGCGCGGCACGTCCTCGTGGACGGCCTCCATGCCCCAGTGGTGGCCCTTGCCGGGCGCGTCCGTGGCGCGCGCCAGCGGGGAGCCCATCATCACGGCGTCCGCGCCGCAGGCGACGGCCTTGGGCAGGTCGCCGGACCAGCCGACGCCGCCGTCGGCGATGACGTGGACGTACCGGCCGCCGGACTCGTCCATGTAGTCACGGCGGGCCGCCGCGACGTCGGCCACGGCCGTGGCCATCGGCACCTGGATGCCGAGGACGTTGCGCGTGGTGTGCGCGGCGCCGCCGCCGAAGCCGACGAGGACACCGGCCGCGCCGGTGCGCATCAGGTGCAGGGCGGCGGTGTACGTGGCGCAGCCGCCGACGATCACGGGGACGTCGAGTTCGTAGATGAACTGCTTCAGGTTCAGCGGCTCGGCGGCACCGGAGACGTGCTCGGCCGACACCGTCGTGCCACGGATCACGAAGATGTCCACGCCCGCGTCCACGACGGCCTTGGAGAACTGCGCGGTGCGCTGCGGCGACAGGGCGGCGGCGGTGACGACTCCGGAGTCGCGCACCTCCTTGATGCGCTGCCCGATCAGCTCCTCCTTGATGGGAGCGGCGTAGATCTCCTGGAGGCGGCGGGTGGCCGCCTCCGCGGGCAGCTCCGCGATCTCGTCGAGCAGCGGCTGCGGGTCCTCGTACCGCGTCCACAGGCCTTCGAGGTTCAGCACGCCGAGGCCGCCGAGCTCACCGATGCGGATGGCGGTCTGCGGCGAGACGACGGAGTCCATGGGGGCCGCGAGGAAGGGCAGCTCGAAGCGGTAGGCGTCGATCTGCCAGGCGATCGAGACCTCCTTGGGGTCCCGGGTGCGCCGGCTCGGCACGACGGCGATGTCGTCGAAGGCGTACGCCCGGCGGCCGCGCTTGCCGCGGCCGATCTCGATCTCAGTCACGTGTGTGGCCCTTCAGCTTTCCTATGGCGCTCCGTATGCCGTTCCAGTATCCCCGACACGCGCGTGGCCACCGGTCACGGCGACTCACGTCGCGCCGGTGAATCGGCTACTTGTTACGGCTGTAGTTCGGCGCCTCGACCGTCATCTGGATGTCGTGCGGGTGGCTCTCCTTGAGGCCCGCGGACGTGATCCGTACGAACCGGCCGTTGGCCTGGAGCTCGGGCACCGTGCGCCCGCCCACGTAGAACATCGACTGGCGCAGACCGCCCACCAGCTGGTGCACGACCGCCGACAGCGGGCCCCGGTAGGGCACCTGGCCCTCGATGCCCTCGGGGACCAGCTTCTCGTCGGAGGCGACGCCCTCCTGGAAGTACCGGTCCTTGGAGAACGACCGCTGCTCGCCGCGCGACTGCATGGCACCCAGCGAACCCATGCCCCGGTAGGACTTGAACTGCTTGCCGTTGATGAAGAGCAGCTCGCCCGGGGACTCCTCGCAGCCCGCGAGCAGCGAGCCCAGCATGACCGTGTCCGCACCGGCCACGAGCGCCTTGGCGATGTCTCCGGAGTACTGCAGGCCGCCGTCGCCGATCACCGGGACACCGGCTTCCTTGGCGGCGAGCGACGCTTCGTAGATGGCCGTTACCTGCGGTACGCCGATGCCGGCGACGACGCGGGTCGTGCAGATGGAACCGGGGCCCACGCCGACCTTGATGCCGTCTACACCGGCGTCGATGAGCGCCTTGGCGCCGTCGCGGGTGGCGATGTTGCCGCCGATGACGTCCACGCCGCCCGCGTTCGACTTGATCTTGGCGACCATGTCGCCGACGAGCCGGGAGTGGCCGTGCGCGGTGTCGACGACGATGAAGTCGACGCCCGCCTCGATCAGCGCCTGGGCGCGGTCGAAGGCGTCCCCGGCGACGCCGACGGCGGCACCGACGAGGAGGCGGCCCTCGGAGTCCTTGGCGGCGTTCGGGTACTTCTCGGCCTTCACGAAGTCCTTGACCGTGATGAGGCCCTTGAGCACACCGGCGTCGTCGACCAGCGGCAGCTTCTCGATCTTGTGGCGGCGCAGCAGCTCCATGGCGTCCACGCCGGAGATGCCGACCTTGCCGGTGACGAGCGGCATCGGGGTCATGACCTCGCGCACCTGGCGCGTGCGGTCGGCCTCGAAGGCCATGTCGCGGTTGGTGACGATGCCGAGCAGCTTGCCGCCGCCGTCGGTCACAGGGACGCCGCTGATGCGGAACTTGGCGCAGATCGCGTCGGCCTCGGCGAGGGTCGCGTCCGGGTGCACCGTGATCGGGTCGGTGACCATGCCGGACTCGGAGCGCTTGACCAGGTCGACCTGGTTGGCCTGGTCGGCGATGGAGAGGTTGCGGTGCAGCACGCCGACGCCGCCCTGGCGGGCCATGGCGATGGCCATCCGGGACTCGGTGACCTTGTCCATCGCCGCGGAAAGCAGCGGGACGTTCACCCGGACGTTCTTCGAGATGGACGAGGCGGTGTCGATGTCGCCGGGTGCCATGTCGGACGCGCCCGGCAGCAGCAGCACGTCGTCGTAGGTCAGCCCGAGTGTCGCGAATTTCTCGGGCACTCCGTCGACGTTTGCAGTCATGACACCTTCCCCAATGGCCTTGATCGGTGCGGATGTCCATGCTAACGGGAAGCATGGCTCTCTCATTCCACAGTGCCGGCGGGGGCGGGGGTTCGTAGGTTTCTACAGCTGCACTGTGGCGGGGTGGCTCCCTTGGGCCGGGGTCGGCTTGGCACCACCGGGATGCGCCGTGCGGGCTGGGCACCGCTGCGGCGGAAAAAGGATCCCGGCTCCGCCGGGGGAAGGAATCCCGGCGGAGCCGGGAGGGCGCGTCACCGCACCACGGGGTGGCGAAAGTCTCCACCCGCACGAGGCCCAGGTGCTCCGTTCAGCCCGTCCGGCGTGCGGGCGCGCCAGGAAGGGCTGGCGGGAAGGGCGGGCGTCCGGGCGGGCGGGCGGGTGGGCGGGCGGGAAGGGCCTACTGCTCGGCCAGCGCCCGCAGGCGGCTCAGCGCGCGGTGCTGGGCCACCCGGACCGCCCCCGGCGACATCCCCAGCATCTGCCCGGTCTCCTCGGCCGTGAGGCCGACGGCGACGCGCAGGAGCAGCAGCTCGCGCTGGTTGTCCGGCAGGTTGGCGAGCAGCTTCTTGGCCCACTCGGCGTCACTGCTGAGCAGCGCCCGCTCCTCGGGCCCGAGGGAGTCGTCGGGCCGCTCGGGCATCTCGTCCGAGGGCACGGCGGTGGAACCGGGGTGGCGCATCGCGGCCCGCTGCAGGTCGGCGACCTTGTGCGCGGCGATGGCGAAGACGAAGGCCTCGAAGGGCCGTCCGGTGTCCCGGTAGCGCGGCAGCGCGAGCAGCACCGCGACGCAGACCTCCTGCGCGAGGTCCTCGACGAAGTGCCGCGCGTCACCGGGAAGTCGGGAGAGCCGGGTGCGGCAGTACCGCAGCGCGAGCGGGTGGACGTGGGCCAACAGGTCGTGCGTGGCCTGCTCGTCCCCCTCGACGGCGCGTAGGACGAGGGCACCGATCACCGTCGTCTTGTCATCGCGCATCGGTCCATGGTGCCTTGGTGCTGACTGATCTGTGGCACCGCGTCCATAGTTGTGCATCGAAGCGTTATGAGCGGGTGCGCCGGAACTCATCTCCCGCACCCTCCCCTCCCGCTCGGCCGACTCGTCCCCAAGGAACTCCACACCTCAAGGATGCGGCATCGGCGGCGAAGCGCCACAAGCCGCTCCCGAGGCGGGTGCTTGCGGGGCCTCCATGGCCCCGTCCGCCACACGGCGGACGGGAATCACCATGCCCCGCCACAGCACACTCAGCGAACCAGGCCCCAGCGGAAGCCGAGCGCCACCGCGTGCGCACGGTCCGAGGCGCCGAGCTTCTTGAACAGCCGCCTGGCGTGCGTCTTCACCGTGTCCTCGGAGAGGAAGAGCTCGCGGCCGATCTCGGCGTTCGACCGGCCGTGGCTCATCCCTTCGAGCACCTGGATCTCACGCGCGGTGAGCGTGGGCGCCGCGCCCATCTCGGCCGAGCGAAGACGGCGCGGGGCCAGCCGCCAGGTCGGGTCGGCGAGCGCCTGTGTGACGGTCGCGCGCAGCTCGGCGCGCGAGGCGTCCTTGTGCAGATAGCCGCGGGCCCCGGCGGCGACCGCGAGCGCGACCCCGTCCAGGTCCTCGGCGACCGTGAGCATGATGATGCGCGCTCCCGGGTCGGCCGAGAGCAGCCGCCGCACGGTCTCCACGCCGCCCAGTCCGGGCATGCGTACGTCCATCAGAATCAGATCCGAGCGGTCGGCGCCCCAGCGGCGGAGGACTTCCTCGCCGTTGGCCGCTGTCGTCACGCGCTCGACGCCGGGCACGGTCGCGACCGCGCGGCGCAGCGCCTCTCGGGCGAGCGGGGAGTCGTCGCAGACGAGGACGGATGTCATGGCCGTCCTCCGCAGCTGATGCGCGTCACCTTGAGCCTCCAGGCTGGTACAAGTCGTCACCTGTGCGGTTGACGCACTCGGACACCTGCCCGAGCACTTGTTCTTTCAACCGCCTCCGCACTCTCAACGACGGTCACTCGAAAGAGTTACGGGTCAGTCAGCCGTCTTCGGCACTCTACGTGAGGGCGCGGACACGGCACAGGCGGCGCGGGCGGATGCGCCCTCCCAACGGGCCCCGACGAGCGCCATCAAGAGCTATGCCCCATTTAGCGGCTTTTCTTCCCTTTTCCTGGTGTCTGTGGCTAGATTCGCAATGAGTCATATTTTCATCTCCTTAGACAGTAGATGTACGGTCATGGGCACCGTATCGGCGTCAGAACGGCTACCAGGAGACACGCAATGGCAGATTTCTCCCGCCTTCCCGGACCGAACGCAGATCTGTGGGACTGGCAGCTCCTCGCGGCCTGCCGCGGGGTGGACAGCTCGCTCTTCTTTCACCCGGAGGGCGAGCGCGGTGCGGCACGGAGCGCACGTGAGAACTCGGCCAAGGAGGTCTGCATGCGCTGCCCGGTGCGCGCGGAGTGCGCGGCGCACGCGCTCGCGGTCCGCGAGCCCTACGGCGTGTGGGGCGGGCTGACCGAGGACGAGCGCGAGGAACTGATGGGCCGGGCCCGCAATCGCCTGGTCACGGCGGCGGGCAGCGGCGCGACCCCCTGAAGGAACGTTTCTTCGTACGCGCCTCAGCGCGTGGCGGCCCGCGCGAGGTGGTCCAGCGTGGCGGCGACGGCCGGCACCTGCGCCAGATCGGGCAGCGTGAGCGCCACGATCTCCCGGCGCACGGCGGGCTCCACCGTCACGGCGCGGGCACCCTTGGGGCGTACCGACTCGATCGCGAGCTCGGGCAGCACCGCGACCCCGAGACCCGCCCCGACCAGGCCGATCACCGCCGGATAGTCGTCCGTGGCGAAGTCGATGCGGGGTGCGAAGCCCGCGCTCTCGCAGACCTCCACCAACTGGCGGCGACAGCGCGGGCAGCCCGCGATCCACGACTCGTCGGCAAGCTCACCGATGGTGACGCTCTCCGCCTTCGCCAGGCGATGCTCCTCCGGTACGAGGCCGACCAGCCGGTCGTCGAGCAGTGGCCGTACGACGAGGTCGTCCCACTCGTCCGCGGCGGCGGCCCCCGCGTACCGGAAGGCGAGCGCCACGTCGCAGTCGCCCTCGCGCAGCATCTCCACCGAGCGCGGGGGCTCGGCCTCCTCCAGGGAGACGCGGGTGCCGGGGTGCGCGGCGCGCAGCGCGGCGAGCGCGCCCGGCACGAGGGTGGAGGAGCCGCTCGGGAAGGAGACGAGGCGGACGCGGCCCGCGCGCAGTCCGGCGATGGCGGCGACCTCCTCCTCGGCCGCGGTCAGCCCGGCGAGGATGCCCGCGGCGTGCCGGACCAGGGCCTCCCCGGCCTGCGTGAGGCGCATCTCGCGGCCGGTGCGGATCAGCAGCGGCGTGCCCACCGACGCCTCCAGCGCCTTCATCTGCTGGCTGACGGCGGGCTGTGTGCAGCCGAGCTCGCGGGCCGCCGCCGAGAAGGAGCCGGTGGCGGCCACGGCGCGCAGGACACGGAGATGACGGGCCTCGATCATGATCCGAGCATAAGCGACTCTTGGGTCCGTCGCCCAATAATGCGTGGCCGCTTTGAGTAGCGCTCGCTTAGCCTGGCCGTATGAAGCTTCTCTCCGTGAATGTGGGCCGGCCCAAGTCCGTCGACTACACCGACGCTCCCGGCGGCCGCACCGGGATCGACAAGCAGCCCGTCGACGGGTCCGTCCGGGTGACCGCGCCGGGCCCCAAGGGCACCGGCGGCAGCGGCCTCACCGGAGACACCATCTGCGACCTGCGCCACCACGGGGGCAACGACCAGGCGGTGTACGCCTTCGCCCGCGAGGACCTGGACGCGTGGGAGCGGCTGCTCGGCCGGACGCTGCCCAACGGCGGCTTCGGCGAGAACCTCACGACGTCCGGCGTGGACGTGAACGGCGCACTGATCGGCGAGCGTTGGCGCGTCGGTCCGGACCTGCTCCTCGAGGTGACCTCGTCGCGCATCCCGTGCCGCACGTTCCAGGGCCATGTGGGCGAGACGGGCTGGGTGCGGCGGTTCACGCAGACCGTGCTGCCGGGCGCCTATCTGCGGGTCATCGAGCCGGGCGAGATCCAGGCGGGCGACGCGGTCGAGATCGTGCACCGCCCGGACCACGAGGTCACCGTCGCCGTGCAGTTCCGGGCCGTGACCACGGAGCGCGCACTGCTCCCGTCGCTGCTCGCGGCCGGTGACGCGCTGCACCCGGAGACGGTGAAGAAGGCACGCAAGTACGTGGAGAAGCTCGGCGCGCAGGGAGCCTGAGCGTCGCGGGTGGTGCCGGGGGGGCACGGGCGGCGGGGGCAGTGCGGGCGGGCCGCAGGGGCAGGAGCGGGACCGCCGGGGCACGGACGGAGCGCTGAAGCAGGGGCGGAGCGTCGGGGCAAGGGTGGAGCGCCGAGGCAGGGGCGGAGCGCCGATGCGCCGTCGAGGCCCCGGCGGTATGGGGGAAGTCCCTAGGGGGGCACGGGAGTTGATTCGGGGTCGGGTGGGGGCCGTCCCCGATACTCCCGGGCGGGCCGAGGCGCGACTCTCGAATCATGTCCCGACTCACGAGCAGGCCGCGCCTCAAGCGTGTCCTCATCATCCTCGGCAGCGTCGTCACCGTCGTCGCGCTGGCACTCGGCGGCGGCCTGCTGTGGCTGTGGCAGGACGCCGAGATCAGCACCGTCGGCAAGGAATCCTTCGACAACGCCCTGGCGATACCGCCGCTGGCCGAGTCCCGCCTGGACAAGGACGGCACCCGCGTCTTCGACCTGCGCATGCAGCGGGGCGAGAAGGAGTTCAGGGCCGGGCGCACCACGCCGACCTGGGGCTTCAACGGCGACCATCTGGGCCCGACCCTGCGTGCGAAGCGCGGCGAGAAGGTCCGCGTGCGGATACGCAACGGCCTCGACGAGGCATCGACCGTGCACTGGCACGGCATGCACCTGCCCGCGAAGATGGACGGCGGCCCGCACCAGATGATCCGGCCCGGCGGCAGCTGGAGCCCGCACTGGAAGGTGGACCAGCCCGCGGCCACGCTCTGGTACCACCCGCATCCGCACGGCGCGACGGAGAAGCATGTGCAGCGCGGCCTCGCGGGCCTGTTCCTCCTCGACGACCGGCGCGGTGAACGCCTCGCGCTGCCGAAGAAGTACGGCGTCGACGACCTGCCGGTGATCGTGCAGGACGTGAAGTTCGACGGCGCGAAGCTCGACCACGGCCACAGGATGATGCGCGATGTCGGCTTCCTCGGCGACCGGACCATGGTCAACGGCACCCTCCAGCCGTACCAGGAGGTGGGCGACGAGCTGATACGCCTGCGGCTCCTGAACGCCTCGACGGCGCGTACGTACGACTTCGGCTTCCCGGACGACCGGGCGTTCTCCCTGGTCGGCACGGACGGCGGCGCCCTGGAGCGGCCGGCGCGGATGGAGCGGATACAGCTGTCGCCGGGTGAGCGCGCCGAGATCGTGGTGCGGATGCGGCCCGGCGAGAGGACCGTGCTGCGCAGTTTCCCGCAGGACAACTACGGGGGTGCCTGGCAGCAGCGGTTCAGCGGGGGCGACGACTCCTTCGACGTGCTCCAGCTGCGGGCGGCGGAGCGGCTGCGCCCTTCGCCCGCACTGCCCTCGGAGCTGGGCGAGTTGGAGGTGCCGGACGGCGCGGGGGCGAGCCGGGCGCGGTTCTTCGACCTGAAGAGGTCCGGGATCAACGGCCGGGCGATGCGGATGGACCGGATCGACGAGGTGGTGACGCGGGGCGCGACCGAGACCTGGACCGTGCGCAACAACAACGGCATGCCGCACAACTTCCATGTGCACGACGTGCAGTTCCGGGTCCTGGAGATGAACGGCGACACGCCGCCGCCCGAATTGCGCGGCCCCAAGGACACGGTGTTCATACCGAACGGCACGACCATGAAGCTGGCCCTGCGCTTCGAGGGCCCCGCCGACCCCAGGACTCCGTACATGTACCACTGCCATCTGCTGAGTCACGAGGACGGAGGAATGATGGGACAGTTCGTGGTCGTCGAGAAGGGCCAGAAGGCGGGCAAGCCGTCCGGACGACACAGCGGGCACTGAGGCTCACTAGCCTTGGTCCATGACTACGGCTCTGATTACGGGATCGACCGCCGGTATCGGCGCCGCCTTCGCGCGGCGGCTCGCCGGTGACGGGCACAACCTGGTCCTGGTGGCGCGCGACACGAAGCGGCTGCGCGAGCAGGCGACCGAGCTGCACGACCGGCACGGCATCGAGGCGGAGGTCCTGACCGCCGACCTCGCCACGGAGGACGGCATCACGGCCGTCGAGGAGCGGCTCGCCCGTCGCCGCGACGGAGTCGACCTGCTGGTCAACAACGCCGGATTCGGCAACAAGGGCCGCTACTTGGAGGTGTCGCTCGCCGACGAGCTGACGATGCTGAAGGTGCACTGCGAGGCCGTGCTCCGGCTGACGTCGGCGGCGACGGGCGCGATGCGGGAGCGGGGCCGGGGCGGGGTCGTCAACGTCGCGTCGGTGGCGGCGTTCGTGCCGCGCGGGACGTACGGCGCGTCCAAGGCGTGGGTCGTGCAGTTCACGCAGGGCGCGGCGCGGGACCTGGCGGGCACGGGGGTGCGGCTGATGGCACTGTGCCCCGGCTTCGTCCGCACGGAGTTCCACGAGCGGGCGGGCATGGGCACGGACAACATCCCCAAGTGGATGTGGCTGGACGCCGACAAATTGGTGGCCGCGGCCCTCACCGACCTGTCCCGCGGCAAGTCCCTGTCCATCCCGGACCCGCGCTACAAGGCCCTGATGGGCGTGGTAAAGGTAACCCCGAGGGCGCTCCTGGGCGGAGTGACATCGAGGACGGGCAGAAAGTACGGCCCCAAGTAGGCAAGCTCCGCAGGGGCTACGCCCCGAAGGAGAAGCGCCCCGCACGAGGAGCGCCCCGAAGGGGCGCGGGGAACTGCGCGAGGACGGACCACAACCCGCACCCGGCAACGCGGACAGCACCCGGCAGACGCGAAGCCGAACCGCGCGGCGCGAAGCCGAAGACGCGAAGGCCCGGCATCCCGCGACGGGATGCCGGGCCTTCGACCGAGCTCAGGCAGCTCAGGCCGACCAGGGCCGACCGGGAGTCAGCTCACCGCTCAGTGGGCGTGACCGTGACCGTGGCCGTGACCGGCCTCAGCCTCTTCCTCGGCCGGCTTCTCGACGACCAGGGTCTCGGTCGTGAGCAGCAGGGAGGCGATGGAGGCGGCGTTCTCCAGGGCGGAGCGCGTCACCTTGACCGGGTCGATGACGCCGGCCTTGACCAGGTCGACGTACTCGCCGGTCGCGGCGTTGAAGCCGAAGCCCTTGTCCAGCTCCGCCACCTTGGTGGTGATGACGTAGCCCTCGAGGCCGGCGTTCTCGGCGATCCAGCGCAGCGGCTCGACGACGGCGCGGCGCACGACGGCGACACCGGTGGCCTCGTCGCCGGTCAGGTCGAGGTTGCCCTCGAGGACCTTGGCGGCGTGGACGAGCGCGGAGCCACCACCGGAGACGATGCCCTCCTCGACCGCGGCGCGGGTCGCGGAGATGGCGTCCTCCAGACGGTGCTTCTTCTCCTTCAGCTCCACCTCGGTGGCGGCGCCGACCTTGATGACGCACACGCCGCCGGCCAGCTTCGCGAGGCGCTCCTGGAGCTTCTCGCGGTCCCAGTCGGAGTCCGTGGCCTCGATCTCGGCCTTGATCTGGGCGACGCGGCCCTCGACATCAGCGGAGTTGCCGCCGCCGTCGACGATGGTCGTGTCGTCCTTGGTGATGGTGACGCGGCGGGCGGAGCCGAGCACGTCGAGGCCGACCTGGTCGAGCTTGAGGCCGACCTCCTCGGCGATGACGGTGCCGCCCGTGAGGGTGGCCATGTCGCCGAGCATCGCCTTGCGGCGGTCGCCGAAGCCGGGGGCCTTCACCGCGACGGCGTTGAAGGTGCCGCGGATCTTGTTCACGACCAGGGTCGAGAGGGCCTCGCCCTCGACGTCCTCGGCGATGATCAGGAGCGGCTTGGAGGAACCGGCCTGGATGACCTTCTCCAGGAGCGGCAGCAGGTCCTGGATGGAGGAGATCTTGCCCTGGTGGATCAGGATGTACGGGTCGTCGAGGACGGCCTCCATACGCTCCTGGTCGGACACCATGTACGGCGACAGGTAGCCCTTGTCGAAGGCCATGCCCTCGGTGAAGTCCAGCTCCAGGCCGAAGGTGTTGGACTCCTCGACGGTGATGACACCGTCCTTGCCGACCTTGTCCATCGCCTCGGCGATGAGCTCGCCGACCTGCGTGTCCTGGGCGGAGAGCCCGGCCACGGCGGCGATGTCGGACTTGTCGTCGATGGGGCGCGCGGTGGCGAGCAGGTCGTCGGAGACGGCCTTGACCGCGGCGTCGATGCCCTTCTTCAGGGCGGCCGGGGAAGCACCGGCGGCGACGTTGCGCAGGCCCTCCTTGACCAGGGCCTGGGCCAGCACCGTGGCGGTGGTGGTGCCGTCACCAGCGATGTCGTTGGTCTTGGTCGCCACCTCCTTCACGAGCTGGGCGCCGAGGTTCTCGTACGGGTCCTCGACCTCGACCTCACGGGCGATGGTGACACCGTCGTTGGTGATGGTGGGGGCGCCGAACTTCTTGTCGATGACGACGTTGCGGCCCTTGGGGCCGATCGTCACCTTGACCGTGTCGGCAAGCTTGTTGACGCCGCGCTCGAGGGCGCGACGGGCGTCCTCGTCGAACTTCAGGATCTTCGCCATGGGAGCGGTTCAGCCCTCTCGGAAACTCGGGGGTCCGGGGGTTCGCCCCGGAAAACGTGCAGCAAACGAACTGCGCCCCTCGCCGCCCGGCAATCAGCGGGGTGACCAGGGGCGCAGCTCAAGCAAATCTGCCGGTGAAGCAGACGACTACTTCTCGACTACTTCTCGATGATCGCGAGCACGTCGCGGGCCGAGAGGACGAGGTACTCGTCGCCGTTGTACTTCACCTCGGTGCCGCCGTACTTGCTGTAGAGCACGACGTCGCCGACCTTCACGTCGAGCGGCAGGCGCTCGCCGTTCTCGAAGCGGCCCGGGCCCACGGCGAGGACAGCCCCCTCCTGGGGCTTCTCCTTCGCGGTGTCCGGGATGACCAGGCCAGAGGCCGTGGTCTGCTCGGCGTCGAGCGGCTGGACCACAATGCGGTCCTCAAGCGGCTTGATGGCAACCTTGGAGCTGGCGGTCGTCACGATCCGACCTCCCCCTTCGGAGATCTCGCGGGGTTAACTGATCTGAGGTGGCGACCAGGTGGATCCGTCGTCGCGGGTGCCGGACCTGCCCGTCGCTGTTGGCACTCTCCAGTGGGGAGTGCCAGGCCCGAGACTAGGACGACGATTAGCACTCGGTCAAGCGGAGTGCCAATGCAGGCGGTGTCACGGGGGGTCGGGGCGGGTCGCCCGGGCCGAGACCCGGGCTCACGCCTTCGGACAACGTCCCGCCCGGGCGCAGGGTTCCGAGCGGCCCCGGCCCGCACTGGTGCTCCGCCTGCGGCAGCTTGCGCGGGACCTTCCGCGGGATCTTCTCGGCCGCCTTCCGGCCGAGGCGCTCGATCGGGTCGACCGACTGCGCGCAGCCGGTCAGCAACAGCACGGGGGCGAGCACCCCCGCCGCGACCGCCGCCACCCGGACCCGAGCCCTCCGGACCCGAGCCACCCGGGCCCGCGCGGGCCGGCCCCGCGCGGGCCGCTTCACAGGTAGTCCTCCAGCCGCGCCACGGCGTACCCCTTGGCCGTGACCGTCCTGAGCACCGTGCGGACCATGTCGGGCATCGTGCCCTTCCAGTCCTCACGGCCGCGGAAGTGCGTGAGGATGATGTCCCCCGGGTGCAGGTCCTTGTCCCACTCGCGCCACTCCATGTGCCGGGCGAAGCCCTCGGAGGCCCACAGCGGCACCGCCTTGACGCCGCAGGACTTGGCGGCGCGCAGGGTGTCGCGGTTGTAGTTCCCGTACGGCGGCCGGAACAGCTCGGGCCGCTTCCCGTACCGCTTCTGGATGGTGTCCTGCATCCCGCAGATCTCCCGCCGCTGCCCCTCGTAGGAAAGACCCGGCAGATAGCGGTGGTTGAGCGTGTGGTTGTTCAGTACGACGCCGTTCCGCTGCATCCGCTTGAAGTAGCCGTAGTCCTCCTTGACCAGGTAGTCGCTGAGGAAGGCGGTGTACGGGATCTTCAGCTCGCGCATCATCCGCAGGAACGCCGGGTCCTTCTCGGCGCCGTCGTCGATCGTCAGGAAGACGACCTTGTCCTTGGTCGGGACGGTGGTGAACACCGGCGGCAGCTGCGCCTGCCCCTCGACCTCGAAGCCCTTGCGGGTGGTGATGCGGGGCTTGACGGCGGGCGCGGGGGGCGCGGCCAGCGGGGCCTGCACGAGCCCCCAGCGCTTCGCCGCGGCGGCCCGCGCGGCCTGCTTCGCGCGCAGCGCGTCGGCGTAGTCCCGCAGCGCCTGGGCGGGCGGGCCGAGGCGCGGCTGCTGGCCGTGCGCGCCGGAGCCGCCCCGCTCGTCGCCGTCGGCGGCACAGCCGGAGGCGATCGCGGTGGCCACGACGGCGGCACTGACGGCCAGGGAGGCGAGGCGGGCGCGCCCGCGCCGACCGCGCGCACCGCCCCACCTGCCCCCTTGGCCAAATTGTTCGTTTTGTCGTACTAGTCGCATGGCGCCGCATCCTCGCAGCTCAGGCGCCCTGCCCGGGGCCGACACCGCCGCCGTACGCGCACCTTCCACCGACTGGCCCACAATGGGCGACGTGAACGATCCGCTTGCCTCCTTCGCCGCGCTCCGCACCGACGAGGGCCGCTCCCTCCTCGACGCCGTACGCGACGTCGAACCGAGCCAGGAGCTCGCGGTGGCCACCCGGCTGCGCCGCGAGCACCCCGCCGACCTGGTCTCCGCCGCGCTCGCGCAGGCGCGGCTGCGGCAGCGGGCGGTCGCGAAGTTCGGCGCGGCGGACGCCGCCCGCATGTACTTCACGCCGAACGGCGTCGAGCAGTCCACGCGCACGTCCGTGGCGGCGTACCGCGCGCGGCGCTTCGAGGCTCTCGGCGTACGCTCCGTCGCCGACCTCTGCTGCGGCATCGGCGGCGACGCCATCGCCCTCGCGCGCGCCGGGATCGCCGTCCTCGCCGTCGACCGCGATCCGCTGACCTGCGCGGTCGCCCGCGCCAACGCGGAGGCGCTGGGCCTGGCCGACCTCGTCGAGGTCCGCGAGGCGGACGTGACCGACATCGACACCTCGCCCTACGACGCCGTGTTCGTCGACCCCGCGCGGCGCGGTGGGCGTGGCCGGATCTTCGACCCCGAGGCGTACTCGCCGCCCCTCTCCTGGGCCGTCGAGGCCGCCCGCAAGGCGCCCCGCGCCGCCCTCAAGATCGCCCCCGGCATCCCGCACGACGCCGTGCCCGGCGAGGTCGAGGCCGAGTGGATCTCGGACGGAGGCGATGTGAAGGAGGCCGTGCTGTGGTTCGGCGCCGGGGTGCCCGGCTCGCACCGGGCCACGCTGCTGCCCGCCGGGGACACCCTTGCCTCCCCCCTCGCCACGATGCTCCCCGACCCGGACGTCCGGCCCGTCGGCCGCTACCTCTACGAACCCGACGGGGCCGTCATCCGCGCCCACCTCGTCGCCGAGGTCGCCTCCCGTGTCGGCGGTGGGCTCGTCGACGAGACCATCGCCTACGTCACCTCCGACGCCGCCGTCGCCACGCCCTACGCCACCGCCTACGAGATCACCGACCAACTTCCCTTCAACGTCAAGAAGTTGAAGGCCTTGCTCCGGGAGCGGGGGGTCGGCATCCTCACCGTCAAGAAACGGGGCTCGGCCGTCGAGCCCGAGGAACTCCGCCGCAAGGTGAAGCCCCAGGGGCCTGGGTCCGCCACGGTGTTCCTCACCCGGGTCGGGGGCGCACCCACGATGCTGGTGGGGCACCCGACGGGGTAGGCCTTCGCGGGGCGCCCCAGTCCCACCCCTTTCCCGAACCTGGGGCTATAGATAGCCCGTCCGGCGTTTGAGGACGAGGCGCGAAGCGCCGATCAGCGGGGTCCAGGGGGCGCAGCCCCCGGTTTCGGAGAAGGGGCGGGACTGGGGCGCCCCCCGCGAGGGCCTACCCCCCGCACCGCCCCGCCCGCCCCAGCAACAACTCCCGCTCCCGCACGTTGTGCGTAAGCGCCGCCGCCCGCTCGAACTCGGCCCGCGCCTCCGCACCCCGCCCGAGCCGGGCGAGGAGGTCACCCCGGACGCTGGGGAGCAAGTGGTAGGAGCGGAGGGCGGGTTCGGCGGCGAGGGCGTCGACGAGGGCGAGCGCGACCTCGGGCCCGTCGGCCATGGACACGGCGACGGCCCGGTTCAGCTCGACGACGGGAGACGGCGCCCGCTCGGCCAACAGCCCGTACAGGACGGCGATCCGCCCCCAGTCCGTCTCGTCGTAGGAGCGCGCGTGGGCGTGACAGGCGGCGATGGCGGCCTGCAGGACGTACGGCCCGCGCACCCCACGGGCCACCTCCTCGGCCCGGGCGAGCGCGGCGAACCCCCGCCGGATCAGCAGCCCGTTCCACCGCCCCCGGCTCTGGTCCTTGAGCAGCACGGGCTCCCCGCCGGGCCCGATCCGGGCGGCGGTGCGCGACGCCTGCAGCTCCAAAAGGGCCGCAAGGCCGTGCACTTCGGGCTCCTCGGGCATGAGGGCGGCGAGCTGCCGGGCGAGCCGGAGCGCGTCCTCGCACAGGGCGGGCCGCACATGGTCGTCCCCGGCCGTGGCCGCGTACCCCTCGTTGAAGATGAGGTAGATGACGTCGAGGACGGAGCCGAGCCGGGCCTCGCGGTCGGGCCCGTAGGGGACTTCGAAGGGGACGTTCCTGGCGGCGAGGGTGCGCTTCGCGCGGACGACGCGCTGGGCGACGGTCGCCTCGGGGGCGAGCACCGCGCGGGCGATCTCGGCGGTGGTGAGGCCGCCGAGCAGACGGAGCGTCAGGGCGACGCGGGCCTCGGCGGAGAGCACCGGGTGGCAGGCGGTGAAGACGAGGCGCAGCAGGTCGTCGTCGATGGCGTCCGGGTCCTCGACGAGCTCCGGGATCTCGTCGAGGTGCGGCGGCGCGGCCTCCAGGTCCCGGCCGACCTCGGCGAGCTTGCGCGCGTAGCGCTCCCGGCGGCGGACCAGGTCGATGGCGCGGTGCTTGGCGGCGGCCATGAGCCAGGCGCCCGGGTTGTCGGGCACGCCGGACTCCGGCCACTGCTCCAGGGCGGCGACGAGGGCGTCCTGCGCCAGTTCCTCGGCGATGCCGACGTCTCGTACGATCCGCGCGACACCGGCGATGACGCGCGGGGCCTCCATGCGGAAGACGGTCTCCACGTCTTCCTCGACGGCGCGGCGGGGGTACTCGGGCACAGGGTCCACGGCCACACATCAGAGCACCCCCGCGACACCTCCGCAAAGGAACCGCCCGACAGCCGGGCGGACAGGACGACCTGGCGAGGCCCGTCAGGCCCGCGGGCCGACCCCTGGGATGTCGGGCTCGGAGATCTCCCTGACCTCCACGGTGATCGTCCAGTAGTCCTCGTGGACCTTCAGGAACCGCTTCGTCCACTCGACCGCCTCGGCCCGGTCCTTGGCCTGGACGATGGAGTAGCCGCCGACGACCTCCTTGGCCTCGGTGAACGGCCCGTCGGTGACGGAGAGCCTGCCCTTCTCCCAGCGCACCCTGGCCCCCTCGGCGCTCGGCGCGAGGCCCGCGGTGTCGAGCAGCACACCGGCCTTGGTCATCTCCTGGAGCAGCTCACCCATGCGCTCCTCCAGCTCGGCGCTGGGGCCACCGCTCTCCGGCAGGTCGTTCTCGTTGATGCGGATCATCGTCAGGTAGCGCGGCATGGCCGTGTCTCCGTCCAGTGGGTGGGCGGGGGCTCTCCCCGCCTTCACTGATGCGTCGAACGGGAGACGCCCGGATCGACACCCTCGCCGAGATTCTTCGAAGTTTTCTCGGGCGTGTACGTTTCCGCAGGTCGCGTGGGTGTCGGCGTCCCGGACGAGGGCACTGGCGCACGCCGGCCGTGCAGCACCGCCGTCGCCAGCGCCGCCGCCACCAGGAGTCCCGCCGCCACCGCGAAGGCCGCCGCGTACCCGTCCGCGAGCGCCCCCGGCCCCGCACCCGGGCCTGCCTCCGCCGCCGCCCCCGACCCCGTCGCACGCGACGCCACCGTCACCAGCACCGCGAGCCCGATCGAACCGCCGAGCTGGCGCGAGGTGTTGAGCAGCCCGGACGCCATACCGGTCTCCCCCGCCGCGACGCCCGCCGTCGCCGCCGCGCCGAGCGGTACGAAGCACATGCCGATGCCGACGCTGGCCACGAGCGAGGGACCGAGGATCGACCCCACGAACGTGCCGCCCGCCTCCACCGCGAGCGCGAACCACGCGAACCCGGCCGCGCCGAGCAGCCCGCCCGCCACGAGGAGCGCCCGCTCCCCGACCCGGCCCACCGTCCGGGTCGCGATCACCGTGCCCGCGACGACGCCCGCGCAGAACGGCAGGAAGGCGGCCCCGGCGCGCGTGGGGCCGTACGCCATGACCTCCTGGAGGTAGAGCGAGGTGAAGTAGAACGCGGCGAACTGGCCCGATGACATCAGGAGCGCGAAGACGTTCGCGGACAGCACGGGGCGGTGCGTGAGCAGGCCGAGGCGGAGCAGCGGGCCCCGCGCGTGCCGTTCGCCGCGGCGCTCGACCACGCAGAACGCCACCAGCAGGGCAGCCGCCGCGGCCAGCGTGCCCACGGTCGCCGCCGAGCCCCAGCCGTATGTCTCGGTGCGGACCAGGCCCAGGACGAGCAGGCTCGTACCCGCCGTGACCAGGAGCGCGCCCGTCACGTCCAGGCGCGGCGCGGTCCCCGTGCGCCGGTCGGCGGGGATGCCGGAGCGGCTCGCCGCGAGCGCCACGAGCACGACCGGCACGTTGATGAGCATCACCGAGCGCCAGCCCACCCAGTCGGTGAGCAGTCCGCCCGCCATGATCCCGACGGCACCGCCGAGCGCACCCGACGCGCCCCACAGCCCGAGGGCCCGGGCCCGCTCCCGGCCCGCCGCGAAGTGGACGGTGATCAGCGCGAGCGCCACCGGCGCGAGGGCGGCGGCGCCCGCCCCCTGCACCGCCCGCGCCGCGATCAGCTGCCCCGGGCTCTGCGCGAGCCCCCCGGCGAGGCTCGCGGCGCCGAACACCAGGAACCCGGCGACCAGCGTGCGCCTGCGCCCCACGAGGTCGGCGAGTCTGCCGCCGAGCATGAGCAGTCCGCCGAACGCGAGCGCGTACGCGTTGACGACCCAGGTCAGCGACTCGGGCGCGAAGCCGAGGTCGTCGCCCATGTCGGGCAGGGCGATGTTGACGACGGACATGTCGAGGGAGACGAGGAACTGGACGGTGAGGAGGACGGGGAGCAGCAGCGGGCCGCGCGTGGGCGGCGGGCCGGTCGGCCCGGTCGGAGGGATCGTCATGCGTCG
Source organism: Streptomyces sp. NPDC040610 (assembly GCF_055594065.1). Lineage (NCBI taxonomy): Bacteria > Bacillati > Actinomycetota > Actinomycetes > Kitasatosporales > Streptomycetaceae > Streptomyces > Streptomyces sp. NPDC040610. The sequence continues at coordinate 301,793 of NZ_JBVIXA010000001.1, read as the reverse complement.
CACATTATTATACGCGTACAGAAACTCGCTATACGCGTACAGAAATTGCCCGGACCGAGGCCCCCGGAGGTCGGCCCCCGCACGCCAGGACGCGACAATGAGCGCGTGGCAGCGCGAGCGAACGACGAGGAACCCGGTCCGGACGGGAAGAACACGGCCGGGAAGGACACGGCTGCGAAGAGCACGCCCCGGAAGGACACAGCCGGGAAGGACACCGGCGAGAAGGGCACCGCCGGACCGAACCCCGCCGGGTCGAAGCGGCGCGTCGGGCGGCCCCGGCGAATCGAGCCGGAGGCGATCGTCGACGTGGCGCGGCGCATCCTCCAGGAGGAGGGCGTCGCGGCGCTCAGCATGCGGCGCGTCGCCAAGGAGATCGGCGCCACCCCCATGGCGCTCTACCACCATGTGCGCGACAAGGACGAGCTGTTGATGCTCACCCTGGCCGGGACGGCCGCGACCCTGCCCCGCCCCGACCTGCCCGCCGACCCCCGCGACCGGCTGCTCGCCGTCGCCCTGCACATGCACGGCGTCCTCCTGAAGCTGCCCTGGGTGGTGGAGGTCCTGAGCCTCGGCGACCTCAGCGACAAGGGCGCGATGTGGATGGTCGACGAGATCATCGGCGCGGGCGTGGCCTGCGGGCTCTCCCCCGTCGAGGCCGCGCACACCTACCGCACCGTCTGGCACTGCGTGTACGGCGACCTCGCCTTCCGGAACGCGATGGCGCGCCGCGCCGAGGAGCCGGACCGCAAGCGCTACTTCCCCGACACGCTCACCGACGCCGACACCGCCGAGCTGCCCCACGTCGCCCCCCTGGCCCCCCGCTGGGCGGAGCTGCGCGAGACCTACGACTTCGGCCGCCAACTCGGCGCGGTGGTGGACGGGTTGCTCGGCCGGGCCACCCGCCCGACGCCGTCGCACCCGCGCGCGGAGACGCCATAGACAACCGCGTTACCCACCGGCTACACAGGGCTCTGCGCAGCACGCACGCCACACGGGGGAGGCACGCATGGCCGCATGGGGCCAGGGTGGGGCAGGACAGGGCATACCTGGGCAAGGAATACCCGGGCAGGGCATACCCGGGCAGGGAGCAGGGGGCCGCGTCGCACCGCGCGACGCGCCGACGCTCCAGTGGACCGGCGCGGCCGTCCTCGTGTACGCGCTCACAGCGGCGATCTGGATCGGCCACGAGGCCAAGGAGGCCGCCGACCACCCGTACGCCAGATTCTCCTTCAAGGCCCTCTACGACCCGCGGCAGTTCCTCACGCCGATCGCGCAGACCCACTACGACTGGGCGTTCCTCGTGACCGCCGTCGTCGTCGGCGCCCTCGCGCTCGGGCGGCTGCGGGTGGCGCGCGGGGGCCTCGCGCTGATCGCCGCGCTCCTGATCGGCCTGGGCCTGCGGGAAGTGGTCGGCCTCATGGCCTCGGACGAGTACGGCGACCTCATCACCGAGATCGGCTACGGCAAGGCCCTGCTCACCTTCCGGTTCACGGGCATCGCCCTGGGATGCGCGATCTGGGCGGCCGTGGCCCGCACCCGCGGCTCGGTGGACGGCACTCCGCAGCCTCCGGCGTACCCGGCATACCCACCGCAGCCCCCGTACGCGGACGCCCCGCCCCCGCCCGCGTACGCCCCCTACGGCGACCTCCACTCCCCGCGGGCGGGCACGAACCTCCGCCGACCGGCCTTCGTGGCGTCCGGCATCGCACTGCTCCTGAGCGGCGCGATCGAGGCGAGCTGGCTGATCTACACGCTCAACCGGGACAACGTCTACTTCATCGGCAGCGAACCGGGCTCCGACGCGGGCGACTTCTTCCGTGCGGCGGTCGACGCGTCCCGCGGCATCCCGCTCGCCCAGGCCTTCTACGCCCTGGCCCTGGTAGTCGCGCCCCTGCTCATCGGCGCCCTGCTGCTCGCCGGGCGCCCGGCGGCCCGCGGCGCCGCGCTCGCCCTCGCGCTCGCCTCGATCTACTTCGACGTCCGCACCCTGGTGCCGCCCTTCGACGACGGCTTCGACGTGTACTGGGACTCGACGGTCGGCACGCTCACCGTCCTGACGCCGCTCGTCACCCTGCCGCTCCAGCTGGTGGTGGTGATCGCGCTGCTCGCGGCCCGGGAGGACGGCACGGGGGCCTACGGAGGTCAGCCCTGGCCGAGGGACTCGAACCGCCACCTGTGAGGCGGCCGGGAGACCAACTCCTCCGGGGGCTGGGCGAGTTCGGGCAGATCGGCGTCGTACGCCGCGTCCCACCACGTGATCACGAGGACGCGGTCCTGCGGCGCCTGGAAGGTCTCGCGGCGCAGCGGCGCGGGCGCCAGGGTCTGGGCCCGCGCCCACGCGAGGAGCTCCGGGCCCCGGCCCTCGCCCGCCCGCGCCTCCCACATCAACGCGACGCTCATGAGTAGAGGTTGTCCTTGCTGACCTCGTGCACGTGGTCGTGGGAGTGCGCGTGCGCGCCCGGCACGTGCGGCTCCGTCACCGGCAGCGAGGAGTCCGCCGAGAGCCCGAGGTCGGAGGCGGCGCGGTTGCGGGCGACCATCTCCGCGCCGAGAGCCGCGACCATCGCGCCGTTGTCCGTGCACAGCTTCGGCCGCGGCACCCGCAGCCGGATCCCCGCCCGCTCACACCGCTCCTGGGCCATCGCCCGCAGCCGGGTGTTCGCGGCCACGCCACCGCCGATCATGAGGTGGTCCACGCCCTCGTCCTTGCAGGCCCGCACCGCCTTGCGGGTCAGCACGTCGACCACGGCCTCCTGGAACGACGCCGCCACGTCCCGCACCGGGACCTCCTCGCCCGCGGCCCGCTTCGCCTCGATCCAGCGCGCCACCGAGGTCTTCAGACCGGAGAAGGAGAAGTCGTACGCGGGGTCGCGCGGCCCCGTCAGACCGCGCGGGAACGCGATGGCGTCCGGGTCGCCCTCACGGGCGTAGCGGTCGATGACAGGACCGCCGGGGAAGCCGAGGTCGAGCACGCGGGCGATCTTGTCGAAGGCCTCGCCCGCCGCGTCGTCGATCGTCGCGCCCAGCGGCCGCACGTCGGAGGTGATGTCGGTCGACAGAAGCAGCGAGGAGTGGCCGCCGGACACGAGCAGCGCCATCGTCGGCTCCGGCAGCGCCCCGTGCTCCAACTGGTCCACGCAGATGTGCGACGCCAGGTGGTTCACGCCGTACAGCGGCTTGCCGAGGGCGTAGGCGTACGCCTTCGCCGCCGAGACCCCGACGAGCAGCGCGCCCGCGAGGCCGGGCCCCGCCGTGACGGCGATGCCGTCCAGGTCCTTCGCGCTCACCCCCGCGTCCTTCAGGGCGCGCTGGATGGTGGGGACCATCGCCTCCAGGTGGGCGCGGGACGCCACCTCGGGCACCACGCCGCCGAAGCGGGCGTGCTCGTCGACGCTGGACGCGACCGCGTCCGCGAGCAGCGTCGTGCCGCGGACGACGCCGACGCCCGTCTCGTCGCAGGAGGTCTCGATGCCGAGGACGAGGGGCTCGTCACGGGAGTCAGCCATGGATCTCGGTTCCTTGTACGCCGTTCAGCGGGCCAGGGGCCTGGCCGTCGGTGGGGCCGCCGGTCGAGCCGTCGGCCGCGGAGTCAGGGGCGCCGTGCGCGGAGCAGTCCGGCACGGCGGACGGGTCGGACAGGCGCATCACCAGCGCGTCCACGTTGCCCGGCTGGTAGTAGCCACGGCGGAAGCCGATCGGCTCGAAGCCGAAGCGCTGGTACAGCTTCTGCGCCCGGGTGTTGTCCACCCGCACTTCCAGCATCACCTCGGTCGCCTCGAAGGCCGTGGCGTGCCGCAGCAATTCGGTGAGCAGCCGCGCCCCGAGACCGGAGCCCCAGTGGTCGCGGGCGACCGCGATGGTCTGCACGTCGGCGGCCACAGCGGCGCCGCCGTCGGAGTCGGTGCCCGCGACGGCGAGGCCGCCGTAGCCGACGAGGCGCTCGCCCTCGTACGCCACCAGGTAGCGGCGGGTCGAGCCGGGCCCGCGGGCGTGCGCGAGCTCGGACCAGAACATGCCGCGCGACCAGGCGTCGTCCGGGAAGAGTTCCTTCTCGAGGGCGAGCACGGCGTCGATGTCCCACCAGCGCATCTCGCGCGGCACGACGGCGGGGGGCGGCGTCTTCGACGGCACGGTGGTCACTTGGGGGTGACCACCTTGTAGTTCTTGGGGACCTGCGCGTCGGGACGGCGCAGGTACAGCGGGCGGGGTTCGAGGAGTTCCTCGCCCGCGGCGAGCCGCTCCGCCGCGAGGGCGGCGAGCGCCGCGGCCGACACGTGCTCGGGGCCGCGCACGTCCGCGAACGTGTCCGGGTAGAGGGCGGCGCCCGCGCCGACCGCCGGGAGCCCGGCGACCTGCTCCGCGATGTCCGCGGGCCGGTCCACGGCGGGGCCGCCGACCCTCGTACGGGCGTCCTCGTAGCGCGCCCAGTAGACCTCTTTCCGGCGGGCGTCCGTCGCGACGACGAACGGCCCGTCCTCGATGCCCGCCGCGTACGCGAGCCCGTCGAGGGTGCACACCCCGTGCACCGGGACGCCGAGCGCGAGGCCGAAGGTGTCGGCGGTCATCAGGCCGACGCGCAGGCCCGTGTAGGGGCCGGGGCCGACGCCGACGACGACGTCCGTGACCGCGTCGAGCCCCAGGCCCGCCTCGGCGAGGACCCGGTCCACGGCGGGCAGCAGCAGCTCGCCGTGGCGGCGGGCATCGACCTGGCTCGATTCGGCGACTGTTCCGAAGGAGGCCGTGCCGTCGTGCAGGGCGACGGTGACGGCGGGGGTGGCGGTATCCAGAGCGAGCAAGAGCACGCGAACAGCCTACGGCTCCGACGCCCGGCGCACGGCCGCCCCGGCACGGGCCGCGCCTGCTGCTACCGTCACCCCATAGCCGTACGTAGGAGAGGTGGGCCAGGTGTCAAGGAGCAGCTCGGGATTCGTGGCCGGGCTCACCGCGGCGGCGCTCGCCGTGGTCGGCTTCCTCGCCTACCAGGCCTCCGCGAACGCCCCGGACGACCTCAACGCCCGCCCGGACAAGTCCCCCACGGCCCCCACGCGCTCCCCCGACGACAAGGCCGACCCGCTGAAGCTGCCCGCCGGATCCGGCGCGGGCAGGCGCGTCGTGTACTCCCTCGAAGGGGACCGGGTGTGGCTGGTCGGTGAGTCCGGCAAGGTGAAGCGCACGTACAAGGTCACGCCGAGCACCGTGGACCCCGCGCCGGGGTCGTACACCGTCGGCTCGCGGACGGGGCAGGTCATAGGGTCCGACGGCGTGCAGATCGAGCACGTGGTGCGGTTCACGAGCGTCGACGGCATAGCGATCGGGTTCAGCGCGGCGCTCAGCGGCTCGACGCAGAAGCCGGACCCGGCGAAGAAGACGGGCGGCATCCGGTCCTCGCGCGAGGACGGCAACGTGATGTGGGACTTCGCGCTGTGGAAGACGAAGGTCGTAGTGGTCCGCTAGGACCCCGCGCCCCACTCACACACGGCCCGATCCACTCACAACAACCACCCGGTCCACTCACGCGCCGCGGCGCCCGCTCAAGCGGCGTCGCGGCGTCGCTCGTCCGTGTGCACGGGCGCCGGGCGCGCCGGGGCCTTCGGGGGCGCGGGCGGCGTGGAGACGGCGCTCGCGGCGGCGCAGGACGCCAGCAGGTCGCTCATCGAGTACGCGTGGGAGGGCACCGGCCGCGCCGAGGGGCCGTGCGGCCGGGGCTGCGCATCGCGTTCTGAAGCCGGCATGGACGCCTCCTGGGGCTCCGGGGGCAGACGTGGTTAGGTAGACCTAACCCGTACCTGGTATCCATGTGACCACGTACGACGCTCGGCGCGCAACATCTTGCCGACGGCTTGTCGGAAAGTTCGGGCGAACCGACGAGAACGCGTCACCGCGCCGACACCCCCGAGACTCCCGACACCCGCAGCCACACAGGACGCCCACGCGCCCGCGACTCCGCAAACAGCCGTACGAAAACCCTCAGGCCGAGAGAACCGTCAGATCGGCCCCGGCCCACCGGTCGCCGATCCCGCGCAGCGTCACCTCGCGCACCTCGTCGGTGGTGTCCCCGACGGCCCGGTGGATGAGGACGTGCAGCCGGTCCTCCGAGAGGTCCTCGACCTTGCCGTCGCCCCACTCGACGACGATCACGGAGTCCGGCAGGGACACGTCGAGGTCCAGGTCCTCCATCTCGTCGAGCCCGCCGCCCAGGCGGTACGCGTCCACGTGGACCAGCGGCGGACCGTCGCCGAGGGACGGGTGGACGCGGGCGATGACGAACGTCGGGGAGGTGACGGCGCCGCGCACGCCGAGGCCCTCCCCGAGCCCGCGGGTGAGCGTCGTCTTGCCCGCGCCCAGCTCACCGGTGAGCATGACGAGGTCTCCGGGGCGCAGGATCTTGGCCAGGCGGCGGCCCAACTCGCCCATCTGCCCGGGCGAGTTCACGGTGAGCTCGAGAGCGGTGGCGGGGGCCGGGCTGTGCGGTGCTTCCATGACGGAAACGTTAGCCGCTCGGCGCGCCCGCTCCGGTCCCGCCGACACCGCGCCCGGCGTCTCACATGGCCGCGCTGCGCGCCTGTTCCTTGGCCCTGACCAGCAGATCGGCGATGCGGTCGGTGACCGCCTCGGGGTGTTCGAGCATCACCAGGTGCCCGGCGTCGGGGACGAGCACGAGTTCGGCGTCCGGCAGCAGGTCCGCGATGGCCTCGCTGTGCTCGCTCGGGGTGACCAGGTCCTTGTCACCCGCGAGGACGAGCACGGGCAGCCCCGCGAAGTGGGTGAGGGCCTCGGCCTTGTCGTGCTCGGCGAACGCCGGGTAGAACTCCGCGACCACGTCGATCGGTGTGGACTCGATGAGCCGCTCCGCGAACCGGGCGATGGCGGGGTCGACGTCCCTGGAGGCGAAGGAGTAGCGCTTGATGATGCCAGCGAACAGGTCGGCGGTGGCGCGGCGCCCCTTCTCCACCAGGTCGGCCTGCGAGCCGAGGGCCTTCAGGACCCCGGGCAGCACACGCCGGACGGCGTTCATCCCCGCGACGGGAAGCCCGAAGCTGACCTCGCCGAGCTTCCCGGACGAAGTACCGACGAGGACCACACCCACGACCCGCTCCCGGATCAGCTCCGGGAACTGGTCGGCGAGGGCCATCGTGGTCATGCCGCCCATGGAGTGGCCGACGAGCACGAGCGGCCCGGCGGGCGCGGCCGCGTCGATCACGGCCTTCAGGTCCCGGCCGAGCTGGTCGATGGAGACGGGCTTGTCGTCGTGGATCTGGGCCATGCCGCGGCCGGAGCGGCCGTGGCTGCGCTGGTCCCAGTAGACGCAGCGCACCACACCGCGCAGCGCGGCGCGCTGGAAGTGCCAGGAGTCCTGGCTGAGGCAGTAGCCGTGGCTGAAAACGACGGTGACGGGGTCGGGGGCCTTGCGCCCGAAGAGCCGCAGCCGCCGGGGCACCTGCGCCGCGTCGCCGGCCCCCTCGCCGCTCCCGTCCCCCACCTCGTCGACCTCGTAGGCGAGCTCCGTGCCGTCGTCGGCGTAGGCCTTGCCGGGCATGCCGCGGAGCGAGCCGTAGGGCCCGGAGGCGTCGAGGGCGAGGCGGGCCTTCTTGCGCATGCCGCGCCCGACCGTCATCCGCTCGATGGCGACGCCGGCCGCGGCGCCCGCGGCGATGACTCCTATGGCGGCGCCCGCGAGACCGGCCCGCCGCCAGTTGCTGCCCGCCGAACCGGCGGCCTCGGCCACTTCGGCCGCCAAGTCCGCGGCGGCCGCCCCCGTGCTGCCCTCGCCCACGTGCCGCTCCTCTTCAGTCGTCGCTGCCGCTGTGCCGCTCGTCGACATAGACGCGCGGGACGCGGGAACCGATGCGAGTCACGATCTCGTACGCGATGGTGCCCGCCGCGCGCGCCCAGTCCTCGGCGGTCGGCTCGCCCCGGTCCCCGGCCCCGAAGAGCACGGCCTCCGCCCCGACCTCGGGCTCGTCGCCGCCCAGGTCGACCACGAACTGGTCCATGGCGATACGGCCCGCCGCGGTACGCCACTTGCCGGCCACCAGGACGGGGCCGGAGCCGGAGGCGTGCCGGGGGATGCCGTCGCCGTACCCGGCCGGGACCAGGCCGAGGGTGGTGGCGACGGGGGTGGTGTAGTGGTGGCCGTAGCTCACGCCGTGGTCGGCCGGGGCGTGCTTGACCGAGGCCAGGGCGGCGGCGACCGTCATGACGGGCCGCAGCCCGAAGTCCTGCGGGGTGCCGATCTCGGGGCTCGGCGAGACGCCGTACATGGCGATGCCGGGCCGGACGAGGTCGAAGTGGGTCTCGGGGAGCGAGAGCGTGGCCGGGGAGTTGGCGATGTGCCGGACCTCGGCCCTTATCCCCTCCTCCTCCGCGTACGCGACCATCTCCCGAAAGACATCGAGCTGGCTCTTGATGGAGGGGTGCCCGGGCTCGTCGGCGCAGGCGAAGTGGGACCACAGTCCGGTGACCTTGACCAGGCCGTCCGCCTCGGCGCGCAGGGCCGCCGCGATCAGCTCTGGCCAGTCCTCCGGCATGCAGCCGTTGCGGCCGAGGCCGGTGTCCGCCTTCAACTGGACGCGGGCCGTACGCTGCGCCGCGCGGGCGGCCGCGGTGACCTCGCGCAGGGCCCACATGCCGCTCACCGACACGTCCACGTCGGCCTCGACGGCCTCGCGCCAGGGGGCGCCCGGGGTCCACAGCCAGCACATCACGCGGCCGCCGATGCCGGCCGCGCGCAGGGCCAGGGCCTCTTCCGGGGTGGCGGTGCCCACCCAGGTGGCGCCCGCCTCCAGGGCCGCACGGGCGCACGGGATCATTCCGTGGCCGTAGCCGTCCGCCTTCACCACGGCCATGAAGGCGGCCGTGGGGGCGTGGGCGCGGAGCGTACGCACGTTGGCCCTCAGGGCGGCGAGGTCGATCTCGGCGCGCACGCGCGGCAGTCCAGTCTCAGTCATCGCCCCCAAGTCTCTCAGAGCCAAACCTGGCCGGGGGCCCACACCCGTCCCACCCCCGCCCCGTGGGCCTCACACCCACCCTCGACCTGGGTCCGGAGACCGGACGGAGCCCTCCCCACATCATGGGCACCGTCGGCCGGGGCTGTGCCCACAGGGTGGGGGCGGACAGTGGCCGCCGCCCGCCACCGGACCGAAGGCCGGAAGGGGAACCCCACCGGACCGAAGACCGGACGCCCGGCCCCACCGGACCGTTGGCCGAACGGGGAACCCCCACCGGACCGATCCCCGCCATCCGAACCGGAGGGGACGTGCCGGTATGTCCGCGCGCAGCTCGGCCCACCACGATGGGCGTAAAGCAAAACGTTGGCGATGACGCACACGCGAGCACGGACATACCGGCACGGCCCCGCCCCACCAACCGGACAGGAGGCGAAGGACAGCAACCACACACATCCGCCGCCCGAGCTACCCCCGTACGTCCCGCCAGGCCAGGGGCACCGCGTCGGCGACATCCTGGGCCCCCACCGGCGCCCCCTCAGCCGCGAGCCGCGCAGCGAGCCCGTGCAGGAACGCCCCCACGGCCCCCGCGTCCCGAGCATCCAGCCCAGCGGCCAGCAACGACCCGGCAAGCCCCGAGAGCACATCCCCGCTCCCGGCCGTGGCCAGCCACGACGTCCCCGTCGGATTGACCCGCACCGCCCCGCCCCCACCCGGCGAGGCGACCAACGTGGTCGACCCCTTCAACAGCACCGTGGCCGCGTACCGAACCGACAGCTCCCGCACAGCATCGAGCCGAGCCCCCTCGACCTCACCCCGCGACACCCCGAGCAACGCGGCCGCCTCCCCGGCATGCGGCGTGAGCAGGGTGGGCGCGGCACGCCCCCGCACGGCGTCGGGGTCGACGAGCCGCAGCCCGTCGGCGTCGATGAGGACGGGCACATCGGCGGCGACGACGTCCCGCAGCCGCCCCGCGTCGTCCCCGAGCCCGGGCCCGGCCACCCAGGCCTGCACCCGCCCGGCCTTGGCGGGCGGCCCGTCGGACACGAGGGCTTCGGGGAAGCGGGCGATGACGGCGTCGGCGGCGGGCCCGACGTACCGAACGGCTCCGGCCCCACCGCGCAGGGCACCGGCGACGGAGAGGACGGCGGCGCCCGGGTAGCGGGCGGACCCGGCGACGATGCCGACGACCCCGCGCCGGTACTTGTCGCTCGCGGGTCCGGGCACGGGCAGCAGCCGGTCGACGTCGACGTACTGAAGGGCTTCGAGCGCGGCGTCGCGCGGGGCGAGTTCACCGTCGAGCCCGATGTCGACGAGCCGGACGGCCCCGGCGTACTCGCGCCCGGGGTCGACGAGCAACCCGGGCTTGTACGTCCCGAAGGTCACGGTCGCGTCGGCGCGCACGGCGTCCCCGGACACCTGCCCGGTGTCGGCGTCGACGCCGCTGGGCAGGTCGACGGCGACGATCAGGGCGCCGGAGTCCTCGGCGGCGCGCACGAGCCGGGCGGCGAGGGGCCGCAGCCCACCCTTGCCACCGATGCCGACGATCCCGTCGACGACGAGCTGGGCCCGCCCGACAGCGCCGAGCGCGACTTCCCCGGGGACAGAGCCCCCGGCACCACCGCCACCCCCTGCACCCCCTGCACCCCCTGCACCCCCTGCACCCCCCAAAGCATCAACAACCCGCCCCCCAGCCCCCCGAAACGCAGCAAGCCCACCCCCATGAACCCGCTCCGGAGCAAGCAGCACGGCAGTAACCCCGGCCCCGCGCCGAGCAAGCCGGGCCCCGGCGTACAGGGCGTCACCCCCGTTGTCCCCGCTGCCGACGAGAAGGACGACACGGGCCCCGTACACCTTGCCGAGCAACTGCCCGCAGGCGACGGCGAGCCCGGCGGCGGCCCGCTGCATCAGGGCGCCGTCCGGCACGCGGGCCATCAACGCATGCTCGGCGGCCCGGACACTCTCCACGCAGTACGCAGTACGCATCCCCCAAGTCTCCCGCAAGGAGGAACGCCACGCCTCAAAGAGAGACCCAGCCCCTCCCCAACCACCAACCGCCTCCCCCGCCCCCGCTCTCTACCCCCCCCTCCCTCCCGCCCCCTACCCCTCGGCAATCACCACAGCAGAAGCCACCCCCGCGTCATGACTCAAGGAAACATGCCACCCCCGCACGCCCAGGGCCTCGGCCCGAGCGGCAACGGTCCCCGAGACGCGCAGCCGAGGCTGCCCACTGTCCTCGACGTACACCTCGGCATCGGTCCACCGCAGCCCGGCAGGCGCACCAAGGGCCTTGGCGAGAGCCTCCTTCGCGGCGAAGCGGGCGGCGAGGGAGGCGACACCGCGAGGCTCCCCGCCGGGCAGGAACAACTCCCGCTCGACGAAGAGCCGTTGCCGCATCCCGGGCGTCCGCTCCAACGAGGCGGCGAACCGCTCGATCTCGGCCACGTCAATCCCGACCCCAATGATCACAAACTCACTCCACAGTCACCGACTTGGCCAGATTCCGAGGCTGATCGACCTCATTGCCCCGGGCCACGGCCAGCTCGCAGGCGAAGACCTGCAACGGCACCGTGGTCACGAGGGGCTGAAGCAGCGTAGGCGTAACGGGCACGCGGATGACGTGGTCGGCGTACGGGAGCACCGCGTCGTCGCCGTCCTCGGCGATCACGATGGTGCGGGCGCCCCGGGCCCGGATCTCCTGGATGTTGGAGACGATCTTGTCGTGGAGGACGCAGCGCCCCCGGGGCGAGGGCACGACCACGACGACGGGCAGGCCCTCCTCCACGAGGGCGATGGGCCCGTGCTTCAGCTCCCCGGCGGCGAAGCCCTCGGCGTGCATGTAGGCGAGTTCCTTGAGCTTGAGGGCGCCCTCGAGGGCGACGGGATACCCCACGTGCCGCCCCAGGAAGAGCACGGTCCCGGCCCCGGCGAGGGACCGGGCGAGCGCGCGGACGGGCTCCATCCCGGCCAGCACCCGCTCGACCGCGTCGCCGATGTCGGCCAGGTCCCGGACGACGCCGAGTACCTCGTCGCCCCACTTGGTGCCGCGCACCTGCCCGAGGTAGAGGGCGACCAGATAGCAGGCGACGAGCTGGGTGAGGAACGCCTTGGTGGAGGCGACGGCGACCTCGGGCCCGGCGTGGGTGTAGAGCACGGCGTCGGACTCGCGCGGGATCGTGGAGCCGTTGGTGTTGCAGATGGCGAGGACGCGGGAGCCCTGCTCGTGGGCGTGCCGGAGCGCCATGAGGGTGTCCATGGTCTCGCCGGACTGGGAGACGGCGATGACGAGGGAGCGGGCGTCGAGGATCGGATCGCGGTAGCGGAACTCGCTGGCCAGCTCCACCTCGCAGGGCAGCCCCGCCCAGTGCTCGATGGCGTACTTGGCGATGAGCCCGGCGTGGAAGGCGGTCCCGCAGGCGACGACCACGACCTTGTCGACCTCGCACAGCTCGGCGGCGGGGATGCGCAGCTCGTCGAGGGTGAGCGCGCCGTCCGCGCCGATGCGGCCGAGCAGGGTGTCGGCGACGGCGCGCGGCTGCTCGGCGATCTCCTTGTGCATGAAGGAGGCGTACCCGCCCTTCTCGGCGGCGGCCGCGTCCCAGTCGACGCGGAAGTGCCGCACCTCGGCGGGGCGCCCGTCGAAGTCGGTGACGGTGACCCCGACGCCACCGTCCCGCCGCACCTCGACGACCTGGTCCTGCCCCAGCTCGATGGCGGACCGGGTGTGCGCGATGAACGCGGCGACGTCGGAGGCGAGGAAGGCCTCGCCCTCGCCCACGCCGACCACGAGGGGCGAGTTCCGGCGGGCGCCCACCACCACGTCCGGGGCGTCGGCGTGCACGGCGACCAGCGTGAACGCGCCCTGGAGCCGCCGGCACACCAGCCGCATGGCCTCGGCGAGGTCGGCGCAGCCGGAGAACTCCTCGGCGAGGAGGTGGGCGACGACCTCGGTGTCGGTCTCGGAGCCGAGGACGTGCCCGCGCCCGGCCAGCTCGGCCCGCAGGGCGGCGAAGTTCTCGATGATGCCGTTGTGGACGACGGCGACGCGCCCGGCGTTGTCGAGGTGGGGGTGGGCGTTGGCGTCGGTGGGGCCGCCGTGGGTGGCCCAGCGGGTGTGTCCGATGCCGGTGGCGCCCGCCGGGAGGGGCCGGTCCACCAGGGCCTTCTCCAGGTTGACGAGCTTGCCGGACTTGCGGGCCGAGGCGATGCCGCCGTCGGCGAGTACGGCCACTCCGGCCGAGTCGTATCCCCGGTACTCCAGGCGTCTCAGCCCGGCGAGCACCACTTCGAGCGCCGACTGTGAGCCGACGTATCCGACGATTCCGCACATAACGGGAAGAGTACGACGCGTATCGACCAAGGTGACGCACCCCACCCGCCCAGCTGTTCAAACAGCCGTAACAATGGAATGTGATCTCTTCGGTCTCAGCGCCCACGAAGGCGCCACGGGGCGCCCACCGGCACAAGCCGGAGGCGACCCCTTATGTCGACCTCACCCGATCCGAGTGGAGCGCGCTGCGCAACAAGACGCCGCTCCCCCTCACAGCCGACGAAGTCGAGAAGCTGCGGGGCCTCGGCGACGTCATCGACCTCGACGAGGTCCGTGACATCTATCTGCCGCTGTCGCGCCTGCTGAATCTGTACGTGGGCGCGACGGACGGCCTGCGCGGCGCCCTGAACACGTTCCTGGGCGAGACCGGCGAGAAGGCGGCGCAGTCGGGCACGCCGTTCGTCATAGGCGTCGCGGGCTCGGTGGCCGTCGGCAAGTCGACGGTCGCCCGCCTCCTGCAGGCCCTGCTCTCGCGCTGGCCGGAGCACCCGCGCGTGGAGCTGGTCACCACCGACGGCTTCCTGCTGCCCACCAAGGAACTGCAGGCCCGCGGCCTGATGTCGCGCAAGGGCTTCCCCGAGTCCTACGACCGGCGGGCCCTGACCCGCTTCGTCGCCGACATCAAGGCGGGCAAGGACGAGGTGACGGCCCCCGTCTACTCGCACCTGATCTACGACATCGTGCCCGGCGAGCGCCTCACCGTCCGCCGCCCGGACATCCTCATCGTCGAGGGCCTGAACGTCCTGCAGCCCGCCCTGCCCGGCAAGGACGGCCGCACCCGCGTGGGCCTCGCCGACTACTTCGACTTCAGTGTGTACGTGGACGCGCGCCCCGAGGACATCGAGCGCTGGTACCTGAACCGCTTCCGCAAGCTGCGCGCCACGGCCTTCCAGAACCCGTCCTCGTACTTCCGCAAGTACACCCAGGTCTCCGAGGAGGAGGCCCTGGACTACGCCCGCACCACCTGGCGCACCATCAACAAGGTCAACCTCCTGGAGAACGTGGCCCCCACCCGCGGCCGCGCCACCCTCGTCGTCCGCAAGGGACCCGACCACAAGGTGCAGCGGCTGAGCCTGCGCAAGCTCTGAGGGGCGTGTCAGGGCCACGTTAAGGTGCGGACATGCTGCATCTGCGCCTGATCACCCCGCCGGACAAGACCGACGACGTGGTGCGCCTGATCGAGAAGACCCCGGGCACCACGCACCTGGCCGTCGTGGCGGGCGCCGCGCGCAACCCCTCGGGCGACATCGTCATGTGCGACGTCGCCCGGGAGGCGGGCGACGAGCTGATCGACCACCTGCGCGGCCTGGAGATCGACAAGTTCGGGTCGATCGCCCTGGAGAACATCGACCTGTCGCTGTCGCTGCGCGCCGACAAGGCGGAGGACGAGGCACCGGGCGAGGGCGCGGACGCGGTCCTGTGGGAGCACCTGGAGGAAGCCACCCACGAGGAGTCCACGCTCTCCGTCACCTACGTCGCCTTCATCACGCTCGCCACGATGATCGCCGCGTGCGGTGTGGTCCTCGACAACGCCATCCTGATCGTCGGCGCGATGGCGGTCGGCCCGGAGTTCGGGCCGCTCGCGGGCTTCTGCACGGCGCTGGTGCAGCGCGCGCCCCGGCTCGCCCTGCGCTCGATGATCGCGCTGCTCGTGGGCTTCGCCGTGGCGATGGTGGTGACGGTGGGCTTCAGCCGCTTCATGGACGGCGTGGACCTCTTCCACCTGGCCCAGCTGGAGGCGGAGCGCCCCAACACCAACTTCATCTACCGGCCCGACTGGTTCTCCTTCGTCGTGGCCGTCCTCGCGGGCGCCGCCGGCATGCTCTCGCTGACCTCGGCGAAGTCGGGCGCCCTGGTGGGCGTCGCGATCTCGGTGACGACGGTCCCCGCGGCGGCGAACGCCGCGGTCGCCTTCAGCTACGACGAGTACAAGCAGGCCTGGGGCTCCACCGAACAACTGCTGCTCAACCTGCTCGGCATCGTCGTCGCCGGTACGCTCACGCTGCTCGCCCAGAAGCTGCTCTGGGCGTGGCAGCGCGAACGCACCGCGCGCAAGAACGAACTGGCCTAGGACCGGTCCGGCGGATCGGCCCTAGCCCAGCGCGGACTTCACCACGTCGGCGAGGCGCCCGGCGACGGAGCGGGCCTGCTCGATGTCGGCGGCCTCGACCATCACGCGCACCAGCGGCTCGGTGCCGGAGGGGCGAAGCAGCACCCGGCCGGTCTGGCCCAGCTCGCGCTCGGCGTCGGCGACGGCCGAGGACAGCTCCGCGGAGGTCTTCACCCGGGACTTGTCGACGTCGGGGACGTTGATGAGGACCTGCGGCAGACGCTCCATGACGGCGGCGAGGTCGGCGAGGCCACGGCCGGTCTCGGCGACGCGGGCCGCGAGGAGCAGGCCGGTGAGGGTGCCGTCGCCGGTGGTGGCGTGGTCCAGGACGATGACGTGGCCGGACTGCTCACCGCCGAGGGCGTAGCCGTGCTCCTTCATCGACTCCAGGACGTACCGGTCGCCGACGGCCGTCTGCACCAGGGACAGGCCCTCGCGCTCCATGGCCAGCTTGAAGCCCAGGTTCGACATGACGGTCGCGACAACGGTGTCCTTGCGCAGCACGCCGTGCTCACGCATGGCGAGGGCGAGGACCGCGAGGATCTGGTCGCCGTCGACCTCGGCGCCGGTGTGGTCCACGGCCAGGCAGCGGTCGGCGTCGCCGTCGTGGGCGATGCCGAGGTCGGCGCCGTGCTCGACGACGGCGGCCTTGAGCAGGTCGAGGTGGGTGGAGCCGCAGCCGTCGTTGATGTTGAGGCCGTCCGGCTTGGCGCCGATCGTGATGATCTCGGCGCCGGCCCGGGCGAACGCCTCGGGCGAGACCCGCGCGGCCGCGCCGTGGGCCTCGTCCAGGACGACCTTGAGGCCGTCGAGGCGGTTGGGGAGGACGGCGATGAGGTGGGCCACGTACTGGTCGAAGCCCTCGTCGTAGGTCTTCACGCGGCCGACGCCCGCGCCCGTGGGGCGCTCCCAGGGGGCGCCGGTGCGGTGCTCGTCGTACACGGCCTCGATGCGGTCCTCGAGGTCGTCGGCGAGCTTGTGGCCGCCGCGGGCGAAGAACTTGATGCCGTTGTCGGGCATCGCGTTGTGGCTCGCGGAGAGCATCACGCCGAGGTCGGCGCCCAGCGCACCGGTGAGATGCGCCACCGCGGGGGTGGGCAGCACACCGACGCGCAGGACGTCCACGCCCGCGCTCGCGAGGCCCGCGACCACCGCGGCCTCAAGGAACTCCCCGGAAGCGCGCGGGTCACGCCCGACCACCGCCGTCGGGCGATGGCCCTCGAAGGTGCCCGCTTCGGCGAGCACATGCGCCGCGGCGACCGAGAGCCCGAGCGCGAGCTCGGCCGTCAGATCCGCGTTGGCGACACCGCGCACACCGTCCGTGCCGAAGAGTCGTCCCACTGGTGTCCTCCGAACATTGAGTGTCGGCTGGTCCTGCGGACGCGGTGACGTCAGCGGCTCCACCGCACGGTCCCGGACGCTCAGCCTGTCGAACTTCTACCCCAGATCATGGGGTGCTGATAAACGAACGCCCCGACGGCACACAGGGTGCCGCCGGGGCGTTCGAGAAGTACTAGCAGGCAGCGGTGATTAGCGCTTGCTGTACTGCGGGGCCTTGCGGGCCTTCTTCAGACCGGCCTTCTTGCGCTCGACCGCACGGTCGTCGCGCTTGAGGAAGCCGGCCTTCTTGAGGGCGCCGCGGTTGTTGTCCACGTCGGCCTCGTTGAGGGCGCGGGCCACGCCGAGGCGCAGGGCGCCGGCCTGGCCGGAGACGCCGCCACCCGCGATGCGGGCGATGACGTCGTAGCGGTCGTCAAGCTCGAGCACCTTGAAGGGCTCGTTGACTTCCTGCTGGTGGACCTTGTTCGGGAAGTAGTCCTCGAGCGTACGCCCGTTGATCTTCCACTTGCCGGAGCCCGGGACGATCCGGACGCGGGCGATGGCGTTCTTGCGACGGCCCAGGCCGGCGGCCGGCTGCGGGTCGCCGAAGCGCGCGGCGTTGGACTCCGAGGTGTACTCGCCCTCCACGGGCGCGTCCGACTCGGTGGTGTACGACTCGATGTCGATGTTCTCGGCGTTCTCGTCGAGCGGCTGCTCAGCGGTGGTCTCGGCCACGATGCTCCTCAGATTCTTTTTCGTCTTAGGGGGTGGCCGGAACTACTGCGCGACCTGGGTGATCTCGAACGGGACCGGCTGCTGAGCGCCGTGCGGGTGCTGGTCGCCCGCGTAGACCTTCAGCTTCGAGAGCATCTGACGGCCCAGGGTGTTCTTGGGGAGCATGCCCTTGACGGCCTTCTCGACGGCCTTCTCGGGGTTCTTCTCAAGCAGCTCGTCGTAGCGGACCGAGCGGAGGCCGCCCGGGTAGCCGGAGTGGCGGTAGGCCATCTTCTGGGTCCGCTTGTTGCCGGACAGGTGCACCTTGTCGGCGTTGATGATGATGACGAAGTCACCAGCGTCGACATGCGGCGCGTAGATCGGCTTGTGCTTGCCCCGCAGGAGGGTGGCGGCAGTGGTCGCCAGGCGTCCCAGGACGACGTCCTGGGCGTCGATGACGTGCCACTGGCGGGTCACATCGCCGGGCTTGGGGCTGTACGTACGCACGGTTCGTAGCCTTCGCTTCTTCAGAGGTGGGGTTTCCCAGGGTCCAGCTCGGACCTAGGGAAAGGGTCCTGACAAGGCCACCTCGGACGATGGACGACAGCCTTGGCGGACCTCGGTGACGCAACCGAGTCCTGCCGCTGGTCATCGGCCCGGTGGGCCGGTGTAAGAGCCCCTCACGTGAGAATGAGAAAGCCAATACACATAACGAACAGGCAGAATACCCGCCGTGCCCCGTACGGGTCAAAACGATGCCCCCCACCCTCACAACGAGGAGCCACCTCCCGCCTCCGCCACGCCCCCATCCAGCCCGTCCGGCGCTTGAGGACGAGCCCCGGAGCGGCGACTGCGGGGGTCCAGGGGGCGGCAGCCCCCTGGTTACGGGAAGGGGCGGGATTGGGGAGCCCCCGGCAGGGCCCGCCCACCCGCCACGGAATCGACTCCCCCGACCGACGGCGCCGGCACGGACGGCGGCAGCACAGGCCCCCGGCGGCGCCCAGCGGCGGCGCACCACCAGAACACCACCCCCGCCAGCACGCAGAGCGTGAACGCATCCTTAAAGGCCCGCTGCGGCAGCGCCTCCACCCCCACCCACACGAACCCCGGCACCTGCGGCACCAGCGCCACCCAGAACCACGGCACCCGCACCACGGAACCCCCCACCCCCAGGCCCCCGGCCAGCAGCAGCGGCAGCACGACCAGCAGATAGTGGTCGTACGAAGGCCGGGACACGAGAAACGCGGCCAGCATCAACGCGGCCGCGGTCTCCACGACCCGCCCCGCCCCGGGCTCCCCCACACCCGGGCGAGCCCCCGCACCCGCCCAGGGCCCAGGGGCCAGCCACCGCCGCCACGCACACCACACCCCCACACACGCACCCCCGCCCGCGAGCACCGAAGCCACCACCGCGGGCACCCCCACCCGAGGCAGCACAGCCCCAGGCGACGCCTCGTACAGCCGCACGAACCGATCCTCACCCCGCAGCAGAAACGGCAGGGTCCGGGTGAAGAAGCCCCCCGGATCCGGCAGGACGAGCGCGGCGAGCACCGAGACGACCACCGGCACAAGCACCGCCACCCCCAGCGCCCGCCACTTCCGCGCGAACACGAAGAGCAGCAGCACCGGCACAAGCAGCGGCTTCACGGCGACAGCCACCCCGATCACCGCCCCGGCGACCACCCACCGCCCCCGGCAGACACACAGCAACGCCACCGGCAGGGCCACAGCCGACGCCACCGTCCAGTTCCCGAGCTCCACGAGGTGCACGAAGGGCGCGAAGCCCAGGACGAGCCCGAGCAGCCCGAGCGCGGCGAACCGGCTCCCCCAGGCCACGCCGTGGATCCGCAGCGCACAGAACCACCCGGAGGCCAGCGCCCCCACCACCCCCACGGGCACGAGCACCCGCGCCACCCCCGGGAACACCGCCTGCGGCACCGCGGCGAGCACGGCCCCCGGCAGATAGAGGAAGTGCCGGTCGGCGTACGGCGAGCGCCCGTCCAGCCAGGCCCCGGCGGCCCGCACGACGATCGCGTTGTCCATCCCGCCGTCCGGCACCCGCCAGGCGATCCGCAGCGCCGCCGCCCCGAGGACGACCCCGAGCACGACCCACATCTGCCACCCCGCAGGCCGCACCAGCCACGCGGCAAGACCAGAAAAGCGGCCACTATCCGATTTGCCCGAATCCATGCGGGTCAGGCTAGGGCGAGATCGCCCCACGACCCCGGCTCAACATCCCCACCGCCCCGTCTAAGATGCGGCCCATGAGCTTTGGGCAAGGGGGACCCCAGTGGGGCCCGGGGGGCTCGCAGACCCCCGACTGGGCGGCGCTCGCCGAGGCGTCCGAGGCACGTGCCCGCCGCCGCAAGTGGCTGCTGATCGGCGGCGGCGCGCTCGCCACGATCGGCGTCGCCGCGGCCGTCGCCGTCGCGGTCGTCTCCGCGAACAGCGACGACGCCACCGCCTCGAACAAGCCCGCCAGCGAGCTGCCCACCAGCGCCGACATCCCCGGCGCCAGCGACTCCCCCGAGCCGTCCTTCGAGGCGACCACGCCCCCGCCCCCGCCGGACCCGAAGGACTACATCTCCAGCGCGAAGAAGGACAAGGCCCCGCTCGGCCCGGAGTCCTTCTTCCCGGGCACGAAGCTGACCTCCGGGGAGCGGGTCTACAAGAAGGGCGCGACGGCGAGCACCAAGAAGTGCGCCTCCGTCGCCCAGCCGGTCCTGGCCAACATCCTGACGAAGAACAAGTGCACCGAGGTGCTGCGCGCCACCTACGCCCGCAAGGGCATCGCGGTCACCGTCGGCGTCGCCGTCTTCGACACCGAGGCCCAGGCCAAGAAGGTCAAGCGGCAGGCCGACAAGGGCCTGATCACGTCCCTGCCCGGCAAGGGCGTGTCCGGCTTCTGCCGTACGACGGTCTGCCGCGGCACGTACAACGCGTACGGGCGCTACGCGTACTTCACGACGACCGGCTTCCTGAACGGCAAGGACGTCACGAACAAGGACCGCTCGGCGTACGAGGTCGGCGACGACCTCGCACGCTTCACGTTCCACCAGATCAACCGCCGCGGCGAGGCCCAGGCCTCGGCGGCGGCGAACAACCCGGAGTAGTCCCGCCCGCCGCGGGAGCCCTCAGCAGCACCCCGCCGAGCCCGCGGCCCCGGGCAGCGTCCGCTTGTTCCGCGCCTGCGCGCTCCGCGCCGCGAGCAACTCGTCGGCCGGGTAGCCGACCTCTTCGAGGGTCAGCCCGTGCGGCCGCACCACATGCACGGCGGAGTCCCGCACCCCGGCGGCGAGCACCTTGCCGGGCCAGTCCGCGGGCCGGTGCCCGTCCCCCACGAACAGCATCGCCCCGACCAGCGACCGCACCATGTTGTGGCAGAAGGCGTCGGCCTTCACGGTCGCCTCGATGATCCCGTCCGGATGCCGCTCCCAGCGCAGCTCCTGGAGCGTACGAATGGTCGTGGCACCCTCGCGGCGCTTGCAGTACGCGGCGAAGTCGTGCTCCCCGAGCAGCGCCTCCGCGGCGGTGTTCATCGCGTCGACGTCGAGCGTCCAGTCGTGCCACAGCACGTGCCCGCGCAGCAGCGGGTCGACGCCCCCGGGGTGATCGGTCACCCGGTACGCGTACCGCCGCCAGATCGCCGCGAAGCGCGCGTTGAACCCGGCGGGGGCCTCCTCGACCCGCCACACCCGCACGTCGTGCGGCAGCCGCCCGGCGAGCCGCCGCAGCAGCTTCTCCCGGTGCTCCGCCCACACGCCCTCCGGCAGGTCGACGTGGGCTACCTGCCCGCGCGCGTGCACCCCGCTGTCGGTCCGCCCGGCCACCGTCAGCTCGTACGTCTCCTGGGACCGCGTGACCGTACGCAGGGCACTCTCGATCTCGCCCTGGACGGTGCGCTGGCCATCACGCTGCTTGGCCCACCCGGAGAAGTCCCTGCCGTCGTACGACAGGTCCAATCGCACCCGGACGAACCCGGGCTCCACTTCGTCACTCACACCGCAATCCTCTCAGGCATGCGAAAGCGGGCCCGCCCCGAAGGGCGGACCCGCTCTCACGAAGGCTCAGCCTCAGGCGTCCTTGACGCCCTCACCAGCCGCGTCCGCGGCGGGCTCGGCCGGGGCCTCGACGGCCTCGTCGGACTTGGCCTCGACGGCCTCGTCCTTCTTCAGGGCGTCTTCCTTGACGGCACGCTTGGTCGCCGCCTCGGCCTCACCGACAGCGTTCTGCTGCACGGTCAGGGCCTCCACCAGCTCGATGACGGCCATGGGCGCGTTGTCGCCACGGCGGTTACCGATCTTGGTGATACGGGTGTAGCCACCCGGGCGGTTCTCGTAGCGCGGGCCGATCTCCGTGAAGAGCGTGTGCACGATGCTCTTGTCGGTGATGACCTGGAGGACCTGGCGGCGGTTGTGAAGGTCGCCCTTCTTCGCCTTGGTGACCAGACGCTCCGCGTAGGGACGCAGACGACGGGCCTTGGCCTCGGTGGTGGTGATGCGGCCGTGCTCGAAGAGCTGCTTGGCGAGGTTCGCCAGCAGAAGCTTCTCGTGCGCGGCGCTGCCGCCCAGACGGGCACCCTTGGCGGGCTTCGGCATGGTGTTTCTCCTAGCGGTCTGCCCCGGCCGTACTAGGTACCAGGGTCAGTGTCCGAGCGAGCGGCTGCCCGTCGGAGATCCGGGAAGCCCCGAAGGGGCGACCCGGAAGGGGCGCGGGGAACTGCGCGACAAGCCACAGCGCACCCGCACCCAAGATCCGGCAACAAGCGCCGAGCTCTTAGTACTGCTCGGTCTCGACGAAGCCCGCGTCCGCGTCGTCGTCGGCGCCAAAGGCGTCGGCGGCAGCGGTCGGGTCGAATCCGGGGGGCGAGTCCTTCAGGGCCAGGCCCATACCGTTCAGCTTCATCTTGACCTCGTCGATCGACTTCGCACCGAAGTTGCGAATGTCGAGCAGGTCCGCCTCGGAGCGGGCGACAAGCTCGCCCACCGAGTGGATGCCCTCGCGCTTGAGGCAGTTGTACGACCGAACGGTGAGCTCAAGCTCCTCGATCGGCAGCGCCAGATCGGCGGCGAGCGCGGCGTCCGTCGGGGACGGGCCCATGTCGATGCCCTCGGCGTCGATGTTGAGCTCACGGGCCAGACCGAACAGCTCGACCAGCGTCTTGCCGGCGGACGCCATGGCGTCACGCGGCCGCATGGCCTGCTTGGTCTCGACGTCGACGATCAGCTTGTCGAAGTCGGTGCGCTGCTCGACTCGGGTGGCCTCGACCTTGTAGGTCACCTTGAGGACGGGCGAGTAGATCGAGTCGACCGGGATCCGGCCGATCTCCTGGCCGACCTGCTTGTTCTGCACGGCGGAGACGTAGCCGCGACCGCGCTCGACGGTCAGCTCCATCTCCAGCTTGCCCTTGCCGTTGAGCGTGGCGAGGACGAGGTCGGGGTTGTGCACCTCGACACCGGCCGGGGGCGCGATGTCGGCGGCGGTGACCAGACCCGGGCCCTGCTTGCGCAGGTACATCACGACCGGCTCGTCGTGCTCCGAGGAGACGACCAGCTGCTTGATGTTCAGGATGAGGTCGGTGACGTCTTCCTTGACGCCCGGCACGGTGGTGAACTCGTGCAGGACACCGTCGATGCGGATGGACGTGACCGCCGCACCCGGGATCGAGGAGAGCAGGGTCCGGCGCAGGGAGTTGCCGAGGGTGTAGCCGAAGCCCGGCTCCAGCGGCTCGATGACGAACCGGGAGCGGAACTCGTCGACGACCTCTTCGGTCAACGAGGGACGCTGAGCGATCAGCATGAAGTGATTCCTTCAGTCAGGGGCACCCACTATTTGATGCCCTGAGTAGTACAAGGGTACGGGCGGTACGCCTCCAAGGAGCCGTACCGCCCGAAAACCTAAGACAACCGTGCGTCAGACGCGGCGGCGCGGGTCACCTCCGCTTGCGCGGAGAGCACCGCCAAGACGAATCAGACGCGGCGGCGCTTGGGCGGACGGCAGCCGTTGTGCGGCGTGGGGGTGACGTCCTGGATCGAGCCGACCTCGAGGCCCGTGGCCTGGAGGGAGCGGATCGCGGTCTCACGGCCGGAGCCGGGACCCTTGACGAAGACGTCGACCTTGCGCATGCCGTGCTCCTGCGCGCGACGGGCAGCCGACTCGGCGGCCATCTGCGCGGCGAACGGCGTGGACTTGCGCGAGCCCTTGAAGCCGACGTGGCCGGCGGAGGCCCAGGAGATCACGTTGCCGGTCGGGTCCGTGATGGACACGATCGTGTTGTTGAACGTGCTCTTGATGTGGGCGTGCCCGTGAGCGACGTTCTTCTTTTCCTTGCGGCGCACCTTCTTGGCAGCGCCCTGACGACCCTTGGGGGGCATCTATTACTCCTACGGGAGGTGGTCGGTCCTGCAGCGTCAGCTGTCGATAGACCGCTGAGCGAGGACTACTTCTTGCCCGGCTTCTTCTTGCCGGCGATGGCGCGACGCGGGCCCTTGCGGGTGCGAGCGTTGGTGCTGGTGCGCTGACCGCGGACGGGCAGGCCACGGCGGTGACGCAGGCCCTGGTAGCAGCCGATCTCGACCTTGCGGCGGATGTCGGCCTGGATCTCGCGACGGAGGTCACCCTCGGTCTTGATGTTCTGGTCCACGTACTCGCGGATCTTGACCAGGTCCTCTTCGGACAGGTCGCGAACGCGGGTGTTGCGGTCGATACCAGTGGCGTCCAGCGTCTGCTGGGACAGCGTCCGGCCGATGCCGAACACGTAGGTGAGCGCGACCTCGATGCGCTTGTCGCGCGGGAGGTCAACGCCTTCAACGCGTGCCATTCATGGCTCCTGTTAATACTCGGAGGTCTTCAGCAGAACCGCTCCCAACCGCCGTTCCCCTCCGGGTGGAAATTCACCGGGAAGAGTCGGTACGAACTGGGTCCCCGGCCTCCGACCGGGGGTGTCGCCCTCCATTACCGCTGATGGATCTGAAGAGGGACGGGTCCTGCACATGTGCTGTTACGTGCGTCGCGCGAAAATCTGCGAGTGCAGTACGTGCGTCAGCCCTGGCGCTGCTTGTGGCGCGGGTTGTCGCAAATGATCATGACCCGGCCGTGACGGCGGATCACCCTGCACTTGTCGCAGATCTTCTTGACGCTCGGCTTGACCTTCATGGGTGTGAGGTTCTCCGGGTCAGTGCCACCACCCCGCCGGGGCGGGATGCGGGCAAGATCTACTTGTACCGGTAGACGATCCGGCCACGCGTCAGGTCGTACGGAGACAGCTCCACCACGACCCGGTCGTCAGGGAGGATGCGGATGTAGTGCATGCGCATCTTGCCGCTGATGTGTGCCAGGACCTGGTGGCCGTTCTGGAGCTCCACCTTGAACATGGCGTTCGGAAGAGACTCGACGACAGTGCCTTCGATCTCGATGGCACCTTGCTTCTTGGCCACGCTTCGCCCTTCGAATCGACTACCTTGATCGACTCTGTGAGCGTTACGCAGACATGCGAATGCACGAGAGCCGACGCGTCAGTCTACGTCAGTGCACTCGGAAAGACGAATCGGGTATGACTGCCCGGCAACGAAGATCCTTAAGCAAGGGCGCGGTCAGGGGCCCGGCACGGCGCAACCGCCGGACGGGGGCGGCCTCGGGCCGTCGGCTCGGACGAGGCTCAGCCCAGCGGATCCGGCGCCGCCGTGATCCCGTACTCCGCGAGCTTCGCCTTGCCGCCGTCGGGGGCGGTGAGGACGAGCGGGCCCTGCTCGGTCAGCGCGACCGAGTGCTCCCAGTGCGAGGACCAGGTGCCGTCCGTCGTGATCACGGTCCAGTCGACCTATTCTCGACGCCTCTCTCGCGGGCTCGGCGCCGGGGCGCCTCACAAGCTTCGAGCGGCTGCGCCGGACTCCGTCCGCCGACCCTGCCTCAGCCCAGCGGATCCGGCGCCGCCGTGATCCCGTACTCCGCGAGCTTCGCCTTGCCGCCGTCGGGGGCGGTGAGGACGAGCGGGCCCTGCTCGG
>NZ_JBVIXA010000001.1:86966-276273 GCF_055594065.1 Streptomyces sp. NPDC040610 | reverse complement strand
GGTCAGCGCGACCGAGTGCTCCCAGTGCGAGGACCAGGTGCCGTCCGTCGTGATGACGGTCCAGTCGTCCTCGAGGACCTCGGTCTTGGCGGTGCCGAGGGACACCATCGGCTCGATGGCCAGGCAGAGGCCGGGGACCAGCTTGGGGCCGCGGCCGCGGCGGCGCTCCACGTAGTTCAGGAGGTGCGGGTCCATGTGCATCTCGGTGCCGATGCCGTGGCCGCCGTAGTCCTCGACGATGCCGTACTTGCCGCGGGCCGGGCGGGGCTGGCGGCGGATGTAGGTCTCGATGGCGCGGGAGATGTCGACGAGCCGGTTTCCCTGCTTCATGGCCGCGATCCCGGCCCACATCGACTCCTCGGTCACCCGGGAGAGCTCGACCAGCTCCGGCGCGTGCCCACTGCCCACGAAGGCGGTGAAGGCCGCGTCGCCGTGCCAGCCGTCGATGATCGCACCCGCGTCGATCGAGATGATGTCGCCGTCCTGGAGGACCACGTCCTCACTCGGGATGCCGTGGACGACGACCTCGTTCTTGGAGGTGCAGATGGTCGCGGGAAACCCGCCGTACCCGAGGAAGTTCGACTTGGCGTCGTGCTCGGCGAGGACCTTGCGGGCCACGTCGTCCAGGTCCTTGGTGGTCGCACCCGGGACCGCGGCGGCACGCGTCGCCCGGTGGATGGCGGCGACGACAAGCCCCGCCGCCCGCATCTTCGCGATCTGCTCGGGAGTCTTGATCTGCACCATCGGGCTTCCGCTCTCCGTGTTCCTACAACCGTTGGGTACACAACACTACGGCCGCGGCGCCCGGGACGGGCACCGCGGCCGAAGCGACGTGCTGATGACTAGGCGTCGCCCTGGAGGGCGGCCATGGCGCGCTTCGTGACCTCGTCCACCTTGCCGAGCGCGGAGATTGTGACGACCAGACCCTGGGTCCGGTAGTAGTCGATGATCGGCTCGGTCTGCGTGTGGTAGACCTCGAGGCGCTTGCGGACGGTGTCCTCGCTGTCGTCCTCGCGCTGGTACAGCTCGCCGCCGCAGACGTCGCAGACGCCTTCCTGCTTCGGCTGGGAGTACGTCACGTGGAAGACGTGGCTGGAGTCCTTGCGGCAGATGCGCCGGCCCGCGATCCGCTTGACGACCTCGTCCTCGGGGACCTCGAGGTCCAGGACGGCGTCGAGCTTCACGTCGTCGGCCTTGAGGGCCACATCGAGCGCCTCGGCCTGCGACACGTTCCGCGGGAAGCCGTCGAGGAGGAAGCCGTTCTCCGCGTCGGGCTGCGCCATCCGGTCCTTGGCCATCCCGATGGTGACCTCGTCGGGGACCAGGTTTCCGGCGTCCATGTAGGACTTGGCCAGCTTGCCGAGCTCGGTCTGCTGGCTGATGTTGGCCCTGAAGAGGTCGCCCGTGGAGATGTGCGGGATCGACAGGTTCTTGGCAAGGAACGCGGCCTGCGTTCCCTTGCCGGCACCGGGCGGCCCGACTAGGACGATACGCATCAGCGGAGGAACCCTTCGTAGTTGCGCTGCTGGAGCTGGCTCTCGATCTGCTTCACGGTCTCCAGACCCACACCCACGATGATGAGGATGCTCGTCCCGCCGAACGGGAAGTTCTGGTTCGCGCCGAAGCCCACCAACGCCATCGTTGGCACAAGAGCGATCAGACCCAGATACAGCGAGCCCGGCCACGTGATCCGGTTGAGTACGTAACTCAGGTACTCAGCGGTCGGTCGGCCAGCCCGGATGCCCGGGATGAAGCCACCATACTTCTTCATGTTGTCCGCGACTTCCTCCGGGTTGAAGGAGATCGCCACGTAGAAGAAGGCGAAGAACACGATCAGGACGAAGTAGGTGACGATGTAAATCGGGTGGTCACCCTTGGTCAGGTTCTGCTCGATCCACGTCTTCCAGCTCGATTGGCCACCCGCGAACTGGGCGACGAGAGCCGGGATGTAGAGCAGTGACGAGGCGAAGATCACAGGGATGATGCCCGCCTGGTTGACCTTCAGCGGGATGTACGTCGACGTCCCGCCGTAGGACCGGCGGCCGATCATGCGCTTCGCGTACTGCACCGGGATGCGGCGCTGCGCCTGCTCGACGAAGACGACCAGGCCGACCATGAACAGACCGACCAGGATCACGGTGCCGAACTCGATCCAGCCACCGGCCAGGTCGCCCTGCTTCTTGATGCCCCAGAGGGCGGCGGGGAAGGTCGCGGCGATCGAGATGAACATCAGGATCGACATGCCGTTGCCGATGCCGCGGTCGGTGATGAGCTCACCGAGCCACATCACGCACGCGGTGCCCGCGGTCATGGTGAGCACCATCGTGATGGTCACGAAGATCGACTGGTCGGGGACGATCTCGCTGGCGACCGGGCAGCCGCTGAACAGCGTGCCGGTGCGGGCGGTGGCGACGAGGCCGGTGCCCTGCAGGATGGCGAGCGCGATGGTCAGATAGCGCGTGTACTGCGTGATCTTGGCCGTGCCCGCCTGGCCCTCCTTCTTGAGGGCTTCCAGACGCGGGATCACCACGGTCAACAGCTGCAGAATGATGCTCGCCGTGATGTACGGCATGATGCCGAGCGCGAAGATCGTGATCTGAAGAAGCGCGCCACCGCTGAACATGTTGACCAGACCGAACAGGCCCTGGTTGGCATTGGCCGCGTCGATACAGGTCTGGACGTTCTTGTAGTCGATGCCCGGAATCGGTACGTGCGTACCGAGCCGGTAGATCACGATGATGCCGAGCGTAAAGAGCAGCTTCTTGCGCAGGTCGGGCGTCTTGAACGCCCGGGCGAACGCGGTGAGCACGGTGCCTCCTGCGACCCCCGCGCTACTGCGTCAGAGGTGACGGTGGTGAGTCCGACGGATAAGTACGTAACTTGCAGCGAGAAAAACAGGCAAGAACCGCACGCCCTGTCGCGAGGACAGACCGCGCGGAAAGTAACAGTGCACGCCACCTTACCGGCGACCGTGCCCCCCTTGGAACGACCAACCGGGGATGCCCCTTTTGTGGGGCATCCCCGGTCGGGATCGCTCAAGTCATCGAGACGCCTGGGAAATTCAGACGAGCTCGGTGACGGTACCGCCGGCGGCGGTGATCTTCTCCTTGGCGGAGCCGGAGACGGCGTCAACCGTCACCTGCAGCGCCACGGTGATCTCACCCTGGCCGAGGACCTTGACAAGGCTGTTCTTGCGAACGGCGCCCTTGGCGACCAGGTCGGCCACCGTGACCTCGCCACCCTCGGGGTAGAGGGAAGCGAGCTTGTCCAGGTTGACGACCTGGAACTCGGTCTTGAACGGGTTCTTGAAGCCCTTGAGCTTCGGGAGGCGCATGTGGAGGGGCATCTGCCCGCCCTCGAAGCGCTCCGGAACCTGGTAACGGGCCTTGGTGCCCTTGGTACCACGACCGGCCGTCTTACCCTTCGACGCCTCACCACGACCGACACGGGTCTTCGCGGTCTTGGCGCCGGGGGCGGGACGGAGGTTGTGGATCTTGAGCGGGTTGTTCTCCGCCATGATCAGTCGACCTCCTCGACCGTCACGAGGTGGCGGACGGTGTGCACCATGCCGCGGAACTCGGGACGATCCTCCTTGACGACCTGCGTGTTGATGCCCTTGAGACCAAGGGAGCGCAGGGTGTCGCGGTGGTTCTGCTTGCTACCGATGTACGACTTCGTCTGCGTGATCTTGAGCTGAGCCATGATTACGCACCCGCTCCCGCACGCGCACGCAGGAGAGCCGCGGGGGCGACGTCCTCGAGGGGCAGACCGCGGCGGGCCGCGATCTCCTCGGGACGCTGCAGGCCCTTGAGGGCCGCCACGGTCGCGTGCACGATGTTGATCGCGTTGTCGGAGCCCAGGGACTTCGACAGGATGTCGTGAACGCCGGCGCACTCGAGCACGGCACGCACCGGGCCACCGGCGATAACACCGGTACCGGGGGAAGCAGGCTTCAGCAGGACGACGCCCGCGGCCTTCTCACCCTGGATGGGGTGCGGGATGGTGCCCTGGATACGGGGGACCTTGAAGAAGTGCTTCTTGGCCTCCTCAACACCCTTGGCGATGGCGGCCGGCACCTCCTTGGCCTTGCCGTAACCGACACCCACGGTGCCGTCACCGTCACCCACCACGACGAGCGCGGTGAAGCTGAAGCGACGACCACCCTTCACAACCTTGGCGACGCGGTTGATCGCGACAACGCGCTCAACGTATGCGGTCTTCTCGGCGGCGGCAGCGCCACCGTCACGGCCCTTCCGGTCCCGCCGCTCGCCGCCACCGGCACCGCTTCCACGGCGCTGGGGTCCAGCCATTGGATTACCTCTCTCTTTTCCGCTAGCTACGCAGTGACATCAGTCGCTGCGCGACGGGGCCTCAGAACTTGAGCCCGGCTTCGCGGGCGGCGTCCGCCAGGGCGGCGATGCGCCCGGCGTACTGGTTACCACCACGGTCGAAAACGACAGCCTCGACACCGGCGGCCTTGGCGCGCTCGGCGACCAGGGCGCCGACCTGCTTGGCCTGCGCGGACTTGTCGCCCTCGCCACCGCGGATCGAAGCGTCCAGGGTGGACGCCGACGCGAGGGTGTGACCCTTCACGTCGTCGATCACCTGGGCGACGATGTTGCGGTTGGAGCGCGTCACGACCAGGCGCGGACGCTCGGCCGTACCGGAGATGTGCTTCCGGATACGAATGTGACGGCGCTTGATGGCAGCACGCTTGTAAGCGTCGCCCTTAGCAATCTTGACACCGTATGCCATGGCTTACTTACCCGCCTTTCCGACCTTGCGGCGGATGACTTCGCCCTCGTACTTGACGCCCTTGGCCTTGTACGGGTCAGGCTTGCGCAGCTTGCGGATGTTGGCCGCAACCTCGCCGACCTTCTGCTTGTCGATGCCCTCGACCGAGAACTTGGTCGGCGACTCGACCTTGAACGAGATGCCCTCGGGCGCCTCGATCAGGATCGGGTGGCTGTAGCCGAGCGAGAACTCCAGGTTGGAGCCCTTCGCCAGGACGCGGTAACCGACACCGCTGATCTCGAGCTTCTTCACGTAACCCTGGGTCACACCGGTGATCATGTTCGCCACCAGCGTGCGGGACAGGCCGTGCAGGGCCTTGTTCTGACGCTCGTCGTTGGGACGGGTGACGTTCAGAACGCCGTCCTCGCCCTTAGCGATCTCGATCGGCGCGACAACGGTGTGGTTCAGGGTGCCCTTGGGGCCCTTCACCGAGACCGTCTGCCCGTCGATGGTGACGTCCACGCCGGCGGGAACCGTGATGGGGAGCTTGCCAATACGCGACATAGCTGTTTCCTCCGTTCCCTTCCGCTACCAGACGTAGGCGAGGACTTCCCCACCCACGCCCTTCTTGCCCGCCTGCTGGCCGGTGAGCAGACCGTGCGACGTGGAGATGATCGCCACGCCCAGGCCGCCGAGCACCTTCGGCAGGTTGGTGGACTTCGCGTACACGCGCAGACCCGGCTTCGAGATCCGCTTGATGCCCGCGATGGAGCGCTCACGGTTCGGACCGAACTTGAGCTCGAGAACGAGGTTCTTGCCGACCTCGGCGTCCTCGACCTTCCAGCCCGTGATGAAGCCCTCCTGCTGGAGGATCTCCGCGATGTGCGACTTGATCTTGCTGTGCGGCATCGACACGGAGTCGTGGTATGCCGAGTTCGCGTTCCGCAGACGCGTAAGCATGTCTGCGATCGGATCAGTCATGGTCATGAATTGGCCTTCGGCCTCTCTCGCCGGGGTTTCCTGTATGCGCCATCCCTCTCCCCACTCAGTGGCGGGACGGGTGCGGCACGGGGACCTACGGCGTAGTAAGTCGTACGAGGGCGGCAGGCGCCCAACCACACAAGCCTAAGGCATGTGTGGTGGGCCACCCACCAACCTCATTGCTTACCGAGAGCGTCCGGTAATCCCTAATGTCCCAAGGACAGAGGGGAGTTACCAGGAGCTCTTGGTCACGCCCGGCAGCTCGCCACGGTGAGCCATCTCACGAAGGCACACGCGGCACAGGCCGAACTTGCGGTACACGGAGTGCGGACGGCCGCAGCGCTGGCAGCGGGTGTACGCACGCACACCGAACTTGGGCTTACGAGCAGCCTTGGCAATCAGAGCCTTCTTCGCCATCTCGCTTACGCCTCCTTGAACGGGAAGCCGAGGTGACGAAGGAGCGCCCGGCCCTCAGCGTCGTTGGTCGCCGTGGTGACCACGGTGATGTCCATACCCCGGACACGGTCGATCTTGTCCTGGTCGATCTCGTGGAACATGACCTGCTCCGTGAGACCGAAGGTGTAGTTGCCACGGCCGTCGAACTGCTTGGGGGACAGACCGCGGAAGTCGCGGATGCGCGGCAGCGCGAGCGACAGGGTGCGGTCCAGGAACTCCCACATGCGGTCGCCACGGAGCGTGACGTGGGCACCGATCGGCTGGCCCTCACGCAGCTTGAACTGCGCGATGGACTTGCGGGCCTTGGTGATGGCCGGCTTCTGACCGGTGATCGTGGTCAGGTCACGGACGGCACCGTCCATGAGCTTGGAGTCACGGGCGGCGTCGCCGACACCCATGTTCACCACGATCTTGACGAGGCCGGGGATCTGCATGACGTTCTCGTAGGAGAACTCTTCCTGCAGCTTCGACTTGATCTCGTCGCGGTACTTCGTCTTGAGACGCGGAGTGGTGGTGGTCGTCATCAGATGTCCTCACCCGTCCGCTTGGCAACGCGGATCTTGTTGCCCTCGTCGTCGAAGCGGTAACCGACACGCGTGACGACCTTGTTGCCGTCCTTCTCCACGACCAGCTGGACGTTGGAGACGTGGACGGGGGCCTCGGTGGTCACGATGCCGCCGGCCTGCGAGCCGCTGGCGGTCGGGCCGGCCTTCGTGTGCTTCTTGACCCGGTTGACACCCTCGACCAGGACGCGCTCGTCGCGCGGGTAAGCGGCAATGACCTTGCCCTGCTTGCCCTTGTCCTTACCGGTGATGACCTGGACCAGGTCGCCCTTCTTGATCTTCATGCTTACAGCACCTCCGGCGCGAGCGAGATGATCTTCATGAACTTCTTCTCGCGCAGCTCACGGCCGACCGGGCCGAAGATGCGGGTGCCGCGAGGGTCGCCGTCGTTCTTCAGAATGACGGCGGCGTTCTCGTCGAAGCGGATGTACGAGCCGTCCGGACGGCGGCGCTCCTTGACGGTGCGAACGATGACCGCCTTGACGACGTCACCCTTCTTCACGTTGCCACCGGGGATCGCGTCCTTGACGGTGGCGACGATGACGTCACCGATGCCCGCGTAGCGGCGACCCGAGCCACCGAGAACACGGATGGTGAGGATTTCCTTCGCACCCGTGTTGTCGGCGACGCGAAGTCGCGACTCCTGCTGGATCACGTCTATCTCCTGTTTGTCTGCCGGTTCCCGGCAGGGGCTTGGCTCTTACGAGGTCGGCCCCTGCCGAGCCTGGCGGAACTGATCCGAGGGGAAACCCCCTCGGACGGAACTATTGGGAACTCCCTTGCGGGAATTACCTACTTGGCCTTCTCGAGGATCTCGACGACGCGCCAGCGCTTGGTCGCCGACAGCGGACGCGTCTCCATCAGGAGGACGCGGTCGCCGACGCCGGCAGCGTTCTGCTCGTCGTGCGCCTTGAGCTTGTTCGTACGGCGGATGACCTTGCCGTACAGCGCGTGCTTGACGCGGTCCTCGACGGCGACGACGACGGTCTTGTCCATCTTGTCGCTGACGACCAGACCCTCACGGGTCTTGCGGAAGCCGCGCGCGGCCTTGGTCTCTTCAGTCACGTTGCTCTCGCTCATCAGGCGCTCTCCACCGTCTCGATGCCCAGCTCGCGCTCACGCATCAGGGTGTAGATCCGCGCGATGTCCTTGCGGACGGCCTTGAGCCGACCGTGGTTCTCGAGCTGACCCGTCGCCGCCTGGAAGCGGAGGTTGAACAGCTCTTCCTTGGCCTCGCGGAGCTTGTTGAGGAGCTCCTCGTTGCCCAGCTCGCGGAGCTCGGACGCCTTGGTACCGGCCGACATCACGCTTCACCTGCCTCGCGCTTGACGATCCGGCACTTCATCGGCAGCTTGTGAGCCGCACGAGTCAGAGCCTCACGCGCAATCTTCTCGTTCGGGTAGGACAGCTCGAACATGACCCGGCCCGGGTGCACGTTGGCGACCCACCACTCGGGCGAACCCTTACCGGAACCCATGCGGGTCTCGGCGGGCTTCTTCGTCAGCGGACGGTCCGGGTAGATGTTGATCCAGACCTTGCCGCCACGCTTGATGTGGCGGGTCATCGCGATACGAGCCGCCTCGATCTGGCGGTTGGTCACGTACGCCGGAGTCATGGCCTGGATGCCGTACTCGCCGAACGCAACCGTCGTACCACCCTTGGCCATGCCGCGGCGCTTGGGGTGGTGCTGCTTGCGGTGCTTGACCCTACGGGGGATCAGCATGTCGGTCAGGCCTCCGTTCCGGTGCTCTCAGCCGGAGCGGCAGCGGCGGCGGGAGCCTCGGCCTTGGGGGCCTCGGCAGCCGGCGCGGACTGCTGCTGCGGCTTGCGACCGCGACCGCCACGCTCGCCACCGCGGCCACCACGGGCCGGGCGGTCGTTGCCACCACGGGCCGGGCGGTTGCCGGCGCGGGCAGCGGCGTTCTCGGCGCGGACCTCGGCGATGTTCTTGACGTCGCCCTTGTAGATCCAGACCTTCACGCCGATGCGGCCGAAGGTCGTCTTGGCCTCGAAGAAGCCGTAGTCCACGTTCGCGCGGAGCGTGTGCAGGGGCACACGGCCCTCGCGGTAGAACTCCGAGCGGGACATCTCGGCGCCGCCGAGACGGCCACCGCACTGGATCTTGATGCCCTTGGCGCCCGCCTTCATCGCCGACTGCATGCTCTTACGCATGGCGCGACGGAAGGAGACGCGGGAGGACAGCTGCTCCGCGACGGCCTGGGCCACGAGCTGAGCGTCCGTCTCGGGGTTCTTGACCTCGAGGATGTTCAGCTGGACCTGCTTGCCCGTGAGCTTCTCGAGGTCACCGCGGATGCGGTCGGCCTCGGCGCCACGGCGGCCGATCACGATGCCGGGACGAGCGGTGTGGATGTCCACCCGCACGCGGTCACGGGTGCGCTCGATCTCAACCTTCGAGATGCCGGCGCGCTCCATGCCGGACGTCATCATCCGACGGATGGCGACGTCTTCCTTGACGTAGTCCTTGTACAGCTTGTCGGCGTACCAACGGGACTTGAAGTCCGTCGTGACACCGAGCCGGAACCCGTGCGGGTTTACCTTCTGGCCCATTACCGGGTTCCTTCCTTGCTGCTGACGACCACGGTGATGTGGCTGGTCCGCTTACGGATCCGGTAGGCACGGCCCTGGGCACGCGGACGGAACCGCTTCAGGGTCGGGCCCTCATCCACGTACGCCTCGCTGATGACCAGCGAAGAGGCGTCGGTGTGGTCGTAGTTGTGTGCAGCGTTGGCGATGGCGCTGTCCAGCACCTTGCCAACCGGCACGCTCGCGGCCTGCGGGGCGAAACGCAGGACCGCCTGAGCCTCCGTGGCATCCATGCCACGGATGAGGTCCACCACGCGGCGGGCCTTCATGGGCGTGACGCGGATGTACCGCGCCTGGGCCCTGGCTTCCATGGTTGTCCCTTCGGTGTTAGTCACAGTCGTTCACACCCCGCTTAGCGGCGCTTCGACTTGCGGTCGTCCTTGACGTGGCCGCGGAAGGTGCGGGTCGGCGAGAACTCGCCGAGCTTGTGGCCGACCATCGACTCGGTGACGAACACCGGGATGTGGGTCTTGCCGTTGTGCACCGCGAGCGTGTGGCCAAGCATGGCCGGCACGATCATCGAGCGTCGGGACCAGGTCTTGATGACGTTTTTGGTGCCGGCTTCGTTCTGGGCGTCCACCTTCTTGATCAGGTGGTCGTCGACGAAGGGCCCCTTCTTCAGACTACGAGGCATCTCAACCCGTCCTTAGCGCTTCTTGTTCGTCTTGCGGCGGCGGACGATGTACTTGTTGCTCGCCTTGTTGCGATCACGAGTACGCATTTCCTTCTTGCCCCAGGGCGACACCGGGTGACGACCACCCGAGGTCTTGCCCTCGCCACCACCGTGGGGGTGGTCAACCGGGTTCATGACGACACCACGCACGGTCGGGCGGACGCCCTTCCAGCGCATGCGGCCGGCCTTGCCCCAGTTGATGTTCGACTGCTCGGCGTTGCCGACCTCGCCGACCGTGGCGCGGCAGCGCACGTCGACCAGGCGGATCTCACCGGACGGCATACGAAGGTGGGCCATCGAGCCCTCCTTCGCCAGCAGCTGCACGGAGGCACCCGCGGAGCGGGCGAACTTGGCGCCGCCGCCCGGACGGAGCTCGATCGCGTGGATCGTGGTACCGACCGGGATGTTGCGGAGCGCGAGGTTGTTGCCGGGCTTGATGTCGGCGCCAGGGCCGTTCTCAATCCGGTCACCCTGCGACAGGCCGCGCGGAGCGATGATGTAGCGCTTCTCGCCGTCTGCGTAGTGCAGCAGCGCGATGCGCGCGGTGCGGTTCGGGTCGTACTCGATGTGCGCGACCTTCGCCGGCACGCCGTCCTTGTCGTGACGACGGAAGTCGATCACGCGGTAGGCGCGCTTGTGTCCGCCACCCTGGTGGCGAACGGTCACACGACCGGCGTTGTTACGGCCGCCCTTGCTGTGCAGCGGGCGGACCAGCGACTTCTCCGGCGTGGACCGCGTGACCTCGACGAAGTCGGCGACGGAGGAGCCACGGCGGCCCGGCGTCGTCGGCTTGTACTTGCGGATTCCCATTTCTCAGTCCTCGTCCGATATTCGGACCAGGGCGCTCCGTTAGGAGGCCTGGCCGAAGATGTCGATACGGTCGCCCTCAGCGAGGGTCACGATCGCGCGCTTGGAGTCGGCACGCTTGCCGAAACCGGTGCGGGTGCGCTTGCGCTTGCCCTGGCGGTTGAGCGTGTTGACGCCGGTGACCTTGACCGAGAAGACCGCCTCGACGGCCTGCTTGATCTGGGTCTTGTTGGCGCCCGGCGCGACGACGAAGGTGTACTTGCCCTCGTCGAGCAGCGCGTAGCTCTTCTCCGAGACGACCGGCTTGACGAGGACGTCACGGGGGTCCGTGAAGCTCTTGCTCAGCGGCGTCTCAACGGTGTTCTTGCCCTCGGCGGCGTGGCGACGCGCCTTGGCGACGCGCGCGGCCTTGGCGGCCTTGGCCGCCTTCGAGGCGATAGCGGGGTGACGGATAGCCATCAGGCCTCGCTCCCTTCGGTGTCAGCGGCCTTGGGGCCAGACACGAAGGACTCCAGCGCGGCCTGGGTGAAGACCACGTCGTCCGAGACGAGAACGTCGTACGTGTTGAGCTGGCCCGGCTCCAGGATGTGGACCTGGGGCAGGTTGCGGGCGGACAGCAGCGCTGCCTCGTCCGAGCGCTCGATGACCAGGAGCACGTTCTTGCGCTCACTGATCTTGCCGAGCAGGCTCTTCGCGGCCTTGGTGGAAGGCGTCTCGCCCTCGATCACGCCGGAGACGACGTGGATGCGAGCGTTGCGGGCCCGGTCGGTGAGGGCGTGGCGCAGGGCCGCGGCCTTCATCTTCTTCGGGGTCCGCTGCGAGTAGTCACGCGGCACGGGGCCGTGGACGACGCCACCGCCGGCGAACTGCGGGGCGCGGGTCGAGCCCTGACGGGCGCGGCCGGTGCCCTTCTGGCGGTACGGCTTCTTGCCACCACCGCGGACTTCGCCACGGGTCTTGGTCTTGTGCGTGCCCTGACGGGCAGCGGCCAGCTGGGCGACAACGACCTGGTGGATCAGCGGGATGCTGACCTTCTCGACGTCGAAGATCTCCGCGGGGAGCTCGACGGTCCCGGCCTTGTCGCCTGCCGGCGAAAGGATGTCAATGGTGCTCATCGGTTCCTCAAGCCCCCTTGGCCGCGGTACGGACCAGGACGAGGCCGCCGTTCGGACCGGGAACCGCTCCCTTGATGAGGAGCAGGCCCTTCTCCGCGTCAACGGCGTGAACGGTCAGGTTCTGGGTGGTGACCCGCTCGTTGCCCATGCGGCCCGCCATGCGGAGGCCCTTGAACACACGGCCCGGGGTGGCGCAGCCACCGATGGAACCGGGCGAGCGGTGCTTGCGCTGGGTGCCGTGGCTGGAGCCGAGGCCACCGAAGTTGTGGCGCTTCATGACACCGGCGAAGCCCTTGCCCTTGCTCTTGCCGGTCACGTCGACCTTGACGCCGGACTCGAAGGTCTCAGCGGTCAGCTCCTGGCCGAGGGTGTACTCGCTGGCGTCAGCGGTACGGATCTCGACGAGGTGGCGACGGGGGGTCACGTCGGCCTTGGCGAAGTGGCCCTTGAGGGGCTTGTTCACCTTGCGCGGGTCGATCTCGCCGAAGGCGATCTGGACCGACTCGTAGCCGTCGGAGTCATTCGTACGGACCTGGGTAACGACGCAGGGCCCGGCCTTGACCACGGTCACCGGGACGACACGGTTGTTCTCGTCCCAGACCTGGGTCATGCCGAGCTTCTCGCCCAGGATGCCCTTGATCTGCTTGGTCATCTCTCCAGCGCCCTTCAGAGCTTGATCTCGATGTCGACGCCGGCCGGAAGGTCCAGGCGCATCAGCGAGTCAACGGTCTTGGGCGTCGGGTCGAGGATGTCGATCAGGCGCTTGTGCGTGCGCATCTCGAAGTGCTCGCGCGAGTCCTTGTACTTGTGCGGCGACTTGATGACGCAGTACACGTTCTTCTCAGTGGGCAGCGGCACCGGGCCCGCGACCGACGCACCAGTGCGCGTCACCGTCTCGACGATCTTCTTCGCCGAAGAGTCGATGACCTCGTGGTCGTAGGCCTTGAGCCGGATGCGGATCTTCTGTCCCGCCATGGCTACTTAGTAGTCCTTTGTCTCGAACGCTCTGGCCCCCGGAAGGCCCTGTTTTCTACTTCCATCCGACCCACGCGGTCGGGCGTGTCGCAGTCCCGCTCACACAGATCTCCCGAAGGATTTCCCTGCTAGGGGCTGCGGCCCTGATGACCGCGGGTCCGGGGGAAGAAACCCACCGGGCGCCTGGTCGAGCCACCTCACTGCACTTCCCGGAAGATTCCCGTACGTCCGCCACAGTGCTGCCTTACGACAGATATGGCGACGAGTACCGTGGGACTCGCTTCCAGTCCTCCCGGCGGGAGGCGCACAGCATCGGCACTCAACCGAGCAACCTGAACAGTGTGCCATACGTGGGACGACGAAGGCCAATCGGGCCGCTTGTCAAGCGGCGCGCCCGCCCCGGACTCCCCCGGACACGACAAGAGGCCCCACCCGCCGTAATGGCGAGCGGGGCCTCTTGCTGCGCTCAGTTCAGAGCAGCCGGGTCTCCCCGACCAACAAGCAAGGAGTACTTACTTGGTGATCTTGGTGACCTGGCCGGCGCCGACGGTCCGGCCACCCTCACGGATGGCGAACTTCAGGCCCTCCTCCATGGCGACGGGCTGGATGAGCTCCACCTTCATCTCGGTGTTGTCACCCGGCATGACCATCTCGGTGCCCTCGGGGAGGGTCACGACGCCGGTCACGTCCGTCGTACGGAAGTAGAACTGCGGGCGGTAGTTGTTGAAGAACGGGGTGTGACGGCCACCCTCGTCCTTCGACAGGATGTACGCCTGCGCCTCGAACTCGGTGTGCGGGGTGACCGAGCCCGGCTTGATGATGACCTGGCCGCGCTCGACGTCCTCGCGCTTGATGCCACGGAGGAGCAGACCGACGTTCTCACCGGCCTGGCCCTCGTCGAGCAGCTTGCGGAACATCTCGATGCCGGTGACCGTGGTGGTGGTCTTCTCGGTCTTGATGCCGATGATGTCGACGGTCTCGTTGACCTTGAGGACACCACGCTCGATACGACCGGTGACGACGGTGCCACGACCGGTGATCGTGAAGACGTCCTCGATCGGCATCAGGAACGGCTTGTCGACGTCACGCTCGGGCTGCGGGATGGACTCGTCGACGGCCTTCATCAGGTCGAGGACGGACTTGCCCCACTCGGCGTCGCCCTCGAGCGCCTTGAGCGCCGAGACCTTGACGACCGGG
Organism: Streptomyces sp. NPDC040610; assembly: GCF_055594065.1. Taxonomy (NCBI): domain Bacteria; kingdom Bacillati; phylum Actinomycetota; class Actinomycetes; order Kitasatosporales; family Streptomycetaceae; genus Streptomyces; species Streptomyces sp. NPDC040610. The sequence continues at coordinate 262,168 of NZ_JBVIXA010000001.1, read as the reverse complement.
ACGTCGTCGCCCGGGAACTCGTACTCGGAGAGGAGCTCACGGACCTCGAGCTCGACGAGCTCCAGGATCTCCTCGTCGTCCACCATGTCGGCCTTGTTCAGGGCGACGACGATGTACGGAACGCCGACCTGGCGGGCCAGGAGCACGTGCTCCTTGGTCTGCGGCATCGGGCCGTCGGTGGCGGCGACCACGAGGATGGCGCCGTCCATCTGCGCCGCACCCGTGATCATGTTCTTGATGTAGTCCGCGTGACCGGGGCAGTCGACGTGAGCGTAGTGACGCGCCTCGGTCTGGTACTCGACGTGCGCGATCGAGATCGTGATACCGCGCTGGCGCTCCTCGGGAGCCTTGTCGATCTGGTCGAAGGCCGAGGCCTCGTTCAGGTCGGGGTACGCGTCGTGCAGCACCTTGGTAATGGCGGCCGTGAGGGTCGTCTTACCGTGGTCGATGTGACCGATGGTGCCGATGTTGACGTGCGGCTTAGTCCGCTCGAACTTCGCCTTCGCCACTGGGTCCTCCTGTGGAGTGGTTCTGTACGCCTTGCTTCATCGGCGCCAGGTGATCTTTGCTGGAAAGCCCGGGCCCCGGGGCATTCCTCCGCTGTTGCGGCGGAATGCCCCAAGAGACTCCGGAGTCAAGCCTAAAGCGTGAACTCGAGTGAGTTACTCGCCCTTGGCCTTCGCGATGATCTCCTCGGCGACGTTCCGCGGAACCTCGGCGTAGGAGTCGAACTGCATTGAGTAGCTTGCGCGACCCGACGTCTTGCTGCGGAGGTCTCCGACGTAGCCGAACATCTCCGAGAGGGGCACGAGGCCCTTCACGACGCGAGCGCCGCTGCGCTCCTCCATGGCCTGGATCTGGCCACGGCGGGAGTTGATGTCGCCGATGACGTCACCCATGTAGTCCTCGGGCGTGGTGACCTCGACGGCCATCATCGGCTCGAGCAGCACGGGCTTGGCCTGCCGCGCGGCCTCCTTGAAGGCCTGCGAACCGGCGATCTTGAAGGCGAGCTCGGAGGAGTCGACCTCGTGGTAGGCACCGTCGAGAAGCGTGACGCGGACGCCCGTCATCTCGTAGCCCGCCAGGATGCCGAACTGCATGGCCTCCTGCGCACCCGCGTCCACCGACGGGATGTACTCCCGGGGGATGCGGCCACCGGTGACCTTGTTCACGAACTCGTACGAGGCATCGCCGTCGACGATGGGCTCGATCGCGATCTGCACCTTGGCGAACTGACCGGTACCACCGGTCTGCTTCTTGTGGGTGTAGTCCACGCGCTCGACGGCCCGACGGATCGTCTCGCGGTACGCGACCTGCGGCTTGCCGACGTTCGCCTCGACGCGGAACTCGCGCTTCATGCGGTCGACGAGCACCTCGAGGTGAAGCTCGCCCATACCACCGATGATGGTCTGGCCGGTCTCCTCGTCCGAGTGAACCTGGAAGGAGGGGTCCTCCTCCGAGAGACGCTGGATGGCGACACCCAGCTTCTCCTGGTCACCCTTGGACTTCGGCTCGATGGCGACCTGGATGACCGGGGCCGGGAAGTCCATGGACTCCAGGATGACCGGGGCCTTGTCGTCACAGAGCGTCTCGCCCGTGGTGGTCTGCTTCAGACCCATGACGGCGACGATGTCACCGGCGCCCACCGACTCGATCTCCTCACGCTTGTTCGCGTGCATGCGGTAGATCTTGCCGATGCGCTCCTTCTTGCCCTTGACGGAGTTCAGCACCGCGGTGCCGGAGTCCAGGCGACCGGAGTAGATCCGGACGAAGGTGAGCTTGCCGAGGTGCGGGTCGCTCGCGATCTTGAACGCGAGGGCCGACAGCGGCTCGTCGTCGGACGGCTTGCGCTTGACGACCTGCTCCGGGTCCTTGACGTCGTGGCCCTCGATGGCCTCGACGTCCAGGGGGGAGGGCAGGTAGCGCACGACGGCGTCGAGCAGGGGCTGGACGCCCTTGTTCTTGAACGCGGTGCCACAGAAGACCGGGGTCACCGTGGTGTCCCCGCCCTTGCCGGAGGCGATGGTGATGCGACGGATGGCCGCGTACAGCTGCTCCTCGGTGGGCTCCTGGCCCTCCAGGTACAGCTCCATCATCTGCTCGTCGTTCTCGGCGACGGCCTCGAGCAGCTTGCCGCGGTACTCCTCGGCAGCCTCGGTGTGCGTCTCCGGGATGTCGACGATGTCGTAGGCCTCGCCCATCTTGGTCTCGGCGGACCAGACGAAGGCCTTCATCGTGACGAGGTCGACGACGCCCTTGAAGTCAGCCTCCGCGCCGATGGGCAGCTGCATGACGATCGGGGTCGCACCGAGGCGGTCGACGATCATGTCGACGCAGCGGTGGAACTCGGCACCCGTGCGGTCGAGCTTGTTGACGAAGCAGATGCGCGGGACGCCGTAGCGGTCCGCCTGACGCCACACGGTCTCGGACTGGGGCTCAACGCCGGCGACACCGTCGAACACCGTGACAGCACCGTCGAGCACGCGGAGCGAACGCTCCACCTCGACCGTGAAGTCGACGTGCCCGGGGGTGTCAATGATGTTGATCGTGTGGTCGACGTCGTTCAGCGGCCAGTGACAGGTGGTGGCAGCAGAGGTGATCGTGATGCCACGCTCCTGCTCCTGCTCCATCCAGTCCATCGTGGCGGCGCCGTCGTGGACCTCACCGATCTTGTACGAGACACCGGTGTAGAACAGGATCCGCTCGGTGGTCGTCGTCTTGCCCGCGTCGATGTGAGCCATGATGCCGATGTTGCGCACCTTGGCCAGGTCAAGTGAAGTGGTAGCCATATCGGCTCAGTCTTCTCTCGGTCTCGATGTGGGTAGCGACTACCAGCGGTAGTGCGCGAAGGCCTTGTTGGACTCGGCCATCTTGTGGGTGTCCTCGCGCTTCTTCACAGCGGCACCGAGGCCGTTGGAGGCGTCGAGGAGCTCGTTGAGCAGACGCTCGGTCATGGTCTTCTCGCGACGGGCGCGGGAGTAACCCACCAGCCAGCGCAGGGCCAGCGTGTTGGCGCGACCGGGCTTGACCTCGATCGGCACCTGGTAGGTGGCGCCACCGACGCGGCGGGACTTGACCTCGAGGGTCGGCTTGATGTTCTCGAGCGCGCGCTTCAGCGTGATGACCGGGTCGTTGCCCGTCTTCTCACGCAGACCCTCCATGGCGCCGTAGACGATGCGCTCGGCGGTGGAGCGCTTGCCGTTCAGCAGCACCTTGTTGATGAGGGAGGTCACCAGAGGAGAGCCGTAGACCGGGTCGATGATGACCGGGCGCTTCGGGGCGGGGCCCTTACGAGGCATTCTTACTTCTCCTTCTTGGCGCCGTAGCGGCTGCGGGCCTGCTTGCGGTTCTTGACACCCTGGGTGTCGAGGGAACCCCGGATGATCTTGTAGCGAACACCGGGCAGGTCCTTCACACGGCCGCCGCGCACGAGCACGATGGAGTGCTCCTGCAGGTTGTGTCCCTCACCCGGAATGTAAGCAGTGACCTCGATCCCGCTGGTCAGACGCACACGCGCGACCTTACGCAGGGCCGAGTTCGGCTTCTTCGGGGTGGTCGTGAACACACGCGTGCAGACGCCACGACGCTGAGGGGAACCCTCGAGTGCGGGCGTCTTGTTCTTCTCGACCTTGTCCTGCCGGCCCTTGCGGACCAGCTGCTGGATCGTAGGCACTACTTCTCCGGTTTCTGTGTGCCGAATAGTAAAGCTAACCTGGAACGTCGCCGACCCACGCGGTCGGGTGTGTCGAATGCTGCAGACCCCCGCTGAAGGCGGGGAGAGCGCAGATTGCGGCGGCCGGTATCGAGCTCGCCGTGCGGCTGAAGACACGCACACGAGCCCGGGCACACCCCAGGCACAAGGTCTGAGCGTACCTACCTCATTGGCTGCGGTCAAAACAAATGCAGGCCAGCGGGACACGCCGGGTGTGTCACCTCTTCGGCCCGCCGCGGTGAGCGCCGCCCCGCGTCGCCCCCGACCCCGCCGTACCGGCCTCGGTGAGCCCCCGGGGAAACCACCAGGGCTCGCCGCCCGCCGGTCGAATCCGGCGTCTTTCAGCCGATCACAGCCCAGGAAACACCGCTTTCGGCCGTTCCGGGGCGATGACCGGACCCCTTCACTACCTTCATCGGTCCGCAAACCAACGGGGGACCGATGACGTCGACCCACTTGCCCGGCGACGGGGGCCTGGACGACCAGGTCCCGTTCCTCGCCAGGCTGGAGCAGGACGACCGCGACGCGCTGCTCGCGCTCGGGCGCGTACTGCCCTTCGCGGTACGGGCGCCGCTGATCCACCAGCACGAGCCGTCGTCCCACGTCCTGCTGATCCTGCGCGGCTGGACCAAGGTGACGGCCTGTGCCGCCAACGGCTATGTGGCCCTGCTCGCCCTGCGCGGCCCCGGGGACATCGTGGGCGAGTCCGCCGCCCTCACCGGACGCACCCGCTCCGCGACCGTGACCGCCCTGGAGCCGGTGCACGCCCGCGCCGTGGAACGCGAGCGCTTCAAGGAGTTCCTCGACCAGCGCCCAGCAGCCTCCTTCGCCCTGCTCAGCCTCACCTCCGACCGCACCCGCGCGGCCGACCGGCGTCGGCTCGAGTACGCCTCCATGAACGTCCGGGAACGCTTCGCCACCCTGCTGCTCGACCTGGCCCGCCTCCACGGACGCCGTACGGAAGAGGGCATCGAGGTCGCCGTACCGCTGAGCAAGCAGGAGCTCGCGGGGTCGGTCGGCGCCTCACGGGAGATGGTGCAGCGGCTGCTCAGGGAGTTGCGCGACCGGAAGGCGGTCATCACCGGGCGGCGCGCCCTGGTGATCGTCCAGCCGGAGGTCCTGCGGCGCATCGCCCACACCGAACGACTGTGACTCTCGGCGATCACTCGACTCTCATGAGTCGCACTGTGCACACGGTCACACTCCGAGTGCGTCATCCGCCCTCACGACCGAGCCCCCGGCACGGCCAGGCTGCTTGCCGGCCACCCACTCCACGGAAGGGCGACGATGACCGACCCCGTGAGCCGCACACTTCTGCTGCTCGACATCGAGAAGTACAGCGACCGAGATGACGTCGAGCAGGCCTACCTGCGCCGCATGCTCTACGACATCACCGACCGCACGCTGGACAACGCCGGGATCCACGAGAGGCTGCGCCTGCGGGCCGACCGCGGTGACTCCGTGATGGAGCTGGTCGATGCCGCCGCGTCGGTGATCGCACTGCTGCGCGCCCTGCTCCAAGAGATGCCGATGCGGCTGCGCGCGGTGAACCGCATGGCGTCGAGTTCAGCTCAGATCCGGTTGAGAGCCGTGCTCGCGACGGGCTACGTGGCCATCGACGATCTCGACGGATGGGTGGGCTCCGACCTCAACCAGGCCTGTCGGCTGCTCGACGCGGAGGTCCTGCGCGCGTCCCTGCGGGAACGGGCCGACGACTTCGTCCTGTGCGTGTCAGCCGATGTGTACAACGGGATCGTGCGGCACGACCACGCCGGTGTCCCTGCTCGCGACTTCCATCCCGTGACGGTGGACAGCAAGAACGGGCCGATCGACGCGTGGCTGCACGGGCCCCCGCCCGGCTGCGCCGTCGGTCGCGGGAGCAGCCCGACAGTCCGGCCGACGCCCGAGGCGCAGCCTGCCCCGCCCCCGGTACCCCCGAAGCCCGACAGCCCTCGGGGCCGACCGTCCGAGGAGCCGCCGCCTGGCGTCGGAGCCGTCTTCAACTTCCACGGGGGTGCGCCCACGTTCGGCGGCAGCCTGGTCGGCGGCGATCAGCACGTCGTTTCCGGCGGCCAGGTCTCCGGCGATGTGTACCTGGGCGGCTCCTCCGGCCCTGCCGCGCGGCCCGCGGCACCGGAGCACGGTGAGCCCGCGTGACCGCGGCCCCGCAGCAGGGTGCCGCGACGCCACCCGCTCCCCAGCCCTCACCCTCGATCTCACCCGAACCGCCCCGGGACGGCCCTGCCGCGGAGCCCCAGGAACCCGAGGAGCAGACGCAGGAGGCTCGCGCGGCCCAGCGGGAGCTCGTCGCGCACGCACCGGATTTCATCCTGGGCGCTGCGGCCTCCTTCGGCGGCTCCTTGGTCGGCGGGGCCCAGCACGGGGTGTCCGGCGGGAGCGTCGGCCGTGACGTGATCATGGGCGGCAAGACCGAGATCCACCACCACGGCACGGCCACCGGGCCCTCGCACTTTTCCGGGGAGGTCCCTCGCCGGGAACTCGACGAGCTCGCCGCCACGTATGCCAAGAGCCCCGCCTTCGAGGCCGCGCTCCGACGCCTGCGCGACGAACGTGTCCTTGTCGTCGCGGGTGCCCATGCCACCGGCCGCAAGGCCGCCGCGCTGATGCTGCTGCACCATCTCGGCGTCCCGGCGGTGCGCGTCCTGCAACCCGAGACCGGCCCCTCGGTCCTCGCCGGGCAGCTCACGCAGCCGGGCGGCCATGTGCTGAGCGACATGCCCCTGAGCCGGAACAAGCCGCTGCGCGAGGCGCACGTCTATGCGGCTCGCGAGCAGCTCATCGGCGTTGACGGCTATCTCGTGATCACCGTCGAGAATTCTCCCCACCTGCTCGGTGTCACACCCTGCCGATGGGAGACGCCCCGCTCGGAGTCCGTGCTGCGCGCCCATCTCCTCGCCCTGGGCCGGACTCAGGAGGACATCGATGAGCTGCTCGCCCTCGGCCCCGTACAGAGCTTCCTCGATCACGGTCGCCAGCGCCCCGCCGAGGCGGCGGGCCTCGCCCCGCAGCTGGCGGTGTACGACGGATCCGAGCAGGCACTCGGCCGCCTCGCGGACTTCGGGCTAGCCACGGTCGAGAAGCAGTGCCGGACCTGGCTGAGCGAACCAGCCCTGACGCTGCGGGACAAGGCATTCCTGATCTCCCTCGCGGTGTTCGACCAGGCTCCCTACGTTCTCGCCGCGGAGCTGGCCGACCAGCTCTTCGTCCACTTCCAGCGATTGCAGCACCCCGAAGTCCCGCCGCAGATCCCGGTGTTCGGGCCCGCCATGGACGACCGGCTCCAGCTCGCACGCGCCAGCGGCGAATGGCGTGACGAACACACGGAATGGGGCCGCGTCCCGCAGTACATGGCGCGCTTCACCGAAGGACGTACTCCGAAGGCCCTCCTGACGGAGGTGTGGACGGGGCATCCGTCGGCCCGTCCCGCCCTGGTCGGCTGGCTCAAGCAGCTGGCCCGTGACGGCCGGCCGCTGGTCCGGACACGTGCGGCCGCCGCCGCCGCGCTGCTCGCCGCCTCGGATCTGGCCTCGACGATGGCTCTCCTCGTCGACGGGTGGGCCGTCTCCCGTTCCTTCGGACCACGCGTCACGGCGGCGAACACCCTCACCCTGGCCGAGCTCTGTGGCGCTCCCGTGGTGGTGCCCCTGCTCTCCCAGTGGTGCACGGACGCCCACTGGGCCCGTCGGTGGACGGCGATCCGTGCCTTCGCGCTGCTCGCGCCGCTCCGCCCCGATCTGGCGGGACCCGCCCTGGGCGCCCTCATGGCCCGGGCTCGCGCCGACGACAGCAGCGAGGCCGAGCGTCACAACCTCATCGAATCGACGGCACTGCTGCTGTCGGCCGGCAGCCGCGGCGAGATGCTCTCCGAACTCGTCCGACTGCTGTACCTGGACACACCCGCCGTCCGCTCCCTCGCCCTGGCCGCGTTCGTACGTGCCTGCGACAACCCGGAGGAAGACGGCCTCGTCGAGTGGTACGCGGAGTCCGGCGTGCACAGCGAGGACTGGTCGCAGGATCTCGCCACCCTGTGGCGTACCGCGCTGGGCGAGCGCGCCCACACCCGCCAGGCACTCGACGCCCTGCGTACATGGGTGTACGTCGCCGAGCAGCGCCCCGAGGCGGAGTACGCCCTGCACCGATTGCTGCCGTCGTTGAGCAGAACGGCGACCGACCACGACCGGCTGAGCCACCTGCTGCACACCTTGCGCCCCCAGGACGGTGGGCCACGGCCCGAGATCGCCGACCGCCTGCTGACCGCTCTTCGCGATACGAGCCCGCATCACGGCGGCCCGTATCCCGAACCGTTCCCCACGTCCTCAAGGAGTTGACCCCATGGCGGACACCCGCCGTCAGCCGGAATGGCAGCAACAGGCCGACCGGCACAGCAAATTGATCGACCCGGTCCTCACCGTGCGTCCGATCTCCCGCTTCGACTACACGACCCGCAGACCCGTCACCGCGATCGACCACGCCCTGGTCTTCGCCACCGCCGCAGGCGCGTACGAGGCCTTCATCCCTCCGCACCGGCCCACCCGCGCGAACGCCGCGGCCGGGCGCTATGTCTCCGTGTACGAGGTCGACACGGGCCATCACTCGCTCCAGCTCGACCTGCGGTTGCCGAGCGACGACGACGCCTTCGCGTTCGGTGTCACCGCCGACCTGACCTGGCGAGTCACCGATCCGATCGGCTACGTACGGAGTGGCGAGCGCGATGTGCCCACCCGGCTGACCCGCGAACTGCACCAGTTCGCCCGGCCGGTCAGCCGCCGCTTCCCGATCGAGGAGAGCTCGGCGGCCGAAGCCGCGGTGCAGCAGGCTCTGGAGGCCCGAACGCTCGCTGCGGACAGCGGCCTCGCGGTGACCTGCACGGTGCGGTTGCGGCTCGACGACGAAGCGATCGCCCATCGGCAGCGCCAGCGGACACTGCGCTACGAGACCGAAATGCTCGCCCCTCAGTACCAGTTCCAGGTGCAGGAGGCACATCAGAGCCACAAGCTGGAGTTGCTGCGCCAGCGGCAGGCTCAGGAGTTGCTGGCTCAGAAGGTCGAGTTCTACGACTATCAGCTGCGGCAGAAGGGAGTGGCCGCCTGGGCAGTGCACCTCGCCGCGCACCCCGAGGACACCCGACTGGTCATGAACGGCATCCGCGAGGACCAACTGTCCCTCATCAAGGGCCAGCTGGAGTTGATCAGCGGCGACAGCCTGGAGGACTACCAGCGGACAGAGTCGGCCAAGTTCGTCCTCAACGCCGTCAACGAGCTCATACGCCAGCAGGGCCTCACCCCGGCCGAACCTCCGCCTCAGGAGGCGCTGCCGCCCGCGGCCGCACCCCAGGAGACGCACGCGCAGCCCGCCTCCGCCCCCACGAGCCCTCCTTCCGTCCCTGTCGAGCACACCGCGACCTCTCCGGAACCCCCTCAGGCCGAGGTCCCCGCGCCGGCCCCGCCCGACCACCCCGGTTCGGAGCGCGTATGACCGCACCCGGCAGCCAGGTCGCCGAACGGCTGCTCACCGAGGTGCGGGCCGAGATCGCCCGGGCCGACAGCAAGGCGTCGGTCCTGGTGGCCGCGCTGGGAACGACCGTCGGGTTGTTCACCGGACTGCTCGCCCGCCACGACTCACGGCTCAGTGGGCTCTCCACGGGTGCCGCCGTCACCTGGTGGGCCGGGGTATCGGCGCTTGTCTTCTCTATGTGCGCGCTGCTCCTTGCCGTCCTGCCCCGCTACCGCAACGGAACGTGGGCTCCGGGCCAGCCTCTGGCTCACTTCGGCGACATCCAACAGGCGGCCCGGCAGGAACAACTCGCGGCCGCGCTCTCCGAGACGGAACGCGGAACCGCCGCCGGGTTCACGGTCGCCCTCACCGAGACCAGCCGCATAGCCGCCCGCAAGCACCAGTGGATGCGTGTCGGACTGATCTCGTTCTGCGCGGGCGTGACGCTCCTCCCCTTGTCCCTACTGCTCGGCTGACGACGCCTCCACCGAAGGAGCCTCTGCCCGTGCCCCAGCCACCCGACCCCGTTGCGCCGGAGCCACAACACCCGGAGCCGTACCCCGAGCCCACGTACCCGGAGCCGCGGTACCCGGAACCGTGGTACCCGGAGTCCGAGTACGCGGAGCCGCGGTACCCGGAGCCCGAGTACCCGGAGCCGCAGTACCCCACAGAGCTCTCCCCCGAGCCCTCACGTCCCGCCCCTCCCGACCCTCCGACGGGCCAGCAGCTCATACCGCCCGCCTCACCACCTGCGCCTCCCCCTGCCCCCACCCCCTCCCCCGCCTCTCAGGCCGCTCCCTGGGCAGGAGGCGTCCCGGCGCCCCGAGCCGCCGACGATCTCGACTACCGCCACCTCGGCTCACGCGTCCACGTGGCGGCGCACCAGCGGGGGGCCGACGCGGCCGCCGTGGGTCGTCTTGTGGTGCACCTGCCAGGGTTCTGTGTGAGCCTCCTCCTGGTCGCGTCGCTCGCCCTCGGGATCATGGGGAGCATCGGCTGGGTGGTCGTTCTCGGCTGGCTGGCCTCGGGCGCCCTCGTCTTCCATCGGCCCACGGAGCTGGCCTTCGCCCGCCATGTGCTCGGCCTGCGCACACCGCTGGTGGAGGAGCGTTCCCGCCTCGAACCGGTGTGGCGTGAGGTCACCGCCCGCGCGGGCATCGAGGCACACACGTACGAGCTGATGGTGGAGAACAGCGACGACCTCAATGCCATGGCGGCCGCGGGCCACGTCGTCGGTGTCACGACGTACTCCCTGAACAGGCTGCCGAGCAGCAAGCTCGGCGCCGTGCTCGCCCATGAGCTCGGTCACCACATCGGCGGCCATGCGTGGGCCGGGCTGCTGGGCCACTGGTACTCACTGCCGGGACGCCTGGTGTGGAGCCTGGCCCGACGTGTGACCCGGGTCGTCCTCGCCCACACACGCCGCGTCTCCCTGCTGGCGACGGGGATGGTCCTCTTCTGCCTGGGGGGCTACCTACTGGTGATCGCGGCCGCTCTGTGGTTCGTGGTCATTCCGCTGATGGCCGCACCGTATCTGCTCGCCTTCCTGGGGCGTCGCGCCGAACTGCGGGCCGACCAGCAGGCCGCCGCACTCGGCTTCGCACCGATGCTGACGGAAGTCCTGCACGACATGGAGGCGCAGGAGGCAGCGGAGCGAGCTCACCCCGTCGCCACGGGACGCCGGGTTCCTCGGCCCGGCAGGCTGGCCCTCCTGCTGTCGAACCACCCCGACCACTACACGCGGCTGCGGGCCCTGGAACGCCACCTCACGGTGCCCCGCTGACACGAACGGGCTCGATCCGCCCGGAACGCCCGCCCCTACCTCAGCCCGAAGAAGCCGACACGATCAGCAGCAACAGCAGCGTCCACCCCGCGATGGCCAGCCAGCCCAGGACCAGGCCCGCCACCGCCATGCCGTCGCCGCTCTCGCGGGTGTGGCGGATCTCCGAGCGGGCCATGTGGCCCAGGATGACCGCGGGCACGGCGGTCAGGCCGACGGTGAAGAAGGTGCCGATGCCGCAGACCAGCGCCGCCGTGGCCTTGCCGTTCGTGGGCGGTGCCACGGGCATGAAGGTGGCCGGCACGTGCTGCGCCACGGGCTGCTGGAACCCGGTCGGGCCCTGCGGCAGGTCGGCGACCAGCAGGCCCAGCTCCCCCACCGTGCGGGCCTCATAGGCGCGGCCCACCCGCCGCTCGTACTCGTCCTGCTGGAGCCGCCCCTCGGCGAACCCCGCGCGCAGCACGTCGACCGCGCGCTCGCGGTCGGAGTGCCCGGCGAGCATCGACGGCTGGCCCGGCTGACCCATCTGCGCGGGCAGCCCCTGCTTCGGCGGCCACGGCCCCGGCTGCCACGACGGATTCGTCACGCGCGCCTCCCCCGGAAGTTGTCTGACTCCATGATGCGCCAACGCGCCGCAGGGCGGCCACCCGACCTCGTCGGGTGACCGCCCTGCGGATGGTGCTGTACGCGCCTACTGGTTGTAGGGACCGTAGTCGTAGTCCTCCAGCGGCACGGCCTGACCCGAACCCGTCCCGAAGGGCGAGTAGTCGATGTCGTCGTAGCCGACGGCCGAGTACATCGCGGCCTTGGCCTCCTCGGTCGGCTCGACCCGGATGTTGCGGTAGCGGGAGAGACCCGTACCGGCCGGGATGAGCTTACCGATGATGACGTTCTCCTTGAGGCCGATGAGGCTGTCGGACTTGGCGTTGATCGCCGCATCCGTCAGGACTCGGGTCGTCTCCTGGAAGGAGGCGGCCGACAGCCAGGACTCCGTCGCCAGCGAGGCCTTGGTGATACCCATCAGCTGCGGACGGCCGGAGGCGGGGTGACCGCCCTCGGTGACCACACGACGGTTCTCGGTCTCGAACTTCGAGCGCTCCACGAGCTCGCCGGGCAGCAGCTCGGCGTCGCCGGACTCGATGATCGTCACGCGGCGCAGCATCTGCCGGATGATGATCTCGATGTGCTTGTCGTGGATCGACACGCCCTGCGAGTTGTAGACCTTCTGGACTTCGCCGACCAGGTGGACCTGGACCGCGCGCTGGCCGAGGATCCGGAGCACGTCGTGCGGGTTGGTGGCACCCACGGTGAGCTTCTGGCCCACCTCGACGTGGTCGCCCTCGCCCACCAGGAGACGGGCACGCTTCGAGATCGGGAACGCCGTCTCGTCGCTGCCGTCGTCCGGGGTGACGACGAGCTTCTTGGTCTTCTCGGTCTCCTCGATGCGGACACGGCCCGCGGCCTCGGAGATCGGGGCGACACCCTTCGGCGTACGAGCCTCGAAGAGCTCGACGACACGGGGCAGACCCTGGGTGATGTCGTCACCGGCCACACCACCGGTGTGGAAGGTACGCATCGTCAGCTGGGTACCGGGCTCACCGATGGACTGGGCGGCGATGATGCCGACCGCCTCACCGATGTCGACCAGCTTGCCGGTGGCGAGCGAACGGCCGTAGCAGAAGGCGCAGGTGCCGACCGCGGACTCACAGGTCAGGACCGAGCGGGTCTTGACCTCCTCGACGCCGTTGGCGACCAGGGCGTCGATGAGCACGTCACCGAGGTCGACGTTGGCCGGCGCGATGACCTTGCCGTCGATGACGACGTCCTCGGCCAGCATGCGGGCGTACACGGACGTCTCGACGTTCTCCGTCTTGCGGAGCACGCCGTCCTCGCCACGGACCGCGATCTTCAGCTTCAGACCGCGCTCGGTGCCACAGTCCTCCTCGCGAATGATGACGTCCTGGGAGACGTCGACCAGACGACGGGTGAGGTAACCGGAGTCGGCGGTACGAAGGGCGGTGTCCGCAAGACCCTTACGGGCACCGTGCGTCGAGATGAAGTACTCGAGCACGGAGAGACCCTCGCGGAAGGACGCCTTGATCGGACGCGGGATGGTCTCGTTCTTCGCGTTCGACACCAGACCACGCATACCGGCGATCTGCCGCATCTGCATCATGTTTCCTCGGGCACCCGAGTCAACCATCATGAAGATGGGGTTGGTCTTGGGGAAGTTCGCGTTCATCGCCTCGGCGACCTCGTTGGTCGCCTTGGTCCAGATCGCGATGAGCTCCTGCGTGCGCTCTTCCTTGGTGATCAGACCGCGCTCGTACTGCTTCTGGACCTTCTCGTCCTGCGCCTCGTAGCCCGCGACGATCGCCTTCTTGGCCTCGGGGACCACGACGTCGGAGATGGCCACGGTGACACCGGAACGGGTCGCCCAGTAGAAGCCCGCCGCCTTCAGGTTGTCGAGCGTCGCCGCCACGATGACCTTGGGGTAGCGCTCGGCCAGGTCGTTGACGATCTCGGAGAGCTGCTTCTTGCCCACCGAGTAGTCGACGAACGGGTAGTCCTCGGGCAGCAGCTCGTTGAAGAGCGCGCGGCCCAGGGTCGTCCGCAGCCGGAAGCTGTCGCCCTGCTGGTACACGCCGCCGAGGGCGTCGTCGCCGTCCTCGTCGACCGGCGGGGTCCAGCCGCGGGGCGGGAAGGTGCCCACCGGGAAGCGGATGTCGACCTTCGCCTGGAGCGAGAGCTCCTTGGCGTCGAACGCCATGATCGCCTCGGCCGTGGAGCCGAAGGACCGACCCTCGCCCTTGACCTCGCGCTCCTCCTCGTCCGTGGTGAGGAAGAAGAGGCCGAGCACCATGTCCTGGGTGGGCATGGTGACGGGGCGGCCGTCGGCGGGCTTGAGGATGTTGTTCGAGGACAGCATCAGGATGCGGGCCTCGGCCTGCGCCTCCGCGGAGAGCGGCAGGTGCACGGCCATCTGGTCACCGTCGAAGTCCGCGTTGAACGCGGTGCAGACGAGCGGGTGGATCTGGATGGCCTTGCCCTCGACCAGCTGCGGCTCGAAGGCCTGGATGCCGAGGCGGTGCAGCGTCGGCGCACGGTTCAGGAGAACCGGGTGCTCGGCGATGACCTCTTCCAGGACGTCGTACACGACCGTGCGGCCGCGCTCGACCATCCGCTTGGCGCTCTTGATGTTCTGCGCGTGGTTCAGGTCGACCAGGCGCTTCATCACGAACGGCTTGAAGAGCTCCAGGGCCATGGCCTTGGGCAGACCGCACTGGTGCAGCTTCAGCTGCGGGCCGACGACGATCACGGAACGCGCGGAGTAGTCCACACGCTTACCGAGAAGGTTCTGACGGAAGCGGCCCTGCTTGCCCTTGAGCATGTCGCTCAGGGACTTCAGCGGGCGGTTGCCGGGACCGGTGACCGGGCGACCACGACGGCCGTTGTCGAACAGCGCGTCGACGGCCTCCTGGAGCATGCGCTTCTCGTTGTTCACGATGATCTCGGGCGCACCGAGGTCGAGAAGGCGCTTCAGGCGGTTGTTGCGGTTGATCACACGGCGGTACAGGTCGTTCAGGTCGGAGGTCGCGAAGCGGCCACCGTCCAGCTGCACCATCGGACGCAGGTCCGGCGGGATGACCGGCACGCAGTCCAGAACCATGCCCTTGGGGCTGTTGCTGGTCTGCAGGAACGCGGAGACGACCTTGAGGCGCTTGAGCGCACGGGTCTTCTTCTGGCCCTTGCCGGTGCGGATGATCTCGCGGAGGCGCTCGGCCTCCTCGTCGAGGTCGAAGGACTCCAGGCGCTTCTGCAGCGCCGCGGCACCCATCGAGCCGTCGAAGTACGTGCCGAAGCGGTCACGCAGCTCGCGGTAGAGCAGCTCGTCGCCCTCGAGGTCCTGGACCTTGAGGTTCTTGAAGCGGTTCCACACCTCGTCGAGACGGTCGATCTCGCGCTGCGCACGGTCGCGCAGCTGCTTCATCTCGCGCTCGGCACCTTCGCGCACCTTGCGGCGCACGTCGGCCTTGGCGCCCTCGGCCTCCAGCTCGGCCAGGTCGGTCTCGAGCTTCTTGGCACGGGCCTCGAGGTCCGCGTCACGGCGGTTCTCGATCTGCTGGCGCTCCACGGAGACGTGCGCCTCCAGGGAGGGCAGGTCGCGGGTGCGGCGCTCCTCGTCCACGAACGTGATCATGTACGCGGCGAAGTAGATGACCTTCTCGAGGTCCTTCGGCGCGAGGTCGAGGAGGTAGCCGAGGCGCGACGGGACGCCCTTGAAGTACCAGATGTGCGTGACGGGAGCGGCAAGCTCGATGTGGCCCATCCGCTCACGACGCACCTTGGCGCGAGTGACCTCGACGCCGCAGCGCTCACAGATGATGCCCTTGAAGCGGACGCGCTTGTACTTGCCGCAGTAGCACTCCCAGTCCCGGGTCGGACCGAAGATCTTCTCGCAGAAGAGTCCGTCCTTTTCGGGCTTGAGGGTGCGGTAGTTGATGGTCTCGGGCTTCTTGACCTCGCCGTGGCTCCACTGACGGATGTCGTCAGCGGTGGCCAGACCGATCCGGAGCTCATCGAAGAAGTTGACGTCGAGCACTATGCGTCAATCCCTCTCAGGGTTGTAAGTCTTAGGGGTCTGAAACGGGGGTCCTGGGGCCGGCGGGCTCATGCTTGAGCCCGCCGGACTCCCGTCAGACCTCTTCGACGCTGCTCGGCTCGCGCCGGGACAGGTCGATACCGAGCTCCTCCGCCGCGCGGAAGACGTCCTCATCCGTGTCGCGCATCTCGATGGACATGCCGTCCGAGGACAGCACCTCCACGTTGAGGCAGAGCGACTGCATTTCCTTGATGAGCACCTTGAAGGACTCGGGAATGCCGGGCTCGGGGATGTTCTCGCCCTTGACGATGGCCTCGTAGACCTTCACGCGGCCGGTCACGTCGTCGGACTTGATCGTCAGCAGCTCCTGGAGGGCGTAGGCGGCGCCGTATGCCTCAAGGGCCCACACCTCCATCTCTCCGAAGCGCTGGCCACCGAACTGAGCCTTACCACCCAGCGGCTGCTGGGTGATCATCGAGTACGGACCGGTCGAGCGCGCGTGCAGCTTGTCGTCGACCAGGTGGTGCAGCTTGAGGATGTACATGTACCCGACCGAGATCGGGTCCGGGAACGGCTCGCCGGAGCGGCCGTCGAACAGGCGCGCCTTGCCGGAGGGGAGCACCATGCGCTCGCCGTCGCGGTTCGGGATCGTGTGCTGGAGCAGACCGGCCAGCTCGTCCTCGCGGGCGCCGTCGAAGACCGGGGTCGCGACGTTGGTGCCCGGGGCGACCGAGTCGGCGCCGATCGCCTGCAGGCGCTGCGCCCACTCGTCCCCGAGCCCGGAGACGTCCCAGCCGCGGCTGGCGAGCCAGCCGAGGTGGATCTCCAGGACCTGTCCCGGGTTCATTCGGGACGGGACACCCAGCGGGTTGAGGATGATGTCGACCGGAGTTCCGTCCTCGAGGAACGGCATGTCCTCGATGGGCAGGATCTTCGAGATGACGCCCTTGTTGCCGTGACGGCCGGCGAGCTTGTCACCGTCGGTGATCTTGCGCTTCTGCGCCACGTACACGCGCACCAGCTGGTTCACACCGGGGGGAAGCTCGTCGCCCTCCTCGCGGTCGAAGACGCGGACGCCGATGACCTTGCCGATCTCGCCGTGCGGGACCTTCAGGGAGGTGTCACGGACCTCGCGGGCCTTCTCACCGAAGATCGCGCGGAGCAGGCGCTCCTCCGGCGTCAGCTCGGTCTCGCCCTTGGGCGTGACCTTGCCGACGAGGATGTCGCCGGCGACGACCTCGGCACCGATACGGATGATGCCGCGCTCGTCGAGGTCGGCGAGGACCTCCTCGGAGACGTTCGGGATGTCCCGGGTGATCTCCTCCGGGCCGAGCTTGGTGTCACGGGCGTCGACCTCGTGCTCCTCGATGTGGATCGAGGAGAGGACGTCGTCCTGCACGAGGCGCTGCGACAGGATGATCGCGTCCTCGTAGTTGTGACCCTCCCACGGCATGAACGCCACGAGCAGGTTCTTGCCGAGGGCCATCTCGCCCTCTTCGGTGGCCGGACCGTCGGCGAGGACCTGGCCCTCGATGACGCGGGCACCCTCCTCGACGACAACCTTCTGGTTCACCGAGGTGCCCTGGTTGGAGCGGGAGAACTTGGCGACGCGGTACGTGGTGTACGTGCCGTCGTCGTTGGTGACGGTGACGTAGTCCGCGGAGACCTCCTGGACCACACCCGCCTTCTCGGCCTTGATCACGTCACCGGCGTCGACCGCGCAGCGGTACTCCATGCCGGTGCCGACGAGGGGGGCCTCGGCGGTGATCAGCGGCACGGCCTGACGCATCATGTTCGCGCCCATGAGGGCACGGTTGGCGTCGTCGTGCTCGAGGAAGGGGATCATGGCCGTCGCGACCGACACCATCTGGCGCGGCGAGACGTCCATGTAGTCCACGTCGGAACCGGCGACGTAGTCGACCTCGCCACCACGGCGGCGGACCAGGACGCGGTTCTCGGCGAACCGCATGTCGTCGGTCAGCGGCGCGTTGGCCTGGGCGATGACGAAGCGGTCCTCCTCGTCGGCGGTCAGGTAGTCCACCTCGTCGGTGACCTGGTCGTCGGCGACCCGGCGGTACGGGGTCTCGACGAAGCCGAACGCGTTCACACGGCCGTAGGACGCGAGCGAGCCGATCAGACCGATGTTCGGGCCTTCGGGCGTCTCGATCGGGCACATGCGGCCGTAGTGCGACGGGTGCACGTCACGGACCTCGAAGCCGGCCCGCTCACGGGACAGACCACCGGGACCCAGCGCCGAGAGACGACGCTTGTGCGTCAGACCCGACAGCGGGTTGTTCTGGTCCATGAACTGCGAGAGCTGCGAGGTGCCGAAGAATTCCTTGATCGACGCCACCACGGGGCGGATGTTGATCAGGGTCTGCGGCGTGATCGCCTCGACGTCCTGCGTCGTCATGCGCTCGCGCACGACGCGCTCCATACGAGCCAGACCCGTGCGGACCTGGTTCTGGATGAGCTCGCCGACGTTGCGCAGGCGGCGGTTGCCGAAGTGGTCGATGTCGTCGGTCTCGACGACGATGCCGACGCCGCTGTCACCGACGGTCTCGGTCTCACCGGCGTGCAGCTTCACCAGGTACTTGATCGAGGCGATGATGTCCTCGACCGTCAGGACGCCCGCGTCGAGCGGCGCGTCCGCACCCAGCTTCTTGTTGACCTTGTAGCGGCCGACCTTCGCGAGGTCGTAGCGCTTGGGGTTGAAGTAGAGGTTCTCAAGCAGCGTCTGAGCGGCCTCACGGGTCGGCGGCTCGCCCGGACGGAGCTTGCGGTAGATGTCGAGCAGCGCGTCGTCCTGGCCCTGGGTGTGGTCCTTCTCCAGGGTGGCGCGCATGGACTCGTACTCGCCGAACTCCTCGAGGATCTGCTCGGTGGTCCAGCCGAGAGCCTTCAGGAGCACGGTGACCGACTGCTTGCGCTTGCGGTCGATGCGGACACCGACCATGTCGCGCTTGTCGATCTCCATCTCCAGCCAGGCACCCCGGGACGGGATGATCTTGGCGGAGAAGATGTCCTTGTCGGACGTCTTGTCGATCGAGGAGTCGAAGTAGACGCCGGGCGAACGGACGAGCTGCGACACCACGACACGCTCGGTGCCGTTGATGACGAAGGTGCCCTTGTTCGTCATGAGCGGGAAGTCGCCCATGAAGACCGTCTGGGACTTGATCTCACCGGTCTCGTTGTTGGTGAACTCGGCGGTGACGAAGAGCGGGGCGGCGAACGTGAAGTCGCGCTCCTTGCACTCGTCGATGGAGTTCTTCGGGGGCTCGAAACGGTGGTCGCGGAAGGTCAGCGACATCGACCCGGAGAAGTCCTCGATCGGGGAGATCTCCTCGAAGATCTCCTCCAGACCGGACTTGGTGGGGACGTCCTGTCCGCTTTCCAGAGCCGCCTCGACACGAGCCTTCCACGCGTCGTTGCCGAGCAGCCAGTCAAAGCTTTCGGTCTGCAGCGCAAGAAGGTTCGGAACCTCGAGGGGCTCCTTGATCTTTGCAAAGGAGATGCGCAGCGGGGCGGTGCTGGCGCCGTTGTTCGTATTCGCGGTCGAGGCAGTGCGCGAGGCGGCCAAGAGGGGGTCCTTCCGAGGGCTCGGACTCACTACGCGCGTACCGGTCCCAAGCTGGCAGAGAGACGGAAATCCCAGGTCAGGGTGGTTTCAGTCCACGGTGCTCAAGCATGGGCATGCCCCTGGTGACGGGCAGGAGGCAGCTAACAGGCAGCGCAAAGGGTCAGTGTAGCCACCTGGCCCACTGATGTCCAGTCTCGGTTTCTGGAGACCCTCGTTGTTCTCAACACCTGCGGCAAGCCACGTCCTCAACGCACATCGATACTGCCCTCTTCGTCGCCGATCCATGCCTCGGATGCGGATCGTTGTGACGACGCGTCCTGAGAATTGCGCGCTGCGTGCGGTTCGTCAAGGCCCCCATGCCCGGACGAGGCCTGGCGTCGTCGCCGTCACGGCCTGTCGCCAGGCACAACGAAGATCACCATACTCGCCGCGACCGACAGTGCAAGGCAGCCGCCGCACGCGTGCCCGGGAACGCCGAAAGGCGACCACCCACATGGGTGATCGCCGTTCGGTGTGTGTGCGTTACAGCCCTGGGGCCGCGACCACACGGAAGAGTCGGAAGACTCCGTGCCACGCGCCCGTGGGCGCGCGGCGAGGTGTTACTTGACCTCGACGGAGGCGCCGGCGCCCTTGAGGGCCTCGGCGGCCTTCTCCGCGGCGTCCTTGGCGACCTTCTCGAGGACCGGCTTCGGGGTGCCGTCGACGAGGTCCTTGGCCTCCTTCAGACCCAGGGAGGTCAGCTCACGCACGACCTTGATGACCTGGATCTTCTTGTCGCCGGCGCCGGTGAGGATGACGTCGAACTCGTCCTGCTCCTCGGCGGCCTCGGCGGCGGCGCCACCAGCGGCACCACCGGCGACGACGACCGGCGCGGCAGCGGCGGCGGTGACGTCGAACTTCTCCTCGAAGGCCTTCACGAACTCGGAGAGCTCGATGAGGGTCATCTCTTCGAACTGAGCGAGCAGGTCGTCCTGGCTGAGCTTCGCCATGATGGCGGTCCTTCCACTAATTCGGCGGGTGCCGGATGTACATGAGAAGCGGGCGTACTAGTGGCCCGCATACGACCGTCGCCTCAGGCGGCGGTCACTGTGCGAGCCGAATTACTCGGCACCGCCCTGCTCGGCCTGCTTGGCGCGAAGCGCGTCCACGGTGCGGACGAGCTTCGACGGGAGCGCCTGGAAGACAGAGGCAGCCTGGGACTGCTTGCCCTTCATGGCACCCGCCAGCTTGCTGAGCAGAACCTCGCGGGACTCGAGGTCCGCAAGCTTCTTGATCTCGTCGGCGGTCAGCGCCTTGCCGTCAAGGACACCGCCCTTGATGACGAGAGAGGGGTTGTCCTTGGCGAAGTCACGAAGACCCTTCGCCGCCTCGACCGGGTCACCGGTCACGAAGGCGACAGCCGTCGAGCCCTTGAGGTGCTCGTCCAGCTGGATCCCGGCCTCGTTGGCCGCGATCTTGGTCAGCGTGTTCTTCACCACACGGTACTGAGCGTTCTCGCCGAGAGAACGGCGAAGCTCCTTGAGCTGCGCCACGGACAGTCCGGTGTAAGAAGTGACAACAGCAGCGTTGGAGTCGCGCAGCTTCTGCGTGATCTCCTCGACGGCTGCGACCTTGTCGGACGTCGCCATGAGCCTCGGCCTCCTTCCGGGGTGATGATCCTCGACTGACCTTTCGATCAGCCACGTGTCGCCGGACCGCCTGAATCAGGCACACAGGAAGGGGTTCTGCACAAAACGAAACGCCCCGGCGCAGGCGCACGGGGCGTGAGCTCGACCTGACGGAGAACCGTCCGGGAGCACTTCCACAGTCACCTACGCGGGTCGTCCGCAGCTTCAGCGGATCCTTCGGCCACCGCGCCCTCTTGCGAGCGCACGGCAACGACCAGCGGTCTTTGGCTTCTGTGGAAGAGTACGCGAACGGATCCGCGTCAGGCAAATCGGGTCGGCCCGGGCCGGCCGGGGATCAGCCCTGGGCGCCCTTCATCTCCTTGGCGATGTCCATGACCTGGCTCGCCGGCGGGGCCGTGATGGTCACCTTCTTGTTGTAGTCGATGAAGGTGATGGTCATGTCGAGGGGTCCCTTGTCGCCCTTGCCGCGGGCGCGGAACTGCTTGGTGTGGTCCTCGCCGTCGATCCACATGTCCATCGTGAGCTTCTCGACGCCCATGTCCTCGTACTGCTTGAAGCTCTTCTCCCGGCGCTTCTTGGTGGCCGCGTCCTCGTCCTTCATGAGCTCGCGCAGCCGGTCCATCGTGACCGTGCCCGTGTAGTGGGTGGTCTCGACGCCCTCGACCTTCTCGGTGCCGACCTTCTTCAGGTCGTCGGAGCCGGTGAGGAGCGTGGACTGGTCGGCCGGGTTGTTGTCGGCCTGGGCGGAGAGCGAGGTGCCGCCGGGCTTGTCCGTGCCCTTGCCCAGGCCCTTGGCGGGGAACTTGATCCAGCTCTTGCCGTCCATCTCCTTGGCGGCTTCCTTGCCGCCGCCGAGGTAGAGGCCGCCGCCGACGAGCCGGATCTCCGCCTTCTGCGGGACACCCTTGTCGGTCGCGCTCATCTCCATCCGCATGGCGAGCGGCTTGGTGCTCATAGCCGCCTCCGCCTTGACCCGGCCGTCGCCCGGGACCTTGCCGTCCATGCGGAAGGTGAACGAGGTCAGGTCCTCGCTCTTGGCCGCGGCCTTCTTCACGGCCGCCGCGGGCGCCATGTCGCCCCCCGCCTTGTCGGACTTCTCCGACCCGCAGCTGACCGCGCCACCGGCGAGCAGCACGGCCGCGAGCGCGGCGCCCGCGGTTCTCTTACGTCCCGTACGTACGGAAATGCTCATGACCCCACCCCTAGGAACATTTGATCCACTTATTGCCCGGCTGAGATTACCCGAAGGTAGGCGGGGCCTTCCTCCGGGTTCTCGGGCGGCCGGGCGCACCAGTGGTGCGGGGCGGGGCCGTGGCGGTCCTACATGCTCGGCTGCCTGTTCATCAGGTCCTTGAAGTCCGCCGTGTCACCGGCCGGGGGCTCCTCGGCGGAGACCTCGGTGCCGTAGTCGCTGTAGTACGCGGTGGCGGAGAGCCGGCCCGTCTTCATCTGGCCGCGCTCGGTCTTCTTCACGAGCAGGTTCTCGTCGTTGACCCAGATGTCGATGGTCTCGGTGGTGATCCCGGCCTGCTCCAACTGCTTCTTCATGTCGGCGAGTTGGGACTCGCTCAGGCCGGAGCTCTGCTCCGCGAGCTCGGCGACGTTGACCGTCCCCGAGTAGTGCGTGGTGTCCACGCCCCGCACCTTCTCCTCGCCGACCTTCTTCACGTCACCGGAGGCGAGCAGCATCTTCACCGACTGGTGCGGCGTGCTGTTCTGCATCGCGTCCTTCATGTACGCGCCCGAGCCGCCGCCTATCCGCTCCAGGTCGTCGTAGGCGTACTTCACCCAGTGCTTGCCGTCGGCCTGGGCGGCGAACCGCTCGCCCATCTTCGCGTAGTAGGCCTCGGGCAGATAGCGGGCCTCCATCGACGTGGTGCCGGCCTGGCGCATCGTCTCCGCCATCTGGCCACCGGTGTACGTGATGGTCATGTTGCCGGTGAGGCCGTCGGCCCAGCCGAGGGCGCCCTTGGCCTTCATCGACATCACGGAGCCCATGGTGGTCTCGGACTCCACCTTGGCCGAATCCGCCTTGTCGGTGGTGTTCTCGATGGTGCGCAGCGCGGCTATGGGGCTGACGCTCAGGCCGCCCTTGCCGGACCCCTTGGCGTCGTCGGAGTCCCCCGAGTCGTCCGAGGAGCCGCAGGCCGTGACCCCGCCGGTCAGGGCCGCCGCGGCCGCGACCGCCAGCGCCAGGCGTCGCACAGTCGTGCTGTTCATGTCGTCCCACCCCTTGCGTCCATGGAGAGCCAGCACGCTAGCGCAGCCCGCTCGTCCGCGTGTCTCCCGTGTCCATCTCCGTACGCGGTCCGTGCGCACCGCAGCGCGCGCACCGGCACCGCCCGTCCCCCGGGCATGTACCCGAAAAACGGGACGGGCCCCGCACCGGAAATGGTTGCGGGGCCCGTCACAATCGCGCCAGGCGCGGCTGCCGTCAGTTTCAGACGGCGGCCGGGTCCTCCTCGACGAGGAGGTTGCGGGTGCGGTTGGAGTCCAGCGGAATGCCGGGGCCCATCGTGGTGGTGATGGCGGCCTTCTTGATGTAACGACCCTTGGCGGCCGACGGCTTCAGACGGAGGATCTCCTCCAGGGCCGCGGCGTAGTTCTCCACCAGCTTGGTGTCGTCGAAGGACACCTTGCCGATGATGAAGTGCAGGTTCGAGTGCTTGTCGACGCGGAACTCGATCTTGCCGCCCTTGATGTCGTTGACGGCCTTCACGACGTCGGGGGTGACGGTGCCGGTCTTCGGGTTCGGCATCAGACCACGCGGACCGAGCACGCGGCCGAGGCGGCCGACCTTGCCCATGAGGTCCGGGGTGGCGACGACGGCGTCGAAGTCCAGGCGGCCCTTCGCGACCTCGTCGATCAGCTCGTCGGCGCCGACGATGTCGGCCCCAGCGGCTTCCGCGGCCGCAGCACGGTCACCGGTCGCGAAGACCAGGACCCGGGCGGTCTTGCCGGTGCCGTGCGGGAGGTTCACGGTGCCACGGACCATCTGGTCGGCCTTGCGCGGGTCGACGCCCAGACGCATGGCGACCTCGACGGTGCCGTCGAACTTGGTCGCGGAGGTCTCCTTGGCGAGACGGACGGCCTCGAGCGGGGCGTACAGCTTCTCCCGGTCGATCTTGGCGTCCGCAGCGCGGA
Organism: Streptomyces sp. NPDC040610; assembly: GCF_055594065.1. Classification (NCBI taxonomy): domain Bacteria; kingdom Bacillati; phylum Actinomycetota; class Actinomycetes; order Kitasatosporales; family Streptomycetaceae; genus Streptomyces; species Streptomyces sp. NPDC040610. The sequence goes on along the minus strand of NZ_JBVIXA010000001.1, from coordinate 238,207 downwards.
GAGTCTTGCTGCGCTTCACTTCTACTCCTGAGGTTCAGGTTTGGAGTTCGTGGTCCGGGCCAGCGCCTGGCCCTGCCACTTGAGGTCACGGGGTCGACGTGCGACTCCGTCGCGGGGAGCTGGGATCAGCCCTCGACCGTGATGCCCATGGAACGGGCGGTGCCGGCGATGATCTTCGACGCGGCGTCCAGGTCGTTCGCGTTGAGGTCGGGCATCTTGGTGGTGGCGATCTCGCGGACCTGCGCCTGGGTGATCTTGGCGACCTTGGTCTTGTGCGGCTCGCCGGAGCCCTTCTCCACGCCCGCGGCCTTGAGGATCATCTTGGCGGCCGGCGGCGTCTTGGTGATGAAGGTGAAGGAACGGTCCTCGTAGACCGTGATCTCCACCGGGATCACCCAGCCACGCTGCGACTCGGTCGCGGCGTTGTACGCCTTGCAGAACTCCATGATGTTCACGCCGTGCTGGCCCAGCGCGGGGCCGACCGGCGGCGCCGGGTTGGCGGCACCGGCCTGGATCTGGAGCTTGATGAGCCCCGTGACCTTCTTCTTCTTGGGAGGCATTGCTCTCTCCGGGTCCTAGTGAGAGTGTTGAGCCGCATCCGTGGCGATGATCATCGATAGTCGCGATCATCCGGATGGAGGCATACCGCACTACGATAACGGGTATCTCGGCGGGGCCCAAACCAGTATCGGAACAGACCGCGGGCCCCACCCCCGGGAGGGCAGGGCCCATGGCCCTCGGCACCCGGCCGCGACCACCGGGCAGCGGGTGCGCTCAGCAGCGCTTGGACGTCATGGCGTGCCCCGGGAGCGGGTCGCCGGGGGCGCGCAGCTCACCGATCGCGGCGGTGCACTCCTTGGCGGTGTCGGCGGGCAGCGACCAGAACTCCTGGACGTTGGTCTTGTTCCACCAGTCCTGGCCGACGACCGCGTCCCGGGAGTAGCTGTACACACCGGTGCTGACGTCGTAGTCCTTGACCTTGTCGCGGAAGCTCTTCCACACCCAGACGTAGCCGTAGTTCTTCTTGCACGTGGGCGAGTAGAACTGCTTCACCGACGCGGCGTGCGCGCCCTTCCGGTCGATGTACGCGGTGGTGCCGATCTGGTAGGCGTCGGAACAGACCCCGGCCGCCTGGGCCTTGAGGCTCCGCGGGTTGCCGTCCGCCGAGGGCGCGGTCGACTGGGGCGCGGCCTTTCTGGCGTCGGGCGCGGGCGCGGGGCCGGTTCCGGCCAGCGCCGAGCCGGCGCCGAACAGGACGAAGGCGCAGGCGGAGGCAGCAATCGCAGTCTTGCGGGCACGCATCAGGTGGTCCCCCTTGCTCGTCGGTGCAGGAGCCCGGCTGCCATACCCCCGCAGAACACCACAAATCGCCGCTCATGGTGACAGAGATCCACATAAGCGTGCTGAGGTGTCGTGGAGGAAGGGACCGGGCGTTTCCGTCTACAAGTGAGACAGCCCGGGACACCCGATGGTTGTGGCGTGGAACACATTTGTTCGCCGGGGACCACGACAAAGCCCCCGACCAGCGGTTTCCCGCCGGTCAGGGGCTCTGCCCGAAGATCTTCGAGCTAGTTCTTCTGGATCTGGTCGAAGCTCAGCTCGACCGGGGTCTCGCGGCCGAAGATCTCGACGAGGCCCTTGACCTTCTTCGAGTCGGCGTTGATCTCGTTGATCGTGGCCTGCAGCGTGGCGAACGGGCCGTCGGTGACGGTGACCGAGTCGCCCACCTCGAAGTCCAGGACCTGGACCTCGACCTTGCGGGCCGGAGCTGGCTTGCCCTCGGCCTCGGCGGCCTCGCGGGCGGCCTTCTCCTCGGCCTCCGGGGCGAGCATCTTGACGATCTCGTCCAGCGTCAGCGGGTACGGGTCGTAGGCGTTGCCGACGAAGCCGGTGACACCGGGGGTGTTGCGGACGACGCCCCAGGACTCGTTCGTCAGGTCCATGCGCACCAGCACGTAGCCGGGGAGCTTGTTCTGACGGATGGTCTTGCGCTCGCCGTTCTTGATCTGGGCGACCTCTTCCTGCGGCACCTCGGCCTGGAAGATGAAGTCCTCGACGTTGAGCGAGACGGCGCGCTGCTCGAGGTTGGTCTTCACGCGGTTCTCGTAACCGGCGTAGGTGTGGATGACGTACCACTCGCCGGGCAGGCCGCGGAGTTCCTCGCGCAGGGCGGCGATCGGGTCGACCGGCTCGGCTTCCTCGGCGGGGGCCGCGTCCTCGACGTCCTCGGTGTCCTCGTCGGAGGCAGTGTCCTCGTCGGACTCGTCGGACTCCTCGTCGGCGACGGCCTCGGCCGCGTCGGCGTCCTCGTCGGTCTCGGCGACGTCGATGCCACCGGCCGCCGCTTCCTCGTCGGACTCCACGTGCAGGGCCGCCTCCTCGGCGGGCTCGCCCGCGGCGACGTCGGCAGCCTCGGCCTGGTCCGGGTCCTCGGCGTCCGCCGCCTCGACGATGTCGAGCTGGTCCTCCACGGACTCCACGGACTCCGCGTGCTCTGCGCGAGGCTCGACGGCGTCGTTCAGGTTCGGGTCAGACACGGTGGCTGCTTCTTCCTGGATACAAGGGGGTGGAACACGCGAAAGGGGCGCCTGGTGCGGCGCCCTTCGCTCTCGGCTCAGCCGAAGATGTACTTGATGAGGTTGCTGAACCCATAGTCAATCACGGTCACCAGACCGATCATGATGACGACGAAGACGATCACGACCGTGGTGTACGTCGTGAGCTGGCTGCGCGTCGGCCAGACGACCTTGCGGAGCTCGGCAACGATCTGGCGGTAGAAGAGCGCCAGCCTGGCCAGCGGACCCTTCTTGCCTCGCTTGCCGCCCTTGCGCGCCTTCTTCTTGGAGTCCGGCGCCTCGTCCTGGGCATCAGGCATGTCGATGGAGCCCACGGCGTCCGTCACTCGTCTCACCTGATTCCGGGTCGTGGCCGTGCCGCGCCCGGTTGAGCCGCACGGCGGTGCATTGCAGTACGTACATGCGCACACATCCTGGCGAAGGTGTGTGTAGCAGGGCCGGAGGGACTTGAACCCCCAACCGCTGGTTTTGGAGACCAGTGCTCTACCAATTGAGCTACGACCCTTTGATTTCCCCCAACCTACAGCATCCGACCATGTGCACCGAGTGCTCTTGGAAGGTGCGGCCGGTGAGGGCCAACGACCAGTGAGTGTACGTGGTCCGGGGCGCCCCGTCGAACACGATGGGATCCGGCTCCGGATCGGACGGTCCTGGAAACCCGTGTGTCGGGGCCGTTTCGGGTCTGGAACGATGGGCGCATGAGCGCTGTCACTCCTCCCACCGAGCGCCGGGTCTCCGCCCGAGTCGGCGCGATCTCCGAGTCCGCGACCCTCGCCGTCGACGCCAAGGCCAAGGCCCTCAAGGCCGCCGGGCGCCCGGTGATCGGTTTCGGCGCGGGCGAGCCGGACTTCCCGACCCCGGACTACATCGTCGAAGCGGCCGTCGAGGCCTGCAAGAACCCGAAGTACCACCGCTACACGCCCGCGGGCGGCCTGCCCGAGCTGAAGGCCGCGATCGCCGCGAAGACGCTGCGCGACTCCGGGTACGAGCCCGAGGTCTCCGAGATCCTGGTGACCAACGGCGGCAAGCAGGCCATCTACGAGGCGTTCGCCGCGATCCTCGACCCGGGCGACGAGGTCATCGTCCCGGCGCCGTACTGGACGACGTACCCGGAGTCGATCCGCCTCGCGGGCGGCGTCCCGGTCGACGTCGTCGCCGACGAGACCACCGGCTACCGCGTCTCCGTGGAGCAGCTGGAGGCCGCGCGCACCGAGAACACGAAGGTCGTGCTCTTCGTGTCCCCGTCGAACCCGACCGGCGCCGTCTACAGCCGTGAGGACGCGGAGGCCATCGGCCGCTGGGCCCTGGAGCACGGCCTGTGGGTCATGACGGACGAGATCTACGAACACCTCGTCTACGGAGACGCGGAGTTCACCTCGCTGCCCGCCCTGCTGCCCGAGCTGCGCGACAAGTGCGTGGTCGTCAACGGCGTCGCGAAGACGTACGCCATGACCGGCTGGCGCGTGGGGTGGATCATCGGCCCGAAGGACGTCGTCAAGGCCGCGACGAACCTCCAGTCGCACGCCACGTCCAACGTCTCCAACGTCGCGCAGGCCGCCGCCATCGCCGCCGTCTCGGGCGATCTGACGGCCGTCGACAAGATGCGCGAGGCCTTCGACCGGCGCCGCCGCACGATCGTGCGGATGCTGAACGAGATCGACGGCGTGGTGTGCCCGGAGCCCGAGGGCGCGTTCTACGTGTACCCCTCGGTGAAGGCCCTCATCGGCAAGGAGATCCGCGGCAAGCGCCCGCAGAACTCCGTCGAGCTGGCCGCGCTCATCCTGGAGGAGGTCGAGGTCGCGGTGGTCCCGGGCGAGGCCTTCGGGACGCCGGGCTACCTGCGGCTCTCGTACGCCCTGGGTGACGAGGACCTGGTCGAGGGTGTCTCGCGGATCCAGAAGCTCCTTGCGGAAGCGCGCGACTGAGTCGTCCGCAGCGCGCGACGGACGGACCAGTGCCGCATATGCGGCACTGGTCCGTCCGTTTCTTTGTTCAGGCGCGTACCCCATGGGAAAAAGCGGCTACCGGGACGCGGGGTGCATACGGCAAGATCCTGGAATGGAGCGCGTACGAGACGTAAGAGAGCTGCCGAAGGCCCATCTGCACCTGCACTTCACCGGGTCGATGCGGCCCTCGACGCTGCTTGAGCTCGCCGACAAGTACGGGGTCCATCTGCCGGAGGCCCTGACCGGGGGGACGCCGCCGAAGCTGCGGGCGACCGACGAGCGGGGCTGGTTCCGCTTCCAGCGGCTCTACGACATGGCGCGGTCCTGTCTGCGCGAGCCCGAGGACATCCAGCGCCTGGTGCGGGAAGCGGCCGAGGAGGACATCAGGGACGGGTCGGGGTGGCTGGAGATCCAGGTCGACCCGACGTCGTACGCGCCCCGGCTCGGCGGGCTCATCCCGGCCCTGGAGATCATCCTGGACGCCGTCGACACGGCCTCGCGCGAGACCGGGCTCGGGATGCGCGTCCTGGTCGCCGCGAACCGCATGAAGCACCCCCTGGACGCACGCACGCTGGCCCGGCTCGCGGTGCGGTTCGCCGACCGGGGCGTGGTCGGCTTCGGGCTCTCCAACGACGAACGGCGGGGCATGGCGCGGGACTTCGACCGCGCCTTCGCCATCGCCCGCGAGGGCGGCCTGCTCGCGGCCCCGCACGGCGGCGAGCTGAACGGGCCCGCTTCGGTGCGGGACTGCCTCGACGACCTGTACGCGCGGCGCATCGGGCACGGTGTGCGGGCGGCCGAGGACCCGCGGCTCCTGAAGCGGCTCGCGGAGCGGGGCGTGACCTGCGAGGTGTGCCCGGCGTCCAACGTGGCCCTCGGGGTCTACGAGAAGCCCGAGGACGTGCCGCTGCGGACGCTCTACGACGCCGGGGTGCCGATGGCGCTCGGCGCCGACGACCCGCTGCTCTTCGGCTCGCGCCTGGCCGCGCAGTACGAGATCGCGCGGCGGCACCACGGCTTCGGCGACGCCGAACTGGCCGAGCTGGCGCGGCAGTCGGTGCGGGGGTCGGCGGCGCCCGCGGGCGTGCAGGAGAAGCTGCTCGCGGGGATCGAGGAGTGGCTGGCGTCCTGACGCGGTCCTGAAGGCGGCCCTGGAGCGCCCTGGCGCGGCCCTACAGGCTGACGCCCACCGTCACCGGCTCGTTGACCAGCGTGATGCCGAAGGCGTCCCGCACGCCCGCGACGACCTCGCGGGCCAGGGCCAGCAGGTCCTCCGTGGTGGCGTCGCCGCGGTTGGTGAGGGCCAGGGTGTGCTTGGTGGAGATGCGGGCCGGGCCCTGGCCGTAGCCCTTGGTGAAGCCGGCCTTGTCGATGAGCCAGGCCGCGGAGGTCTTCACGCGCCCTTCGCCCGCCGGGAACGCGGGCGGTGCGGTGTCCGGGCCGAGCCGCTCCGCCACGCGCGCGTGGAAGACGGCGAACTGCTCGTCCGTGAGGATCGGGTTGGTGAAGAACGACCCGGCCGACCAGCTGTCGTGGTCCTCGGGGTCGAGCACCATGCCTTTGCCCGCGCGCAGCTTCAGGACGGTCTCGCGGGCGACGGCCGCGGGCACCCGGTCCCCGGCCTCGACGCCCAGCGTGCGGGCCGTCTCCGGGTAGGCGATCGGGGCGCTCATCCCGCCCGCGTCCTCCAGCTGGAAGCCCACGCGCAGGACCACGAAGCGGTCGGGATCGGCCTTGAAACGACTGTGGCGGTACGAGAACTCGCAGTCCGCGTTCGCGATGGTGACCGTCTCGCGGTCCTTGCGGTCGTACGCGATCACTTCGGTGATCGTCGAGGAGACCTCCTGGCCGTACGCGCCCACGTTCTGGATCGGCGTCGCGCCCGCGGAGCCCGGGATACCGGCCAGGCACTCGATGCCCGCGAGGCCCGCGTCGACGGTGCGCGCCACGGCGTCCGTCCAGACCTCACCGGCCGCGAGCTCGAGGCGGGTGCCGTCCAGGGCGAAGCCGGTGGTGGCGATGCGCAGGGCGGTGCCGTCGAACCCCTTGTCGCCGATGACCAGGTTCGATCCGCCGCCGACGATCAGCAGCGGGGTCCCGGAGTCGTCGGCTTCGCGAACAGCCGCGATCACCTCGGCATCGGTCGTCGCGGTGATCAGCCGAGCAGCGGGCCCACCGAGCCGAAAGGTGGTGAGCGGGGCGAGGGGGGCGTCGTGGAGTACCTGCACAGGCACAAGGGTACGGGCGCCTGCACGGCAAGCGCCGGACGGGCTGATGTCAGCCCGTCCGGCGCTTGAGGACGAGGCCCGAAGGGCCAACAAGGGGGGACAGGGGCGCAGCCCCATAAGAACCCCCGTCACACGGACACAGGCACCCGCTCCTCGGCCACAGCAGCCCCGGCGCCCCCAGCAGCCGCCCCCCGCCGGGGGTGCAGGCCCGCGGCGACAGCCCCAAGGGCCACCACCCCCGCCCCCACCCACAGCGCGGGCTCGAGCCCGTCCACGAACGCCACCGGCGACTCGTACCCGCCCTGCGCGGAGAACACGGAGGCCATCAGGGCGACACCGAGCGCCCCGCCCACCTCACGCAGCGCGTTGTTCGCCCCGGAGGCGATGCCCTGCTCGGACGGCCGGACGCTGGCCATGACCAGGCTGGCGGCCGGGGCGAAGTAGAGCGCCATGCCGACGCCGCTGATGATCAGGGCGGGCAGTTGGGCGGCGTACGACACGTCGGGCGAGAGGACGAGTGCGAACCAGCCGAGGCCGACGGCCTGGAGGGCGAGCCCCGCGGTGACGATCGGCCGGCCCCCGATGCGGTCGGACAGATAGCCCGCGATCGGCGCGACGATCATCGGCATGCCGGTCCAGGGCAGCAGCCGCAGCCCCGCCTCGGTCGGCGAGTACCCGAGCACTCCCTGGAGGAACTGGCTGAGCAGGAAGATCGAGCCGAACATGCCGACGAACATCAGCAGGCTGGCCGCGTTGATCGCGGAGAACGCCCGGCTCCGGAAGAGCCGCATCGGCAGCATCGGGTTCTTGGCACGGATGCCGTGCCGCACGAAGCCGCCGAGCAGCGCGGTGCCCGCGATCAGGCCGGTGAGAACGGGCGCGCTGGTCCAGCCGTCGATGTTGCCGCGGATCAGGGCGTACACGATCCCGAAGAGGCCGCCGCTGGCGAGCAGGGTGCCGGGGAAGTCGAGCGGGGCGCCGGTGCCGTAGGACTCGGCGAGGCGTATGCGGGCGAGCGGCAGCAGGGCCAGGCCCAGCGGGACGTTCAGCCAGAAGATCCACTGCCAGGAGACGTGCTCGGTGAGCGCGCCCCCGATGAGCGGCCCGCTGGCGACCGCGAGGCCGTTGACGGCGCCCCAGATCCCGAACGCCATGCCGCGCTTGGCTGCCGGTACGGCGGCCGTGAGCAGCGTCAGCGTGAGCGGCATCATGATCGCGGCGCCGACGCCCTGTACCGCGCGGGCGGCGATCAGTTCGTTGATGCCGGGCGCGAGGGCCGCCGCGGCGGAGGCGCCGGTGAAGATCGCGAGGCCGATGCCGAAGAGCCTGCGGCGCCCGAACCTGTCCCCCAGGGCCGCGCCGAACATCAGCAGCACGGCGAAGGTGAGGGTGTAGGCGCTCACCGTCCATTCGAGGTCTTCGAGGGCGCCGCCCAGATCCTTGCGGATGGAGGGCAGCGCCATGGTGACGACGAGGTTGTCGAGAGCCGCCATGAAACCGGCGACGCTGGTGATGACGAGGGCCCAGACGGTTCCCCCGCGGGATGCTGCTTGCTGTGACATGTCTCCCCCGGACGGTGAGTGTCGGATGTCAGGTTAGTAATTGATGACTAACTTTCATGGTCATGACGAGGCCCGAATCCCGGGCCACGACCACTACAGCTACTACGGCTGTCACGACAGCCACTTCGGCCACTACGACTGCGCGGACCTCTCCTGAGGCTGGGCCGACATGTAGAACCCTTCCCAGACCCGGTGGTCGGCGGGGAACCCCATGGCCGACAGGACGTTGATCAGCATCCCGTAGGCCATGAACTGCGTCGTCCCATCCACGTCCGCCCCGAGCGGCAGGTGCGCGGCCTCCCAGATCTCCATCCATCCGGCGCGCACCATCTCGCCGAACTCGTGGTCCCCGGCGGCCTCGGCGGCCGCCACGGCGACGTACGTCTGGAGCTGCATCTGCAGCTTGTCGGGGTCGTCGGCGATGAGCTTCGAGTACGCGATGGCCATGGCGTGCAGGGCCTCTTCGCCGTGCAGCCCCTCGCCCGCCTCCGCGAAGACCTTGCGGGTGTCCTCCAGGCAGCGCGCCGACGCCGCCAGGAAGATCGCCTTCTTGCTCGGGAAGAGCCGGAAGAGATAGGGCTGCGAGACTCCGACGCGCTTGGCGATCGCCTCGGTCGACGTCCCGTGATACCCACCGCGGGCGAATTCGCTCATCGCCGCGCGGATGACGCTCTCGCGCCTCTCTTCTGCGCTCATCCTGACCATGCGACTAAGTTAGTGTCCAATCACTAACCAAGTCAAGGGGTGACCTTCCGGGAGGTGCCGAGGGGCGGCCCTCCGAAGGGTGGCCCTCCGGGGGTACGAGTAAGGGGCGTCCGCAATGGCGGGCGCCCCTTACTACTTCTACGCGGCTCGCGGCCGTGCCGTCGGCCGGACAGCCAGCCCCTCAGGCCAGCCGCACGACCGCCCGGGACATGCCGAGCACCTTCTGGTCGCCGCTCTTGGCCAGCAGGTCGACCCGCACCTGCTGGTCGTCGAGCTTCGCGGCGACCTTCGCGCTGACCTCGATCGTGGCGCCCTTGTCGTCGTTCGGGACCACGACGGGCTTGGTGAAGCGCACGCCGTACTCGACGACGGCGGCCGGGTCGCCCGCCCAGTCCGTCACGACGCGGATGGCCTCGGCCATCGTGAACATGCCGTGCGCGATGACGTCGGGAAGGCCGACCTCGACCGCGAACTTCTCGTTCCAGTGGATCGGGTTGAAGTCGCCGGAGGCGCCCGCGTACCGCACGAGTGTGGCGCGTGTCACGGGGAAGGTCTGGGCCGGGAGTTCGGTGCCGACCTCGACGTCGTCGTATGCGATCTTCGCGGTCATGGTCACGCCCCCTCTGCGGCGGGCTCCGCCGCGCGCGCGACGAGCTTGGTCCAGGCGGTCACGACGTGCTCCCCGGCCTCGTCGTGGACCTCGCCGCGGATGTCCAGGATGTCGTTGCCGGCGAGCGACTTGATGTTCTCGATGGTCGAGGTCACCGTGAGCCGGTCGCCCGCGTACACGGGACGCGTGTACGCGAACTTCTGGTCGCCGTGCACGACTCGGCTGTAGTCGAGGCCCAGCTGCGGGTCCTCGATGACCTTGCCCGCGGCCTTGAACGTGATGGCGAACACGAAGGTCGGCGGGGCGAGTACATCGGGGTGGCCGAGCGCCTTGGCGGCTTCCGGGTCGGCGTACGCGGGATTGGCGTCACCCACCGCGACCGCGAATTCGCGGATCTTCTCGCGGCCGACCTCATAGGGGTCGGTGGGCGGGTAGGACCGCCCCACGAAGGACTGGTCGAGCGCCATGGCTCGGCACCTCCTGGCAGCTGGGTTCTCGGTAGGGACCGGACGGGGCCGCCGGTGCGGCGGGCGGGGTGGGTCCGGAAATGACTCGAGGCCGCCCCCGAGTGATCGGGGGCGGCCTCGAGTACTAGCCTGTTTTTATCGCGTTTCGCGGTGCGCGGTGTGCGAGTTGCAACGCGGGCAGTGCTTCTTCATCTCCAGTCGGTCCGGGTTGTTACGCCGGTTCTTCTTGGTGATGTAGTTCCGCTCCTTGCACTCCACGCAGGCCAGCGTGATCTTCGGGCGGACGTCGGTGGCAGCCACGTGAGTGCTCCTTGACGGACGGATGGACGGATGAACGCATAAAAGAGTAGCCGATCGAAGGACCGACCCCACAATCGGCTACTGAAGGGTAGCGGTGACCGGACTTGAACCGGTGACACAGCGATTATGAGCCGCTTGCTCTACCGACTGAGCTACACCGCTGCGATGCGCTTCGGCTCCCCGCCCGGAAGCGAGGAACCTCACACATCAGAGCCCCAATGCGGAATCGAACCGCAGACCTTCTCCTTACCATGGAGACGCTCTACCGACTGAGCTATTGGGGCGAGCGATGAAGACATTACACGGTCGCCCGCCGATCGCCCAAATCCGTTTCGCCAGGGCCGTCCGGGGGCATGGCGCAGGCCCACAAAAGGCCGCCTCACCCGCCTCACCAGGGATCACCAGGCCCTCGCACCACAGCAGTACGACTATTGCGCTCCTCCGCGAAGCGGGCTCCACGCCGCCCTAGGCTCGACCCGGCTGCGTGATCTTGCGTGCCTCGTCGCCGCCGCCCACGCGCGCCCTCGGGTCGCGTCCCGGCACGCCTCGAGCCGCCCGCAGCCGCCCCCGAGCACCAGGAGCGCGATGCCCGACAGCCAGCCGCAGCAGCCCTCTTCGCCCGACTCCCCCGGCCCCCGGGAGTCCCCCGGCTCCCAGGACGCCCACGACGCCCGGAGCGCCGCGGGCTCCCCGGCACCGTCGCCATCACCCTCGCCATCGCCGTCGTCCGCCCCCTCGCCCTCCCCGGCCCCCGCCGCGCCCTCCGCGCTGCTGCTCTGCGGGGCGCGGCTGACGGACGGCAGGACCGTGGACGTACGGCTCGCTGAGGGCCGTATCGAGGCCGTCGGTACGGCGGGCAGTCTGGCCGCGTACGCGGGGCGTGTGGACCTGAGCGGCTATCTCCTGCTGCCCGCGGCGGCGGAGCCGCACGCGCACAGCGACACGGCGCTGAGCGCGCTCACGGACGGCCCGGTCGCGGGGGACGTCCAGGACGTGCAGCGGCGCGCCACCGAGGCGGCGCTGCTGCAGCTCGGGCACGGGGCGACGGCGCTGCGCTCGCATGTGCGGATCGGTGACGTCCAGGGCCTGGACTCGCTGCAGGCGGTGCTCCAGGCCCGGCGTTCGCTGCGCGGGCTCACCGACCTCTCCGTAGTGGCGGTGCCGCGGCTGCTGACCGGGGTGGCGGGCGCCGACGGGATGGCGATGCTGCGGGACGCGGTGAAAATGGGCGCCTCCGTAGTGGGCGGTTGTCCGGATCTGGACCCCGATCCGACGGGGTACGCGGAGGCGGTCCTCGACCTGGCTGCGGAGCACGGCTGCGCGGTCGACCTGCATACGGACGGCGGGGATCCGGCCCGTCTGGCGCGGCTCGCGGCGGCGGCCGGGGGGCTGCGGCCCGGGGTGGCGATCGGGCCGTGCGGCGGGCTCGGGCGGCTGCCGTCCGACGTGGCGGCGCGGACCGCGGAGCAGTTGGCGGCGGCCGGTGTGACGGTGGTGTGCCTGCCGCAGGGCGACTGCGGGGGCACGGGGCACGGGGCGGGGGCCTCGCCCGCGGGGGTGGCGGACGGCGGGGCGGTCCCGGTGCGGCTGTTGCGGGCCGCCGGGGTGCGGGTCGCGGCGGGCAGCGGGGCGCTGCGGGACGCGGCGAACCCGGTGGGCCGCGGGGATCCGCTGGAGGCGGCGTACCTCCTCGCGTCCCGGCAGGGGCTGCGCCCCGAGGAGGCGTACGACGCGGTGAGTTCGGCGGCGCGGGCGGCGATGGGGCTGCCCGAGGTCAGGGTGGAGGCGGGGTTCCCCGCGGAACTCCTCGCGGTGCGCGGCGACACCCTCGCCGGGGCGCTGTCGCTGGCGTACAGCCGCGTCGTGGTGCACCGGGGGCGCGTGGTGGCGCGGACCAGCGCGGTGCGGGAGTACTGCGACTCGGCGGCCGCGGTGGCGCTCGATCTGCCGCGGCAGGGGCGGGGGAAGGGGGGTGGGGTGGTGTCGTGAGGGGGCCGGGGCGGCGGGGCTGTGCGCGTCCCGCTACGTCTCCGAGTGGCCCGTACGCCTCCGAGTGGCCCGTACGTCTCCAGGGGGTGGCCCGTACGGCATGTGGCCTGGTGCGGGACGTTCCGGCCGCGATCACGCGCGGGCTGCCGTACGGTCGGGAGCATGCGCATTGTCATCGCTGGAGGTCATGGTCAGATCGCGCTGCGGCTGGAGCGACTGCTCGCCGCGCGCGGTGACGAAGCCGCAGGGCTCATCCGCAACCCGGCCCACGAGGCCGATCTCCGGGACGCCGGCGCCGAACCGGTGCTGTGCGACCTGGAGTCGGCGTCCGTGGAGGAGGTCGCCCGGCATCTGGAGGGCGCGGACACGGCGGTGTTCGCGGCGGGCGCGGGGCCCGGCAGCGGGGCGGACCGCAAGAACACGGTGGACCGTGACGCCGCCGTCCTGTTCGCGGACGCCGCGGAGCGTGCCGGGGCCCGCCGGTACATCGTGGTGTCGTCGATGGGCGCGGACCCCGACCACCCCGGCGACGAGATCTTCGACGCCTATCTGCGGGCCAAGGGCGAGGCCGACGCGTACGTACGCAGCCGTGCCGCCCTGGACTGGACGGTCCTGCGTCCCGGCATGCTGACGGACGACGCCGGGACGGGTCTCGTACGCCTGGAGGCGTCGACCGGACGGGGCCCGATCCCGCGCGACGACGTGGCCGCGGTGCTCGCGGAGCTCCTGGAGACCCCGGCGACGGCGGGGCTCACCCTCGAACTCATCAGTGGCTCGACGCCGGTCTCGGTGGCGGCGAAGTCGGTCGCGGGCAACTGACGCGCGCCGCTGTCCCGGCCGAAGCGTCAGAACAGCGGCAGCTGCCCCGGGAACTCCGGCACCACGTACCCGTCGAGCGCGGGCTGCGCGGCGCCGAGCTGGGCGTGCTGCCGGGACCCGGGGCACGAGACGAGGTCCCCGGCGCCACGCGGCCCGGGCGGATCGTGGCGGGCGAACCTCCCGCCCACGACCGCGATTTCACGACAGCACACGGGGCAGTGTCTGCGACGGGACGAGCTGGACGACGACATACGTCCCAGTGTGCCCACGCCGGGGCCGGACCTGCGGCAACCGGTCCCGGAAGCAGAAAACGAAGAACCCCCTCCGTGCCTGCTTTGTCGCAGGACGAAGGGGGTTTCCTTCATGTGGCGGCGCCAGGATTCGAACCTGGGAAGGCGAAGCCGGCAGATTTACAGTCTGCTCCCTTTGGCCGCTCGGGCACACCGCCAGGGGATGCTGCTCCGGGGCTGTCCGCTCTCGCGGTGCTCCGTGGCAACGACGTAAACGATACCTGATGACCGGGGGTGCTTCGCCACCCGATTGATCGGCACCCGGCGGGGAGGCAGTGGCTAGGCTTTACGGATGCGGTCGGCGACTAGAAGGCCGTGTACCCGCTGAGTACGCAGACCCCGATACAAGGAGCCACAGGACATGGCCGACTCCAGTTTCGACATCGTCTCGAAGGTCGAGCGGCAGGAGGTCGACAACGCCCTCAACCAGACGGGCAAGGAGATCTCGCAGCGCTACGACTTCAAGAACGTCGGTGCTTCGATCTCCTGGTCCGGCGAGAAGATCTTGATGGAGGCCAACTCGGAGGACCGGGTCAACGCGATCCTCGACGTCTTCCAGTCCAAGCTGATCAAGCGTGGCATCTCCCTGAAGGCGCTGGACGCGGGCGAGCCGCAGCTGTCCGGCAAGGAGTACAAGATCTTCGCCACGATCCAGGAGGGCATCTCCCAGGAGAACGCGAAGAAGGTGGCGAAGATCATTCGCGACGAGGGCCCGAAGGGCGTCAAGGCGCAGGTCCAGGGCGAGGAGCTGCGTGTCAGCTCCAAGAGCCGTGACGACCTGCAGGCCGTGCAGGCGCTCCTGAAGGGCCAGGACTTCGACTTCGCCCTGCAGTTTGTGAACTATCGGTAGTTCGTGGGCCGTTCGGCTCGCTGACGTACGACGGAGGGCGGGCACCCGGATCGGGTGCCCGCCCTTGCTGCTGGCTGCAGTCTGTGTCGTCGTCAGCGGCGTGAGTGGCCGAAGAGGATGCGGTAGGCGATCAGGAGGACGAGGGAGCCGCCGATGGCCGCGGCCCAGGTCGCGCCGTCGAAGAAGTGGTCGGCTATCGGGCGGTCGAGGAAGCGCGCCGAGATCCAGCCGCCTACGAAGGCTCCCGCGACGCCGATCAGCGTCGTGCCGATGAAGCCGCCCGGATCGCGGCCGGGGAGCAGGAGCTTGGCGGTGGCACCGGCGAGCAGCCCGAGAACGATCCAGCTGATGATGCCCATGGTGACCTGCCTTTTCGTGCTGTCGTGCGGGTGGCTCTTCGTACCTTTTCGTGGGGTGTTGTCCTGAAGGACGTGGTGGGGGGCGTGCGCGGTTCCCGGGCGCCCGCTGGATGCGGCGCAGGACACAGCTGAGCGCAGGGGCGTGCGGGGGCGCAGCGGGCGCGGCAGGGCGGCGGCTGTGAGGTGAGGGTGGGGTGCAGTCCGGGTGGGGTGGAGTCCCGCCCGGTGGGCTGTGGTCAGTCCCGGCCGGGCGGCAGGGAGCCGGACGGCGGCTGGCCGCCCGGAGCGCCGTACGGGGACGGTCCGGCGCCTGCGCGGGCGGGAGCGCCGATCGGGCCTGCGGCCGTGAACGGCTCGTCCGTGGGCACGATTTCGCGGCCGAGGGGCAGCAGCGAGATGGGGATCATCTTGAAGTTGGCGAGGCCCAGCGGGATGCCGATGATCGTGATGCAGAGCAGCAGGCCGGTGAAGACGTGGCCGAGGGCGAGCCACCAGCCCGCGAGGATCAGCCAGAGGATGTTGCCGATCAGCGAGGGCGCGCCCGCGTCCCCGCGCTCGACCGCCTTGCGTCCGAAGGGCCACAGCGCGAACAGGCCGATGCGGAACGACGCGAGGCCGAACGGGATCGTTGCGCGACACTCCGCATGAGCATGTACGACCGTTCCGGTTCGGGTCGCACATCTGAATGACCAGATCGGGTACTACTGGTGGGGCCGGGTACGAGCGGTGGCCGCGAAGGAGAAACGATCGTGAAGCTGATCCTGAACATCATCTGGTTGATCTTCTGCGGAATCTGGATGGCATTGGCGTACACCGTCGCGGCGCTCATCTGCTTCGTGTTGATCGTGACCATCCCGTTTGGCATCGCTGCGCTGCGTATCGCTGGCTTTGCGCTCTGGCCGTTCGGCCGTACGACGGTCGAGAAGCCCACGGCAGGGGTGGCTTCGCTCATCGGAAACGTGGTCTGGATCATCGTCGCGGGCTGGTGGCTGACCCTCGGCCACATCGTCACCGGAGTCCTGCTGTGCCTCACGATCATCGGCATCCCGCTGGGCCTCGCCAACTTCAAGTTGATCCCGATTTCACTCATGCCGCTTGGTCGCGACATCGTTCCCACGGACCAGCCGTTCAGCGCGGCATCTGTTCGCGGCCCGGCTCCGGCAGGCCACCCTCAGAACCCCGGCTGGTAGCCCGCGCGGCAAGACGGGAAAGCTAACGGGCTGTGCCCCGCATCTGCTTCGAGGTGCGGGGCACAGTTGGTGCTGCGCAGACGGATGCGTCTACTTCGCAACCTTGCTGACGCGCCAACCGACCATGCCCGTGGCTCCGGACAGCCCGCTCGTGTCGATCTCCAGATTGCTTCGCGGTCCCACAGTGCGCTGCGTCACCGGGACGCCGTCGCAGTTCACGGTTTCACGAGTGTGCTTTTCCGCACGGATGGACAGGCTGATCTTGCCCTTCCCGGCGCAAGCGACCGCCACCTGGTACGACCTTCCCGGGGACAGCTTCGGTCGTGTGTGAACACCGTCGCTGACACGTTCGAGGCCGGATTCGACCAACGGGCCGGTGTCCTCGAGTTCGTCCGTGCCCAGCGCCTCCTTCACGCGCTGGCCGAGCTTCGGATCGTCCTGGACGGGCGCGGTCCTGGTGGGCTTTGGGCTGCCCTTTTCGGTTGACTCCCCCGACCCGTCCGAGTCACCCGAGCACCCGGAGACGAGCGCGAGGGTCAGCGTGGTGCAGAGGGCCCATGCGCACCGCTGCGAGGTACTCATGAACTCGTCGACCAGTATCGCCAGCCGGTCGACTTGGTGGGGAGCTTGGCCGAGCCTGACCCAAGCTTCACTTTGCCGCAACGGTCCGCACTCGTCGCGTACTTAGTCCACTTGACGTTGTAGCCCCATGAGCCGTACTGCAAGTGGCCGTACTTGCGGCCAGGGATGTCGTGGCTGTATTCGTGGCCGACGGTGACCCCTACCTCGCCGACGACCTTGACGCCGAACGTCACCTTGGACTTGGCGATGATGGCATTGGTGCTGGCTTCAACGCTGCCGCTCAACTCGACACCGATCTTGCCGGACTTCTCGACCTTGACCTTCATCGTGCCGCCGGGGCCGTCCTTGAACGTGGTGCCGTTCCAGCGCGAAGGTACGTGGTAATTCTTCTTGCTGGTGATCTTGTACCACTTCTTGTACGGGTAGTCGCACCGGGGCGGGGCAGACGCGTCATCGCTTACCTCGGGCAGAGCGTCGAGCTTGTCCTCGCTGGCTACTTCCTCTGCCGACATGCTGGGGCCTTCCACCACGCTGTCGGCAGTCTCCTCGCTGGCAATCTGCTCGGAGCTGACCTCCTCGGGCGCCGCGTCCGCAGCGGATTCCTCGGCGTTGGCAGTGGCCGCCAGCGACGTAGTGAGGACAAGGGCCGCAGCCGGTATGAGCACACGCCGCATCGACGTTCTGCGCATGGTTTCCCCCTCTTAGTTTCGCCTGGTCAGGCGGGTCGGGGAAAACGTATAGCTACTCACCGGTCACGGTCGATCACTCAGTGGATCTTCTGAGCAAGATTTGAGACAGCGGTGGAGGAGCCGCCTAGGCCTGCGCGTCAGAAGGGCAGTTCCGGCCTGGCTGCGCCGCGCTTGATGGTTGTGATCTGCTCGTGGAAGTCGCGCGCTGTGGCTTCGCGGGGGTAGCGGGAGCGGAGTTCTCTGTCCAACTCGTCCGCGACCAAGAGCAGCGACGGGAGCGACTTCCGGTTGGCTTCAAGGGCTGCGGTCCCCATGCCCACTGCTTCTTCGATCTCGCCAGTGCGAGCGGCGGCAACTCCGAGGGTGAGGCGGGCCTCTGCCGCGCGCATGGGCGAGATCTTGGTCCCGTCGGGTCCCGTGCTGATCCGAATCACTGACCGGGCGTGGGTGGCGGCGCGCTCGTCGTCTCCGAGGAGGCGGTAGGCGTCCATCTCGTAGAAGTCCCACTTGTCCGGGTCGATTATGAAGTGGTGCTCGGGATGGCCCGGACGCGGAAGCCGTTCCAGCCGCGCGCGCCCGGCGTCCAGGGAGTCGCGGACCAAGCGGGCGTCTCCCATGCGGGCAGCGGCGCGGGCCTTGTGTGCGTACAACTGCACGCCGACAGAGTGAGTTTGGTCAGCGGCGTGCCCGGCCTCGACGGCCGTGACCATGTCGTCCCACCGGCATTGGGTGAGGGCGAACCACGCCTCTATCTCCCATGCCCACGCTTTGATCTCACCGTGTCCGGCCTCGTCGCCGATCCGGAGCGCTGCGACCTTGCTGAGGTTGGCGGCCTCGCGCTGACCCCGGTCGTACTGGACGCACGCGTTCAGCAGGAACAGCCATCCGGCGTCGACGAGGAGTTCTCGGTGCTGCCGCAGGGTCATGCGGCCTTCGAGTTGCTTGGTGACGTACTGCAAGCCGTTGCGGGTGCGCTGGTGCAGGTAGTCGGCGTCGGCGTAGGGATAGGCGCGGGCCAACTGGTCGATGCCTTGCTCAATCGACTCCAGGGCCGCGCTGTTGATGTTGGACATCTCCGTCCGCCGTAGCAGCTCGGCAACGTCCCACAGGCCTGCGCCGCCCTGCGCGAGGAGAGTGCTCGGGTCCTCCGCCCGGGAAGCGGCCGGTGCTCGTTCCAGCTCCCACGGCCGTGGGGCGAGCCCTGCAAGGTGACCGGGGATACGCAGCCCGTCCACCACTTCGAGGATCTTGAAATGCTGCGTGATCCGGGGCCGCACACCCGTGCCGTTGGTTTCGGGCCGGGCCATCTTGCCGATGTGCTCGCGCTTGTAGCCGACGGCTTCGGCGATCTTGGCGTAGCTGATCTTGCCGTGCACCCTCGCGAGCCTGAAGACCTCGCCGAAGTCATGGTTGGCGATCGCTGCGCGCACGTCGGCGCGCTCTAGAACGTGCGGCGGTAGCGCTGCTGGTGTCGGAGCGACTCCGGCCATCTCACTTCCCCATCGTGAAAGACCTGACGTTCTCGTTTGCCCGTTTCGCGAGTGTACCCACGAGGGGGGTCCCCAAGAGGGGGGAGCGGCCGTCGGTACAGAGGGTGCACTCTCAGCGGACTCTGCCGGGAACGTCCCGACAGATCGGACGGTGGGCCGTGGCATGAGTGCGAGGGGATTACGTCAGAGCGGGCGCCTGGAGAGCGAGCAGGACGCGAGTACCTCACAGCGTGCGGTGTCCACGAACCCAGGGCACTTCCGGGCGCTGACGCTCTTCGCCGAGTCAGCGGACGCGGTCCGCGTGGCGCGGGAGATGGTGCAAACGTGCCTTCAGGACTGGGGGCTTGACCGCCTGGCCGATGATGCTCGGCTCGCCGTCTCGGAGCTGGTCGGGAACGTCGTGCAGCATGCCGTGCCGGACGGCTGCCTCGCGTGCCCTGGTGCCAGTCGGCGCGTGGACGTATCGCTGATGACATGGCCCGGCTTGCTGTGCATCGGCGTAGCCGATGAAGACTCGACTCCGCCGGACCTTCCAGCGGGTCAGTCCGTCTCGCCTGCTCTGGTCGGCGACTTCCCGGAGGCCCTGTTACCGGACCGGGGGCGTGGGCTGCTGATCGTTCAGCGCCTGGCCGACTCCGTCTGGTGGTCGCCGGAGCAGCCGGGAGGCAAGACGGTGTGGTGCCGCTTCGATCTTGACGCCGTGACCGACGAGCGGCCGCCGTAGAGATCTCCGGCCCGTCGCTGCCTGTACGCCCTCCTGCGCGCTGGGGAGGAGTGGGCGACGAGCTGGATTTGCAGCCGGTTGCCGACCCAGCCCGGCTGCGAGGAGCGCGGCTCCTTCGGACGCCTCGGGAGCTCCCTTCCTGAGGAGGGGCCGCGCTTCACAACCTCATACCGAGACCGGACCACCCCCGCGCGTGGCAGCAACTGGGGTGGTCCGGGAGGGGGACGCAGCGGTCCCCGGTGCCTGATGGTACCGGGGCCGCTGTCGTGCATCTGGGCCTTGGCCAAAGGGAGTTGAGGATCCGATATCTAGATCAAGGCAGAGGTGGGCAGGGTGACTGGCGCGGGTGAGGACTGGCTGAGCGACGGCCTCGACGTGGAGAGCGATGACTGCGGTCTGTGGGTTCCCGGCGTGGGCTACGTGACGGGCTGGCGCGATGCGCGGGAGGCTGCTGATCGGCTGAACCGCGCGCTCCTTGGCGCAGGCTTCGGTCTGTCGGAGGTGCGGGCGGTCGCGTCGACGGGGGGCGACGGTCGCGGGGTCGTGCGCGTCACGGGCTGGCCGGGAGCGGTGGACCGCCTTGCCGGGTTCCTGGAGTCGGCCACAGGCGCGGACGGCAGTGTGGTATGAGGTGCCTTTTCGCTGATGAGCGCCGCAGGTGGGCACGTCGCCGGCCGCAGAGGCTTTGGGTGGTAGCTGCCATGGGGCGAGTGAACAGGGGGCCTTACGCTCGCCCGGCGAATCGGGCAGGCACCTGCCTTGCCCGCGTTAGTGCCCGATTGGCCCCCTGTTCTTCGAGGCTCGCCCCATGGGAGCTGCCTAAAGCCTCGGAGGCCGTCGACCCCCAGCCACGTGCGCCCCGGCCCGTGTCAGCCGACCGACGCACGCCCTTCCCCTGCGCGACGTGGACCAGGGCGCCGGGCGACCGGCCGGGACCGGCGGCCACGCCGCACGCCCGGCCGGGGCGCCCGAGCGGCCCGGCGCGCCGCAGGCGCGCCCTTGAGGAAGTGAAGAAGGTTTCGACCGATGGCCGTTGGCGATCAGGTGCGAGCGCGCCGCGCGGGCTGTTTTTCGGCGGTGATCCGGTAGGCGAGTTCGGCACGGTCCGCACCGACGCGCAGTTCTTCGAGGATCAGCGGGCGGTCGTTGGTGCCGTACGTGACGCGGGCCAGGTGCAGGATCGGCGTTCGCACCTGCTGGCGTCTCGGCGGGCTCGCGGAGTACGCGCCATTACGCCTGCGGGCCTGGGCCCACGCCCTCGGCTTTCGCGGGCACATCCTCACCAAGTCCCGCGCCTACTCCACCACGTACGCGGCGCTGCGTGCCGATCGCGTCAACCATCTGCGCGCCGCGACTAGGACGCTGGCCGCCGATCCACACACCACCACAGAGTCCGCCTGGCACTACATCGGCTCTGGCCATACCCCCGGGGCCGCCCAACTCGCCGCAGGAATCGCAGAAGACCTCACCACCAGCCGCGAGAGTGCTCGCGAGGCCATGGCCGACTGGGGGTGGGCATAGTGCCCGAGACCAAGGTCATCTGGACTCCGGACAAGACACTGTCACCGGCCGAGCGGCAACGGCTTCTACGGATTCTGTTCCGATCACGTACTCATGGCGGCGGACATCGCGAGAGATCCGACGACGTGTCACATCTCGCAGATATCATGGCAGTTGACGAAGACGCCCCGGCAGCGGCTGGCACCGCCCCGGGGCTGGCCGACTGACTAGGAGTCGACATGTCCAATGGAAGCACACCCCTGCCCTTAGCCATCAACACGGCTTCTTCGGTAACTGGCGCACGCACCCTGCGCGCCGTCGACTACCTGCGGGTGTCAACTGAGGAGCAGAAGAAGGGCTATGGCGTAGCCAGGCAGAGCAAGAAGACCACGCGGCACATCGCCGTCAAGGGATGGGCCCACGTCAGCACGTACAAGGACGAAGGTGTTTCGGGCTCCCTTGAAGCAGCGGAGCGAGGTGACCTGAAGCGTCTGATGGAAGACGCCCAGCAAACCCCACGCCCTTTCGACATTGTGGTTGTGCCGGATGGCCGCGTGATCGGCCGCAAAGGCCGCGCATTCTGGCGCTGGGTCTGGGCGCTTGAGGATATTGGGGTATACGTCGCTGTCGTCGCAGACGACTACGACAACACCACCACCGAGGGGCGCAAGAAGATGCGCCGCGACGCGGACTACGCCGAAACTGAATGGGAGACGATCCGCGACCGCACGCAGGGCGGCTTGCAAGAGAAAGCCGAGCTGATCCCTGCTGCCCATATCGGCGGCCCACCTCCCTACGGCTACTACGTCGCCCAAAAGGGGACACCTGAATCGCACTTGGCGATCGACGAGACCGAAGAGACAGTCATTCGGTACGTGTACGAACTCGTGGTCGGCGAAGGGCTCAACCTCCGCAAGGTCGCCATTCGCCTCCAGTCCGAAGGAATCAAGACTCGTTCAGGTAAGGCATGGAGGCGCGAGAATCTGCGTGACCGGATCATGTCGACGCCAGTGCTTGACGGCATGCTGGTCTTCCGTGGCAAGCACGCAAAGAGAGACGAGGAAGGTAACCCCGTCTGGGGCGAGTCCGTCACGATCAAATTGCCTCGCATCCTGACCGAGGAGCAGAGTGCGGAGCTGCGCCGCAAGGTCTCTGAGACAGCGAAGAAGAGCAGTGGGAAGCGAGAGTTCTATGCTCTCAGTGGTCGTGTCGTCGGCCTGTGCGGGAAAACGTACACAGGGATCAGCCGTGCTTCGGAACGGGAAGGTGCCCGCTACTACCGATGCGGAGGCAACATGTCCCGAGCGCCTGGTGAGAAGTCCTGCGGCTGCTCGTACATCGAAGCTGACGCTCTCGAAGCACACGTCTGGGAGAAGGTCACAGAGATTGCGAGCGACGGCGAGAAGCTCCAACAGTTGGCCGCCGAATGGATCGGTATGGCGGAGGGCGACAAGTCCGCTCTGACTGATCGGATCTCAGACCTGGACGAACAGATCGAGGGAATGAACGCGTCGATCACAGCCGTGATCGTGGCCACAGCGAAGCAGAGCAAGTCGGCGGACGCTATCGAGGCCGCGACGGCGGCCCTGAACGAAGAACTTCAGCAGCTTCAAAATCTACGTGACGAAGCGGCCGAATGGCTTGCTGAGATGGAGGAGTCAGACCGCCGTGCTCGCAACATCCAAGCATTCGTCAGCATGGCAAAGGACTCGTTCCCCAGCATGGAAGCCGAGCAGCAGGCGGACATCCTGTCCATGCTGGAGTTGAAGGCGACGGTGACTGGTCCCGTTCCCGTTGATCGCCGGGGCGGTGTTCCCTGCACCGTGCGGGCCTGGTACGCCGCTGCTGGCCTCCACGTACCCGCAGTTTCGCTCTCAGACGACGAGTGGGCCAGGGTTTCCTCTCTGCTGCCGACTGGCCGCAAGGACACAGTCCGCCGGTCCGTGGACGCCATCTTCTACAAGGCGCGGACGGGGAAGTCGTGGCCCCAAGTCATCAAGGACACAGGCGTCACCGTTCAAGCCTCAAGGCACTTCAATGTCTGGACGTCCGGCGACACCTGGGAGCGTGTGAACGCGGCCCTGGCAGATACGAAACGGGTCCCGCTTCCGGAGCCTGAGTTGCTGCCTCCGCTGTTCATCGAAGGGCGAGTCGACCCGAGCGCGATGCTTCACGCAGAAGAACCACCCCGAACGGGATGCCGATGATCGTGATGCACAGCAGCACGCCCGCGAACAGATAGAACAAGCACATCCACAGGCCGCACAGGATGAGCCAAATGACGTTCAGAACTGTCTTCACTGCTGACGACCTGCCATCTGTTCGAGCCGGGCGATGCGCTCCGCCATCGGCGGGTGGGTGGAGAACAGCTTCGACATGCCCTGGCCGGGCCGGAACGGATTGGCAATCATCATATGGCTCGCCGTTTCGAGCCGGGGCTCCGGCGGAAGCGGCAACTGCTTCGTACCGGCGTCGAGTTTGCGCAGGGCGCTGGCCAGAGCCAGTGGGTCGCCGGTGAGTTGCGCGCCGGACGCGTCGGCCTCGTACTCCCTGGAACGGCTGATGGCGAGCTGGATGATGGACGCGGCGAGCGGACCGAGCAGCATGATCAGCAGCATCCCGAAGATGCCGGGGCCTTCGTTGTCGTTCGAGCGTCCGATCGGAATCAGCCAGGCGAAGTTGACCAGAAACATGATGACGGAGGCGAGTGCTCCCGCGACCGAGGAGATCAGGATGTCGCGGTTGTAGACATGGCTCAGTTCGTGGCCGATCACGCCGCGCAGTTCGCGCGGGGTGAGGATGCGCAGGATGCCGTCCGTGCAGCAGACGGCGGCGTTGCGCGGGTTGCGGCCGGTCGCGAAGGCGTTCGGCGCCTCGGTCGGTGAGATGTAGAGCCGGGGCATGGGCTGCCGCGCCTGCGTCGAGAGCTCGCGCACCATGCGGTACAGCTCGGGGGCCTCGAACTCGCTCACCGGGCGGGCCCTCATCGCGCGCAGGGCCAGCTTGTCGCTGTTCCAGTACGCGTACGCGTTCGTGCCGACCGCCACGAAGAGCGCGACGATCAGGCCCATACGCCCGAAGAAGCTGCCGATGACGATGATGAGTGCGGACAGTCCCCCGAGGAGTACGGCGGTCTTCAGCCCGTTGGTCCGGCGGTGCACGGTACGCCCTCCTGGTGGTGCGCGGGGGAACCCTCTGCTTGCTGGTGCTTCCACTGTTCAGTGGACCCTCCCTTACTGGTCAACGCCAGGCGGAGGGTGCTAGTTCCCTTGTGCGCTCAGGAGCGGTGTGGGCCGCGCGGGTGACGGCGGCGATCCGGGCCGTGCGTCCGGGCTCAGCGCACGCCGTGTTCCGCGAACTGGAGGACGAGCTGGGGTGCCCCGGAGAGGGCGACGCCGAGGACGGCGGTGACCGCGATGGCCGCGGTGAGGGGGGCCGGGACGTGGTGCTTGGCGGGCTCGCCCTCGGGGGCGCGGAACAGCAGCGCCGTCCACTGGAGGTAGTAGTAGAGCGCGATCACCACGTTGGCTGCCATGACGACGGCGAGCCAGCCCAGGCCCGCGTCGACCGCCGTGGAGAACACGGTGACCTTCGCGAAGAGGCCGATGATGCCCGGCGGCAGACCGGCCAGGCAGAGCAGGAAGAAGGCGAGGACCAGGGCCGACAGGGGGCTCTTGGCGTACAGGCCCCGGTAGTCGCTGACACGGTTCAGCTTCTGCGTGCGGCCGACCAGGGCGGCGACGGCGAACGCTCCGAGGTTCACGGCGGCGTACATCAGGGCGTACGCGACGGTCGCGCCGGTGGTCTCCAGGACGTCGGAGTGGCGGTCGGCGTACCCGGCCGCCGCGATCGGCACCAGGAGGTAGCCCGCCTGGCCGACCGAGGACCAGGCGAGCAGCCGGACCGCGCTGTACGCGCGCGTGGACTGCTGGCGCAGGGCGGCGACGTTGCCGACGGTCATGGTGAGGGCGGCGAGCCCGGCGAGCGCGGGCCCCCAGACGTCGGCGTACTCCGGGAAGGCGACGACCGTGACGAGGATCAGGCCGGTGAAGCCGACGGCCTTGCCGACGACGGAGAGGTACGCGGCGACGGGCAACGGCGCGCCTACGTAGGTGTCGGGCACCCAGAAGTGGAAGGGGACGGCGGCCACCTTGAAGGCGAAGCCGACCAGGGTCAGGACCACACCGGTCTGCGCGAGCGTGTCGAGCTGTCCGTCGACGTTCCCGAGCTTCTCGCCCACCTCGGTGAGGTGCATGGTGCCCGTCGCGGCGTACACGAAGCTGACGCCCAGGAGGGTCACGGCGGTCGCGGTCACCGAGGAGAGGAAGAACTTCAGGGCCGCCTCGGAGGAGCGCTTGTCGCCGCGCTTGAGGCCGACGAGCGCGAAGGCGGGCAGGGAGGCGACCTCCAGGGCGACGACGAGTGTCGCGAGGTCGCGGGAGGCGGGCAGCAGGGCGGCGCCCGCGGCCGAGGACAGCAGCAGGAACCAGTACTCCCCTTCGGGGAGTTCCTTGTCGGCGTTCCGCGCGTCCTTGAGGGCGGTCATCGAGAGCAGGGCGGTGAGCAGCGCGCCGCCGATGACGAGGAGCTGGATGACGAGGGTGAACTCGTCGACCGTGTAGCTGCAGGCGGTGGCTCGCGGGCCGCTGAGGCAGAACGTCGAACGGTGCGAGTCGGTGAGGGGCAGCAGGAACAGGCCCGCCACGGTCAGGCCCGCGAGGGAGACCCAGCCGAGCAGGTGCTTGTTGCGCTCGCTCAGGAACAGGTCGGCGACGAGGACCGCGAGGCCGACGACCGCCACGATCGTGGGCGGCGCGACGGCCACCCAGTCGACGGACTGGACGAGGCTCGTGGTGGATTCGGCGGCGATCACGACTTGCCTCCTGCGAGGAGCTGCTGGACGGCCGGGTCGGTGAGGCCGAGGAGGGCCGCGGGCCAGAGGCCGGCGAGGACGGTGAGGGCGACGAGCGGGGTCCAGGCGGCGAATTCGTAGCCCTGGACGTCGGCGAGCTTCGGCGCCTCCTGGGTCGCCGCCGTCGGGCCCATGCAGACGCGGCGTACGACGATGAGCATGTACGCGGCCGTGAGCAGGGTGCCGAACGCGGCGATCGCCATGAATGTGAGGAAGGCGGGGCGGCTGAGGTCGTCGGCGGGTTCGAAGGCGCCGAACAGGGCGAGCATCTCGCCCCAGAACCCGGCGAGTCCCGGCAGTCCGAGCGAGGCGACGGCACCGAAGGCGAGCAGGCCGCCGAGGCGCGGAGCCTTGCCGTACAGGGCCGCGCCGGACTCCTTGGCGAGGGTGTCGAGGTCGCTGCTGCCGGTGCGGTCCTTGAGCGCGCCGACCAGGAAGAACAGCAGGCCGGTGATGAGGCCGTGGGCGATGTTGGCGAAGAGCGCGCCGTTCACGCCGGTCGGCGTCATGGTCGAGATGCCGAGGAGCACGAAGCCCATGTGGCCGACGGAGGAGTACGCGATGAGGCGCTTGAGGTCGCCCTTCGCGCCGGGCCTGGCGAGGGCGAGGCAGGCGAGGGATCCGTAGATGATCCCGACGACGGCGAACGCGGCGAGGTAGGGCGCGAACGTCTCCATCCCGTCGGGCGCGATCGGCAGCAGGATCCGGACGAATCCGTACGTACCCATCTTCAGCAGGACGCCGGCGAGCAGGACCGAACCGACGGTGGGCGCGGCGGTGTGGGCGTCGGGGAGCCAGCTGTGCAGCGGCCACATCGGCGTCTTGACCGCGAGCCCGATCCCGATCGCCAGAACGGCGATGACCTGCACCGATGTACTCAACTGCCGGTCGTTGTCAGTGGCGAGTGCCACCATGTCGAATGTGCCCGCCCGCAACCCGATGAGGAGCAGGCCGAGCAGCATGACGACGGAGCCGAGCAGCGTGTAGAGGATGAACTTCCAGGCGGCCTGCGTCCGTTGGGCGCCGCCCCAGCGGGCGATGAGGAAGTACATCGGGATGAGGACCATCTCGAACGCGAGGAAGAACAGCAGCAGATCGAGGACGGCGAAGGTCGCGAGGGTGCCGGACTCCAGGACGAGGATCAGCGCCACGAATGCCTTGGGGGACGGCCCGGTCGGCATTTTGAAGTAGGAGTACAGCGCGCAGAGGAAGGTCAGCAGCGCGGTCAGGACCAGAAGGGGGAGGGAGATGCCGTCGATGCCGAGGTGGATGCGCACGTCGAGTGCGGGAATCCAGCTGATGTCCGTCGTGGCCTGCATCTTCGACGGATGGTCGTGGTCGAAGCCGAGCGCGAGGACGATCGCGGCGATGAGGATCACGCCGGTCACGGTCACGCCGTGGCGCAGCACGGCCTGGTCCGGGGACTTCCCCTTCAGCCCGGGCGGGGCCGGGAGGAGCGCGGCCACGGCGCCGATGAGCGGGCCGACGACGATCAACGCGAGAAGGAACTGCATCACTGACTCACTGATACCGATCACGGCTGCTCACGCTCCGGCGGTGGCGACGAGGACGGCGGCGACCGCCAGGACGACGGTGCCCGCGAGCAGCGCGCTCAGATAGGTCTGCACGTTGCCGGTCTGCGCGCGGCGGACGGCCGCGCCGAGCCAGCGGGGTGCGGTGCCCGCGCCGCGTACGTACGTGTCGACGACCTCGCGGTCGAGGAAGCGGACGAGACGGGCGCCGGCCTGGACGGGGCGGACGAACAGGGCCGCGTAGAGGGCGTCGAGGTGGAAGCCGACGGCGGCGTGGCGGTGCAGCGGGCCGAGCAGGAGGCGGCCCGGGTCCGCCGGGTCGGGGGCGCTCGCGACATCTCCGTATGCCGGGGCGTGCGTCGCGATGGCCTCCGCCTCGACCTGGCCCGCGTCGGCGTCGGGGTGCGCGGCGACCGCGCCGATCGGGACGCGGGCGGCGAGCGCGGTGGTGTGCCGCCACGCGCCGTACGTGACCAGGGCGCCGACGAGGGCGACGCCCGTGCCGAGGACGGAGGTGGTGAGGGTCGGGGCGAGCTTGTGGCCGTCGAACCAGTCCGGGAGGGTGCCGACGGTCACGCCGAAGGCCAGCGACGGAACGGCGAGCACCCAGAGCACGGCGGTCATGGCGACCGGCTGCCTGCCGTGGTCCGGGGCGTCGGCTCCCCTGCCGTGGAAGGCGAGCAGCCACAGGCGGGTCGCGTACGCGGCGGTCAGGAGGGCCGCGACCAGGCCCGCGACGAGGACGATCCAGCCCGCCGCGACGGGGGCGGACTCGGCGTGGCCGGTGGCCGTGTGCTCGGCGGCGCCGAGGACGGCCTCCTTGGAGAAGAAGCCGCTGAAGGGCGGGATCGCGGCGAGTGCGAGGAGCGCCACGGTCATCGTCCAGTAGGCGTCGGGGACGCGGTCGCGCAGGTCCTTCATGCGGGACATGGCGGCGAGGGAGTTGGTGCCCGCGGCGTGGATGATCACGCCCGCGGCGAGGAACAGGAGCGCCTTGAAGGCGCCGTGAGACAGGAGGTGGAAGACGGCGGCGCCGCGGTCGCCGACGGCGAGGGCGCCGGTCATGTAGCCGAGCTGGCCGATCGTCGAGTACGCGAGGACGCGCTTGATGTCGTCCTGGGCGAGCGCGGCGAGCGCCGAACCGGCCATGGTCACGGCGGCCATGACGGCGAGGACGACCAGGGCGGCGGCCGAGGCGGCGAAGACCGGGAGGAGCCGGGCGACGAAGTAGACACCGGCGGCGACCATCGTCGCGGCGTGGATGAGCGCGGAGACGGGGGTCGGGCCCGCCATCGCGTCGGGCAGCCAGGTGTGCAGCGGGAACTGCGCGGACTTGCCCGCGACGCCCGCGAGGAGCAGCAGGGCGATGAGGGTGGGGTGGTCGAGGCCGCCGTTCGCGACGGTGGCGAGGATCTTCGTGATCCGGAACGAGTCCGCGTCCACGGCGAGGGCGAACAGGCCGATCAGGAAGGGGACGTCGCCGAGTTTGGTGACCAGGAAGGCCTTCAGGGAGGCGGCGCGCGCCTCGGGCGTCTCCCAGTAGTGGCCGACGAGGAAGTACGAGCAGATGCCCATGATCTCCCAGCCGACCAGGAGCACCATCAGGTCGCCGGAGTAGACGACGAGCAGCATCGCGGAGGTGAAGAGCGAGACCAGGGCGGCGTACGAGGGGTAGCGCGGGTCGTCGCGCAGGTAGGCCGTCGAGTAGATCTGCACGCAGGAGGCGACGACGCCGACGAGGACGGCGACGAGGGCCGCGAAGCCGTCGATGTGCAGGGCGAGGTCGATGGGGACCGAGCCGGTGGGCGTGAGCTGGGTGGCCGCGTCCACGGCCTTGTCGCCGCCCTGGCGCACGGCCACGACGGCGGCGAGCCCGAGCGACGTCAGGGCGGGCAGCACCGCGAGGGGGCGGACGAGGCCGGGCACCGTGCGGCCGAGCAGCAGACCGGCGACGGCGCCGAGGAACGGCAGGAGGGGGACGAGGACGGCGAGGGTGGTCGTGGTCACGCGGTGGCCTCAGCCTTCTGCGACGCCCCGGGGGCGGGCTCGTCGGGTTCCTCGGCGGCGGCGCCTTCGGAGTCACTGTCGTCATCGCCGTCGTCGCCGTCGCCGCCGTCGGGCAGTTCGGCGGTGTCGCGGAGGTCGTCGACGGCGGAGGTGCCGCGGTTGCGGTAGACGGCGAGGACGATCGCGAGGCCGATGCCGATCTCGGCGGCGGCGATGGCGATGGTGAACAGGGTCAGGGCCTGGCCGGAGTGCAGGGCGTCGCGCAGCCAGACGTCGAAGGCGACCAGGTTGAGGTTGACGGCGTTGAGCATCAGCTCGACGGACATCAGGACGAGGATCGCGTTGCGGCGGGCGAGGACGCCGTACAGGCCCACGCAGAACAGGAGGACGGCGAGGACGGCGGGATAGGCGAGGTGCATCAGCGGGTCCTCTCCTTCTGGTCCTTCGGTGCCTTCTGGTCGGCCGGGGTCTTGGGGGCCTTGGGGCCGTTGCGGTTCTGGCGGCCGTTGTCGTCCTGCTCGTCCTTGGACTTGCGGGACAGCACGATCGCGCCGACGAGGGCGGCGAGGAGCAGAACCGAGAGCGCCTCGAAGGGCAGGACCCAGTGCCGGAACAGGATCGAGCCGGTGACGTCGGTGGTGCCCTGGGGCTTGTCGAGCTCGATCCACTGGGTGCGGAAGGCGTCCACGACGACCCAGACCAGGGCGCCGGCCGCGGCTAGGGCGACGGCGAGCGCGACGGGCCGGTTGCCCGAGTCGGCGTCCGGGGAGCGGCCGATGGGCGCCCTGGTGAGCATCAGGCCGAAGAGGAGGAGGACGACGACGGAGCCGACGTAGATGAGGACCTGGACCCAGGCGATGAACTCGGCGGTCAGGAGCAGGTACTCGACGGCGAGGCCGCCGAGCGCGACGACCAGCCAGAGCGCGGCGTGCACGAGCTGGCGGGTGGTGACGGTGATGACCGCGGCGCCCAGGGTGACGAGTCCGACGAGCACGAAGGCGATCTCGACGCCGGTCGGAGAGAGGAAGCCCTGGGGGGCGTCGGCGGCGATGTGGAGGTTCACGCGTCCCCCTCCGGCGCGGCCTCGGGGGCCGGCTTCGGCTCGGGCTCCGGCTTCGGCTCGGGCTCCGGCTTCGGCTCGGGCTCCGGCTTCGCGTCCTGTTCGGCGGCCGACTTCTCGGCCTCGGCGGCCAGCTTGTCGGCGGCCTTGCGGGCGGCAGCGAGTTCCTTCGGCTCCTCGGCGCCCGGGTCGAGCGCGGGCGGGGCGGGGACGGTCCACATCCACTCGCGGAGCTTGTCGCGCTCGTGGGTGAGTTCGTGGATGTCGGTCTCGGCGTACTCGAACTCCGGGGACCAGAACAGCGCGTCGAAGGGGCACACCTCGATGCAGATACCGCAGTACATGCAGAGGGAGAAGTCGATGGCGAAGCGGTCGAGGACGTTGCGGCTGCGCTCGCGGCCGCCGGGGGCGGCGGCCGGGACCGTCTCCTTGTGGGAGTCGATGTAGATGCACCAGTCCGGGCACTCACGGGCGCACAGCATGCAGACCGTGCAGTTCTCCTCGAACAGGCCGATGACGCCACGGGTACGGGGCGGCAGTTCGGGCTGCACTTCGGGGTACTGCTCGGTGACGGTCTTCCTCGTCATCGTGCGGAGGGTGACGGCGAGGCCCTTGGCGAGGCCTGAACCGGGGACCGGGGGCATCAGTTGATCGCCACCTTCACGATTCCGGTGAGCGCGATCTGCGCGAGGGCGAGCGGGACGAGGAGGACCCAGGCGAGCTTCTGGAGCTGGTCCTCACGGAGGCGGGGGTAGGTGACGCGCAGCCAGATCACGACGAACGCGAGGACGGCGGTCTTCAGGAGCGTCCACACCCAGCCGAGCCCGTCGGCGCCCCACGGCCCGTGCCAGCCGCCGAGGAACAGGACGGTGGTCAGACCGCACAGGACGACGATCCCGGCGTACTCGGCGAGCAGGAAGAGGGCGAAGCGCAGGCCCGTGTACTCGGTGTACGCGCCGAAGATGATCTCGGAGTCGGCGACCGGCATGTCGAAGGGCGGGCGCTGGAGTTCGGCGAGTCCGGCGACGAAGAAGACGATCGCGCCGACGATCTGCCAGGGCAGCCACCACCACTCGAAGGCGTCCACGATGCCGGGCAGCGAGACCGTGCCCGCGGCCATCGCCACGGAAGCGGCGGCGAGCAGCATCGGCAGCTCGTACGCGAGGAGCTGGGCCGCGGTGCGCAGGCCGCCGAGGAGGGAGAACTTGTTGGCCGACGCCCAGCCCGCCATCAGGGAGCCGAGGACGCCGACGCCCATGACGGCGAGTACGAAGAAGATGCCCGCGTCGACGACCTGCCCGACGGCGCCCTCGCCGGGGCCGATCGGGATGGCGAGCAGCACGAGCAGATACGGCAGCAGGGCCACGGCCGGGGCGAGCTGGAAGACCCGGCGGTCGGCGTCGGCCGGGACGATGTCTTCCTTCTGGGCGAACTTGACGCCGTCGGCGACGAGCTGGGCCCAGCCGTGGAAGCCGCCCGCGTACATGGGGCCGAGGCGGCCCTGCATGTGGGCCATCACCTTGTGCTCGGTCTGGCCGATGATCAGGGGAAACGTCAGGAAGACGACGAAGACGACGAGGAGTCGCAGCGTGACGTCGAGGGCGTCGTTCACTGCGGGCCTCCTGGGCGGTTGTCAGGGTCGTCGGGGGCGGTGGGCTCGGCCGGGGCGGTGGGCTCGGCGGGGGCCTCTGCGGCTTCCGGGGCTTCGGGGGCCGCTGCGGCTTCCGGGGCGGCGGGGGCCTCTGCGGCCTTCGGCGCTTCCGGAGCCTCCGGTTTCGCGGGCTGCACGGGCTGCGCGCCTTCCGGTTTGGTCTCGTCGAAGGCCGGGCGGGCGTTGTGCCAGGGGGCTTCGTCCTTCGCCTTCGGGGGCTCCACAGGTTCCGCGGCCGGGGTCACCGGAGTCGCCGCCTCCGCCGCGGCGCCCTCCTCCCGCTGCGAAGCCGACCCCTGCGACACGCTGCGTGCCCGCCGTGCCGGGGCCGCCTCCGCCTGGCTCGCGGACCCCTCGCCCGCGGTCCGCGTGCGCCGGGCCGGGCGCTCCCCCGCGGCCCGCCCCGCCCCGCGCGCGGGCCGTGCGGGAGCGGCCGGAAGCTGTCCCTTCAGCGGGCCCCACTCGTTGGGGTCGGGCACGCCCGGCGGCAGCATCTGACGGCGCTTGGGCCCGCCGTGCTCGGATTCCCCCGGCTCCTTCGCCCCGGGCCAGGCCTTCGCCACCCGCGCCGCGAGCACGAAGTCCTTGCGCAGCGGGTGGCCCTCGAAGCCCTCGGGCAGCAGCAGCGGTACGAGATGGGGGTGGCCGTCGAAGCCGACGCCGAACATCTCGTGGGTCTCGCGCTCGTGCCAGGCCGCGCCCGCGTAGACGTCGACGGCGGTCGGCAGGACGGGGGCCTCGTGCGGCACGGTCGTGCGGACGAGCAGCCTCCGCACCGGGGCAAGGGCGACGACGTGGGCGGACACGCGGAAGCCGGTGCCCGGTTCGTCGACGGCGCTGAGCCAGTCGAAGTAGGTGCAGCCGAGGTCGTCGCGGGCGGTGCGCAGGGCGTCGAGCCAGGAGGCCACGGGCACGTCCACCGTCAGGACCTCGTACGACTCCTCGGCGCTCGCCTCGGCGCCGAACAGCTCCTCGACGGGAGCGGGCAGCCAGCCGGTCATCCGGCGTCCTCCCCCGTCACCGGCGCGGCGCCCGGCACGGGCGGCGCGACCAGGCCGCTTTGCAGCGCCGTCGTGGACGGCCGCGTCCCGTTCGCTCCGTAGCGCTCGCCGAGCGACTCGCGGGCGATCTTCTCCTGGAGCTTGAGGATGCCCTGGAGCAGCGCCTCCGGGCGCGGCGGGCACCCGGGGACGTACACGTCGACGGGGATGATCTGGTCGACGCCCTTGGTGACGGAGTACGAGTCCCAGTAGGGGCCGCCGCAGTTGGAGCAGGCGCCGAAGGAGATCACGTACTTGGGCTCGGGCATCTGCTCGTAGAGCCGCTTCACGGCGGGCGCCATCTTGTCGGTGACCGTGCCGGAGACGACCATCAGGTCGGCCTGGCGCGGTCCTGGCGCGAACGGGATCACGCCGAGGCGGATGAAGTCGTGCCGGGCCATGGACGCCGCGATGAACTCGATGGCGCAGCAGGCGAGGCCGAAGTTGAAGACCCACAGGCTGTAGCGGCGGCCCCAGTTGAGGACCACCTTCATCGGCTCGGGGGCGAGGCGGGACAGGACGCCGAGGCGCTTCGGCTCCGGGAGGAGCACGGGCTCCGCCGCGGGCTCCTGGTTCACGTCCATGCGAGGACGCCCTTCTTGTATGCGTACAGCAGGCCCACGGCCAGGAAGCCGAGGAAGATGAACATCTCGACGAGGGTCGCGGCGCCGTAACCGGGCGCGGCGAAGACCGTCGCCCACGGGAAGAGGAAGATCGAGTCGACGGCGAAGATGACGTAGAGGAACGCGTAGACGTAGTAGCGGACCTGGGTGTGGGCCCAGCCGTCGCCGACCGGGTCGACGCCGCATTCGTAGGTGAGCAGTTTCTCCGGGGTCGGTACGACCGGCCGCAGGAGCCGGCCCGCGCCGAAGGCCACGGCGACGAACAGCACGCCCACGACGGCGAGCAGCCCGACGACGGAGTACGACTCGAAGTAGCTCGCCGCGACGTCCGTGCGGTGCGTCGTCACTGGCACCTCAGCCCCTCACTCCCGAAACTCACGCGTGCATCACTCACGTCTCACCCGTGTCTCGCCGATTCGCCGTCACACCGGGTCCACGAAGCAGCTTGCCGTCACGTCCGTTCGACGATCTGTACGCACGGGAGTCTAGGGCCTGCTAAAGACGCGGTAAGCAGACCGTCATGGCCAAGCATGGGCGGGGTGGGGTTATCCACAGTGCGATCCGGCGGCCCCCCTCATGGCGCGAGCGCGGCGAGCCGGGCACCCTTTGCGGTATGACCGCGAGCACCACGACCTCGGAAGCCCCGCCACAGGGCCCACCGCCTGCCCGTTTCGCCTATGACGTGCACACCTGGAAGGAGATCGTGCATCTCCTGGTGAACCTGCCGATCGGGATCGCCGGTTTCGTGTACGTGGTGGCGGCGCTGGGCATCGGCGGCGCACTGTCGGTCACGGTGATCGGCCTGCCGCTGCTCGCGTTCGCGCTGTTCGGCGCGCGGCTGCTCGGCAAGGCCGAGCGCTGGCGGGCGCGGCTGCTTCTCGGCGTGCGGATCGAGGAGCCGAGCCCGATGCCGTCGCCGTCACGGCGCGACGGCAGCTTCCTCACCTGGCTCTGGTCCACCCTCAAGGACCCGGTGGGCTGGCGCACGATGCTGTACTGCTTCATCCGGCTGCCGTGGGCCGTGGTGACGTTCACCGTCATGTCCGTCGGCGTGTTCGTGCTGTGGCCGGTGCTGCCGTTCATCGCGCGGCTGCTCGCCAACGCCGACCGGGCGATGGTGCGTGGCCTGTTGTCGCGCTCCGACGAACTGGAGCGGCGCATCGCCGAACTGGAGTCGGACCGCGGAGTCGTGGTGGACACCGCCGCGGCCGACCTGCGGCGCATCGAGCGGGACCTGCACGACGGCGCGCAGGCACGGCTGGTGGCGCTCGCCATGGGGCTCGGCCTCGCCAAGGAGAAGCTCCTCGAGGACCCGGAAGCGGCGGCGGCGATGGTCGGCGAGGCGCACGGCGAGGTGAAGCTGGCCCTCCAGGAGCTGCGGGACCTGGCGCGCGGCATCCACCCGGCCGTCCTCACCGACCGCGGCCTCGACGCCGCCCTTTCGTCGGTCGCCTCCCGGTGCACGGTGCCGGTGAAGGTGACGGCCGACCTGCCGACGCGCCCCGCGGCCGCGATCGAGGGCATCGCGTACTTCACCGTCTCCGAACTCCTGCAGAACGTGAGCAAGCACAGCGGGGCGCGGACGGCGAGCGTCGAGGTGTGGCGCTCCGAGCAGCGCCTGCTGATACAGGTGTGGGACGACGGCCGCGGCGGCGCGAGCCTGGACGGTGGCAGCGGCATGGCGGGCCTCGCGGACCGGCTCGGCGCGGTGGACGGCCTGTTCGTCATCAACTCGCCGGCAGGTGGGCCGACGACCATCACGGCGGAGCTGCCGTGGCGCGACCGGGGCGAGGGCTGAGGGCCCTCAGGGTGCCGCGCACCCCCGCGGGGTAGGGAAAACCCCCCGCTCAAGACGCCGACCCACTCCATGGCCGCGACCGGGCGCCGGGGCGCACGCTGGGGGTACGACAAGGAGAAGCTCACGCGGAGCAGGCACGAACCCGCGCGGGGCCGAGCAGAACGGATGACACTGATGGCCACGGATTACGGACAGGGGTACGGACACGTCATGGAAGCCGACGTCGAGGGCCACCGCGGCCACGGCAGCCACCGGGGCGACGGGCGCGGCGAGAGCCGGCTGCACCGCCTCCCGGTCGCCCTGCGCGCACCGCTTGAGGGGCGCACCTGGCGTGAACTCCTTTACGTGCTCCTCTCGTTCCCGATCAGCATCATCGGCTTCATCTTCGCGATCATGATGCTGTCGGTCGGGGTGGGGCTGCTGATCACGTTCGTCGGCATCCCCGTGCTCGCCCTGGGGCTCATGGCCTGCCGCGGCTTCGGCGCCCTGGAGCGGGTCCGGGCCCGGACGCTGCTCGGCGTGGACGTCAAGGACCCGCACCCGCTGAAGCCCCGGGACAAGGGCGCCATGGCGTGGATGGGGGCCGTCCTCAAGAGTGGTGTCTCCTGGCGGCACGTCCTGTACTCGCTGCTCCACATGCCCTGGGCGATGTTCTCGTTCGTGGTGACGGCGTTCTTCTGGACGTACGGCTGGGCGATGCTGACGTACCCGCTGTGGTTCTGGCTGTTCCCGGTCTACGGAGGGCAGGACGGGATCCAGCTCTACGGAGACGACGGCCACCGGATATACCTGGACAACCCCTTTGAAATCGGCCTCACCGCCGGTACGGGCCTTCTCGTCACGCTGGCCACGCCCTGGATCGTCCGCGCCCTGACCACCGTCGACCGGCTGCTCGTCCTCGGCCTCCTCGGCCCCTCGCGCCTGGTGTCACGTGTCGTCGAGCTGGAGTCGGACCGGGGGGTCGTCGTGGACACCGCCGCGGCGGACCTGCGGCGCATCGAGCGGGATCTGCACGACGGGGCGCAGGCGCGGCTCGTCGCCCTCGCCATGGACCTCGGGCTCGCCAAGGAGAAGCTGGCCGAGGATCCGGAGGCGGCCGCGCGGATGGTGGACGAGGCGCACGGTGAGGTGAAGGTCGCGTTGCAGGAGCTGCGGGATCTGGCGCGGGGGATCCATCCCGCCGTTCTCACCGACCGGGGGCTCGACGCCGCGCTGTCCGCGCTGTCCGCGCGGTGCACCGTGCCGGTGGAGGTCGAGGTGGATCTGGTGGCGCGGCCCGCTGCCGCGATCGAGGGGATCGCCTACTTCACCGTGTCCGAGCTGCTGCAGAACATCAGCAAGCACAGTGGGGCGGGGCGGGCTTCTGTGGATGTGTGGAAGGTCGAGGATCGGCTGATGTTGCAGGTCGGTGATGACGGGCGGGGTGGGGCCGATGTCTCCGCCGGGTCCGGGCTTGCGGGGCTCGCCGAGCGGCTTGACGCGGTGGACGGGATTCTGGTGGTCGAGTCGCCCGTGGGCGGGCCTACGTTGATCACGGCCGAGTTGCCCTGGCGGGGCTGAGCCCTCGCGGGGCATTCCCCAGTCCCGCCCCTTCCCGAAACCGGGGCTCCGCCCCTGGACCCCGGGGGTGGGTGTTCCCCTTCGGGTGGGACGGGGGCGCCCCCGATCGCGCTACGCGCTCGTCCTCAAGCGCCGGACGGGCTGAGAATTGCCGGAGCGGGCCGGTCGTGCGGGTGGGACAGCCTGCGCCGATCGGCCTTCGGCCTCGTCCTCAAGCGCCGGACGGGCTGAGTGGTCGCCCTCGGCTTTTGGCGAGGACCTTCTCGGAGTCGTACGACACTCTTCACCTCAGCCCGGCGCGGGCTCGTCCGAATGCTGGGATGCTGGAGCCTGTCAATGGGGCGGGGACAGGCTGTGGGGGTCCAGAACATCGTGGAGGACAAGGTGCGGGTGGTCATCGCCGAGGATTCAGTGCTGCTCAGGGAGGGCCTGACCCGGTTGTTGACCGACCGTGGGCACGACGTCGTCGCGGGGGTCGGTGACGCGGAGGCGCTGATCAAGACGATCACGGAGCTGGCGGCACAGGGCACGCTGCCGGACGTCGTGGTCGCGGACGTACGGATGCCGCCGACGCACACCGACGAAGGGGTGCGCGCGGCGGTGCTGCTGCGGCAGCGCCATCCGGGGCTCGGCGTGCTCGTGCTCTCGCAGTACGTGGAGGAGCAGTACGCGACGGAGCTGCTCGCCGGGTCGAGCCGGGGCGTGGGCTATCTGCTCAAGGACCGGGTCGCCGAGGTCCGGGAGTTCGTGGACGCGGTCGTGCGCGTCGCCCAGGGCGGCACCGCGCTCGACCCCGAGGTCGTGGCGCAGCTGCTCGGGCGCAGCCGCAAGCAGGACGTCCTGGCGGGCCTCACTCCGCGCGAGCGGGAGGTCCTCGGTCTGATGGCGGAGGGGCGGACCAACTCGGCCGTCGCACGCCAGCTGGTCGTGAGCGACGGGGCGGTCGAGAAGCACGTCAGCAACATTTTCCTGAAGCTCGGGCTCTCGCCCAGTGATGGGGACCACCGGCGGGTACTCGCGGTCCTGACCTATCTCAATTCCTGACCGGGCTTCCGAACCGAGCTCCTGAACCGAGGGGCCCTTCGTCCCGCCACCGGGACAAGGTCACGCACAGCGACACCGCACCACCGCAACACGGTCCTAGAACCAAAGGATGAGCGGAGAGCGTCTTCATGAAAGGCCGGGGGGCGAGTCACAGCATGACAAACCAGGGCATCCAGCCGTCTCAAAGGTGCGTCCACCATGCGAGCGGCCCTAAGAAGGTGACCCTTACAGACGTAGGGTGGGCGATGGGAGGGCAGGGCGGCCTGCCGCTCCCGCACAGCCGCCTCGAGGGAGGTCCAGTTCAGTGACCAGCCAGGTCAGTAGCCCGGCCGAGCAGGCCGACGAAGCCGTCGTAGGGGAGCAGCGCAAGGCCGCTGCGGGCGAGAAGGACGTGCGCCGCCTCGACCGGGTGATCATTCGGTTCGCGGGTGACTCCGGTGACGGCATGCAGCTCACGGGTGACCGGTTCACCTCCGAGACGGCGTCCTTCGGCAACGACCTGTCGACGCTGCCGAACTTCCCCGCCGAGATCCGTGCCCCCGCCGGGACGCTGCCCGGTGTGTCGTCGTTCCAGCTGCACTTCGCGGACCACGACATCCTCACCCCGGGCGACGCGCCGAACGTGCTGGTCGCGATGAACCCGGCGGCCCTGAAGGCGAACATCGGCGACGTGCCGCGCGGCGCCGAGGTGATCGTGAACACGGACGAGTTCACGAAGCGGGCCATGCAGAAGGTGGGGTACGAGACCTCGCCGCTGGAGGACGGCTCGCTGGACGGCTTCCAGGTGCACCCGGTGCCGCTGACCACGCTGACGGTGGAGGCGCTGAAGGAGTTCGACCTCTCGCGGAAGGACGCGGGGCGGTCGAAGAACATGTTCGCGCTCGGGCTGCTCTCGTGGATGTACCACCGGCCGACCGAGGGCACCGAGAAGTTCCTGAAGACCAAGTTCGCCAAGAAGCCGGAGATCGCGGCCGCGAACATCGCCGCGTTCCGCGCGGGCTGGAACTTCGGCGAGACCACCGAGGACTTCGCGGTCAGCTACGAGGTGGCACCCGCGGCCAAGGCGTTCCCCACGGGCACGTACCGCAACATCTCCGGCAACCTGGCCCTGTCGTACGGCCTGATCGCGGCCGCGCGCCAGGCGGACCTGCCGCTGTACCTGGGCTCGTACCCGATCACGCCGGCCTCGGACATCCTGCACGAGCTGAGCAAGCACAAGAACTTCGGCGTGCGGACCTTCCAGGCCGAGGACGAGATCGCGGGCATCGGCGCGGCGCTCGGCGCGGCCTTCGGCGGCTCGCTGGCCGTGACCACGACCTCCGGCCCCGGTGTGGCGCTGAAGTCGGAGACCATCGGCCTCGCGGTGTCCCTGGAGCTGCCGCTGCTGATCGTCGACATCCAGCGCGGCGGCCCCTCCACGGGCCTGCCGACCAAGACCGAGCAGGCGGACCTGCTGCAGGCGATGTACGGCCGCAACGGCGAGGCCCCGGTGCCCGTCGTCGCCCCGCGCACCCCGGCGGACTGCTTCGACGCGACCATCGAGGCGGCCCGGATCGCCGTCACGTACCGCACGCCGGTGTTCCTGCTGTCCGACGGCTATCTGGCCAACGGCTCCGAGCCGTGGCGCGTTCCGGACACCGACGAACTGCCCGACCTGCGCGTGCAGTTCGCCTCCGGCCCCAACCACACCCTGGAGGACGGCACCGACGTCTTCTGGCCGTATCTGCGCGACCCGAAGACGCTCGCCCGGCCGTGGGCGGTCCCGGGCACGCCGGGTCTCGAGCACCGCATCGGCGGCATCGAGAAGCAGGACGGCACGGGCAACATCTCCTACGACCCGGCCAACCACGACTTCATGGTCCGCACCCGGCAGGCCAAGGTGGACGGCATCGAGGTGCCCGACCTGGAGGTCGACGACGCGAGCGGCGACGCCCGGCTGCTCGTCCTCGGCTGGGGCTCGACGTACGGGCCGATCACGGCGGCGGTACGGCGGCTGCGCGCCGCCGGGCAGAGCATCGCGCAGGCGCATCTGCGCCACCTCAACCCGTTCCCGAGGAACCTGGGCGAGGTCCTGAAGCGTTACGACAAGGTGGTGATCCCCGAGATGAACCTCGGTCAGCTCGCCACGCTCGTCCGCGCCCGATACCTGGTGGACGCGGTCTCGTACAACCAGGTCAACGGCATGCCGTTCAAGGCCGAGCAGCTCGCCACGGCTCTCAAGGAGGCCATCGATGGCTGACACCACGCTCGAGGGGCCCACAGGTTCCGAGACGCTTCTGAAGCTCGTGCCCAAGGCCGAGGGCAAGCAGTCCATGAAGGACTTCAAGTCCGACCAGGAAGTGCGCTGGTGCCCCGGCTGCGGTGACTACGCGGTCCTGGCCGCCGTGCAGGGCTTCATGCCCGAGCTCGGCCTGGCCAAGGAGAACATCGTCTTCGTCTCCGGCATCGGCTGCTCGTCCCGCTTCCCGTACTACATGAACACGTACGGGATGCACTCCATCCACGGCCGCGCCCCGGCCATCGCGACGGGCCTCGCCTCCAGCAGGCGCGACCTGTCCGTCTGGGTCGTCACGGGTGACGGCGACGCGCTGTCCATCGGCGGCAACCACCTCATCCACGCGCTGCGCCGCAATGTGAACCTGAAGATCCTGCTGTTCAACAACCGGATCTACGGCCTCACCAAGGGGCAGTACTCCCCGACCTCAGAGGTCGGCAAGATCACTAAGTCGACGCCGATGGGCTCGCTCGACGCGCCCTTCAACCCGGTGTCCCTGGCGATCGGCGCGGAGGCGTCCTTCGTGGCGCGGACGGTGGACTCCGACCGCAAGCACCTCACCGAGGTGCTTCGCCAGGCCGCCGACCACCCGGGCACGGCGCTGGTGGAGATCTACCAGAACTGCAACATCTTCAACGACGGCGCCTTCGAGGTCCTGAAGGACAAGCAACAGGCCGAGGAGGCCGTGATCCGCCTGGAGCACGGCGCGCCGATCCGCTTCGGCACCGAAGGCTCCAAGGGCGTCGTCCGGGACCCGGCCACGGGCGATCTGAAGGTCGTCGCGGTGACCGAGGAGAACCAGTCGCAGATCCTGGTCCACGACGCCCACTCCGCGTCCCCGACCACGGCCTTCGCGCTGTCCCGCCTCGCCGACCCCGACACGCTGCACCACACGCCCATCGGCGTCTTCCGCAGCGTGGACCGGCCGGTGTACGACACGCTGATGGCCGACCAGCTCGACGCGGCCATCGAGCAGCGCGGCAAGGGCGACCTCGGGGCGCTGCTCGCCGGGGGCGACACCTGGACGGTCGTCGGCTAGCCCCGCCCGTTCGGCGCGCGAAGCACCGTTCTGAACGCCGAAGCGGCCCGGTCCTGATCCAAGGACCGGGCCGCTTCGACGTTCAGGACCGGTTCGACGTTCAGGGCCGGTTCGACGTTCAGGGCCGCGCCGCGTCGTACTTCTCGCGCGCCACGAGCACGTCGTCCATGCGCTGCTCCGCCCAGCCGCCGAGCGCGCGCACCAGCGCGGCCGCCTCGTGGCCCATCTCGGTGAGGGAGTAGTCGACGCGGGGCGGGATGACCGGCTTGGCGTCGCGGTGCACCAGGCCGTCGCGCTCCAGGGTCTGGAGGGTCTGGGTCAGCATCTTCTCGCTGACGCGGCCGATCTCGCGGCGCAGCTCACTGAAGCGGTACGACCGCTCCGCGAGCGCGATCAGGACGAGGACGCCCCAACGGCTGGTGACGTGCTCAAGGACGAGGCGGTGCGGGCACATCTGCTCGCCCTGGGCGTTCCGGATGCTGGTACTTACGGCCATGCAAGTACCTTACTTCAAAGTGGGTACTTACGGATAGTTAGTGCCGAGGCTAGAGTGAGTGGCATACCTCATCGCAACGGCCCTGACCAGGGCAAACAGGAGATTTCGCCATGAGCATCGTCGTCACCGGAGCCACCGGCCACCTCGGCCGCCTCGTCGTCGCGGGCCTGCTGGACGCGGGCGTGCCCGCCGACCGGATCGCGGCCGTCGTACGGAACAAGGAGAAGGCCGCCGACCTGGCCGCGCGCGGCGTGGAGCTGCGCGTCGCCGACTACAGCGCGCCCGAGACGCTCGCCGGGGTCTTCGCCGCGGGCGACAAGGTGCTCCTGATCTCCGGCAGCGAGGTCGGCCGGCGGGTGCCGCAGCACCGGGCCGTGATCGACGCGGCGCGCGCCGCCGGGGTCGCCCACCTCGTCTACACGGGCGTGCTCGGCGGGCCCGACGCCGACTTCGACCTGGCCGCCGAGCACAAGGTCACCGAGCAGGCGGTGCTCGACTCGGGCCTGCCGTACACGTTCCTGCGCAACGGCTGGTACCACGAGAACTACACGGAGCACCTGGCTCCGGTGCTCGCCCACGACGCCGTCGTCGGCAGCGCGGGCGCGGGCCGGGTGGCCTCGGCGGCCCGCGCCGACTACGCCGCGGCGGCCGTCGCGGTGCTGACCGGCGAGGGCCACGAGGGCGCCGCGTACGAGCTGAGCGGGGACACGGCGTGGAGCTTCGCCGAGTACGCCGCCGAGGTCGCCGCGCACTCCGGCAGGCCCGTCACGTACAAGGAG
Source organism: Streptomyces sp. NPDC040610 (assembly GCF_055594065.1). Classification (NCBI taxonomy): domain Bacteria; kingdom Bacillati; phylum Actinomycetota; class Actinomycetes; order Kitasatosporales; family Streptomycetaceae; genus Streptomyces; species Streptomyces sp. NPDC040610. The sequence goes on along the minus strand of NZ_JBVIXA010000001.1, from coordinate 195,515 downwards.
GTCTCCCCCGCCGAGCACCTCGCCGTGCTGACCGGTGCCGGGATGCCGGAGCCGATCGCCGCGATCCTCGTGGACGTGGACGCGGCGATCGGGCGCGGTCTGCTCGTCGGCGGCAGCGGCGATCTGGCCCGGCTGATCGGGCGGCCGACGACGCCGATGGGCGAGGCGATCGCGGCGGCGCTCAAGGGCTGAACCCCGCCGGGATCACTCCGGGTTCGCCCCGCGGACGGGCTGTCATGACCGTATTGCGATACGGACATGACAGCCGTGGCCCGGGGGCGCTATTTTCGTGCTCGGCAGCGAGCGGCTGCCCCGCACCAAGGAGGAGCCGTGACCCCAGCGCAGGCGAAGGCCGAGGCACGAATAGGGCTGCTCAACGGCTTCGCCGCGTACGGCATGTGGGGCCTCGTGCCGCTGTTCTGGCCGCTGCTCAAGCCCGCGGGCGCGGGCGAGATCCTGGCCCACCGCATGGCGTGGTCCCTGATCGTGGTCGGTATCGCCCTGCTCGTCGTGCGCCGCTGGGCCTGGGCCGGTGAACTGCTGCGCCAGCCGCGCAAGCTGGGCCTGGTGACGGTGGCCGCGGCCGTGATCACCCTCAACTGGGGCGTCTACATCTGGGCCGTGAACTCCGGCCATGTCGTCGAGGCCTCTCTCGGCTACTTCATCAACCCCCTGGTCACCATCGCGATCGGCGTCCTGCTGCTCGGCGAGCGGCTGCGCCCGGTGCAGTGGACGGCCGTCGGCGTCGGCCTCGCCGCCGTCCTGGTCCTCGGCTTCGGCTACGGCCGCCCGCCGTGGATCTCCCTCGTGCTCGCCTTCTCCTTCGCCACCTACGGCCTGGTCAAGAAGAAGGTCAACCTCGGCGGCCTGGAGTCGCTCGCCGCCGAGACCGCCGTGCAGTTCCTGCCCGCGCTCGCCTTCGTGGTGTGGCTCGGCTCGCGGGGCGAGGCCACGTTCGCCGACGAGGGCTTCGGGCACGCCGCGCTGCTCGCCGCCACGGGTGTGGTGACGGCCGCGCCGCTGGTCTGTTTCGGCGCCGCCGCGATCCGGGTGCCGCTGTCCACGCTCGGGCTGCTCCAGTACCTGGCGCCCGTCTTCCAGTTCCTGCTCGGCATCCTGTACTTCCACGAGGCGATGCCGCCCGAGCGGTGGGCCGGGTTCGCGCTGGTGTGGCTGGCGCTGGTGCTTCTGACCTTCGACGGCCTGCGCACCGCGCGGCGCAACGCGGTGCGGGCGGCCGCGCTGGCCAGCCAGGCCGCGACGGCCGCCGCGACGGCCCCGGTCGACGCGACCGGCGCGACCGGCGCGACCGGCGCGACCGGCTCGGCTGACGCGACCGGCTCGACCGCTTCGGCCGCCTCCCGCTAGCTCCAGGCCCCCGCCGCGGCAGCCGACTTCACGTACGCGCTGAAGTCCTTCGGCTCACGGCCGAGCACGTCCCGTACGCCGGTCGCCAGCGAGGAGAGGTGGCCCTCGGCGACGAACGCGAAGAGGTCGGTGAACTCCTGGGCGGCGGCCTCGGGCACGCCGTCGGCGGTCAGCTCCGCCAGGAACTGCTCCGCCGTGATCGCCTCGTAGCGCATCGGGCGGCCCGACGCCTCCGCGATCTCCGCGACCGCCGCGCCGTAGGTGAGCGCGCGCGGGCCCGAGAGCTCGTACACGCGGTGGGTGTGGCCGTCCTCGGTGAGCAGCGCGACCACGACGTCCGCGATGTCCTCCACGTCGACGAACGGCTCCACCGTCTCGCCGACCGGCAGGGCGAGGCGGCCGGCGAGGAGCGGCGCGTGGAAGAAGTCCTCGGAGAAGTTCTGCGCGAAGTTGTTGGCCCGGACCACCGTCCAGTCGACGCCCGCGTCCGCGACGGCCCGCTCGGCCCGCGCCATGCCCGGCAGGAACGACTCGCCGGACACGTCGACGCCGCGCCCGGACAGGACCACGAAGCGGCGCACGCCCGCCGCCACGGCCTGGGCCACGAAGTCGTCGACGGGCTCCGGGTCCTCCGGCGCGATCAGGTAGAGGCCGGTCACGCCGGAGAGGACCGGGGCCCAGGTGCTCCGGTCGTGCCAGTCGAAGCGGGTCTCGCCGGAGCGGGACACCGCGCGCACGGTGTGGCCCGCGGCGCGCAGCCGGGGCACGACGCGGCGGCCGGTCTTGCCGGTGGCGCCGAGGACGAGGAGGAGGGGTTCGGTGCGGTCGGAGTGAGGTGTCGTCGTCATGCGGCAAGCCAACCTCCGTGCCGTTCCTGGTGACATGGGCGCGCGTCTTGGCCCCATAGGCGTCCGTCTCACGCGGCCGCGCGGGCCCGCCCCACGGCCGCGGGAGCCCGTCCGGCGGCGACCGGCCCCCCGTCCCCCGGGCACGTCGGCCCGTCCCGCCGTCGCGGCGCTCCGATTACGGTGGACCACATGGACGCTCTGGGGGATCTGCTGCGTGGCATCCGCGCCGACGGCGCACGGTTCAGTCGTACGGTCCTGAGCGGGCCGTGGGAGTCGGAGCCGCCGGAGCCCGCCGCGCTGACGCTCGTGATGGTGTTGCGGGGCGAGGCCCGGGTGACGCCGGGGTCCGAGGTCTCCGGGGTCGGCGGCCCGAGGACGGTCACGGCCGGGTCCGCCGCCGTCAGCACGTCCGCGCCGTACAGCGTCGCCGCCGCCGACAGCGGCGAGACCGAGCTGGTCACCGGCGCCTACCAGTGGGACGGGGCCGGCGGGCGGCGGCTGCTCACCGCGCTGCCGCCGCTGCTCGTCGTGCCGGGCGGGGAGGAGTGCCTGACGATCATCGAGCTGATCGCCGAGGAGGTGGCCGCCGACCGGCCGGGCCGCCAGTACGTGATGGACCGGATGCTCGACTGGCTGCTCGCCTGCACCCTGCGGGAATGGTTCGACCTGCCCGAGGCCCGGCCGCCCGCCTGGTACCGGGCGCTCGGCGACGACGTGGTGGGCCCGGCCCTGCGTGCCATGCACGACGACCCCGGCCGGGCCTGGACGGTGGCGTCCCTCGCCGGGTGCGCCCAGGTGTCCCGCGCGGCCTTCGCCCGGAACTTCGCCGACCTGGTGGGAGTGCCCCCGATGGCGTACCTCACCGAGTGGCGCATGGCCCTCGCCGCCGACCTCCTCGCGGAGCCGGGCGCCACGGTCGCGGCGGTGGCCGCGCGGGTGGGATACGCCGACGGCTTCGGCTTCAGCGACGCCTTCAAGCGGATCCGCGGGGTCACGCCGAGCGGCTACCGGGCCTCCCTGACGGCGCGTCGGGGGGACTCGGGGGCGCTCAGGGCGGCGGGCTGAGCGGCCTGAGCGGTGACGGGCCGAGTGCGCTGAGCGGCAGCGGGCCGAGCGGCCTGAGCAGCGGCGGGCCGGGCGACGGCGCCCCGCCCGCCACCCCGGCTGGTCCGCCCACCACCCCGGCTCGTCCGCCCACCACCCCGGCTCGTCCGCCCACCACCCCGGCTCGTCCGCACCCCGACCATCGCGACGACCACACCCACCCCCGCCATGACCACCGGCACCACCAGCGCCCAGCGGAACGCCGCCAGGTCCGCCCCGGTGTCCGCTCCCCCGCCCGAGCCCGCGTGCGCGCCCCCGGAGACCAGGCCGTAGACAGCGGTCACGGCCGAGATGCCGATCGCCGCGCCGAACTGCGTGGCGGTCTGGAGCAGTCCGCTGGCCAGGCCCTGCTCCCGCTCGGCGACCCCGTCCGTCGCCGCGATCATCTGCGGGCCGAGGGTGAGGGCGAAGCCGGTGCCCGCGAGCAGCAGGGTCGGGAACATCGCGAGGTACGGCCAGTCCGCGCCGACCGGCAGGAAGAGTCCGTACCCCAGGGTGGCCAGCAGGAAGCCGCCGAGGATCACGCGCGCGTTGCCGAACCGCCGGACCAGGCGCGGGGTGAGCGTCGGCGAGAGGATCACGTCGCAGCCGAGGACGATCATCGCGACGGCGGTCTGCCAGGACGACCAGCCGCGCAGGTCCTGGAGGTAGAGCGTCAGGACGAACTGGAAGCCCATGAAGGCCCCGAGGTAGAGCAGCGCCCCGAGCCCGGCCCGCACCACGGATCCCGTACGGAAGATCCCGAGGCGCACCAGCGGATCCGCCGTGCGCCGCTCGACCCGTACGAACGCCCCGACGAGCAGCAGCCCGGCGGCCGCAGCGGCGACCGTCAACGGCCAGTCCGCGAAGCCGTGTTCGAGCCGTACGACGCCGAAGGCGAGCAGCAGCATGGCCCCGGCCGCCGCCGCGGCGCCCGGCAGGTCGAACCGGCGCGAGGCGCCGGTACCGGCCCGGGGCGGCTCCGCCGGGATGAGCCGGAGCGCCGCGGCGAGGACCGCGGCCGCGAAGAACACCGGCGTGAAGAACACCCACTGCCAGCCGAGTTCGGTGAGCAGCCCGCCGACGACCAGACCGAGCGAGAAGCCGCCCGCCGAGGTCCCGGCGAAGACAAGGAGCGCCTTGTCGCGGTCGGGGCCCTCCGCGTACGAGGTGGTGATGATCGACATCGCGGCGGGCGTCATGAACGCCGCGGCCACGCCGGTGACGAAGCGTGCGACGACCAGCATCCACCCCTCGGTCGCGAAGCCGCCGAGGCCCGAGAAGAGCATGAAGATCCCGAGCCAGGTGAGGAACATCCGCCGCCTGCCGAGCAGATCGGCCGCCCGGCCGCCGAGCAGGGTGAAGCCCGCGTAGCCGAGGACGTAGGCGCTGACGACCCAGGCCGCCATGCCGGTCGAAAGGCCCAGGTCGGACCTGATCGAGGGGATCGCGATCGCGACCATCGCGATGTCGATGCCCTCCAGAAAGATCGTTCCGCAGAGCACGAGCAGCAGTGCCCAGGCGCGGGCGCCCATGAGGACTCCTAGGTCTCGGGGTGTCGGCCTCGGTGTCGGTTACTCAACCGACGGCCGGTTCCTTCTTGTAACCAAGGGAATCGTGGGGCACCATCGACAGGTATGGAAGAAGGCACTTTGAAGTCACCGAGTAACTCCAAAGGCACCGTGGACTACGGGGACGCCGATCCCTTCCAGTGGGACACCCGCGAGGACTGCCAGGTCCGGCAGATCCTCGACCGCGTCGCCGACAAGTGGTCGCTCCTCGTGATCGCGCTCCTGGACCGCCGCCGCCTGCGCTTCACGGAGCTCCGCCGCGAGATCGACGGCATCAGCCAGCGCATGCTGACGGTCACGCTGCGCCAGCTGGAGCGCGACGGCCTGGTGCTCCGCACGGTGCATCCGGTGGTCCCGCCGCGCGTCGAGTACGAACTCACGCCCCTCGGCGGCACGTTGCACCACACGATCCAGTCGCTGGTGACGTGGACGGAACAGCACCAGGGGGAGATCGCGGCGGCGCGGACGGCGTACGACGAGCGGGAGGCGGAGGAGGAGGCGAGGCTCCCCTAGGGCCTGTGGACCTGGGGAGTACGGCGGCCGGGCTCCCCTAGGGCCTGTCCGGGTCCGCCGCGGCGGCGCGCGTCGCCCGGTGCGTGCGCGCCTTCGCCCTGTTCCCGCAGCGCTCCATCGCGCACCAGCGCCGCCGCCCCGGGCGTGAGGTGTCCACGAAGAGCAGGAAGCAGTTGTGGGCGGCGCATTCGCGTATGCGCGGGGCGTACGGGCCGGTGAAGAGGTCGACGGCGTCGCGGGCGACCGCCGCGAGGAGTTGGGTTCCGGTGGCGCCGGGGGTCCAGGCGCGGGTGCCGTCCGGTTCGATGCGGGCCGTGAGCGGGGCCTCGGCCGCGGCGGCGTTGAGCGCCGCGAGGTGGCGGGGGTTCCAGGGGCGGCCGTGGGCGTGGTCGGCCGTGAACAGGAACAGCGCGTCGCGCAGGTCCCTGACCGACGCCAACTCCGCTTCCGTGACGGTCAGTCCGGGGCACCCGCCGAGGCGGCTCGCGGCCGCCCACGCGGCCAGGTCCGACGGCTCGCGCAGCGTCTCGAAGCGGGCGAACTCGCCGGGGCCGCCCGTCGCGAGCAGCTCCAGGCAGAGCGCCCCCGGGTCGAAGCGGTAGACCTGCCCGTCCGGCGGCCGCATGATCACGCCCGGCGGCCGCCCCGCCCCGCCCGCCTCCGCACCCTCTCGGGTTTCCCGGCTTTCTCGCTTCTCGTCCACCACGTAACCACTATAAGTGGTTACGATGAGAGCATGACCCTGCACTGGAAACTCGTGATCGATGCGCAGGACCCGCACGCCCAGGCCGCCTTCTGGGGCGAGACGCTGGGGTACGAGGTCGAGGACAACAGCGCCCTGATCGAGCGGCTGCTCGGTTTCGGCGCCGTGACGGAGGCGGAGACCGTCGACTTCCGGGGGCGCCGCAGCTTCCGCGATCTCATCGCCGTACGGCATCCGGACGATCCGTACGACGAGGACACCGGCACGGGCCTCGGGCGGCGGCTGCTCTTCCAGCGCGTCCCGGAGGCGAAGTCCGGCAAGAACCGGCTGCACGTGGACGTGCACGCCGCGCCCGGCACCCGCGAGAAGGAGCAGGCCCGCCTGGAGGCGCTCGGCGCGACCGCGCTGCGGCACGTCAAGGAGCAGGGGGGCGAGTGGGTGGTGATGGCCGACCCGGAGGGCAATGAGTTCTGCCTGCAGTAGGGCGGGCAGGGCCGCGGGAGTTGGGGGGCGGGACGGCGCGGCGGTGTGGCCCGCCGTCAGCCCAGCGCGTGCCCCGTCGTCGCGTCCACGTGGTCCGGGACCTCCTCGTGCCGGTCCCCCACCGTCAGCGTGCCCGTGGGCTCGAACAGCAGGATCGAGGCGCGGGTGCGGGCGATCGGCTTGTGCTCCGTGCCGCGCGGGACGGTGAAGACGGAGCCACGGGGCAGCGTGACGGTGTGCTCGCCCGCGGCGTCGCGCAGGGCGATGTCCAGCTCGCCCTCCACGACCAGGAAGAACTCGTCGGTGTCCTCGTGGACGTGCCAGAGGTACTCGCCCTCGACCTTGGCGACGCGGACGTCGTAGTCGTTGACGCGGGTGACGATGCGGGGGCTCCACAGCGCGTCGAAGGAGGCCAGGGCGTCGTGCAGGGCGATCGGCTCACGGCTGTGAACAGCGGTTTCGTTGGTCATAAACTCATCGTGGGCCTTGGTCGGGGCCGCCACGAGTGCTAGAAATCGCATATGGCGCAAGGAAACTCTCACGACACCGAGGCGGGCGGCCCGCACCGCGTCGTCGTCATCGTCGACGAGAACTCCAACCCCTTCGAGCTCGGCTGCGCCTCCGAGGTCTTCGGCCTGCGCAGGCCCGAACTCGGCCGTGAGCTGTACGAGTTCACGCTCTGCTCCCCCGAGCCGCGCACCCTGATGCGGGACGGCTTCTTCACCCTCACCGGGGTCGCCGCCCTCGGCGCCGCCGACACCGCCGACACCCTGATCGTGCCGAACCGCCCCGACACCGAGGTCCCCCGCCGCCCCGCCGTCCTCGCCGCCGTCCGCCGGGCGCACGCGCGCGGCGCCCGCCTCGTCGGCTTCTGCAGCGGCGCCTTCACGCTCGCCGAGGCCGGGGTCCTGGACGGGCGCCGGGCCACCGCGCACTGGCAGTGGGCGGACGACTTCCGGCGCCGCTTCCCGGCCGTCCGGCTCGAACCGGACGTCCTCTTCGTCGACGACGGCGACATCCTCACCGCCGCCGGCAGCGCCGCCGCGCTCGACCTCGGACTGCACATCGTGCGCCGCGACTTCGGCGCGGAGGTCGCCAACTCCGTGTCGCGGCGCCTGGTCTTCGCCGCCCACCGGGACGGCGGCCAGCGCCAGTTCGTGGAGCGCCCCGTCCCCGACGTACCCGATGAGTCCCTCGCGCCGCTGCTCGCCTGGGCCCAGGAGCGGCTCGGCGAACCCCTCACGGTCCCCGACCTCGCCGCGCGCGCCGCCGTCAGCCCGGCGACACTGCACCGGCGTTTCCGCGCACAGCTCGGCACGACCCCGCTGGCCTGGCTGAACGGCGAGCGCACCGCGTTCGCGTGCCGCCTCATCGAGCGCGGCGAGGAGCGGCTCGACGTGGTCGCCCACCGCAGCGGCCTCGGCACGGCGGCCAACCTGCGGGCCCGGCTGCGCCGCGAGACGGGCCTCAGCCCCTCGGCGTACCGCCGCCGCTTCGGCCCCTGAGAGCCTGCCGCCGAACCCCCGCCGTCCGCGCGGAGGACAGGCTCTCGGCCCGCCACGACCACACCTCCGGAACGAGGTGTTCACCCGGCCCCGGGGCCCGTCCGCACACCCCAAAACCCTTGCACGCGCGAAGAGATACCCCTGGTCAGAGCATCGAAGATCACCGAGTGCACAATGAGCCGCATGTCGATGACCAATACAACGAACGCGGCCGGTGCGGCCAACTCCCCGCGGCCCGCGACGCTCGACGACGCCGCCGCGATCAGCCGCACCCTGACGCTCGCCTTCGACGACGACCCGATGATGCGCTGGTTCTTCCCGGACGAGGCCACGCGCGAGGCGGGCCTCGGCCGCTACTTCGCCACGATCTTCACCCGGCAGTACGGCCGCCACGGCGTCTGTGAGCGCACCGAGTCGGCCGCCTCGTTCTGGGTGCCGCCGGGCGCGCAGGACAAGGCCGTTCCGGACGCGGAGACCATCCAGGAGCTGACGGAGATCCTGGGCGACCGCGCGCCGCTGTTCCGCGAGGCCGTCGAGCTGGCCGCCGAGCACGGCCCCAAGGAGCCGCACTGGTACCTGGCCGTCGTCGGCGCCGACCCCGCCGCCCAGGGCAAGGGCCACGGCTCCGCCCTGCTCCGCTCGGGCCTCGCCAAGGCCGACGCGGACGGCCTGCCGGTCTACCTGGAGTCGTCCAAGCCGACCAACCTCCCGGTCTACGAGCACTTCGGCTTCACCGTGCTCGGCGAGGTCGAGCTGCCGGGCGGCGGCCCGACCCTGTGGGCGATGCGCCGCCCCGCGTCGGCCTGAGGACTCCCCCGTACCGGCCCGCGGGACCGGGCCGGTACGGGGCCTCACCGCGGGAGGCAGGGCCGGTACGAGGGCCGGGCCCGTGCGGCCGCCCCTATCCCCGCCGCACCCGCTCAAGCACCGCGCTCCCCAGCTCCAGCGCCTCCTCCGGCTCCCGCACGCACTGCTGGAGGTCCACGAAGCAGCTCTCCGCCCCCGTGTCCCGCACCCCGCGCAGCACGGCGGCGATCTCCTCGCCCGTCGCCCCGGGCCTCGGGTTGTGCCGGATCTGACGGCGCAGCGTGTCCGGGTCACGGCCCGCGTCCTCGGCGGCGCGCCGCGCGATCCCCCACAGCCCCGCCTGCGCCTCGGCGGGCAGCGAGACACCGACCCACCCGGCGGCCCTGCGGCCGACACGCGCCATCGCGGCCGGGCTGAACCCGCCCAGGTAGACGGGCGGTCCGGCGGGCTGCGCGGGGCGGAGCCCGACGTACGAGCGCGGGATCTCCCAGTGCTCGCCCTTGTGCCCGAAGATCTCCTGCGCCCAGATGCCCTCCAGGACGTCGAGGATCTCCTCCAGGCGGGCCCCGCGCTTGCCGAAGTCGGCGTTCACAGCCGTGTATTCGTCCCGCAGCCAGCCGATGCCGATGCCGACGTCCAGGCGGCCGCCGCTGACCTGGTCCAGGGAGGTGAGCGAGCGCGCCAGCAACAGGGGCGGGTACCAGGGGGCGTTGAGGGTGCTCGTGCCGAGCCGGACCCGGGTGGTCGCGGTGGCGGCGACGGTGAGCACGACGAGCGGGTCGAGGAAGGTCTTGTACTCGGCCGGATACGGGTGGTCCGGGGTGTGCCCGGGGTAGAGGTCACTGGGCTCGACCGGGGTCAGCGAGCGGTCACCGACCCAGAGCGAGTCGAACCCGGCGGCCTCCGCGTCCCGCGCGAACGAGGCGATGACCTCGGCGCGGGCGTGGGTTCCGTACTGCGGCAGCGCGATACCTATGTGCATGGGATCATCCTGATGGCGCAGGGGCCCTTCGCCCGAACAGCCCACGCCGTGAGCCGCGCCACGCCCGCCCGCGCCCCCGCACCGGCGACATCACGCCGCTCGGGCACCGCCCCGCGCCACGCCCGGCGGCACGCGTACTGCCGCCACCGCGCCCCCGTTTCCTACCGTGGTCCTGTGTCCGTCGTCGAGCAGTGGAAACCGCAGCGCCACCGCCCCGTCCATCGCGACCGCGAACAGGTGGCCCACCGGCTGCTCGTCGCCGTGTGCGCCCTCTTCGCGCTCGCCTCCCTGGCCCTGGTCCCCCTCGACCTGCGGCTCGGCTGGGACGAGCTCGTCTACGCGAGCCGCTTCGGCCCCTACGCCCCCGACCACGCGCCCGGCGTGCCGTTCAGCGCGCCCCGCACCCGGGGCGTGCCCGTGCTGCTCGCGCCCGTCGCCTCCTGGAGCGACTCGGTCGTCCTGCTGCGGATGTGGCTGACGGCGCTCGCGACCGCCGCCCTGTACCTGGGCTTCCGGCCCTGGCTGCGGTCCGTGCCGCGGCTGCCGTACGTGGCCGGGGTCGCGGCCGCGCTGTACGGCAGCCTGTGGACGGCCGTGTTCTACGCCGACGCCGCGATGCCGAACCACTACACGGCCATGGGCGCGGCGGGCGCCGTCGGCCTCTTCCTGCGCCGCCGCCCCGGCCCGCGCACCTGCGCGGGCATCGCCGCCGGAATCCTCGTCGCCACGCTGATGCGGCCCAACGACGGCGTCTCCGTGGCCGCGCCGCTGCTCGCCGCCGCCGTCCTGGTGCCGCTGTGGCGCTCGCGCGGCCGGGCGCTCGCCGTGCTCGGCGGCCTCGGGGCGGGTCTGCTGCCGTGGGCGATCGAGGCGTACGTTCGCTTCGGTGGCGTACGCGAACGGCTCAGCGACGCGAGCGAAGTGCAGGGCGGGCTGCGGTTCACGGACTCGCTCCTGCACCAGTTCACGGCGATCGACGGGCCGCTGCTGTGCCGCCCCTGCGAGGGCGACGGGGTGCGGGTGCCCTCGCTGACGTGGTGGGTGCTGCTCGCCGCGTTCGTGCCCCTCGGACTGTGGTCGGCGCGGCGGTTCCGGCAGACGGCCACGGCCGGGCAGCTCGCCCTGGCCGTGGGGCTGTGCGCGGCGCTGCCCTACGTCCTCGTGGTGCCGTACACCGCGCCCCGGTTCCTGCTGCCCACCCACGCGCTGCTCGCGGTGCCCGCGGGGCTCGGGGTGCTCGCGGCGGTGCGGTGGGCGCGGGCGACGCGGCGGCCCGCGCTCGCCGGGGGCGTGCTCGCGGGGCTCGTCGCCGGGCATCTGGCCATGCAGGGCTCCCTCGTCAACTCGAACTCCCGGATCCAGTCGGAGGCCCGGGAGGACTGGGCGCGGGTGGCCGCGGTCGTGCGCGAGCGGGGGGTGCGGCCGCCCTGCCTGCTCGGCGGCAACACGTCGGTGATCCCGCTGGCGTACGTGGCCGGCTGCGAGCCCGCCCCGCGCGCGAACGAGCGACGGCCCGGGGACCGGCGGCGGCCCGGCGTGCTGGTGCTTCGGCAGCATCCGGCGCCGGCCTGGGCCAGGGACTGGGAGCGGGTCACGGTGCCGGACACGTACGCCCGCGGCTGGCGCGTTCTCGTACTGCCTGACCTGTGAACTTCCGCCGCACGGGCCATGGTTGGGGGCCCGGCGCGGTGAGTCGGCGAACCGGTATGCGGAACACTCCGTCCGGATCCCGCTCTTGACGTGAACTCAACACCACTCCACCATCGGGCACTCCAGGCTCATTCGGAATTCAACTCACGGAAAGCCGGAGCCCCCCACATGAGACTCTCCGTCACCGGACGCAGCGCGGCCGCGGCCGTCATAGCCGCCGCCGCACTTCTGACGACCAGCGCGATATCCACCGCGGCCACCGGATCCACGGGCACGACCGCGCCCCCGCGCGCGGCCGCCCCGGACATCCCCGTGGCCAACGTCAAGGCCCACCTCTCGCAACTGCAGTCGATCGCCTCCGCCAACGGCGGCAACCGGTCGCACGGCAGCGCGGGCTACAAGGCCTCGATCGACTACATCAAGGGCAAGCTGGACGCCGCCGGATTCACCACCACCGTGCAGCAGTTCACCACCAGCGGCCGCGTCGGCTACAACCTGATCGCCGACTGGCCCGGCGGCGACGCCAACCAGATCGTCATGGCCGGTTCGCACCTCGACAGCGTCAGCCGCGGCGCGGGCATCAACGACAACGCGTCCGGCTCGGCCGCCGTCCTGGAGACCGCACTCGCGGTGTCCCGTGAGCAGTACAAGCCCGCCAAGCACCTGCGGTTCGCCTGGTGGGGCGCCGAGGAGCTGGGCCTGATCGGCTCCTCGAACTACGTCCGCGGCCTGCCGTCGGCCGAGCGCACGAAGATCAAGCGCTATCTGAACTTCGACATGATCGGCTCGCCGAACCCGGGCTACTTCGTGTACGACGACGACCCCACCATCGAGCGGACCTTCAAGACGTACTACTCGGGCCTGAACGTCAGCACCGAGCCGGACCGCGAGGGCGACGGCCGCTCCGACCACGCTCCGTTCAAGAACGCGGGCATCCCGGTCGGCGGCATCTTCTCCGGCGCGAGCACCGCCAAGTCCTCGGCCCAGGCCCAGAAGTGGGGCGGCACGGCGGGCCAGGCGTTCGACCGCTGCTACCACTCGTCGTGCGACACCACGGCGAACATCAACAACACGGCGATCGACCGCAACAGTGACGCGGTCGCGTACGCGGTGTGGGGGCTGTCCTCCTAGGCCTCCGGGCGTAGATCCCCGGGCGTAGATCCCCTGGACGGGAATGCTTGCGCGTGCATATAGTGCACGCGCAGGCATTCGCCGTGCGCAAGCAGCGCGCACTTCATCCCAGGGAGACCCATGACCACCCGCAGGTTCCTCTTCGTCCACGGCAGCGCCCGCCCCGACGGCAACACCGCCATGCTGGCCCGCAAGGCCGCCGAGCAGCTGCCGTCGGACGTCGAGCAGCGCTGGATCGAGCTCGCCGACCACCCGCTCCCGGACTTCAAGGACCTGCGGCACGACGACTCCGTCCCACGTGCCCGGCCCCGCCCGGAGGGCGACAACGAGGCGCTGCTCCTGGACGCCACCCTCGCCGCCACGGACATCGTGATCGCGTCGCCGCTGTACTGGTACTCGCTGTCGGCCACCGTCAAGCGCTACCTGGACTACTGGGACGCCTGGCTGGAGGTCCCGGAGCTGGACTTCAAGGCCGAGCTGGCCAAGCGGACCCTGTGGGGCGTCACCGCGCTCGCCGACCGCAACGAGGCCGCGGCGGACCCGCTGGTCGGCACGCTGCTCAACACCGCCGCGTTCTTCCCGATGCGCTTCGGCGGCGTCCTGCTCGGCAACGGCACCCGCCCCGGGCACGTCCTGAACGACACCGAGGCCCTGGCGCGCGCCAAGACGTTCTTCGCCCAGGAGGACATCCCGCTGGCCCGGTTCCCGTTCGGCGAGTCCTCGTACGAGGAGGAGTGAGCGCGCGCCGAGGCCGGGGGACCCGGGGCCTGCACTGCGGCCGGCCCTAGGAAGCGATGTCCTTCGCCCCGAACCGCGCCCAGGCCGCCGAGCCGAACACCCCCGCGTACAGCGCCTGGAGGCCGAGGTTCTTCACCAGGTCGTCCCAGTAGACGGGGTCGCGCATCAGGTCGGCGAAGGACAGCCAGTAGTGCGAGAACAGATACGGGTGGATCGCGTGCAGCTGCGGGATCTGGTCGACGATCTGGACCGTGATGAGCAGCCCCACGGTCGTCGCCATGGCGGCGATGCCGCTGCTCGTCATCGTCGACACGAACAGGCCGAGCGCCGACACCCCGATCAGTGAGGCGGCCACGACCAGCGCGATCAGCAGGGCCCGCAGCAGCCCGTCGCCGAAGCCGATCCGCGTCCCGGAGATCGTCGTGACCTCCCCGAGCGGGAACAGCAGCGCCCCCACCGCCAGCGCGGACGCCGCCACCACCAGCGTCGCGACGAGGCAGAACGTCAGCGCGGTGGCGTACTTGGCGAGCAGCAGGCGGGTGCGGCCCGCGGGCGCCACCAGGAGGTAGCGCAGCGTCCCCGCGCTCGCCTCGCCCGCGATGGCGTCGCCCGCGACGACGCCGATCGCCATCGGCAGGAAGAACGGCAGGGTCGCGGCGAGCGCCGTGAACACCAGGAACAGACCGTTGTTGGTGACCTGCGCGATGAACGCGGGCCCGCCGCCCCCGTCCGGCCCGCCACCGCCGACGGAGCCGCCGTCGCTCGTCTCGATCTTCACGGCGATGCCCACGAGCACGGGCACGGCGGCCAGCACCGCGAGCAGCGCGAGGGTGCGCCAGCGGCGGAAGGTGAGGGACAGCTCGCTGCGGAACAGGCCGAGGGTCCAGGCGAGGCGCACGGGGCGCGGGGCGTCGGTGTGTCCGGCGCGGTGGGGGGCGACCGGGGGCGCCTTCGTGGGACGCGGCCCGCCCGGCTGTCCGGCGCCCTTGGCCGCCGTCGCGGGCCTCACCCCGTCCGCCCCGTCCGCCCCGGCCGTCACTTCAGCCCGCGACATCGAATCCCTCTCCCGTCAGCGCGACGAACGCGTCCTCCAGGGAGGCCCGTTCGACGCCGAATCCGCGGACGCGCACGCCCGCCTCGACCAGTGCGGCGTTCACGTCGGCGAGGTCCGCGCCGGGCGGCTCGCCCGTGACGCGGTCCTCGGTGACGACCAGGTCGGCCACGCCGAGTTCCTTCAGGACGCGGGCCGCGTCACCGGTGTCCGGGGTCGTCACCGTGAGCCGTCCGCGCGCGCCCGCCGCGAGTTCGGCGACCGGGCCCTGGGTGATCAGACGGCCCTGCGCCATCACCGCCGCGTGCGTGCAGACCTGCTCGATCTCGTCCAGGAGGTGCGAGGAGAGGAAGACGGTGGTGCCGTCGGACGCCAGCTCCCGCACCAGGGAGCGGATCTCCCGCATGCCCTGCGGGTCGAGCCCGTTCGTCGGCTCGTCGAGGACGAGCAGTTCGCGCGGCTGCAACAGGGCGGCGGCCAGGCCGAGGCGCTGCTTCATGCCGAGCGAGTACGCCTTGGCCTTCTTGCCCGCGGCGGCCGTCAGGCCGACCCGCTCCAGGGCCGCGTCGGCGCGCGCCCGGCGGGTGCGGGGGTCGGCGGTCGGGTCGGCGGAGTCGTACCGCAGGAGGTTGTCGCGGCCCGACAGGAAGCCGTACAGCGCGGGGCCCTCGATGAGCGCGCCCACGTGCGGAAGCACCCTGCGGGTCTCGAACGGCATGGGGCGGCCGAGGACCTTGGCGCGGCCGGAAGTCGGCTCGATCAGGCCCATCAGCATCCGGATCGTGGTGGTCTTGCCGGAGCCGTTGGGGCCGAGGAAGCCGAAGACGCTGCCGCCGGGGACGCTGAGGTCGAGGCCGTCCACGGCGAGGTGCTTGCCGTACCGCTTGGTCAGCCCGGACGTCTCGATCACGCTGCCCCTGGCCCCGCCGTTGGTGCTCGGCACCGGCTTCCTCCCGTTGAACGATGGGCTGAACGATGGGCGGCGGTCGGGAGATACCTGACCGGTACCTCCCGACCGCCGCCCGCTCTCACATGCTCATGTGCGTGTACTCACGGCTCTCGGCCCTACTGGGCCGCGTTCGCCGCCTTGACCAGCGCGTCCTTCGTGACCGCGCCGACGTACACCTTGCCGTCGTCGGTGACGAGCGCGTTGATCAGGCGGGTCTTGAAGACCGTGCCCGAGCCGAAGTCGCCGTTCACCTTGTCGCCGAGGGAGTCCAGGAACTTCGCCGCCTCCTGCGGCACCTCGTCGGAACCGGCGGCCGACGTCGGCAGGCCCTGGCCGCCCGGCAGCTTCAGCTCGGCGATGGACGTCCAGCCGTCGCCGATGACGTTCAGGCCCTCGGGGCTCTCGCCCTTGACGTCCCCGCCGGGGTGTCCGGGCTTCTTGGCGCCGTCGTCCGCCCGCGTGACCTTCGTGCCCTTCGGCGGCTTGAAGTCGAACGTGGACGCCGACGGCTTGCCGAAGTCGACCTTCGTGAAGCCCGCGTCGACGACCGCGGCGCCGCCGCCGGCCGGGGACAGCGTGAACTTCAGCGGCGTACCCGTCTTCTCGTCCACCGCGATGGTGATCTGGCCGACCGTCGAACCGGAGTCCTTCGGCTTCAGGACCAGGCGGTAGGCGTCCCGGCCCGCGACCTGCGCGCTGCCGTCGACCTTCACGGACGTCGAGGACTCGTCGGCCGCCTTCAGGGCATGCTCGGCGAACTCCTTGGGCGTGGCGGGAAGTTCCTTCGGCAGGTCCTTCCGGTCGCCCTTGCCCGCGCGGGCGCCGGCCTTGCCGCCGTCCTTGGAGTGGTACGCCTCGTTCGACGCGCTGTCGTACGCCCAGACGTCGTCGCCGTTGTGGATCAGGCTGTACTCGGCGGCGTCGTCGAGGACCGACAGCTTCTGCCTGTCGGGGCCGTCGGCCGCGATCCGCAGGGTGTGCGTGCCGGAGGCCAGTTCCATCAGCTTGGCGCTCGGGTCGGCGGCGCTCTTGCCGTCCTTGCCGCCCTCGTCGTCCCCGCCGCCGCCCCCGCCGCCCGGCGCGAAACCGCCGGTCATGCCGGAGCCGAACGACGGCAGGCCCAGGTCGGTGCTGATCTTCACGGTGCCGGAGAGCTGCTCGGTGTCCGACGCGGCGATCTTCTCGATGAGTTCCTGTGCGGTGATGTCCGGCAGATCCGGGTCACCCGAGGTGGCGAGCGCCGGGACGAGCCCGATGGTCGCCGCGGCCACCCCCGCCACCGCGAGCGGGACGACATAGCGCACGGCCTTGCGGCGGCCCGCGCTGAGCTCGTCTGCCTCGGTGGTGTCCTGCTCCGGTTCGTACGGTGCCATTGTGTGCCTTACCTCCGTCGTCGGCGGCGGCGATTCGTTCCTCGCGTGCACTCGTCCACCCCGCGCCGCCATTCTCACCCGAATTGGTCAGGATGTGGTTGTCGGTACCTGTCTTCGTCTGTCTCCATCCGACCAAATCGGCCACGCGGAAGCGTCAGACCCCGGGAGCAACTCCGCGTACTGCTCTGGGATGACAAAAAGGGGCGGCACCTCCCCCGTCCCGTAAGGGGAGGCACCGCCCGGGATGGTGACGACCGTGCGTCACGGGGGAGTTCCGCACACGTGCGTCACATGGTCCGGATCTGTCCCTGAGCCCGTCTTCGCAGGTCTCAGCGCTGTACGAAGACGTAGTCGGCGCCGTACGGCACCGCCACGACCTTGCCCTCGGCGCAACCGCCGGACGGCTGGACGCCGCCCACCGTGTTCAGGCGCAGGATCTCGGTCGTACCGGCGAGCAGGCCGCGCTTCTTGCCGACCTGCTTGGCCTCCAGGTCGAGTTCGGCGATGTTCTTCGCGCCGTTGGGCGTCCTGGATATGAGCTTGCCGGTGACGCCGCTGCGGTCCGGCGCGACCCAGCGCGGGGTGCCGGAGTTCGGCGCGACGAAGTCGTGCGCGATGTGGCCGCCGAGGGTCGCGCGGACGTCGCGCTGCTGGAAGGTGAAACCGCCCGAGCCGTCCTCGGCCTTCTTGCACTGGTAGATCTGCTTGCCCTTGACCACGGACGCCTGGAAGCTGCGCGCGGCCGCGTCCAGGGAGACGTTCGCGGTGACCTTGTGGAGCTGGCCGCGGACGGCTCCGCCGGGGAACTCGGCGGTGTGCAGGTTCGCGTAGAAGCCGTTCGGGTCCGCCTTGAGCTGCTTGAGCAGGGCGGCGTCCGTGACCTTGACCGTGCCGGTCACGCGCTGGTGCTTGGCCTTGGCGAGCAGCTTGGTGAAGTCGACCTTGATGCCGCCGTTGGTGCCCTTGACGCCCTGGTGGATGTGGAGCGCGGTCGGCTTGGCGGTGCCGCGCCACTTGACGGTGACGCTGACCTTGTCGCCCTTGACCTTCACGAACTGCAGGGCCGCGCCGTCCTTGTCGCCGACGGCGGGGCCGCCCTGCACGGGCACCTCGTTGGCCCCGTTCATGCTGGCCACGAAGAGGGTGCCGCCGCGGCTCGCGGTGCCGCTCCGCACCTCGACGGCGTCACTGCCGTGCGAGGTGCCGTGCGAGCTGCCGTGCGCGGCGCTCTTGGAGCCCTGGGACCCGCTCCCGCTGTCCGCCGTCGCGGGCAGGACGGCGGCTGCCACTCCGGCGGCCGCGGCGACCGCGACACCGGTGACGAGCAGGGTGCGGCGGCGGTTCTTCGTGGACGTGCGATTCTTCGCGGACGTGCTGTTCTTCGCAGAGGTGCTGATTGCGCCCATGACGTGAAATCTCCCCGTTCCCCAGCCGACGCCCCCTGCGTCAGCTTCTGGGCATGGGTACGGAACGGATCTGAGCCTGGACTCAATCCAGGCTGAGTAATTTCACGTGACCTGCGTCACATGCTGGAGAGTGCGGCGGGGGCCGGGCCCCCGAGCCTCACCCCGCGCGGTGGACCACCAGGTCGCAGAGCTCGACCAGCGAGGCCTTGGCGTCGCACTCGGGCAGCGGGGCCAGCGCGGCCCGCGCCTCCTCGGCGTACCGCACCGTGTCCCGCCGGGCCAGCTCAAGAGCCGGATGCACCCGCAGCCGCGCCAACGCCTCGGCGTGCCGCGCGTCGTCCGTGAGGTCGGAGTCGAGCAGCTCACACAGCGCGATGTCCTCCGCGAGCCCGAGCCGCGCGACCCGCTCCCGCAGCCGAAGCACGGGCAGGGTGGGGATTCCCTCCCGCAGATCGGTGCCGGGCGTCTTCCCGGACTCGGTGGACTCGGACGCGATGTCGAGGACGTCGTCGGCGAGCTGGAAGGCGACGCCGAGCCGCTCCCCGTACTGCGTGAGCACGTCCACGACCGTCTCGTCGGCCCCCGACATCATCGCGCCGAACCGGCAGGCGACCGCGACCAGCGAACCGGTCTTGCCCGCGAGCACTTCGAGGTAGTGGTCGACGGGGTCGCGCCCGTCGGAGGGTCCCGCCGTCTCCAGGATCTGCCCGGTGACGAGCCGCTCGAACGCCTCGGCCTGGACCCGGACGGCCTCGGGGCCGAGGTCGGCCAGCGTGTGGGACGCGCGCGCGAACAGGAAGTCGCCGGTGAGGACCGCGACGGAGTTGCCCCAGCGCTGGTTGGCGCTGGCCACCCCGCGGCGCACATCGGCCTCGTCCATCACGTCGTCGTGGTACAGCGTCGCGAGGTGCGTCAGCTCCACGACCACGGCGGACGGCACCACACCGGGGGCGTACGGGTCGCCGAACTGCGCCGTGAGCATCACCAGGAGTGGCCGAAAACGTTTGCCACCCGCGCGCACGAGGTGCTGTGCGGCCTCGGTGATGAAGGGGACCTCGCTCTTGGTGGCCTCGAGCAGGCCCTCCTCGACAGCCGCCAACCCGGCCTGGACATCGGCTTCGAGAGCCTGGTCCCGCACGCTCAGCCCGAAGGGCCCGACGACGGTCACGAGGGGTTCTCCTGTCTGCTGACGATCACAAGTCGATCACTCGGTCGATCATTCGTCGATGACACGGTTTGTCGATGTGTCGCTGCCATCACTCAAGTCAGCGTATCCGGTCGCCTTTCGATCACAGCGAGCGCCTGCCCGAGCAGAGGAGACCAGCGTGCCCGATAGACATGGAATGACCGAAATACTCCACAGAGAACGATGTGCCCCACATGAAGGGAGTGATGCCTCCCTCCCTCGGACGCCCGACCGTCACCCGTCCCGCCCCTCGACTCACTCCCGGCACGCCGCCGCCCCCCGAGCCGAGCGCGCGCGGACCGCCGGGGCGGCATCGGCGCGCCCCACCCACCCGGCCCCGCACTCCGCCGGAGGCCGCTGACGACATCCGGCCAGAGATCCGGCGTGTGTACGTTTCCGG
The DNA here is from genome assembly GCF_055594065.1 of Streptomyces sp. NPDC040610. Lineage (NCBI taxonomy): Bacteria > Bacillati > Actinomycetota > Actinomycetes > Kitasatosporales > Streptomycetaceae > Streptomyces > Streptomyces sp. NPDC040610. The sequence continues at coordinate 175,768 of NZ_JBVIXA010000001.1, read as the reverse complement.
CCATGGTCCAGGACCGGGGGCGGAGCCAGGGGCGCGGGTTGGGCGGGGGCGAGGGGGCCGGGGTGACCGAGGGGCGAGGGCTCGGGGTGGCCGAGGGCCAGGGCGGGTGAGGGCCAGGGGCAGGTGAGGGCCAGGGGCGGGCGAGGCGGGCGGGGCGCGGGGCTTGGAGGCCGGTGGGTGCGGGGATCGCCCCGGAGGCCGGGACGCGGCATCCGGAGGTCGGGGTGCGGGCCCTGGGCCGAGGTGCAGGCCCCGGAGGCCGGGACGTGGCACCCGGAGGTCGGGGTGCGGGCCCTGGGCCGGGGCACAGGCCCCGGAGGTCGGGACCCAGCACCGCGCGGGCCACGCGCCCGCCGCCTCACCCCAGCAGCCGCTCCAGCACCACCGCGATCCCGTCCTCCTCGTTGGACGCGGTCAACTCGTCCGCCACCGCCTTGAGTTCATGGTGGGCGTTGGCCATGGCCACCCCGTGCGCCGCCCACGCGAACATGGGGATGTCGTTCGGCATGTCCCCGAAGGCGATCGTGTCGGCGGCGGTCAGCCCCAGCCGCTCCGCCGCGAGGGCAAGGCCCGTGGCCTTGGTGACTCCGCACGGCTGGAGCTCCACGGTGCCGGGCCCGGACATCGTCACGGTCGCCAGCGACCCCACCGCGCCCCGGGCCACCTCCGCCAACTCGTCGTCCGCCAGCGCCGGGTGCCGAAGCAGCACCTTGCTGATCGGCTCCTCCCACAGCACATCGCGCCGGGGCACCCGCACGGCGGGCAGCGTCGGGTGCGGCATCTCGTACCCGGGCTCGATCAGCGTCAGGCCGTCGACGCCGTCCTGGTCGACCGCCGCGAAGACCTGCCCGACCTCGGCCTCGATCTTCCCGAGCGCGGCCTCGGCCAACTCCCGGTCCAGCGTCACCGACCACACCATGCGGCCACTCCCGGCGTCGTACAGCTGGGCGCCCTGCCCGCACACCGCGAGCCCGTCGCAGCCGAGCTCCTCCAGGAGCGGGCGCACGCGGGGCGCGGGGCGTCCGGTGACGACGAGGTGCCGTGCGCCGCCCTCGCTCGCGGCGGCCAGCGCCCTGCGCGACCGGTCGGACACCGTGTCGTCGCAGCGCAGCAAGGTTCCGTCGAGGTCAGTGGCGATGAGGGCATATGCGAGGGGAACGGCCATGATCCGAAGAATACGGATCTGACGCCGGTCGGTAAGCCGTGTGGCAGGAGCTGTGACGGTTCGGGTGCGCCCGGCGCACTCCCGGCAGACACCGGGGTGTGGGCCCGGATACGCCCGGTGACGCGCGCCCGGGGCGCATCTGCGCGCTGGCCCCGTCGCCCCGCTCCCGGTTCACCGGAACGAGGCGGCCCGGGATCGCCCCCATCCGGACCCGGCCCGCACCGGCCCCACACTGGGCCCACGCCGACCCCACGCCGACCCAGGGTCGCCGCCACCCGGACCAGCCCGGACCAGCTCGCACCTGGCCCACGCCGACCCCGGATCGCCCTCATCCGGACCGGCCCGGACCAGGTCGCACCGACCCCACCCGGACCGACCCGTACCTCGCCCGCACCGGGCCCGCACCGGGCTCCACCAGACCTCACCGGACCTCACCGGACCCCACCGGGACCGGCCCGCACCGGCTCCCACCCGGCCCGCACCGCCCGCACCGCCCGCACCGGCCCCACCCGGACAAGCCCCGCATCACCCGAGTCGCGCCGCACCGGCCCACGGCCGCGCGCACGCCTTCACGCCGGGCCCGAACTCCCCCACGCGGGCGGGCAGTCCACGCCGGGTGCCGCCGCGCCCTGGCCCGCCACCCCTCTCACCGACTCGCCCCTCTCACCGACTCACCCCTGCCCGCCTCGACGCCCCCCTCTCGCCTCACCCCCCACTTCTCGCTCACCATCACCTCCCCGGGGCCCACCCCCTCCGGCCTAGTCCGCCCTCCCCGCCGACACCCCCGCCACGCCCCCGCCCGCGTCAAGCCGAGGTATGCGGCGCTGGGCCGCGTGCGCCGCCGCCGGGTAGCGGGGGTCGGGTCGCAGTGCGTACTCCCGCAGGCAGGCCTCCGTGAACTTGATGACGTGCTCGTCGCCGTGCTCGACGGCCCGGGCGCCGAGTTCGTCGAGCGGGGGCAGGTCGTCCGTCTCGGCCCGCCAGGCCGTCGACTCCTCGTCCCGCCGGTCGGTGGTGAAGGCCAGGAGGAAGGCCGACTGGACCTGCCACAGCCGGGCGAGCGTCGGCTCGTACAACTCCTGCGGCAGGTGCGGCAGTACGAGGCGGGTGGCGGCGGGTGCGGTGAGGCCGTGGACGAGGGGCACCGGGAAGACCTCGGGGTGGCCCAGATACACGTCCGCGAACTGCAGCGTCATGTCGCTGAGCAGGCGGGAGGCCGGGTGCGGGGCCAGCCACTCCAACGACTCCGTGTATCCGGGGAGTCGGTCGATGGCGTCGATGCGGCCGAGGGCGACGGACGGTCCGCGCGGGCCGTCCAGCGGCACGCGGGGCAGCGCGGCGACGGCCGCCGGGACAGTGTGGGGGCCGCGCAGGGCGGGGCTGCCGGGCAGGGCCCGGTACCTGGCGGCCCAGTACGCCAGGCCCCTGGCCAGTTCGTCGAGCTGGAGCCGTGTCGGTGCCTCCCCGGCGACGGAAAGACCGCGCACCGCGTGCGCCGTCCGGATGAGGCCGTGCGTCAGGCCGGCGAAGAGGCCGGGGAGCAGGCGCGGCCACCAGCGGGCGAGGACGTCCCGCCAGGGCGCGGTGGCGAGTTCGCGCGCGAACAGCCGCTCCCAGTCCCCCGCACGGCTGAAATCACCCAGCGCCGGCCGCCACGACGCCTCGTCGGCGGGGTCGATGACGAAGCGCGCGGCGGGCGGCTCGTGATGGTCGAGCGCGCGGCGATAGCGCCCGATCCAGCGGGCCACCTCGTCGCCGTGCCCGAGCACCGCGACGGCCTCGGCGCCCATGGGTCCGTGGTTGGCGAGGTCGACGCCCACGCCGCGCTCGTACCCGAGGTCCTCAAGTCGTTCCAACGCGTCATTGACGGCTTCGTAGTAGCTGATCGACGGCATGTCTCGCTCACCTTCAGAAAGCTCGTGGTCCCCACAGGGCTCGTAACACTTTGGATACCCAAACAGTTCGAGTATCCAAACCAACTACACTCGCGGAATGCAGAGCGCGCAAGAACCGGAGAAGCGGGAACCGGAGCGGCAGGAAGCGGAGCAGCGGAAACCGGCGAGCCCGGGGGCCGGATCCGCCCACCCCCTCACCCCCGTCGAGATCCGGATCGTGGGGCTCGTGCCGCTGCTCGAGCCGTACTTCCGGGGCGCTGCGGTGAGCGCGCTGATGCCGGATCCGCTGCGCGAGGCCATGGACAGCCATGGCCTGACCCCGCGTCATGGCGCGGTGCTGCCCCAGCTCCTGGCGGCCGACGGGCCGTTGACCGTCAGCGGCATCGCCGACCGGCTCCAGGTGTCCCTGCCGACGGCGAGCGAACTGGTCGGCGGCCTCGCGCGGGCTGGCATCGTCACGCGCGCCCCGGACGAGACGAACCGCCGCCGGGTCCTCGTGTCCCTCGCCGAGGAGTACCGCCCGCTCCTCGAGTCCTTCGTGGCCCGCCGTGGCGAGCCGCTGCTCCGCGCCCTCGCGGGGCTCCCCGCCGAGCAGCGGGAGGGGTTCATGGCCGGGCTGCGGGCCTGGGTGCGGGAGGTGCAGCAGTAGCGGCGGGGAACCGTTCGCGCGGTGCGCACGTCGCACAGGGGCAAGCCGGTCTTCCGTACGCGGGAAGGCCTCCGTACGTCACCTGGCACGAAGGAACGACATGACTTTCCGTCCGGCCCGCAAGCTCGCCCTCACCGCCGCTGCCTCCGCCACGCTGCTCACGGCGCTGCTCACCTGGCAGGCGTCGGCCGCGGACTCGGACAGCACCGGCCGCGAGTCCCGCCCGGGAGCGGGGGTCTCGGTGTCGGACACGAAGACCGGCGAGGAGTCTCCCGCGACGCCCGGTAAGGCGCCCGGCAAGGCGCTCGGCAGGGGGTCGGACACCACGGGCTCGGACACCACGAGCAGCGAGGTCGAGCACGGCGGAACCGCCGGGGCGGAGTACTGGACGCCGGAGCGGATGCGCGACGCCCAGCCCGCGCCCATGCCGGTGATCGAGCGCTGAGGCCGGGTGACGGTCGGGCGTCGAGCCCGGACGGCCCGGATGTCGGTCGCCCAGCGCTGAGCCCGGGTGGTGCTGGTCGGGCGCCGAGCCCGGACGGTGGCGGTCGACCGCCGAGCCCAGCGCGCCGGCCCCGCCCTCACGCCCCCCGGTATGCCGCCGCCAGATGCCGAGCGAGCCGCGGCGAGGCGAACTCCGTGCCGCACACGAACCGCATCACCGGTCCGTACGACGACCCGGCGAGCATGCCCGTGAAGTACAGGCCGGGGACCGAAGAGACATAGCCCGCGCCCAGCTTGGGCGTGCCGCGGCTGGTGGCGAGGCGGGCGCGCAGGCCGTGGCCGAGGAAGCTGAGGGAGGCGAGGTCCACGCGATAGCCCGTCGCGGCGATGACGTGGTCGGCCGCCAGCTCCCGGGCCCGGCCGCCGAGGGTCTCGACGCTGAGGACGGGGCGGCCGTCGCGGGTGCCCGCCGCCACGATGCGCCGCACCTCGCGCGCCTCGACCTTCCGATCGAACCGCTCCCGCAGCCACCAGGCGCCGAGCGGGCCGAGGACACGGCGGGTGAGGTAATGCCGGGTGGCGGCGGGGAGGTGGCGGTACCCCCCGGCGTGGTAGCTCAACGCGTACAGCGACCAGGCGCGGCCGAACGGGGACTCCGGGCGCAGCTTCGGCTGGTCCCAGGGCGGCGCGCCGAACGCCACCGAGCGCCGCCCGCGCGCCACCACGCGCACCCGCGCGCCCGCTTCCGCCGCGAGCACCGCCGTCTCCAGGGCGGACTGCCCGGCACCGACGACGAGCAGGTCCTGGTCCGCGTACCGCGTGAGGTCGTGGTGCTGGGCGCTGTGCGAAACGGGGCCCGTGGGCGAGGGGCCGTCCGGCGCGGCCGCGGCCAGCTCGGACGGCAGCCTCGACAGGCCGGACAGGCCGGTGGCGACGACGACCGCGCGGGCGGTGAACTGCTCCCCGGAGTCCAGCTTCAGCTCGAAGCCTCCGGCCGGCCGGGGGTCGACGGAGACCACCCGCACCCGCTCCAGGTCGGGCACGATCTTCTGCTGGAACCACTGGCCGTACCCGACGAACGTCTCGACGGGGATGATGTCCTCGTCCGTGATCAGCCGGGGCAGGCCCGCCGCGTCGCAGTAGTCGACGAGGGTGTGGCCGGTCTGCGGGGCGTCGATGTTCGACGCCACGGGTGTCGACTTGAGGAGCATTCCCGCGGGCATGTGCGCCTGCCAGCTCACCATCGGCTCGCCGAACACACGCACCGGGATGCCCCGGGCCTTCAGATGCGCCGCTGTGGACAGGCCGTAGGGGCCCGCTCCGATGACGGCGACGGGTTGCGCTGATTGGTTCACGAAGTCCCTCCCCAGGACGTCGTGTGCACCGTGCCGTCGCACGGCGCACCGTCACTTCGTGGTCGTGCCGCCGCGGCGGCTGGTCCGCCACAGCTGGAACAGATGCTTCGCTCCCGGCCGTACGAAGCGCGCGAGCATGGTGAAGACCGGCAGCATGTCGTCCGCCGCGAACCAGGCCAGCTCCGTGCCGCTGGCACGGGACGGCGCGTGCGGTGTCACATAGCCGCTGCGGCGGTAGGCGAGATAGGCGGGCAGGTCGATGTTCTCCACGACATAGCGGTGCCCCGCGCGCTGCTCCCCCTCGGGGACGGGACGGCCGGTCAGATGCAGATGCATCGCCCGGACGACATCGATCCCCGACTCGCTCTCGAAGAGGCGGAACTGGGCGCCCATGCGTGGGTTGAAGTCGAGCAGTTTGTACTGACCGTCGCGGCGGTCGAAACGGAGGTCGAGGTCGATGACTCCGGTGAAGCCGATCTCTTTGATGAAACGCGCGGCGAGGTCCGCGAGTTCCGGGTTGTCGACGACGTACGCCATCGCCGTCATCCCCGCGTGCGGCGGCCAGGAGCGGACCTTCACGCCGGTGAACAGGGCGAGCGGGGTGGAGTCCGCGTCGAAGTACGCGTGCACGACCCAGTCCTCGGCCTGCTCGCGCGGCAGGTACTCCTGGAGGATCACGCCGGGCCGTTCGCCCCAGCCGCAGGCCAGCTTCAGCAGTCCCTCGGGCGTGTTGATGCGAGTGGTGCCGTTCACAGCGGGCTGTTCGCGGCGCCGGAACGCCTCGCTGTTCTTGGCCACGACCGGGAACCGGGCCGTCGCGGCGAACTTCTCCACGTCCTCCTGACTCTGCGGGCCCACCGAGGCGGGCGACGACAGGCCGTGCTCCACGCACAGCTCGTGCAGCCCCTGCTTGCTGGCGAGGCGCCGCGGCAGCTTGGGCGCCACCGGCGGGAACAGGAACCCTCCGAAGTCCGCGTCCCCCAACTCCCTCTGGTGCTCGGCGATCAGCACCGCCGCTTCCTCGTCCGTCGGGATCAGCACCGTCGGCCTGCCGATCCGCCGCCCGATCCGCAGCAGCCCCTCCACCAGATACGCGGGGTCCTCGACGCCGGTGGTCGGCCACGGGAACGCACGGGTGAGGTAGCGGGACGCGGCCGCGGGCGTGTGTCGGTCCTCGGTGATCGCGTACATGGGGATGCCGAGCCGTCCCAGGCTGCGGATCGCCCCCACACCGCCGTGGTGCAACGGGTAGTCGCCGAACTTGACTATCAGTCCGGGCACTTCACGGTCCGGCCTTAACCCGACGCCGCCGCTTGACATGGTCACGGGTCCCCCCACGTGTCCGTTTGCGCCGAACCGGACCCACCCCTGTCCGTGTCCCCCAAAGGAAGCTATGCAGGAATGGGTCATTCCACTCCTGGTTTATCCGGACATTGCGAACTCTTTAGACACTGCCCCCGGCGAGGCTTCCCACGTAACGTGTGGAGCACTCAGATTGGAAAGCGAGGCAGGCACGCATGTCCGAGCAGAACCCGCTCGACCTCCCCGAGGGCGACCCCTTCGGCCCGCACAATCTTCCGTACGGGGTCTTCTCCCCGGCCGGGTCCGCCACGGACTCCGCATCCGGGTCGGCTCCCGGATCAGCGCCCGGTTCCGCCGCCTCGGACGGCCGCCGCGTCGGCGTCCGCATCGGCTCGTACGTCCTGGACGCGGGCGCGGCCGCCGCCGCCCTCGGCTCGCCCTATGTCTCGCTGCTCGCCCAGCCCACCCTGGGCCCGCTGCTCGCCGCCGGCCGCCGCACTTGGAGCGACGTACGCCGCGCCCTCACCGCCTGGGTGACGGTCCCCGCGCACCGCGACACCGTCCGCCCGCTGCTCCACCCCCTGTCCGACGTCACCCTGCACCTGCCCTTCGAGGTCGCGGACTACGTCGACTTCTACGCCTCCGAGCACCACGCGTCGAACCTGGGCCGGATGTTCCGCCCGGACGCGCCCACGCCGCTCACGCCCAACTGGAAGCACCTGCCCATCGGTTACCACGGCCGGTCCGGCACCGTCGTGGTCTCCGGCACGGACGTGGTGCGCCCCACCGGTCAGCGCAAGACGCCCGCCGACACCGCGCCCGTCTTCGGCCCGTCCACCAAGCTCGACATCGAGGCCGAGGTCGGCTTCGTCGTCGGCGCGCCGTCCACGCTCGGGACCCCCGTGCCCCTCACGGACTTCCGCGAGCACGTCTTCGGGCTCTGCCTCCTCAACGACTGGTCCGCCCGCGACCTCCAGGCCTGGGAGTACGTCCCCCTCGGCCCCTTCCTCGGCAAGTCCTTCGCCACCTCCGTCTCGGCCTGGATCACGCCCCTGGAGGCCCTGGACGCCGCCCGCGTCGCCCCGCCCGCGCGCACCGAGCCCCTGCTCCCCTACCTCGACGACTCCGCCGAGTCCGTCGCGGACGAGCCCGGCGGCTACGACCTCCGCATCACCGTCTCCCTCAACGGCCACGTCATCTCCGAACCCCCCTTCTCCACCGTCTACTGGACCGCCGCCCAGCAGCTCACCCACATGACCGTCAACGGCGCCTCCCTGCGCACCGGTGACCTCTACGGCTCCGGCACCGTCAGTGGGCCCTCCCCCGAACAGTTCGGCTCCCTCATCGAGCTGACCTGGAACGGGCGGGATCCGCTTGAACTCCCCGACGGCAAGCGGACGTTCCTGGAGGACGGTGACGTCGTCACGATGACCGCGTGGGCCCCCGGTCCTGGTGGGACCCGGGTGGGCCTGGGCGAGGTCACGGGGCGCATCGCGGCTACGCGGGGCTGAGGTTGGGGGGCCTTGCCGGGGGCTCCCCAATCCCACCCCTTCCCGAACCCGGGGGCTGCCGCCCCCTGGACCCCGTTGTCGGCGCTCCGCGCCTCGTCCTCAAACGCCGGACGGGCTAGAACCTTGCCGCACCGGCGAGATATACAGCCACTCCGGCGTTTGAGGAGCGAGGGTCTGGGGGCGGAGCCCCCAGTTTCGGGAAAGGGGCGGGACTGGGGCGCACCCGCGAGGCCCTACTCCCCCACCCCCGCCACCACCTCCAGCACACCCTCCCCATACGTGGCCAACTTCTTCTCGCCGACCCCGCCGATGCCCCCCAGCTCCCCGACGGAGGCGGGCCGCACCGTGGCGATCTCCCGCAACGTCGCGTCATGGAAGATCACATAGGCGGGCACCCCAAGCTCCCGAGCCTGCGCCGCCCGCCAGGCCCGCAGCGCCTCGAAAACGGGCACGGCCTCGGGCGCCAGCTCGGCCACCGCGGCTGCGGCCCGCGCCTTGCGCTCGCCCTTGCCCCCGGAACGCGCCGCGGATGCGGGCTTCTTGGGCTCCTTGCGCAGGGGCACCTCCCGCTGCCGCCCGAGCACGGAGCCACTCGCCTCGGTCAGCACCAACGTGCCGTACTCCCCCTCGACCGCGAGCAGTCCCTGGGCGAGCAACTGCCGGACCACGCCCCGCCATTCGCCCTCGCCGAGCTCCCCGCCGATGCCGAAGACGGAAAGCTGGTCGTGGTCGAACTGGATGATCTTGGCGGTTCGGCGGCCCAGGAGGATGTCGATGATCTGGCCGGCGCCGAACTTCTGGCCGCGCTCCCGCTGCAGCCGCACGATGGTCGACAGGAGCTTCTGCGCGGCCACCGTCCCGTCCCAGGTCTCCGGCGGGGTGAGGCAGGTGTCGCAGTTCCCGCAGGACTGGGCGGTGGGGTCCTGGCCGAAGTAGGTCAGGAGCTGGGCGCGGCGGCACTGGGCCGTCTCGCACAGCGCCAGCATGGCGTCCAGATGCGCGGCGGCCCGGCGCCGGAACGCCTCGTCGCCCTCGCTGCCCTGGATGAGCTTGCGCTGCTGGACGACGTCCTGCAGGCCGTACGCCATCCAGGCCGTGGAGGGCATGCCGTCGCGGCCCGCGCGGCCCGTCTCCTGGTAGTACCCCTCGACCGACTTGGGCAGGTCGAGGTGGGCGACGAAGCGGACGTCGGGCTTGTCGATGCCCATGCCGAAGGCGATCGTGGCGACCACCACCAGGCCGTCCTCGCGCAGGAACCGCGACTGGTGCAGCGCACGCGTCCCGCTGTCCAGACCGGCGTGGTACGGCACCGCCCGCACGCCGTGCGCGCTCAGGAACTCGGCGGTCCGCTCCACGCCGTTGCGCGAGAGGCAGTAGACGATGCCTGCGTCGCCGTCGTACTCCTCCTTCAGGAACGTCAGGAGCTGCTTCTTCGGGTCCGCCTTCGGCACGATCCGGTACTGGATGTTCGGCCGGTCGAAGCTCGCCACGAAGTGCTTGGCGTCCGGCATGGACAGTCGCTGCGTGATCTCGCGGTGGGTGGCGTCCGTCGCCGTCGCCGTCAGGGCGATGCGGGGCACGTCCGGCCAGCGCTCGCCGAGGACGGACAGGGCCAGATAGTCGGGGCGGAAGTCGTGGCCCCACTGGGCGACGCAGTGCGCCTCGTCGATGGCGAAGACGGAGATCGTGGCCCGCGAGAGCAGGTCGAGGGTGGTGTCCAGGCGCAGCCGCTCCGGCGCCAGGTAGAGCACGTCGAGCTCGCCCGCGAGCAGTTCCGCCTCCACCACCCGGCGCTCGTCGAAGTCCTGCGTCGAATTCATGAACCCGGCCCGCACGCCGAGCGCCCTGAGCGCGTCCACCTGGTCCTGCATCAGCGCGATGAGCGGGGAGACCACGACGCCGGTGCCGGGGCGGACCAGAGCCGGAATCTGGTAGCACAGGGACTTGCCGCCGCCGGTCGGCATGAGGACGACGGCGTCGCCGCCCGCGACCACATGGTCGATGATCGCTTCCTGCTCGCCGCGGAAGGAGTCGTACCCGAAGACGCGGTGCAGTGTCTCCAGTGCGTTGCCCGTGGCGACCGGGCCTGAGCCCGCGCCCGGCCCGGCGCCCAGGTGCGCGTCCGCGAACGGATCCTCGCCGGGGTCGCCGAACGGGTCCTCCTCCGGGTCCCCGAAGGGGTCGTCGAACGGGTCCGGCTCCGCGAACCGACTCGCGCCCTCGTCCATCTCAGTCATGCCACCGATCCCATACATCGCCCAGCCCCCGTACGTCACGCCTCGACCACCGCGTGCTTCCACCACTGCGTCCACGATAGGGGTCCGCGCCGACAGCCCACGAAGTTATCCACAGGCCGGGCGGCACGGTGTGAAGAATGCGCCACCGTCGCCGCCGCACCGCCCGACAGGTCGCATCACCCCGCCGGGCGCCCGCCCGCCAGGCCCGCGCCCCGCCGGGCCCCGCACACGCCACCGCCCGGCTCCCGCGGGCTGCGGGACACCGGGCGGCACGTACACGAGGCGGACGGGGCCGAAGCCCCGCCTACCGAACGAAGACTCCCGACTGGCCGGCCAGATCGAGGAAGTACTGCGGCGCCACACCGAGCACCAGCGTCACCGCGACGCCGACCCCGATCGCCGTCATCGTCAGCGGCGACGGCACGGCGACCGTCGGGCCGTCCGCCTTCGGCTCGCTGAAGAACATCAGGACGATCACGCGGATGTAGAAGAACGCCGCGATCGCGGACGAGATCACACCGACCACGACCAGCGCGCCCGCGCCGCCCTCGGCAGCCGCCTTGAACACCGCGAACTTCCCGGAGAACCCGGAGGTCAGCGGGATGCCCGCGAAGGCGAGAAGGAAGACGGCGAACACCGCGGCGACCAGTGGTGAGCGGCGGCCTAGCCCCGCCCACTTCGACAGGTGTGTCGCCTCGCCGCCCGCGTCCCGCACCAGCGTGACCACCGCGAACGCACCGATCGTCACGAAGGAGTACGCGCCCAGGTAGAACAGCACCGACGAGACGCCGTCCTCCGTGGTCGCGATGACACCCGCGAGAATGAAGCCCGCGTGCGCGATCGACGAGTACGCGAGGAGCCGCTTGATGTCGGTCTGGGTGATCGCGACGATCGCGCCGCCCAGCATCGTGATCACGGCGACGCCGTACATCACCGGCCGCCAGTCCCAGCGCAGGCCCGGGAGCACGACGTAGAGCAGCCGCAGGAGTGCGCCGAACGCGGCCACCTTCGTCGCGGCCGCCATGAAGCCCGTCACCGGCGTGGGCGCGCCCTGGTAGACGTCGGGTGTCCACATGTGGAACGGCACCGCGCCGACCTTGAAGAGCAGGCCCATCACGATCATCGCGGAGCCGATGAGGAGCAGCGCGTCGTTGCCCATGGTGCCCGCGAGTGCGGGGTCGACCGTGGTGGTCGTGCCGTCGACGACCTTGGCGATCGTGCCGTACGACACCGAGCCCGCGTAGCCGTAGATCAGCGCGATGCCGAACAGCGTGAACGCGGAGGCGAAGGCGCCGAGGAGGAAGTACTTGACGGCCGCTTCCTGCGACATGAGCCGCTTGCGGCGCGCCAGGGCGCACAGCAGGTACAGCGGCAGCGAGAAGACTTCCAGGGCGATGAAGAACGTCAGCAGGTCGTTCGCCGAGGGGAAGACCAGCATGCCGCCGATGGCGAACAGCGCCAGCGGGAACACCTCGGTGGTGGCGAACCCGGCCTTGGTGGCGGCCTGTTCGCCCGCACTGCCGGGCACGGCTCCTGCCTGCGCCACGAAGGAGTCGACGCGGTTGCCGTGCGCCACCGGGTCGAGCCTGCGCTCCGCGAAGGTGAAGATCGCGACGATTCCGGCGAGGAGAATGGTGCCCTGGAGGAACAGCGCGGGACCGTCGACGGCGATGGCGCCCATCGCAGCGATGCGCGCCTTCGTGGTGCCGTAGCCCCCGGCCGCGAGGGCGACGACCGCGGCGAAGGCGGCGGCGAGGGCGACGACGGACACGAACAGCTGGGCGTAGTAACGGGACTTGCGCGGCACGAAGGCTTCGATGAGCACTCCGATGACGGCGGCACCGATGACGATCAGGGTCGGTGCCAGCTGGCCGTACTCGATGTTCGGCGCGTCGATCTTGTCGATCGGCTCGGCCGCCGTTGTCCACAGGCTGTGGACGGCTGTCGCACTCACTTGGCGGCCTCCACTTCGGGCTTGGGGTCCTTCTTCTGGACGTCGGACATGGTGTGCTTGACCGCGGGGTTCACCAGCTCCGTGACCGGCTTCGGATAGACACCGAGGACGATCAGAAGGGCGATCAGCGGGGCCACCACGGCCAGTTCGCGCACCTTCAGGTCGGGCATCGACGCGACTTCCGGCTTCACCGGGCCCGTCATCGTCCGCTGGTAGAGCACGAGGGTGTAGAGCGCGGCAAGCACGATGCCGAAGGTCGCGATGATGCCGACCGCCGGATAGCGCGCGAACGTGCCCACCAGGACCAGGAACTCACTCACGAACGGCGCGAGCCCCGGCAGCGACAGCGTGGCCAGACCGCCGATCAGGAAGGTGCCCGCGAGCACCGGCGCGACCTTCTGCACTCCTCCGTAGTCCGCGATCAGACGCGAGCCGCGGCGCGAGATCAGGAAGCCGGCGACCAGCATCAGGGCGGCCGTGGAGAGGCCGTGGTTGACCATGTAGAGCGTCGCGCCGGACTGCCCCTGGGACGTCATCGCGAAGATGCCGAGGACGATGAACCCGAAGTGCGAGATCGACGCGTACGCCACCAGGCGCTTGATGTCGCGCTGGCCGACGGCGAGCAGCGCTCCGTAGACGATGCTCACCAGCGCCAGGACGAGGATGACGGGCGTCGCCCACTTGCTCGCCTCCGGGAACAGCTGGAGGCAGAAGCGCAGCATCGCGAACGTGCCGACCTTGTCGACCACCGCCGTGATCAGCACGGCGACCGGGGCCGTGGCCTCGCCCATCGCGTTCGGCAGCCAGGTGTGCAGCGGCCACAGCGGGGCCTTCACCGCGAAGGCGAAGAAGAAGCCGAGGAACAGCAGCCGCTCGGTGTTGGTCGCCATGTCCAGCGAGCCGTTGGCCCGCGCTTCGGCGATCTCCTGGAGCGAGAAGTTTCCGGCGACTACGTAGAGCCCGATCACGGCGGCCAGCATGATGAGGCCGCCGACCAGGTTGTAGAGCAGGAACTTCACGGCCGCGTACGAGCGCTGCGCCGAGGCTTTCTCGTCGCTGCCCGCGTGGGCGCGGTCTCCGAAGCCGCCGATGAGGAAGTACATCGGGATGAGCATGGCTTCGAAGAAGATGTAGAAGAGGAAGACGTCGGTGGCCTCGAAGGAGATGATCACCATCGCCTCGACGGCCAGGATCAGGGCGAAGAAGCCCTGAGTCGGCCGCCAGCGCGACGACTTCGTCTCCAGGGGGTCCGCGTCGTGCCAGCCCGCCAGGATGATGAAGGGGATCAGGAGGGCGGTGAGCGCGATCAAGGCGACGCCGATGCCGTCGACGCCCAGCTCGTACCGCACCCCGAAGTCCGCGATCCAGGCGCGCGATTCGGTCAGTTGATAGCGGTCGCCGTCCGGGTCGAACCGGACGGCGACCACGACGGCCAACACGAGTGTGGCCAGCGAGAAGAACAGCGCGAGCCACTTGGCGGCGGTCCGCCGGGCGGCCGGGACGGCCGCCGTGGCGATCGCGCCGACCGCGGGAAGCGCGGCCGTCGCTGTCAGCAGAGGAAACGACATCGGTATCAGACCGCCCTCATCAGCAGGGTCGCGGCGATGAGGACCGCCGCGCCGCCGAACATCGAGACCGCGTAGCTGCGGGCGTAGCCGTTCTGCAGCTTGCGCAGCCGTCCGGAGAGCCCGCCGACCGAGGCCGCCGTGCCATTGACCACGCCGTCCACCAGGGTGTGGTCGACGTACACCAGGGAGCGCGTGAGGTGCTCGCCGCCGCGCACCAGGACCACGTGGTTGAAGTCGTCCTGGAGCAGGTCGCGGCGGGCCGCGCGGGTGAGCAGCGAGCCGCGCGGGGCGACCACGGGGACCGGCCTGCGGCCGTACTGGAACCAGGCCAGGGTGACGCCGATGACCAGGACCACCATCGTGGCGCCCGTGACCGTGGCGGCGCTCAGCGGGGAGTCGCCGTGGTCGTGGTGCGTGACCGGCTCGAGCCAGTGCATGAAGCGGTCGCCGATGCTGAAGAAGCCGCCCGCGAAAACCGAACCGAAGGCGAGCAGGATCATCGGGATCGTCATGGACTTCGGGGACTCGTGCGGGTGCGGCTGCTTGCCGTCGGCGTCGGGCTGCCAGCGCTTCTCTCCGAAGAAGGTCAGCAGCATCACGCGCGTCATGTAGTACGCCGTGATGGCCGCGCCGAGCAGCGCCACGGAGCCGAGGATCCAGCCCTCCGTGCCGCCCTTGGCGAACGCCGCCTCGATGATCTTGTCCTTGGAGAAGAAGCCGGACAGGCCCGGGAAGCCGATGATGGCGAGATAGCCGAGACCGAAGGTCACGAAGGTCACCGGCATGTACTTCCGGAGACCGCCGTACTTCCGCATGTCCACCTCGTCGTTCATGCCGTGCATGACCGAACCGGCGCCGAGGAAGAGCCCGGCTTTGAAGAAGCCGTGCGTCACCAGGTGCATGATCGCGAAGACATAGCCGATGGGGCCGAGGCCCGCGGCCAGGATCATGTAGCCGATCTGGGACATCGTCGACCCGGCGAGGGCCTTCTTGATGTCGTCCTTCGCGCAACCGACGATCGCACCGAAGAGGAGCGTCACGGCACCCACGACGGTGACCGCCAACTGCGCGTCCGGGGCGCCGTTGAAGATCTCTCCGGAGCGCACGATCAGGTACACACCGGCGGTCACCATCGTCGCCGCGTGGATCAGGGCCGAGACCGGGGTCGGGCCCTCCATCGCGTCCCCGAGCCAGGACTGCAGCGGCACCTGTGCGGACTTGCCGCACGCCGCGAGCAGCAGCATCAGGCCGATCGCCGTCAGCTTGCCCTCGCTCGTCTCCTCGGCGGCCCCGAGGACGGGCTCGAAGGCGAACGTCCCGAAGGTGGTGAACATCAGCATGATGGCGATCGACAGGCCCATGTCGCCGACGCGGTTGACCAGGAAGGCCTTCTTGGCCGCCGTGGCCGCGCTGGGCTTGTGCTGCCAGAAGCCGATCAGGAGGTACGAGGCGAGACCCACGCCCTCCCAGCCGACGTACAGGAGCAGGTAGTTGTCGGCGAGGACCAGCAGGAGCATCGCCGCGAGGAACAGGTTCAGATAGCCGAAGAAGCGGCGGCGCCGCTCGTCGTGCTCCATGTACCCGATCGAGTACAGGTGGATCAGGGTGCCCACGCCGGAGATCAGCAGGACGAACGTCACCGACAGCTGGTCCAGCTGGAAGGCGACGTCCGCCTGGAAGCCCTCGACGGGGATCCAGCTGAACAGGTGCTGGTGCAGGGACCGGTCCTCGGCCCCCTTGCCCAGCATGTCGGTGAAGAGCACAAGCCCGATCACGAAGGAGACGGCCGCGAGCGCCGTGCCGATCCAGTGGCCCACTCGGTCCAACCGGCGCCCGCCGCACAGCAGTACGGCCGCTCCGAGCAGAGGCGCCGCCACAAGCAGCGCAATCAAGTTCTCTGTGTTCACGGTTCTAGCGACCCCTTACAGCTTCATCAGGCTGGCGTCGTCGACCGAGGCCGAGTGACGGGAGCGGAACAGCGACACGATGATCGCGAGCCCGACCACGACCTCCGCCGCCGCGACGACCATCGTGAAGAAGGCGATGATCTGGCCGTCCAAGTTGCCGTGCAGTCGGGCGAAGGCGACGAACGCGAGGTTGCAGGCGTTCAGCATCAGCTCGACGCACATGAAGACGACGATCACGTTCCGCCGGATCAGCACGCCGGTGGCGCCGATCGCGAACAGCAGGGCCGCCAGATACAGGTAGTTGACGGGATTCACTTCGACGCCTCCTCGGTCTGCTCGCCCGCCGCCGCGGCGACCGGGTCGGACGCGGACTCGCCGGTCCTGCCGCTGTCCGTACGGAGCGGTCCTGGCCGCTCCAGGCGGTCCGAGGCGCGCTGCTCCAGGGCCCGCAGGTCGTTCAGCGCCTCGCTGGAGACGTCGCGGATCTGGCCGCGCTCACGCAGCGTCTGGTTGACCGTGAGCTCCGAGGGGGTGCCGTCCGGGAGCAGGCCCGCGATGTCCACCGCGTTGTGCCGGGCGTACACACCCGGGGCGGGCAGCGGCGGCAGGTGCTTGCCCTCGCGCACGCGCTCCTCGGCGCGCTCGCGCTGCGTCTTGGCGCGCTCCGTGCGCTCGCGGTGGGTGAGGACCATCGCGCCGACCGTCGCCGTGATCAGCAGGGCGCCGGTGATCTCGAAGGCGAAGACGTACTTCGTGAAGATGAGGGCCGCGAGGCCCTCCACGTTGCCGTTCGCGTTCGCCTTGGCCAGGCCGTTGAAGTCCTTCAGGGAGGCGTTGCCGATGCCCGCGAACAGCAGGATGGCGAAGCCGAATCCGCACAGGGCCGCCAGCCAGCGCTGCCCCTTGATGGTCTCCTTGAGGGAGTCGGCGGCGGTGACGCCGACGAGCATGACCACGAAGAGGAACAGCATCATGATCGCGCCGGTGTAGACGACGATCTGGACGATGCCCAGGAAGTACGCGCCGTTGGCCAGGTAGAACACCGCAAGGATGATCATGGTTCCGGCGAGACAGAGCGCGCTGTGCACCGCCTTGCGCATGAGGATCGTGCACAGCGCGCCGATCACGGCGACCGTGCCGAGCACCCAGAACTGGAAGGCCTCGCCGGTGGAGGTGGTGTAGGCCGCGAGGGCGGTCATGCGCCCACCCCCTGCTCGCGCGAGGCCCCGGCCCCTTCGCCGGAGCCGGATCCCTCGGCGGCGCCTTCTCCGGAGGCGGGCTTCTCGCCCTTGGAGACGGCCACTTGGGGCACCGTGCCCGGCGCGGCCTGGGTGACCAGACCGCGGTAGTAGTCGCCCTCGTCCATGCCGGGGTAGATCGCGTGCGGCGAGTCGACCATGTCCTCTTCGAGGCCGGCGAGCAGCTGCTCCTTGGTGTAGATCAGGTTCTCGCGGCTGCTGTCGGCGAGCTCGAATTCGTTCGTCATCGTCAGCGCGCGCGTGGGGCACGCCTCGATGCACAGGCCGCAGAGGATGCAGCGGGCGTAGTTGATCTGGTAGACGCGGCCGTACCGCTCGCCCGGGGAATAACGCTCCTCTTCGGTGTTGTCCGCGCCCTCCACGTAGATGGCGTCCGCGGGACAGGCCCAGGCGCACAGCTCGCAGCCGACGCATTTCTCCAGGCCGTCCGGATGGCGGTTGAGCTGGTGCCGGCCGTGGAACCGGGGTGCGGTGGTCTTCTGCTGCTCCGGATACTGCTCGGTCAGCCGCTTCTTGAACATGGCCTTGAAGGTCACGCCGAAGCCCGCGACGGGGTTCTGGAACCCCTGGTTGGACTGGTTCGACTGCTGCGGGTCGGCCGCCTGCTGCTGCTCGGGCAGCTGCGAGTGCTTCGGCCGGTCCGGCATGTTCGACTGCTCAGCCATCGGACGCCTCCTTTCCGTCACTTTGAGTATCGGGCCCACCACTGACAATCAACTCCCGCTCCTGGCGCGAGCGTCGGCGCGGCACCGGTGGCAGGGTCTGTCCGGGCAGCGGCGGCACCGGGAATCCCCCGGCCATCGGGTCGAAGGCACCGGACGCCTCGGACTCGGAGTCCTCGGCCGCCTGCTGCTTCTCGCGCTTGTCGCGGAAGATGTCGATGAGTACGGAGAGCAACAACAGGGCGAGCACTCCGCCGCCTACGTAGAGCGCGATCTCGCTGAAGTCGTAGTCCTCGTTGCGCAGCGCCCGCACCGTGGCGACGAGCATCAGCCACACCACCGACACCGGGATGAGGACCTTCCAGCCGAGCTTCATCAGCTGGTCGTAGCGCACGCGGGGCAGCGTGCCGCGCAGCCAGATGAAGAAGAACAGCAGCAGTTGGACCTTGAGCACGAACCAGGCCATCGGCCACCAGCCGTGGTTCGCGCCCTCCCAGAAGGTGCTGATCGGCCAAGGAGCCCGCCAGCCGCCCAGGAAGAGCGTCACGGACACGGCCGAGACGGTGATCATGTTGATGTACTCGGCGAGCATGAAGATCGCGAACTTGATCGACGAGTACTCGGTGTTGAAGCCGCCGACCAGGTCGCCCTCGGACTCGGGCATGTCGAACGGGGCGCGGTTGGTCTCACCGATCATCGTCACGATGTAGATCAGGAACGAGACCGGGAGCAGCAGGACGTACCAGCGGCCCTCCTGCGCCTCGACGATCCGCGACGTCGACATCGATCCGGAGTACAGGAAGACGGAGGCGAACGCGGCGCCCATCGCGATCTCGTAGGAGATCATCTGCGCGCACGAGCGGAGGCCGCCGAGCAGCGGGTACGTGGAGCCGGAGCTCCAGCCCGCGAGCACGATGCCGTAGATACCGACCGAGGCGACCGCGAGGATGTAGAGCATCGCGATCGGCAGGTCGGTGAGCTGCATCGTGGTGCGGTGTCCGAAGATCGACACTTCGTTGCCCGCGGGCCCGAAGGGGATCACCGCGATCGCCATGAAGGCCGGGATGGCGGCGACGACCGGCGCGAGGATGTAGACCACCTTGTCCGCGCGCTTGACGACCAGGTCTTCCTTGAGCATCAGCTTGATGCCGTCGGCGAGTGACTGGAGCATGCCCCAGGGGCCGTGCCGGTTCGGGCCGATGCGCAACTGCATCCAGGCGACGACCTTGCGCTCCCACACGATGGAGAACAGCACCATCACCATCAGGAACGCGAAGCAGAAGACGGCCTTCAGGCCGATCAGCCACCAGGGGTCCCTGCCGAACATCGACAGGTCCTCGGCCGCGAGCGGCACCGATGCCTGCGCGGTGTGCACTGCCTGCAGCATCACGACGTCACCTCCGTGGCCTCGGCGGGGGCCAGAAGGCCGGCCGGGCCGACACGGACCAGATCGCCCGGGCGGGCGCCGGTGTCCGAAGTGACGCCTCCCCCGGTCGAGTTCAGCGGGAGCCAGACCACCCGATCGGGCATCTGGGTGACCAGGAGCGGCAGCGTGGTCGCGCCCGCCGGGCCGGTGACGGTGAGCGTGTCGCCGCCCTTGACGCCGATCTCGGCCGCGGTGGCCGCCGACAGCCGGGCCACGGCCGCGTGCCGCGTGCCCGCGAGCGCGTCGTCGCCCTCCTGGAGGCGGCCCTGGTCGAGCAGCAGCCGGTGGCCCGCGAGGACGGCCTCACCGGCGGCGGGCCGGGGCGGCTGAGCGCCGGTCTCCAGGGGCTCCGTGGCGTGCGGGCCGTCCCAGCCGCCGAGCCGGTCCAGCTCGCGCCGGATGGTCAGCAGGTCGGGCAGGCCCAGGTGGATGTCGCCCGCGTCGGCCAGCATGTGCAGGACACGGGCGTCCGCCGGGGACGACTTGCGGGTCATCTGGTCCGGCTTCAGCGCGGCCTCGAAAAGCCGGGCCCTGCCCTCCCAGTTGAGGAACGTGCCCGGCTTCTCGGCGACGGCGGCCACCGGAAGGACCACGTCGGCACGTTCCGTCACCTCGCTCGGGCGCAGCTCCAGGGAGACCAGGAAGCCGACCTCGTCGAGTGCGGCACGCGCGCGTGCCGGGTCGGGCAGGTCGGCGACGTCCACGCCCGCGACGAGCAGCGCGCCCAGTTCGCCGGTCGCGGCGGCCTCGATGATCTGGCCGGTGTCCCGGCCGTAGCGGTGCGGGAGTTCGGCGACGCCCCAGGCGCCCGCGACCTCGTCCCGCGCGCGCGGGTCGGTGGCCGGACGGCCGCCCGGGAGCAGCGACGGCACGGCGCCCGCCTCGATGGCCCCGCGCTCGCCCGCGCGGCGCGGAATCCACACCAGCTGGGCGCCGGTCGCGGACGCGGCCCGCACGGCGGCGGTGAGCCCGCCCTGTACCGCCGCGAGGCGCTCCCCGACCACGATCACGGCGCCTTCGGAGCGCAGCGCCTCGGCGGCCTTCGCGCCGTCGTCCGCCAGGCCCACGCCCGCGGCGAGCGCGTCCAGCCACTCGGTCTCGGTGCCCGGCGCGGCCGGAAGCAGCGTGCCACCGGCCTTCTCCAGGCCGCGGGTTGCGTACGTGGCGAGCGAGAAGGTGCGCTGGCCGTGCTTGCGCCAGGCCTTGCGCAGCCGCAGGAAGACGCCGGGCGCCTCCTCCTCGGACTCCATCCCGACGAGCAGCACGGCCGGGGCCTTCTCCAGCGTGCTGTACGTGACGCCGGTGCCGTCGAGGTCCCGGCCGCGCCCGGCGACACGCGCCGCGAGGAAGTCGGCCTCCTCACTGCTGTGCACCCGCGCGCGGAAGTCGATGTCGTTCGTACCGAGCGCCACGCGCGCGTACTTGCTGTACGCGTAGGCGTCCTCCACGGTGAGCCGTCCGCCGGTCAGCACTCCGGCCCGCCCGCGGGCGGCAGCGAGCCCCTTGGCCGCCGTCTCCAGCGCCTCGGGCCACGAAGCCGGAACGAGCTCTCCGGAGTCGGCGTCCCGCACCAGCGGCGTCGTCAGCCGGTCCGGCTTCTGTGCGTACCGGAAGCCGAAGCGCCCCTTGTCGCAGATCCACTCCTCGTTGACCTCGGGGTCGTCCTGCGCGAGCCGCCTCATCACCTTGCCGCGCCGGTGGTCCGTCCGCGTCGCGCAGCCGCCCGCGCAGTGCTCGCACACCGACGGCGACGACACCAGGTCGAAGGGGCGCGACCGGAAGCGGTACGCGTGCGAGGTGAGCGCGCCCACCGGGCAGATCTGGATGGTGTTCCCGGAGAAGTACGACTCGAAGGGGTCACCGTCGCCCGTGCCGACCTGCTGGAGCGCGCCGCGCTCGATCAGCTCGATCATCGGGTCGCCCGCGATCTGGTTGGAGAAGCGGGTGCAGCGCGCGCACAGCACGCACCGCTCACGGTCGAGGAGCACCTGTGTGGAGATCGGCACGGGCTTCTCGTACGTGCGCTTCTTGCCCTCGAACCGCGAGTCCGGGTCGCCGACCTGCATGGCCTGGTTCTGCAGCGGGCACTCGCCGCCCTTGTCGCAGACCGGGCAGTCCAGCGGGTGGTTGATGAGCAGCAGCTCCATCACACCGCGCTGCGCCTTCTCGGCGACCGGCGACGTCAGCTGCGACTTCACCACCATGCCGTCGGTGCAGGTGATGGTGCAGGAGGCCATCGGCTTGCGCTGGCCCTCGACCTCGACGATGCACTGGCGGCAGGCACCGGCGGGGTCGAGCAGCGGGTGGTCGCAGAAACGCGGGATCTCGATGCCGAGGAGTTCGGCGGCGCGGATCACCAGGGTGCCCTTGGGGACGCTGATCTCGATGCCGTCGATCGTCAGCGAGACCAGGTCCTCGGGCGGAACGGCCGCTTCCCCGCCCCCGGAGGGAGCGCTGTTGGTGGTCACTGTCATGCGTTCACCTCCGTGTGGGTGTCGGACCGGCCGCGGTCGGCCCAGAGCGTGGACTTGGCGGGGTCGAAGGGGCAGCCCCGGCCGGTGATGTGCTGCTCGTACTCCTCGCGGAAGTACTGCAGCGAGGAGAAGATCGGCGAGGCGGCGCCGTCACCGAGGGCGCAGAAGGACTTGCCGTTGATGTTGTCGGCGATGTCGTTCAGCTTGTCGAGGTCGGACATGACGCCCTTGCCCGCCTCGATGTCGCGCAGCAACTGCACGAGCCAGTACGTCCCTTCGCGGCAGGGCGTGCACTTGCCGCAGGACTCGTGGGCGTAGAACTCGGTCCAGCGCGTCACGGCCCGCACCACGCAGGTCGTCTCGTCGAAGCACTGCAGGGCCTTGGTGCCGAGCATGGATCCGGCGGCTCCCACGCCCTCGTAGTCGAGCGGCACATCGAGGTGCTCGTCGGTGAACATCGGCGTCGAAGAGCCGCCGGGCGTCCAGAACTTGAGGCGGTGGCCCGCCCGCATGCCGCCGCTCATGTCGAGGAGCTGACGCAGCGTGATGCCGAGCGGCGCCTCGTACTGGCCGGGCGAGGTGACGTGCCCGCTGAGCGAATAGAGCGTGAAGCCGGGCGACTTCTCGCTGCCCATCGACTTGAACCAGTCTTTTCCGCGATTCAGGATCGCGGGAACCGACGCGATGGACTCGACGTTGTTGACAACAGTGGGGCATGCGTAGAGGCCCGCGACCGCAGGGAAAGGGGGACGGAGTCGCGGCTGGCCACGGCGGCCTTCCAGCGAGTCGAGCAGCGCGGTCTCCTCACCACAGATGTACGCGCCCGCGCCCGCGTGCACGGTGAGTTCGAGGTCGAGTCCGCTGCCGAGGACGTTCTTGCCGAGATAGCCCGCCGCGTAGGCCTCACGGACGGCCTCGTGCAGCCTCCGCAGCACGGGGACGACTTCACCCCGCAGATAGATGAACGCATGCGAAGAACGGATCGCGTAGCAGGCGATCACGATGCCCTCGATGAGGCTGTGCGGGTTCGCGAAGAGGAGCGGGATGTCCTTGCAGGTCCCTGGCTCCGACTCGTCGGCGTTGACAACTAGATAGTGCGGTTTGCCGTCGCCCTGCGGAATGAACTGCCACTTCATTCCGGTGGGGAAGCCCGCGCCGCCGCGGCCGCGCAGGCCCGAGTCCTTCACATAGGCGATCAGGTCGTCCGGGGCCATGGCGAGGGCCTTGCGCAGCCCCTCGTAGCCGTCGTGGCGGCGGTAGGTGTCCAGCGTCCAGGACTTGTCCTCGTCCCAGAAGGCGGAGAGGACGGGCGCGAGCAGCTTCTCCGGGCTGGTCTCGTTGTCGATCTCGGCGGCCAACGTCATCACTCCCCCTCCTCGGCGCTCGGTCCGGCCGGGTGGGCCGGGTCGGATGCCGAGGTCTCTTGCGGCGCGTCGTGCGAGCTGAGGTGCTCGCTGGGAGACGGGTCGTGCGGCTGGGTGCTCTCCGGTCCGCCCGCACGCGGGTGGACCACGCGCGCGGGGAGCGCCTCGCCCTTGGCCAGGCGCAGTCCGATCAGTGAGGCGGGGCCCGCGCCGCCGGTCGCCTCGACGGCGCCGGGGCGCTCGTCGGGGAAGCCCGCGAGGATCCGGGCCGTCTCCTTGAAGGTGCACAGGGGGGCGCCGCGGGTCGGCTCGACCGGGGCGCCGGAGCGCAGGTCGTCGACGAGGCGCTTGGCGCTGCCCGGGGTCTGGTTGTCGAAGAACTCCCAGTTGACCATCACCACGGGGGCGAAGTCGCAGGCGGCGTTGCACTCGATGTGCTCGAGCGTCACCTTGCCGTCGTCGGTGGTCTCGCCGTTGCCGACGCCCAGGTGCTCCTGGAGGGCCTCGAAGATGGCGTCGCCGCCCATGACCGCGCACAGCGTGTTGGTGCAGACGCCGACCTGGTAGTCGCCGGAGGGCCCCCGGCGGTACATGGTGTAGAAGGTCGCGACCGCCGTCACCTCCGCGGTGGTCAGGTTCAGCATGTCCGCGCAGAACTGCATGCCGGTGCGGGTCACATGGCCTTCCTCCGACTGCACCAGGTGCAGCAGCGGAAGGAGCGCCGAGCGGGAGTCCGGGTAGCGGGAGATGACCTCGCGCGCGTCCGCTTCGAGGCGGGCGCGGACATCGTCCGGGTAGTCCGGCGGGGGCAGTTGGGGCATGCCCAGGCTGACGCCCTCGGGGGAACTGGTGGTCACCGGTCGACGCCTCCCATCACGGGGTCGATGGACGCGACGGCGACGATGACGTCGGCGACCTGGCCGCCTTCGCACATCGCCGCCATGGCCTGCAGATTGGTGAAGGACGGGTCGCGGAAGTGGACCCGGTAGGGGCGGGTGCCGCCGTCGGAGACGACATGCACGCCCAGTTCGCCCTTGGGCGACTCGACGGCGGTGTAGGCCTGGCCGGGCGGCACCCGGAAGCCCTCCGTCACCAGCTTGAAGTGGTGGATCAGGGCCTCCATGGAGGTACCCATGATCTTCTTGATGTGGTCGAGCGAGTTGCCGAGGCCGTCGGGGCCGAGGGCCAGCTGGGCGGGCCAGGCGATCTTCTTGTCGGCGACCATGACCGGGCCCGGCTCCAGGCGGTCCAAGCACTGCTCGACGATGCGCAGCGACTGGCGCATCTCCTCCAGGCGGATCAGGAAGCGCCCGTAGGAGTCGCAGGTGTCGGCGGTGGGGACGTCGAAGTCGTACGTCTCGTAGCCGCAGTAGGGCTCGGACTTGCGCAGGTCGTGCGGGAGGCCGGCCGAGCGCAGGACCGGGCCGGTGGCGCCGAGGGCCATGCAGCCGGACAGGTCGAGGTAGCCGACGTCCTGCATGCGGGCCTTGAAGATGGGGTTTCCGGTGGCGAGCTTGTCGTACTCCGGAAGGTTCTTGTGCATCTTCTTCACGAACTCGCGGATCTGGTCCACCGCGCCGGGCGGCAGGTCCTGGGCGAGTCCGCCGGGCCGGATGTACGCGTGGTTCATGCGCAGGCCGGTGATCAGCTCGTAGATGTCGAGAATGAGTTCACGATCGCGGAAGCCGTAGATCATGATCGTCGTCGCGCCGAGTTCCATGCCGCCGGTGGCGATGCAGACCAGGTGCGAGGACATCCGGTTCAGCTCCATCAGGAGCACCCGGAGGATCGTGGCGCGGTCGGGGATCTGGTCCTCGATGCCGAGCAGCTTCTCCACGCCCAGGCAGTACGCCGTCTCGTTGAAGAACGGCGTCAGATAGTCCATGCGCGTGACGAACGTGGTGCCCTGGGTCCAGGTGCGGTACTCCAGGTTCTTCTCGATGCCCGTGTGCAGATAGCCGATGCCGCAGCGGGCCTCGGAGACCGTCTCGCCCTCGATCTCCAGGATGAGCCGGAGCACGCCGTGGGTGGAGGGGTGCTGCGGACCCATGTTGACGATGATGCGCTCGTCGTCGGCCTTGGCCGCGGACTGGACGACCTCGTCCCAGTCGCCGCCGGTGACGGTGTAGACGGTGCCTTCCGTCGTGGCGCGGGGGGTTGCGTGGGGAGCTGAGTGCGTCACAGGGGCCTCCCGAAGGGAGTCGTTGAGGGGTGGTGGCCGGGAGACGGGTGGGCAGTCACGAGTACGACCTCCGCTGGTCCGGAGCCGGGATCTGGGCGCCCTTGTATTCGACGGGGATGCCGCCGAGTGGGTAGTCCTTGCGCTGGGGGAAGCCCTGCCAGTCGTCCGGCATCATGATCCGCGTGAGGGCCGGGTGGCCGTCGAAGATCAGCCCGAAGAAGTCGTACGTCTCGCGCTCGTGCCAGTCGTTCGTCGGATAGACGGCGACCAGCGAGGGGACGTGCGGATCGGCGTCCGGGGCGCTGACCTCGATGCGGATCAGGCGGTTGTGGGTGATCGAGCGCAGGTGGTAGACGGCGTGCAGCTCGCGGCCCTTGTCCTCCAGGAAGTGCACGCCGCTGACGCCGGTGCACAGCTCGAAGCGCAGCGCCGGGTCGTCGCGCAGGGTTCGCGCGACCCGCAGGAGGTGCTCGCGGGCGATGTGGAAGGTCAGCTCGCCGCGGTCGACGACCGTCTTCTCGATGGCGTTCTCGGGGACGAGCCCCTGTTCCTCCAGGGCGCCTTCGAGCTCGTCGGCCACCTCGTCGAACCAGCCGCCGTAGGGGCGCGAGGAGGCGCCGGGCAGCGTGATGGTGCGGACGAGGCCGCCGTACCCGGAGGTGTCGCCGCCGTTGTCGGCGCCGAACATGCCCCTGCGGACGCCGATGACGTCGCCGGAGGTGTCACGGGGGGCGGGCACCGTGCCCTCGGGGTGCTCGCCGGTGCCGTTCACGTGCGCGTCGCTCACCGCAGCAGACCCTTCATCTCAATGGTGGGGAGGGCCTTGAGAGCCGCCTCCTCCGCCTCGCGGGCCGCTTCCTCGGCGTTCACACCGAGCTTGGAGGTCTGGATCTTCTGGTGCAGCTTGAGGATCGCGTCCATCAGCATCTCGGGCCGGGGCGGACAGCCGGGCAGATAGATGTCGACCGGGACGACGTGGTCCACGCCCTGCACGATCGCGTAGTTGTTGAACATCCCGCCCGACGAGGCGCAGACCCCCATGGAGATGACCCACTTGGGGTTCGGCATCTGGTCGTAGACCTGGCGCAGGACGGGCGCCATCTTCTGGCTCACGCGCCCGGCCACGATCATCAGGTCCGCCTGCCGCGGCGAGCCGCGGAAGACCTCCATGCCGAAGCGCGCCAGGTCGTAGCGCCCGGCGCCGGTCGTCATCATCTCGATGGCGCAGCACGCGAGGCCGAACGTGGCGGGGAAGACGGATGACTTGCGCACCCACCCTGCGGCCTGCTCGACGGTGGTCAGCAGGAATCCGCTCGGGAGTTTCTCTTCGAGTCCCATGCTCAGTGGCTCCTCAGTCCCATTCCAGACCGCCGCGCCGCCAGACGTACGCGTAGGCGACGAAGACGGTGAGCACGAAGAGCAGCATCTCCACGAGCCCGAAGATCCCCAGGGCGTCGAAGGTGACGGCCCAGGGATAGAGAAAGACGATCTCGATGTCGAAGACGATGAAGAGCATCGCCGTCAGGTAGTACTTGATGGGGAAGCGCCCGCCGCCGGCCGGCGTGGGGGTCGGCTCGATCCCGCATTCGTAGGCCTCGAGCTTCGCGCGGTTGTACCGCTTTGGACCGATAAGCGTGGCCATGACCACGGAGAAGATCGCAAAGCCTGCCCCGAGGGCTCCCAGTACGAGGATGGGCGCATAGGCGTTCACCGCTCCTCGCTCCTCTCAGTCGGCACTGACTGCTGGCGGTTGCATCGGGCTCGCGAAGATCACTCGCACGCGAAGATCGCTTACATGTGAAGCAGGTCACAAGCCCAACTGCCCCGCATCTTATGCCTGCCGGTCTGTGATCTGCGACACGGGGTACGACAACGGCTTTGTGATCTCCACCACCTGACGAAGGATCATGAAGTCGGATGAGCGGTGATCTTCGTACGCGAAGCGCCTGAGTGATCACCAGAGGTGACATCCTGGCGCGTAAGGCCTGGTCGAGGCGGGGTTGCACTATCAAGAGATGGCCGCTACAGGCAAATTGGTGCTGGACGCGAGCGCTTGATAGAGGAGCGCGTTCACACTTTGGCGGCAGAGATGTGGACGAGTGTGGACGTGTGCATCGATTCACGAGTCGGGCACCGCGTCAGCCGCGCGCGCGAGGGCGTCGGCGTCAGCTTCACCACGTACACGCGCACGCGCCTCATCACGTACGCGCGCACGCGCCTCACCGCGCGCGCGTGCACGTGAGCGCGAGAGGGGTAGGCGGCACCGATGTGCGAGCGGAAGATCTCGGCCCGGTCTCGGTGAGGTCTCGGGGAGGCTCATCGAGCCACCCGAGGTGACCTGCGCCACACGCGAACTACCGGCCAAACAACCGGGCTTGGCCAACCGGTATAGGGGGTGGTAGTCCACGGGCAATTCGGACGTAATGCGGAAAACCCATGATCACAGGCGTGATCACGACTGTCCGCATTGCCCGTTACGGCGTCAATAAGATGCGACACGCCCGGGATTCAGCCGCGCGCCGGGCAACTGTGGCGCAGCACACGTTTCTTGAAGGGAACCGGGTGTCCCTGATAGCGGTTGTTCTCATGTCCCACACCGCTCACATACCCAGCCACCGGAAGCCCCGCCGCAGCGCGTCGAAGATGGCTCTGCGCGCCGGAGTTGCCGGTGGCGTCCTCAGCACCCTGGCAGTGGCCGCCGCCGCTGGTACGGCGAACGCCGCCGAGCCGGTGACCGAGACCATCGAGCTGCCCACCCTGACCGCCGATCTGTCCGCGCAGATCGCCCAGTCCGCTGACGCGACGGCCCAGACCGCCGACAGCTACGAGGCTCGCGCCCAGCAGGACGCCGCAGCGGTGAAGGCCGCCAAGCAGGCGGCCAAGGACCAGGCCGAGGCCAAGAAGAAGGCGGAGGCCAAGAAGAAGGCCGACGCCGAGGCCAAGCGCAAGGCCGCGCAGGAGCGCGCCGCGCGGGACTCCGAGCGCACCCAGCTCAGCACGTCCTCCGCGCCCTCCTCCTCCGGCGGCGGCTCCTCCGCGGGCTCGTCGTCCTCCAACGCCTCCACGCCCTCCAGCGGCAGCGTCTCGACCGTCATCAGCTTCCTGAAGGCGCAGCTCGGCGACGCGTACGTCATGGGTGCCTCGGGCCCGAACGCGTGGGACTGCTCCAGCCTCGTCCAGGCCGCGTTCAAGCAGGTCGGCGTCGACCTGCCGCGCGTCTCCCAGGCGCAGTCGACGGCCGGCACGCCGGTCTCGCTCTCCAACATCCAGGTGGGCGACATCCTTTACTGGGGCGGCGCGGGCTCCGCGTACCACGTCGGTGTCTACATCGGCAACGGCCAGTACCTGGACGCCGCGAACCCCAGCAAGGGCGTCGTGATCCAGGACCTGTCGGGCTACCCGGCTTCGGGAGCGGTGCGCGTCCTCTGACGCTTTCGCGTACGACGTACGCGCGAAGGGCCGGAACCCCCAGCGGGGTTCCGGCCCTTCGACGTGCGGCACCGGTTCGACGTGCGGCACCGGTGGGGCCCAGGGGCTCCCTGTGCTCCCTGGGCCCCACGCGCGTCCACGCGGGGCCCAGGGGCCCGGTCAGGCCTTGGGGGCTACCTTGCTGAGGCCGTTGATGATGCGGTCCATCGCGTCGCCGCCCCGCGGGTCCGTGAGGTTCGCCAGCATCTTCAGGGTGAACTTCATCAGCATCGGGTGGGTGAGGCCCCGCTGGGTGGCGATCTTCATGACCTTCGGGTTGCCGATGAGCTTCACGAAGGCGCGGCCGAGCGTGTAGTAGCCGCCGTAGACCTCCTTGAGCGTCTTCGGGTAGTCCTGGAGGGCCAGTTCGCGCTGGGCGGGCGTGGCGCGGGCGTGGGCCTGCACGATGACGTCGGCCGCGATCTGGCCGGACTCCATGGCGTACGCGATGCCCTCGCCGTTGAACGGGTTGACGAGGCCGCCCGCGTCGCCGACGAGCAGGAGGCCCTTGGTGTAGTGCGGCTGGCGGTTGAAGGCCATCGGCAGGGCGGCGCCGCGGATGGGCATCGTCATGTTCTCGGGGGTGTAGCCCCAGTCCTCGGGCATCGAGGCGCACCAGGCCTTGAGGATCTCGCGCCAGTCGAGCTCCTTGAAGGCGGCCGAGGTGTTCAGGACGCCGAGGCCGACATTCGACGTACCGTCGCCCATGCCGAAGATCCAGCCGTAGCCGGGCAGGAGCCGGTCCTGGGCGCCGCGGCGGTCCCACAGCTCCAGCCAGGACTCCAGATAGTCGTCGTCGTGGCGCGGCGAGGTGAAGTACGTGCGCACGGCGACGCCCATCGGGCGGTCCTCGCGGCGGTGCAGGCCCATCGCGAGCGACAGGCGCGTGGAGTTGCCGTCCGCGGCCACGACCAGCGGCGCGTGGAAGGTCACCGGCGTCTTGTCCTCGCCGAGCTTGGCGTGCACGCCGGTGATGCGGCCGGTGCGGTCGTCGATGATCGGGGCGCCCACGTTGCAGCGCTCGTGCAGCCGGGCGCCCGCCTTCTGCGCCTGCCGGGCGAGCTGCTCGTCGAAGTCGTCGCGTTTGCGGACCAGGCCGTAGTCCGGGTAAGAGGCGAGATCCGGCCAATCCAGTTGGAGCCGTACGCCGCCCCCGATGATGCGGAGCCCTTTGTTCCGCAGCCAGCCCGCCTCTTCGGAGATGTCGATGCCCATCGACACGAGCTGCTTGGTGGCGCGGGGCGTGAGCCCGTCACCGCAGACCTTCTCCCGCGGGAACGCGGTCTTTTCGAGGAGGAGTACGTCGAGGCCGGCCTTCGCCAGGTAGTACGCCGTGGTCGAACCGGCTGGCCCGGCCCCGACGACGATGACGTCAGCGGTGTGTTCGGAGAGGGGCTCGGTCACGGCGGGTTCTCCCCAAGGCTCGAAATCTGTGTGCCGACCGGCACGGGATATGGGCAGTCTATGAGGCGGTACCGATCAACCAGGCGAAGGGCCACTTGTGAGCGATGTGAGCGACGTGAGCGAAGCGGGCCCCTTGGGCGACGCGAGCCCCCTGAACGACGCGGGCGCCCCGGGCGCCCCGGGCCCGGCCGTCCGGCTGCGCGTCCCGACCGACGAGGACGCCTTCGTCTGGCACCGCCTCTTCGACGACCCGGAGGTCATGCAGTTCGTCGGCGGCTGGAGCTCGGAGCGGTCCACGTACGAGGAGCTGACCGCGCGGCAGCGCAGACACGACGCGGAACTGGGCTTCTGTCTGTGGACGTTGCTCGACCCCGGGGGCGATCCGGTGGGCTTCGCCGGGGCCATGCCGTGGCCCCGGGAGTGGGGGCCGACGGGCGAGATCGAGATCGGCTGGCGGCTCGCGCGCGCGGCGTGGGGGCACGGCTACGCGACCGCGGCGGCCCGAGCGACCCTGGAGCGGGTGCGGGCGGCGGGCGTGCGGTCGGTGGTCGCGATGATCGACATACGCAACGAGCGGTCCATGGCGGTCGCGCGGCGCCTCGGCATGGAGCGGGCGGAGACGTTCACGTCGCCCAGCACGGGCGTGACGGCGTACTGCTACCGGCTCACGCTGTAGCGCGCGCCCCGGCCGGGGTTGCCCTCGCGCGTGCCGGAGTTACCCTGCCCATACCGCTGGGGGTGACGCCTGTGCTGAATACACCCGGGCCCGCCGGGCCGCCGGTGCGCGTACCGCGCTTCGTCGGGCTGATGGCGATGGACGCGCGCGAGACGGCCGCCGAGCACGGCGTGGTGCTCACGGCCCCGGACCGGCCCGGCTTCCGCGACCTGGTCATCGACTACGTCGTACGCCAGTACCCACCGCCCGACGCCGAGGTCCCGCGCGGAGCCGTCGTGACGGTGTGGTTCGACCTCGGGCCGCACGAGGGCGGGGGCGGCGCGGGCGTGCGCGAACCGCGGCACCCGGGCCCGCCCGGTGGCGGGTTGCGGCGGGAGCTGGACGAGCCGGGTCAGCCGGAAGTAGGCGTCGGAAGCACCGGAAGCGGCTGAGGCGGCGCGCACCCCGGGGTGCGCGCCGCCTCGATCTCCGTGCGCCGGAGCCCTATCCGGTGAGGTGCCAGGTGTCCAGCGCCGTCTGGTGCGTCTTCGCGCCGTGCCCGGCGGGCCAGAAGTCCTCGCGCCAGGAGAGCTGGAGGGCGTACTCGGTGCCGTTGTCCGCGATGTAGCTGTGGTCGATCGCGTGGATCGTACGGTCGGCGCGGTCCTTGTACGTGTACTCCCAGACCGCGGCCGGGCGCCCCTGGAAGGTGGTGTCCTCCAGACGGAGGCGACGGTAGTCCGACTTGTCCGGGTCCTTCTTGGCGTGCTCCTCCATGTTCTTCATGTTTCCGTACGAGGTGTAGTCGGCGTTGTCGATGACGCCGATCTGGAAGTTCTCCGGGCCGGTCAGACCCGCGTACGTGATCTGGGTCGGGTTGTCGCCGCGCTCACGGCTCCAGCCGTCGGGCACGGCGAACGAGAAGCCCTTCGTGTCGGTCACCCGCTCCGAACCGGCGGGCACGGGGCTGTCGTCGGTACTGTCGTCCGACCCGCCGCCCGTGCTCCCCGCCGAACTCCCGGCCGTGGTCCCCTCCGTGCCGCCGGTGTCCGTCGTCGGACCGGGCGTCGAGGGCCCGACGGGGTCGCCGGTGGGCTGCTCCGAACTGGGCGGCGTGACGGTGTCGTCGGTGCGGCTGACGGCCGGGCTGTCGTTCTTGCCCTTGGCGTCGTCCTTGCCGCCGCCGTCGTCCTGCCAGATCAGCAGCCCGGCCGCGGTGCCGCCGCCGATGACGAGGGCGCCGACGAGCGTGGCCACCCAGACGCCGGTCCGCCCGCGCGGCCCACCGGGACCGGGCCGGGGTGCCCCCGGGTGACCGATCTGGAAGGCGTGGGGGTCGTACGGGGTGGGGGCGGCGCCGTGGGGCGGGGTGCCATGGGGCGGGGTGCCCGGAGCCGGGGGCCCTTGGGCCGGGATGCCGCTCTGGGTCGGCGCGGCGTGCGGGTCGGGAACGGGCCCGGGACCACCGGCCGGAGCACCGAGCCCACCGGACCCGAACTGCCCACCGGGACCAGGCGTCCCCCCGGACCCGGGCGGCCCAGGCGGATTCGGCGGCCCGCCCACCCCGCCCCCCTGCCCGGCCATCCGCACCAGCAGCGGCCCGACGACCATCGCACCGGCCACCCACAGCAGCCCGAACAGCAGCACGTCCGGCAGGCTCACGCCGCCTTCGAGACCGGCGGTTGCGGAGTCGCCGCCGTACCCGACCTCCTTCGCGGACGTCTCCACGCCGAAGCCGCCGATCGCGGCGAGCAGCAAGTACAGGCCGAAGAAAAGCCCTCCGGCCAGGATCTGCTCGCCCCGGCCCGCGCACCGGCGGGCGGCGAGGACACCGATCGTCAACGCGCACACCAGACCGAGGGCCAACGCGCCCACGACCGCGCCGGAGTTGAACAGGTCCCCGAGCTCGGAGAGCGCGAAGGAGTGGGTCTCGGAGTCGTCGCCGTACGCCGAGCGCCGCCCGTCCGCCTCCGCCTCAAGCGGCGCGCCCCAGCCGACGCCGAGTGCCGCGATGCCGAGGTTCGGCAGCAGCAGGAGCGCGACGAGGTACGGCGAGACGCCGGAGTCGCGCGTGTCGGACGCGTCCGACAGATCATCGATCTGGGTGAAGGCGAAGTAGCCGACGGCGGAGGCGAGAACGAGCACGATGGCAAGCGCGCGCAGGGTCACACCAGCGGCGCGCACGAACGACTGCGCGCCGGGGCGCACGGCCAGCCAGTGCGCGAGGTCGTCGCGGTGCAGGACCCCGGCGGACACGACGAGGGCGAGCCCGAGCGCGCCGAGCATGGCGAGGAAGGGTGCCGACGACACCTCGACGTCCCGGATCTCCGGCTGCGCGAAGAGACCGAGCACCAGGACGCCCAGAGCCGTCAACACACCCACGCGGACAGCCGCTTCGAGCCCCGCCGTCGTACCGGGACCGCCCGTGCCGTACGCGGCGGCGCGGTGCCGCAGCCGGTTGTGGAGGATGCGTACGCCGATGAGCAGCGCGACGACGAACAGCGCCGTGACCGTCAGCGGGACCAGATGCACCGAGACGGTGCCGTCGACCACGGACTCCGACGACTGGTACGAGGAGGACGAGGAGGAGCTGTCGAAGCCCCGCTCCTCGCGGCCGCTCAGCGTCACGTCGCCGCCCACGGCCTGGAGCGCCGCCGCGAGCGAGATCCGCATCCGGTCGGCGAAGCCGACGACGATGTCGTCGCTGTCCTGGCCGTACGTGGGGATGGCGCACCCCGCGGCGGTGATCAGCAACAGCGCGAGCGGCCAGAGCGCGGCCTGCGCCGCCCCGGCCCAGTCGCCGCGCACGGCACGCCCGATGAAGGCGCCCACGGGCGAGGGCGTGGCGGGGCCCGGCGGCGGGGCGGGCGGAGGTGGGGCCAGCGGCGCGACGGCCGGAGGCGGGGTGTGCGGCGGGGCCGCGGGAGCGGGGGTGGCGGCCGGGGCCGGAGGCGCGGCCGGGGGCGTCGGGGCGACGGGAGCGGGGGCCGCGGGCGACTCAGGGGCTGGGGGAACCACCAGGGTCGCGGGGTGAGCGGGGACTTCGGGTGCGTCGGCCGGGGGCGCCTTGTCGATACTGATGGCCTTGTCGGCCTTGTCGGCCTTCTCTGTGCTGGGGGCCTCGTCGGCCTTTTCGACGCTGAGGGGCTTGTCGGCCTTTTCGACGCTGAGGGGCTTCTCGGCCTTCTCGGTGCTCACGCGCTTCTCGGTGCTGACGCGCTTCTCGGTGCTGACGGCTTCGTCAGAGGGAGGAGCCTCGGACGGCACCGCGTCCTCCGGCACCGCGTCCTCCGGCACCGCGTCCTCCGGCACCGCGTCCTCCGGCTCCGCGGGAACCGGTGTGCGTTCGCGGCCGCATCTCATGCAGAAGCGGGCCTCGTCGGGAGCTGGGGCCCCGCAGTCGGGGCAGTTCGACGCCATCGGGACGCTCCGTTATGGGGAGATATATCAGGGGACGTGATCGGCGTGTGCCGACCGTCACGCCCCGACCACGGCAAGTGGCCGGGACATATCAACTGACACATCTTCTCCGGCGAACGGTTCCCGTCAACTCTCCTGCGCGGAGGCTAGTTCGGCTTGAACCCCCGGTGCAGCGCGACCACTCCGCCCGTGAGATTCCGGTAGGCCACCTTCGACCAGCCCGCGTCCTGCAACAGGGCGGCGAGTTCGGGCTGGTTGGGCCAGGTGCGGATGGACTCGGCGAGGTAGACGTACGCGTCCGGATTGGTGCAGACCGTGCGCGCGACGGGCGGCAGCGCGCGCATCAAGTACTCGATGTAGACCGTGCGGAACGGGCCCCACGTGGGCTCGGAGAACTCGCAGATGACGACACGTCCGCCGGGCCGGGTCACGCGGTACATCTCGCGCAGCGCGGCGCCGGTGTCCTGGACGTTGCGCAGGCCGAAGGAGATCGTGACGGCGTCGAAGGTGTCGTCCTTGAAGGGCAGCTTCATCGCGTCGCCCGCGGTGAACGGCATCCACGGGTGGCGCTGCTTGCCGACGCTCAGCATGCCGAGCGAGAAGTCGCACGGGACGACGTACGCGCCCGCCTGCGCGAAGGGCTGCGAGGAGGTGGCGGTGCCCGCGGCGAGGTCGAGGACCTTCTGCGCGGGGCGCGCGTCGACCGCCTGCGCGACCGCCTTGCGCCAGAGCCTGGCCTGGCCGAGCGAGATCACGTCGTTGGTCAGGTCGTACCGTTCCGCCACGTCGTCGAACATCGAGGCGACTTCGTGCGGCTGCTTGTCCAGGGAAGCTCGGGTCACCCGGCCTATTGTGTCAGGCCGGGCTTCTTCCTTGGGGGTGGGCTTCGCCTGCGGCGGGCTTCTCCGCGAGGGCGTCTGCCGTGTGCGGTGCTCTGGCGGGTGCGGGTTGGTTCGGGGTTGCTCGCGCAGTTCCCCGCGCCCCTTGGGGGGCGCCATCTCGACCGGCGCCTCAGCGGCGCCGGTGGACCAGGCGGCCGCCGATCGACGTCGCCAGGCAGGTGCCGTCCGGGGTCGTCACGGCGAAGTCCGCGTCTCCCCCGGCCGTGGGCGCCGCGACCGGGTGGGTGCGCAGGCCGGAGCGGGCCACGGCCGCGCGGACCGCGGGGTGCGTGAACGGGCCCGCCAAGGCTGTGGTGCCCTCCGCCAGCAGGCGTTGCACGCCCCGTCTCGCGCTCGCGCCCCAGCGGGTTTCCGGCATGTCCAGGGCGGTGAGGGCCTCGCCGGTCAGGGGCTCGGTGCCCAGGGCCTCGGCCTCGCGGGGGTCGGGCCAGTACGTGGACTCCAGGAGGGCGACGGCGTCCGGCTCGAAGCGGCCCGGGGTCAGGATCCCGTCGCCCCAGTCACGGACGCGGGCCCGCCCTTCGTACGCCGCGAGGAGTTCCTCGTACGGCCCGACGGCCGCGAACCGGGCGCCGTCGACGACGACGGCGTGTCCGATGACGATGTCGCCCGCGGCGGCCGCGACCCCGCGTACCCGGTGAACCGTCAGCAAGACGGCGTCAGTTCGCAGCCAGGAGCTTGAGCTCCGGGTGGGCCGTGCCGCCCTCGATCGCGGTGGAGGAGATGTGCGAGGCGACGCGGGCGTCGACGGGGTCGTTCGCCGGGTCGTCGTGGACGACGAGGTGCTCGTACGTCGTGGCGCGCTGGGCCGGGACGCGGTCCGCCGTACGGATCATGTCGATCATCTCGGCGAGGTTGGAGCGGTGCTTGGCACCGGCGGAGGAGACCACGTTCTCCTCCAGCATCACCGAGCCGAGGTCGTCCGCGCCGTAGTGCAGGGTGAGCTGGCCGGCCTCCTTGCCGGTGGTGAGCCAGGAGCCCTGGATGTGCGCGACGTTGTCGAGGAAGATCCGGGCGATGGCGATCATGCGCAGATACTCGAAGATCGAGGCCTGCGTGCGGCCCTTGAGGTGGTTGTTCTCGGGCTGGTACGTGTACGGGATGAAGGCGCGGAAGCCGCCCGTCCGGTCCTGTACGTCGCGGATCATGCTGATGTGCTCGATGCGCTCGGCGTTGGTCTCGCCGGTGCCCATGAGCATCGTGGACGTCGACTCGACGCCGAGGCCGTGCGCCGTCTCCATGATCTCCAGCCAGCGCTCGCCGGACTCCTTGAGCGGGGCGATGGCCTTGCGGGGGCGCTCGGGCAGCAGCTCGGCGCCGGCGCCCGCGAAGGAGTCGAGCCCGGCGGCGTTGATCCGCTGGATCGCCTCCTCGACGGAGACCTTGGAGATGCGGGCCATGTGCTCGACCTCGGACGCGCCGAGGGAGTGGATGACCAGCTGCGGGAAGTCCTTCTTGATGGCGCTGAAGTGGTGCTCGTAGTACTCGACGCCGAAGTCCGGGTGGTGGCCGCCCTGGAACATGATCTGCGTGCCGCCCAGCTCGACCGTCTCCGCGCAGCGGCGCAGGATGTCGTCGAGGTCGCGGGTCCAGCCCTTCTTGGTGTCCTTCGGGGCGGCGTAGAAGGCGCAGAACTTGCACGCCGTCACACAGACGTTCGTGTAGTTGATGTTCCGCTCGATGATGTACGTCGCGATGTGCTCGGTGCCCGCGTAGCGACGGCGGCGTACGGCGTCGGCGGCGGCGCCGAGCGCGTGCAGCGGGGCGTCGCGGTAGAGGTCGAGCGCCTCTTCGGCGCTGATCCGTCCGCCGGCGGCGGCGCGGTCGAGAACGGACTGAAGGTCGGCCTTCTCGGTCACCGGGGCGTCCCTTTCGTAAGGTCCAAATGGGGCGGACAGATCCTCTTCAGCGTACGCCAGGCCCCTGGGCCTCTTGCGGTGGGGAGCGGGGCGCCTCCGGACGGCGTGCGGGTGGGCGGCTCGCGCCGGGCGGGGTGCGGTACGCGTGGCTCGCGTGGGGCGCGGTGCGCAGGCTAGGCCGCGTACGCGCCGAGCAGCAGACCGGCGAAGGTGCCGCCCAGCAGGAACGGGCCGAACGCGATCGCCGTCCTGCGCCCCGCCTTGCGCACGGCGACGAGCCAGCCGCCGTACACGCCCGCGAAGACGAAGCCCGCGAACGTGCCGAGCAGCAGGACGCCCCAGCCGTACCAGCCGAGGACCGCGCCCAGCGCCACCGCGAGCTTCACATCGCCGAACGCCATGCCGTTCGGATTGATCAGGAACAGCACGAAGTACCCGCCGCTCAGGATGAGCGCGCCGAGCGCCGCGGTCGTCCAGGAGCCGCCGTGGTCCGGCAGGGCCGCGGCGACGCCGAGCAGGGCGAGGGCGGCCGCGCCCATCGGCAGGGTCAGGACGTCCGGCAGGCGCATCACGGCGAAGTCGACGGCCGCGAGGACGACGGCGGGCGGGGTGAGGAGCAGCCACACGGCGAGTTCCGGCCGGGGTCCCGTGGCCGTGGCGAGGGCGGCGCAGGCCGCGGCGGTGACGAGGGTGAGGAGCAGCGCGCGTCCCTTGCGGTACCCCTCGTTCCCGCAGCCGTCCGGCCAGGGGCCGAGCCATCCCTTGACCTCGTGCTCGCCGCTCGGGCAGCGGGTCTGCCACGGCTCGCCCGGCGGGACGGAGAAGCGGTACACGGCGCGCGGCGACAGCAGGCCCGCGGCGGCGCCCCAGAGGACGGCCCCCACGACGATCAGGGTCTGCTGCACGGTGCGCTCCGGTTCGGGCGGTTCGGGGTCGGGTCGTGAGGTCTGCGGGGCGGCGGCGAGGGCCGCCTCGGCGCCGCGGGCGGGCTCACCCCGCCGAGGCGAGGCCTGCCCGCCACCCCGGAAGCAGCTCGTCGAGGAGCGCCTCCGTCCGGGGAGGAACCCCGCGGGCCCCGCTCCGGGCGACGAGGTCCACGGCGAGGGCCTGGAGCCGCGCGGGGTCGCCCACGGCGTGGGTGGCCCGCAGCAGCTCGTTCCAGAGCCGCTCGTCGCCCGGCGCGGAGCCGAGCGCCGCGTTCAGCGCCTCGATGGCCTTCTCGGCGCGGTCCTTCTCCAGGTGGAACTCGGACAGAGCGAGCCCGATGTCGGCGACGAGCAACGGCAGTTGGGCGTCGATGATCTCGTGGGTGAGCCAGCCGTACCGCCCCTCGGCCCGGTCCGCGAGCAGCGGCCCCCGGACGAGGACGAGCGCGTCAGTGAGCATCCGCCCGCGCACCGCGCGGTTGCCGGACCCCCGGCCCTGCGTCGCCTCGTGGTAGAGCGACCGCAGGACGTCCAGGTCGGACACGACCGACTTGGCGAGGGTGAGGCGCCCGGTCGCGTCGACGCGCAGCCGCGGCGAACCGTCGGGCTCGCTGCCGAGCCAGTCCCGCAGCCGGTCGACGAGGGCGTCCCGCACGTCGTCGGTGACACCGCGCGGCCACAGCGCGGAGGCGAGCACACGCGGGTGCACCCCTTCCCGGTGGAGCAGCAGCAGCGCGAGCGCCTCGTGCAGGAGCGGGCTGCGCTCGCCGTCGGGCGTCTCCAGGCCGATGATCTCGTAGCTGCCGACGAGGCGTGCGTACACCGCGGGCCGCCCCTGCTCGCTGACGTCGACGAGGAACGGCGGCGCGGCCGCGGCCCCGCCGTCGGAGCCGTCGCCGCCGCCCTCGGGCCGCGGGTCGGCCGCGACGAACAGCTCGACGACGGCGCGCCGCAGCGCGTCCGGGAGGAGCTGGGCCTCCAGCTCCAGGCCGAGCAGCGGGGCGAGCAGCCTGCCCTCGCCGGTGACCTTCATCTCCCAGGCGGCGCCGGGCAGTTCGCCGGAGTCGGAGCCGACCACGTAGCCGATGCCGAGGCGGCTGGCGTCGGCGGCCAGCTCGGCGAGCTTGACGGCGTCTTCGGGGCTCGGCCCGTCCGCGAGCAGCACCAGGTGCGGGGCCCAGCGGGTGTGCTGGGCGGGGCCCGTACGGCCGGTGAGCACGGAGTCGTGCCCGGCCGCGCCGAGCGCGCCGCGCCGCTGCCGGGTCTCGGCCTCCATCGTCTCGATGAGCGCCTCGACGTCCTCGAGGTGCCGCAGCCGGTTCGGCGCGAGCGCCGTGAGGTCCTCGCCGAAGCCGACGAGGGTGATGGTCATGCGGTCCGACCAGCCGTTGGTGGCCAGTTCGGCGGCGACGGACGCGAACACGGCGGCCCGGTCGGCCTGGGCGCCGCCGAGCGACACGATGCCGGGCACGGCCTCCAGGTTGAGCAGCAGGCGCGAGTCGTCCATGGTGCCGAGGCAGACCAGGCCCGGGTAGGGCGCGGCGGCGTCCACGTCCCCGAGCCGCTCGGCGTCCGCGCGGGCGAGCGTCCAGAACGTCTCGTCCTGGCCGAGCTGCCAGGGCGCGGGCGGCCGACCGGAGGCCTGGGCGAGCTGGAGGTGCAGATCGCCGTTGCTGAGCCAGGCCGCGTACACCGTCGGCAGCGGGCGGGACTCCTCCGTCAGCGCGGCGGCGAGCCCACGCAGCGACCGGTCGAGCAGGCGGACGCCCTCGGGGTCGGCGCCGACGAGCAGCGCGTCCTGGGCGTCGGCTGCGGAGCCGGTCGGCGTCGGCGGCTCCATGCCGCGGCGCAGGCCGACGGCGCCCATCGCCGACTGCCACAGCGCGTGCCGTCGGCGGCGGCCGAGGGCGCCGAGCAGTCCGGCGGCGAGCAGCGGCGCACCGATGAGCGCTTCGGGCAGCCCGAAGCCGGAGTCGTCGGACTCGGCCGCGGCGGGCGTACCGCCCTCCCGGCCGGTCTCCTCGCCGCCGCCCTGGGAGCCCTGCCCGTCCTGCCCGTCCCCGCGCGCGCCGCCGTCCGGCCGCTGCTCGGGGATCGTGATGTGTGCCGTGTCCCGGTCGACGGAACCCCCGCCGCCCTGCCGGTCGCCGCCGCTCTCCTGTGCGCCGCCGCCCTGCCGCTGGTCCCCGGTCCTGGCGTAGTCCGAGATCTGCTCGCGGACCTCCTCGGACACCTTGGGGGCCTCGTCGGGCATCTGCACCAGCTCGCCGCCGTGCGCGTCGGCGGGCATTTCCATGATCCAGCCGGGCCGGATCAGGCTGGCCTCGGAGAGCCGTGAACCGTCGGGCTGCTCACGGTCCTTGTTGAGCTGGTAGATCTCCTTGTACCGC
The DNA here is from genome assembly GCF_055594065.1 of Streptomyces sp. NPDC040610. Classification (NCBI taxonomy): domain Bacteria; kingdom Bacillati; phylum Actinomycetota; class Actinomycetes; order Kitasatosporales; family Streptomycetaceae; genus Streptomyces; species Streptomyces sp. NPDC040610. Next base: position 135,390 of record NZ_JBVIXA010000001.1, on the reverse strand, counting down.
CGCCCGTCCCCCAGGTGGCGCTCGGCTATCTCCCAGAGCGAGTCGTGGTGGCGGCCCTCCGGGGGCTGGATCCGGTAGAACTTCGTGTCCCCGTCCTGCCCCGTGCCCGCCTGGGCCGCGGCCTGGCCCGCCTGCTCGGCGAGGGCGCCCGCGGCACTGGCCGCGGCGGACTGCTGGTCCTGTCCGAGGACGCCCGGGGTCTGCTGCGCGGTGGCCGCGGCCGGCTTCTGGTTGCCCTCCAGGGACTGCCCGAACTGGGAGAGTCCCGGCGCGAAGCTGGCCGCCGTGGCGCCCACCAGGAGCAGCGCCGCGACGAGCTGGCGCGCGAGCATCTGGCTTCCCCCGGCCCCCGGCACCCGCCCCGGCATCCCGACGCCGGACAGCGCCGCCTTCACCTCCACGAGGACGCACGCGGTGAACTGGGCCCACGCCAGCCAGACCACCACGGTCAGCACGTTGATGAACGTGCCGACGGTGATCTCCTGCTGGAGCCAGTCGAGGGACGGCGCACCGCCGGGCAGCGGCCAGCCCACGAAGTAGGCGAGCGCGCCGGGCACGCCGACGACCAGCGCGGCGAGGGCCACGAAGGCGAGGAACGCCTTGACGAAGTCCCCTGCCGAGCGCCGACGCCCCGGCAGGGGCTGAGGCGTCCGGTTCCGCGGACCCGTCGAGCTTGGGGTGGTTCGTCGCGCCATGGCGGGTGTCCTGGTCCTGATCCTTGTGTGGGCCGAATGGGTTCGTACTCGGCGATGTTACGGAAGGTGCCGATGCCCTGGCAGGGGCTGTGGATAACTCTCGGCAGCCGCCTAACCGATCTCGTTCTCCGCCGCCGCACGCCCGTGCACCGTCACGTCGCCGCCGAAGAACATCCCGGTGAAGACCGGGCTGTAGGTCATCTCGACCTCGACCTCGACCTGTTCGGCGGTGGCGGTGACGCAGTGGGTCGCGGCCACGTCGGGCCCGGTCAGGCCCATCTCCCGGGCGAACTTCTTGACCCGGGCGTCGCAGTTCTCGTAGTTGATGGGGGCGCCCTTCGCGCCCTCGTACAGGCCCTCGGTGTCGAGGTCCTGCGCGGCGTAGCGGGCGGCCTGTTCGGCGATGTCGGCGGCGCGTTCGCGCTTGGAGATGGACAGGCCGCCGTCGATCACGAACGCGGACAGGGTGAGGAAGACCAGCGCGAAGACGATGACGGCGCCCGCGCCCGAGCCCCGGTCGTCCAGGCGGGCCCGGCGGGCGTCGGCCCAGCCGCGTACCCGCGCGCATGCCGCGTTCACGCCGACCTCCGGTACGGATCCAGCGGCGAGCTGAAGCTCGCCTCCAGCGTCGTCGGGATGTCCAGGCCGAGCATCTCCAGGCCCCGCACCTCGCAGCTCACCTCGACCGTGAAGAGCGTGTCCGGCTGGAAGCCCGCGCTCTTCTGGACGACGTGGACGGGCCCCGAGCAGACGTCCTCCAGGTCCGCCTTGGCCGCCTTGCGGGCCTCGGCCATCGCCGTGCCCTGGTCCTTCTGGATGGAGCCCGCGCGGGCGGCGTCACGGGCCGCCCCGTCGATGGCCCCCCGGCCGTCGACGAGCTGCCCGAAGGCCACCAGGACCAGGATGAAGAGGATCATCACCGGCGCCAGGATGACGACTTCGACAGTCGAGAGCCCCCGGTCGTCCGCGAGCCCCCGGCCGTCCGAAGTCGAGAGCCCCCGGTCGTCCGCAAGCCCCCGGCCGTCCGAGAAGCCCTGCTCCCCCCGCCTCACCCTTCCTCCTCCACGAACCGCTCCACCGGCCCCGACGACTGCGCGTGCACCTTCAGGTCGAGCCCGGGGAACACCGACGGCACATCGGCCGTGATCTCCACGCCGACCGTGTTCTGCTCCGGCTGGAGCGTCCGCACGTCGGGGCCGAGGACGAGCTTCGGGCCGAGCTGGCGGATGTAGGCGTCGACGACGTCGGTCGCCTCGCCCCGCCAGCCGCCCGGGTTCTCGTCGGCCGTGGCGCGGGCCTTGCGCGCGCCCGCCTGGGCCGCGGCCTGGGCCACGTGGTCCGCGAAGAAGTACAGCGCGAACTGCACCGTCGCGAAGATCAGGAAGAAGAGGACCGGCGTGAGCAGCACGAACTCGATCGCGGTCATGCCGGATTCGCCGCGGGTGGAGGCGGCCTCCACTCTTCGGCGCACGAATCCCGGCATCCGGTCGCGGTTCACCCCTCGCCCGCTCCCGCCCCCGTCGTCCTTCATGTCCGCTGCAGCCGTCCGGTCAGCAGGTCTTGCTGGCGTCGGCGCCCTCGATGCAGTCGCTGACCTTGTCGGCGCCGCCCTTGAGCGCGTTGTTGATGATCGCGGCGACCACGCCGACGATCGCCACGACGACCGCCGAGATGATCACCCACTCGACCGCGGACGCGCCGCGGTCCAGCTCGCCGGAGCGGGCGCGCTGCACACGGCCCTGCAGGAAGGTCACGAGGAAGTCGACCGCCGGGATGCCGGTGCTGAAGTTCCGTCCGTTCATGGTGAGTTGTCCTCTCGAAAACAGGGTGTGTGGGGGGATGTACGGGTCTGTGGATCGACTTTTGCCCCATCGCGGGGTTCAGGGGTTCAGGCCTGGAACACGCGCATCGCCGCCGGAAAGATGAGGAACACCAGGAATCCCGCACACAGCAACAGCTGTGCCACCAGCATCGACTGTGACTTCTCGCCCGCGCTGCCCTCGATCTCGGCGAGCTCGCGGTGGCGCATCGTCTCGGCGCGGGAGGCGAGCGATTCGCGTACCTTCGCGCCGTCGTCCGCGACCAGGGCGAGCGACGCGGAGAGGTCCTTGAGCTCTTCGACGCCCAGGTGCTCGCCGAGCGAGCCCAGCGCCTGCCACTGGCTGATGCCGGTGATCCGGGCGTCCGACAGGGCGTTGCGGATACGGTGCGTCGCCCAGCCGTCGGACACCTCGGCCGCCGCCATCAGCGCCTCGGGCAGGCCGCGGCCGCCCGCGAGGCTCATGGAGACCAGGTCCAGATAGGCGCCGATGACGCGCCGCAGGTCACGCCGCTTCTCCTGGGCGTCCCGCCGCACTTCGAGGTCCGGCAGGAAGAAGAAGAGCACCCCGAACATCAGCGCCAGCCACACCGGGATGATGGGGCTGCGGCCGAAGCCGAGGGTCCAGATGATCGCGAACAGGAAGGGTCCGAAGAAGATGCCGGTGGCCGCGAGCAGCACCTTCGTCGCCAGGAACTTCTCCCAGCTCCGGTCGAGCACCGCCAGGTCGGCCCGCAGCGACCGCAGCTCCCAGCCCTGCTGGACGTAGAACTCGGCGGCCCGCGCGCCCACCCGGGCCCGCAGCGTGCCGAGGCGCCCGGTGTCCTCGGCGTCCGCGGTCCGGTGCGAGGACTCGTACGCCGCGCCGCGCGCCCGCATCGCGTCGATCCGGGCGACCGTGGCGACCGCGCTGCGCTTGGTCGGCATCAGGGCGCGGACGAGGGCGAAGATGCCGAGGCCCAGCGTCGCGCCGATGACGATCGGCATGGTCAGGTTCACCGGCGTACCCCCTCGGTGGAGTTGGCGTGCGGCGGCAGCGGCTGCTGTCCCGGCGCGCCCTCGGGGCCCACGGCGCCGGGCGGTGTGCCGCCCGGTCCCCGGGGACGTACGAACTGCACACCCGGCTCGTCGCGGACGAGGAAACGGTCCGGCGTCTCGACCGTCGACAGCTTGCGCAGCCACCAGAAGCCGAGCGCGAACAGACCGCACACGCAGGCGAGCACGAGCTGCCCGACGGGCGTGCTGTACGGCGACACGAACTCGCGGTTGAAGATCGAGAGTCCGAGTACGAAGGCGATGGAGACGGCGACGACGATCTGCACCGAGCGCCGGGTCGAGGCGCGCTGCGCCATCACGCGCTGGCGCATGTCGACCTCCTCGCGCGCCGACTTGGCGAGCGCGCCGAGGACCTGGCGCAGGCCGGGGCCGCGCAGCTTGGCGTTGAGGATGAGCGCCGCGACGATGATGTCGGCCGATGCGTCGTCGATCTCGTCGGCGAGGACCTGCAGGGCCTCGGGCAGCGGGGTGCGCGCCCGCAGCCGGTCGACGAGGGCGTCGAGGTGCGGCCGAAGCACGGGAGCCGCCGCCCGCGCGGACGCCGGGATGGCCTGTTCGAGGCCGACGGCGCCCGCGATGGTGTCGCGCAGCGACTCGGTCCAGGCGGCGAGCGCCTCGACCCGCTTCATCTGCAGCCGCTCCTCGGCGGCGCCGCCGAACAGCTTGTCCCAGAAGAAGACGAGGACGCCGGACGCGATGCCGGCCACCGCCCAGCGCGTGAGCAGCAGCACGACGAGGCCGACGCCGATGGCGAGGGAGCCGCGCTGCCCCACGAAGCGGACGAGCTCGTTCATCCGCTGGCTCGCGCGCTGCTTCTCGTGGGCCGCCTTGACGGGCAGGCCGCGGATCGCGACGAGCAGCAGCGCGAGTCCGCCGCCGACGGCGACTCCGCAGGCGAGGCCGTAAAGGACGGGCAGCGAGAACACGCCGCCCATGGAGCCGAGTGCGTTCATGTCGTGCTCACCCCCATTGCCCGGCGGGCCGGTAGCCGAATGCGGCGAGGTCGTCCATGCAGGCGATCGGCGCGTGCGGCACGATCCGGCCGTCCGGCGCCTCCGCGAAGACCTCGCTGGAGAGCACGCGGCCGTCGACACCGTTGACCTCGCGGACGGAGGTCACCATGCGCTGGAGCTTGCCGCCGGTCTGGTAGTTGTTGCGCCGCTGGATGAAGACGACGAAGTTCACGGCGCCCGCGACGAGCATCTGGCTGGCCTCGATGGGCAGCCGCTCGGAGGCCTGGAGCGCGTACGTCGAGATCCTGTTGAAGACCTCGCTTGAGCTGTTGGCGTGGATCGTGGAGAGCGAGCCGTCGTTGCCCTGGGACATCGCGTTCAGCATCGTCACGATCTCGTCGCCGAGGACCTCACCGACGATGACGCGGGAGGGGTTCATGCGCAGCGACCGGCGGACCAGTTCCGCCATGGATATCTGGCCCTGCCCCTCGGAGTTGGGAAGGCGCTCCTCGAACGCCACCACGTTGGGGTGCAGATCGGCGAAGGTGTCGAGGCCGAGTTCCAGGGCGCGCTCGACGGTGATGAGGCGCTCGTGCGGCGGGATCTCGTTGGCGAGGGCGCGCAGGAGCGTGGTCTTCCCGGCGTTCGTGGCCCCGGCGATCATGATGTTCTTGCGGGCCCGCACGGCACAGGCAAGGAAGTGCGCGACGTCCGGGGTGAGCGTCCCGTTCCCGACCAGGTCGGACATGAACACCTTGCCCATGCGCGCGCGTCGGATCGAGAGCGCGGGCCGCCGGGCCACGTCCATCACGGCCGAGAGCCGGGAGCCGTCGGGCAGCCGCAGGTCGAGCTGGGGGTTGGCGGAGTCGAAGGGCCGCGACGACAGACCGGAGTAGGCGCCGAGGATCTGGATGAGCTCGATCAGCTCCTCGTCGGTCTCGGCGACCGGCTCGGCCTTGGCCTCGCGCCCGTCGGCGTATCCGACGAAGACCTGGTCGCAGCCGTTGATGTCGATGTTCTCGACCTCGGGGTCGTCCAGGAGCGGCTGGAGGCGGCCGACGCCGAAGAGCGCGGCGTGCACGGCGGCCGCGTACTGCTCCTCGGTCTCGGCGTCCAGCGGGGTGCGCCCGGCGTTGATCTCGCCGCGGGCGTACTCCTCCAGGATCTGCGCGATCACGGCGCGGGCGTACTGCCGCTCGTCCTCGCTGGTCATCGGCGTGACGCCGGAGACCTGGTCGAGGCGGCGCTGCTCGGCGATGCGGTCACCGGCGTCCTGCCGGAACCGCTTCACCAGTTGGTGGTCGACGGCGCTCATCGCCCGGCACCCGCCGTCGGGCCCGCGGCCGGGCCTGCGGCCGGATTGGCCCAGGCCGCGCCGTACTGCTGGTACAGGTCGACGGTCACCTTGCGGGCCGACCGGATCAGCATCGACTTGTCGAGCCGGCCGCGCTTGCGCCCGGCCAGCTGGTCGGCGCCCGCCGGGTCGTCGGCGAGGGTGCCGACGACGCGGGCGCCGGTCTGGGCGGCCATCAGCATCTCGTTGACCTGGTGCACCAGTTTGCCGGAGTTGCCCGGGTCGGCGATCAGGACGACGCCGATGAGCGGGGTGGCGAGGGTGGCGGCACCGCGGGGGCCGCCGTGCAGCTTCGCGGACAGCGCGGCGGCCCGGTCCCGTACGCGGGCGATGGCCTCCGGCTCCGTACGCGAGATCAGCAGGACCAGGTTGGCGTGCGGGAACAGCTCGATCGCCGGGCTGTCCCCGGCTATGCGGCCACAGTCGGCTATGACGTCGGCCGGGGCCTGCGGGGAGTCGGCGAGCTGGGCGAAGGCACGCCCGAGCGTCGGCCAGATCCCGACGAGCCCGGCGGCCTGCTCGGAGATGCCGAGGCCGACGAGCACTTCGAGGCCGCCGGACAGCGGCTGGGTGTGGTCCCAGAGTTGGTCCGGTACGAGGCCGCGGCGTGCGGTCGCGGCGATGGACAGCATGCCGGTGTTGGGGTTGAGCGGGCCGCCGTGCGCGGCGGCGCTGCGGTAGACGAGGTCGCCGCCCGCGGGATCGGTCTCCGCGACCAGGACCCGCCGGGGCCACACCGCCGCGAGCGCCACGGCCGCGGTGGTGACTCCGGGGGAGCCTTTGTCGGCGGCGAGAGCGATGAGGGCCATGTGTCTGTTGCCCGCCCTCTAGTTGGCGGTGCCGGGGACAACCGCCACGGCGACCTCACCGAGCGACGCGGCGCTGGTGACCGCGGCGACGTCCTCGTTGTCGACGAGGACGGTGATGCTCAGGTTGCCGGTGCTGATGGTCGTGTCCTTGTTGCTGTTGACCAGACCGACCCGGGCATCGGCGACGAGCGGTGTGCGGCTGGAGGAGCTGCCGCCGCTTGAGCCCTTGTCGTCGTCGCTGGAGCTGGATGAGCCGTTGGCGGCGACGCGGTAGAGGGCGACGGTGTCGCCCTGCTGGAGCGTGGACGGGTACTGCCCCTCCTTCAGCGAGAGGCCCACGGAGGCCTTGCCGGTGGGGAGCCCGCCCTTGTCGTCGAACATCTCGCCCACGACGACCGTTCCCGGGTAGAGGGTGGTCCTGGCCTTGAGCTTCGAAAGGGCGCCGAGCTTGGAGTACTTGACGTAGTGCACGTCCGAGTCCGCCGCGACCATCACCGAGGTGGAGTTGTCCTTGGTGACCGATTCGCCCGGCGCGATCCGCTCCGTCACCTTGACGACCTCGACCCGGTCCCCCGCGCGCAGCACGAGCACCGTGGCGCCGAGCGCGCCGACCAGGATCAGCAGGACGGCCAGAGCGGCCAGCGCCGGTTTGCGCTCGCGAGGCGCAGTGGGAAGGCGCTCACCGACGCCTGCCGGAGCCGACACGGCGGAACGGTTGTTGCCCGCCCCCGTACGCTCTTGGATCTTCACGCAACCGCTCCCCGTACGACCCAGAAAAATCCGTCATTTGAGACACCCGCATACGCCTCGGCCGGGGTTCCATCGGCCCGTCAGCCCCAGGCGCGGTGTCAAGCCATCGCACCGTATCAGCAGCACATAAGCCCCTCAAGGCGCGTTATGGATCGCGAAGCTCACACGGTTCATCGTTATTCACGCGCAATGCGGGCCCCTTGGTTCCGACGTCACACCGCGAGTGCGCCAGCACATCCAGATATGCAATCGCGAACCAACTCGCTTTACGTGCAACCCTTTCGAGCGACGACATCCCGCCAACGGAATCCTTCGCCCTCCACCCCTCCGCACCCCGAACGCCGATCCGTCAGGCACCAGAACGACGCCAGGAGGGACGGGAGTGGTTCCCGGGGCACAGAGCGGAACATGAGCCGACGAGCGCAGGTCACCGCGGCGCACGGGCGGCCGCACTGGACGATCGCCACACCTCCTCAGAACCTCCGCACAAATTTGCCGGACAGGCCGGTCGACAGAGCGACATGCCCGAACTATCCGACTTGCTCGAACCATTGCCGAGAGAACCGTGCGCCGGGATGAACCCACCCTCGCGCGACACCCTCTCCTTCTGCGGCGCCCGAATCTCCACATACGAGGTCTACCGACTCCACAAGGCGCTGCAAAACTCAACAAATCCATCGAAAGAGAAAATCAACCCCCATGAGACTTTCCTTTCCTTCACGTCCCACCCGCGCAGCCGACGACACCACCAGCACCAGCCGCGCGGCCCGCGCCGCCCTCGCCTCCGCGACGGCCGCGACCGCCCTCGCCCTGGTGGCGACCAGCGCGCCCGCCGCCAACGCCATCGTCGGCGGCACCGAAGTCTCCAACGACGCCTACCCGTTCATGGTGGCCGTCCTGGAGAAGGGCTCCGGCAGCGCCCTCGACCGTCAGTTCTGCGGCGGCAGCCTCATCGCGCCGGACGTCGTCATGACGGCCGCGCACTGCCTCGTCGACGACGCGGGCAAGCCAGTGAAGGCGAAGACCGTGCAGGTCGCCGTCGGCCGTACGGTCCTCTCCAAGAGCGGGCAGGGCCAGATACGCAACGCCAAGACGAAGGGCACGGGCAGCCGCGGCAGCATCGTCGTCCACCCGCGCTACCTCAAGGGCCAGGAGGCGTACGACGTCGCCTTCATCCAGCTCGACAAGCCGGTCCGCGGCATCAGCCCGGTCAAGCTGCCCACCCAGGGCACCGACTCGCTGCTCCGCCCCGGCCAGAAGGCCACCGTCGCGGGCTGGGGCAACACGGACACCGCGATGACCCACACCCCGGACCGGCTCCGCCAGGTCAAGGTGCCGATCCTCTCCCACAACGAGTGCAAGGTCAGCTACAACGGCTACAGCTCGAAGGTCAACTTCTGCGCCGGCGTCGAGGGCAAGGACTCCTGCCAGGGCGACAGCGGCGGCCCCATCTTCCGCACCGTGCCCGGCCGCCAGGACCCGATCCAGATCGGCGTGGTCTCGTACGGCGACGGCTGCGGCGACCAGGGCGCTCCCGGCGTCTATACGTCCACCAGCTCGGCGAAGCTGTGGAAGACACTGGACGAGTCGCCGTCCGGCAAGCGGCTGAAGCGGGCGCTGGGCCGACGGTGATGGAGTGATGTCGTGGCCGCCCGTGGTCTCAGTGAGCCGCGGGCGGCCACGACGGCACAACGCGAAATCCAGCGGGCGGCCGCGGCAGCACGCCGCGAAATCCGCCCCTCACCCCCGCCCCACCCTGCCCACCCCCTCAGTCGAACCGCATGTGCTTGACGCCCGTCCACGCCCGCCGCAGCCGCCCCCGCACGGCGCTGTCCGTGTTCGGTACGAGGGTGAGTCCCGCCGACGCGGCGATCCGCTCGGCGCTCCGGGCGACGGACACGTGATCCGTCCACATCTGCTCGGCGAACTCCGGCTCCCGCAGCCGCTCCAGGCACAGGTCGAGCTTCGAGACGGCGAAGCTCTCGCGCCGCAGCGGGGCGTCCCGCCCGCCGACGACCCGCACGACATGCCCGAGACCGCGCTCGCGCAGCCGCTTCAGCACGGTGCGCCGGTCGGCGAGCAGCGCGAAGTGCCGTACGTCGTGACCGCGTTCACGCAGCCGCCCGACGGTCTCCTGGAAGTACGCGGGCTCGACGACCGTCATCGGAACGATCACCGTCCCCTCGTGCTTGGCCAACGCCAGATCGAGCATGTCGTACACCGCCTGCCGCCAGACCGGCAGATCCTGGAAGTCACCACGCAAAGCGGGCGGCAGCATCCGATGCAGCCCGAACCCGGCATACTCCGGATCACAGACGACGCTGCCGGGCAGCCGCCGCTGGATCTCGAACGCCGTCTGCGTCTTGCCGCCGCCGAAGGGGCCGTTGAGCCAGAGAAGCATGGGGCGACGGTACGCCCACGTCGGCGTCGGGCCGACCGTCGCCTCGGGGTCGTGCCGTTCGCGCCGTTCACAGCGTTCGCTCTGGCGAAACCGTCGGCCGCTTGAGTAGCGTCGTATCGCCCGTAGCGCCTCTCACCCGGCCGGATCCGACAAGGAATGGAACATGACGTACGTCGAGAAATCCCCCAAGACCTGGTCCGGTGTGTGCATCGGTGTCTATCTGGCCGGAATTGGCTACATGGGGGTGCAATCCCTTCCCGAGGACTTCGGCGTCTGGCTCGGCGTTTCCGGGCTGTTCCTCCTGTTGCTGCTGCCGTGCCTCGCCGTACCGATATCGAAGCGGATCTACCACCGCATCGAGATCGACGCCACGACGCTGCGCGTCGGCCGTGAGCGCCTGCCGCTGACGGACATCGACCCCGCGTCGGTCCGCGCCGCCGCCCAGGGCCAGCTGCCCAGCGCGCCGCAGCGCTACGCCACCTCCCTGAACACCCCGAACGCCCTCTCCCCCGACGTCCGGGGCAGCCACGCCAACCCCCGGCTCATGGGCGGCGCCTGGGGCATGCCGATGGGCATGGACAGCGTGGTCATCGCCACCCGGCGCGGGGAATTCCTGACTGTCGCCACCCGCGACCGCGCCGCTTTCCTGCAGGCCCTGTCCGCTCCGCTGCACCCGGCCGCTCCACCGCAGCAGTACTGATGCACAGCTGTTGAGGAGTGGCTCGATGTCGCTGGAATCCGGCCAGTAGAGTCTGGCGGGCCAAGGCCGGTCCGCTGCCGCAGACGTCCCTGTCCCGAACAGGGTCGGGTGGCGGGCCGGGACCCGTTCACCGATCGGAGACATCGAGTTGCGCAAGCTTTCGCTCGCAAAGCGGTCCATAGCCGTCGGGGTCACCAGCCTCGCCGTGCTCGCCATGACCGGCACGGCCCACGCCGCCCCGGCCCAGGCGCGCGCCGCCGCCCCCTCGTGCGTCAAGGTCAAGGTCGACAAGGGGATCATCTCGCAGACCGCGTACGTCACGAACAAGTGCTCGTCGACGAAGCGCGTCAAGGTCCGCTGGTCGTTCGCCCCCGACTCCGGCTGCAACACCCTCAAGCCCGGGCAGAAGTTCAAGACCAAGCGGGGGCTCGCGGCGCAGTTCGACGGGTTGCCGTTGTGCTGAGTCCCTTCGGCGTGAAGCCACGTCACTGAGGCCACTGGCGTGCGGCCACGTCGCTGAAGCCGGTGCCCGGCCCGGGCACCGGCTAGTAGCTGGACTCCCCGGGCCGGGGGTCCAGCACCTTGCCGAGCAGCCCTGACACCCGCTCCGACGCCGTGAGTTCACGCGTGTCGATGTGCTCGAAGGCGATCGCCAGGGCCAGGTCCAGCGCGTCCGCCTCCGCCTCGCCCGTCACGGCCCCGAAGCTGCCGTGCCCCTTGCCCCGCGGGTTCTTGCCGCGGGTCATGGTGATCTCCACCCCGGGGCGACTCAGCACCGCCCCGCGCTCGAAGCCCGTCACCACGTACGTGTACGCCCGCCCCTGGCACGTCATCCGCAGCGCCCGCGCCTTGTTCCGGAGCGCCTTCGCGTTGAAGTCGAGCGGCACGCGCTCACCGGCCACGTCGAACCGGGCGTTCCGCAGGTTCGGCCGTGCGGGCCCCACCGTCCGGAACACCACGTCGGGCATCCGCTCACCGTACAGCCGCGTCTCGTACTGCCGGTTGCCGCCCTTGAGGCCGGGCTTGCGCCATTCGACCTCGACGGTGACGTCCCCGAAAGGGCCCACCGTCCCGGTCAGCCCGTGCACCTTCTCGGCGTGGCCGGGCAGCTTCCTGCCCCGGTACCACTCCAGCTCGAATTGAAAGTCCGACATGATTCCTCATTGTGGAGCACGGGTCCCCGGCAGCTCGCGCGGCTACCAGTTCATGGGATTCAGCTTCGATTTCGCCACGCTCTTCCCGAAGTCCTTCGCCTTGTCCCCGACCCAGTCCTTGGCCTTGCCCGCGCCTTCCTTGATGTCGTCCCAGTGCTCGACGACCTTCGCCCCGCCGTAGACGACGCCGGTGACCACCGTCGCACCGATGGTGAACGGGTTGGGCGCGACCATCGCCGCCGTCAGGGACGCGTTGAAGCCGACCTCCGCCACATCCGCGACGTATCCGGCGCCCTTCTTCTTGAACGCCTCGACGGGGTTCCCCTGCGCCCAGACGTTGGCCGCGCTGACGCCCGTGGACAGGGCGCTGGCGCCGACACCGGCGACGCGCAGGAAACCGCCCGCCTTGCTCGCCGCGCCGAGGCCCTTGAGGAACGGGGACGCCGTCTTGCCCGCCGCGATGACGGCGGGGCGGGCGTTGTTGAGCCGCTGGAAGTACGCGGCCGAACGCCCGACGCGCAACAGGTTGGCCTGCCCCGAGCGTGTCACGAACGCCCCGGAGTGCGTCAGCCCGCCGTACCGGGCCGCGAGCGCGTCCGAGCCGACCAGGAAGTTGATGCCCCGGGTGACGAGCGGCGAGCGCACCCCGGGCAGGGTGCGGAACGCGTCCCAGCCCCGCGACAGCAGGTCCGCGCGCAGCCCCGCCGTGAACGGAACGCGGCTGGCCTGCTGATAGAGCCTGCTGCGGGTGAAGAAGTTGCCCAGCTGTCCCGGCAGCCAGCTGCCCGGAGCCGCGAGCGACCGCAGCTCACCGGCGGGGATCTGCAGCAGGCGGCGCTGCAGGGCGGCGCGGAAGGACCCTCTGCCCAGCCAGGAGGACTCCACGGCCGCCCGCAGCAGGCCCTGCTTCCAGGAGTTCTTGAGGAAGACGTTCCCCATGCCGAGGCTCGCGGCCAGCGTCAGTCCGCCGATCTTGGCCGCGCCGGTGACCTCCATGGCGGTCTTGATGAACGCCTCGATGTCCTTCTCGCCGAGCTCCTTCAACCCGGGCACCTTGGCCAGGTAGTACGCCTCGATCCGCGCCAGCCAATCGCTGTACGTCTCCCGGTGGCCACGCTCGAAGAGCTGCTCGCCGCGGACGAGTGTCGCGCGCTTGCGCAGGTCGGGTGGGGTCGTGGTGACCCAGGTCCGCATCGGCTTGATGGGGCCCAGCTTGTCGGTGACACCCAGCGTCGAGGCACGGGTGAAGGCCTCGTCCAGTTTGTCCGCCAGGCCGCCCTTGCCGTCCATGAGCTTGGCGAGCTGGTCCAGGTCGTCCGGATTGACGTTCCGCATTTCTCATCCCCCTGAGTACGTGCGTGACCGCGTGCGCTAGGCCGACGCTCCGGTGCCGACCAGCTCCGCCTTGTCCGGCAGCAGGTCGGCGAGCTTGTCCCAGACCTCGCCGGCGCTGGAGCGGACGAGCCGCAGCGTGCTCTCGGGGCCGACCTGCCCCTCCTTGACGGGCTCCTCCGGCTGCACCCGCAGCCAGTGCCCGTGCGGACCGCAGTCCCACACGGCGATGGAGCGCACCGACTCGCCCGCAGCCTGCGCGCGCTCGTCGCCCCAGGCCGTGGTCACGCGCCAGGTCGAGTCCAGGGACAGGGTGAGCTCGACGAGCGCGGTCAGCTCGGGGTCGGTGAGGTCGCTCGCCGCGGCCAGGGCGGAGACGGCCGTGGCCCTCGCCGCGTCCAGGTCGTCGCTCGCGCCGCTCTCCAGCGCGGCGAACACCGCGTCGAGCGCGCCCATCGTCGTGGTGATCTCGGTGACGCCCGCGGACGCCGGCTCGTCCTGCTCGCCCCGGCGCAGCTTCACCTTGCGGGCCAGCTCCCACACCAGGGTCTTCGGCTCGATCGGTACGTACTCCGACTCCTCGTCGCCGGGCCACGCGTCGTGGGAGTACACGGCGTCCTGCCCCACGACGACACCGTGCACGAGCGTGCCGTGCTGGCCGGTCACCTCGGCCTGGATCATCACCAGCGGCCGGGCGAGGGTGGTGAGGAACTCCATGAGCAGCGGGGAGAGTTCGCCCTCGGCGCCCACCAGACCGATTTGCTGAAGCTCACCGAGGGAGTGGTGCAGCTCGGCGGGCGGGGTCTCCTTCTCCAGGAGGTGGGCGAAGACGGCGATGTGGCGGTCGGCGAACTTGAAGCGGCCGCGGGAGCTGTCGAGTGAAGGCATGCCCCTCAGTCTCGCTTGCTCGGGTCCCGTCCCTGATGGCGGGGTGGGTACGGCGGCGAAGCGGCGAACGGCCCGGGGCGCGGCGGGAGCCGCCCGCACCCCGGGCGGCCCCCGCCGAACGGGCGGGCGTGCTCAGGAAGCGACGCGGGAGAAGATCCTCCCGGGGGCGGAGATCATCGCTCCGCCCAGCGACAAGTTGCGGGTGTAGACGCCCTCGAAGAGGATCGCCAGGCTCAGGTCCACCGAGTCCGTCGCCCCGGCGGTGGTGCCGGAGATGGTCTTCGGGTTCTTCCACCCGGAGCGCGTCATCACGACGGAGGCACCGGCGCGCTCCAGCGTGTGGTGTCTCTTGTTCCGGTCCTCGCGGTACGTGTACTCCCGCCCCAGCGCCGCGATCCGCAGGGCCCGGCCCCGCCGGTCGGTGCTCCACGCGCCGCGCGAGTACGTCGCGGTCTGGCCCGCGACGGTCAGGACACCGCGGGCCAGGCGCGGCTGCACGGTGTAGCCGAGGCCCTGGAAGGTGGACGGCGGGATGCTGTCGCCGCGTACCGCCGTGCCGACGTACAACCCCTGGTCGGCCACGGGCACCACCTCGCGCGCCGGGTAGGCCAGCTCGACACCGCCCAGGTTGCCGACCTCGCCGGTCCACCAGTAGACCCGGTCGCGGAGCCTGACCTGGCCCGTCGGCTCACCGCGCCGCAGCTCGAAGGAAAACCCGCCGCTCACCATTCCCGACCTTCCCCACTTCTCCACGCCGCGGCCGCTCGAGACCGGCCGCGTACGGACACCGCGGCCGGGTGGCCGCGCTAACCGAACGGATTGAGCGACTTCAAAAGTTTCTTGCCGCCTTCCTTGACCTTGTTCACCCCTTCACCGACCTTGTTCTTCGCCCAGGTCCCGGCCTCGGCGACCTTGCCGGGGAACTGTTTGACCTTGTCCCAGTTGTCGATCACGGAGGAGACGCCGTAGACGACACCCGTGACCGCGGCGGCGCCGATGGTCACCGGGTTGGGCGCGATCATGGCGGCGGTGAGGGAGGCGTTGAAGGCCACGCCGGAGACGTCCGAGATGTACCCGGCCTTGTCCCGTTTGAAGGCCTCGATCGGATTGCCCTGCTGGACGAGGTCGAACGCCCCGATGCCGGTGGCGGCGATGCTGCCCGCGATGCCGGTGGCGCGCCACCAGCCGGAGGTCCTCGCCGCCGCGCTCGCACCGGAGGCGAAGGCCGCGAGGCGGCTGCCGCCCGTGGCGGTCCTCAGGGCAGCCGCGTTCTTCCCGACCTTGACGAGGCTGGCTTCCCACGCCCACTGCTTGCCTGCGAGGGCGGCGTAGTTGTCCGCTCCCGTCAGGACGTTGAGGATCGCCGACGGTGTCCTGGCGCCGATCGCGGCGCCCTGCCGGGCGATGCCGGACGGAATGTAGCTCGGCGCCTTGCCCTTGAGGATCTGCGCGAGCGTCGTTCCGGGCGCCTTCAGGAACTCGCCCTTCTTGAAGTACTTGTAGAGGCCCAGCGTGCCGGCGGCCGCCACCTTGAAGGCCCCGGGGACCGTGGAGGCGAACGCCGTCAGCTCGATGTAGTCGCTGACGACCTCACCCAGGTTCTCGTTGCCCGTGACCTTCGCGACGGCCTCGCCCTTGATGCGGGTGACCCAGTCGCTGAGGGTCTCGTGCTCCCCCTTCTTCAGCCAGCTGGGGTCGAACTTCCCGCCGTTGGCCACCGAGGCGTTCGCGATGAGCATGATGTCCGGCGGCAGGTTCGCGTCCTTCAGCTGCTCCTGCGTGAAGCCCGCGTACAGGGCGGCGGCGAGCGGGTCGCCGTCCCCCGCCCTGATGATGGCCGCCCGCCTGCGCAGGTCGGGGGCCGTCTTCGTCACCCAGGACGTCATCGGGTTGATCGGGGCGAGCTTGTCCCGCACGCCGAGCGTCGAGGCGCGCGTGAAGGCCTCGTCGAGGCGGTCCTGCAAGTTGCCCTTGCCGTCGATGAGCTTCGCCAACTGCTCGAGATCCGCCGGCTTGGCCAAGCGCATGGAGCTGTCCGTCACTTGTCCCCCTGAGTCCAACCTGACTGCATCGCGTTCGCTGGTTCGGCGACTGCCCCGCGGACGGCCGCTTCGGCTTCCATTCGGACGACCGCCGGGTACTACGCGGCCGGATCGACGAGGAGCTGGTCCTGATCGGGCAGGAGGTCCGTGATCCGCTCCCAGAGCTCCTTGGCGGTGACGCGGCGCACCTTCAGCTCACTGCTCTCGTCCACCTGGCCCTCGCGGACCGGCTCGGCCGGTGCCTCCCGGACCCAGTAGCCCTCCAGGCCGCAGTCCCACACGGCGAGCGCGGAGACGCCGAGGCCGTCCGGGACGTCCTCGCCGCCGGGCCAGGCCACGGTCATCCGCCACATGCAGTTGAGGTGCGACAGGACCTCGGCCAGGCGCACCGGGGCCTGCACGGCCTCGGCGACGGCCTCGTACTCCTCGTGGCCCTCGGACTCCATCCGGTCGAGGACGGCGTCGAGCACGCCCATCGTCGAGACGATCTCCTCGCCGACGTCGGCGGCGTCCGTGACGTCGGCGGGCCCCTTGTGCAGGTCGACCATCCGGGACAGCGCGAAGACGAGCATCTCCGGCTCCACCGGGACGTACTCCGACTCCTCCTCGCCCGGCCAGCCCTCGTGCGCGAAGACGAAGTCGTTGCCGACCACCGCGCCGCTGGTCGACACGCCCTGCGGGCCCGTCATCTCCACCCGGGCGATGACGTGCGGCTCCATCAGCGTCGACACCAGCGGATACAGCTCCGCCGAGATCTTCTCGTCCGCGTCCAGGATCCCCGCGTCCCGCAACTCCGCCCGCGCCTGCGCCAGCTCGTCCGGAACCTCTCCCTCCTCCACCAGGAGTCCAAGCACACTGATGTGCGCGTCCGCGAGGCGCAGTCGCCGCCGAGCCGGATCCATCGCAGGCATTCTCTACTCCTCTGAACCTCTGTACCGCTGAACCGCTGGCTTACGGTTTTCGGACTCGTCCGACGGATTGACGCTATCCACAGGGGTCACAGTTCCGCCAATGGTGATATGCGGTCAAGCCCCTCAAAGCAGGCAACTCAACTCCATGTGCTCTCTCGAATTCCCCGGAGAACTCCCGCCCGCATGCCTTCGCGCGCCTGCCCTTCGACACCGTCGAGACCCTCTGAGTACTCTCGTACCGGTATCGGCAGTCCAACGGGGAGGTAGCCGCGGTGGCGGATCCAGAGCTGCAGGAACAGGCCAAAAGGGCGGGGCAGTTGCGTAGCCTCGCGGATCATATCGAGGACCTTCCGAAGGCCACGCGTGACTTCTCGACGAAGCAGATGAAGCAGTGGGCCGGGCCGCACGCGGACGATGTGCGCGGCGACTTGGGGGGCTGGAAGACCAAATGCGAGAACGTCGCCGAGGCGCTGCGGGAAGTGGCCCGGCAATGCGACCAGGCCGTCAAGGACGCCAAGAAGGACAAGTAAGGGCGAGTAGGCGTATGCAAGGGTAAGCAGGGGCGATTCAGGGCGCGCGGGAGTTCTCGCGACGCTTTGTCGTGTTTGTGGTGAGTGCGGGCTGAGGCCGAGAGGAATTTGTCGGTATGCGGGTAATGGTGACCGTCGTGCGGGAGGGCGCGGCGGCGCAGGACGTGTTCCTGGCGGTCGAGGAGGACGCGACGGTCGCCGACGCCGCGGCCTGCCTGACCGTCGCGGCCGACTCCAGCAACGTGGTCACGGGGCGCTTTCCCGGGACCCTCGGAGTCGGGCCCGGCGCGCCCAAGGCGCCGGGGACGGGGCGCATACCGAGCCTGTGGGTGGACGGGACCCTGCACGACCCCGCGGCCCCCGCGTCCTCCGCGCTGCGCGACGGCGTGCGCGTCACCACGGACGACTCCATCGGCCCGTTCCTGCGGGCCGGCGAGCCCGCGGGGCGGTACGAGCTGCGGGTGTGCGGCGGCCCCGACACCGGCCGCATCACCCGCGTCCAGGCGGGCACGGTGAGCGTCGGCTCCGCCCCCACCTGCACGCTCCCCGTGGCCGACCCCTCCGTCCCCGCCCTCGCCCTGCGCCTGTCGGTGAACGTCGGCGGCGAGGTCACGCTGCACCCGCAGGACGGCGTACCCCTCGTCCTCGACGACTCGCCCGTCGCCACCGACTGCCCCTGGCCCGTGGGCCAGCTCATCCGCGTCGGCGACACCCGGCTCGTCCTGGCCGAGGCCGAGGCGCCGGACGCGCACCTGGCGCCGACGGACGACGGCGGCTACGCCTACAACCGCCCGCCCCGCTTCTCCCCGCTGCGGCACCGCCCCCGGCTCACCGTGCCCGCCGAGCCGGTCAAGGGCGAGGGGCCGCGGCTGCAGCTGATCACTTCCTTCATCCCCGCCCTGTTCGGTCTGACGATGTACTTCATGACCAGGCAGGTCTACACGCTGCTGTTCTGCGCCATGAGCCCGCTGATGATGCTCGGCTACTGGTTCAGCGAGGCCCGCCACACGCGCAAGAAGTACAAGCAGGAAGTGAAGGAGTACCGGCGCGCCCTCGTCGAGTTCGACGCGCAGGTGATCGAGCTCGGCAAGGCCGACCAGCGGGCCCGCCGAGCCGCCCACCCCGACCCGGCGGAACTCCTCCTGTACGCGACCGGCCCCCGCCGCCGCCTCTGGGAGCGGCGCCTCGTCGACCCGGACGTGCTGCAACTGCGGGTCGGCCTCGCCGAGCAGCAGGCCGAGATCGAGCTGCGGGCCGCCAAGGGCAGCAGCTTCGACGACCCGCCGCAGCCGCCCCTCATCGCCGACGTCCCCGTGGTCCTGCCGCTGCCCGAGCTCGGCGTGATCGGCGTGGCCGGTGAGCGCCGCATCGGCCTCGCCGTCGCCCGCTGGCTCCTCGCCCAGGCCACCGGCCTGCACAGCCCGCGCGACCTCTCCCTCGTCGTGCTCTCCGCCGCCCCCGACGCCAAGGACGCCTGGGACTGGGCGCACTGGCTGCCGCACACGGCTCCCCAGAGCGGCCAGGACTGCCTGTCCCTCGTCGGCGCGGAGCCCGAGCTGGTCGGTCGCCGCATCCACGAACTGCAGGCCGAGCTGGAGCGCCGCAAGGCCAGCTCGTCGGACTTCGGGGCGTCCAACCGGCTGCGCCCCGACCCGTTCACGCTGGTCGTCCTGGACGGGGCCCGGCTGCTGCGGCGGATGCCCGGCGTACCGCAGCTGCTCCAGGAGGGCCCGCAGCACGGCATCTTCGCGATCTGCGTCGACGAGGACGACCGGCTGCTTCCCGAGGAGTGCAAGGCGGCCGTCATCGGCCTGCCGGACCGGCCGAGCCACGTACGGATCAGCGGCGGCGGCCTGGAGGACATCGGGGACGTCCTGGCCGACCAGGTGTCCGGCGCGTGGTGCGAGCTGGTGACGCGGTCCCTGGCACCGGTGCGCGACGTCAGCCAGGACGACGCCGACGCCGCCCTGCCGACGGCGGCGCGCCTGCTGTCGCTGCTCGGCATGCCGGACCCGGCGGGCGCGGACGTCGCCAAGATCTGGCGGCAGGGCGGCTCCACCACGGCGGTGCCCATCGGCATCGCCGCCGACGGCGTCTTCACCCTGGACATCCGCAAGGACGGGCCGCACGCCCTGGTCGCGGGCACCACCGGCGCGGGCAAGTCGGAGCTGCTGCAGACGATCATCGCCTCGCTCGCGCTCGCCAACCGCCCCGACGCCCTGAACTTCGTCCTCATCGACTACAAGGGCGGCTCCGCCTTCCAGGACTGCGCCCAACTGCCGCACACCGTCGGCATGGTCAGCGACCTCGACGCCCACCTCACCGAGCGTGCCCTGGCCTCGCTCGCCGCCGAACTCAAGCGGCGCGAGGAGATCCTCTTCGACACGGGCACCAAGGACCTCGAGGACTACAACGACACCCGCAAGATCCGCCCCGACCTGGAGCCGATGCCCCGGCTCGTCCTGATCATCGACGAGTTCGCGTCCCTCGTCGCCGAACTCCCCGACTTCATCGCGGGCCTCGTCGACATCGCACGCCGCGGCCGCTCCCTCGGCGTCCACCTCATCCTGGCCACCCAGCGGCCCGCCGGTGTGGTGAGCGCCGACATCCGCGCCAACACCAACCTCCGCATCGCCCTGCGCGTGACCGACGGCGGCGAGTCCTCCGACGTGATCGACGCGCCGGACGCGGGCGCCATCGCCAAGTCCACGCCCGGCCGCGCCTACGTACGGTCCGGGGCGCAGTCCCTGGTGGCCGTGCAGTCGGCGCGCATCGGTGGCCGCAGGCCCAGCAACGACTCCGACCGGCCGAAGGCGACCGCGTTCCCCGTGGACTGGGCCTCCTTCGGCCGCCCCGCGCCCCGGCTCGCCACGAACGACGACGACGGCACGCTGGTCACCGACCTGAGCGTGCTGGTCGGCGCCATCCGCGAAGGCGC
Organism: Streptomyces sp. NPDC040610; assembly: GCF_055594065.1. Taxonomy (NCBI): domain Bacteria; kingdom Bacillati; phylum Actinomycetota; class Actinomycetes; order Kitasatosporales; family Streptomycetaceae; genus Streptomyces; species Streptomyces sp. NPDC040610. Next base: position 115,058 of record NZ_JBVIXA010000001.1, on the reverse strand, counting down.
CGAGCTGATGGGCTTCGGCGAGCAGCGCAGCCCGTGGCTGCCCCCGCTGCCCGACCTGCTGTGGCTGGGCGACCTGCCGGACGCACCGGAGGAGGAGCCCCGCGCGGCCGACGAGGTGGCGCCCATCCGCATCGGCCTCACCGACCTGCCCGCACAGCAGCGGCGTACGCCCCTCGCGCTCGACCTGGTGCACGGCGAGCACATCATGCTGGCCGGTGGCGCCCGTTCGGGCCGGTCCACGGCGCTGCGCAGCCTCGCCGGTTCGCTGGCGCGCGACACCTCGCCCGCCGACGTGCACATGTACGGCATCGACTGCGGCGCCAACGCGCTGCTCCCGCTGGCCAATCTGCCGCACTGCGGCGCCATCGTCACCCGCGACCAGCCCGACCGGGTGCGCCGCCTGCTCGACCGGCTCTCCGCCGAGATCTCACGGCGGCAGCAGTTCCTCGCCCTGGAGGGCCTGTCCAGCGCGGCCGAGCAGCGGGCCACCGCCGCGCCCGCGGACCGGCTGCCGTGGATGGTGCTGCTCGTCGACAACTGGGAGGGCTATGTCGCGGCCCTGGAGAGCATCGACTACGGCAAGCTCGTCGACATGATCGTGAAGATCTTCCGGGAGGGCGCCGCGGTCGGCGTCAAGGTCGTCATGACCGCCGACCGCAGCGGCTTCAGCGGGCAGATCTCACCCTCGTTCGCCGACAAGCTGATCCTGCGGCTCACGGACGCCAACGAGTACTCCCTGGCGGGCCTTTCGGCCCGTGAGGTGCCCAAGGACATGCCGTCCGGGCGCGCCCTGCGCCTGACCGACCACGGCGTCCAGGAGAGCCAGATCGCCCTCCTGGCCCCGGACCCGTCCGGCCAGGCCCAGGTCGCCGCGTTGCGGGAGATCGCCCAGGAGGCACAGCGCGGGCACCCGACGCCGCCGCGCGACCGCCGCCCGCTGCGCGTGGACGAACTGCCCATGCGCATCACGCTGGAGCAGACCCGCTCCCTCGACCCGGCGTTCGTGCCGCCGTCGCCGCTGTGGGCGCTGTTCTGCGTGGGCGGCGACGAACTGGAGCCGATCGGCATCGACCTGGAGGAGTCGGGCCCCGGCTTCGTGATCGCGGGGCCGCCCAAGTCGGGCCGCTCCACGGCGCTCCTCGTGGCCGCGCGCACCCTGCTCGCGAGCCGGACGCCGCTGATCCTCGTCACGCCCCGCCGTTCGCCGTTGCGATCGCTGGAGGGCGAGGCCGGGGTGCTCGGCGTGCTGACCGCCGACAGCTCTGAGCGCGACCTGAAGGAGCTGATCGAGCGCGCGGACGGCAAGTACGCCGTCGTGGCCGACGACGCGGACATGCTCTACGACGGCTCCCTGGACCGGCCGTTGGAGGAGGTCGCGCAGAACGGCAGGGACGGCGGCATCGCGGTCATCGCGGCGGGCGCCACGGACACCCTCAGCTCGCAGTACCGCGGCTTCGTGGTCGAGGCGCGCCGCTCCCGCCAGGGCCTGATCCTGGCTCCGCAGAGCGCGTCGGACGGCGAACTGTTCAACGTCCGGGTGCCGACCGGCTCGGGCGGCGGTCCCACGGGCCGGGGCATCCTCGTGCGCGGCGGGCAGATGATGCCGGTACAGGCGATCCTCGACGCCTGAGCGACGGGGCGCCCGCTTCGGGACCCACAACGCACCTGAGGGGGGCCACCGTTGCCGGTGCCCCCCCTCATGCGCGTACCGCGGCGTCAGAGCGCCACGTCGGAGCGAGTGTGCGACGTCAGACCGACGTCGCCTGCTCGATCCGGTCGTGGCTGTTCTTGGCCGACTTGTAGGCGTCGCCCAGCGAGTCCGCGAGGCGGTTCAGCTGCGGCTTGAACTCACGCCAGTCGTCGCGGAACCGGTCGGCGCCCGGACCCTTCCAGAAGCCGTGGCTGTCGTTGGCCTGACCGTCCAGGAGGTGGATGAGGTCACGGACCTCGCCCTCCTTCTTCTGGAACGCCTCGTACAGCTTCTGGAGCTTCTCGAGTTTTGCACCGCGGTCGATGTCGTCAGCCATCGGTACCTCCCCGTATCACGAAAGTAAAGAATCTCAACTGCCACGTGGGACGCTACCGCACCTGTCAATCCCAGGTTTACCGCCCCCGAGTTCCCCGCAATTCCCACCCAACGACTAATCCCCCATAGCCCTTCAGGTGCACATATGTCACCCGACCTTGGCCAACCGCGCAGCCGGATCCCCCGCCTTCGGATCCTCGGAGGTGTACCGCAGCCCGGAGCCGGCCGGTCGCAACCGCACCGTGTGGGAGGCCTGGGAGCACTGCTTCGGGTTGGACTTGTCGCCGACGCCGGTGGCGACGAGTTCCTTGGGCGTGGCCGACTTCAGGGTCAGGTTGTCCACGCACTTGTCGCCGATGAGGTCCGTCTGCGTCACCGCGCCGATGCGGTCCCCGGCCTTCGGCACCTGGCGCACGGTCACCTCGAACGTGCCGAGCGGTACGAGGCCGTCGCGCGCCGACGCCTTGCCGCGCCACGTGCCGAGGTAGCGCGCGGGCACGGCGCCCTCGAGCTGCGAGTCGTCGCCCGTGTCCCCCGTCGCGCTCGGCGGCCGTCCCGCCGAGTCCTTGGCGCCGCCGTCGTCCCCCGGCAGCAGGTTGAACACGAACACCGACCCCACCGTGACCGCCGCGAGCGCCCCGGCCACCGCCAGCGCGACCGTACAACTCACCCTGCGCCCCCGGCCGTCGGGCCGCGCGGGCGCCGAGGTCGCCGCCACGGAGAGCGAGAGCCCGCCGGAGGGCGGCGCGTCGGACAGCGCCGTGTCGGCGGTCGCGGGCGTCCCGGCCCCGTGCGGCGCCGGGGCGCTCTTCTCCTCGTACGCGGGCGGGGGCGCGGATGGGCCCGACTCGTGCGCGGCCGACGGCGCCGGGGAGCCCGAAGGGCCCGACGGCAGCGGTGGCGCCGACGGCGTCGAGGGACCTCCCGGCGTGTACGAGGCGTATGAGGCGTATGAGTTGTACGACGCGTCCGGCGGCCCGAACACGCCCGCCGCCCCTGCCCCTGCCCCCGTGCCCGCAGCCGCACTCGCCCCCGTGAACGGCACCGGCCCCGACAGCGGCCCCGCCGCTCCGCCCGAGCCGTCCGCACCCCTCGCGTGGTCCACCTCCAGGTCCAGCAGCCGCACCGCACTCCGGCTCACCCGCTCCACCACGGCCCCGGGCAGCCAGCCCGCCGCCACCAGCGGCGCCGCGCCCTCGGGGGCGAGGTGGCGGGCCAGGTCGGCGGGGGCGGGGCGGGCGGCGGGGTCCTTGGCGAGGCAGGCTGCCACCAGGTCGCGGAAGTCGCCGGTGAGGGCGCCGAGTTCGGGCTCCTCGTGGACGACCTTGTAGAGCAGCGCGGCGGAGGAGTCGCCGGGGAAGGGAGTGCCGCCGGTCGCCGCGTAGACGAGGACGGCGCCGAGGGAGAAGACGTCGGCGGCACCGGTGACGCCCTTGCCGAGGATCTGCTCCGGGGACATGTAGCCGGGCGAACCGATGGAGACGCCCGTGGAGGTGAGGGACGCGGTGCCGTCGGTGGCGCGGGCGATGCCGAAGTCGATGAGGCGGGGCCCGTCCATGGTGAGCAGGACGTTGGAGGGCTTCACATCGCGGTGGACCAGGCCGAGGCCGTGGACGTGCGCGAGGGCCTCGGCGAGGCCCGCGCCGAGGACGCGGACCGAGTGCTCGGGCAGCGCGCCGCCGTCCCGCACCGCCTCGGTCAGGGAGGGACCGGCCGCGTACGCCGTCGCCACCCACGGCACCCGTGCCTCCGGGTCGGCCTCCAGGACGGGGGCGGTCCAGTCGCCGCCGACCCGCCGGGCCGCGTCGACCTCGCGCCGGAAGCGGGCGCGGAACTCCTCGTCGAGGGCGAAGTGCGGGTGGACGACCTTCACGGCGACGGTGCGGCCACCGGCGCTGCGGCCCAGATAGACGCGCCCCATGCCGCCGGCGCCGAGGCGTCCGAGCAGTCGGTAGGGGCCGATGACGGCGGGTTCGTCCGCTTCGAGCGGGTGCATGGCGAAGGCCTCCCCCAGACGCGCTGATCGCATGCCCACACGGCGCCCGCCGGTGCGTGCCCCGGCGTCCGCCGGTGTCCGCCGCGTGCCCGTGTCGACGGCCAGCGTAATGCGGTGGGGCACACGGGCGCGCGGACGGGAACGCAGCACGCCCCCACGCCATCTATCCATCCGTAAATGACCAGATTGCCCCTGTACGCCTGCCCGGACTCCCTGGAGCGCCATGAACCGCCGCCCGACCCGCATCGCCGCCCTCATGGCCGCCGCACTGGCCGCGGCCGCCCTCACCGGCTGCTCGTCCGACAAGCCCGAGCCGGTCACGTTCGACAACCCGAAGGCGTCCTCGTCCGGGGACGCGGGCGCCGCCCGGCGGGCGAAGGCCGACGGCAGCCGGATGCCGACGGGGCCGCGCGCGGACTTCACCACGGAAAGCACCCTGGAGGACGGCACCAAGATCGGCGTGACGACCCTGCGCGGCAAGAAGTCGGGGTTCACCGGAAAGGTATGGGTCTGGGCGCCCAAGCAATACTTCGACCCGAAGTACGCGCACAGCGGCTTCCCGGTGCTCATCGCGCTGCCCGGCGGCCCCGGCTACCCCAATAACTATTGGATGGGCACGGACCTCAAGCTGGAGAGCTCCATCGCCAAGTGGTCACGCCAGGGAAAGAGCCTGCCGTTCGTCGTCGTGATGCCCGTACTCAATCCCGATGACAAGTTCTATTACGACGGAAGTGACATACCGGGGCAGCCGCGAATGGGCACCTGGATGACGGAGGACATACCGGATTTCGTGAAGGCGAATTTCCGCACCTTCGACTCCCGTGACGGCTGGGCCTTCATGGGTTCCTCTTCGGGCGGATTCGTGGGTCTGAAGTCCGTCCTCAAGCGCCCGGACCGGTTCCGGGCGGTCATCGCGAGCGGCCCCGACACCGTGCCCGACTCGCCCCTGTGGCACGGCCACGAGACCGAGCGGCTCGCCAACGACCCGGGTCGGCTCGCCCGGCGCCTGATCGCGCGCGGCGGCCCCGAGGTCGACATCGCCTTCCAGGTCGGAACGGCGGAGAAGGGGCAGGCGAACCTGGAGGCGTTCATGAAGGAGTACGGGAAGGGCCCGGTCAAGACGCGTCTGAACGTCATCCAGGGCGGCACCCACAGCGCCCACTCGTACGTGCCCGGCATGGGGAACGGGCCGATCCAGTGGATCAGCAAGCACATGAAGGCACCCGTGCCGAGCACGTGACCCGCCGGACCCCGGGGGCGCACGCGCCGGGCACGGGCCCGGCCGCGGCTACGGCCCGAGCAGCTCCACCTTCACGTCCGCCGGGAACCCGGTCGAGGGCCCGACGCGCCGCGCGAACTCCGCCACCCCCGCGAGCTGCGCCGCCCCGAAGCGGAAGTCCAGCGTCGTGAAGTACCGCTCAAGGACGCCCGCGTCGAACGCCTCCCAGCGCGCCGCCTGCTCCGAGACCTTCGCGACCTCGTCAAGGGACAGGTCCCGCGAGGACAGGAACGCCTGATGCACCTCCCGTACGACCTCCGGCTCGCGCGCCAGGTAGTCGCGCCGCGCCGCCCACACCGCGAAGACGAACGGCAGGCCCGTCCAGTCCTTCCACATCCGGCCCAGGTCATGGACCTCCAGGCCGAGCCGCGGGCCGTCGATGAGGTTCGCGCGCAGCGCCGCGTCGCCGATGAGGACGGCGGCGTCCGCCTCCTGCATCATCAGGCCGAGGTCGGGCGGGCACGAGTAGTAGTCGGGACGTACGCCGACCTTCTCCGCCAGGAGCAGCTGCGCGAGGCGCACGGACGTGCGCGAGGTGGAGCCGAGGGCCACCCGCGCCCCGTCCAGGCGGTCCAGCGGCACCTGCGACACGATCACGCAGGACATCACCGGGCCGTCGCAGCCCACGGCCAGATCCGGGAAGGCGACGAGGTCGTCGGCGTTCTTCAGGAACTCGACCAGGGTCACCGGAGCGACGTCCAGCTCCCCGCGCACCAGCTGCTCGCTGAGCTTCTCCGGGGTGTCCTTGGTGAGCTCGAAGTCGAGCAGGGTGCCGGTCCTGGCCAGGCCCCAGTACAGGGGCAGGCAGTTCAGGAACTGGATGTGGCCGACGCGCGGCCTCGCGGTGCGGGCTGAGGCGGCCCCGTCCGAGGGCCCCCCGTCCGGGGTGTCAGCGGGAGAATTGTCCACATCGGTGAGGCTAGACCCGTCGCGGCGCGGCGCTGTCGCCGGGGGCCCGGAGCGCCCTCCGTCAACCCTGCTGAAGATCCCGTCAAACCTCCGGGTGACGTGATCTTGATCCCTATTGCTTCCGGGTGCCTGCGTGCTAAGCTCACCGCAAGTTGCAGTTTGGTTTCCCTTGCAGTACAGAGCCTGCGGAGCATGTGACCCGCGGGCTCTCGTCGTTTTCAGACTTTTGCAGTTGTTTCAACAATCGCAGGTTCTGGAGCAGGGCAACCCTTTGGCCCAAGGAGGGCTTATGGCTACCGGAACCGTGAAGTGGTTCAACGCCGAAAAGGGCTTTGGTTTCATCGCCCAGGAAGGCGGAGGCCCCGACGTCTTCGTGCACTACTCCGCGATCAACGCCAGCGGTTTCCGCTCCCTCGAGGAGAACCAGGCCGTGAACTTCGACGTCACGCAGGGCCCGAAGGGTCCGCAGGCGGAGAACGTCACCCCCATCTAAGGGGCGGCTTGCCTCCCACAAGGGAGGCTTGATCCGGACGGAAGCAGTACCCAAGGAGCCCTGCGCTCCCACGTTCGTGGGAGCAGCGGGGCTCCTGCCTTTTTCTGGCGGGGGCGCCGTGCTGGGCGTGGATCGGCCTTCGGCCTCGTCCTCAAGCGCCGGACAGGCTGAGATGTCCCTGGTTGCGCTGGGACGCCGCCCGTCCGGCGGGGCGGGGATCTTTCAGCCCGTCGGGCGTTTGAGGACGAGGCCGGAGGCCGATCGGGGGTGAGGTGCCCCGCCCGCGCGGGGCGTACTGCCAGGGCTAGGTCGGGTCCAGGGACGCGCGGGCGTGGGCTGCGACGGTCGGGTCCCAGCCTTCGGTGGGTACGGAGGCCAGGAGGAGGTGGGTGTACGGGTCCTCGGGGGACGAGAGGACCTGGGGGGTCGGGCCCCGTTCGACCACCTTGCCGCGACGCATGACCAGGACCTCGTCCGTCACGTGCCGCACCACCGCCAGGTCATGGCTCACGAACACCAGCGCCACCCCCGTCTCCGCCCTGATCTCCGCAAGAAGCTGGAGGATCTGGGCCTGGATCGACACGTCCAGCGCCGCCACCGCCTCGTCCAGGACGAGGATCCTGGGGTCCACGGCAAGGGCCCGCGCGATGGCCAGGCGCTGGCGCTGGCCGCCCGACAGGTCCCTCGGGCGGGCGTCCGCCTCCCTCGGGCCGAGGCCCACCCGGTCCAGGAGCTCCGCCGCCTCCGCCTCGCCCCGGTCGTGCAGGCGCAGCGCCGTGCGGAGGCACTGGGTCGCCGTCAGGCGGGGGTCCAGGGAGCCATAGGGGTCCTGGAAGACCATCTGGATCTCCCTCGCCCTGGCCAGGCGGGCCGCCCTGCCCCTGGGCGGACGGGGGTCCCTCGTCCTGCCCGCCACCGTGATCGTGCCGTGGTCCGGGCGGACCAGGCCCACGAGCATCCTGGCGACCGTCGTCTTGCCGGAGCCGGACTCGCCGACGATGCCGAGGGCGCCGCCCGGGGGGACGGTGAAGGTCACGCCGTCCGCCGCCCGGTGGGAGCCGCCGCCCGGCAGGGGGTAGGTCTTGCTGAGGCTGTCTGCTTCCAGCAGCAGGTGGGGCTTCATCCGTGGTTCACCTTGTCCGTGTCGGCGCCGTCGGCCTGTGGCTGTGCGGCACTCACGAGGGCGCAGGCCGCTGTGCCGCCGTCCGGCAGGCGCACCGGCTCCGGGGCCCAGGTCTCGCAGGTCGGGTGGGACTCGGGGCAGCGGCTGACGAAGGGGCAGCCCGTGTAGGTGTCCGAGAGGGACGGGGGGCGGCCCGGGATGGGGCGGAGGGGCGTGAGGGTGTCGCCCAGGGTCGGGGAGCAGGTGAGGAGGCCCTGGGTGTAGGGGTGGGCGGGGGTGGTGAAGAGCGCCGAGGCCGTGCGGGACTCGACGACGCGGCCCGCGTACATGACGTACACACGGTCGCTGTACGCGGCCGCCAGGTGCAGGTCGTGGGTGATGAAGAGGAGCCCGAGGCCGTGCTCGGCGCGCAGGGTGCGCAGCAGGGCGAGGATGTCGGCCTGGGTGGTGACGTCGAGCGCGCTGGTCGCCTCGTCGGCGAGGAGCAGGCGCGGGCGGGCCGCGAGGGCGCCCGCGATGACGACGCGCTGGAGCATCCCGCCGGACATCTCGTGCGGCCGCTGCCGCACCCGGCGGGCCGGGTCCGGCAGCCCCACGGAGGCGAGCAGCTCGACCGCCTCCGACCTGCTGGCGCCGCGCTCGACCAGGAAGTCCCCGACGCGCCGCACCGGGTTGAGCGCGGCCCGCGGGTCCTGGTGGACCAGGGCGACACCGTCGGCGCGGTGGGCGCGCAGCCGTTCGCCGGTGAGGCCGAGGACTTCGGTGCCGTCGAAGCGTACGGAACCGGAGGCCACCGCCCCGGCGGGGAAGAGCCCGAGTGCCGCCTTCGCCGTCGTCGACTTGCCCGAGCCCGACTCCCCCACCAGGGCGACGACTTCGCCGGGCGCCACGGTCAGGGACACCGAGTCGAGGACAGGCCGGGCGGCGCCGGGCAGCCGCAGGGTCAGGTCCGCGATCTCCAGCAGGGCACCGGGCTCCGCCACGGCGTCGGACTCCACCGTGGAACCGGGCTCCGCCGCGGCGCCGGGTCCCACCGAGGCCTCGGCCACCGGAGCGGACGTACCCCCGGGACGGAATTCGCTCATCACTGCCTCCCCAGACGGTCGGCGGCCCAGACGCCGACGACGTTGAAGCACACGACCACCAGGGCGATGGCCGTGCCGGGCACGAGTGCGGGCAGCATCGCGCCCTGGACGATCGCGGCCTGCCCCTCCTGGACCATCAAGCCCCAGTCGGAGGACGGGGGTTGGGCGCCGAAGCCCAGGTAGGAGAGGGTCGCCAGGGACATCAGGGCCTCGCCGAAGAGGACGACCAGGTAGCCGAGGATCGCGCGGGCGAGGTTCGGGACGACATGGGCGGCGCAGATGCGAAGGCCGCCCATGCCTTGGACGCGGTAGGCGTCGACGTACGGCTTGCGGGCCTCCGAAAGGGCCAGGGAGCGCGTGTACTTGGCGACGGTCGGCGTGAAGGCGAGGCCGAGGGCGAGGACGGAGGTCGTCATGCCCGCGCCGAAGACCGCGATGATCAGGACGGTGAACAGCAGGCCGGGGAAGGCGTACATCACGTCCGTGAGGCGGGAGACGAGGACGTCGACCCAGCCGCCGCGCCACGCGGCGAGCACGCCGAGGGTGACGCCGAGGACTCCGGCGACGGCGAGCAGCGCGAGCGGGGCGATGAGGCTGCTGCGGGCTCCGTACAGGGCCCGGGAGAGCAGGTCCTGGCCGGAGGAGTCGGTGCCGAGGAGGTGGTCGCGGCCGGTGCCGACGAGGGAGGAGGAGAGGTCGATGGTGTCGGGGGCGTACGGCGCGAGCAGGGGGGCGCACACGGCCGCGATGACAACCAGGGCGAGGAGGGTGCCCGCGACGAGGACGCCGACGGGACGGCGTCCGCGTACGGCCGCGAGGGCCGGGGCGGGGGCTTCGGTGAGGATCGCGGTCATCGGGCCGCTCCTTCGACGCGGGGGTCGAGCAGCGGGTGGACGGCGTCCACCAGCGTCGTGACCACGATGTATCCGGTGACCATCAGGAGCAGGACGGCCTGGGCGACGGGGAAGTCATGGGTGTTGATGGCGCCGACGAGCAGCGAGCCGATGCCGCTGAGGCCGAACGCGGTCTCCACGACGACGGTTCCGGCGAGCATGCCCGCCATGACCAGGCCGCACATGGTCACGATGGGGCCGAGCGCGTTGCGCAGGACGTGCCGGCGGACGATGTCCCGCTCGGGGACGCCGGAGGCGCGGGCCGCCTCGACGTGGTCGGAGGCCGCCGCGTCCACCATCGCCTGCCGGGTGACCCGGCTGACGAGGGCGAGCGCGCCGAGCGCCAGCGACAGGGCTGGCAGCGTGAGATGGCGGACCGTGTCCAGGAAGCCGGACCCGCTCCCGGTCACCGGGAACCAGCCGAGCCGCACCCCGAAGAACGACACCAGCGCGATGGCCGCGACGAACGACGGCACCGACGCGGCCAGCGTCGTCGCGCCCACCACCGCCGAGTCCACCCACGTGGACCGCTTCACGGCGGCGAGGACGCCCGCGCCCACGCCGAGGACGACGAACAGGACCGTGGCGTACAGGACGAGTTGGAGGGTGGTGGGGAAGCGGGCGGCCACCAGGTCGGCGACCTGGTCGCTGTATTTGAAGGAGCGGCCGAGGTCGAGGTGGACGCAGTCCCACAGCCAGCGGCCGTACTGGACGAACAGGGGCTCGTCGAGGTGGTACTCGGCGCGGACCTGCGCGAGCCGTTCCGGTGTCAGCTTGTCGCGGCCGCCCGCGAGGAACACGGCGGGGTCGCCCGGCGCCGCGTACACGGCGGCGAAGATGACGAAGGAGGCAGCGAGGAGCGTCGCGAGCACACCGGTGACGCGGCGGCCGACGCGGAGTGCGAGGCGAAGTGCCATGGGGCTCACCCGGCCTTTCGCGGGCCGAGCTGGGCGGCCCACGGGTAGTAGAGGTACGCCTGGGACGCGGGCGGTCCGGTCAGCTCGTCGCTGAGGACGAGCGCGGTCGGCACCTGCGCCACGGGGATCCAGACGGCCGCGTTCACGAACCGCCGCTGGATGTCGGTGGTGAGCCGGGCCCGGCGCTCGTCGTCGAGCGTGCCGAGGGCGCGGCGCGTCAGACGGTCGTACGTGGCGTCCTTGAAGCCGACCCAGTTGTTGGAGGAGTCGGACAGGCCGTTGTCGTAGAAGCCCATGGGGTCGGACTTGGAGATGTACCAGTCGCCGACGAGGGCGTCGATGTCGGCGCGGGCGCCGGGGTCGCTGTAGAACTCCTCGAACTGGGCCGGCGGGACCGTCTTGATCTGTGCCTTCAGGCCGATGCGCTGGAGCGCGGCGCGGGTGGCGTTGGCGACCACCGTGCGGCCCTGGCTGCTGTCGGTGCCGATGACGATCGGGTCGTCGGGGGCGCCCGCCTCCTTGACCAGCTTCCGGGCCTCGGCGATGTCGTCGGCGGAGGGCGAGACCGGCGCGACCGCCGTCAGCTTCCGCTGGGCGGCGGCGAAGTGCCGCTTCTCGTACCCCCAGGCGCCCGCCCCGACCGGCGACGCCCACGGCTGCACGAGCCCGCCGTAACCGGAGTTGGCGATGCCCTCGCGGTCCAGGGCGAGGGACAGGGCGCGCCGGATCGCCGGGTCCTTGAGGCCGCCGCGGGCGGTCGGGATGAGGACGAGGGAGGCGGTGGAGGGGCCGTAGTACTGCTTGAGGCCCTTGGTGGTGCGCAGGGCGGCGGCGGTGTTGGGCGACTCGGCGTACGTGCCGTCGGCGGCGCCCGTCTTCAGGGCGTTCACGAGGGCGCTGTCGGAGGCCCAGCGGAAGTCGACACGGCGGGTCGGCGGCTTCTTGCCCCAATACCCCTCGTACGCCTCGATGGTGAGCGAGTCGCCGGACTTCCAGCTCTTCAGGCGGTACGGACCCGAGCAGGCGTCGCCGTGGCCCGGGGTGCCGAACTCCTTGCCCGCGGCGCGCACTTGGCGGGGGTTCCAGACGATGCCCGCGTCCCCGGCGAGCGCCTTGGTGAACAGGGCGTCGGGCTCCTTGAAGCGGACGGTGATCTCGCGCGGCCCGGTCTTCTCCATCGCCAGGACGTTGCCGAACTCGTCGGCCTGTTCCATGTCCGGGTCGGCGTGCCGCTTCAGGCTCCACAGCACGTCGGCGGCGGTGAGCTTCGAGCCGTCGTGGAAGGTGACGCCGTCGCGGACGGTCAGGACGAGGGTGCGGTCGTCGGGCGTGCGGGCCTTCTCGGCGAGGAACGGCTTGACGCTCATGTCGGGCTGGAGCTGGTAGAGCCGCTCGCAGACGTTGGTGAGGACGACGCGGCCTGCGCTGGTGCCCTGGGTGTCGAGGTCGAGCGAGTCGGGCTCGTCCTCCAGGAGCCAGTCGGCGCGGTCGAGCTGGCCGCGGGCGGGCGGGGTGGTCGGGGACAGCTTGAGCTTCGCGGCGTCGGCGGGCTTGCCGCCGAGGGCGGAGGTGTCGGCTCCGGCGCAGCCCGCGGCACCGAGCAGGGCCAGGGCGGCGAGCCCGGCGCCGACGGCGCGCGGGCGCGGGGGCAGCGTCGGGCGCGGGAGCCGCATCCGGCGCGGGGGCCGCTGCGGGCGCTTCGTGGTCATCTGGCTTCTCCGTACGGGCCGTCGTAGAGGTTCCACGGAAGGTGCTGGTAGTCGCGGTCGCAGGGGGTGCCCGCGGTGACGCGGTAGTCGCCGGTCGTCAGGTCCACGCAGGAGGAGACGAGGGTGGCCCAGTGCTTGAGGGGCGGGCGGCGCCGGTCGGGGTGGGTGCACAGCGACTCGGGGTGGCCCAGGTGGTCGGACATGGCCTGCTTGATGATCTTCAGGGACTCGTCGGGTCCGGTGGCGGCGCGCAGGGCGCGCAGGCCCTGTTCGGCGCGCGGGACGCGGATCAACGAGTCCGGGGACATCGGGCGGTACTCGGCGGCGAGGGCGGCGGGGACGCCCGCCTGGTAGTGATTGCCGTGCACGAGGAGCCCGTCGGTCGGATACATCCAGCCGTGCCCGGCAGGCGTCGTCTCCAGGTCGATGGCGAAGCCTTCGCGGCAGGTCAGCAGGGCGTTCGAGGCGATGTGGGCGCGGGCGCGGCAGAGCACGTCGACGGCGTCGGTGATGGCGTGCTGGTCCAGGACGCGACGGCGTACGACGGTCTGCGGCAGGCCGACCGCGTCGCTGAAGCGGCCGCCGAGGCCGTTGGCGTTGAGCGCGATCCCGGCGGAGTTGGCGCCCTGGCGGCCGATCTGGCCGGCCTCCACCTGCATGATCAGGGTGGGCTTCGGGGGCTGGACGATGCGCAGCATCACGACGGTGTCGGCGACTCCGGCGCGCCAGTCCCAGTTCTGCCCGGCGTAGACGTGACCGTCGCCGCTGGCTTCGCCGTAGGCGGCGAAGGAGGTGCAGCCGTCGGGGACTTCGGGGGCGGCCTCGGCGGCGGCTTCGGCGGCGGCCTGTGGCGCGGCACTGCCGGCCATGTCCTTGAACGACCGGTCGTAGATCACCTCGCCGCGGGCGTTCAGGGCGAGGACGTCGAGGAGGCCGACGCCCGCGCCCTCGGCGATCCCGGCCATCTCCTCCGCCAGGTCGGGCGCGTACTCCCGCACGGGCCGCAGCCAGCGGGCGGCCCGTGCCGTCACCTGGTCCCAGGTCAGCCCGGCCGACTGGCCGAACGCGGCCTCGTAGTACGCGAGCGCCGCGTGCAGCTGGGGGCGGACCGCCTCGCCGTACTGGCGGCCGCGGGCGGTGGGGGTGCCGGAGATCTCGACGACCGGGAGCGTTCTGGACGGGTCGGCCACGAGCGGGTCGGTCGGGCCTGCGGGGGCGGTGCGCGGTGCCATGCTTCTCCTCGCGACGGAGAGGTCCCCGGGACCGCCGTCCTGTAACGTCGGTTACGGAACTCTCTCTCCTTGGAATGCGTTGTCCAGGAGAGTAACGGGCATCACACGGGAGTCAATAGCCGTAATGAAGATTTCAGGGGTGCCGGAGGGCGAGGACGGCGGCGCGGGCGGCGGGAGCGGCGCGGCAGGGGCGGGTGGGGCGGGGCCCGGCGGGGACGGCGACGCGGGCGGCCTGGCCCGACTGCGGGCCGCCGTGCGGGATCAGTGGGAGACGCTGTCCGCGTCGGAGCGCGCGGTGGCGCAGTATCTGGCGGGGGCGCCCGCCGAGTCCCTGCTCTTCGCGTCCGCGCAGGAGCTGGGCTCGGCCAGCGGGACGAGCAACGCCACGGTCGTCCGCGCCCTCCAGCGCCTGGGGTACGCGGGCCTGCCCGCGCTCAAGCGCGACCTCACCGCGGACTTCACCTCCAGCGTCGCCCCGGAGGTGCGCCTCGCCCAGCGCATCGCGCACGTCGGGCGGGACCTCGGCGGCATCTGGGACGAGGTGTTCGACGAGGCGCAGGAGCGCATCGAGCACGCCCGCCGCCTCACCCCGGACGAGGCGCTGCGCACGGCGGTCGGGGTGCTCGCCGAGGCGGGCGAGATCCACTGCTTCGGGGTCGCCGCGTCCGAACTGGCCGCGCGGCACCTGGCGTTGGCGCTCGGCCGCATCGGGCGGCGGGCCCGGCACGTGGGGGCGACCGGGTTCGCGCTCGCCGACGACCTGCTCGCGCTGCGGCGGGGGGACGCGGTGGTGATCTTCCAGCCGGGGCGGGCCCTGCCGGAGCTCGACGTCCTGATCGACCGGGCCCGGGCGGTCGGGGCCCGGGTCGTGCTGGTGACGGACGAGCTGGCGGAGGTGTTCGGGGGGCGGGTGGACGCGGTCCTGACGGCGCCGCACACGCCCACCGGCATAACGACCGAGGCGCTCACGGCTCTCGTGGTCGCGGACGTGCTGCTGCTGGCACTGACGACGCTGGACGAGGCGCGGGCCGTGGACACATCACATCAACTCACCGCGCTGCGGGAGCAGTTGCTGGGGCCCAAGCGACGCAGGGGCTGAGCGCGGAGCCTGGCCGCAGGCCCCGGGCACCCCGGCCGGACGCCTCACACGTGCTGCATCACCAGCACGAACGTCGTGCCCGGCACCAGCGCCTCGTACGCGTGCGGGACGTCGCCCCGGTACGACATGTAGTCACCGGGGCCCAGCTCCACCCGCTCGCCGGACGGGCCCGCGAGCACCCGGCCCGTGCTGACGATCAGATGCTCCACCGAGCCGGGGATGTGCGGCTCGGACTCGCGCACGGAGCCGGGCTCCATGGCGCCGTGATAGATGTCGCGCCGCACGCCGGACGGGCCCGCCGAGAGCAGCGTGCCCGCGTAGGAGGCCTCCTCGGCCCGTATCGTCGGGCCCTCGCCCGCGCGGATCACCGTCACGGCGGGGCCCGGCGACTCGACGAGCACGCTGAACGGCACGCCGAGGGCGACGGCGAGCGCCCAGACCGTCTCGATGCCCGGGTTCCCCGTCGCCGCCTCCAGCTGGGACAGCGTGGACTTGGCGATTCCGGCGCGTTTGGCCAGCTCGGAGAGGGAGAGCCCAGCGCGGGTGCGCTCCCGGCGCAGGGCCGCGGCGATCCACTCGCGGGGCAGGCCCGCGGGCGGGCGCGCGCCGCCCGGCCGGGGGCCCTTGGCGCCGTCGCCGAGGTCGGTCATGCGCTGCACACTCCCTGAGCTGCGGGTCCTGGCTGCCGATCTGAGCTGCCGGTCCGGACTCCCGATCCCGGCTTCCGATCCCGGCTTCCGATCCCGGCTTCCGATCGATTCGTTCGGCACAGAGTACCAATCGTTCGACTTGACGAACGCTTCGACGTCTGCCCATGCTACGCGACATGCGTTCGCCACACCGAACGGATGACCCCGCAGAGCGAACGACGGGGTTCGTCCGCCTCTCCGACCTGCCCCCGGGCGTCCTGCGCGACATCGCGCTCGTCTGGGCCGCCGACGTCGTCGTCGGCATCTCCTTCGGCGCGATCGCCGTCGCGGACGGCCTGCCGCTCTGGGTGCCGGTCGCCATGTCCCTGCTCGTGTACGCGGGCTCCGCCCAGTTCAGCGCCGTCGCCGTGCTGGCGGGTGGCGGCGGCGCCGCGGCCGCGGCGGCCACCGGGCTGCTGCTCAACTCCCGTACGGCGGCCTTCAGCCTGGCCGTCGCCGACAGCCTGGGCCGCTCCTGGGCGGCCCGCCTCGTGGGCGCGCACCTGATCACCGACGAGACGGCGGCATTCGTCCTCGCCCAGCCGGACCGCAGAAGCCGCAAGGCCGCGTTCTGGATATCGGGGATCGGCCTGTTCGCCGTGTGGAACGTGAGCGTGCTCGCGGGCGCGCTCGCCGGGTCGGCGCTCGGCGACACCGGGCGGTTCGGGCTCGACGCCGCGTTCCCCGCGGTGCTGCTCGCGCTGGTCATGCCCGCGGTGCGGGAGAGCGGGAACGCGCGCAGGGCCGGGGCGCTCGGCGCGGTGATCGCGGTGGCGGCGACTCCGGTCCTGCCCGCCGGGGCGCCGGTGCTGCTCGCGCTGGTCGGGCTGGTGGCGATGCGGCGACGGCCGGGCAAGGCGACGACTGGCGCGACCCCGGCGCCGGACACGGCCGCGCCTCCGGCCCAGGCCCAGGCTCCAGATCCGGCCCGGGCCCAGCCCTCCGAAGATCCCACCCCCGAGCCCGAGCCCGATCCCATCCCCGCCTCCCCGGGAACCCCCTCATGAACGCCTACCTCCTCTGCGTCCTCGTCCTCGCCGCTGGAACCTACGCCTTCCGCCTCGCCGGACCCCTCCTGCACGGCCGCGTAGAACTACCCGTCCGCGTACAGGAGTTGCTGACCGTGGGCGCGACCGTGCTGCTCGTCGCGCTGCTCGCCACCGGTGCGCTCACCGAGGGGCAGGACTTCGCGGGCTGGGCGCGGCCGCTGGGGGTGCTGGTCGGGGGCGTACTCGCGTGGCGGCGCGCGCCGTTCGCGCTGGTCGTGATGGGTGCGGCGGGGGCGACGGCCTTGCTGCGGCTGGTGGGGCTGTCCTAGGGCCTGGCCGGGCAGGACCACCCCGGGGCCCGGCCAGGCACGACGTGCGGCAGCCGCCCCCGCCCGATCAGCCCCGCCCGATCAGCCCAGGCCGATCAGTACGCGGACGCCGAGTTCAGCTCCGCCCACTTCTTCTCGGCGTCGGAGCCTCCCGGGGGCGGCACGATTCCGTTGATCATCCAGAGGTCCTCGCTGGTCTCGTCGGCGTGGAACTCCCAGTGCAGTCCCGGGTGCTGTTCGAGGTGCGGCTGGAGCATGCCCTTGATCCACTGGGCAGTACGGCGGCGGGCCTCCTGGTCGGGGTTGCGCCGGGCGATGTGGTCGATGGTGACGCGGACCCCGGCAGGGGCGGGCTCCCCGCCGACGTAGAAGTCCTCGGGCCGGGGCGCGCCCGACGGACCCCCGCCGAACCGCCCCTAGGCGCCCCGCCCCTCCTCGTACAACCTCTCCACCACCGCCCCGTACCGCTCCACCACCGCCCGCCGCCGCACCTTCAGGCTCGGCGTCAGGAGCCCGTCCGCCACGGAGAAGTCCTCCTCCAGGACGGCGAAGGCGCGGATCCTCGCCGGGCGCGACACCCGGGCGTTGGCCGTGTCGACCGCCTCCTGGACGAGGGCGCGGACCCGCGGGTCGGCCGACACGGGCTCGGTGAGGGTGAGGCCCGACCGGGATGCCCAGCCCGTGACCTCCTCGGCGTCGAGGGTGATCAGGGCGACGGGGTGGGGTCGCCGGTCGCCCACCATCACCGCGCGGGAGACGAACCGGGAGGCCTGGAGGGCGAGTTCGGTCAGGGACGGGGTGAGGTTCTTGCCCGCCGAGGTGATGATGAGGTCCTTCTTGCGGCCGGTGATGCGCAGATAGCCGTCCTCGTCGAGGGCGCCCAGATCACCGGTGTGCAGCCAGCCGTCGTCGTCGAGGGCGGCGCGGGTGGCGGGCTCGTCGGCGTGGTAGCCGGGGAAGACGTTGGCGCCGCGGGCGAGCACTTCGCCGTCGTCCGCGATGCGCACCTCGCAGCCCGCGATGGGCCGCCCCACGGTGCCGTACCGCACGGCGGCGGGGTGGTTGAGGCTGATGACGCCGCCGGACTCGGTCATCCCGTACCCCTCGAAGACCCGGATGCCGCAGGCCCGCAGGAAGTCCAGGACGTGCGGGGCGATCGGCGCGCCGCCGGTCAGCGCCCATCGCACGCGCCCGCCGAGGGCCTGCCTGACCGGCCCGTACAGGGTCTTGTCGGCGGCCTCGTACGCGTCGCGCAGCTCGTCGGGCAGGGCGCCTTCGGCCGCGAGTACGCCGATCCGTACCGCCTCCTCGAAGCGCTCGCGCCCGCCCTCCCCCGACTCGGCGAGCGACAGCACCACCGAGTGGATCTTCTCGAACAGGCGCGGTACGGACGGCAGATGGGTCGGCCGCGCCTCGGCGAGCTCGGCGACGACGTCCTCGATGCGGCCGCCGAAGTACACGAGCGTGCCGCCCTCGATGAGGGTGGTGAACTCGATGAGCTGCGCGAGCAGATGGGCGAGGGGGAGGTAGAGGTACGTGGCGTCGCCCGGGCCGCCCTCGATGAGGGGCAGGGAGGCGTCCTGCACGGCGCCGATGTTGCCGTGGGTGAGGACGCAGCCCTTGGGGGGTCCGGTGGTGCCGGAGGTGTAGATGATGGTGGCGGGGTCGCCGGGGGTGCGGGCTTGGGCCCGCTCCAGGAGGGCGGCGCCGGGCCCGGTGCCCACGGCGGCCCCGGACTCGGAGTCGGCGGTCGCCCCGGCGCCCACGTCCGCCCCGGCGTCGGCGGCCGCCCCGGACCCGACGGTTGCCCCGGGCTCACCGCCGCCGGTCACTCCGGCCCCCGCGTACGCCTCCGCCCCCGTCATCACCACCACCCGCCGCACCCCCGGCAGCTTCCCCCGCAGCCGCTCCACCTTGGCGGCCTGCGCCGCGTCCTCGCAGAGCACCACCGAGGTCCCGGAGTCACCGAGCACCCAGGCCACTTCGTCGTCGCCCGCCGTCGGATACACGGGCACGACGACGGCGCCGGCCGCGAAGGCGCCGAAGTGGGCGTACGTCCACTCCGCGCGGGTCTCGGCGAGGATGGCGACGCGGTCGCCGGGGGCGACGCCGAGGCGGAGGAGGGCGAGGCCCACGTCGCGTACGGCGGCGCGCAGCCCCTCGTACGAGACCTCCTGCCAGCCGCCGTCCCGCTTGAACCGCAGCGCGGGCAGCCCGCCGTGGCGGTCGGCCGCCCACTCCGCGAGGACGGACAGGGTCCGGGGACGTTCGGCCTGCGGCGGCGCGGAAGGGGGAGTCATGGCTCGACGCTAGGGAGGACGGGGGGCGGGCGGGATGACGCGAAACGTCAGCGGGGTTGGCCGGGGTGCTCAGGGGGGCGGTGCGGGCGGGCTCGCGCCCGGCCCGGGGTCAGCGCAGCACCTCGATCGCCTTCACGATCAAGGCGCGTGCTTCGGCGCCGTACACAGCCATGCTGCGGAGTTGCTCAAATGCCTTCACATACAAGGCGATCTCGGATGGTTGGGTGACGTTCACCTCTGCGGACATCAGCTCGACCGACACCAGCGTGTCGTCGTGCACATCGAACGTCTCCTGTGGCGACAGCACACGCTCGTGCGTCGCCGTCGGGACGATCCCGAACGACACCTGCGGCAGCGCACCGGCGGTCAGCAGGTATCCCAACTGCGCGGCCATCGCGTCCGCATCGCCGAGTTGGTAGTGGAGCACCGCTTCCTCGATCACGAACACGAAGCGGTGGCCCTGCTCGTGGATGACCTGCGAGCGCCGCACGCGTGCGACTGCGGCGTCCGCCCCGTCGTCGGGGACGTCCAGGAGCTGGGCGTTCCTGCTCAACAGTGCTGTGGCGTAGCCCTCGGTCTGGAGCAGTCCGGGGATGAGCACCGGGGAGTACGTACGAAGCAGCGCGGTCGACCGGTACAGCTCGGTGTAGCTGGTCTGCAACCGGGCCAGGCCGGTCCGGACGCGGCGACGCCACTCCCGATAGAGCGACTCGGCGTGCTGAGAAGAGGCAATCAGGTCCGGGACCTGTTCCGCGGTGCCGGTCGCGCGGCACCAGAGGCGGATGTCCGTCGGGGAGGGCGGGGTGCGCGCGTTCTCGATCCGGCTGGTCTTGGCGTGGTGCCAGCCGCACCGGTCGGCCAGCTCAGTGACCGTCAGACCGGCGTCCCTCCGCAGGCCTCGAAGCCGCCGCGCCACGTTCTCGCGAGCGGCGTGGGCAGAGGAGGACGGGGAGCTGGGCATGAGCGGACCGCGGTGCCTTCTGTCAGTGGATCTCGTACTGCTCGTGCGGGACGGCGCGGTCCCAGACGGCTTCGAACGCGTCCACGCATTGTCTGACGATGCCCGGTTCGGAGCGCAACTCCATGTCGGGGGAGGCCCAGTTGCCGTCTCCGGTGAAGTGGTTGAACAGCACTCGCGTCCCGTCGAAGATCCACAGGTCCGCGCCCGGCAGCATCAAGTCGACGGCACGCGGGCGGGGCAGCCACCTGACCTGTTCCCCGGCTGCGACGTTGACGACAGCCCCGGCGTGCTCGTAGCGGATGTAGTCGGTGACCGGTTCGGACACGATCCGTGCCCGGCGCACGACCACGCCCCGGGCGACCGCTCCGGAGATCATGTCCACCCAGGGCGCCCAGTACTCCGAGCCGGGATCGACGTCCCGCCGGCCGGTTCGCAGCCAGGAGTGGAAGTCCTCGGCCTCGTCACCGACGGCGTACTGGTCACGCATCTCCAGGTGCACCGCCGAGTGCCGCGCGGCCTCGAAGAGTTCGTCAAAGCTGAGTGCGTTCTGCGGCATCGCAGGCCTCCCTCAGGACCGAGATCAGACGGGCAGGAACGCGGATCACCGTCTCATGGTCGGGGATGCCCGGCGCGTGCCCCGGTGCTGTCCGGGCGGCGCACTGGGATCGCGTCCGTTGGTCGGCGGTGTAGCTCTGGATCACGATGTCCGCGTTCTCCTGGTCCACCCAGGC
Organism: Streptomyces sp. NPDC040610; assembly: GCF_055594065.1. Taxonomy (NCBI): domain Bacteria; kingdom Bacillati; phylum Actinomycetota; class Actinomycetes; order Kitasatosporales; family Streptomycetaceae; genus Streptomyces; species Streptomyces sp. NPDC040610. The sequence continues at coordinate 94,298 of NZ_JBVIXA010000001.1, read as the reverse complement.
CGTGGGGGATCCGTTCTTCCCGGTGTCGGGATCGGTCCCGATGAACTGTAAGTCCATGGCCGTCTCCAGCGTTGTGGTCGTGCGTTGATGTGCACCAAATTCCCGCCCAGGCCGCACGGCGTCAAGAGCACACATCAGTACTACCGCCGACCAGAAATCTGAGTGCACATCGCCGCACATCGCTGGATGTCCTGCACGCGATGTCCCTAGCGTCGCCAGTGACGACGGAACCCCTGGGAAGGCAACCGGATGACCCCACCCCATGGCCCCCGACAGCCCATCGCCGCATGGCTCGCCGGAGCCGACCCCCGCCCCGACCTCGTCCGCCTCGCCTGGGCGCAGCAAGGCCTCGCCCTGCTCCCCCTCGGCCGTCGCTTCGACGCGGTCCGCGTGGCCGCCGAGCGCGTGCACGCGGCCGTGGGCAGCGGCGAGCCGCGGGCGGTCGCGGCGTTCCTGAGCGACTGGCTCGACGGCCCCGTCATCCGCGACGTCCGCAGCGCCTACGGCCCGTACTACGTCCTCATCTCCACGGACGCCCCGTGGCACGGGACGGAGGAGCGGCTCAGCACGAACACGCTCCTCGGCGTGCCCCGCCTCGGCCGCCCCCTCACGACGCTGACCCGCTGGGTGGTCCCGCCGTCGGCGCCCGGCGACCTGTGCGACCCCGGGCACCTGGGCGCCCTGCTCATGACGGCCGACCCGCTGCGGACGGTGGAGCCGTGAACCCCACGACGGCCGACCTCGACGAGCGGACGACGCGGCTCTACGCGGACTACATGGGCCATCTGGCCGGCTGCCCGCCCTGCCGGAGGACGGACTACTGCACCGTCGGCGACCGCATGCGCCAGGCGTGGAAGGCGGCCCAGGGCGCCGCAACCCGCGCCTACCGGCCGGCGCGCGCCGGAGGGTCGGCTTAGCGCGAAAGGGGCGTGCCGGTCCGGCAGTTGGGCGTGGGCGGCCGAGCCGATCGCGGGCGCGACGCCGTCCGTGGCGTCACGGAAGGATCCGGCCAACCCCCGCCCTCCCCCACCGCCCTCCCTCACCGCCCCCTTCTTGCCCGCGCCCCCGCCAGCTACCGTCGACGCCATGGCCAGGCGGACGATCACCGTGCACCATGTGCGGGCCGTGCTGCGCGGGGCCGAGCGTGCGGGTGTCGACACCGTGCCGCTGTTGCAGGCCGCGCAGATTCCGCCGCTGCTGCTCGGGGACGACCGGGCGCGCATCACGGCGACGCAGTTCGCCTGGCTGTTCCGGGAGTTGTACCGGGCGACGGACGACGAGTTCCTGGGGCTCGGGTCGTCGCCGAGCAGGCCGGGGACGTTCGCGATGATGTGTTACGCCGCGCTCGGCTGCCGCGATCTGGGGGCGGCGATGGAGCGCGGGGTGACGTTCTACGGGCTGTTCCCCGGCGGCCCGGACCTCGCCCTGACCCACACGGCCGACGGCGTCGTCTTCACCGTACGCAACGACCTCGACCAGGACTTCTTCCTCGCCGAGTGCCTGGTCATCATCTGGCACCGGCTGTGCAGCTGGCTGATCGGCCGCCGCATCGAGCTGCGCTGGGCCGACTTCGGGCATCCGCCGCCCCCGCACAAGGACGAGTACGAGGAGCTGTTCGGCTGCCCCGTCCGGTTCGGCGCGGAGCGCACCGGCGCCGGGCTCGCCCCGCACTGGCTGGCCGCGCCGCTGGTGCGGGACGAGGACGCGCTGGCGGCGATGTTGCGGCGGGCGCCGTTCGACCTGCTGTCGCGGCGGGAGTACGGGACGACGGTCGCCGAGCAGGTGCGGCGGGCCCTCGCCGTGGCGCTGCGGGACTCGCCGCGGCTGCCGTCGCTCGGCGAGATCGCGGCGCGGCTCGCGGTCAGCCCGGCGACGCTGCGCCGCCGGCTCGCGCAGGAGTCGACGTCGTACCAGCGGCTGAAGGACGCGGTGCGGCGGGACGCGGCGATCGCGGGGCTGGCGGAGGGGCGCGAGCCGATCGCGCGGCTCGCGGCGCGGCTCGGATTCTCCGAGGACACGGCGTTCCACCGGGCGTTCCGCAGGTGGACGGGGACGACGCCGGGGGCGTACCGGGCGGAGGCGCCCGGAGCCGCTGGCTCCGACGCGCCGGGCGCGCGCGGCGCGGGTTCACCGCCCCGCTCGGCCGGGGCTGATACACCAGGTCAACGAAGCTGAGCTTTCGCGTCAGCACAGACCTTACTCACGAGTCACTACGGTCGACGCCTGCACGTCGTCCCGTTCGCTGGAACTTCCCGTCCCCCACGATCCGTTGGGAGAGCCGCATGCACGTACGCACCCGCACCGGTTTCAGAGCCCTCGCCCTGATGGCCGCGGCAGGCCTCTCGGCCGCGACCCTCACGACCACCGCGCACGCGGAGGACACGGCCAAGGACACCAAGCCCCGCGTCGCCGCCCCCGGCGACATCGTCAGCTCCGAGCCGAGCGCCTTCCACCCCCTCCCCGGCCAGCCCACCCACACCAAGGCCTGGAAGATCCACTACCGCTCGACCACCGCCAAGGGCGCCCCGAACACCGTCTCCGGCACGGTCATCGTGCCGCAGGACGGCCGCACCGGCCCGCGCCCGCTCATCACGTACGCCGTCGGCACGGTCGGCATCGGCGACCACTGCGCGCCGAGCGCCGGGTTCCCCCGCGGCACCACGATGGAGGCGAACCTCATCCAGCAGCTCACCCTGCGCGGCTGGGCGGTCGCCGTGACCGACTACGAGGGCCTCGGGACGCCCGGCGACCACACGTACACGGTGGGCAGGGCCGAGGGCCAGGCGGTCCTCGACGCCGCACGCGCCGCGATCCGGCTGCCCGAGGCGGGCCTGTCGAAGGACTCGCCGGTCGGCATCATGGGCTACTCCCAGGGCGGCCAGGCCTCCTCGTGGGCGGCCGAGCTGCACGGCTCGTACGCTCCCGACCTCAAGGTCAAGGGCACGGCGACCGGCGGCGTGCCCGGGGACCTGCAGAAGGTGGCCGCCTTCAACGACGGCTCCTACGGCTCGGGCCTGATCTTCATGGCGGCGATCGGCCAGAACGCGGCGTTCCCCGAGCTGAACCTGGAGTCGTACCTGAACCCGGCGGGCAAGGCCCTGATCGGCGCGCTGCGCAACTCCTGCGTGGCGGACGGAGCGCTCCTCGGCTCGTTCAAGCGCATCAAGGACATGACCGTCAAGAACCCCCTCGACCAGCCGGACTGGCAGCAACGCCTGCGCGACTCCCAGGTGGGCACACGCGCCCCCGACGCACCGGTCTACCTCTACCACGCCCTCGCCGACGAGCTGATCCCGTACAGCGCCGGCACCCAGGTCCGCAAGGACTGGTGCGCCCGCAAGGCCAACGTGGAGTGGCACACCGTCCCGCTCGGCGAACACGTCACCGGCGTCATCACCCAGTCGCCGCTGGCGGCGCAGTGGCTGGCGGAGCGGTTCGCGGGGAAGCCTGTGCGGGGGAACTGCTGAGGTCGCCTCGCCGAGGCCCCTTCGCCGACGGCCGCTCGGTGAGAGCTTCTCGCTGACAGCCCCTCACTGACAGCCCCTCGCTGACGGCGCTGTGCCGACGGCACGGCCCGGCCCGCGTCGGCGCCGGGGGCACACCGGCCGGGCGGGCGCCCGTAACGGCGCCTGCCCGGCCTTCGGCGTCCAGCAGCCGGGCGGAGCGGCACCGGTTGGGTGCCGACCGGTGCAGTCAGGTGTCTTCCGTGTACGGGAAGCGCAGCACGCGAGCGGGGCGGGCCGGGTCGCCCCGGTCGGCGCCCGCCACACCCCGGGCCCTCGCCCCCGGGCCCCCGGCCGCCCCCGGAATCCCGGGCACGCGGACAGGCGGCCCGGACAACCCCTCCGTATCGGGGTGCCCCGCACCCCGCGCGGACTCGTGCCCGCCGCCCCCGACGGGGTCACCCGCCTCGCGGCGGACGGGCTCCACGGCCCCGGCGTGCCGCCAGCCCTCGCGGAACCAGCGTGCGCGCTCGCGCTCGATCTCCTCGTCGGTGACGACGCGCACGTGCCCCGCACCCACGTCGGCCACCTTGCGGCTCAGCTCGGCCAGCAGCTCGGCCACGAGCCGCCGACCGGGCTCCGCCGCGCCGTCCGGCCCAGCCGGACCGTCCCCCGCCTTGTCCATCTCCCCCTCCTCAGTGCCCCCTCGGACCGTCCGGTCCTACGTACCGCCGCCCTCCGGCAGGAACTGCCGTACCACTCTCACGAACAACTCCCGCTGCTCCACGGGCACTTCCATTCTCCAGGCCGCCTCCTCGGGGCTCATCCGGGATTCAGCCGCCGCGCCGTCGTACCGCTGGTTTCCGGACAGCGGAAGGTCGTCCTCCGTGAGCCGCCCCGACCGGATCAGCATGTCGCGCAGCGGCACGTCGAGGACGACGGCCAGGCGGCGCATCGTCTCCAGGTCCGGCATGCTCTGCCGCTGCAACAGGCGGCTGACGCCCGCGCGGTGCACGCCCGCGTCGTCGGCCAGTTTGGACTTGCCGCCACCCCGCGGACTGTCGATGTCGTAGCCGCGCCGGCGCATCAGCTCCTCGACCCACGCGGCGAACTCGTCAAGTCCGTCGCCGCGGCCGCGGCCCGCGCCCTCCCCCACGCTCGAACGCATGTGATCGCTCTCCCCTCGTAGCGAGGGCAGCGTACCGAGCGCGCACGCACTCTCGTGTGTGCGTGCTCGCACGCATTCGTGGAGATCCTGTCAACAGTCCTGCTCCACAGGACAGTTGGTACGTCACCGCACCCCTCCACTCCGACCGGCATCCGCTTGCGTGCGCACACGCACCATGCAACGCTGAGAGCTCGTTCGCCACACTCGAACGATTGTTCCCACATCTTGGGAGGGCTTACACATGCCTGCTCGGACGACGTCGCAGCCACCCGCCCTGACCTGGAACGACTCCCCCAACTCCACCCCCACGGGCGAGCGGCTCGACTGGCGCAGGTCCGCCGCCTGCGCCCAACTTCCGCAACGTTCCGTATTCACACGCGTCCCTTCCGAAGCGGCCGAGGTATTGCGCGCCTGCAACCAGTGCCCCATCCGTAAGGAGTGCGAAGCCGTGGTGAACCCCGCGCACACCTGGTTCGACGGGGTCAGCGGCGGCCGGTTATGGCGCAACGGGCGCGAGGTGGCTGCCGCGTGAGCCGCCGCACGCCTGCGTCCATGTCCGCCAGTGACGGCCCGGCGGTGTGGCTCGGCGCACTGGCCCGCCGCTTCCCCGACCTCCTCGGCGAACTCGCGCCGAGCCCCGGCAGCGCCCTGCGCGAACGCCCCGGCGCCACCCGCGTCGGCGGCACCTCCGCCCCCGTGCGGCTCTGCGTCTCGGACGCGATCCGCGATGTCACCGACGGAGTGGTGGAGTTGGAGGAGGCGGTACGGGACCGGCTCGGCCTGCGCCCGGTGGCGCCCGCGCCCGTACCCGTACGCCTGCGTCGCATCGCGGGGCTCCTCGACCGCGTCACCGCACACGCGGACCTCACCGCACACGTCACCGACGAGGCCCGCCGCATGGTCCACCGCTGCTCCCGCGTCCTCGGCGACCCCGAGCAGCTGGTCCGCGTCGCGGGCCGCTGCCCCGCCTGCGACTCGGTGTCCCTGCGGGCCCTCCCGGAGCGGGCGCTCGTGATGTGCGTGAACCCCGTGTGCCGACACGTACTCGAGGGCGAGGAGGGGGCGGGCGGATGAGCGGACACGGAGGAGCCCTGGTCACGGGCGAGTTGGCGGCGGCCGAGGTGCAGGTGGCGGCCGCGACGATCCGGAAGTGGGTGCAGCTGGGGCATCTGGCGGCGGCGGGGCGGCAGGGGCGGCGGCATCTGTACCGCCTGGAGGATGTGTTCGCGGCGGAGCGGGTGGTTCGGGGGCGGGGCGTGTAGCTCGTCGCTCTTCGGCTGGAGGCGGGGTCACCGGTGCGGACCGGTGGCCCCGCCTTCGTCTGTCTACGCCAACTCACCTTCTCAGTACGCGAGTTGCGGGCATGACCGGCACCCTTCACACTTGAGGCAGCGGCAGAGCTGCGCCCCGACCCGGGGCGACGGACCTGCCGCTTTCTGCTGCCCCCGCACCCTTGAGAAGGGAGCATCCATGTGAGCGTCCTGACCTTCCCCGACGCGGAACGGCTGGTCGTCGACTTCCTGAAGAACCGCCCCGAGCTGGCCGGTACGACGGTCGACAACCGTCCGCCCGCCGGTTTCGACGGCACCGAGAAGGCCGTCCTCGTCTCCCGCGTCGGCGGCGCCTGGCTCGACGACCAGCACCTGGACCAGCCGCTGCTCGACCTGGAGACGTACGGCCCGGACAAGACGACGGCGCACGCGGTGGCCCTCGCGGCCCGCGCCTGCGTCCTCGAACTGTCCGGCACGACGTACGGCACCGCGGTCGTCACCGACGTCGCCGAGTCCGACGGGCCGCGCTGGCTGCCGGACTTCAACCGCCCCAAGGGCAACCGCTACCTGGCCACCGTCCAGCTCCGGCTGCGGCCGGCCTGACCTTCGCCCCTCCCCTCACCCACGGGCCCCGTCGATGTCCGACGGGGCCTTCGTCATGCCCGAAACCCACCCACACCCCGAGGAGTTCGCATGCCCAGCACGCCCGGAAACGGCGGTCAGATCCGCGTCGCGGGAACCGGCCGCATCCTGGTCGCCCCGGTCACCCTCCCGCCCGCCGGGGCCGGTGAGCCCGTCCCGGTCCCGGTCCCCCGTACGACCACCGACGACTGGCCGGTGGCGCACTGGCAGGACCTGGGATTCACCACGACCGACGGCATCAAGTTCAACAAGAAGGAGAAGATCGACCCCGTCGACACCTGGCAGTCGGCGACGCCGGCCCGGTTCATCTACTCCGACCGCGACCTGACCGTGAAGTTCCAGCTGCTCCAGATGAACAAGCAGACGCTCGCGTTCTTCATGGGCATCCCGGCGTCGGAGATCAAGCAGACCACGACCGCCGACTCCCCGCCGAAGCCGGTCGACGGCACCTACGAGTTCCAGCTGCCCAGCAACCCGCAGAAGGACGAGCGGGCCCTCGGCATCGAGTTCAAGGACGGCGCGGACATCACGTACCGCTTCATCGTCCCGCGCGGTCAGGTCACCGAGACCGAGGAGCTGGGGCTCACCCGGACCGGCGCGCTGAAGCTCGGCGTGACCTTCACGGCCCTGGAGGGGCCGAACGGCGAGCTTGCCAAGTGGATCATGAAGGACAAGGCGTACGCGTAGGTCCTCAGGCCCGTGGGGGGGGGGGGGGGGGGGCCCCCCCCCCCCCCCCCCCCCAAACCCCCCCCCCCCCCCCCCCTCCCTCCCAACCCCCCCATCCTTGCTCTTGGGCCCGTTCGGATGG
>NZ_JBVIXA010000001.1:0-86956 GCF_055594065.1 Streptomyces sp. NPDC040610 | reverse complement strand
GACGTGCCTGGTCTGGAGGGGTCGCAGGGGGGACGGTAAGATGGGGAGCGGGAAGGACCGGGGGGGCGTGTGTTTTCGCATTCCTGGGGTGATCCCTCCCTCCCCCCCCACTCCCCCTCCCACCCCTTGGAGCCTCCATGCCTGGTTTCAACGTCAACGCGGCCCGCGCCCAGCGCCTCGAAGCGCTCGGCCGGACCTGGTCCTTCGAGCTCGACGGCGACGCCTTCGAACTCCCCACGGAGCTGACCCGCGCGACCGCGCGCCAACTGCGCGCCCTCGACGACAACGACGTCGACGGCCTGCTCGAACTCCTCCTCGGAGAGGCCCAGTTCGCCCGCTTCGCCCGGCACGAGACGACGATGCAGGACATCGCCGCGATCCTCGACGCCTACGGCAAGGAGACGGGGCTCGGCCTGGGGGAAGACTGAGCCTCGGCGAGCTCGTGGACGAACACGCCGAGGCCCTCGAGTCGGACCTCCTCCGCCACTACGGCATCAACCTCCTGGACTGGCACCGCGGCCGCCTCTCCTCACGGCGGCTCGCGGTGCTGGTCCGCCACCTGCCCCGCGACAGCGCCCTCCACCGCGAGCTGCACGGGGAGGCGGCGGAGTGGTCGGTGACGGACTACCTGCTGGCCCACGCGGTGGACCAACTGACCGAGTCCAACTGGATGTTCGCGATGGTCAACCGGGATGAGGAGGCGGAGCCGCTGGAGTGTCCGACGCCCCTGCGGCGACCGGGCGACGAGCATCGGGAGGAAGCCGGGACCCCGCACGTCACCACGGAGAGCGATGTGGCAGCGTTCTTCGCCCTGTGACAGCGCGCAGGACATCGCGGCGGCCTCCGGAAAGGCCTAGCGCGGGCGAAGCTTGATGCGCCAGCGGCACATGCTGCCCCAGCCCAGGCTGTTGCTCGTCGCACTGACGACGAGAAGCCCCGGTTTCTTCGGCAGATCGATCGTCCCGCTGAACTTGTCTCCATGGGAAATCAAATTCTGCCCTCTACTGCCGTCAACTGAGTACATGGCGACACACCCTCTGCAGCCGAACTCGACGTCAGCCTGCCATTTCCCTCCCGGGTACGAGAAGATGCGCGACGCCGTCGCCGACCGGGCGTCTCCCAACTCGTCGGCCTCGGACACGTCCCGCAACACGACATTCCACGCTCCGACGCCGCGCACGCCACCACTGATGGCGAGACGCGAGTAATTCGCCGGGATGAGCATGTTTGTTCTTTCTCTACCCCACGCAGAATTCCCTATCTTCTCCCGCTTCCGCGAATTACGGGAACCCCCTTCACCGTTGACGAAGAACCCCTTGCCGAGTAACCCTCCCCACGTCTCGGCAAGTAGCGTCCTGCCGACCAAATGATCAGGGATCTCAAATTCGGACTCGCCGCGTCCAGAAAACTGGGCCACTGGCTTCTCGGGCATTCCACTGCCTCACAATCCGGAAAAGGAGCATGAATGGGCGACGAATTGGCATCACTCAAGAAGAGGATCGCAGATCTTGAGAATGAATTCCAGCCCTTCAAGAAGAAGCTGGAGGCCGGCTACTTCAAAGGGGATGCCGCAGCGGCCACGGGCACGGCCACCGGTGTCTCCGGTGAGGCCTCCCTCGTCACCAGCAGCGTGAAGCTGGCCGCTTTCGACTTCGATCTTCGCCAGCACCTCAAGGACAAGAAGCTTCAACGCGAGGGAAAGGACCCGGATTCTCTTCACGACCACATCGTCCAAGTGGACCGCAGGGCCGACCGGCGTCTCCGGGACATGAACCGCGACCTCAACCAGAAGATCCGGCGCAAGGCCGACCGGTCCGCCGTCGGTGACGCGAACACCCGGCAGAACAACCAGATCCGGGACCTCCAGCGGAGCGCGAGCCGGGCGCACGACGAGTTGCAGCGGCTCTACGGCGCGGTGGCCCGCCTGGACGGCCAGTTCTGACGCCGGACCGCGTCCCGGTCCGACGCCGGACCGTGTCCCGAGAGGAGCATTCATGGCACTGAACACATCCCTCAGAACAACCGTCACCCAACTCAACCGCATGCGGACATCCGTGGGGCAGACGGCGACGGGCCTCACCCGGCTTCGTACGTCAACGGGCGATGCTGACAAGGCAGTCGACGGGATCAAGAAGTCGGCCGGTCCTGCCGGTACCTCCGTCGGCAAGCTCCGTACCGCCGCGAAGAACGGGAGCGAGGCCCTCAACAAGCTCCGCACCAGCGCCCGGAACGGAAACGAGTCCCTCGGCAAGCTCCGCACCACGGCCGGCCGCGGCGACGACGCCGTCCGCAAGCTCCGCTCCGGCGTGCGCAGCGCCGACAGCGCGTTCGACAAGGCCAAGGGCGGGTCCGACAAGCTCAGGTCGTCGCTCGACCGGATGCGCCGGTCCGCCGACCGGGCCAAGAGCGCGTTGCAGGGCGTGAAGCGGCAGGCCGACGCCGTCGAGCGGTCCGTCGGCAGGGCCGGGCGGAACGCCGACCGGGGCGGGAAGTCCATGGGGCAGCTCGGGAAGGGGGCCAGAGGGGCCTCCGCCGCGCAGCGCGGGCTCAACCTCGCGATGGCGGCGAACCCGTTCGGCCTCGTGATGGCGCTGCTCGCCCCGCTGATCACGAAGTTCGTCGACATGGACAAGGTCGCGAGGCTCGTCCGCCGGGGCGTCTCCGCCGCCTGGAGCGGTATCAGGAGTGCCTCGTCGGGAGCCTCGCGGTTCCTGAAGCCGCTGCTCACAGGAGTCGTCAACGCCTTCCGTTCGCCCGTGGTGCAGCTCGTGCGCGGGCTCAACGTCCTCATCGGCGCCATGAACCGGATCAAGTTCAAGGTGCCGGGGTGGGTGCCGGGGCTCGGCGGGAAGGGGTTCGGGTTCGATCTGCCGCGGATTCCGGTGCCGCATCTCGCCGAGGGCGGTGTGGTGCGGGCCCGGCCGGGCGGCACGCTCGCGCTCGTCGCGGAGCGCGGGGAGAGCGAGGCGGTGATCCCGCTCAGCAGGTTGGAGCGGATGCTCGGCAACCAGAACAGCGGCGCGTCGCTGCGCCGCCTCGCGGAGGCCCTGGAGCGGCTCACCGAGCGCCCCGTGCACGTGGACGTCGACGCCCAGACCATCGCCCGCGCCGTCTTCAGCGGGCAGCGCAAGCTCGCACGGAGGTGAGCCGTATGGCAAGGAACCTTTGGATCGGCAGCCCCGGACTGCTCCGGGAGATCCCCCAGGCCGCCAAGAGCTGGGACCGCGGCGCCGAGCTGAACGTCAGTGAGTTCAGGGCACTTGAGGGCCAGGTCACGACCTTCGCGCCCTTTCACACCACGCGCAGGCTGAAGTTCTCCTTCGAGGGCCTGGAGCCCGCGGACGCGCAGCACTTGGCGCGGCTCGCGCGCCGCGCCCCCGACGGCCGCACCGGCCGGGCGGCGGGCCCCGTGGCCGTGCTCGACCCGGTCTCCGTCAATCTGCTCGGCCCCGCGCAGGCCGCCGGGCAGAGCGGCCGGGCGGACGGCCTGGACCACTGGTTCGCGGTGAGCGGCAAGCCGACCTTCAAGCGGTTCGTCCGCGAGGGGTGGGCGGTGGGCGGAACGGTGCCCTCGGTCGTCGGCTGGGTGCACGGCACTTGGCCCGGCTGGCCCGTCGCGCCCGGAATGACCGTTTCCTGGCTGCTGCCGCCGGGCTGGGGCCAGGACGCCGTCGCGCGCCTGGCCTGGAAGGACGCCGATGGGCAGGCCCTGCGGGAGACAAGCGGCACCAACATCTCGGTCACCGGTGCCGCTCCCGTGGACGCGGCCTTCGTGACGCCCCAGGGCCTGCTGAACAGCGCCGGCGTCATCCCGCTCGGCGGCGCCTGCCTGTCCATCGGCGAGGCCGCCGAGGCCTTCGCGGTCGGCGACGGCTGCCCGGCGATGTCCGTCACCGGCTACTCCGACGTGCCGGCCGCCCGGCTCCCGTACCGCAACATCGGCATCGACCTCGTGGAGGTGACCCGTGCAACCCTCTGACCCGGCCCTTGACGCGGCGCTCGCGGCCCCCGAGCGCCGACCGGCCCACTCCACCCGCCTCGGCGGGCGCGAGGTGGGACCGGACGTGCAGGCCTGGACGGTCGAGCGGGCGTACGCCACCGACCTGCCGGAGGCCGTACGGGCGTTCTCCGGGAGCGCGTCCGCGCAGCTGGAACTCCAGCTCGGCGGGCACGACGGGGTGCCCGCGCCGCGGCTGTACTCGGCCTGGGCGGACCGTGCCACCGGCGACGTCACCCGGCCCGGCCAGTCCGTCGTCCACACCGTGGGAGCGGCGGGCCACACCCTGCCCGCCTTCCGCGGCACCGTCCGCTCCCGCTCGGCCGCGTCCGGCGACGACACCGTGACCGTGCAGGCGCTGGACGGCGCGGAGCGACTGCGCGGTCCCGCCGCACTGCCCCGCCCGTACCACGGCTATCTCTGGGGCAAGCCCGTCGCCACCGCCACCTGGTGCGTCGACGAACTCCTGCGCCAGGGCGGCATCCACAGCTGCCCGCCGCCGCGCGCTCCCGTCGCGGACGACGAGGACAAGGCCCCCCTGTCGATCATCTACGCCTCCTTGCACGGCGGCTTCAACTCCACGTACGGCCAGCCCGAGGCGCTGCCCGCCCCCACCACGTACACCTGGGAGCGCGAGGGCGCGCCGTTCGAGATGGCGCTGGTGCCGAGCGAGCCGGGGTTCAAGACGTCGTGGATGCCGCGCTCGCGGATGGTGCTGCCGGGCAGCGTGTTCCTGGTGGAGTGCTGGGTCAACACGGCCCTCGCCCGGGGCGACACGATCACCCTGTCGGCACTGTTCGACCGCAGCGCGGGGAAGTTCGGGGTGATCTCCGTCGTGTTCGACGCCAAGACGTCGTACGTGACCATGCGGTCGGGAACGCTGGGCGGCACCTCGGAGAGCCAGGCCTTCATCCCCACGAAGTTCGCCGCACTGAAGGGCCGTTGGCACCTGGGGCTGCTGGTCACCACCAAGCCGTCCAGCCCGCGCCCCACGATGCAGATCCGGATGACGGCGCCGGACGGTGAGTACATCGACAGCGACGACATCGAGTTCACGGAGGCGGCCGCGTCCCAGCAGCCGTCCGAGTTGCGGCAGGTCGACGTGACGACCGACATGGCTGTCGAGTGCGTCCAGGTCACCGACCGCGTGGCGGCGAAGGCCAGCGCCTTCACCCAGGCGGCGTGGGAGCAGCGCGGCGACTGGGTCAAGGGCGCGGAGCTGGACACGCCCGAACTGCCGCTGTTCGACGTGCCGAAGGTCTCGGGGTCGCAGTGGGACGCCATCTCGGAGATCGCCCGCGTGAGCATGTCGACGGCGGAGTTCGACGAGCGCGGGGTCTTCCGGTGGCGCGGCCCCGGCCGGTTCGCGAAGGCGCCGACGAAGCCCCAGCTGACGGTGACCACCCGCAGGGACATCGCCGCGCTCACGGTCACCGAGGAGATCGACGCCTGCCGCAACTACTGCGTGCAGCCCTACGAGGACTGGAAGAAGTCCGGCCACAAGGACGCCGAGCCCGTCCTTGACACCTCCGTGCGCAAGCTGATGCCCGGGGTCCCCGTCGAGGTCAGCTACGCGATGGTCGAGGAGGAGAACGACATCGGCCCGCTTCAGGTCGTGGACGACGCCGACCCGAAGGCGGGGCACGTGGTCCGGTTCGGCGACGCGGAGGACGGCGGGCGCTCGGTCAAGGGCAAGGTCACGGTCAGCAGTTGGCGCGAGGGCCCGTCGTACGTCGTCCGGTTCACCAACCGCGGTACGACACCGCTGTGGACCGTCACCAAGGACGGCAAGCCTTCGGTGTCCATCGTTCCGATCCAGCGGCTTGTCGACCCCAAGAAGCGCAAGTGGGCCCGCTGGAGCACACCGAGCCACGGGCACTACGGCAAGCAGCAGTACCTCGCGCCGGAGTCCCCGTGGGTGCAGAGCGCCACTGTCGCGCGGGCTCTCGCCTCGACCGTGCTGGACGCCGGGCGCTATCCGGTGCCCGTGCTCGACGCGGTGGAGGTCCTGCACGACCCGAGGATCCAGCTCGGTGACGTCGTCCGTGTCGTCGACGGGGCGGGCGCCGAACTGAACACGCTGGCCTGGGTCGTCGGCCTGCGCACCACACACACGGCCGGCGGTGTCCCGCAGCAGACCCTCACCTTGCGCGGCACCTCCTACAACGGCGTCCCCGTCGACGCCGGTCTCACCCCGGACGGCCCTGTCGACACCGGCACGCCGCCGGGCGCTGCCGCACCGCGCGTCGTCCGGGCGCCCGCAGCAGCCGCGCCCGCGCCCGAGCCCCGCCCCGTCACCCCCGTACCGATCGACGACCCGGACGCGCGCGCCGGGGACGACGGCATGGACCTCGACCACATACTGCCGCCGCCCTGGGAGCAGTGAGCACGGACCGCGCCGCGCGGCCGCCCACACCGACGTGAGCCAAGGAGGCACCCCATGGCCACCCCTCTCACCTCCACCACCCTCCTCACCGCCCTCCACCAGGAAGGAACCACCACCCAGCAACACCCCAACTGGCGCACCCACAACCGCAACCACAAAGGCCCCTGGGGCCCCGTCCACGGCGTGATGCTGCACCACACCGCAGGGTCCAACAGCCTCTCCGCCTGCCGCCACGGCCTGCCCGACCTGCCGGGCCCGCTCTGCCTCGGCCTCGTCACCAAGGACGGCACCGTCCACCTGCTCGGTCACGGCCGGACGAACCACGCCGGGAACGGCTCCGCCGCCGCGCTCGCCGCCGTGCGGGCCGAGCAGGCGCCGCCCGTGCGGCCGGGCCCGGACGCCGTCGACGGCAACGCCCGGTTCTACGGCTTCGAGATCGAGAACCTGGGCAACGGCCGCGACCCCTACCCGGCCGCGCAGCTCGACGCCGTGGAACGGCTCGCGGCAGCGCTGTGCCGGGCGCACGGGTGGTCCGAGGCCTCGGTGATCGGCCACAGGGAGTGGACCCGGCGCAAGATCGACCCGTCGTTCTCGATGGCGGCGATGCGGGCGCGGATCGGGCGTCGCCTCGGGACGCGCCCTCCGGGGCGTCCCGACGAGCCCGGTTCCGCTCACGCCCCGTTCCCCGGCGCCGCCTTCTTCGTCCCCGGCCGTCGCAGCGCGCTGGTCACAGCCGTGGGGCGGCGCCTGGTCGCCGAGGGCTGCGGGCGGTACGCCGTGGGTCCTGGGCCCGAGTGGAGCGAGGCCGACGTGCGGTCGTACGCCGCCTGGCAGCGCAAGCTCGGTTACGCGGGCGGCGACGCCGACGGCACACCCGGGCGCGCCAGCTGGGACCGGCTGCGCGTGCCGCGCACGTGAGGGGGGCCGCCATGTCCGACGCCGGCCGTCGCTCCCTGCGCACCCTGGTGCAGACCCTGTTCGCCCTGACCACCGCGTTGCCGCTGCTCGCGGACGACCCGGCGGTACGCGAACTCCCGGGCGTCGCCCTGGCGGTGGCCGTCGCCGGGGCGCTCAGCCGTCTGATGTCCGCCCCCGCCGTCGAACGGCTGCTCCCGGCCTGGTTGCAGGGCGCGGGCCGGGGCCGGTCCGGGCCGAGTGCGGAGGCCGCGGATGACCAGCTCTGACACCGACGGCATCGCCCTGGAACTGGAGCGTCTGCACCGCTCCGTCGACGTGGGATTCGCCACCACCCGGGGCGACTTGGCGCTCCTGCTCCAGCGCGCCGACCAGACCGACAAGGCCCTCGGCGAGCACGAGGAACGCCTCGACGCCCTGGAGCGCACCCGCTGGCCGCTGCCGTCCCTCGCGGCCGTGACGTCGTGCACGGCACTGGCTGTGACGTTGTGGCAGGGGTCGGGGAGGTGAGGAGCCCGACCGGAGGCGCGTGACGTCCCACCACGGGCGGGGCGTCCGCGAGAAGATCCGTCTCGTGCGGCCCCCGCCCGTACCGGCGCCGCCCCACCCCAGGACCGGCGCCACCCTCAGCGCCCCGCACCCCCCGCCAACAGCCGCCACGACACCCCCGCCGTCCCCGCCAGCAGCGCTCCCACCACCACGAGCCCCTCCCGCATGCCCGTCACCGCGAACCCCTCGCCGGAAGCGATCAGGGCGCCGAACAGCGCTACCGACAGCGCCCCGCCCGTCTGCCGGAGGGAGTTGAGGAGGCCGGACGCCGTGCCCGCGCGGTGGGCGGGGACGGCGTCGATGAGGAGGGCGGTGAGGGCGGGGACGGCGAGGGCGCCGCCGATTCCGGTCGGGACGAGGAGGACGAGGACCAGCCAGACCGGTGTCCCCGCGCCGAGCGGGAGGAGCGCGAACATGGCGCCGGACAGGATCAGTTGGCCCGTGACGATCACCGCGCGGCGCCCGACACGGTCGGCGAGCGGCGCCGAGACCAGGTTCGTGGACGTGATGAGCGCGGCGAGCGGCACGAACATCAGGCCCGTCGCGATGCCCGACATGCCGAGGAGCTGCTGGCAGTACAGGCCGAGCAGGAACACCACCCCGTAGAAGCCCGCGTTCACCGCGAAGCCGACCGCGAGGGAGACGCCGACCTCGCGCCGCCGCAGCAGCGGGAGCGGCACCATCGGCGCGGGATGCCGGCGTTCGGCGGCACGGAAGCCCACGCCTGCCGCGACCGCGACGGCCGCCGCGGCCAGCACCCCGGGGTCGGTCCAGCCCGCGTGGCCGCCCTCGATGACCGCGTACGCGAGTCCGGCGAGGGCCAGGACGGCGGTGAGCTGGCCGGGTACGTCGAGCGGTGCCGGGCGGCGCGGAGACGGCGCGACCCGGACGAGCAGCGCCAGGATCAGCGCGCCCACCGGCAGGTTCAGGAGGAACACCGCGCGCCAGCCCACCGTCTCCGACAGCACCCCGCCGAGCACGGGCCCCGCGGCCATCGCGACCGAGCCGCCGACCGTCCACAGCGCGATCGCGCGGGCCCGGCGCCCCGGGTCGTCGTACGCCTGCCGGATCAGCGCGAGCGAGGCGGGCATGACGACCGCCGCGGCCGCGCCCTGCGCCACCCTGGCCGCGATCAGCCATCCGATGCCGGGCGCGAGCGCGCAGGCCAGCGAGGCGAGCGCGAACAGGGCCGTCCCCCAGGCGTAGGCGCGCCGCGCCCCCGCCCGGTCCGAGAGCGCCCCCGCGGAGATCATCAGCGCCGCGAACATCAGCGTGTACGCGTCCACGACCCACTGCAGCCCGGTCATCCCGCCGTGCAGGTCGGCCCGGATGCCGGGCAGCGCGATGTTCACCGCCGACACGTCGATCGTGATGACGGTGAAGCCGAGCAGGGCGGCGACGAGGGCGAGGGCGGGGCGGGTGGGCGCGGGGTGCTGCGCCGGGGACGCGGACGGGTTCGGCGCAGGGGGCGCGGACCGGTTCAGCGCCGGGGACGCGGGCGCGTTCGGCGCCGGGGTCAGCGCCTGCTCCGCGGACGCGGCACTCCGCTCCGCGCAAGGGACTGTGGACGACATGCGGAATCTCCTGGGTACGGGAGGGGCACGCAGCGCTACGAGGGGATGTGTGCCGGAGGTACGGGGAACGGCCGGGTGGGCCGACTCCACCCTCCGCCGACGGCGCGCGCCCCGGCAGACCGCGGCGTTCCTGGCCCTGACACGGCCCCCCACTTCTCCGCCGTCTCACGGACACTGGACCCATGACGCATGGCACTGCCCCGGAGAGAAACGGCACCGAGCTGGGCCGCTACCTGCGCGCCCGGCGTGCCCAGGTCGGCCCCGCGGAGGCGGGCCTCCCCGCCGGGACGGGCCTGCGGCGCACGCCGGGGCTGCGCCGCGAGGAGCTGGCGACGCTCGCCGGGGTGAGCGTCGACTACTACACGCGCCTGGAGCGCGGCCGCGAGACCAACCCCTCACCGGCCGTGATCGACTCCCTGGCCCGCGCCCTGCGGCTGTGCGGCGACGCCCACGAGCGCCTGCACGAGCTGGCCGAGCTGGCCTCGGGCCGTATCGGCGAACCGCCGCCGACCACCGAGTTCACGGTGCGCGACTCCGTCGTACGGATGCTGGACGCCCTGCGCCCGCTGCCCGCGTACGTGGTGAGCCCGCACAACTACCTGCTCGCCGCGAACACCCCGGGCCGCCGTCTGATGCCGGGCCTCTTCGACTGGCCCGCCGAGCAGCGCAACATCACCCGCTATATGTTCCTGCACCCCGTGGGCCGCGAGCTGTACGTGCCCTGGGAGGAGACCGTCGCCAAGTCGGTGGCGCACCTGCGCGCGGTCGGCGGCCGCGACCCGGACTCGCCGCAGCTGGCCGCCCTGGTCGGTGAACTCTGCCTGAAGTCACCGGAGTTCGCGCGCATGTGGGACCGGTACGAGGTGCGGGAGCGCGGCGGTGGCGTGAAGTCGTTCGCGCACCCCAAGGCGGGGGCGATGTCCCTCACGTACGAGGTGATGCGTCTGGCGAGGACGGGCGGGCAGCGCCTGGTCACCTACCAGGCGGAGCCGGACAGCGCGGACGAGACGGCGATGCTGCGCCTGGACCCGGCGGCCCGCACGACACCGCCGCGCCCCTAGCCGCGAGCCGCGAGCCGCACCCGGTCGGCCCCGGTCACTCCGCCGCGCACGAACTCCCGTTCTTCGGCATCTGCTTGTACAGCAGGAACGCGTCCACCTTGTCCTTCACGCACTTCGAGCCGAAGTAACCGGTGTGTCCGTCGCCCCTGTTGTCGAGGACGACGGCGGATGAGCCGAGCCGCTCGGCGGTCTCCACGGTCCAGCGGTACGGCGTGGCGGGGTCGCCGCGGGTGCCGACGAGCAGGAACTTCGGGGTGTCGACGTCGCGTACGTCCTTGCGGATGTAGTCCGTGCCCGCGGGCCGCCCGAAGCACAGCAGCACGGGCAGCAGCATCGACTTGCCGAAGACGGGCGACGCCTGCTCGAACTCCTCCTCCAGACGGCCCACTTCCCGCTCGACGCGCTTGGCGTCCGGCCGGTCGGGGTCGTCCGCGCAGTTGACGGCCATGAGCGCGGCGGAGGAGTTGTCCGCGGGGATCTCCGTACGCCCGCCGGCGGCCCGCCCGTCCCCCGTCGAGCCGCCCACCGAGCCGCCCATCCGAAGCAGCGCCCGCGGGTCGCCGTCCGCGAGCAGCGCGCCGAGCGCCTGGGACAGGGCGGGCCAGGCCTGCCTGCTGTAGAGCGCGCTGCCGAGCACGCTCACCACGTCCTGGCCGGTGAACTCCTGGCCGTCCATGGCCCGCAGCGGATACGCGTCGAGGTCGTCGATGAGCTTGGTCATGGCGTGCCGGGCGTTGCGCGAGTCCTCGCCGAACACACAGCCCGCGTTCTTCGTGCACCACAGCAGGAAGTTGTCGAGGGCGGTCTGCCGTCCCTCCGCGCCGACCAGGGCCTGCTCGGCCACGTCCTCGGTCAGCGTGTCCACGCCGTCGAGGACCATCCGGCCGACCTTCTTCGGGAACTGCGCCGTGTACACCGCGCCGAGCCGCGTCCCGTACGAGAACCCCAGGTAGTTGAGCTTCTTGTCGCCGAGGGCCTGACGCATGACGTCCAGGTCGCGGGAGACGTTCACGGTGCCGATGTGCGGCAGCACGGGGCCGGACTTCTTCGCGCACTCCGCGGCCGTCTCGCGCAGTTGCCTCAGGATCGCCGCCGCGTCGCCGGGGCCCTCCACGTCGTCGCCGGGCTCCGGGTCCCCGCCGCAGCTCACCGGCTCGCTCAGGCCCACGCCGCGCGGGTCGAAGCCCACGACGTCATAGCCCTTGCCGACGTAGCCGAAGTCCTTCTTGGCGCCCGCGAGCCCCGCCACGCCCGCCCCGCCGGGGCCGCCGAAGTTCACCAGGAGCGAGCCGCGCTTGTCGCCGCTGGACTTGATCTTCAGAAGGGCGAGGCGGATGGTGCCGCGGCCGGGGTCGGAGTAGTCGAGCGGGACCTTGACCTTGCCGCAGGTGAAGTCCTTGTCCTTGGTCACGTCCTCCGACAGGTTCTGCACGTCGGGCTTGCAGGCCGCCCACTTGATCTTCTGGGTGTAGAAGCGCTTCAGGTCCGGCCGCGCGGGCCCGGACGGGTCGGCCGCCGCGGGCAGGCCGGCGACGGCCAGAGCCAGGGCTGCGACGGCGGTGAGCGCGGGTGTGCTGCGCACGGCGACCTCCAGGAGGTGCGGTTCCCCTCCGGTCACCTTAGGTGCCCCCGGCCCACCCCGCCCGTTCAGCCCAGTCACGCTCCGTGACCACCGACGGCTCGTCCGGACCCGGCGCCCGCCCCGGAAACGCGCCGGTACGAGCCCTCTCACCACCTCGATCAGGCACCGGCCGCCCCCTCGACCAGCCCCCTGACCCCCAAGTAACCTTACTCGGAAGTAAATTCAGCGTCGCACCCACAGCGCCGCGCCCGCAGGACCGCACATGCGGGACCACACGCGCAGGACCGCGCCCCAGATCCAGCACCGAGCCGGGAGCTTGCCCCATGGCCGACCGCTACGCGACCTTCACCCACACCGCCCCCGGCCGCTTCCTGACCCGCAGACTCGGCCTGCCCCAGCCGGTCCCGCTGCGCCGCTGGTCGCCCCGGCACCCGGCCCTCGAAGGCCCGGTGCTGCTCCTCACCGCGGGCGACATCCCCCTCCCCGGCCTGCACGAGAGCCTCACCCGCACCGGCCTGCCCCCGCACAGCGGCCCGCTCGGCAGCCGCCGCCCGGCCGCCGTCGTACTGGACGCGACCGGCGTCCGCACGGTTGCCGCGCTCATGGACGTGCACGCCACGCTGCACCCCGTCGTCCGCTCCATAGCCCCCTGCGGGCGCGTGGTGATCCTGGGCGCGCCCCTCTCCCCCGCCGACCACCACCAGGCGGCGGCGCAGCAGGCCCTGGAGGGCTTCGTCCGCTCCCTCGGCAAGGAGCTGGGCGGGGGCAGGACGGCCCAGCTCGTCCGCACCCCGTCGGCGCCCGCCGCCGAGGCGACGCTGCGCTTCCTGCTGTCGCCGAAGTCGGCGTACGTGAGCGGGCAGGTGGTCGAGGTCGGGGAGGTCTCGGAGTACGCGGACGACACCGGCGAGGCGGAGTGCGGCGGGGGCGCGCAGGACACGGCACCGGCCCCGGACGCCGACGCATCCGGCGCCGTCGTCCAACTTCCGCACCCCGCACGCCCGTTGGCGGGCCGCACCGCCCTCGTCACCGGCGCCGCACGCGGCATAGGCACCGCCGTGGCGGAGGTCCTGGCCCGCGACGGCGCCCACGTCGTCGTCCTCGACGTACCGGCCGCCGAACCGGACCTGTGCCGCGTCGCCGAGCGCGTCGGCGGCACCGCGCTGCCCCTCGACATCACCGCGGACGACGCCGGTGAGCGGATCGCCGCCGCGTTTCCGGACGGCCTCGGCGTCCTCGTGCACAACGCGGGCGTCACCCGGGACCGCAGGCTCGCCAACATGGCGGCGGACCGCTGGAGTTCGGTCCTCGACGTGAACCTCGCGAGCGTGCTGCGCACGACGGACTTCCTGCTCAAGTCCGGCACGGTGCGCCGCGGCGGCCGGATCGTGGCCACGGCGTCCATAGCGGGCCTCGCGGGCAACGCCGGGCAGACCAACTACGCGGCGAGCAAGGCGGGCATCGTCGGCTTCGTCCGCTCCCTGGCACCCCGCGCCCTCGCGGAGCACGGCGTGACGGTGAACGCGGTCGCGCCCGGCTTCATCGAGACCCGGATGACCGCGGCCGTCCCGCTGCTCATCCGCCAGGCGGGCCGCCGCATGAACTCCCTGGGCCAGGGCGGGCTCCCCGTCGACGTCGCGGAGACCGCGGCGTGGCTGGCGACCGGCGCGGTGAACGGCCAGGTCATCCGGGTCTGCGGCCAGAGCCTGCTCGGCGCGTAGGCCGCGGGACGCCCGGCCCCGCCCCGCACCCCCGGTCCGCACCCGAGTCCCCAGCGACAAGAAGGGTCCCGTCATGGCCACGCTCGCGCTCACCCTGCTCCGGGGAGCGACCCTGTCCCCGTTCAAGCGGCCCCGCCCGGACGCACCGCTGCCGGGCCCCACGACAGCCCGCGTCCGGACCGACATCGACCACCTGGTGGCGTACGAACGGCTCTGCGGCTTCGCCGCCGGACAGGGCGCGAGCACGGGCACGGGCAGAGGCACGGACGGCGACCGCCCGACCGGCGGCGACCCCTTACCGCCCACCTATCCGCACCTCCTCGCGTTCCCCCAGACCATGCGTCTGATGGCGGCCCGCGACTTCCCGCTGCCCCTGCTCGGCCTCGTCCACACGTCCGTGGAGATCGTCCAGCACCGCGCCCCGCTGCCCGACGAGGACCTGGAACTCACTACGTACGCCCGGGACTTGGCACCCCACCGGCGCGGCACCGAGGCGACGGTCACCACCGGCGCGACGGTGGACGGCGAGACGGTGTGGGAGTCCCACAGCACCTACCTCTCGCGCCACCGCACGACGGCCGACCTCCCGCACCGCACCCCCACGGACACGCCCGGCACACCGCTGCCCGCCCGCGCCGACTGGCGCCTCCCCGCCGACCTGGGCCGCCGCTACGCCACCGTCTCCGGCGACCGCAACCCCATCCACCTGCACCCGGCGACGGCACGGCTCTTCGGCTTTCCGCGCGCCCTCGCGCACGGCATGTGGACGTTCGCGCGCTGCGTGGCGGAGCACAGCGGCATCGTCGCGGGCGACGAACCCCTGCGCCTCTCCGCCGAGTTCAGGGCTCCGGTACTCCTGCCCGGCACGGTGACGTACGCGGCCGAGGGCGCCGCGTTCGAGCTGCGCGGGCCGACGGGCCGGGTCCACGTCACGGGGTCGGTGACCAGAACCGCCCCTCCATCAGATCGCCGAGACCCGCCCAGGCGAAGTTCATCAGCGTCGCCGCGGCCTGGTTCGCGGACACGGACGGCTGGGTGATGGCCCAGCCCGCGAGGGACTCGGCGGCGCCGACGAGGGCCTGGGCGAGGCCCGCGACCTCGCGGTCGGGCAGGGAGGGGTTCTGGTGGGCGGCGCGGGCGGCCTCCGCGATGAGCTGCGTCACGAAGGCGACGATCTCCTCGCGCATGACGTTGACCTCGGCGGCGAACGGCTCGCCGACCGTGCGGGCCTGGCTGTGCAGGACGGCCCAGGCGTCGGGGTGTTCGGCGGTGTGGGTGAAGAACGCCCGCAGTCCGTACCAGAGTTGGCGGTCGGCGGGGTCGCCCGGGGTGACGGCGTGCCGGACCGCCTCGATGAGGGCGGCGGCCTCCCGCCGGATGCAGGCGGTGAAGAGGTCTTCCTTGGAGTTCAGATACAGGTACACCAGCGGCTTGGAGACCCCGGCCAGCTCGGCGATCTCGTCCATGGAGGCGGCGCGGTAGCCCCGCTGTCCGAACGTGTGCACCGCCGCGTCGAGCATCTGCCGCTCCCGCACGGCCCGCGGCATCCGTTTCTGCCGCACCGGCTTGCCCCCGTTCTTCGCAGCCTGCACGGCCTCCACAGCCCTCACGACCTTCACATCCGACACCCCGGCCCCCGCCTCCCGCACCATCCGTCCACGGATCAGCCTACGGCGGTCCTCCCCGACGCCCGGAGGTCACCCGGAGGCCATCGCGGCGCACCGCCCCCAGCCCTACCCGCAACGACCGTGCCCCGCACCGGATTTCCGGTGCGGGGCACGGTTTCGGCCGAGGGGCGCGAGCGCTACGCGGTGGCGGGCAGCGGCTCGTCGAGCGAGTCCAGCGGGGAGGCCGACGCGCTGTCGTACGCCTCCTTGTCGAGGATGTTCTCGCGGGCCGCGACGACGACCGGGACGAGCGCCTGGCCGGCGACGTTCGTGGCCGTGCGCATCATGTCCAGGACCGGGTCGATGGCGAGCAGCAGTCCGACGCCCTCCATGGGCAGGCCCAGCGTGGACAGGGTCAGGGTCAGCATGACCGTGGCGCCCGTCAGACCGGCCGTGGCGGCGGAGCCGACCACGGACACGAACGCGATGAGCAGGTACTCCTTGATGCCCATGTGCACGTCGAAGATCTGCGCGACGAAGATCGCGGCGATCGCCGGGTAGATCGCGGCGCAGCCGTCCATCTTGGTGGTGGCGCCGAAGGGCACCGCGAAGGACGTGTACTCCTTCGGTACGCCGAGACGCTCGGTGACCTTCTGGGTGACCGGCATGGTGCCGACCGAGGAGCGCGAGACGAAGGCCAGCTGGATGGCGGGCCAGGCGCCCTTGAAGAACTGCAGCGGGTTGACCTTGGCCACGAACGCGAGCAGCAGCGGGTAGACGCCGAAGAGGACCAGGGCGCAGCCGATGTAGATGTCGGCGGTGAACGTCGCGTACTTGCTGATCAGGTTCCAGCCGTAGTCGGCGATGGCGAAGCCGATGAGGCCGATGGTGCCGATCGGGGACAGCTTGATGACCCACCACAGGGCCGTCTGCAGCAGCGCGAGCACGGCCTCGCTGAGGTCGAGGATCGGCTTGGCCTTCGCGTCGCCGATCTTCAGGACGGCGATGCCGGCGACGGCGGCCATGAAGACGATCTGCAGGACGTTCAGCTCGGTGAACGGCGTGATGATGTCGGTCGGGATGATCCCGGTGAGGAAGTCGATCCAGGAGCCCTCGTGCTCGGGCTTGGCGCCGTCCTTCGGGGTCAGGCCCGTACCGGCGCCCGGGTTGGTGACCAGGCCGATGACGAGGCCGATGGCGACCGCGATCAGCGACGTGATCATGAACCAGAGAAGCGTGCGGGTCGCGAGCCGGGCGGCGTTGTTGACCTTACGCAGGTTGGTGATCGAGATCAGGATGGCGAAGAACACCAGCGGGGCGACGGCCAGCTTCAGCAGGCCGATGAAGGTGTCGCCGACCTTCGAGAGGGTGGTGACCAGCCAGCCGATGTCCTGGCTGCGGGCCAGCCAGCCCAGCAGCACGCCGAGGACCAGACCGCCGAGGATCTGGGCCCAGAAGGGCAGCTTCAGGAACTTCGGTATCCGGAAGCCGGATCGGGGCTCGCCGGTGGGGGACGCGGGGTTCGCGGACACGGACACACTCCGGGTAAAGACGGGGGACGTGAGGAGCGGCGACCGCGAAGGGCCGACGGGCACCGCTGCTGTGGGTCTGTTCGGGGGTCTGCTGTGGGTCTGTTCGGTGGTTCAGACGCGGCAACAGGCCGCGGACACGCAGCGGCAGAGATCGACATGCAGCCGCGCCACGAGCGGGACGCTCATGGCGATGCGGGGTGCGGCTGCTGTCTTCATGTCGAACACGTTAACACTTGAACTTTGAGTTCATCAAAGGACTTGTTTGAGGTAGAAGGAGCCTCAAGGGTCTCAGGAACGACGAAACCCCGGTAGCGGAGCCGCATGCTCCGGTACCGGGGTTTTCCGTGTACGTGATGTGTGTGACGAACCTTACGACTGCGCGGTGCGCGCCGCGTCGTCGGCGCCGTCCTCCTGCGTGCGGTTCCGCTCCAGGCCGGCCTTGACGTCCTCGACCTTGGCCACGACCTTCGCCGACGCGCGGTCGCGCTCCTTGCGCAGCAGGACGAAGCTGATCGGCGCGGAGACCACCAGGGCGAGCAGGGCCACCCACAGCAGGTTGGAGCCACCGAGGCCGCGCGGCACGACGCCGGAGTAGACGAGGCCCCAGACGACCAAGAAGCAGCCCGCGAAGACCCCGAGGCGCATCAGCGTGTAGCGGAGCATGTCAATCCACTCTTCCGTTCCGAAATAGCCCGGCCGTACCCGGACTGGACGAGCCCATCCAGTGAAGCACGGATCCCTGCCCGGGCCGGAGGGGGGTACGCCCCTCAGAACCGCATCGGCTGGGGCGACTCGCGCAGGGCGCGGTCCGGGCCCGGGTACTCGCGGATCGTCTCGTAGCGGGTGTTGCGCTCGACGGGGCGGAAACCGGCCTCGCGGATGAGGTCGAGGAGGTCGTCCCGGGTCAGCTTGTTGGGCGTACCGAAGTTGTCCGCGTCGTGAGTGATCTTGTACTCGACGACGGAGCCGTCCATGTCGTCCGCGCCGTGCTGGAGGGCGAGCTGGGCGGTCGCGACGCCGTGCATGACCCAGAAGACCTTGACGTGCGGCACGTTGTCGAAGAGGAGGCGGGAGACGGCGAAGGTCTTGAGGGCCTCGGCCCCGGAGGCCATCTTCGTCCGGGCCTGCAGCTTGTTGCGGACCTTGCCGTCCTTCATGTCGACGAAGTCGTGCTGGTAGCGCAGCGGGATGAAGACCTGGAAGCCCCCGGTCTCGTCCTGGAGCTCACGCAGCCGCAGGACGTGGTCGACCCGGTGCCGGGGCTCCTCGATGTGCCCGTACAGCATGGTGGAAGGGGTCTTGAGCCCCTTCTCGTGGGCCAGCCGGTGGATCCGGGACCAGTCCTCCCAGTGGGTCCGGTGGTCCACGATGTGCTGCCGGACCTCCCAGTCGAAGATCTCCGCGCCACCGCCGGTGAGGGACTCCAGGCCCGCGTCGATCAGCTCGTCGAGGATCTCCGAGGCCGTGAGACCGGAGATCGTCTCGAAGTGGTGGATCTCCGTGGCCGTGAAGGCCTTGAGGGAGACGTCCGGCAGCGCGGCCTTCAGCTCGCGCAGGGAGCGCGGGTAGTAGCGCCACGGCAGGTTCGGGTGCAGCCCGTTGACGATGTGCAGCTCGGTGAGGTTCTCGCCCTCCATCGCCTTGGCGAGCCGGACGGCCTCCTCGATGCGCATCGTGTACGCGTCCTTCTCGCCCGGCTTGCGCTGGAAGGAGCAGTAGGCGCAGGAGGCGGTGCACACGTTCGTCATGTTGAGGTGACGGTTGACGTTGAAGTGCACGACGTCGCCGTTCTTGCGGGTGCGCACCTCGTGGGCGAGCCCGCCGAGCCAGGCCAGGTCGTCGGACTCGTACAGGGCGATGCCGTCCTCACGGGACAGCCGCTCACCGGAGCGGACCTTCTCCTCAAGGTCGCGCTTGAGCCCTGCGTCCATTGCCGTACCTCTTGTTTCTCCGACGACCTGCGACAGACCCGACCAACCGTACTCGCCCCGCCCGACGGGCCGGAGCTGCCCCCACGCGGCGCCGCGCGCCCGCGCTCCCGGGCCCCCTAGACCTCTTCGGGCAGCTCCCCGACCCTGTTCTCCCACTTCGTGGAGAGCACGATCGTGGTCCGCGTCCGCGAGACCCCCTTGGTGCCGCTGAGGCGGCGGATGGTCTTCTCCAGGCCGTCCACGTCGGAGGCCCGCACCTTGAGCATGTACGAGTCGTCGCCCGCGATGAACCAGCAGTCCTCGATCTCGTGCAGGTCCCGCAGCCGCCGCGCCACGTCCTCGTGGTCGGCGGCGTCGGACAGCGAGATGCCGATCAGCGCGATGACGCCGAGGCCGAGGGACGCGGAGTCGACCGTCGCGCGGTAGCCGGTGATGACGCCGGCCGCCTCCAGGCGGTTGATGCGGTCGGTGACGCTGGGGCCGGAGAGGCCGACGAGGCGCCCGAGCTCGGCGTAGGAGGCGCGGCCGTTCTCGCGCAGAGCCTGGATGAGCTGCCTGTCCACGGCGTCCATAGGTCGAAGCCTTTCATTATTTAGCGTTTTTCCGAGTCTACGTGTAGAATCTAAGGCGTAACAGGGTCCAGCCCCTGTGAATCTTTCGGAAACTCAGCAGATCAACGACGATCCTTCGAACTTCAGGAGAGTGTTTCCCCGTGTACACGATCGAGATGGCCTACGCCCGTATGCGCGAGCTGCAGGACCTGGCCAACCGCTCGCGTGCCCACCAGTCCCCGACCGCCGCGCGCAAGGCCGGCAAGAAGCCGCGCGCCGCGAAGAAGCGCTAAGCGCCACCGGAGCCGTCCTCGGCCGGCCGGGAGCCACCCGCTCCCGACGCACCGCCGAGTTCGCCCTCCCACCGGCGGTACAGCTCGTGCGGCACCCCCGCCGCGTCGAGCACCCGCCCGGCGACGAAGTCCACCAGATCCTGGATGTGCGTCGCCCCCGCGTAGAACGCCGGAGAGGCGGGCAGCACGACCGCGCCCGCCTCGTCCAGGCCCACCAAGTGCTTCAGCGTCTGCCCGTTCAGCGGGGTCTCCCGTACGCAGACGACAAGCCGCCGCCGCTCCTTGAGCGTCACGCTCGCCGAGCGCTGCAGCAGATCCTTCGAGAGCCCGAGCGCCACCCCGGCCACGCACGCCGTGGACGCCGGGACGATCAGCATGCCCTTCGTCGCGTACGACCCCGACGAAGGACCCGCCGCGAGATCGCCCGCCGCCCAGTACCGCACGTCGTCCGTGCGCACCCGGAACGTCCCGGGCTTGCCGTCGGCGCCCCGCGCCAGCCACTCGCCGAGGTCGTCCCGCCAGTGCGCGTCCCGGAACGAGATGCCCGTCTCGTCGAGCAGCGTGAGCCGCGAGGCGCGCGACACCACGAGGTCCACGCTCTCCCCGGCCGCGAGCAGCCCCCGAAGCACCGAAGCGGCGTACGGCGTACCGGACGCGCCGGACACCCCCACGATCCAAGGCCTACGCTGCGTATCTCCTGCATTCACACTGTGAAGCCTATCCATGGGCGCCCGCGCCCGCCCACGGCCCGTCAGACAGTCAGGCCGCGGACGAGCAGGTCGAGCAGGGCGCAGGCGAACAGGGCGATCCCGATGAAGCCGTTGACCTGGAAGAAGGCACGGTTGAGGCGGGAGAGGTCGTGCGGCCGCACGATGCTGTGTTCGTAGAGGAAGGCACCCGCGACGACGACGAGGCCGAGCCAGAAGAACGCGCCCGCGCCGGTCTCAAGGGCGTACCAGACGAACAGCGCCGTGGTGACGAAGTGGCAGGCGCGCGCCCCCCGGATCGCGGCGGGGATGCCGAAGCGCGCGGGCACCGAAAGGACGCCGACCTCCCGGTCGGTGTCCACGTCCTGGCAGGCGTAGATCAGGTCGAAGCCGCCGATCCACACGCCCACCGCGAGCCCCAGGATCACGGCCGTCCACGACCACTCGCCGGTGATCGCGAGCCAGGCGCCGATCGGGCCCATGGCCTGCGCGATGCCGAGGATGGCCTGCGGGAAGTTCGTGAACCGCTTGCCGTACGGATAGACGACCATCGGGATCACGGCGACCGGAGCGAGCGCCAGGCACAGCGGGTTGAGCAGCGCGGCGGAGCCCAGGAACACCACGACCGCGATCAGCGCGCCGGTCCAGGCGGACTTCACGGTGACGGCGCCGGTGACCAGTTCGCGGTGCGCGGTGCGCGGATTGCGGGCGTCGATCTCACGGTCGATGATCCGGTTCGCGGCCATGGCGAACGTACGCAGACCGACCATGCAGACGGTGACGAGCAGCAGGCGCCCCCAGTGGATGTTCTTGTCCCACTGGAACATCGCGGTGAGGGCGGCGATGTAGGCGAAGGGCAGCGCGAACACCGAGTGCTCGATCATGACGAGCCGCAGGAAGGCTTTCGTACGTCCCGGCTGCGGCAGCGCGGCGGAAGCGGAACTCACAGGCCGTACTCCCTCCAGCGGCGGTCGACTTTCGCCGCCGTCTCGGGATCGGACTCGACCATGTCGGGCCAGCCTCCGTCCCGGGTGTAGCCCTCCTCGGGCCACTTCTTCGTCGCGTCGATGCCCGCCTTGCCGCCCCAGAACTGCTGGTACGAGGCGTGGTCGAGGTGGTCGACGGGCCCCTCGACGACGCTCAGGTCACGGGCGTAGTCCGTATTGCCCAGCGCCCGCCACGCAACCTCGTGCAGATCGTGCACATCACAGTCGGAGTCCACGACCACGATCAACTTGGTCAGGGACATCATGTGCGCGCCCCAGATCGCGTGCATGACCTTCTGGGCGTGTTTCGGGTACTTCTTGTCGATCGCGACGATCGCACAGTTGTGGAAGCCGCCCGCCTCGGGCAGGTGGTAGTCCACGATGTCCGGCACGATGATCTTCAGCAGCGGCAGGAAGAACCGCTCCGTGGCGCGGCCGAGCGGGCCGTCCTCCGTCGGCGGGCGGCCGACGACGATCGACTGGAGCAGCGGGCGCTTGCGCATCGTCACGCAGTCGATGGTCAGCGCGGGGAACGGCTCCTGCGGCGTGTAGAAGCCGGTGTGGTCGCCGAACGGCCCCTCGGGCAGCATCTCGCCGGGCTCCAGCCAGCCCTCGATGACGACCTCCGCCTGCGCGGGCACCTGCAGCGGCACCGTCTTGCAGTCGACCATCTCGATGCGCTTGCCCTGGAGGAAGCCCGCGAAGAGGTACTCGTCGATGTCGCCGGGCAGCGGAGCGGTGGACGCGTACGTCACGGCGGGCGGGCAGCCGAAGGCGATCGCGACCGGAAGGCGCTCGCCCCTCCTCGCCGCCACCTGGTAGTGGTTGCGGCTGTCCTTGTGGATCTGCCAGTGCATGCCGATGGTGCGCTTGTCGTGACGCTGGAGGCGGTAGAGCCCGAGGTTGCGGACGCCGCTCTCCGGGTCCTTCGTGTGTGTGAGGCCCAGGTTGAAGAAGGACCCGCCGTCCTTCGGCCAGGTGAAGAGGGCCGGGAGCTGGTCCAGGTCCACATCGTCACCGGTGAGCACGACCTCCTGCACGGGGGCGTCCTTCACCTTCTTCGGCGGTACGTGCGCCATCGCGCCGAGCTTCCCGAAAGCCTCGCGCACCCCGACGAATCCGTGCGGCAGCTCCGGCTTCAGGAGGCCGCCGATCTTCTCGCTGATCTCGCCGTACGACTTCAGGCCGAGGGCCTTCAGGAGCCGGCGGTCCGTGCCGAACACGTTCATCGCAAGGGGCATCGCGCTGCCCTTGACGTTCTCGAACAGCAGCGCCGGGCCGCCCGCCTTCTGCACCCGGTCGACGATCTCGCCGACCTCCAGATACGGGTCGACCTCGGCCTTGATGCGCTTGAGATCGCCCTCGCGCTCCAGGGCCCGGAGCAGAGAGCGGAGATCGTCATAAGCCATGCGGTCAAGTATCGGTCACCGGCTACCCTGGCCAGGTCACCGGGGGCGTCCGGCGCCCCCACTCCGCTCCCTGGGGGAACTCCTACACATGCTCAGGTATCTGCCGTTCCTGCTGGTCCTGGCCGTGTGGATCTACGCCTTCATCGACGTCCTGAACACGCCCGAGAAGGAAGTCCGACATCTGCCGAAGGTGGCGTGGGTCATCATCGTGCTCCTCTTCGGAGAGGTGCTGCTGGGGCCGATCGCTTGGTTCGTCACCGGCAAGAAGCGGCCTGCGGCCGGGCGGGGGGACGTCGGGGGACGTGGGGGACTTGGGGGGCGTGGGCGTCGGGGCGGCTGGGTCGCCCCCGATGACAACCCCGAGTTCCTGAAGGGCCTGGAGAAGGACCGCGACCCGCGCGACGACGCCTGACCGCACGTACTGATCGCCCCCGCTCCGGCGCCCCCCGCTCCGGCTCTCCGCGCCGTGTCCTCAATCGCCGGACGGGCTCTCTCCCACCCACCCGCCCAACCTGTCACCACCACCCCAACAGCCCGGCACTTCCACCCCCGAAACGGCTCCCGCCCACAGCACCGGCCCAACCCGCCCCCGCACAGCACCCTCCGGCCCGCCCCCGCACAGCACCTCTCCGCCTGCCCCCGCACAGCACCTCTCCACCGCGCCCCCGTGCAGCACCTCTCCCGCCCGGCCTCCCCCCAGCGCCTCTCGGCCCGCCCGGGGAGATTTCAGCCCGTCCGGCGCTTGAGGACGAGGCGCGCAGCGCCGATCCGGCGGAGGCCCGTCCCACCCGCACATCCCGCCCCGGCAAGTTCCCAGCCCGTCCGGCGCTTGAGGACGAGCGCGCAGCGCGATCGGCGCAGGCCCGTCTCACCCGCACATCCCGCCCCGGCAAGATTTCAGCCCGTCCGGCGATTGAGGACGAGGCGCGGAGCGCCGATCCGGTGGAGGCCCGGGGCGCGCGGAGGGGGCTGGGGTCCAGGGGGCGCAGCGCCCCGGTTTCGGAGAAGGGGCGGGACTGGGGCGCCCCGCGAGGGCAGCATGAGGGCATGACGATCCCCACGATCGACCTGCGGCCCTGGCTCTCCGGCGCCCCGGACACCCGTACACGCATGGCCGCCGAAGTCAGGGAAACGATCGACGAAGCACTCCGCACGGCGGGCTTCCTGCTGGTGGCGGGCCACGGCGTGGACCCGGCACTACGGGCCGCCATCCGCCGACAGGCCCGCACCTTCTTCCACCTCCCACCCACCACGAAGCAGCCGTACGCAGTACAGGTCGGCAGCCGCGGCTGGCTCGGCCCGGGCGCGGAGGCCAACAGCTACGCGGAGGGCGCCGCCTCCCCACCCGACCTGAAGGAATCCCTCTCCTTCGCCGCAGACACCCCCACCGGCGACCCGAAGATCGACGCGGAGTGGTTCGCCCCCAACACCTGGCCCAGGGAAACCCCGGACCTGCGCACCGACGTGGAGACGTACCTCGCCCGCATGCGCGCCCTCTCCGACGCGCTCCTCGAACTCCTCGCCGTCGTCCTCGACGAACCGGAGGACTTCTTCACCCGCCACACGACCAACCCCACCTGGGGCTTCAACATCAACTGGTACCCCGGCAGGGACGTCATCGGCGAACCGGAACCGGGCCAGTTCCGCATCGGCCCGCACACGGACTTCGGCACGGTCACGGTCCTGGACCGGCAGGCGGGCCGCGGCGGCCTGCAGGTGTTCACGGACGCCGACGGCTGGCAGGACGCCCCGCACGACCCGGAGGCGTTCACGATCAACGTCGGCGACCTGATGGCGCGTTGGACGTCGGGCCGCTGGCGCTCGGGCCGCCACCGCGTGCTCCCGCCACCGGCGGACGCCCCGGCCGAGGAGCTGATGTCACTGGTGTACTTCTACGAGTGCGACCCGGGCACGGACGTCCGCGGCACGGACTCGCACGCGTATCTGCGGGCCCAACTGGACGCGATCACGGTGGACTAGCGAGGACGTGGACTGGCGAGGACGGCGGACTGGCGAGGACGGGCCGAGCGTCCCTCGGCCCGGACCGGCCTCAGTCCCCGCGCAGCACCAGCTCCAGCAACCCCGGAAACCGCGCGGCGAACTCCTCCCGCCGCAGCCGGTTCACCCGCCGCGCCCCCTCGTCCCGCTGCTCGACGAGCCCCGCCGCCCGCAGCGCGGCGAAGTGATGGCTGAGCGCGGCCTTCCCGACGGGCACGTCGAAGCTGCCGCAGGCCCGCGTCCAGTCCTGCGAGGACGCCAACTCCCGTACCAGATACATCCGTACGGGATCGGCGAGGGCGGCGAGCGCCTCCTGCACGGTGACGTCCGCGAGCCGCGCGTGCACCGGCGCCGCACGATGACTCGCACCCTTCGCACTCACCACGTACCAGCACCTCCCCAACTTCCCCACTTGCCGAGTGTTCGATCCAAACCATACAGTCCCGAGTGTTCAATGCAGATCGAACACCCGGAGGCACCCCCATGCGCGCAGTCCAGCTCCACGAATTCGGCGGCCCCGACGTCCTGCGGACCGTCACGGCGGACGTCCCCGAGCCCGGCCCCGGCCAGGTCACCGTCGACGTCGCGTACACCGGCGTGAACTTCGCCGACCTCAAGGCCCGCGCCGAGGGCTACCGCGTGCCGGAGTTGCCCTTCGTGCCGGGCCTCGAAGTGTCCGGCCGGATCCGGGCGGTGGGCGCGGGCGTCGCGGGCCTCGCCGTGGGCCAGGAGGTGGCCGCCCTGACGGCGGGCGGCGCCTATGCCGAGGTGGCGCTCGCCGATGCCACGACCACCTTCCCGCTGCCGCCCGGCGTGGACCTCCGCACCGCCGCCACCCTGCCCACCGTGCTGCCCACGGCCCACGCCCTGCTGCACGAGGTGGGCAGGGTGCGCGCGGGCGAGACGGTCCTGGTGCAGGGCGCGGCGGGCGGTGTCGGCACCGTGGCCGGGCAGTTGGCGAAGGCGGCGGGGGCCACGGTGTTCGGGGTGGTGTCGGGCACGGCGAAGGCCGCGTACGCGCGCGAGCACGGCTACGACGAGGTGTTCGTCGGCGACGGCTTCGCCGAGGCGGCCCGCGCGGCCACCGGCGGCCGGGGCGTGGACCTCGTCCTCGACCCGGTCGGCGGCGACACGTTCCACGCGGGCCTGGCGGCGCTCGCGGTCTTCGGCCGCCTGGTCTCCTTCGGCAACGCGAGCTCCGCCGAGCCGTGGCGGGTGGGGCAGGCCGAGCTGTACCCGGGGGCGCGGTCGGTGGCCGGGTTCTCGATCCTGACGCTGGCCCAGACGGCACCCGAGGTGCTGCGGGAGCTGGCCGGGCGCGCCTTCCGCACGGTCGCCGACGGCACCGTGACGCTGCCCATCACCGCCGAGTTCCCACTGGCGGAGGCCGCGCGGGCGCACGAGCTGATGGGCGGCCGCACGACGACGGGCAAGCTGCTGCTGCGCGTCGACGAGTCGATCGGCGACGACCGGAACGACGGCAACTAGGAGACCGGGCCCGCGTCGACTAGTCGTAGCTGCGCCGCAGTTCCCGGAACCGCTCCGCGCTCCACGTCGACCAGTCCACCGGCCGCCCGGCCAGCGCGTCCGCCAGGTACTCGAAGTGCTGGTGCCACCCGGCGAGGCAGTCCCGCCGCAGCGAGTCGTCGCCGACCATCTCGTTGGTGAACCGCAGCGCCGTCCGCCCGGTGCCCGCGGGCTCCAGGTGGAACCGGCACCGCCCGTGCAGGTCGACCGTGTACTCGGCGACGACGTCCGGGTCCCACGCGGTGATGTGCCCCGAGTGCGTGGCCGCCGCCGCGTCGGTCGCGTTGAGCCAGCGCAGCGTCACGGCCCCGCCGAGCCGCGGCTCGAACACGTCGGCGGCGGCGAGCCACTCCGGCAGTCCCTCCGGGGTGGCCACCGCCGCCCACACCTCCTCCACGGGGTGCCGCAGGTTCAGCACCCAGTGGAGCGTGTGCGTGTCCCCGCGTGTCCGGCTCGTCCCCTGTTCGACAGCTTCGTTGCTTTCGGTCATGGGCCAAGCCTCACGCACACGTCCCCCGGGGTCACGTACCCGGCGGCGTCCCGCTACGGGCGTTCGCCCGCCTTGTCGACGACCTCGCGCTCCAGGACGGCGGTGTTGGCGAGGACCTCGCCCTTCTCGGCGTACGGCTTGTCCTCGGTCGTGACCTCCCGCTCGCCGAGGAACCGCTTGGTCCTCCTGTCGAAGATCAGCTCCTCGCGCACCCCGTCGTCCTCGCGGGCGACGGCGACCCCGTGCCGCCCCTCGGCGTCCACGGCGTCCTCGACCAGTTCGACGCCGGGGATCCTCGCCGCGGCGAGATAGAGGGCGGCGGCCTGCTTCGGCGGCATGAGCGACTCGTACAGGAGGTCGCCCACGAGCGTGAAGGCCTGCTGGTCCGCGCTCTTCTCGCCGTCGCTCTCCTTGTGCAGCCAGTCGAGCATGTTGACCGGGTCGGTCGGCAGCTTCTGGAGGTTGCGGTAGTTGGTGTCGGTGGCGACGAGGGGCAGCTCCGGCTTCATGCGTTCGTTCTTGTGGCCGTTGCCGGGCTCGTGCAGCAGCCCGGTGTGCCTGCCGTCCACGGAGATCCACATCTCCCGCTGGTGCAGGGGATCAAGGCCCTCGTCGGAGCTGTAGGCCACCTTGCTCCTGATGTACGTGAACTGGTCGTCCCGGACGTCCGTCGGCGCGGGCGAGCGCTTCGCGGCCTCCGCGATCTCCTTCAGCACGGCCACCGTCTCCTCGGACGGCGCGGCCTCTGCGGAGTCGCCGCCGAACGGCGAGGCGACCAGCAGGCCCGCCGCGACGGACACGGCCACCGCGCCCACGACGAGCACGGGCCGCAGCCACGGCGTGCGCCGCCTCGGGACGACGGCCTCGGGTGCCTCGGCCTCGGACTGCCGGATCTCGGTCATCAGGTGCTCCTTGAGCAGAAGGTGACGGCCCGGCGGAAGGTCCCGCTCGCTCGGCGACGGGAAGGTCGGGAAGTCGGGTTCGGCTTCGGACTTCATCGGTTTCCCTCCTGGATGGGCCTGACCGCTGCTGCGCGGTCACCTCTCACCTGTCCGCGCCCCGCGGGCGGTTCCATCGCTTTCGCGAGTTTTGTACGGGCCCTGGAGAGCCGCGAACGCACCGTCCCCACCGGGATGTCCAGCGCCTCGGCCGCCGCCTCGTACCCGAGCCCCGACCACACGCACAGCGCGAGCACCTCCCGCTCGGCCCGGCGCAGCTTCGCGAGGGCCGTGCGGACGAGGGCGAGTTGCTCCTTGTCGTCGACGCGCCCGGCGACCTCGTCGGCGAAGTCGGCGACGGCCTCGTCGCGCGGGAGGCGGGCCATCGCGGCCGTGTGGCGGCGGGCGGCGCGGCGCTGGTTGCGGGTCACGTTCGTGGCGATGCCGAGCAGCCACGGGCGCAGGGACCCGCCGTCGGCGTCGACCTTCCCGCGCAGCCGCCACGCCTCCAGGAAGGTCAGCGACACGATGTCCTCGGCCGCCGACCAGTCGCCCGTCAGGCGGTAGGCGTGGTTGTAGACGGAGCGGGCGTAGGTGTCGAAGAGCTCTCCGAACGCGTCGGGGTCCGAGCCCCGGATCCGTACGCGCGCCCGACGCCGCTGTGCCGCGAGTTCCCCCTGATTCGTGTCCACACCCTCTTGTCTGTCCGTACGAAAGGGGCCGGTTCCTGTGACCCGCGCCACAGGAACCGGCCCCTTCCGGCCGCCGGATCAGACCCCGGCGTACGAGTGCTTGCCGCTCACGAAGATGTTGACGCCGTAGTAGTTGAACAGCCAGCAGCCGAAGGCGATCAGGGCCAGATAGGCGGCCTTGCGGCCCTTCCAGCCCGCCGTGGCGCGGGCATGCAGGTAGCAGGCGTACGCCACCCACGTGATGAACGACCAGACCTCCTTGGGGTCCCAGCCCCAGTAGCGGCCCCAGGCGTCGCCCGCCCAGATGGCGCCCGCGATGATCGTGAACGTCCACAGCGGGAAGATCGCCGCGTTCATGCGGTACGTGAACTTGTCGAGCGAGGCCGCCGCGGGCAGCCGCTCCATCACGGAGGTGGCGAAGCGGCCGGGCTTCCCGCCGGCCTGCAGCTTGGCCTCGTAGCTGTCCTTGAAGAGGTACGCGCCGGTGGAGACCGCGCCGACGTAGAACGCGGCGCCGCAGAAGATCGCCGTGGACACGTGGATCCACAGCCAGTACGAGTGCAGGGCCGGGACCAGCTGGTCGGACTCGGTGTACAGGACGGTGACCGCGAGGCCGAGGTCGAGCAGGATCGAGGTGATCAGCGGCAGGCCGATCCAGCGGACGTTCTTCTTCAGCGC
This sequence comes from Streptomyces sp. NPDC040610, assembly GCF_055594065.1. Classification (NCBI taxonomy): domain Bacteria; kingdom Bacillati; phylum Actinomycetota; class Actinomycetes; order Kitasatosporales; family Streptomycetaceae; genus Streptomyces; species Streptomyces sp. NPDC040610. The sequence continues at coordinate 57,832 of NZ_JBVIXA010000001.1, read as the reverse complement.
GAGCAGCGCCAGGAAGACGCCGACGGCCACCGAGGAGAAGGTGATGTTGAACTCGTACATGTTGCCCCACGGCGCGCGCTGCACCGAGAGGGCGCGGGTGACGACACCGCCCACCTCGATGAGGAAGCCCAGGGCGATGAACGAGACGGCGATGCGGCCGTAGAGGTCGCCCTGCGCGTCACCGGCGGCGGCACCGGGGCCGTCCGGCACGTCGCGGCTGCCCGCGGCGGCGCGGGTGACGACCTTCGGGGCCTCCTTGGCCGACGACTTCGGGCGCTCCAGGGTGGCCGTGCCGCCCTTGGCCCGGACGGTGACGGCGGGCGCCGACGCCTTGGCGGCGGACTCGTCGGCCCGCTCGGGCTGCTCGGTGAGCGCGGCGGCCGTGCGGGCGACCTTGCTGCGGCTGCCGAACAGCCACTCCGCCATGAGCGCGAAGAAGGCCAGCAGATAGACGGCCATCGCGGAGTAGATCAGCACATTGCTGATGTGCGCGAGGTTCTCGTTCGGCTCGGCGGCGAGGGTGGTGGCGAGAGTCACTTCTCAGCCCCTTCGGCAGGAACAACATCGGGGGTGGGGTCGGGGTCGGACGGAGTGTCGGCCTCGGGGTCGGTCTTGGCCTCGGCGGGCTCGGGGTCCGCGTCGGCGTCAGCGGCGGGCTCGGGGTCCGCGTCGGGTGCGCCCGGTGCCTGTTCGTGCAGCTGCGCGGCGAGCGCGCCCAGCTCCTCGGGCACCTTGGCGGACTCGCTGCGGCCGAGGCCCGCCATCTCCACGACGGTGACGCCGTCGGCGCCCGCCGTGGCCCGCACCCACACGCGGCGGCGCTGGATGAACAGGGACCCGGCGAGGCCCGCGATGGCGGCGATGGCGCCGCCCAGGGCCCAGCGGCTGCCGGGCTCCTGCGAGATCTGGAAGGTCGCCCACTGCTTGAGCTCCTTCTCGAAGGTGATCGACCCGGCGCCGTTCGGCAGCTTCATGGTCTGGCCGATCTTGAGCCGCTTCTTCAGGAGCTCGCCCTTGGCGTCCTTGAACTTCGTCATCTTCCGCGTGTCCAGCTGGTACACGTTCTGCGGAACACCGGAGTCCACACCGAGGCTGCCGTGGTACGCCGAGAGCGCGAGCCGCGGATTGAAGGGCGCGGGGAACTGGGAGAACATCTGGCCGTTGCCCTCACCGGCGAAGGTCGGCACGAAGAAGGCGTTGAAGCCGAGCTGCTCCTTCTTGCCGTCCTTGTTCCGGTAGCCGTCGAGGATCTTGATGGCGCCGGTGGCCGTGCCCATCGAGTCGATGGGGAGCAGCGGCACGGAGACCCGCTGGACGACCTTGCCCTTGCCGTCGCGGACGGTGACGGTGGGCGCGTAGCCGTGGCCGATGAGGTAGACCTTCGAGCCGTCGACCTCAAGCGGCTCGTTGACCTCGATGGCCTTCTTCTTCTCCGGCCCGTGGGCGCCCTCGCTGTAGGTGACGTGCGCCTTGTACGTGCGGGCCGTGCCGCGCTCGGGGCCCGACATCTCGTACGAGCCCTCGAAGCGGTCCAGCTTGAAGCTGAAGGGCGCGAGGTCGTCGGTGTCGAAGAGGCTGCCCGACTTGAAGTCGTCGTACTGCGTGAGGGTGTTGGAGAAGCCGTCGCCCTCCATGATCAGCTTGCCGCCCTCGGACTTGAACAGCTGTCCGGCGGCGAAGGCGAGCAGGAGCACGATGAGCGCGACGTGGAAGGCCAGGTTCCCGGCCTCGCGGAGGTAGCCCTTCTCGGCGGCGACGGAGCCGCCGACCTGGTGTGCGCGGAAGCGCCGCTGCTTCAGGAGCCGCTGCGCCGCCTCGTGCACCTCCTCGGGCGTGGCCTCGGTGCGCCACGTGGTGTACGCGGGCAGCCGGGTGAGCCGCTTGGGCGCGGCCGGCGGGCGGCCGCGGAGCTGGCCGACGAACTGCCAGGTGCGCGGCACGATGCAGCCGATGAGCGAGACGAACAGCAGGATGTAGATCGCGGAGAACCACACCGAGCTGTAGACGTGGAACAGGCCGAGCTTCTCGTAGAGCGGCCCGAGCGTGGTGTGGGTGTCCTTGAAGTCCTGGACCTTCAGCTCGTCGGTGCCCTGCTGCGGGATCAGCGAGCCGGGGATCGCGCCGAGCGAGAGCAGCAGGAGCAGAAGCAGCGCGACCCGCATGGAGGTCAGCTGCCGCCAGAACCAGCGGACCCAGCCGATGACGCCGAGCGCGGGCATGTTCGGCCCGGGCGTGGGGCCCGCGGTGTCGTCGAGGGGGGCGGTGGAGAGCTGCGCGCCCGCGGCACCGAGGTCGTCCCTGGCGCCGGTGGTGTCGCGGTCGGCGCTGGCGGCGCTGGTCGTGGTCTTGCTCATGGATCAGATCCCCACCGAGTAGCTGTTGCTCCAGACCTGCATCTGCTGAAGCACGCTGTCCCAGACGCCGGTCAGCATCAGCAGCCCGGTCACGATCATCATGCCGCCGCCGACGCGCATCACCCATACGTAATGCCGCTTGACCCAGCCGAAGGCGCCGAGCGCCTTGCGGAAGGTGACCGCCGCGACGATGAACGGCAGCCCGAGTCCCAGACAGTACGCCACGTTCAACAGGGCCCCGCGTCCGGCGCTCGCCTCGCTCATCGCGAGGGCGTTCACGGACGCGAGCGTCGGCCCGACACAGGGCGCCCAGCCGACGGCGAAGAGCGCGCCGAGCAGCGGCGCGCCCGCGAGCCCGACGGCGGGCTTCTTGTGGAAGCGGAACTCGCGCTGCGAGAGCCAGGGCATGAGGCCCATGAAGAAGAACCCGAGCACCAGCATCAGTACGCCGAGGACGCGCGTTATGACGCCCTGGTAGTCCTGGAGGTTCTGCCCGAAGTAGCCGAAGAGGGCGCCGCTGGAGACGAAGATGACGGTGAAGCCGAGCACGAAGAGCGTGGCGCCCGCCGCCATCCGGCCGCGCCGGGCGTCGGCGAGGTCGGTGCCGCTGACGCCGGTGACGTACGACAGATAGCCGGGCACGAGCGGCAGGACGCACGGTGAGAAGAACGACACGAGCCCGCCGAGGACGGCGATCGGCAGGGCGAGCAGCAGCGCCCCGCTCATGACCGTGTCGTTCTGGCCGTACGCCGCGAGCGTGGTGGTGGCTAGGGTGCCGGACAAGGCGCTCACTTCTCCGCGATCAGGGGCTCGACCATCTTGCGCAGCTTCTCCTCGTTGAGGGGCTGCTGGGAGCGCGCCGCGATCTTGCCGTCCCGGTCGACGACGATGGTCGACGGGATGAACTGCGGGTTCAGCGTGCCCTTGGGGAAGCGCAGCATCAGCTTGCCCATCGGGTCGTACAGGCTCGGGTAGGTGACCTTGTAGTCCTTCTCGAAGGAGATCGCCGGGCCCTTCTGCGGGTCACGGGCGTTGATGCCGACGAACTGCACGTCGTCCTTGGTGTCGGCGGCGACCTTCACGAAGTTCGGTGCCTCGGCCCGGCAGGGCGGGCACCAGGAGCCCCAGACGTTCAGGACGACGACCTTGCCCTTGTAGTCGTCGATGCTGAGCTGCTTGCCGTCGAGGGTCTTGCCGTCGATGGCCGGGGCGTCGTGCCGGTCGCCCTGCTTGACGGTGGCGATGCCGTCCTTGCCGGTGATGAAGTTCGTCTTCCCCGAGCCGCCGGAGGTTCCGCCCGAGGTGCACGCCGAGAGGGTCAGCGCGGCCGCCGCGGCGCCCGCCGCCAGCAGCGTCGCACGACTGCGACGGCTGCGGGCGCTTCGGCGGAGGCTGCGTTCCTGGCTGCGGGGGGCGCGACGGGCGGCACTCATGTGAAAAGTTTCGCATGCCCGTTCCGGGGATCTTCGACGCCCCCCGCGGTAGCGGAAAGTCCCATTTCAGGCCGCGTTGCCGGTGTCCTTCTCGGCGTCGCCCTGGTTGGCCGACGAGCCGCCCGACAGGTAGCTCTTCCAGCCGCCCGCAGGCTTCTGCCCGACCTCCAGGCCGCGCAGCTTGGCGAGGACGTCCGGCTTCTGCACGTCCAGCCAGTCCACGAACTGCTTGAAGGACACCAGGCGTACGTCCTTCTTCCCGGCCATGCCCTTGAGGGCCTCCTCGACGGCGTCCATGTAGATGCCGCCGTTCCACTCCTCGAAGTGGTTGCCGATGAAGAAGGGCGCCCGGTTGGACTCGTAGGCGCGCTGGAAGCCCTTGAGGTAGGCCTGGGTGGCCTGCTTGCGCCAGCCCGGGTAGTTGTGGGCGGGGGCCTTCGTGGAGTTCTTCGACTGGTTGGCGAGGATGTTGTAGTCCATCGACAGGACCTCGAAGGTGTGGCCGGGGAACGGCACGGCCTGCAGGGGCAGGTCCCAGATGCCCATCTTCTTGTCCGGCCACTTCTGGCGGCCGCCCGGCGAGGAGGCGTCGTAGCGCCAGCCGAGCTTCTTGGCGGTCGGCAGCAGGTTGTCCTGGCCGAGCAGGCAGGGGGTGCGGCCGCCGACGAGTTCCTTCTCGTAGTCGAAGGGCAGCGGCGGCAGGTCGTCCCAGCCGGTGTTGGTGCGCCACTTCGTCACGAACGACTTCGCCTGGTCGATCTCGGACTGCCACTGGGCGGGCGTCCAGTTGGCGACCGAGCCGGTGCCCGCGCAGAAGTGGCCGTTGAAGTGCGTGCCTATCTCATGGCCCTCCAGCCAGGCCTGGCGCACGTACTTCAGGGTGTCCTTGATGTGGCCGTCGGTGAGGTAGCCGATGTCGGAGGCGCCGACGCCGTTGTTCGGCGGCCGGTAGAGCCGCTTCTTGGACTCGGGGAGCAGATAGAGCCCGGAGAGGAAGAACGTCATCCCCGCGTCGTGCTCCTTCGCCAGCTTCAGGAAGCGCGGGAAGAGGCCGTTGCCGACCTCACCGGCGCCGTCCCAGGAGAAGACGACGAACTGGGGCGGGGTCTCGCCGGGCTCCAGCGGGCGCGGCTTCTCGGGCTGGTTCGGCTGCTTGCCCGTGAAGGCCGTGGAACCGTCGCCGATCGGCTTGGCCGGACGGCTCGGCGTACCCGGCTTCCCGGCGCCCTTGGCGTTGTCCGCGGCCGATCCCGAGTCACCGGAACCGGAGCCGCAGGCCGAAAGGCCGATGGCCGCCGCCGCACCGGCCCCCAGGCCGAGCGCGCCCCGGCGACTCAGGGAGGTCCGGCGCATCGCCGGTACTCCGCGTCCCCGGTCCGTGCGGCTGTCGTCGCGCATTCCAACCCCATTCGTCGCGCTTTTGGTCCTCCTGGCTGAAGGACAACCCCTTAGAGGGTGCGACGAAGACCCGGGTTCCGAACAAGGGCATCAATATGGGGTCTATTACAGAGAGGAGACATTCAACGCCATAGGGTGCTCACGCAATTACCCGGCGCACACAGCGGACACACAGGTGCACCGTTAGGGGCGCGGGGAACTGCGCGACCAGCCACAACCGGCCCGCAGTTTCCCCACAAACACAAGCCCCTTAGCCGAACCCCGTCCTACAGGCACAGCGCAAGCGTCACGCGCCGAATGCCTTGCTCTTCCCCTTCACCGGCTTGGCGCCCGCGAGAAGGTGCTTGGGGACAAGATTTCGGGCAGGTTCCGAGTAACCCACGGATACGATCTTGTCGCCGCGATAGGTGAACGTCGTCAAAGAGGCGAGCGTGCACTGCCGCTTGCGCGGGTCGTGCCAAAGGCGCCGCTTCTCCACGAAGCTGCGCACGATCCAGATCGGCAGCTGGTGGCTCACGCACACGGCCTCGTGCCCGCGCGCCGCGTCCTTGGCCGCGTCGAGGGCGCCCATCATCCGCACGACCTGCTCGACGTACGGCTCGCCCCAGGACGGCTTGAACGGGTTGACGAGGTGCTTCCAGTTGTCCGGGTTCTTCAGGGCGCCGTCGCCGACGCCGAAGGTCTTGCCCTCGAAGACGTTGTCCGCCTCGATGAGCCGCCCGTCGGAGGCCAGGTCGAGGCCGTGCGCCTTGGCGATGGGGGTCGCGGTCTCCTGCGCCCGGTCCAGGGGGGAGGCCACGACGTGCGTGATGTCCCTGGTGGACAGGTGCTCGGCGACGCGGTCGGCCATCTGCCTGCCGAGGTCGGAGAGGTGGTAGCCGGGAAGGCGGCCGTAGAGGATCCCGTCGGGGTTGTGCACCTCGCCGTGGCGCATCAGGTGGACGACGGTGATCTCACTGCCGGCGCTCGTGCTGCCCGCGGTCATGCGGTGGCCTCCGGGGTCTTCGTGGCTTCGGCGGCCGCGCGCGCGGCCGCCGGCAGGGCGGCGGCGACGCGCTCGACGGCACGCTCGTCATGGGTGGTGGAAACGAACCAGGACTCGAAGGCCGACGGCGGCAGATAGACGCCCTGCGACAGCATCGAGTGGAAGAACGCGGTGAAGCGGAACGACTCCTGCGTCTTGGCGTCGTCGTAATTCCGCACCTCACGGTCGGTGAAGAACACGGAGAACATATTGCTGGCGTTCTGCACGCGGTGCGCGACGCCTTCCTTGTTCAGCGCATCGCCGACAAGGCCGCGCAGTTCGGCGGAGACGGCGTCCACCTTCTCGTACGCCGCGTCGTCGAGGAGACGCAACTGTGCGAGACCCGCGGCCGTGGCGACGGGATTCCCCGACAGCGTGCCCGCCTGATAAACGGGTCCCACCGGCGCGAGATGCCCCATGACATCGGCGCGGCCGCCGAAAGCGGCCGCCGGGAATCCACCGCCCATGACCTTTCCGAAGGTCATGAGATCCGGCGTCACCCCGTCAACTCCGAACCATCCGGCTTTACTTGTCCGGAATCCGGTCATGACTTCGTCGGAGATGTACAGCGCGCCGTTCTTCGCGCACGCGGACTTCAGGCCCTCGTTGAAGCCGGGGCGCGGCGGCACGACGCCCATGTTCCCGGGCGAGGCCTCCGTGATCACACAGGCGATCTCGCCGGGGTGGGTGTGGAAGGCCTCGTGCACGGCCTCCAGGTCGTTGTACGGAAGGACGATGGTGTCACCGGCCTGGGCGCCCGTGACGCCCGGCGTGTCCGGCAGGCCGAGGGTCGCGACGCCCGACCCGGCCGCGGCCAGGAGCGCGTCCACGTGCCCGTGATAGCACCCGGCGAACTTGATCACCTTGGCGCGCCCGGTGAAGCCGCGGGCGAGCCGGATGGCGGACATCGTCGCCTCCGTGCCGCTGGAGACGAGGCGGACCTGCTCGACCGGGGCGATCCGGTCGACGATCTCCTCGGCGAGGGCGACCTCGCCCTCGCCCGGCGTGCCGAAGGAGGTGCCGCGGGCGACGGCCTCCTGGACGGCGGCGGTGACCTCGGGGTGGGAGTGCCCGAGGATCATGGGTCCCCATGAACACACGAGGTCCACGTACTCGCGGCCATCGGCGTCCGTCAGGTACGGACCCGTACCGGACACCATGAAACGGGGCGTACCGCCCACGGCTCGGAAGGCGCGGACGGGCGAGTTCACACCGCCGGGCGTCACGGCCGCCGCGCGGTCGAAAAGAGTCTGCGAAACTGGGGCGCTATACGGGAAGCTCACATGAACCATGGTGTCAGAGGGTCCGGACATCGTGGCCGGGCCTCCTGTGCGGCGGCTTTCCGCGCTGTCGGCCTCGCCGTGGGGCCGTTGTGCGGAAATCCTGTGGACTGGTGTTTCACCCCACGTTTCGGCGGGTGACCGTGGGGGAGGTCACTGACACGATGATCGGGTTGCGCGGCGGGGTCCGCGCGCTCTAGAAAAGCAGTCGGGTGGAGATATGCAGCGCGGTGGCGGACTGGGCGAGGGGACCGACGGCCTGGGTCCCCGGCGTGCCCGGCGGGGCAAGCACCGGCGAGAGGCAGAGGCGGTCCCGGCCCCCGAGCAGCGGACGCCGGACAGAGTGCAGGGTGAGCGGGCGGGAAACAGGAGCGGCGGGGTGGGGGTGACCTACAAATACTTCGGCGCCCCCGACGGCGCCACGGCGGCCCGGGTCCCCATCTCGATGCGCCCCGAGGAGCTCGGCGGCGACGAGCTGGGCATGGGCGGCATGTTCACCAAGATCAAGCCGGAGACGATGGCCGCGATGGTCCTGACCGGCATCGAGGGCATACCCCTGCACAAGGTCCCCCCGCTGGAGCTGGTCGTCCTCCACCCCGACTACGCCGTCGTCAAGCTCCCCATGACGGTCGTCGACCCGCTGCGCGGCATCGGCGAGGAGTCCGTCGGCGCGGCGGCCTTCATCTGGTCCACGGTCCCCGACCGCGGCGGCCCCCGGGACGCCTTCAACGTCTACCAACTGCTGCACGAGTGGCAGGACTTCAGCCACCGCCTGCACGACGCGGGGCATCAGGCGTACTGCCTGGTGTGGCCCTGAGCCACCGAGAGCGGCCACACCAGGCACGGTCCACGTCCGGTCAGGACTTCTTCAGGACCGCCTTCATCACCGCCTTGGCGATCGGCGCGCCCAGCTTGCCGCCCGCGATCTCGGAGCGGGTGATGTCCATGTCCTCGGGGTCGACGAGCACGGCGACCGCCACCGGTGACGTGCCGTCGGACTGCTTGGCGTAGGACACGAACCACGCGTACGGCCGCGCGTCACGCACGTTCGAGCCGTGCTGCGCGGTGCCGGGCTTGCCGCCGACGGTGACCCCGTCGATGGCCACCTTGTCGCCGGTGCCGTCGGTGACCGTGTACTCCATCATGTCCTGCACCTTGCGCGCGGTCTCCGGCGAGACGGCCTGCTCCAGCTCCTCCGGCTCGGCCTTCTCCACCGTCGACAGGTCGGCGCCGCGCAACTCCTCGACCAGGTACGGCTTCATGACCTTGCCGTCGTTGGCGAGGCCCGCGGTGACCATGGCCATCTGGAACGGGGTGGTGGTGACGCTGCCCTGGCCCATGCCGGTGAGCGCCGTCCCGGGCTTGTCCAGCTTCTCCGGATAGCCGCTCGCGGACGTCCGTACGGGCATGAACTGCTCCTCGTTGAAGCCGAACCGCTCCGCCGTCTCCCGCATCTTGTCCTTTCCGGTCCGCAGCGCCGCGTCCAGGAAGACGTTGTTGCACGACCACTGCATCGCGGTGCGCATCGAGGCCTTGTCGCACATGTCGTTCGGCACGACGTTGCCGATCTCCGTGGAGCTCTGCGGCAGCCGGTAGGGGGCGCGGGCGCGCGAGGGCTTGTCGATGTCGCTGACCGTGCCGTGCTCCAGGGCGGCCGCCGCGGTGAGGATCTTGAAGGTCGACCCCGGCGGGTACGCCTCGCGGAACGCCCGGTTGTTGAGCGGCTTGGCCTTGTCCTTCCTGAGCTTCTCGAACGCCCGGCCGTCCTTGCCGGAGATCCCGGAGAACACCGAAGGGTCGTACGAGGGCGTGCTCGCCAGCGCCAGGATCTTGCCGGTGCGCGGGTCCAGGGCGACCACCGCACCCTTGGCGTCCAGGTCCGTCAGGCCCTTGTAGGCGGCCTTCTGCGCCTTCGGGTCGATGGTCGTGACCACGTCGCCGCCCTTGGGCCGCTCGCCGGTCAGGGTGTCCAGGGGCGAGCCGAGCAGCCTGCTGTCCCTGCCGGTGAGCAGGTCGTTGTGCACGCCCTCCAGGAACGTCTGCCCCTGGGACTGCGAGAAGAAGCCGGTGACGGGCGCGTACATCGGGCCGTCCTTGAAGACCCGCTTGTACTTGAAGTCCGAGCCGGGCGTGGTCACGGAACCGGTGATGGCCTCGCCGCCGACGATGATGTCGCCGCGCGGCTGGCCGAAGTCGGCTATCTTCACGCGCCGGTTCTGCTCGTGCTCGGCGAGGGTCTGGGCGCTGACGAACTGCACCCAGGTGGCGCGCACCAGCAGGGCGAGGACGAGCAGCCCGCAGAAGACGGCTGCGCGGCGGACGGTCTTGTTCATCGGTTGCTCTCGTTGAGGTCGCTCATGTTCATCGGTCGCTCTCGTTCATCGGTCGGTGCGCTCCTGGGTGGTGGCCGTCCCGTGCGGGGGCCGGGGGCTCTGGGCGGTGAGGAAGCCGAGCACGGTGCCGGTGGTGTCCAGCGCCTTGCTGGCGGGGCCGAAGCCCTTGGGCGGGGTGACGCGCGTTCCTGGCCAGGTGTGGCCCGCGTCGCGCACGACGAGGAGTTCGACGGGGACCGTGCCGGGGCCGGGACGCCACACGGTGCGGTCGTAGCCCTCGCGGGACTGCTGGGCCGGAGGCTTCGTACGACCGGCCGTGGCAAAGGCCTTGACGCTCGAGCGGGCCGACTTGGTTGCCATGATGGGCTCCTGGCCCTTGGGGGCGGGCCCGGGCCGGGCCAGGCCCGTGACCGGGCGCACCGGATCCTTGGCGCCGTAGACGACCATCACCGGCACCGGCCCCTTCGGCCGCACCTCGTCCCGCCCGGTGGGCAGTTGCCCCGCGACGGACACCGCCCCCGCCACCAGCTTCGGCCGGTCCGCCGCCACCCGCAGCGCCATCGAGCCGCCGTTGGAGAACCCCACGACGTACACCCGCCGCGGGTCGGCCCGCTCCGTGCGGACCAGCTTGTCGACCAGGGCCTGCGTGAAGCGCACGTCGGCGTCGGGGTCCGGGCGCAGCCGGGACGGCGCCGCGCCCGCGCCCCACGTCTTGCGCAGGGCCCTGGGGTAGGCGACCAGCATCCCGCGCGCCTTGGCCGCCTCGTCCAGGCCGGTCAGCTCGCGCATCTCGGCGGGGTCGGCGCCCCGGCCGTGGAAGGCGACGACGAGCGGGCGCGGGCCCGAGCCGGGTGCGGTGGGCTTGTGCAGGAGGTAGTCGCGGGTCGTGCCGTCCACGCGCAGCCGCTCGCGGGTGTCGGCGGCGGCCGTCGGCTTCGGGGAGTCCGAGGGCGCGGCCGAGCCGGAGTCGGAGGCGGTGGAGCAGCCCGCGGTCAGGGCGAGGCCCACGACGAGGGCGCCGGACCAGCGGCGCACGGTGCTCCGACGACGTACGCGAGCGGAGGCGGGCCGTACCGAAGAGAGCGAGGTCATGCACCGAGCAGATCAGCGCCGAGCACCCTATGTCCAAGTTCGATATCACTTACGTATTCATTAATCTGCGATATCGTCGCTGTTCGTGGACCTGATGCGGCACCTGGAGTGCTTTGTGGCTGTTGCGGAAGAGTCACATTTCGGTCGGGCCGCCGAACGCCTCGGCATGGCCCAGCCACCCCTGTCGCAACGCGTCCAGCGCCTGGAACGCCACCTCGGCGTGCGCCTCTTCGAACGCACCAGCAGACAGGTCACCATCACCAAGGCCGGGACGCTGCTCCTCGACGAGGCCCGCGAGCTCCTCGCCCGCTCCGAGGCGCTGCTCGCCACCGCACGCCGCATCCGCGACGGCGAGAGCGGCCTGCTGCGCGCCGCGCTCCCGCCGGACATCGCGGGCGAGACCGTCGCCGCGCTCCTCGCCGACTTCCGGCGGCACCACGAGGGCGTCGAACTGGAGCTGCGCGAGCTGACCACCACCCAGCAGCTCGCCCAGCTCGCCGCGCACGACCTGGACGTCGGCCTCATCCACCACCCCTGCGATGTCACCGGCCTCGAACTCGGCCCGGTGCTGCGCCGCGAGGTCGGCGTGCTGCTGCCGCGCGGCGCCCCCGCCGCCGCCCTCGACGAGGTCCCCCTCCCCGCCCTCGCCGGCTACGACCTGGTCCTCTTCCACCGCGGCGCCGCCCCCGCCCTGCACGACGACCTCCTCACCACCTGCGCCCGCGACGGCTACACCCCCACCGCCGTCCGGCACGGCCAGGGCGCCAGCTTCGTGCGCGGCCTGATCCTGTCCGCGCACGCCGTCGCCTTCAGCCCCAAGGACGCCCACCCCGCGCCCCCTCCCGGCACCGACCCCGACATCGTCTGGCGGCCGCTCGCCGGTGCCCCGCTGGCCTGGCGGCACTCGGTGGCCTGGCCCAAGGGGCGCGGCGACACCGCGGTGGTGGCGTTCGCGGAGGCGGTCACGCGCGCCCTGCGCGACACCGCCGCCCTGACCGCCGACGCGCCCCCACGTCCGCTCCATCTGCGTCCGACCGCGGAGTACTGGCTGTGACCACGACCCCCATCCGTCTCCAGGACGCGTTCACCGAGGCCGGAGTAACGGGCCGGCTGCACGCCGTCGACATCGACTCCGGCGCGGAGGTCGGCGTCGGCGCCGACCAGCCCGTCGTCACCGCCAGCGTCCACAAGCTGTGCGTCCTCGTCACGCTGCACGAGCAGGCCGCGGCGGGCCGCGTCGACCTCACCGAACAGATCGAGTGCCCGCCCGCCGACCGCACGTCCGGCCCGACCGGTCTTTCCGCGATGCTCGACCCCGTACGGATGTCCCTGCGCGACGCCGCGTACCTGATGATGGCCGTCAGCGACAACACCGCCGCCGAACTCCTCCTGGAACGCGTCGGCCTGGACGCCGTCAACGCCACGACCGCCCGCCTCGGCCTCACCCGCACCCGGGCCGTACACAGCTTCCGCGAGATGTTCGCGTCCATGCGCGAGGACGCGGGCCCCGGCGGCGCGCAGGCCCTGACCGACCCGTACGTGATCGCCCGGCTGCGCGCCCTCGACCCGGCCCGCACCAACCACAGCACCCCGCGCGACATGACCCGCCTGCTCGGCGCGGTGTGGCGGGACGAGGCCTGCGTCCCCGAGCACGGCGCCGCCATGCGCCGCGTCCTCGGCCTCCAGGTCTGGCCGCACCGCCTCGCCGCCGGCTTCCCCTTCGACGACGTCCACGTCGCGGGCAAGACCGGCAGCCTGCCGACCGTGCGCAACGAGGTCGGCGTCGTCGAGTACCCCGACGGCGGGCGCTACGCCGTCGCCGTGTTCACCCGCGCCGCCCGCACGGCGGCGACGCTGCCGTCGGCGGACGCGGTCATCGGGACGGCGGCGCGGATCGCGGTGGAGGCGCTGCGGACGCCGTCGTGAGGGTGGGGCGGTCGGGCTCCACGGGGGGGCGGGCTCAGCTCCAGTGCGGGTCCCGGCCCGTCGCCGCGAGCAGCCGGTCGAAGTCCGAGGCGTCCTCGGACACCGGCACCGGCTCCCCCAGGACGCCCATAGCGCGGGCCGTGGGGGCCAGCTCGGCGACGGCCGCGCGCAGGGTGTCCACGACGTCCGGTACGCCGGTCGCGGCCGCCTCGTCCGTCCCGTACGCCTGGCCGGTCGCGCGGGCCAGGTCCCAGGCGTGCACCGTCAGATCGAGCAGGACCATCGAACCGACCGTCCGCGCGGGCATGTTCATCGCGCCCGTCGTGCCCTCGTCGGCGCCGGGCGCGGACCAGGCGGCGACCAGTTTCTCCGTCTGCGCCGCGAACCGCTCGCGCCAGTCGTCGCCCTCGGCCACATAGTCGGGCGTGTCGCCGCCGAAGTCGGCGTTCCGCTTGGCGGCCAGCTCCTGGAACTGCACCACCACGTGGAAGAGGTGGTTCACCAGGGCCCGTACGTCGTACTCGGCGCAGGGCGTGCGGGCGTCGAGGCGGTCGTCGGGGAGGTTCCGCACCACGGGCAGGGCGTGGACGGCGGCGACGGCCAGGAGGTCTCCGGTCTTGTGGGTGGTGTTCATGGGGCGACGGTAGGCAGCGGGGGCACGGCCCGTCTTGAACAAACGCGACAGCCCGGCGGGCGGCGGGTCCCGGACCACTGTCAGTGCCCCGTCCTACGATCACGACATGCCCGGCCCCTCCCGCGCTCCTGGTCCTGCTGACCCTGCTGGCCCCGCTGGTCCTGCTGGTCCTGCTGATTCCTCCGGCACGCCTCGTCGCGACACCCGGGGCATCGTCGACGCCTCCGGTCTCATGACCCGCGTACGTTTCCGGCGGCACGCCCCCGCCGAGCCCCTGCGGCCCTACCTGGAGCACTACTGGCTGGTCGACTGGGACCTCACCGAGCCGTACGTGACGCACGTGGTGCCGCACCCGTCGGTGAACGTCGTCTTCCAGGACCTGCCCGGGCGCGAACCCTTCGGGGAGGTGGCGGGCGTCGGCCTCGGCCTGTTCAGCAAGGAGCTGGCCGGGCGCGGGCGGGTGTGCGGGGTCCAGTTCCGGCCGGGCGGCTTCCGGCCGTTCGCACCGGGGCGGGCGGTGGCGGAGCTGACGGGGCGGGAGGTGGGGCTGGGCGAGGTGTTCGGAGGGGGACGAGCGGGGGACTCCGGCCCGGTGGGCGCGGGCACGGGCGGGGCGGTGAGCGCGAGCGCGGCGGCCGGGCCGGACGACACGGCCGACGCGGCCGACGCGGTCCTCCGCCCCGACGACGAGCACGCGCGCGTGGCCGCCCTCGACGCCTTCCTGCTGCGCCACGGCCCCGCCCCCGACCCGGGGGCCGACCTCGCCATGGAGCTGGCCGACCGCATCCGCGCCGACCGCACCATCCGGCGCGTCGGGGACCTGGCGCGCGAGGCGGGCCTGTCGGTGCGGGCGCTGCAACGGCTGTTCGCGGCGTACGTGGGCGTCGGCCCGAAGTGGGTCGTCCTGCGCTATCGCATCCACGAGGCCCTGGAGCGAGCGGAGTCGGCGGCGGCGGTGGACTGGGCGGACCTCGCGGCGGGGCTCGGGTACGCCGACCAGGCGCATCTCGTACGGGACTTCACGGCGACCGTGGGGGTGCCGCCGACGGCGTACGCGCCGGGCTGAGGCCGGGGGCAGCGGGGGCGCGGCGGGGAGGGCCGGGAGCGGCGGGGTGCGGCGGCCGTCGGCGCCGGTTGATTGTCAGACCCTCCGCCTACCGTGAGTCCATGGAGAGAACACAGGCTCAGGATGTCCGGCTCGCGCCCTGGTCGGAGGGCGACTTCGAGCTGCTCGTACGGCACAACTCGCCCGAGATGACGGCGCACTTGGGCGGCCCCGAGACCCACGAGAAGCTGCTCGACCGGCACCGCCGGTATCTGGGCCTGGACGACGGCCGCCGGGGCCGGATGTTCCGGATCGCGGCGGGCCCCGAGGGGGCGTCGGCGGGCATCGTCGGCTTCTGGGAGACCACCCACGGCGGCGAGGACGTGTGGGAGGCCGGCTGGGGCGTGGTCCCCGAGTTCCAGGGCCACGGCATCGCGGGCACGGCCGTGCGCCTGGTGGTGGCCGAGGCCCGCCGCGCGGCCCACCACCGCCACCTGCACGCGTTCCCTTCCGTGGACAACCCCGCGTCCAACGGCGTGTGCCGCAAGGCGGGCTTCACGCTCCTCGGGGAGGAGGACATGGAGTACCCGAAGGGGCACTGGATGCGGTGCAACGACTGGCGCCTCGACCTGTCGGAGACGGCCGGGCCGGGGCAGGGGTAGCCGGGAGCGGCCCCGGGGAAACGCGCCCTGGCAAGCAGCCCCGGGGAAACGCGCCCTGGGAAGCGCCCCCGGGAGCAGCGCCTGGCCAGCAGCAGCCGGCTCAGAAGTAGTACGAGTCCCCGGTGTCGAGGACGAGCACCGCATGCTCGTTGTTGCGCGGATTGTGGTCGACCGCGCCGCCGTTCCAGACCGTGCCCACCGTCACCGTCACCTCGCGCGGCGCCCCGCGGAGCCGGACGGCAAGGTGCAGCCGTTCGCCGCGCGCACCCGCGGGCAGCGCGCCCGTGCGGCACAGCACCCCGCGTTCACCGGCCCGCACACAGGTGTCCGGCAGCCGCATGCCGTCCTCCAGGGGCACCGACCAGACGAGCCGGACCGTGGCGCCGGGGACGTCGTCCGGGCCGTGGTTCTCCGGCGTCAGGGACACCGCCGCGAGCCCACGGGTCATGGCCACCTGCCCGTGGTACGCGACATCCGCCTCCGGCACCGCGTCCACGTCCGCCACGGCGCCGCCGCTCCCCCACAGCACCGCCCCCGCGACCACGGCCCCCACACAGAGCACCCGCACGACTACCTCCACTACCAACCACGACACTGCCCGTCCATGGCGCCGACATCCACACCACCGGCGTCCACACCTGCGCCATACATGCCACCCGCCGCCGCTCCGGACCCCCCAACCCCCCACATGCCACCCTGTTGACCACGCCCGCCGCCCACTCCACCGCCCTCACCGAGGCCGACGTCGGCCATCCGGGCCGGGCGGGGCGCGCCTATGCTGACCGAGGCAGCAAGGAACGCACGTACGAAACGAACCGGCCCACCCCGGGCCGGCCCGCACCACGCCGCACCACCCCGAACCAGCCCGCCCCGGCCCGACCCCCAGGGAGCCCGCATGTCCGCCGCCGCAACGCCCCGCAAGCCCGGCATCGCCATCGTCACGGGTGCCAGCGGCGGCATCGGCGCGGCCACCGCCCGCGGCCTCGCGGCGGCCGGATACCGGGTCGTCCTGACGGCCCGCCGCAAGGACCGCATCGAGGCACTCGCGGCCGAGCTGACGGACGCCGGGCACAGCGCCACGGCGTACGAGCTCGACGTCACCGACCGCACGGCCGTCGACACCTTCGCGACGGCGTTCCGCGAGATCGCGGTCCTGGTGAACAACGCGGGCGGCGCGCTCGGCGCCGACCCCGTCTCCACCGGCGACCCGGCCGACTGGCGCCAGATGTACGAGACGAACGTCATCGGCACCCTGAACGTCACCCAGGCCCTGCTCCCCGCCCTCACCGCGAGCGGCGACGGCACCGTGGTCGTCGTCTCCTCCACGGCGGGCCACGGCACGTACGAGGGCGGCGGGGGCTACGTCGCCGCCAAGCACGCCGAGCACGTCCTCGCCGAGACCCTGCGCCTGGAGATCGTCGGCACCCCGGTCCGCGTGATCGAGGTCGCCCCCGGCATGGTCAAGACCGAGGGCTTCGCACTGACCCGCTTCGGCGGCGACGAGGAGAAGGCCGCCAAGGTCTACGCGGGCGTGGCCGAGCCGCTGACCGCCGACGACGTGGCGGACACGATCACCTGGGCGGTCACCCGCCCGCCCCACGTCAACATCGACCTCCTCGTGGTCCGCCCCCGCGCCCAGGCGTCCAACACGAAGGTCCACCGGGAGCAGCGATGACCTACGCCGCCGACGACCCCGGAACTCCCGGCGGCTCCCCCGACTCCCCCGACCCCCTGGACCGCCTGGTCCACGAACAGGAGTCCCGCCGCCTCGCCCAGGAGAAGAAGAACGAACGCCTGGTGTGGTGGTACCTCGCGTACTTCCTCTTCGGCATCCACATCGTCGCGTTCATCATGATCTACGCGGTCATGCACGCGAAGTAGCCCGGCAGCGGAGCCTCAGCCCTTCACGCACACGACCTGCTTGAGCTTCGCGACCACCGCGACCAGGTCCGTCTGCCGCTCGATGACCTTCTCGATCGGCTTGTACGCCCCCGGGATCTCGTCCACGACACCGGAGTCCTTGCGGCACTCCACGCCCCGCGTCTGCTCCTCCAGGTCCTGCGTGGAGAACCGCTTCTTCGCGGCGTTGCGGCTCATCTTGCGGCCCGCGCCGTGCGACGCCGAGTTGAAGGACGCCTCGTTGCCGAGACCCTTCACGATGTACGAGCCGGTGCCCATCGAGCCCGGGATGATGCCGTAGTCCCCGGAGCCCGCGCGGATCGCTCCCTTGCGGGTGACCAGCAGGTCCATGCCGTCGTACCGCTCCTCCGCCACGTAGTTGTGGTGGCAGGAGATCTCCTGCTCGAAGGTCGGCGCGGCCTTCTTGAACTCCTTGCGGACCACGTCCTTGAAGAGCGCCATCATCAGCGCGCGGTTGTACTTCGCGTACTCCTGCGCCCAGAACAGGTCGTTGCGGTACGCCGCCATCTGCGGGGTGTCCGCGATGAACACCGCGAGGTCGCGGTCCACCAGGCCCTGGTTGTGCGGCAGTTCGCGGGCGACGCCGATGTGGTGGTCGGCCAGCTCCTTGCCGATGTTCCGGGATCCGGAGTGCAGCATCAGCCAGACCGAACCGGACTCGTCGAGACAGAATTCGACAAAGTGGTTGCCGCTTCCGAGCGTTCCCATCTGCTTGACGGCGCGCTCCTGACGGAACTTGACGGCATCCGCCACCCCGTCGAACCGCCCCCAGAAGTCGTCCCACCCTCCGGTCGGCACCCCGTGGAACTTCCCCGGCTCGACCGGGTCCTCATGCATCCCCCGCCCCACCGGAATCGCCTGCTCGATCTTCGACCGCAGCCGCGACAGGTCGTCCGGCAGGTCGGCGGCCGTCAACGACGTGCGTACCGCCGACATCCCGCAGCCGATGTCGACGCCGACCGCCGCCGGGCAGACCGCGCCCTGCATGGCGATCACGGAGCCGACCGTGGCGCCCTTGCCGTAGTGGACGTCCGGCATGACGGCCAGGCCCTTGATCCACGGCAGTGTGGCGACGTTGCGCAGCTGCTGCATCGCGGCGCCCTCGACCGTCTTGGGGTCCGCCCACATCCGGATGGGGACGTTCGCCCCCGGCATCTCCACGTACGACATAACTTCCTCTTTCCCCCGTACGACAACAAAAGACTTGAAGCGCAAATACCGGCGCCAAGGTCGACGTATGGGATAACGGACCGGCATCCACAGCGGCGCGTGCGATACACATTGTGTCCACCGGCCGTCCGTCGGCGGCAACCGAATAACCAGGCCGGACAGGCCCGGTGGCCCGGCCCGCACGGGTCGGCCGGACCCGTCCACGTCGAGAGGAGCCAGCACGGTGCAGCGGAGGGTCTACGTACCGGGCACAGCGGCGCTCCTGGTGGCACTGCTCGCCGGCTGCACCGGCAGCTCGGGGACCGGCGAGGGCGACGACGGCAAGTCCGGCGACTCCGGCAGCTCCACGGCGGCCGCCGAGCCCGGCAAGTACCGCACGCTGCCCGAGCCCTGCGGCGCGGTCGACGGCTCGACGCTCGACTCGATGCTGCCGGGGATCAAGGACATCGAGGACGCCAAGCAGCGCGAGAAGGCGTACGCGGGCTCTCCGACGGTGACGTACGACACCGACCGGCGCGTGGGCTGCCGCTGGAAGACCGAGTCGGCGGACGCCACGCACCATCTGCTGGTCGACTTCGAGCGCGTGGTGTCGTACGACGGGACGGTCAGCGACGACACCCGGGCGCAGGAGCTCTATCGGACGAAGCTGCGGGACGCGGGCATCGCGGAGCCGCCGTCGTCGGGGTCGGACGAGGGCGAGGACACGGAGGAGCCCGAGGGGTCGGGGGGCTCCGACTCCCCCAAGGGCAAGCCGGACAGCTCGGACAAATCGGATGGCTCGGGCGGCTCCCCCCGCGCCCAGGGCGCCCCCGCCGCCGCCCACGCCTCCGTGAAGAAGGGCGACGGCGCCGCGGCCGACGACGAGCCGGACGGCGGTTCGGCCGTGACGGACGAGGGGACTCCCGCCGGGTACGAGCCGCGC
Organism: Streptomyces sp. NPDC040610; assembly: GCF_055594065.1. Classification (NCBI taxonomy): domain Bacteria; kingdom Bacillati; phylum Actinomycetota; class Actinomycetes; order Kitasatosporales; family Streptomycetaceae; genus Streptomyces; species Streptomyces sp. NPDC040610. Next base: position 38,639 of record NZ_JBVIXA010000001.1, on the reverse strand, counting down.
ACCCTGGACGACCTCGGCGACGAGGCGTTCCTCGACGACGTGCTGACGACCGCCGCGTCGGCGACCCGGCAGCGCACTGTGACTGTGGTGTTCCGCACGTCGAACGTGATCGTGACGGTGGAGTACGACGAGCAGCCGGCCCGCAGGACCGAGGTCCCCGACTCCAAGGAAATGCAGGACAACGCGCGCGAACTGGCGGAAAACCTGGTCGACAGGTTCGACGGCTGACGGCTGTTCCGAGCGCGTACGGGCTCCCCGGAAGCCGGGTCACCCGCGTCGCACACCGCGTACGGTGGCCCAACGACCCCATCGAACGGCACGGCCGCCAAGAGCGAACACGAGTGAAGGAACCATGCACCGACCCGCACAGCGACAGCGTCAGCGACTCACCCGCGTTCTGGTGGGCGCGGCCGCCGTACCGGTGATCCTCTTCGCCTCCGCCTGCAGCAGCGACTCCGGGTCGGACGGGGACAAGAAGGACAGCGGCGACAAGGCCTCCGCGTCCGCCTCCGGCGGGTCCGAGGGCTCCGGCGGCTCCGGCGACAAGGCGGCGACCGTGGAGAAGGCCGCGTTCGCCAAGCTGCCCGAGCCCTGCGCCACGCTCTCGAAGAAGACCCTCGGCGATCTCGTCCCGGCCACGAAGAACAAGGCGGGCAAGACGGGTACGTCGGACGACGTGTCCACGCGCGGCAACTGCACGTGGGACAGCCTCGACAACAACGGCGTCGACGGCTCCCAGTTCCGCTGGCTGCGTGTCTCGCTGAACCGCTTCGAGTCCGACCAGTCCCTCGGCAGCGGCGCCAAGCGCGCCCAGGGCAACTTCGCGAAGCAGGTCACCGACGCCCAGGCGGCCAAGGACGCCAAGGGCGTCAAGACCACTCCGGTGCCGGGCGTGGGCGACCAGGCGACGCTGGTGAGCTACGACGTCAAGAAGGAGAAGGACACCTTCAAGCAGCAGACGCTCGTGGCCCGCGTGGAGAACGCCGTCGTCACGGTCGACTACAACGGCGCCGGTCTCGCGGGTGACAAGTCCCCGGACGAGGCGGCCCTCGCGAAGGACACGCAGAAGGCCGCGAAGGAGGCCGTCGCGGCGGTCGTGGCGGCGAACAAGGCGGGTGGCGCGGACAAGTCCTCCGGCGCTCCCAAGGACGGCAAGACCTCTGAGGACGACAAGGGCGACAAGGCCGCGAAGGACGATAAGGCCTCCGACGGCTCCGGCGCGAAGCCGAAGACCGACGCGAAGCCCAAGAGCTAGCCCGCGAGCGAGTAGCCCGAGAGTCAGTGGCCCGAGCCCCCTCGCGCGCGAGGGGATGAGCCCAACTCGGCGCTCACGCCCTGGAGTTACCGGAGCCCGGCCGCCCACGCGGCCGGGCTCCTGCCGTGCCCGCTCACGCCTCGGCTGCCGTACCGGCACACAGGCGCACGCACACATGTGCCAGGCTGTCGCTCGCAACACGCCGGACTGGGACAGCCGGACGGGCATGGACAGGGAGGGGTTCGCGGGTGGCCGCGATGCAGCTGACACGTACGCACCGGATACTCATCGGGGTCGTCGTCTTCGGTGCGGTCGTCATCGCCGGGATCGGCTTCGCGGGGTCGTACGCGGCCGTGCGGGAGTTGGCCGAGAAGAAGGGCTTCGGCACCTTCTCGATGGTCTTCCCCATCGGCATCGACGCGGGCATCTGCGTCCTGCTGGCGCTCGACCTCCTGCTGACCTGGATCAGGATCCCCTTCCCGCTCCTTCGCCAGACGGCGTGGCTGCTCACGGCGGCCACCATCGCCTTCAACGGCGCGGCGGCCTGGCCGGACCCGCTGGGTGTCGGGATGCACGCCGTCATCCCGGTGCTGTTCGTGGTCGCGGTCGAGGCGGCCCGGCACGCGATCGGGCGGATCGCGGACATCACGGCGGACAAGCACATGGAGGGCGTGCGCATGACGCGCTGGCTGCTCTCCCCCGTGCCGACGTTCCTGCTGTGGCGCCGCATGAAGCTGTGGGAGCTGCGCTCGTACGACCAGGTGATCAAGCTGGAACAGGAGCGTCTGGTCTATCAGGCCCGCCTCCGCTCCCGCTTCGGCCGGAGCTGGCGCCGCAAGGCCCCGGTGGAGTCGTTGATGCCGCTGCGCCTGGCCCGCTACGGCGTCCCGCTCGCGGAGACGGCTCCCGCGGGCCTCGCGGCGGCCGGGATCGAGCCGCCCGTCCTGCCGCCCGTTCAGGCCGCGCCCCACAAGCCGGAGCTGACGAAGGCCGAGCCCGCGACGCCCGCGGCCCTGACGAAGGACCCGTCCCCGGAGCCCCGCCCCCTCCCGGAGGCACAGCCCCGCCCGGAGGCACAGCCCGCCCCGGCGGCACAGCCCGACCCGGAGCCCGCCCCCGAGGAGCACCCGCACGCCGAGGAGCCCCCGGGCCCCGGCGAGCAGCAGCCCGGCGCCCATGTGAGCCCGTGGTTCGCGGCCCCGCAGCCGCCGCAGCAGTACGCCGACGGCCCGGTGTCGTACGACCCGGAGGCCCCGTACGACGAGTGGTACGAGGAGCAGGCCCAGCAGCAGGACTATGGCGAGCAGTTGGCGTACGAGCAGCAGCAGTACGCCGATCAGCAGGCCTATGACCGGCAGGTCTACGAGCAGCAGCTCTCTGAGCAGCAGGCGCGGGCCGAGCAGGCGCACGACCCGCAGGCGCACGACCAGCGGGCCGAGGTGGTCGACGACGGCTCGGGCTTCCGTGTTCCGGCGGGCCCCGGCCGCACCCGGCCGCTGGCGGGGGGCGCGCATCTGATCCCAGGCCCGCGCGAGGAGCAGGCTCCCGAGCCCGCGCCCGAGGCGGAGCCCCTGCCCGAGCCCGCCGCGGCGGAAGGCTCGGGCCTCCCCGACGACATGACCCGCGAGGAGGCGTACTTCAACGCCTTCCGCAAGTACGTCAGCGAGATGGGCGACTATCCCAACGCCCGCCAGTTCAGCCTGTATCTGATGGATCTGTACGGCGTGACGGGCCAGTCCGGCGGCCCGCTGACGGAGAGCACGCTGCGCCCGTACCTTCGGGGCTTCCGCGACCGCTACCAGCGCTCCCTCGACGAGGACGCCGAGCACATCGCGTAGCGGGGTCAGGGCAGGGCGCGCACCATGGCGGCGAATACCGGGGAGTCGGGGAAGGGCTGCTGCTCGCCGACCTTCTCGTACCCCCACTGCTCGTAGCGGGCCTGGACTTTCCCGTCGCCCGCCTTCGGGTTGACCAGCAGTGCCACCCGCTGCTCGGAGCGGCCCTTGAGCAGGTCTTCGTGGAGTCGGCCGGCGACGCCTCTGCCCCGCCATGCGCGGCGTACGACGATTTCGTTGAGGACGAGCGTGCGGGTGCCGTCCTCCTCGGTGTATCCCTCGGGCAGGGGCGTGGTCATCGCCGCCCACCAGCGGGTGTGGGGTCCCAGGGGCGCGCAGTACGCGAAGCCGACGGGCTCGCCGTCCGCGTAGCCGACGACGGCTTTCCAGTCGGGGGCCGAACGGTGGCGGGACAGGCGTTCGTTGAACCGGTCCGCGCTGTAGAAGTCCCCGACGAGACCGAAGTCGTGCTGTCTCACCTCGACGTGGATGTCCACGAGGGTCTGGCGGATCTCTTCGATGTCGCGGTAGTGGCGCAGTTCGACGGTCACGTGGGCGTGCCTTTCTCTCGGACGTGGTCGGCCCATGCTCGGGCCGTGGGTTCGTCGGGGGCAAGATCGGCAGGGCACCCACTTAGTTGCATGTTTGCCAACTGAATGCGAAGGTGGCAACTGAACGATCCGCACGACCTTGGGGGATCCCGGCATGGACCCACAGACCGCCGCCGACCAGCTCGCCATCGCCGAGCGGGCGCCCGCGCTCAACCGGCCCGCCCCGGCGGGCGAACGGGTGGGAGGAGTGGTGTCGGCACTCGCGCTGTTCGGCGCCCTGTGGGTGGCCGCCGAGCAGAGGGTGCCGCTCGTGCTCGGCATCCCGGTGTGTCTGGCGGGGCTGGCCGTGGTGGCGGGCTGGAACTACTTCCACCGCGAGCGTGCCCTGCGCCGCCCCCACACCCGGCTGGAGAGCGGTGTCGGGATCGCGGCCGGTTTCCTGCTGGGCCTTCCTGCGGGCAACGTCCTGTGGGACACCCCGGACTCCACCATCGGCATCGTGGTCCCCGCCGCGGCTCCCGCGCTGGCCCTGCTGGGCTACCTGGTGTCCCGGTGGAGGGCCTGATGGGCGAAGGGGGACAGCATCGGCAGGCGCTGACCACGCTGATGCACTCGCCGGTGCGCCTGGCCGTCCTCGGCACGCTGCGGCGCGTGCACAACGCGTCGTTCGCCGACCTGTGCGAGGCCCTGGAACTGGATTCGCCGGAGCTCTCGCGGCAGTTGCGGGTCCTGGAGGAGGCGGGCGTGGTGGAGCTGGCCAAGCTGCGCGGCGGTCAGGAACGCCGTGTCCGCACTTTCGTGCGCCTGTCCGACGACGGGCGCGTCCGCTTCGAGGAGTATCTCGCGCACCTGCGGGCCGTGGTCGGCGAAGGCTGACGGGGCCGCTCGGCGGAGAGCGGGAGGCCGGGGGCGGAGGGCCGAGGGGGAATCCGGCGGAGGGGACGCGGCCCGGTGGGCGCGCCCCCTTCGCCGGTTTCCGATCAGACTGCCAGCTCGGCATGCGCCAGTCGCCGATCAGACCACTGGCTCGGCATCCGCCAGTTGCCGATCATCAGGCTGCCGGCTCAGCACGCGGCCGTCAGGCCCACGGGGTGGCGCACCAGACCGCGTAGGTGCCCAGGGAGGCGGCCAGGCCCGCGACGCCGCCCTTGACGCCCACCTTGATCCCGCGCTTGGCGGCCTCCTTGATGATCAGCTTGGCCGCGTCCGTGAAGTGCTTCTTCTTGAGCTTGGCCGTGATGGCCGCGGTGGCGCCGCCCAGGCCGCCGAGGCCGACGCCCTTGAGCAGGCACGAGGTGTAGCTGCCGTAGGCGCCCACGGGGATGTCGCCGCGGATCTTGGCCTGGATCGCGTCGGCGAACTCCGCGCCGAACTCGGCGCGGGTCTTGTCGTAGTCGAACTCGCCCGCCGAGTTGAGGACATCGCCGTTCTCCAGGGCCTGGAGGTAGCGGGCCAGCTCGTCGACCTGCTCGGGGGTGGGCTCGCCGACGGTGCCGGTGTCGGCGTCCCCGGCCGTGGTGCGGGCCTCGGGTGCCTCGGAGGCGTGCGCGGCGCCGATGCCGGTGAAGGCGACGGCTCCGGCCGCCACGGTGGAAATCACAGTCGTGCGAAAGCGCAGAACGCTGCGGTTCACGTACAGTCCTTAGTGCGTTGTATGCGCACGAGGTGAGGCCCGGTGATGCTCTCGTGGCCTGCGAAACCTGATGGCATCGCCCGGCCTCCCCCCGTGCATCGTCATATTCCCGAATTGGCCTGGACCATCCGGGATGGGCGTGAAAGACGTTAACGCCCCTCAGGTGACAGTTCAATTCTCCGTAAAGTGACGCCCCTCACGGGCGGATTGTGGAACGTACGCGACCGCACGCCCGTCGCACCATGCCGTCAGGTAATCGCGAATTCCCCCCGGGGGTACTGACTTCGGCTCCGGCGCAATACATTTGACGCGCAAGTGGGTTTATCGAAAGGGCAGTTACGAGGCCCGGAGTGCGGGCCATCGACACGCCTGGACGTTCCCGCGCGGGCACGTCGGCGGGCGGCACCTGGCTCTCGTGCAGGTGATCGCGCGGTGTACGGTCGCCTACGTGCGGGCAAGTCTCGGTCGTCGTACGGCAGTTGACGGCACCAGCACCCTGCCGCCCGCACTCGACGACCGCCGAGGAGCCCCCCATGAGCGAGCACATCGCAGACCGCCACGAGCCGTCGGCCGCCGCTGACGGAGGGGTGAGCAGCGCACGGTTCTGGAACGCCGCACAGGGCGGCAAGGACAACTACGAGCGCGACCGGCAGGCCGTCGAGGCGGTCGAGGCGATAGCCCCCGGCATCACCGCCGACGCCCGCTCCGCCCGCCAGTTCCTGCGCCGCACCGTCCGCTGGGCCGCCGCCGACGCGGGCGTCACCCAGTACCTGGACCTCGGCTCCGGCCTCCCGCTGGAGCCCGACATCCACCAGATCGTCAGCCGCCACCAGCCCGACGCGCGCGTGCTGTACGTCGACAACGACCCCGTCGTCCTCGCGCACCAGGGCGCCTACCAGGACCCGCCCCTGAGCAGCTACATCGACGCCGACATGCGCGACACCGACACCGTCATGAGCCATGTCGCCGAGTGCTTCGACCTCGGCAAGCCCGTGATGCTGACCTTCAGCAGCGTCCTGGGCCACTTCTCGGACGAGGAGGCGCACGGAGTCATCGGACGCCTCCTCGAACGGCTCGCCCCCGGCAGCTGCCTCATGCTCAGCCACGACATCCCCACGCCGTCCATCATCAAGGCGTGCGAGGTCTATTCGGCCGCGCCCGGCGCCCTGCCGTACCAGCCCCGCACCATCGAGCAGTTGCTGCGGTTCTTCGAGGGCATGGACATCGTCGAGCCGGGCCTCGTGCCCCTCTTCGAGTGGCGCCCGGACGACGCCACCGAGATCACCGAGATCATGGGGTACGGCGCCGTCGGCCGCCTCAAGTCGGCCTAGGGCGGCACACAGGACAGCAAGAACCCCTCAACGTGCCTTCGGCGGAACGATGTTGCGCTCGGCGCCGAGCTTGGTGCCGGTGTCGGCGTAGAGCGCGACCTCCCCGTCGCTCCAGCGCACGATCAGGTCGTCGGGGCGTCCGTTGGCGGTGTAGTTGCCCGCGGTCATCGCCTTGGCGTGCTTCCACAGGGCGTTGGGTGCCTGCATCCGCGTCTCCTTGCCGAGGCCGGAGGCGCTCACGTCCTGGTAGAGGGTGCGTTCGCCGTCGGTCCAGCGGACGATGACGTCCCAGTTCTTGGTGCCGGTGAAGTCGCCGCTGGTGAGCAGGGTGGCGTGCTTCCAGGTGCCGTTGGGCTTCTGGAGCCTGTGCTCCTTCTTGAAGCCGCGGCCGCCGACGTCGCCGTAGAGGGTGACCTCGCCGTCGCTCCAGCGCACGACGACGTCGTCGGTCCGCTTGTTGGCGGTGAAGCGGCCCGCGGTGATCTGGCCGGCGTGCTTCCAGACGGACTGGGGGGCGGCGAGCTTGATCTCCCGGCCGAATCCGGTGGGGCTCACGTCCGGGTGGAGGGTGACCTCGCCGTCGGACCAGCGCACCATGAGGTCGGAGCGTTTGGTGCCGGTGAAGTCGCCGCCGGTGATGGTCGTGGCGTGCTTCCAGGTGCTGTTGGCGGCCTTGAGCCGCCGTTCGCCGGAGAACCCGCCCTTGCCGTTGCCGGTGTAGAGGGTGACCTCGCCGTCGGCCCACACGACGAGCAGGTCGGCCTTCCCGTCACCGGTGTAGTCGCCGGAGGCCATCTGCTTGGCGTGCTGCCAGGTCTCGCCGGTGCCGGGGCTGTACGGCAGCGGCGGGCGCTTGACCGCGGCGACGTTGTCGACGGCGTCCTTGTAGAGCTTGAACACCTCGTTGTCGTAGTACGGGCTGTAGGAGACGTCGGAGGTGGCTCCGCCGCCGCCCACACCGCCGAGATTGCCGACGACCTGGCCGGTCTTCGTCCTCTCGTCGTAGTTCAGCAGCCAGGGGCTGCCGGACGTGCCGCCGTGGAACCCGCCGCACTTCATGCGCAGTTGCTTGTACCCGGTCAGCCGCGTGGTCCTCGTGCGGCACTTGATCGCCTGGTCCTTGGGGTCGTGCCTCACCCGTGGATAGCCGATGACGTCGACCCGCACGTCGTACGAGGGTGTCCGCGTGAGGGTGTTGGCGCCGGTGACCTGCTCGACCTGGCGGCCGAGCTTGTCGGGCCTGACGGTCGCGAAGGCGAAGTCGAGGTTCGAGCCGGGGCCGGTGTCGGTGTGCCGCGGGTCCTTGAAGACCCGGTCGATCGCCCATATCCCGTGGGGCTGTCGGGACGCGGGCTTACCGGTGCGGTACTGCGGCACGAAGGCGTACTTGCTGCCGTTTCCGCAGTGCCCGGCGGTGAGGATCACATTGCCCTTGGGGCTGTGCACGACACTGGCCGTGCAGTGGTGCGAGGCCATGCCGTTGTCGACGTAGTAGAGCACGCCTATGGTCTTGGAGCCTTCGTAGTACGTCTCGGAGCTCGCCGCGTACCGCGCGGGGCCGAAGGCGCGGGCGCCGCGCTTCGCGGCCCCGGTGTCGGCGCCGCCCGGCGTCCCGCCCTCGGCGGCCGGCGGCGGGGTCGCCGACTCCATGCGCGCGGACGTCCAGAAGTCCTCCGCGGCCTCAACCGTCCATTGTTCCTTGCTCTCCGCAGCGGATGCGGTGGTCGCCAGCGCGGCGAGCAATACGCCACCCACCCCCACGGCGACCGTACGGAGCCGACGAGAAATACGCACAACAAACCTTCTGTTACTGGGTTTTGGACACCTCGCCCGGCACGGACTCGCGCACGTTCCGAATAGCCGCGCGGCCGTGGTCAAATGGCCGCGCGGAAACCCCCCTGGGTAGGATCGCGACGAACGGATCCTGCGACCCGGAATCAACTCCGGTTGTCCGAACCTGAGGACTGCATCCTATGACACGCAAATACGCCGCCGTCGGAGCTTTCACGCTCGCGCTTTCCCTGGCGGCCATTCCGGGCGCTGTCGCGGATTCGGACGGAAATGGCGAACTGACCGTCGCGCCGGGCTCGGTACCGCCCGGCGGCCGGGTCAAGCTGTCGACGGTGAACCCGGAGCTCGACGACGGCGCGACCGTGCGGTCCGAGGCGTTCACGGGGGCGGTGGAGCTGGAGTCCACGGGCAAGGTCTCGCTGGAGGCGCACGCCACGGTCCGCTGCGACGCCGAACCCGGCACCTACACCGTCCGTTTCGCCGAGCCGGTGCACCCCGGCGAGGACACGAAGGCCGGAAAGGTGACCGTCGAGGCGGGCGGGTCGGCCGACGGCTCCCGGTGCGTCGAGGAGGCCCGGGCCGACGAGGAGTCGCACACGACGACCGTCGTCGCCGTCACAGCGGGCGCGGTCGCCGTGGCCGCCGCGGGCACCTTCCTCGTCGTACGACGCAGGCGACGCTCCTAGCCGACCGGCCGCGCCGACCGGTGCCGCGGCCGACGGCCCCTAGCGCCGGGCCCGCGTCCTGCCCTGCTCCCCGTAGAAGGCCAGCGCGGCTCCGACGGCGAGCAGCACGGCGTACCCGGCGGTGGGCACGTCCCACCACTTGTGGATCAGGCCCCAGGGGTTCTCCCCGAAGAGGCGTCCCGCGAGCCCGAGCCCGCCCTGCACTCCGACGACCCAGCCGATGATGCTGATGATTTCCTTCATGCATCAAGGATCACCGGCTCGACCTGCCATGACGTCGTGCCCGGGGCCGAATCCGGGGTAGTCCGAAGGATGCACAGGGCGGCAGCGCGCGAAAGGGGGCGGGTCCGAAACGGACCCGCCCCCTTCGCTCTGTGCCTGAGCGCCCCCAGGCGTATCCCCTAGGCGCCGAGCAGCTTGCGCACCCGCTCCGCCCCCACCGCGAGCAGCAGCGTGGGCAGGCGCGGCCCGGTGTCCCGGCTCACGAGCAGGTGGTACAGGAGCGCGAAGAACGTCCGCTGGGCCGTCTTGATCTCCGGCGGCAGCTCCTTGGGCCCGGCGTCGGCGGCGAAGCCCGCGCGGACCTTGGGGACGCCGTAGACGAGGTGGGTCAGGCCGTCCAGGGACCAGTGCGAGTCCAGGCCGTCCAGGAGCAGCCGCAGCGACTCGCGGCCCTCCTCGTCGAGGGAGCCGAGCAGTTCCTTGTCGGGCTCGTCCCGCACGACCGTGCGCTGGTCGGCCGGGACGTGCGTGTTGATCCAGGCCTCGGCCTTGTCGAGCCGGGGCCGCGCCTCGTCGAGGGAGGCCAGCGGGTCGGCCGGGTCCAGCTCGGACAGGATGCGCAGCGTCTGGTCCTCGGCCCCGGCGGTGATGTCGGCGACGGAGGCGAGCGTGCGGTACGGCAGCGGGTGCGCCGTCGTCGGCAGCGGTCCGGCGGCGGTGCCCACGGCGCGCGTGTACGCGGCGGCGTCGGCGGGCAGCGCGGAGCCGTCGGCGACCTTCGCGGCGAGCTTGTCCCACTCGTCGTAGAGCCGCTGGATCTCCTGGTCGAAGGCGATCTTGAAGGACTGGTTGGGCCTGCGGCGGGCGTACAGCCAGCGCAGCAGCGGCGCTTCCATGATCTTCAGGGCGTCGGCCGGGGTGGGCACGCCACCGCGCGACGAGGACATCTTGGCCATGCCGCTGATGCCCACGAAGGCGTACATGGGGCCGATCGGCTGCACCCCGTCGAAGATCTGCCGCACGATCTGCCCGCCGACGACGAACGACGAGCCGGGCGAGGAGTGGTCCACGCCGGACGGCTCGAAGATCACGCCCTCGTAGGCCCAGCGCATCGGCCAGTCGACCTTCCAGACCAGCTTGCCGCGGTTGAACTCGCTCAGCCGCACGGTCTCCTCGAAGCCGCACGCCGTGCAGACGTAGGCCAGCTCCGTGGAGTCGTCGTCGTAGGAGGTGACGGTGGTCAGGTCCTTGCCGCACTGGCCGCAGTAGGGCTTGTACGGGAAGTACCCGCTGGAGCCGCCGCTGCCGTCGTCCTCGCTGGCCGCGCCGGAGCCCTCCGCGGCCTCCAGCTCGGCCTCGTCGGCGGGCTTCTGCTGCTTCTTGCCCTTGGCCGGGTCCTTCTTGGTGCGGTACTGGTCGAGGATCGCGTCGATGTCGGCGCGGTGCCGCATCGCGTGCAGGATCTGCTCGCGGTACGCCCCCGAGGTGTACTGCTCGGTCTGGCTGATGCCGTCGAACTCGACGCCGAGGTCGGCCAGGGACGCGGCCATCGCGGCCTTGAAGTGCTCGGCCCAGTTCGCGTACGCCGACCCCGCGGGCGCGGGCACCGACGTCAGCGGCCTGCCGATGTGCTCGGCCCAGGACTCGTCGACGCCCGGGACGCCGGCCGGGACCTTGCGGTACCGGTCGTAGTCGTCCCAGGAGATCAGGTGCCGGACCTGGTGGCCGCGGCGGCGGATCTCGTCGGCGACCAGGTGCGGGGTCATGACCTCGCGCAGATTGCCCAGGTGGATGGGGCCGGAGGGGGACAGGCCGGAGGCGACCGTAACCGGTTTGCCCGGGGCACGACGCTCCGACTCGGCGATGACCTCGTCCGCGTAGCGGGAGACCCAGTCGGTGGTATCGGTGCTCTGAGCCACGATCGGCACGTCCTCTTGTTCCTCGGGATTCAGGGAATCTGGCGTAAGCCATTGTCCCAGACGGAAGGACTCGGTCCGGGGTTGCGCCCAGCGCGGCTGACCGACCTGCTTTTCCGGCTGGGGGTCCGGGGGTCATCCCCCGGGAAGACGCAGTATGGAGGCGAACCGGCGTCCCTCCCCATGGGACACTTGACGCTCACCCTGATGCACGCCATTTACCAGAACGGAAGCTCATGGCCCCGGTCACGTCCCTCGCCGCATCCGTCCACCAGCGTCTCGCGGACGCCCTCTCGGCAGCCCTGCCGGAGGCCGCCCCCGCGGACCCGCTGCTGCGACGCAGCGACCGGGCGGACTTCCAGGCCAACGGCATCCTCGCGCTCGCGAAGAAGGCGAAGGCCAACCCGCGGGACCTGGCCACGCAGGTCGTCGAGAAGATCACCAACGGTGACCTGCTGGCCGACGTCGAGGTGTCGGGCCCCGGCTTCCTGAACGTCACGGTCACCGACCGGGCGATCACCGAGACCCTCGCCGCCCGCGCCGCCGACGGCGACCGCCTCGGCGTGCCGCTCAAGGACGAGCCGGGCACGACGGTCATCGACTACGCCCAGCCGAACGTGGCCAAGGAGATGCACGTCGGCCACCTGCGCTCCGCGGTGATCGGCGACGCCCTGCGGCAGATGCTGGACTTCACCGGCGAGAAGACGATCGGCCGCCACCACATCGGCGACTGGGGCACCCAGTTCGGCATGCTCATCCAGTACCTGATCGAGCACCCCGACGAGCTGTCCCCGGAGACCGACACCGACGGCGACCAGGCCATGTCGAACCTGAACCGGGTCTACAAGGCCTCGCGCGCGGTCTTCGACGCCGACGAGGCGTTCAAGGAGCGGGCCCGCAAGCGGGTCGTCGCCCTGCAGTCCGGCGACAAGGAGACCCTCGACCTGTGGCAGCGGTTCGTGGACGAGTCGAAGGTCTACTTCTACTCGGTCTTCGAGAAGCTGGACATGGAGGTCCGCGACGAGGAGATCGTCGGCGAGTCCGCGTACAACGACATGATGCCGGAGACGGCCCGCCTCCTTGAGGAGTCCGGTGTCGCCGTCCGCTCCGACGGCGCGCTCGTCGTCTTCTTCGACGAGATCCGCGGCAAGGACGACCAGCCGGTGCCGCTGATCGTGCAGAAGGCCGACGGCGGCTTCGGGTACGCGGCCTCCGACCTCTCCGCGATCCGCGACCGCGTCGTCGGGCTGCACGCCACGTCGCTCCTGTACGTCGTGGACGTACGCCAGTCGCTGCACTTCCGCATGGTCTTCGAGGCGGCCCGCCGGATGGGCTGGCTGAACGACGACGTCACCGCGCACAACATGGGCTACGGCACGGTGCTCGGCGCGGACGGCAAGCCGTTCAAGACGCGTGAGGGCAAGACGGTGCGCCTGGAGGACCTCCTCGACGAGGCCGTCGAGCGGGCCACGGCGGTCGTGCGCGAGAAGGCCGAGAAGGTCGGCCTGACCGAGCAGGAGATCATCGAGAACGGCCGGTACGTCGGCATCGGCGCCGTGAAGTACGCCGACCTCTCCACCTCGGCGAACCGCGACTACAAGTTCGACCTGGACCAGATGGTCTCCCTCAACGGCGACACGTCGGTCTACCTCCAGTACGCCTACGCCCGCATCAAGTCGATCCTGCGCAGGGCCGAGGGCACGGGCCCCGTCGCCCACGCCGAGGTCGCACTCGCCCCGGCGGAGCGGGCCCTCGGCCTGCACCTGGACGCGTTCGGCGAGGTCCTCGCGGACGCGACGGCGGAGTACGCCCCGCACAAGCTCGCCGCGTACCTGTACCAACTGGCGTCGCTGTACACGACGTTCTACGACCAGTGCCCGGTCCTCAAGGCGGACACCCCGGCCCAGGTCGAGAACCGCCTGTTCCTCTGCGACCTCACGGCCCGCACCCTCCACCAGGGCATGACCCTCCTGGGCATCCGCACCCCGGAACGCCTGTAACCACCCCGGCGGGGGCTGTCACGACAGCCCCCCCCGAAGCCGCCGCAGGCCTTCGGCGATCTCCTCGGGCGTCTGGGTCACGAAGCACAGCCGCAGGGTCCGCGGGTCCGGCGCCCCGCCATAGAACGGCGCCCCCGGCACATAGGCCACGTTGTGCCCCACGACCCCCGGCAACCGCTCCGTCGCGTCGTACCCCTCAGGCAGCCGCACCCAAAGAAACATCCCGCCCTCGGGCCGATTCCACTCCGCCCCGGCGGGCAACGCGTCCCCGAGCCCCGCGAGCATCGCGTCCCGCCGCTCCCGGTACACCCCGGCCACCCGCCCCACATGCGCGTCCAGGTCGTACCGCTCCAAGTACCAGGCGGCGGCAAGCTGATTGACGGTGGGCGTATGCAGATCGGCGGCCTGCTTGGCGATGGCGCAGGCCCGCCGCAGCGCGGCCGGCGCCCGCAGCCACCCGAGCCGCAGCCCCGGCGCCATGACCTTGGAGAAGCTCCCGAGGACCACGGTCCGGTCCTCACCGCCCGCCCGGGAGGCGATCCACGGCACCCGCTCCCCCTCGAACCGCAGCTCCCCGTAAGGGTCGTCCTCGATGATCCACAGGCCGCGCCGGGCGGCGACCTCGGCGACGGCCGTGCGCCGCCCGAGGGGCAGGGTCCGCCCGGTCGGGTTCTGGAAGGTGGGCACGGTGTAGAGCAGCTTGGCCCGGTGCTCGGCGACGAGCGCGTCGAGGGCTTCCGGGTCGACGCCGTCGGCGTCGCCGGGCACGGGCACGACGTGCGCCCCGGCGAAGGCGAAGACCTGGAGGGCGGCGAGGTAGCAGGGGTTCTCGACGAGGACGGTGTCGCCGGGTTCGACGAGGGCGGTGGCGAGCAGCGAGAGGGCCTGCTGCGACCCGGTGGTGACGAGGATGTCGTCGGCGCCGGTGGCGAGGCCCCGGGCGGTGTACCGCTCGGCGACGGCCCCGCGCAGCGCGGGCTCGCCCTCGGTCGTCGAGTACTGCAGGGCACGGCCGGGCGCGTCGGCGAGGACGGCCTGGTACGCGGCGGCGACCCCCTTCGCGTCGAAGAGTTCGGGCGCGGGCAGGCCGCCCGCGAAGTTGATGACCTCGGGCCGGGCGGTGACCGCGAGGATGTCCCGTACCGGCGAGCCCCCGATCGCGGCGGCACGCGCGGCGAGCGGCGGCGTGGGGGCGGCGGTGGCACGGCTGGTGACGGTCATCGTGGGTCCCTCCCGGTACGTGGGTCACGGCAGGGTAGACATGGGAGCGCCGCCCGCGACACCCCTTTCGGAATGCGGACGCCGGGGCTCCACGACGGCCCCGGTCTCCCCGGCCCCGCGGCCTCCGACGGGCCCCGGGCGCAGCCCGCTCAGCCCTGGTCGGACGTCTGCGGCTCCTCCCTGCTCCACTTCGTGGCACCGTTCGGCCACTTGTACTCCGGGCGCCCCCGGTCCGAGCTGGTGCGGAACGGCTTGCCCGCGTCGTCGATCCGGAGGACCCCGCTGCGCCCGCCGCTCGACCACTGCAGGTTCAGGGACCACAGCGCGTCGTAGTTCTTGGTGTCGACCTCGACGTAGAAGACCTCGGGGTCGGACTCGCTCACCTTGTACGGGAAGTTCCGCTGCCCGGCCTTGGGGACGGCCGTGGGATGGGCCGCGTCGAGGTCGACGCCGAAGGACTTCGTGCCCACGGGGCCGCCGCAGCCGTTGCCCGACTGGTAGCTGTTCCACTTGAGCGGCGCGCTCTTGCGCCGCACGTCGACGTCGAGGCGTTCCAGTACGACGGTGTCCTCGCCGGTGCCCTGGAGGGTGACCTCGACGAACCCGCCGGCGGCCTGGACCCCGCCCATGGCCCGCACCCAGGTCGGCGCCTCCCGCTCGGAGGGCGGCTGGAGCACCTCGCCCGGTTCCCGGTCGATGAGGAAGTTCTGGGCGCACGGGTTCGGGTAGTAGGGGAAGGGGCGTACGCGGGCGGTGACGGGGGTGCCCTTCGCGGCGCCGGACGAGCCGGTGCCGGGTCGGCCGCCGCCCGAGGACGGGCCGCCCTTGTCCCGGTCGTCCTTCCCTTCGCTCCCCTCGCCCTTCCCTTTCGCCTTGTCCTTGTCGCCCTTCTTGCCCTTGTCGTCCGGGTCCTCCTTGGCGGAGGGTGTGGCGGACGGCTTCTTGTCCGGGTTCCGCCCCGTCCCGGACGGAGCCTCGTCCGCCGTGGGCAGGGTCCGGTCGACTGCCTTGTCGTGCCCGCCGTCCGAGCCGCCGGACGCGTTCTGCAGCGCGAGCGCGGTGCCGCCGAGGGCGAGGACGACGCCGACGGCACCGACGACGGCGAGCTGGCGGCGGCGCAGGCGGGACAGGCGGCCGCCTCGGCGTGCCCGGGTGGCGGGGGTGCCGGGGGCGGGGGTGCGGGAGACGGGGGAGAGCTCGGGTTCGGGGTGGGGGTCGGGGTCCGGGTCGGGCGGGTCGGGCCGGAATGCGGCGGCGGCTTCGGTGGGGGCGGTGGCCTCCGCGGGCTCGACGGCCTCCACGGGCTCGACAGGCTCGTCGGCCGCGACGGGCTCACGTGCCTCGTCGGCCCCGGCGAACTCAGCAGCCCCAGAAACCTCAGCCCCCGCAGCAGCCCCTTCAGCCTCTGCGGCCCCCGCGGCCCCCTCGGGCTTCCGCCCCCGCGACACATCCGCCACGATCCACCGCCGGTGCAGCTCCACCAGCTCGTCGGGGCTGGCCTTGCAGAGTCTGCCGAGGCGCTCGACCGGCGCGAACTCCGTCGGCACGGCGGTGCCGTTCACGTACCGGTGCAGTGTCGACGTACTCACATGCAGCCGTTTGGCGAGGACTCCGTAGCTGAGCCCCGACCGGTCCTTCAATTCCCGCAGCAGCGCCGCGAGATCACCCGACCCCACGCTTCCTCCACCCCTGTCCGCCATTCCAGCCGACCGTTCCAAGGAACCCCTGTTCCCGCAGGTCACAGCCGGTGCGAGCGTTCCAGTGTCCCTCGTTGTCCAGCCGCTCTGGCCACCGGGACAACACGCCGCACAAGCTTGGGTCATCCAAGCACGCCGCCCCCGCCAAGTCCTCGGAGCGGCGCACGTCGCTCCGGTCACATTCCCGAAGGAAGAGATCACCCATGCCTGCCTCCGCCCGCCGCCCCCGTACTCGCCTGTTCGCCGCCGCGACGCTCGCCATCGCCGCGCTCTCGCTCACCGCCTGCGGCAACGACGACGCGTCCGGAACGCGGGACGAAGGCGCCGCGAACTCCTCGTCCACCGCCGAGGATTCCTCCGCGGGCAAGGGGAAGAGCGAGTCGGGGGAGGCGCTCGGCGGCACCGATTCCGGCGGCGGCTCCGGCGGCTCCGGCAGCGAGGGCTCCGGCTCGTCCGGCGCCGGCGAGAACACGGGCGGCGGCGCGGGTTCCGATCCGGACGACCCCGCGAACCGCGTCCCGTGCACCGCCGACAACACCTCGGCCGCCGCGACGCCGGTGTCCCGCCCCCTCAACTACATGCTGATCACGATCACCAACACCGGCTCCAAGATGTGCGACCTGAACGGCTATCCGATCCTCAAGTTCGACGGCGCCCAGTCGGTGCCGCCGGTCATCGAGGACAGCAAGCCGCAGGCGGTCACCTCGCTCAAGCCGGGAGCCAAGGGCTACGCGGCCGCGATCCTCTCGGCGGGCGACGGCAGCGGCGGCGAGGGCCGCACCGCGCAGAGCCTCCAGATCGGCTTCCAGGGCAGCGACAAGTTCACCGACGCGGCGCTCCAGGCCCGGGGCGTGCACATCGACGACAAGCTGCGCGTCACGTACTGGGTGAGCGACTCGGCGGACGCGCTCACGTCCTGAAGCACCAGCGTCCTGGCGTACCGCCGTCCTGACGTACCACCACCCCGAATCCCGACCGACTCCACACACTCACACCCGAACCAAGAGAAGAAGGCACCCCATGCGCACCACTCTCCGCACCCGCACCGTCACCACCGCCCTCGCCCTGACCGCGGCCCTCTCCGTCCCGGCCTTCGCGGGCAGCGCGGCCGCGAGCGGCACCGGCGCCGAGGCGGCCCCGGTCACCTGCACGGCCGCCAACACCAAGGTGACGGTGAAGAAGGTCGACCGCCCCGTGAACCACCTGCTCCTGCGGGCCAAGAACACCGGCACCAAGACCTGTTACGCCTACCACGCCCCGTTCCTGCGCTTCGGCCAGTCGCAAGCCGCGACCTCCGTCCTGCGCGACAGCGTGCCGCAGGCCGTGGTCACCCTGAAGCCGGGCAAGTCGGCGTACGCGGGCATCCGCACGGAGTCCCCCGAGGGCACCGACGGCTTCAAGACCAAGAAGCTCGGGGTGCTCTTCTCCAACCGCGCGATGAACGGCGGCGCCGGCAGCATGACCAAGCCGAAGCTGCCCGCCGGGGGCGTGTACGTGGACAGCTCGGCGTTCGTCACGTACTGGCAGTCCACGTCGGCCGCCGCGCTGGACTGGTAGCCCCCGGGCCGTCGAACGGCCACCGCTCACTTACCTTTTGGTGAGTACCGCACAAAATAGTCGGTACTTGTCGGTGAGTGCGGGCACGGCGAGGATCGAGGTGTTCCCCGGAACACCTCAGCGAGAACAGCGAGACCGGCGCGCTCAGCGCCCTCTCCGCACCACCCTCGAAGGAGCCCCCGTGCCCGCCACCGACCACACCCCGAGCAACCACCCCGTCTCCGTCCTCGGCCTCGGCCTGATGGGCTCCGCCCTGGCCTCGGCCCTGCTGAAGGCGGGCCACCCCACGACGGTCTGGAACCGCACGGCGGCGAAGACAGGACCGCTCGTCGCACAGGGCGCGACCCCGGCCGACACCCCTGCGGCCGGGGTCACCGCGAGCCCCCTCGTGATCGCCTGCCTGACGACGAACGACAGCGTGCGCGAGCTGTTCGCGCCGCTCGCCGCGGAGCTGCGCGGCCGCACCCTGGTGAACCTCACCAACGGAACGCCGTCCCAAGCACGGGAGTTGGCGGCCTGGGCGCGGGAACACGGGATCGCCTACGTCGACGGCGGCATCATGGCCGTACCGCAGATGATCGCGGGCCCGGGCGCGTACATCCTCTACAGCGGCGACGAGGAGGCGTACGCGCGGCATCGCGACACGCTCGCCGCGCTGGCCGACACCAAGTGGGTCGGCGCCGACGCGGGCCTCGCCGCCCTGTGGGACCTGGCCCTGCTGACCGGCATGTACGGCATGGCCCTCGGCGTCGCCCAGGCCTACGCGCTGACCGGCAGCGCGGGCGTGCCCGCGAAGGACTTCGCGCCGCTCCTCGCGGACTGGGTCGTCGCGATGACCCAGGGGGTCGTGCACGGCACGGCCGAGGCCATCGAGTCCGGGCAGCACCTCACGGACGTGTCCAACCTGGAGATGAACCTGGCGGTGCTGCCCAACTTCACCGACACGTTCGCCGAACTCGGCGTCAGCGACCCGGTGTTCACGCCACTGCGGCCGCTCCTGGAGCGCGCGGTCGCGCAGGGGCACGGCGCGGACGGCCTGTCCCGGATCGTCGACCTGCTCAGGTCCCCCGAACCGGTCGAGGCTGCCGCGCCGGTCAGCACCCCGTAGGGCACGAAGGCCCGGGCCGCCACGGCGTCACGGGACCAGCACCACCTTGCCGGTCGTCTCCCGCCGCTCCAACGCCGCGTGCACCTCGGCGGCGTGGGCCAGCGGGAACGACTGGACGGCGGGGGTGAGCCGCCCCGCGGCGGCTGCGGCGAGGGCGCGCCGCTCCTGGTCGGGCCGCGCCTCGGGGCTCGCAAGGAGCTCCAACAGGGCGTTCCGGTACGTGATGCCGCGCTCGGCGAGCACCGCGCCACCGGGCACGAACTCCACCTGCGACGCGGACCCGATGGACACGAACCGCCCGCCGTCGGCGAGCAGTTCGAACGCGGTGGCGGCCTTCTCCCCGCCCACCCCGTCGAGGACGACGGTGACGCGCCGCCCGCCGATCCGCGCGCGCACCTCGTCGCCCCACCCGTCCTCGTCGTAGTCGACACCGATCACCTCGGCACCGCCCCCGCCCCCGAGCTTGCGCACGGCGGCGACCTTGCCGGGCCCACCCGCCGCACCCACAACCGTGGCCCCCATCTCGTGCGCGTACTGCACCACGAGCCGCCCCACGCCCCCGGCGGCGGACGTCACCAACACCACGTCGTCGGGGCGCAGTTCGGCGACATCGAGCAGCCCCATGGTGGTGGCCCCCGTGACCACCATCGCCACGGCGGCCTCGAATCCAAGGCCCTCGGGCACCGCGTGCAGCTCCTCCACCCCGGCGACGGCCAGCTCCGCGTACCCGCCAGGGCCGCCCCGCGCCGTCACCACACCCCGCCCGAGCCACTCCTGCCCCACGCCGGGGCCCACCGAGTCGACCACCCCGGCGACCTCCCCGCCGAAGATCGCCGGCAACTCCGGCAGCGGCGGCGCGAGATCACTGGCGGCCCCCGCCCGCATCACGGTCTCGATGAAGTGCACGCCCGCGGCCCGCACCGCCACCCGCACCTGCCCGGGCCCTGGCACCGGGTCGGGCACGCTCTCGTACGAGAGATTCGCGGCGGGCCCGAACTCATGAAGAACAACGGCGTGCATCTGGTCCTCCCGGACGTGGGATCGAGTAGATGCCCCCACTCTCGAACCTCAACAGCGGTTGAAGTCAAGGGACTCCAACCGCTGTTCGCACCGCCGGGAACCGCTAGAGCTTGCGCGCCACCTCGGTGGCCCAGTAGGTGAGGATCATCTGCGCCCCGGCCCGCTTGATGCCGAGCAGCGACTCCATGATCGCCTGGTCCCGGTCGATCCACCCGCGCTCCGCCGCCGCCTCGATCATCGCGTACTCGCCGCTGATCTGGTACGCGGCCACGGGCACGTCGGACGCCTCGGCGACCTTGGCCAGGATGTCGAGGTAGGGGCCCGCGGGCTTGACCATCACCATGTCGGCGCCCTCTTCGAGGTCGAGCGCCAGCTCGCGCAGGGATTCACGGCTGTTCGCCGGGTCCTGCTGGTAGGTCTTGCGGTCGCCCTTGAGGGACGACCCGACGGCCTCGCGGAACGGCCCGAAGAACGCCGACGAGTACTTCACCGTGTAGGCGAGGATCGACACGTCCTCGTGCCCGGTCTGGTCGAGCGCGTCACGGACGACGCCGATCTGGCCGTCCATCATGCCGCTCGGGCCCACCACATGGGCGCCCGCGTCGGCCTGGACCTGCGCCATCTCGGCGTACCGCTCCAGGGTCGCGTCGTTGTCGACCCGGCCCTGCTCGTCCAGGACACCGCAGTGGCCGTGGTCGGTGAACTCGTCCAGGCACAGGTCGGACATGACGATCAGGTCGTCCCCGACCTCGGCCCGCACATCGCGCAGCGCGACCTGAAGGATCCCGTCCGGGTCGGTCCCGGCGGTGCCGAGCGCGTCCTTCTTCGACTCCTCCGGCACACCGAAGAGCATGATCCCGGAGACCCCCGCCTCGACCGCCTCCACAGCGGCCTTCTTCAGGGTGTCCCGGGTGTGCTGGAACACCCCCGGCATCGCCCCGATCGCGACGGGCTCACCGATGCCTTCCCGCACGAACGCGGGCAGCACCAGATCGGCCGGGTGCAGCCGCGTCTCGGCGACCATGCGCCGCATGACGGGGGAGGTACGCAGCCGCCGGGGCCGCGAACCGGGAAACGAACCGTACGTACTCATTGCAGAATCCACCTCACGGTAAATCGCGCTGCGCGCTTCGCCCTTCGGGCGCGCTCTTCGGCCCGCCTCGGCGAGGTATCAGCCCGTCCGGCGTTTGAGGACGAGGCCGTTCAGGCCGATGGCGGGGGCCCGGGGGCGGCAGCCCCCGGTTTCGGGAAGGGGCGGGCCCGGGGCGCCCCCGCGAGGGCACCCTACGGCGCCGCAGCCCGCCGCCGCCGCGCCCCCGGCCTCCGCTCACTCGGCCGAGTAACAGCGTCCCCGGCCTCAATCGCGGCAGCCCGCCGCCGCGCCCCGAACTCGGCAAGCGCGGCAGCCAGCTTGTGCACGGAGGGCTCAGGAGCCATCACGTCCACCCGAAGCCCGTGCTCCTCCGCCGTCTTGGCGGTGGCAGGCCCGATACAGGCGATCACGGTCACGTTGTGCGGCTTACCGGCGATGCCCACCAGATTCCGCACCGTCGAGGACGAGGTGAAGAGAACGGCGTCGAACCCACCGCCCTTGATGGCCTCACGCGTCTCGGCCGGCGGCGGCGAAGCCCGCACGGTCCGGTAGGCGGTGACGTCGTCGACCTCCCACCCGAGGTCGATGAGCCCGGCGACAAGCGTCTCGGTGGCGATGTCGGCGCGCGGCAGGAACACCCGGTCGATCGGGTCGAAGACGGGGTCGTAAGGGGGCCAGTCCTCAAGGAGACCGGCCGCGGACTGCTCCCCGCTCGGCACCAGATCCGGCTTCACGCCGAAGGCGACCAGCGCGGCGGCGGTCTGCTCGCCCACGGCGGCGACCTTGATCCCCGCGAAGGCCCGGGCGTCGAGCCCGTACTCCTCGAACTTCTCCCGCACGGCCTTGACCGCGTTCACGGAGGTGAAGGCGATCCACTCATAGCGCCCGGTGACGAGCCCCTTGACCGCCCGCTCCATCTGCTGCGGCGTCCGCGGCGGCTCGACGGCGATCGTCGGCACCTCGTGCGGCACCGCGCCGTAGGACCGGAGCTGGTCGGAGAGCGAGGCCGCCTGCTCCTTCGTGCGGGGTACGAGGACCCGCCACCCGAAGAGCGGCTTCGACTCGAACCACGACAGCTGGTCGCGCTGCGCGGCGGCCGAGCGCTCACCGACCACGGCTATGACGGCCTGCCCGCCGTCGGGCGAGGGCAGCACCTTGGCCTGCTTGAGCACCTGCGCGATGGTGCCGAGCGTCGCGGTCCAGGTGCGCTGGCGCGTCGTCGTACCGGCGACGGTCACCGTCATCGGGGTGTCGGGCTTGCGCCCGGCGGACACCAGCTCACCGGCGGCGGCCGCGACGGAGTCCAGGGAGGTCGACACCACGACCGTCCCGTCGGACGCGCCGACCTCGCCCCAGCAGCGCTCGGAGGCGGTGCGGGCGTCGACGAACCGGACGTCGGTGCCCTGCGCGTCCCGCAGTGGCACCCCCGCGTACGCGGGCACACCGACCGCGGCCGCGATGCCAGGCACCACCTCGAAGGGGATGCCCTCCGCGGCGCAGGCCAGCATCTCCCCGGCCGCGTACGCATCAAGGCCCGGATCACCGCTCACCGCGCGCACGACCCGCCTGCCGCCGCGCGCGCCCTCCATGACAAGATTGGCCGCGGCTGAGGCCGAAGGCCCGTCGCCGCCCGCTGACGTGCCGTCAGCGGCCTGCGGGAGAGGTGTGTCCACACCCCCTCGGGCATGCACACGTACGACATCGAGAACATCCGGCTCGGCGATCAGCACATCCGCTCGGGCCAGCGCCTCGACGGCGCGCAGAGTCAGCAGTCCCGGATCTCCGGGTCCGGCACCGAGAAAGGTGACGTGCCCGTGTGCGGGAAGGCCGGGAAGGTTCGAGGTGGGGCTCAAAGTGCTCGCTCCCCCATCAGACCGGCCGCGCCCTTGGCGAGCATCTCGGCGGCGAGTTCCCGCCCGAGTGCCAGCGCCTGGTCGTGTGTCCCGGGCACGGGACCGGTGGTGGACAGCTGCACCAGCGTCGAGCCGTCGGTGGCACCGACGACGCCGCGCAGGCGCATCTCCTTGACAACCTGCCCGTCGGCCAGCAAGTCGGCCAACGCGCCAACAGGCGCGCTGCAACCGGCCTCCAGGGCGGCGAGCAGGGATCGCTCGGCGGTCACGGCGGCCCGGGTGTACGGGTCGTCGAGCTCGGCGAGCGCGGCGGCGAGTGACGCGTGGGTCGCGGCGCACTCGATCGCCAGTGCCCCCTGGCCGGGGGCGGGCAGAACGGTGTCGACCGACAGGAAGTCGGTCACCTCGTCGATCCGGCCGACGCGGCTGAGCCCCGCGGCCGCGAGCACGACGGCGTCCAGCTTCCCGTCGTGTACGTATCCGATGCGGGTGTCGATGTTCCCGCGGATCGGCACGGCCTCTATGGACATGCCGTGGTTGCGGGCGTAGGCGTTGAGCTGCGCCATGCGGCGCGGCGAGCCGGTGCCGACGCGGGCGCCGTCCCTCAGCTCCGCGAACGTCAGGCCGTCGCGCGCGATCAGTACGTCCCGCGGGTCCTCCCGCTCCGGCACCGCGGCGAGCGTCAGCTCGTCGGGCTGCGCGGTCGGCAGGTCCTTCAGGGAGTGCACGGCGAAGTCGACCTCGCCGGCGAGCAGCGCGTCGCGCAGCGCGGTGACGAACACACCGGTGCCGCCGATCTGGGCGAGGTGCTCGCGGGAGGTGTCGCCGAACGTGGTGATCTCGACGAGCTCGACGGGCCGCCCCGTCAGCTCGGTGACCTTCCTCGCCACCTGCCCGGACTGGGCCATGGCCAGCTTGCTGCGCCTGGTCCCGAGTCTGAGTGCCTTCTCGGTCATGCGCGGCCTCGCTTGGGTTCGTCGTTCTCGTGGAGCTGGTTCTGCTGGCCGCCCGCGTTGCTCAGCAGGTCGGCCCGGGAGACGGCAGCCACCGTCTCGGGGTCGAGGTCGAAGAGGGTGCGCAGGGCGTCGGCGTATCCGGCGCCGCCGGGCTCGCTGGCGAGCTGCTTCACCCGCACCGTCGGCGCGTGCAGCAGCTTGTCGACGACGCGGCGCACGGTCTGCGTGATCTCCGCGCGCTCCTTGTCGCCGAGGCCGGGCAGCCGGCCGTCGAGCCGCGCGATCTCACCGCTGACGACGTCGGCGGCCATGGTGCGCAGCGCGACGACGGTCGGCGTGATGTGCGCGGCCCGCTGCGCGGCGCCGAACGCGGCGACCTCGTCGGACACGATGGTGCGCACGGCGTCCACGTCGGCGGCCATCGGCGCGTCGGCGGAGGCGTCCGCGAGGGACTCGATGTCGACGAGGCGCACGCCGGTGAGGCGGTGCGCGGCGGCGTCGATGTCGCGGGGCATGGCGAGGTCGAGCAGGTACAGCGCGGCGGTGCGGGCCGCGGGCACCACGGCGGCGGCCACCCGGCCCGCCCGCACAGGGCCGCCGCCGACGGCGGGGCTGTTCTCGACGAGCGCGGCGTGCTGCTCGTACGCGGTCTCGTCGCCGACCTGCGCGCCGACGGGGCAACCGCCCGCGTCCGAGGCGGAGGCGGCGGTGTCCGGGGCGGAGGCTTCGGCGGGCCGCTCGGCCGCGGTGTGCGGCGCGATCACACAGTCGTCGTCATCGCAGGCCGACCCGTCATGACCGGCACGCACACCATCCCGTACGTCACCGACCGACCCGTCGCGCACGTCACCGACGCGCCCCGCGAGCGCCGCCTCGACGTCCGCGGCGGTCAGCACGAGCCCTGTGGCACCGGTGCAGGACACCGCCACGTCGGCACGTGTCAGTTCCCCGGCCACCTGGGCCATCGGCACGGCACGGGCGACGACTCCGGTGCCGCCCTCGGTGAGGATCTCGGCCAGGCGCTCGGCCCGGTCCAGGGTGCGGTTGGCGACGACGACCTCGTCCACGCCGGAGCGCGCGAGGGTCGCCGCGGCCAGCGACGACATCGAGCCCGCGCCGATCACCAGGGCGCGCTTGCCCTTGGCCCAGGCGTGCACGGGCTCGCGCCCGGCCAGCTGCTCCAGGCCGAAGGTGACGAGCGACTGCCCGGCCCGGTCGATGCCGGTCTCCGAGTGCGCCCGCTTGCCCACCCGCAGGGCCTGCTGGAAGAGGTCGTTGAGGAGGCGGCCCGCGGTGTGCAGCTCCTGCGCCCGCGCGAGACCGTCCTTGATCTGGCCGAGGATCTGCCCCTCGCCGACGACCATGGAGTCGAGCCCGCACGCCACCGAGAACAGATGGTGGACGGCCCGGTCCTCGTAGTGCACGTACAGATAAGGAGTGAGCTCCTCGAGGCTCACGCCGCTGTGCAGCGCGAGCAGCGTCGACAGCTCGGCGACGCCCGCGTGGAACTTGTCCACGTCCGCGTACAGCTCGATGCGGTTGCAGGTGGCGAGCACGGCGGCCTCGGCCGCGGGCTCGGCGGCCACCGTGTCGTGCAGCAGCCTGGCCTGCGCGTCGACGGTGAGCGCGGCCCGCTCGAGCACGCTCACCGGAGCGCTGCGGTGACTGAGGCCCACGACGAGGAGACTCATGCCGGCATCACGGCGGGAACGTCCCCGTCGGGTCCCTTGCGGTGCTGGTTCTTGGTGACGGCGGGCCCGGCCGCGGCCTCGGCGTCCGCGGCGGACTCCTCACCGGCCTTGCGCTGCTCGTGGAAGGCGAGGATCTGCAACTCGATGGAGAGGTCGACCTTGCGCACGTCGACGCCGTCGGGGACGGTCAGGACGGTCGGCGCGAAGTTCAGGATGGACGTGACACCCGCGGCCACGAGCCGGTCGCAGACCTGCTGGGCGGCGCCCGCCGGGGTCGCGATGACGCCGATCGAGACGCCGTTGTCGCTGATGATCTTCTCGAGGTCGTCCGTGTGCTGCACCGGCATCCCCGCGACGGGCTTGCCCGCCATCGCCGGATCGGCGTCTATGAGAGCGGCCACGCGGAAACCGCGCGAGGCGAACCCGCCGTAATTGGCCAGCGCGGCGCCGAGGTTACCGATACCGACGATGACAACCGGCCAGTCCTGGGTCAGGCCCAGCTCACGGGAGATCTGGTACACGAGGTACTCGACGTCGTAGCCGACGCCCCGCGTCCCATAGGACCCGAGGTACGAGAAATCCTTGCGCAGCTTCGCGGAGTTGACCCCCGCGGCGGCCGCGAGCTCCTCGGAGGAGACCGTGGGCACCGAGCGCTCCGACAGCGCGGTCAGAGCCCTCAGGTACAGCGGAAGCCTGGCGACAGTGGCCTCGGGAATCCCTCGGCTGCGGGTCGCCGGTCGGTGAGTTCGGCCAGTTGCCACGGTGCTCCTGCGGGTAGAGCGGGGCTGAAGGCGGCCGTTCATCCCAAGACCGCCCCGTCGACAGCAGGCTATGTCTTTGTGAACGCGTGCACAAAGATGGTGTCCGATTTGCCCGCCCAACGTGACCGGGGTCACGCACCCCCGGCGCACTTTCCTGGAACCGGCGCACGGCCAGCGACGACACTCAACCGACGGGGGCAAAACCGCACACACTCCTCACGACCCTCGCCCCCGAGACCTCAAAACCGACCCCCGATGCTAAACGACTTTCCGGACAGCTCCGGACGTCCTTACCAGCCATCGGGTCCGGCGACCCCGCGCTATCCGGCCAACTCCCGCCGCAGCCGCCCCTCGTCCACCCGCCAGAACGTGTGCTGCTCCCCGTCCACGAGCACCACCGGAATCTGCTCCCAGTACTCCTTGTGCAGCGCCTCGTCCACGGTGATGTCCTTCTTCTCCCAGGCCACCCCGAGCTCACCGCAGACCTTCCGCACCACGGCCTCCGCGTCGTCGCACAAGTGACACCCGGGCTTGCCGATCAACGTCACCAGGCGGTCGCCCGGCACCTTCTTCGCTGCACCGCCGCCACGGCGGAAAAGAGGACTCATGCCCCCAGCTTCCTACGCGGCGCCGCCCGCCCGGCACCGGCCCGCGCCGCACCCCAGTGTGACCAGCGCGACACGGATCGTTGACGGGTTCGAATCCCTCCATTCACAGGGGGACCGAACAGAGTGGCTATGCTCGACGGCATGGCCGCTCTGGGTTGGCTCCATCCCCGCAGGCGCTCCGCCACCGCGCGCAGCGTGCTGGCAGGCGAGGCCTCGGCGGAGGCAGCGCGCAAGTCGTCACAAGAGCTGGAGGAGCTCGACGACCGGGCCGAGGACGCCCCGCCCGAGGAGGCAGGCTCCCCCGAGGCCCCCGAGGCCCCCGAGGCCCCCGAGTTCCCGGTCGCCGGCGACGAGAAGGCCGCCGCGTTCTTCGACCTCGACAACACCGTGATGCAGGGCGCCGCCCTCTTCCACTTCGGCCGCGGCCTGTACAAGCGGAAGTTCTTCCAGCGCCGCGAGCTCGCCCGGTTCGCCTGGCAGCAGGCGTGGTTCCGGATGGCGGGCATCGAGGACCCCGAGCACATGCAGGACGCCCGCGACAGCGCCCTGTCCATCGTCAAGGGCCACCGCGTCGCCGAGCTGATGTCCATCGGCGAGGAGATCTACGACGAGTACATGGCCGAGCGCATCTGGCCCGGCACCCGCGCCCTGGCCCAGGCCCACCTCGACGCGGGGCAGAAGGTCTGGCTGGTCACGGCCGCGCCGGTGGAGACGGCCACGATCATCGCCCGCCGCCTCGGCCTGACCGGCGCCCTCGGCACCGTCGCCGAGTCCGTGCACGGCGTGTACACGGGCAAGCTCGTCGGCGAGCCGCTGCACGGCCCCGCGAAGGCCGAGGCCGTCCGCGCCCTGGCCGCCGCCGAGGGCCTGGACCTGGCCCGCTGCGCCGCGTACAGCGACTCCCACAACGACATCCCGATGCTGTCGCTCGTCGGACATCCGTACGCGATCAACCCCGACACCAAGCTGCGCAAGCACGCCCGCGCCCGCGAATGGCGGCTGCGGGACTACCGCACGGGCCGCAAGGCCGCGAAGGTCGGCATCCCGGCCGCCGCGGGCGTCGGCGCCCTCGCGGGCGGCACGGCGGCCGCGATCGCCCTGCACCGCCGCCGCCACTGACGGCAGGCCGCCCCCAGGGCGAACACTCACGGTGACCATCTCGCGCGGAGACCTCGGAACCCGGGCCTCCGCCGCCTGCCGCGCGCGGAAACGACGGCAATCGTTCTGTCTTACCCGCCACGCCCCCCGCCAGTCCCGTTCGTTCAACTCGGCCACAACACGCCCCGCGCCCACCCCGAATGCGCGCTAATCCGATCAACAACCGTTCAATAACCGGTGCTTGATCGACCGCCGATCGGTAACAGAAGCGACGTAATCGATGATTTGAGCAACTGGGTGTAGCGCTGCCTGTACGAAGCGTTATTCTCCTCAGACGCATAACGGACCATGCACGTCGCTACGACGGGTGAACGGTTCGGTACTGCAAGTGATGGAAGCTCTGCCTCTGGGAGTCCCGTGTACCCACACGTCGGGGTTGACGCCTCGGGCCTGGCTACGCTGCGCGCGACGGTCGTGGACCGCCTGCGCGGCTTCGTCCCCACCGCGTACGCCGTCCCCGCCTTCGCCGTCCCGGCACCCGCCGGGCCGTGCTATGCCCTGGCGGACGGCGGTGCGGCTGTGAGCAGACGGACCCGCTCCGCCGCCGCCACGACCACCCACCGCCGTCCCGCGGCGGACAGTGACAGCGCCCGCATGATGGAACTCGTCGAGCGCGCCCAAGCAGGCGAGTCCGACGCCTTCGGCCGCCTCTACGACCAGTACAGCGACACCGTCTACCGCTACATCTACTACCGCGTCGGCGGCAAGGCGACCGCCGAGGACCTCACCAGCGAGACGTTCCTCCGCGCCCTGCGCAGGATCGGTACGTTCACCTGGCAGGGCCGCGACTTCGGCGCCTGGCTCGTCACCATCGCCCGCAACCTGGTGGCCGACCACTTCAAGTCGAGCCGCTTCCGCCTCGAGGTCACCACCGGCGAGATGCTCGACGCCAACGAGGTCGAGCGCAGCCCCGAGGACTCCGTCCTTGAGTCCCTCTCGAACGCCGCGCTCCTGGACGCGGTCCGCCGCCTCAACCCCCAACAGCAGGAGTGCGTGACGCTGCGCTTCCTGCAAGGCCTCTCCGTGGCCGAGACCGCCCGCGTCATGGGCAAGAACGAAGGCGCGATCAAAACCCTCCAGTACCGAGCGGTCCGCACCCTCGCCCGGCTCCTCCCGGACGACGCCCGCTAGCGCCGCCCGCACGGCGTCCCGCCACCGGGTGCGACGCCCAACTCACCATCCGTGACGGCCTGCTGGCCGTCA
The DNA here is from genome assembly GCF_055594065.1 of Streptomyces sp. NPDC040610. NCBI lineage: Bacteria > Bacillati > Actinomycetota > Actinomycetes > Kitasatosporales > Streptomycetaceae > Streptomyces > Streptomyces sp. NPDC040610. The sequence continues at coordinate 9,493 of NZ_JBVIXA010000001.1, read as the reverse complement.
CGGACTTTGCCGAGCCCTTCGCGGTCCGATCATCTTTCGTCCGTAACCCAAGTGCCGCGACGCTCGTTGTGCGGGATGCAGGCTCCCTGTGGTTGCGACCTGACCTTCCCCGAGCTCTCCGAGAGCGAAGGGAGGCACCATGCGCTCACTCGAACGTGTGGAAGTGTTCAGGGCGTGCAACCCTCAGGACCCCCTGGGGAGTCGACCGTCATGACGAGAGGAGGTGCCGCCAGTGATCGCGAACGTATCGGCACACCGGCGGGCGAACGCCTTCGCCCAGGCCCTGGAGGAGCAGTCCGACCAGGACCCGGCGGCCGAGCAGCCCGAAGATTCCGCCGCGACCTCGGTGGCCGCCCGAGCCGACACCGCGCCCCCCGGCGCGGCCGAGCGCGACCAGATGCTCGCGCTCGCCGACGGACTCGCACGGCTGCCCGCGCCCCAGCTGGACCCCGAGGTCAAAGTGGTCCAGCGGGCCCAGCTGGTGGCCGCCATGGAAGCCATGTTCGCGGAGGGCACGGCGGCGGGCGACGGCACAGGCCCTTCCGTACCGGAGCAACGCTCCCGAAAAGGCGCCAAGGGCGCCCACCGGGCCAGCCCCCTGCGGAAACTCAAGCCCCGCACACGCCTGTCCAAAGGCATCGCCGCCGGCGGCCTCACCGTGGGCGTCGCGGCCGGAGCCTTCGGCGGCGTGGCCGCGGCGAGCGGAGACGCCCTGCCGGGCGACTCGCTCTACGGCCTCAAGCGCGGCATGGAAGACCTCAAGCTCGGCATGGCCGACAGCGACACCGACCGCGGCCAGATCTACCTCGACCAGGCCTCGACCCGGCTCAACGAGGCCCGCCGCCTGATGGAGCGCTCCCGCTCCGGCCACCTCGACCACGAATCCGTCGGCGAGATCCGCCGCGCCCTCTCCGGCATGCGCCACGACGCCGCCGAGGGCCACCGCCTCCTCCTCGAAGCGTACGAACGCGACGGATCACTCGGCCCCATCCAGGCCCTGTCCGCCTTCTCCCAGTCCCACCGCGGCAGTTGGAGCGCCCTGCGCGAGCGGCTCCCCGTCCAGCTCGGCGACGTCGGCGAGCAGGTCAGCTCCGTCTTCGACGCCATGGAGCAGGAAGTCGAGCCGCTGCGCTCCCTCTTCCCCAGCAGCAAGCCCGACAAGGGCGGCACCCCGGACCAGGGCCCCCGCCAGGGCTCCTCCACCGGCACCCACCGCGAGGGCCCCGCACCCCGGGACTCCGGCGAATCCGGCCGCGACCAGTCCCCCCGCAAGCCGAAGCCGTCCTCCCCCGGCCACAAGGAAAGCCAGGAAGGCCTCCTCCCCGGCGTCACCGACGGCATCCTCGACCCGCCCTCCGAGAAGGCCCCCTCCTCCCCCTCCGGCACCCAAGACGAGAAGAACACCCCCACCACCAAGCACCCCAAGCCCGGACAGCCGGAAGTGACACTCCCACCCCTGCTCCCCGGCCTGCTCCCAGAACTGGGCATCGAGGGCGAAGACCAGAAGTAACAGCCCTCACACCAACCACCGTCCGTCGGGCACCTCTCCCCAGCCCGACGGACGGCTGCGTCTTAGCCCGTCCGGCGCTTGAGGACTTTTAGCCCGTCCGGCCTTTGAGGACGAGGCGCGAAGCGCCGATCAGCGGGGGCCCGGGGGCGGCAGCCCCCGGTTTCGGGAAGGGGCGGGCTTGGGGAGCCCTCGGCAGGGCCCCACCCCTAGAAGAACACCGACCTCCGCTGCACCAACAACTTGTACAGCGTGTGCTGAATCTGCTCCCGCACCTGATCCGTCAGATTGAACATCAACATCGGATCCTCAGCGGCCTCAGGCGGATACCCATCCGTAGGAATCGCCTCCCCGAACTGAATGGTCCACTTCGTGGGCAACGGCACCGCCCCCAACGGCCCCAGCCAGGGAAACGTAGGCGTCAACGGAAAGTACGGAATCCCCAACACCCGCGCCAACGTCTTCGCGTTACCGATCATCGGATAGATCTCCTCGGCCCCCACAATGGAACAGGGCACGATCGGCGACCCCGTCCGCAGCGCCGTGGAGACAAACCCACCCCGCCCGAACCGCTGCAGCTTGTACCGCTCACCAAAGGGCTTCCCGATCCCCTTGAACCCCTCGGGCATCACCCCGACGAGCTCCCCACGCTCCAGCAACGCCTCGGCGTCCTCCGCACAGGCCAACGTGTGCCCGGCCTTGCGCGCCAGCTCATTGACGACCGGCAGCATGAACACCAGATCGGCGGCGAGCAGCCGCACATGCCGCCCATGCGGATGGTTGTCGTGCACACCGACCTGCATCATGAGGCCGTCCCACGGCAACGTCCCGGAGTGATTGGCGACAATCAGCGCCCCACCGTCGGCGGGGATGTTCTCGATGCCCTTCACCTCGACGCGGAAGTACTTCTCGTACAGCGGCCGCAGCAGCGACATCAGGACCTGATCGGTGAGCTCCTCGTCGTACCCGAAGTCATCGACGTGATACTCACCCGTCAGCCGCCGCCGCAGAAACGCGAGGCCACCCGCGATCCGCCGGTCCCAGCCGCCGCCACCCCCACCGCGCGGCTCCGGCACCGAAGCCGACTCCGCCGCCGCGCCCTGCCCCGCGCTCCGGGGCCCGGTGGGACGCGCGCCCGCGTCGACCGCCCCGACGGCCCCCGCGTCCAGCGGCTCCGCGCCCGGAGCGGCACCCTCCGGCACATCCCCGTTCAACCGTCCGGGGACCGCCTTGACCTCGCGCACCTTCGCCCCGTCGCCCGGACGGCGCGGCCCGGGCCTGCGACGCCCCGGCCGCTGGCCGGCCCCGCGCGACCGGTCGTCGTCGAACGGAATGACCTTGGCGTCCGCCATCGTTGACGATCTCCTCAGTTGGCGCTGTGGTGGGCACTGTTGTCGGCATCGCGTCCGCCGCCCCCGGCACCGGACTCCGTACCGCCGCCCGCGAACGGCAGCGCCGCGATCCTGTCGACGGCCCCGGCGAGCGCCGCCGGGGGCAGCAGGCCGGGGCCCCGGCTGCGTACGAAGTCCGCGAAGGCCTCCGCGGTCGTGTACTTGGGCCTGAACCCCAGTGTCTCGCGCATCTGCCGGGTGGCCACCACCCGGCCGTGGGTGAGCAGCCGGATCTGCTCCGGTGAGAAGTCCGTGGCTCCGAGCGTACGCAGGGCCGTGCCCACCCATGTCACCGCCGGCAGCAGCACCGGAAGCGTCGGCCGCCCCAGGCGGCGGGCGCACTGCGAGAGCAGCAGCAGCCCTTCCCCGGCGATGTTGAACGTGCCGCTGTTCAGCGTGCCGCGCCGCGGGTCGTGCGAGGCGAGGCGCAGCACCTCGACGGCATCGTCCTCGTGCACGAACTGCAGCCGCGGGTCGTAGCCGAAGACCGTCGGCAGCACCGGCAGCGAGAAGTACTCGGCGAGCGGCGAATCCGCGGCCGGCCCGAGGATGTTGGCGAACCTCAGCACACACACCGCGACATCCGGCCGCCGCCGCGCGAAACCGCGCACATACCCCTCGACCTCGACGGTGTCCTTGGCGAAGCCGCCGCTGGGCAGCGACTTCGGCGGTGTGGTCTCCGTGAAGACCGCCGGGTCGCGGGGCGCCGAACCGTACACATTGGTGCTGGACTTCACCACGAGGCGCTTCACCGTCGGCGACTTCTGGCAGGCGCCGAGCAGCTGCATCGTGCCGATGACGTTGGTCTCCTTGACCGAGCCCCGGCTGCCGCCCGCGAGCGCGGTGCCGGTCACGTCCATGTGGACGACCGTGTCGACGCGGTGCTCGGCTAGGACCTTGGTGATGGTGGGCTGCCGGATGTCGGCCTGGACGAAGTCCGCGCCGCCGAGATGGTGCTCGGGCGGGACGGCGTCGACGGCGACCACCCGGTCGACCTCCGGATCGCGCTGGACACGGCGGACGAACCTGCCGCCCAGTTGCCGGGCCACCCCGGTCACGAGCACGACCTTGCCCAAGATCAGCGCCGCCTTTCCCCAGCCCGCGAGGCGCGAGCATGCTCCCGCCCCGCGGCACGTCTGAGCATTACGTCCGTGGGCCCACGCTAGCGGGTGGATGTTGCGCTGTGATGACCGCGGGACGTGCGAAGTGACGACGGACACACTCCGTCGCAAAGATCAAGCCGTTCGCCCGGCTTTGAACTATTGAATCCCCTATGAACGACAAGCCCCGACCCGCCCCTGAAAGTTCTGGCCTGAACTCATGGGCCTCGCCGCATGGGCTCGACCGCGCGCGCCCGAACCCACGGGTCCGAGAAGCCGGTCCCGAACGTACTGAGGCCCTCCCGTCGGACGACGGGAGGGCCTCAGTACATTCACTTGCGTTCGCTGACGTCAGCGGTCGCTTACTTCTTGTTGCGACGCTGAACGCGCGTGCGCTTCAGCAGCTTGCGGTGCTTCTTCTTCGCCATCCGCTTGCGCCGCTTCTTGATAACAGAGCCCACGACTACCCTCGCTCACTTCTCGGAACATCCCCACATCGCGGGGACATCGGTGCGGGGCGTCTGGGCCCACACGACCTACGTCGGCCTAGCCTACCCGCCCTGGCGCCGAGCCTGTAATCGAGGGACATCGATCAGGCTGTCTCCACCCCCACGTAAGAGTCGCGAAGGTACTCGTGAACCGCGTTCTCCGGGACTCGGAAGGACCTTCCGACCCGAATTGCGGGCAGATGACCGCTGTGCACCAGCCGGTACACGGTCATCTTCGAGACTCGCATCACCGCGGCGACCTCCGCCACGGTCAGAAACGCAACCTCGCTGAGAGGCCTCTGGTCAGCAGCCATGACACACCTGAACCTTCCGCACATGACGCGCACCGGCTTCCCCTTCCGGTGACTCCTCGTCGCTGTGCGCTCACTCCCCAGAGTAGGGGCGGGTGATGCGAGTGGGGAAGAGGAGCTGCCATCGGCCGTTTACTGTGACAGACACGCTCGATTGAGTACATAGCGAGTAAGCGGTCGGTAGTAATCAGACCGCACAGCGTCATCAAGCGGAACGACGACGGACACCCGCCCCTCCGCCTCTCCGACGAACAGCGCGGGATCGTCCGTATCCGCCAGACCGATCGCCTCGAACCCCAGCTGACCTGCCCCGCAGACCCAGCCGTGGTCCCCGATGACCAGCTCGGGCAGCGGCCCTCCGGACTCGGCCTGGGCCGCCAGGGCCCGCCGAACCGGGAGTGGGGAATGGCTGTGTGCGCCGGTCTCACTCCCGGTGGGACGCACGCCGGGTTCGCGCACCAGCGCGACGCCTTGTACGTAGTCAAGGTTGTACGTGCGTAGGCCGAACCGGGTCGTTATGTCGACACGACAACCCTGCGCAGGGGTGAGAATCGGGCATCCCGCCGCCGACAAGGCCTCGGCCAACGCGGCGTAGAAGCCAAGGAGCCGATGCGGGTGTCCGGTCCCGAGCAGCACGGGAACCCGACGCCCGGCCGCCTCCCGCAGCCGCTCGGCGAACGCGTCCAGGGCCGCCAACGTCCGCTCCGGGTCGATGACATCGGCCCCCGTGGTGTGCCGGGGGTCGTCCGACACCCCGCACTTGTCCGCCATCAGCCGCAGCAAGTCTCCCGCGCCCCAGCTCCATTCGGGGTCGAGCCCGAGAAGTATCCGCGGATCCCGCGCCGCGAAGAGCCGGTAGCTCCGCAGGCTCTCCTCCCGCGACGTGGCCACGGGCCCGGCGAGCCGGGCCGCCAGCAGATGCGCGCGCAACGCTCCGGTGCTCAACACGCCCCGATGCTGCCGCACATACCCCCACGGAACCCCGAAAACCCAGAAAACACCCCACAGTCGGGCTAACCCCACCCACTCCCCCCACCCCACCAACCCCACGGCCCGCTCATACCAGCCCGCCCCGGCAAGATCTCAGCCCGTCATGGGGGTACCCCCTGCTCCTTAAGAGCTTGAGGGAGTTTGAGGACGAGGCGCGAAGCGCCGATTCGACGGCGCTCCGTCCCGCCCGAAGGCGACTCCCACCCTTGGGGCCCAGCGGCAAAGCCCCGGTCTCGGGAAGGGGCGGGATTGGGGAACCCCTCCTAAGCCAACAACCCCCGCAACGGAAACACAGCCCGTCGAGCAGCCAACACGGCCTGATCCACCCGATCCGAGGGGTCGTACCCCTCGTCCCACCCCCGCCACCCCACAGGCCACCGCCCATCAGTCATCCGCCCAGGCCCAAGCATCCGCGTACGAGCGAAAACCTCCCGCCGCCACCCCTCAGGCACCTCAGCCGAAGGCTCGATCTCCCGCCCCGCCGCAACAGCCACCAAGTGCGTCCAGGACCGCGGCACCACATCCACCACGGCATAACCGCCCCCACCCAGCGCAACCCACCGCCCGTCCGCATACGAGTGCGCCAACTCATGACAGGCGACCTGCACAGCCCGCTGTGCGTCCACCGAAACGGCCAAATGCGCCAACGGATCCTCGAAGTGCGTATCCGCCCCATGCTGAGTGACAAGCACCTGCGGCCGGAACTCCGCCAACAACTCGGGCACCACGGCGTGAAACGCCCGCACCCACCCCGCATCCCCCGTCCCCGCGGGCAGCGCCACATTCACCGCGCTCCCCGCCGCCGACTCCGCCCCCGTCTCCTCGGGCCACCCGGTCCCCGGGAACAACGTCCGAGGATGCTCGTGCAGCGAGATCGTCAGAACCCTCGGGTCGTCCCAGAACGTGGCCTGCACCCCGTCCCCGTGGTGCACGTCCACATCCACATACGCGACGCGCTCGGCCCCCAGCTCCAACAGCCGCGCGATGGCCAACGACGCGTCGTTGTACACACAGAACCCCGCGGCGCTCCCCGGCATGGCATGGTGCAGCCCACCGGCGAAGTTCACCGCGTGCAGCGCGTCCCCCTGCCACACCGCCTCGGCAGCACCGACCGACTGCCCGGCGATCAGCGCCGACACCTCGTGCATGCCGGCGAAGGCGGGGTCGTCCTCGGTCCCCAGCCCATACGCCCCGCGCGCCGAAGCGGGGTCCGCGGAGGCCGCCTTCACCGCGTCGACGTAGTCCTCGCGGTGCACGAGCCCCAGCGTCGACTCCCCGGCACGCTTCGCCGCGACCACGTCCAGGTCGCGGTCGAGACCGAAGGCGTTGATCAGGCTTCTCGTCAGCGCGAGCCGGACCGGGTCCATGGGGTGCTCTGGACCGAAGTCATAGCCCGTTACTGCCTCGTCCCACATCAGTTGTGCGCGGCCGCTCATGACCGTCACCGTATCGGTCCGGTCCAGGAGCGAACGACCGGGCCGACCAGAAGATCACAAGCACCAACACCATGGGAACGACCATCGCCCCGCGGTAGTTCCACGCGTCCCCGAGCCCGCCCACCAACGGCGAACCGATCAGGAACCCCACGTAGTTGAAGACGTTCAGCCGCGCCACCGCCGTGTCCGACGCCCCCGGGAACAGCCGCCCCGCCGCCGCGAACGTCTGCGGCACGATCACACACAGCCCGATCCCCAGCAGCGTGAAGCCCAAGATCCCCGTCCAGGCCCCCGGCGCCACCGCCACCACACCGAACCCCGCCGCCCCGATCACCGCGCCCCACCGCACCACGGCGACGGCCCCGAACCGCCTCACCCCCAGGTCCCCGACTCCCCGCCCCACCAGGTTCATCACCATGTAGACGTTGTACGGAACCGTCGCCAGCTGCTCCGAACTCCCCAGCACGTCCTGCAGATACTTCGCGCTCCAGTTGGAGACGGTCGAGTCACCGATGTACGCACACGTCATCACCAGACACAGCGGCCACAACACCTTGAGCCCCACAGCCCCACCAGCACCAGCCTTCGCACCGGCACCACCCTCACCACCGCTCCCCTCCCCCTCACCCGCGTCGACGTACCACCGACTCCCCACCAACGCGGCCGGCAACAGCACGACGACCACCGGCAGATACGACACCAGCAACGACAGATCCCAGTGCGCTCCCACCCACGCCAGCGAGGCCCCCACGATCCCGCCCAGGCTGTACGCCGCGTGGAACCCGAGCATGATGCTGCGCCCGTACGCCCGCTGCAGGCTCACCCCCAGCATGTTCATCGACGCGTCCAGCGCCCCGACGGCCAGGCCGAACGCCCCGAGCGCGACGGCGACTTGCCACACCGAGTCGCCCGCGCCCGCCCCGAGCAGGGAGAGCAGCACCACGGGCTGCGACCACCGCAGCACCCGACTGGGCGGCACCGTCCGCACCAGCCGCTCGGTGCACACGCTCCCGACCCCCGCGAGGATCGGCACGGCCGCCAGGAACACGGGCAGCAGGCTGTCGGATATCCCGTACTGGTCCTGCAGCGCGGGTATCCGGGTCACCAGCAGCGCGAACGTGACGCCCTGCACCAGGAAGCCGAACGCAAGGGAGGCCCTGCCACGCCGCAGCGTTTCTGTCATGACCGCGAAGCGTAGATCCCCGCTCTACCCGTGGGTAGATAGATCACCTCACGACTTTCCCCAGCCGCTCCCGCAGAGCCTTCCCGACCGTCTCCTCCTTCAGTACGCGCTCACGCGAGCAGGTCGGGCAGCGCACGCAGCTCGCTGAAGAGTCGAGTGGCATCGCGAAGCCGCTCCGCCGGGGTCATGGCGGTGAAGCCGCAGACATCCATCCCGGCCGCGAGCGCCGCCTGCACCCCGAGCGGGCTGTCCTCCACCACGACGCACTTGTCGGGAGCGACGCCCATCCGCTCCGCCGCGTGCAGAAAGAGATCCGGGGCCGGCTTCCCGCGCCCCACATCCTGCGAGCTGAAGATCCGCCCGTCGTCGAACCACTTGTCGAGCCCGGTCTTCCGGTGTCCGACCCGAATCCGCTCATGGCTGCCGGAGGACGCGAGACAGAAGGGGACGCCCTCAGCGGTCAGCTTCTCCAACACCTCCACGGCCCCGGCCATGGGCTCGAGCTCCCGCTTGAAGGCAGCGAAGACCCGCTCGTGAAAGACCTCGTCGAAGTCGTCCGGCAACCGCTGCCCGGACCGCTCCAGGACCAGGTCGTGGACGCGGTGCATGGCACCACCCATGTAATCCCGCAGGGATTCCTCGTACGAGGTGGGGTGCCCGAGTTCCGTCAGGTACGCAGCGAGAATCGTGTTGGAGATCGGCTCGCTGTCGACCAGGACACCGTCGTTGTCAAAGATGATCAATTCGTATCGCATGCCTAGACCCTAAACGCAGAAAACCCCCGCACCGTGAGGTGCGGGGGTTTCCCTTAAATTTAGTTCGGCGGCGTCCTACTCTCCCACAGGGTCCCCCCTGCAGTACCATCGGCGCTGTAAGGCTTAGCTTCCGGGTTCGGAATGTAACCGGGCGTTTCCCTCACGCTATGACCACCGAAACACTATGAAACTGTCAACCGCACCACACTCGTGACCAGGCATACGGGGTTGTTCGTGGTTTCAGAACCAACACAGTGGACGCGAGCAACTGAGGACAAGCCCTCGGCCTATTAGTACCAGTCAACTCCACCCCTTACAGGGCTTCCATATCT